>NZ_WKFH01000003.1:1830000-3030000 GCF_014884385.1 Phycobacter azelaicus | reverse complement strand
CGCAACATTGCGATCATTGCACACGTGGACCACGGGAAAACCACCCTCGTCGACGAATTGCTCAAACAATCCGGCGCCTTCCGCGAAAACCAGGCTGTGGCGGAACGCGCCATGGACAGCAACGACCTGGAGCGCGAGCGGGGCATCACCATCTTTGCCAAACCGACCTCTGTCGAATGGAAAGGCACCCGGATCAATATTGTCGACACCCCCGGCCACGCCGACTTTGGCGGCGAGGTGGAGCGTATCCTGTCGATGGTGGACGGCGTTGTGCTGCTGGTCGATGCTGCCGAAGGCCCGATGCCGCAGACCAAATTCGTGACGTCCAAAGCGCTGGCCCTGGGCCTGCGCCCCATCGTTGTGCTGAACAAGGTGGACAAGCCCGACGCCGAACCGGACCGGGCGCTGGACGAGTGTTTTGATCTTTTTGCATCGCTCGATGCAACCGAAGACCAGCTCGACTTCCCCCACATGTATGCTTCGGGCCGCAACGGCTGGGCCGATGCCGAACTGGACGGTCCCCGCAAGGATCTGCACGCGCTGTTCAACCTGATCGTGAACCACGTGCCCGAGCCCAAGCAGATCAAACGTCAGGGCGAAGACTTCCGTATGCTGGCCACCACCCTCGGCAGCGACCCCTTCGTAGGACGGCTGCTGACTGGCCGTGTTGAATCCGGCACGCTGAAAGTCGGGGCCACCGTTCAGGCCCTGACCCGCGTGGGTCAGAAAATCGAACAGTTTCGTGTTACCCGCATCCAGGCGTTCCGTGGTCTTGCCCAGCAAGACATCGAAGAAGCCCAGGCCGGCGATATCGTTTCCATCGCGGGGATGGCCAAGGCGACCGTGGCCGACACCATCTGCGCCCTCGCCGTGGACGAGCCGCTGGATGCACAACCGATCGACCCCCCCACCATCACCGTGACGTTCGGCATCAACGACAGCCCGCTCGCGGGCCGTGATGGCAAAAAGGTGCAATCGCGGGTGATCCGTGACCGGCTGATGAAAGAAGCCGAAAGCAACGTCGCCATCAAGATCGCCGACACCCCCGGCGGTGAGGCGTTTGAGGTTTCGGGCCGCGGCGAACTGCAGATGGGTGTTCTGATCGAAAACATGCGCCGCGAAGGGTTCGAGCTGTCAATCTCCCGACCGCAGGTGATCATGCGCGAAGAAGACGGCCAGACGATGGAACCCATCGAGGAAGCCACCATCGACGTCGATGACGAATACTCCGGCGCGGTGATCGAGAAACTGACCGGCGCCCGCAAGGGTGAACTGGTCGAGATGAAACCTGCCGGCGCGGGCAAGACCCGGATCATAGCTCATGTCCCCTCCCGCGGGCTCATTGGCTATCACGGCGAATTTCTGACCGACACCCGCGGTACTGGCGTGCTGAACCGCGTCTTCCATGGCTGGGCGCCGCACAAGGGCCCGATCCCTGGGCGTCGCGCAGGTGTTCTGATCTCCATGGAGAACGGTCAATCCGTCGCCTATGCACTGTGGAACCTCGAAGATCGGGGGAAGATGTTCATCGGCGCGCAGGTCGACGTCTATACAGGCATGATCATCGGTGAACACTCGCGCGACAACGATCTGGAAGTGAACCCACTGAAGGGCAAGAAGCTAACCAACGTGCGGGCCTCCGGCACGGACGAGGCCGTGCGCCTGACGACGCCGGTCACCCTGTCGCTGGAAGAAGCAATTGCCTATATCAACGACGACGAGCTGGTCGAAGTCACGCCCAACTCGATCCGCCTGCGCAAGCGCTATCTTGACCCGCACGAGCGCAAGCGGATGGCCAAATCGAACGGCTGACCGTAACGGCTCATCACAAACAAGAGGCCGTCCCCCGGGGCGGCCTTTTTGTGTTGGTCATCCATGCTAGGTTCCCTTTCAAAGCAAAGGGAGACGCGGCATGCGCAAAATTCAGGTACAGGGCGTTCATCACATCACGCTCACCGGCGCCGACAGGCAGACATCCATCGACTTCTGGGAAGGGCTTTTGGGTATGCCCTTTGTCTTTGATCAGCCCAATCTGGACGACCCGGATGAAGGGCATTTGTACTTTGATCCCGGTGATGGGCGGCTCATCACCGTTTTTACAAATGAAACCCGCACCCCCGACCGTCGCCGCACCCCGACCGAACCGGGATGCGTTCATCACCTCGCCTTCAACGTGAGCAAAGCAACCTTTTCTCAGATCGAAACCCGGCTGAACGAGCGCGGGATTGGCCATTCCGGCCCGAAGGATCGCGGCTTCATGGATTCGATCTATTTCAAAGATCCCATGGGGCTGTTAATTGAACTGGCCTGTTACAGGTTCGAGCCGCCCGTCGGCTGCACCCATGCGGATGTGATGATCGAGGCCCACAAGATCCGCGTGGAACGGGGCGATTACAACATCCAGGAGGCGCACCTGGCCGACGCGATAGAGATGTTGGTGGAGCGACGCCAGAACAGCCTCTCAGACGACCGAAGCCCCCGTAACCCTTATTGATAAAATAGAAAAGAGCGCGAGGAGGACCCCGCGCTCTCTTTTATTCCATATCATACGATCGGTGCTGCGCTACTCGGAGGTTTCAACGACCATCAGCTCGCGCTCGGACGCGCCACGCGCATGATCCAGCGCCTCTTGGTACTCCGGGCTGTTGTAGCATTCGACCGCAGCCTCGACGCTAGGGAACTTGGCAACCACGTTGCGCGGGCGCTCCTTGCCTTCCAGTTGCACGAACTTGCCGCCGCGGGCGATGAACTCACCACCGTGCTTGGCGATGGCAGGGCCGGCCAGTTCAGCGTATTTCCCATAGGCCTCTGCGTCTGTGACGGTGACGTGAGCAATCCAAAGTGCGCCCATGATTATCCCTCCAAAAGTTTTTCTGCCGCCGCAATGGCCGCATCGGCCCCCGCGAAATCCTTGCCGCCGCCCTGCGCCATGTCGGGACGGCCACCGCCGCCCTTGCCCCCCACGGCGGGCACGGCGGCCTTCAGCACATCCACTGCCGAAATCTGATCGGTCAGATCGTCGGTCACGCCAGCGGCAACAGCGACCTTTCCATCATCGTTGGCGATCAAGAGGATCACCCCCGAGCCCAGCTTTTGCTTGTGTGCATCGATGAGGCCACGCAGGTCCCTGCCCGACACGCCCTCCAGCGCCTGGCCCAGGAAGGTCTTACCGCCGATTTCCTTGGTATCAACACCGCCCGTGGCTCCGCCACCCATAGCAACCTGCTGTTTCAACTGCGAGATTTCGTTCTGTAGAGTTTTGCGTTCATCCATCAGCGCCTTGATGCGATCCATCACATCGGCAGGCTGCGCCTTCAGCATGGCGGCAACCTCGGCCATGCGCCCGGCTTCGGCCTCCAGATACTCAGAGGCTGCGGCGCCCGTCAGCGCTTCGATCCGGCGAACCCCGGCCGAGGATGCGCTGTCTCCGAGGATCACAAAGGTGCCGATATCACCGGTTTGCTTCACATGGGTGCCACCGCAGAGTTCAATCGAATAGGTTTCCTTGTCGTGGCCCTTGCCGGTCGCGGCGCGACCCATCGAGACCACGCGGACCTCATCACCATATTTTTCACCGAACAGCGCCTGAGCGCCAAGGGCGCGGGCATCATCCGGGGTCATGATGCGGGTCTCAACGGCGGTGTTCTGGCGAATGAAGGCATTTACATCAGCAGAGACTTTCGCCAGCTCTGCACCGCTCAGCGCCTTGCCGTGGCTGAAATCGAACCGCAGGCGGTCATCGGCATTGAGCGAGCCGCGCTGCGCCACGTGATCGCCAAGCGCCTCACGCAGGGCCTCGTGCAGCAGGTGCGTGGCCGAGTGATTGGCCCGGATGGCACTGCGGCGGACATGGTCCACTACCAGCTGCGCCGGGGCGTTGACGGTCACGATACCCTGCACCACCTCGGCGAAATGGATGAAGACGCCAGCGGCCTTCTTCGTATCCGTTACACGCAGTTCCCCGCCTTCAACACGGATCTCACCACTGTCGCCGACCTGACCGCCAGATTCCGCGTAAAACGGCGTCTGGTTCAGAACAACCTGAACCACATCGCCCTTGCCCGCCTCACGCACGATGGCGCCGTCCTTGACGATGGCCGCGATCTGTCCCTCGGCGCTCTCGGTTTCGTAGCCCAGGAATTCGGTCGTGCCGTGCTCATCCGCGATATCGAACCAGATCGTGCTGTCGGCGCTTTCACCCGAGCCGGACCAGGCGGCACGCGCCTTTGCCTTTTGCTCGGCCATGGCAGCATCGAACCCTGCGGTGTCCACCTCACGCCCCTTTTCACGCAAGGCGTCCTGCGTCAGGTCCAGCGGGAACCCATAGGTGTCATAAAGCTTGAAAGCCGCCTCACCGGGCAGCGGCGCGCCTTCCTCCAGACCGGTAAGTTCTTCGTCCAGCAGCTTGAGGCCACGGTCCAGCGTCTGCTTGAAGCGGTTTTCCTCAAGGTGCAGCGTTTCCTGAATCAAAGCCTGGGCGCGGCCAAGTTCGGGATAGGCAGCGCCCATCTGCTGCACAAGCGCAGGCACCAGCTGGTGCATGACCGGATCCTTGGCGCCCAGAAGGTGCGCATGACGCATAGCACGGCGCATGATACGGCGCAGCACATAACCACGACCGTCATTGGAGGGCATCACCCCATCTGCAATGAGGAAAGAGGTGGAGCGCAGGTGGTCCGCGATCACGCGGTGATGCACGTTCTGATCACCATATGGGTCGACGTTGGTGACATCCGCGGATGCCTCGATCAGTGCCTTGAACAGGTCAGTATCATAATTGTCATGGCTGCCCTGCAAAAGCGCGCCGATCCGCTCAAGCCCCATGCCGGTATCGATGGACTGCATGTCCAGTGCCTTCATAGAGCCGTCTTCGAACTGCTCGTTCTGCATGAAAACGACGTTCCAGATCTCGATGAAACGGTCGCCGTCTTCATCCGCACTGCCCGGAGGACCACCCCAGATGTGATCACCGTGATCATAGAAGATTTCGGTGCAAGGGCCGCAGGGGCCGGTGGGCCCCATCTGCCAGAAGTTGTCAGAGGTATCGATCCGGATGATCCGGTCTTCGGGCACGCCGACCTTCTTCCAGATTTCAAAGGCCTCGTCGTCGGTGTGATAGACCGTGGTCAGAAGGCGGCTCTTGTCAATGCCGAACTCTTTGGTGATCAACTCCCAGGCAAAAGGGATCGCTTCGGTCTTGAAGTAGTCACCAAATGAGAAATTCCCCAGCATTTCGAAAAAAGTGTGGTGACGCGCAGTGTAGCCAACATTGTCGAGGTCGTTGTGCTTGCCGCCCGCACGCACGCATTTTTGCGCGGTGGTGGCGCGTTTATAATCACGATGCTCAACCCCGGTGAAGAGGTTCTTGAACTGAACCATGCCGGAATTGGTGAACATCAGCGTCGGATCGTTACGCGGCACAAGCGGGCTGGAGGGCACGATTTCGTGGCCCTGCTTGGCAAAATAATTCAGAAATGTTGAGCGGATATCGTTCAGCGTCGCCATATGCGGGATCCCTTTTCGGGCTTTGTCAGGGTTTCACGCAGGTTTAGCCCTCCGCGCGAGCACTGTCCACTGCCCTGAAACCGAAAAAGGGTGCGGCCAATTCCGCACCCTTTTCCCAGTTAATCAACCAAGTCCTACCAATGTCAGCCCTCAAGGATGTCATCATCCGCAGCGCCATCAGGTCGATCAAAGTCCAGCCCATGAGCCGCACGGATCTTGTCTTCTATGTCATAGGCGATTTCAGGGTGATCACGCAGAAACTGCTTGGCGTTTTCCCGCCCCTGCCCGATCCGTTCGTCGCCGTAAGAGAACCAGGCGCCGGATTTGTTCACAACACCGGCAGCGACACCAAGGTCCAGAAGCTCACCCATCTTGGAGATCCCTTCACCATACATGATATCGAACTCAACCTGTTTGAAAGGCGGTGCCACCTTGTTCTTGACCACTTTGACCCGTGTTGCGTTTCCGACGACTTCATCCCGATCCTTGATCGATCCGATACGACGAATGTCGAGGCGTACAGACGAGTAGAATTTGAGCGCGTTACCGCCCGTGGTGGTTTCGGGAGAACCGAACATCACGCCGATTTTCATGCGGATCTGGTTGATGAAGATAACCATGCATTTGGAACGGCTGATCGATCCAGTCAGTTTGCGCATGGCCTGGCTCATAAGTCGGGCCTGGACGCCGACGTTGGAATCACCCATGTCCCCTTCGAGTTCCGATTTGGGCGTCAACGCCGCAACCGAGTCCACAATCACCATGTTCACGGCCCCCGAGCGCACCAAGGTATCGGTGATCTCCAGCGCCTGTTCACCGGTGTCGGGTTGAGAAATCAGCAACTCGTCGAGATCCACGCCAAGCTTGGCCGCATATTGCGGATCCAGCGCATGTTCCGCATCGACAAAAGCGCAAACACCGCCCTTTTTCTGTTGTTCTGCAACACAATGCAGGGTCAACGTCGTCTTACCGGAGCTTTCCGGTCCGTAGATTTCGACGATGCGCCCCATCGGCAGACCGCCAATGCCAAGGGCAATATCCAGCCCCAAAGAGCCGGTCGAACTGGCTTCGATCTCCTGGATCGCATTGCCATCGCCCAGCTTCATAATCGATCCCTTGCCGAACTGCCGCTCAATCTGGGCAAGCGCGCTATCCAGCGCCTTTTGCTTGTCACCGCTCACTTTGTTTTTCATGGTCAAAAGATCCGCCATAGTCCCTTGTCCCCTTCTATCTGTCATACCCTTGGGGTCGCGGCAATCACTTGCTTTGTTCGCCTCTTGTTCCTTATGGGACCAAAAGGAGAACATTGCAATAACAAACTTGCAGCAGGCCGCCTGGCAAGCCAATGTGGGGCAGGATTTGGTCGCTTTTTGCGCTGCATTTTCACGAGGCTCGGTTCAGATGATGGTTTTTTATGACGAAAGGCTCGTCCTTCTGTCGGTTCCAAAGACAGGAACGACGGCCTATCAGACCGCTTTGAGAGACCGCGCCGATATCGTCATGGCAGATCCACCGGAGCTGAAGCACGCCCCGGTTTATCGATACAATCGCTGGCTGCGTCCCATGTTCGAACGCGTTTGCGGTGTTGAATTGGAACTTATGGCAGTCATGCGTAACCCAATCGATTGGCTGGGCAGCTGGTATCGGTTTCGTCAGCGTCCATTCCTGGATGGCAAACCCACTTCAACCAAAGGGCTGTCCTTTGACGATTTTGTCCGTGCCTATTGCAAGGGGGACGCGCCCGCCTTTGCAAATGTCGGCAGTCAAGCTAAATTTCTGGAGGGTCGCCCCAATGGCTGCTGCGTGACACATCTGTTCCGCTATGAGGATCAGCGGGCAATCAGAGCTTTCCTGGAGGACCGCCTTGAAACTAAAATCAGCCTTGAAACCCTGAACGCCAGTCCCCGAATGGATCTGTCTCTAAGTCCGGAAGTCGAGCGCATCTTGCGCCGGAAACGGGCTGAGGATTTCGAACTCTATGAAAGTCTCTCCTGACCGGGCACAGTTCCGCAGCGGTGTCCCCGTATCAGCAAAGCCGTTCAATGGAGCTGTGCATGAACCGTCTCTGTCAGCTGGCTCAGCGAGAAGGGCTTGGGCAGGAAGACCGAGTTCGGAACATCCGGTTCGGCATCTCCGAATGCGCCTTCGGCATAACCTGAAACGAATACTACGCGGGTATCGGGCCGCTCTTTCAGCGCTTCGCGCACCCAGCTTGGGCCATCCATACCCGGCATGACCACATCGGTCACAAAGACATCGACCTGAAGCCCCGGGTCTTCCAGAGTGCGCAGAGCATCCTCGGCCGACTCGGCCTCCAGTACCGTATAGCCACGCATGCGCAGGGCCCGTGAGGCAAAGGCACGAACCGGCGCCTCATCCTCTACCAGCAACACGACCCCTTCACCGTGTTGCGCGGTTGCATTGTCTTGCTTTGAAGGCGCTGTGGACACCGCCTCCGTGGCGTCGGCCTTGTGAACAGGGAAGAACAGCGTAAAACGGGTGCCCTGCTGTTTGACGGAGTCGATAAAAATGTAGCCCCCCGTCTGCTTGATGATGCCATACGCCGTGGAAAGGCCCAGGCCGGTCCCCTCGCCCGTTCGCTTTGTAGTGTAAAAGGGTTCGAACACTTTCTGGAGTTTATCCGGCTCGATCCCGACCCCCTCGTCGGACACCTTGATCGTTACCCAGTCTCCGGCAGGCACTGTGGCCCTGTCGCGCTCCAGCGGCTCCTTCAAGCTCACAGCTTCGGTTTCAACCCGGATTTCGCCCCCATTCGGCATGGCATCCCGTGCGTTCACAACGAGGTTCATCAAGACCTGTTCAAGCTGGCGCTTGTCCGCCCTGATCGACCGCATGACCGGGTCATGGCTCAGGGTGAGCGTCACCTTTTCGCCGACCAGACGATTCAAAAGATGAGTCAAATCAGACAGTGTATCGCGCACATCCAAGACTTCCGGCTGCAGCGTTTGCTTGCGTGAAAACGCCAGAAGCTGGCTGACAAGCGAGGCCGCCCGGTTGGCGTTCTCATGGATCTGGATCAGATCACCGTAATCCTGATCCCCCTGATCATGGCGGAGCAACAGCAGATCGCAGTGGCCAGAAATTGCGGTCAACAGATTATTGAAGTCATGAGCGTCGCCGCCGGCAAGCTGGCCGATCGCCTGCATTTTTTGGCTTTGAACGAATTGCGCTTCCAGCGTCTTGAGCTCGGTCGCATCGTTCAGGACCGCAATCAGGACCGGGACCCCATCCTCAAAGGTTCGGGTCAGCGTCACCTGGACAAAAACCTCCTTGTCACGGCGCGAGAGCCGCAGGAATTCGGATTTGTTGGAGGCAAGACCGTCCGCCGTATCGCGCAGCCAGTCAGACATCGGCCGTCCAAGCCCTTCCATCAACTGTCCGATTTTGAGATCATCGCGCGGCTCAACACCCAATAGTCGAACCGCCATCTTGTTGAGCGAAAGAATGTCTCCCGATGGCGCCACCTTGAGGAAGGGAACAGGCATGTTCTCGAAGCCAGCGTTCGAAGAACCGAGACCGGCGGCATCCACCTCCATCATGTAAAGCTCTCGGCGTCCTTGCGTGCTGTTCCTTTCCGTCACCAGCACTTCGACCGGGCCGGACTTGGTGACTATGGTATTGACCTGACCCGAACTGACGGGAAGGGCGCTGAACAGCCGCTCGGTGGATTTGACCCGCTCTCCGATAAGTTTCCGCGCCGCCTCATTCATGAACAGAACGGCACCCGACCGCCCAACCGTGATCATCGGAATCGGAACCGCCTCAGCCCCCCGGCCGGAGCCGCTGCGTTCGGCGATATCCTCGACGCGCCACAGGAAGCTTCCCCCTTGCATCTGATGCACGGCGAGGCGCACATGGCCGCGCCGTGTGACGATATCCTCGCGCGCCGAGCCTACCTTGGCCGCTTGACTTTGCAGACGGAACAGCACCGCCGAGGGATTGGCCAGCACCGAACGCAGCGTTCCCGCGAGTGTTTCCCGCTTCGCGTCTTCGAACCGTTTCAGCGAGGCATTGTTGCAGGCATGAATCCGTCCTTCATCGTCGGTGACAAACGTCGGAGTTGCGTCCTTTTCGATAAAACCGGTCAACAGATCCGCTGCCATGGCCCGCGCATTGAGCCGGACACGCGCCTGCACAACCATCAACAGAGCCACCGCCACCAGAGTCAGCGAGACAGCCATCAGGCCACGGGCCACCCAATCGGGAACGGCGATCAGCCAGGGTGACACCAGCAGCACAAAAGCCAGCAGACCAACGACAGCAAGGCGCTTTTGTTCTGGGGATGCGACCCGCAATGAAGGAACGAAGGAAGTAGGACGACCTGTCATTGCGGCTCCGTAAAAAGGGACAAGATGCCGCCAATACGCAGCGATCAAGGTTAAGGCGACGTTAATGACACTCCGCCCTGTTACGATCGATACTTATCAATCCGGCTTCGTTCGCGTCAACAGAGCAACATAGAAGCCATCAGTGCCGTCCTGAACCCGCCACGCGCGTTCACACAGCAACTTCCATTCAGGCGAACGCGCAAGAAACCTCTCAACCTGAGTGTGATTCTCTTCGTCGAGCATAGAGCAGGTTGCATAGGCAAGCATCCCATCCGGGGCCACAAGCGACGTGACCTTATCCAATATGCTAGACTGAATGGCGCGGATCTCATCCAGCCGCTCCCGCGTGAGACGCCATTTTCCTTCTGGCGCGCGCCGCCAGGATCCCGATCCGGAACAGGGCGCATCGCATAGAACCAGATCATAGGGCGCCGCCTGAGCAACCTCACCCGTAGACAGGCATTTGACCGACAGCCCCGCTCGCGCAGCCCGGTCGGGCAGATCCTTCATCCTGCCCGGGTCGATGTCATATGCCGCGAGTTTCAGATCCGCCCGCGCGCCCATCGCAAGGCTCTTGCCCCCACCGCCCGCGCAGTAGTCCAGCACCTTCATGCCATCAGACAGGGGCAATAGGTCGACAACGGCCTGACTGGCAGCATCCTGCAACTCCACGAGACCATTTTTGTAGGCCTTCGCGTTACGCAGTTTGCGCGCGCCCTCCTTAACCTCCAGCGCCGTAGGAGAAGCTGAATGAGGCTCGGCGGCAATGCCGTCCTCAGCCAAAGCAGCGATGGCCTGATCGCTGCTCGCCTTGCGGAGGTTGACACGCAGGTGAACGGGCGCACGGCTTCGCAATCCCGCCGCTGCAGCGGGTGCATCGTCTCCGAGACTGCTTTCAAAGGCGGGCCACAGCCAGTCGGGGACATCCAGCTCTTCCGCGAGACTGGCAAAAGGGCGCGAATCAGCGCGCTCTGCTTCGCTCAACGGCGCCGGTGCATGCCCTTCACCGGAGAACAGCGCATCAGGATTTGTCCCTGCCTCACGCAGCATACCAAGCACGAGGCCCCGCCCCGTCATGCTGCCGCCCAGAACGGCAAAGGATCGCATCGCACGCAGGCACGCAAACACATGGTCGCGCACGGCAGCGCGGTCTTTTGACCCTGCAAAGCGGCTACGCCGGGCCCAGCCCGTCAGTGCTTTTTCTGCCGGGCTGCCCTCGATCACCTGATCCAGGATTTCAATCGCCGCCTGCAGGCGGGCGGCAGGGGTCATGCCCCTGCCCCGAAGCGGAGAGCGGCCCCCATCAGGGTCACCCGATCCGGTAGTTCGGGCTCTCGCGGGTGATCTGCACGTCGTGGACGTGGCTTTCCTTGAGGCCCGCGCCGGTGATCTTCACGAAGTTGCAGTTGTGGCGCATCGCCTCAACGGTGGCGCAACCGGTGTAACCCATGGCAGCCCGCAGGCCACCAACAAGCTGATGAATGACGGCACTGGCGGAACCCTTGTAGGGCACCTGCCCTTCGATCCCTTCCGGCACCAGCTTGTCGCTGGCCGCATCTTTCTGAAAATAACGATCGGCAGAGCCGCGCGCCATGGCGCCCAGGGACCCCATGCCGCGATAGGATTTGAACGAACGACCCTGATAGAGGATCACCTCGCCAGGGCTTTCATCCGTGCCCGCGATCATCGACCCGACCATCGCACAGGAGGCACCAGCGGCAATAGCCTTGGCAAAATCGCCCGAGAACTTGATGCCCCCATCAGCGATGACCGGCGTATCCCCCGCCGCGCCCGCGCAGTCCATGATGGCGGTCAGCTGCGGCACGCCAACACCCGCGACCATACGCGTTGTGCAGATGGACCCCGGCCCGATGCCAACCTTGACCGCATCGGCTCCCGCATCGATCAGCGCGCGGGTTGCTTCGGCGGTGGCGACGTTGCCCGCAATGACCTGCACCTCGTTGGACAGGGCCTTGATGCGTTTGACTGCTTGGATAACACCAGCCGAGTGCCCGTGGGCGGTATCAACGACAACGATGTCAACGCCCGCATCGATCAGCGCCTCCGAGCGCTCAAAGCCGGAATCGCCAACCGAGCTGGCCGCTGCAACGCGCAAACGGCCCAGATCGTCCTTGCAGGCAGTGGGGTTCAGAACCGCCTGCTCGGTATCCTTCAGGGTCAAAAGACCGGTCAGCTTGCCATTCTTGTCGGTGATCAGGAGCTTTTCGATCCGGCGCGACTTCATCAGGGATTTCGCCTCTTCGCGGTCTGCCGGCTCTTGCAGGATCGCGAGGTTGTCCGAGGTCATCATCACCGAAACCGGCGTCTTGTCATCGCTGGCAAAGCGCATATCGCGGTTGGTGACGATTCCGACCACACGGCCCTTGCTGTCGACGACGGGGAAACCTGTCACGCGGTAGCGTTCCTGCAACGCCTTGGCATCCGCAAGGGTCTGATCCGAGGTCAAAGTGATTGGATTGTAGACGATCCCGCTTTCAAAGCGCTTTACCCGGCGCACCTGACGCGCCTGTTCTGCCACATCGAGGTTCTTGTGGATGACCCCCATCCCGCCGGCCTGGGCCATGGCAATCGCCATGCGATCCTCGGTGACGGTGTCCATCGCCGAACTCAGAAGCGGAATATTGAGCGAGATCGACCGCGTCACGCGGGTGCGCGTATCCGCTGTGCTTGGCAGCACTTCGGACGCCCCCGGAACCAGAAGAACATCATCAAAGGTGAGAGCCTCACGAATCTGCATTTGTCATCCCCATGCAAAACCCCGTTTGGCGGTGACCCTATTGCACAGAAGCGCGGAAGGGAAAAGAGGCCCCGGCAATAATTCCGCGTAGATTGAAAATTGGCGTCTGATCTGCGTCAAGGTACGATTGAAATGCCACTGTCACACAGCACGCATATCGAAATCACATTTTCGCGCGCAAACAATCAAAGGACCCACGCCCATGTCCGGACCTCTTGCAGGCGTAACCGTCGTAGATCTCACCCATGTGCTGGCAGGGCCCTATGCCTCGATGATCCTGTCGGATCTTGGCGCCAAGGTGATCAAGGTCGAACGCCCCGGCATTGGCGATGACACCCGGAGCTTTCCACCCTTCAAGAACGGGCACAGCGCCTACTTTGCGACCATCAACCACGGCAAGCAAAGCATCGCGCTGGACCTCAAGTCCAAGGATGACCGTGCGATTTTCGACCGCCTGCTGGCGCGGGCGGATGTGCTTCTTGAGAATTACCGCCCCGGTGTGATGGAGCGGCTGGGCTATGCCTGGGAGGATCTCCATGCCCGCTTTCCCCGGCTAATCTACGGGGCGGTTTCAGGTTTTGGACATACCGGCCCGGACGCCCTGAAGCCGGCTTATGACATGGTGGTTCAAGCGCGCGGTGGGGTTATGTCGATCACCGGTGAGAAAGACCGTGAACCGGTGCGCGTTGGAGCCTCGATCGGGGATATCGTCGCAGGCATGTATCTGGTGCAAGGCATACTTGCTGCCCTGATTGATCTTGAGAAGACCGAAACAGGGCAAAAGGTCGATGTGGCCATGCTCGACAGCCAACTTGCCCTGCTGGAACATGCCATCGCCATCACCTCGGTCACAGGAGAGCCGCCGCGCCCCTCTGGTGCGCGCCATCCCTCGATCACCCCGTTTGAGACATTCCATGCCAGCGACGGGTTGTTCGTCATTGCCGCCGGGAACGATACGCTTTTTGCAATACTCTGCGAGGCCCTTCGGCTTCCACTGGCCGATGATCCCCGCTTTGCCACCAACCCCGAGCGCTGCACCCACGCACGCCTGTTGAAACGACTGATCGAGGCCGTGACAATAGACAAGCCAGCGGCGCACTGGATCGAGCTTCTTACGGCCGCAGGCATTCCCACCGGTCCAATTCAAAACGTGGCCGAGGTTTTGCAGGACCCACAGCTTTTGGCGCGCAACATGGTGGTTGATGTTCTCGATGAATCCGGTGCTCCGGCCTACACGGCCGCCGGAAACCCGATCAAGATGTCTGCCCTTGAAGATCCCGCGACCCGTGCCCCGGCACCGACATTGGACGGAGACCGGCAGGCCATTCTGGACTGGCTTGACCGATCTTAATGCTCCGGGTGAGTTGCCACTTCCGAGAACCGGCATTTTCGATGTGTCTTTTCAAAAAATGCCGGTGCCGACCCGCAAAATGACGCGGGCCGCCTTTTCCTTGGGCAAAAAGATCTTATGCTCCGCTGAAACAGCGCACTCAGTGAAGGCACAGGCATGGCTGACGATCCTCTTGTTGTGTTTACCCCCTCCGGCAAACGCGGGCGGTTTCCGGTTGGAACTCCGGTTCTGACCGCCGCGCGCCAGCTGGGCGTGGATCTTGATTCCGTCTGCGGCGGGCGGGGCATTTGCTCAAAATGCCAAATCACGCCCTCTTACGGCGAGTTCTCTAAATTCGGCGTGACGGTTGAAGAAGATGCGTTAAGCCCCTGGAACAAGGTGGAACAGCGCTACAAGGACAAACGTGGCCTCATTGACGGGCGGCGCCTTGGCTGTCAGGCCCAGATCGAGGGCGATGTGGTCATCGATGTCCCGCCGGAAAGCCAGGTCCATCGACAGGTCGTCCGAAAACGGGCCGAAGCGCGTGATATCGTCATGAACCCCTCGACCCGGCTGTTTTATGTCGAGGTTGAAGAACCGGACATGCACAAACCATCTGGTGATCTGGAACGTCTGGTCGAGGCGTTACGCGTACAGTGGGAAATCGAGAACGCCCAGTGTGATCTGCATATCCTGCAGGCCATGCAGCCGATTTTGCGCAAAGGCAACTGGAAAGTCACGGTTGCGGTTCACTTGGGGGACGAGACCACGCCGCCCCGCATTATGCACATCTGGCCGGGTCTCTACGAAGGCAGTCTTTATGGGCTGGCGGTTGACCTTGGCTCGACCACCATCGCAGCGCACCTGTGCGAACTGAAAACCGGCGAAGTCGTCGCCTCTTCCGGTATTATGAACCCACAAATCCGGTTTGGAGAAGACCTGATGAGCCGGGTGAGCTACGCAATGATGAACAAGGGCGGCGATCAGGAAATGACCCGCGCCGTCCGTGAAGGGATGCGGCAGCTTTTTACCCAGATCGCTGAGGAAGCACAGGTCGACCGTGAGTTGATCGTAGATGCGGTCTTTGTCTGTAACCCTGTGATGCATCATCTTTTTCTGGGCGTAGATCCGTTCGAACTTGGTCAGGCGCCTTTTGCCCTGGCCACATCGAATGCTCTGTCCCTCAAGGCCAGCGAGCTGGATCTCAACATTCACCCGGCGGCCCGCGTCTACCTGTTACCTTGTATCGCAGGTCATGTGGGGGCCGACGCCGCCGCTGTTGCGCTCTCCGAAGCACCCGACAAATCCGAGGATCTGGTGCTGGTGGTCGATGTGGGCACCAATGCGGAAATCCTGCTCGGCAACAAAGAAAAGGTGCTTGCCTGTTCCTCCCCCACCGGCCCAGCGTTCGAGGGCGCGCAGATCTCCAGCGGTCAGCGCGCCGCGCCAGGCGCCATCGAGCGGGTCGAGATCAACCCCGTCACAAAAGAGCCGCGTTTTCGCGTCATCGGATCGGATCTCTGGTCGGATGATCCGGGGTTTGAAGCCGAGGTTGCCACCACCGGGATCACCGGCATCTGTGGCTCTGGTATCATCGAAGCGATTGCCGAAATGCGCCTTGCGGGTGTTCTGGATGCCTCGGGCCTCATTGGTTCGGCCGAGCAGACGGGATCGTCGCGCTGTATTCAGGACGGGCGCACCAACGCCTATGTGCTCTGGGATGGGTCCGCCGATGGCGGGCCGACCATTACCGTCACCAACCCCGACATCCGTGCAATCCAGATGGCCAAGGCAGCCCTCTATTCCGGTGCGCGGCTACTGATGGACAAATTCGGCGCCGATACTGTGGACCGCGTGGTTCTGGCCGGGGCCTTTGGTGCGCATATCTCGGCCAAACACGCGATGGTGCTGGGCATGATCCCCGATTGTCCGCTTGAAAAGGTCACCAGCGCGGGCAACGCCGCAGGCACCGGCGCGCGGATTGCGCTACTCAACACAGAGGCCCGCCGCGAGATCGAGGAAACGGTGCGAGCAATCGAGAAAGTAGAAACCGCCGTCGAGCCGCGGTTTCAGGAGCATTTCGTCAATGCCTCCGCGATACCGAATTCCGCCGAACCCTTCCCGATCCTGGAAAGCGTGGTCGCACTGCCCGATGTCGACTTCAACACCGGCGGCGGCGATGGCACCGCAGAGGGCGGTCGCAGGCGCAGACGGCGGCGCGGCTAAAGGGCCCCCCGCGCATGCGCATGGCGGGCGCGGGTATTCAATCGAAGACCTAAACAGCCGGTCGATCAAACTAATGATTGGTGCGCCCAACGGCGCGCTACTTAATCGGCGTGTAGGTTCCTACGCCTGAAACTCTATCCAGCTGATCGAATGAAACAACCATCTGGTACCTCGAAACAAACTCTACTCCAGATATTGTGCTAAACAGAGATGGATTGATCGACCGATATTTTTCCATATTCCACCAGCCCGTTATCTGAGACACGGGCATCCTCGCACGCGGTGGGGTGTGTTTTTTGGGGAACGTTCGATTTTGACCCGAAAACCTAAATTCGTGATAGCGCAGCCACGACTCTATCAATTCGACTTATCCGAGGCTCGAGAATATTCGAAACGCACAGACCTCTGCACCAGCACCAGTCCCCACGCGCGCCCAATCAATCTGTAGGAGGTTTGGATCCTCACTTTTAGCTTCTTCGCTCGTCAAACATGATCTTGCATCAGGGTATTTCCATATTGCCCAGCGGAACTGTGACCAACGCGGGTGTTCTGAGGTCATCACCACGCCTAGGAACAAGAAAGGGTCAGACTTTTGAGTAGAAAGGTGCTGGTATTCGATGGTGCAGCTATTGTTCGCAGCGCATTCCATGGCTGATTGGGCCGCTACAGGTGGCGTTGCAAAAGCGATCCCAAAGAGAAGTATCAGACGCTTCAGGGGTGTTTTCTGCAACCTTTGAGCCAAAGTATCGTTCGATTTCAATTTCCACTTTCTCCGGAATAAACACGGGATCAATACAGCCCCCCCAAATAGCAATCTGTTTTCGCAAGAGCCACAAATCTGCGGCAACACAACAACCCCACGCAGCTCTGCAATACCAGAAGCGCGCGGTAACCCCAGCCCTTCCATCCTGTGATCACCGCGTCGACGAGGCGCGGCGGCGGTCCCCGAGGGCCGAGTGAAAATCAACCGATGATTGCACCCCTGTGGGTTTAAGGCTAGGCTTTTCGATAGGAATTTCCGGGAAGTCGTTTCATGTCACGCAAATTGATTATCTGCCTTGATGGCACCGGCAATGAAGTCGAAAAGAACGAAAGCAACATTCTGCGGCTTTATAAGTGTCTGAAGCATGACGAAAACCAGCTAATCTACTACGAACCCGGTGTGGGTACGCTATCGACCCGCCCGTTTGCGCGCACCCTTTTTGCCCGAACCCGCCTGGCAATGGGGCTGGCCTTTGGCCTTGGCCTGCATGCCAACGTTCTGCATGCCTATTCCTTTCTGTGCGAGAACTACCGTGAGGGCGACAAGCTCTATTTCTTTGGCTATTCGCGCGGTGCCTATACGGCGCGGGTACTGGCAGGGTTTATCAATGATTTTGGCCTCGTTGCCCCGCATGAGCTGCACCTGATCGGCCCTGTCTTTCGCGCCTGGCGAAAGCTCCGCCAAGACGGCCCGCACGAGCAATTTGCACCTTTGCGCATCTCTGAGCAGTTCTTCCATATCCGTCGCGTGCCAATCCGGTTTCTGGGCCTCTGGGACACGGTCAGTTCCATGATACGCTTCAAGATCGGCGGGGGTAGCCTGATCGAATTTGGCACCCATTCCAGTGTCGATGAGAACCCATCGGTCAAAGCCGTGCGCCACGTTCTGTCAATCGATGAGACCCGGCGGTTCTTTCGTCATCAGCTATGGGCAGAAGGGCGAAACTACTATGGCAACCGGTTCAAAACCCGAAAGGATCCACCACAGCAGGATGTCAAGCAGGTCTGGTTTCCCGGCACGCACACCGACATGGCAGGCAGCGTCCCCGAGCCGGAGGCAGGCCTGTCAAAGATCACGATGGAGTGGATGCGCGCCGAGCTTGACGGCCTCGGCGTCGACAGCCTCGTGTTTCGCGAAACCTTTTACAATCGCTATGTGCGGGGTCAGGAGGACAAGGTCACCGAGCGGATGCAGCTCAATATCTCCAAGCCCTGCGCAAAGTCAGAAATCCACAGCCAAATGAAGTTGACCAAGGGTTGGCCCATTCTTGAGATCTTTCCAGGCCTCACCTCTCGCAGCACCTGGCCCAACCAAAAGGGCTGGCTTGGCTACTACATTCCTTTGGGACAGTATCGTCATATTCCAGAGAATGCCGTGATTGACCCCTCTTTTTTTGAACGCCGCGAGGATCCCGTGCTGGGGTACGACCCACCCAACCTGCGCGGGCGATAACTGTGCGTGAGGAAATGACGCTCTAAGCCTCTCCAACGACACAGAGCGCTATCGGGAGGTGGCCAGTTGCACGGTCATCACCGTGATGCGCCCGTGTGCACGGCGACGGCTGCGCCCCTCACTCGAGCGACCTCAGATACTCCAAAAGTTCTTTTTTGCGAAAAGGCTTACTCAGGAAGCCGTTCATTCCAACCTCCTGACAGGCCCTTTCATCACTCTTTCGCGCGTTTGCTGTCAGGGCAACGATCCTGCAAGGCGGGCGGCCGCTGTTCTGTTCGTGGCGGCGGATCCTGCGGGCCGCTTCAAGGCCACCCATTATAGGCATCGACAGATCCATCAAGATCAGATCAAAATCCGAAGTGACATAGGTATCCACCGCATCGGAGCCGTTTTCCACCAATGTGACCTCCACCCCCATCTTGCCAAGCATCCTGTCGACAACCATTTGATTGGTCTTGTTGTCCTCCGCCACCAGCACACGTTTTCCATGCAGCGGTTGCGCCGTGGCAAAGGCGGCTTCGGCGGAGATTGGCGGCCCTTCGGTGCCAAATTTCGACGGGGAAACAAGTGATGCATTGGCGCGGTATGAGGCGTCGCTATCCGCACACGGGGCGAAATCCAGAGAAATGGAAAACCGGGCGCCTTGGCCAACTTCGGAGGACACGGTTATCTTCCCCCCCATGCGTTCAACAAGCGCCTGTGTGATAGCAAGGCCCAGCCCGGTTCCTTGCTCAAGGGCCTTTGGTGCATTTGATGCTTGCTCATACGCGGCGAAAATCTTTCGCAGCTTGCTTTCTTCTATGCCGCAACCGGTGTCGCTTACAGTGAGACCCAGCGCCGCACCAGCCGCCCCGGCATCATAGGAAACAGATATCGACACGCTCCCCTCGTCAGTGAACTTGATCGCGTTTCCGATCACATTCAGCAGGATCTGGCGGGTCTTGCTGACATCCCCAACAAACACCGAAGGAACCGTTTCAGGATAATCGACCTCAAAATCCAACCCCTTGAAAGAGGTCTTGGCCGAGAACAGCGTCACGAGTTCATCCACAAGATCGCGAAGCGAAAACGCTTCATAGTTCAAAGAGACCTTGTCCGCATTGATTTGTGAAAAGTCCAAAACCTCATTGACGATTTTGAGCAAGGCTTGTGTCGAACTGATGATCGTATCTGCGAGAAGGTTCTGCTCCTCATTGAGACCTGTTTCCTTCAGCAACTCGCAGATCCCCAGGACACCGTTCATGGGGGTTCGGATTTCATGGCTCATTTCGGCCAGGAACCTTTCTTTTGCCTGGTTCGCTTCTTCGGCCTTTTGCTTCGCAATCCTGGTGAGTTCCAACGCAACGTCGCGCTCGCGCTCCGAGGTGATATCCAACGATGAGCCAACCAAATAGATGAGCTGCCCTGCCACGTTGAAGACAGGCGTCATCGTGGTGCGAATGTGGCGGGTCTTGTGTACGGCTGGGAGGTCAATTTCATAGGTGGTTTCCTGCCCAGAACGCACCACTTCCATATGTTTGGCCAGTGCGCGTTCCCCGGTTGATCCTCCGAAGATTTCCAGAGCCGTTTTGCCGAACCATCCTTCCGCAGGCAGCTTTGTGATAGAACGGGAGCGTTCGTTCATCGCCACATACCTGGGGATCCCATCATCGCCGACCTCCAAGACGATAACCGCCATGCCCACAGCATCCAAAAGCGTGTAGATGTCTGCGTTTTGAAGTCGTTTCACTCGATACCATCCCTAACAACAAGACAACACGCCCTCCAAGATCGGCGGCACTGGTTCCATAATAGTAAATTTTGCTGGGTCATTTTAAGCAGCACCCGAAGAAACAGGCCCCGGTACGCGCCTAGCGTGATATCGTCGCCACCAACCTAACCGTGACGCGAAATCAGCGTCCCGCCAGCGCAATACAATCGTGATTTCAGCGCCAAGGAAGAGCCTTTACCACCCCACGAATAGAAAACAAGAAAAGGCCGGAACTAAATTCCGGCCCATTCACAGTCCCATGGTACAGATCAGGCGCGGCGGCGGCGCCCCCCGGCGCGTCCACCGCGACCGCGACCTTCCTCCCCGGCTTTCGCCGGGGCCTTGTTCGCCGCGATCCAGGCGCCGCCGTGCGGATCGTTGTTGGTCAGAAGGTTGGCAGCGCGGATCGCCTCCATCTCCTTGCCTGGGCGCGGCTTGGTGGAACCAAGGCCAAAGAGGGTAACAAAGGTCTCGTCGTCCATGCCTTCGGGCAAGATGATGCCAGCAGCCGTCACCTGTTCCTTCTTCTCGGCAATCGCCTTTTGCGTCACCGGCAAGGCAACCGGGTTCATGATGGCCGAGGTCATGCCAGCCCCCATCGCCATGGGCAGGAAGGCGTTGTTGATGCCGTGGCGGTTGGGCAGTCCAAAGGAAATGTTGGACGCGCCGCAGGTGGTATTGACGCCCAGTTCCTCGCGCAGGCGGCGCACCAGGGCAAAGACCTGCTGACCCGCCGTCGCCATCGCGCCGATAGGCATCACCAACGGGTCGACCACGATGTCATGGGCGGGGATGCCGAAGTCAGCGGCGCGCTCCACGATTTTCTTGGCGACGGCAAAGCGCACGTCGGGGTCTTCGGAAATCCCGGTATCGTCGTTCGAGATCGCCACCACGGGCACGTTGTACTTCTTCACGAGCGGCAGCACCAGCTCGAGCCGTTCTTCTTCGCCGGTCACCGAATTCAGTAGCGGGCGACCTTCAGCAGCGGCCAACCCGGCTTCCAGCGCCTCCGGCACGGAGGAGTCGATGCACAGCGGCACATCGGTCAGCCCCTGCACCAGCTCGATGATCTTAGTCATCAGCGGAGGTTCAGTCTCGTTCGGGTTTGGGTTGGAGTTGTAGACAACACCCGCATTGATATCGAGGATATCCGCCCCTGCTGCGACCTGGGCCAGAGCGTCCTTCTCAACGGTGGAGAAATCCCCCGCTTCGAGCTCCGCTGCCAGCTTCTTGCGCCCCGTAGGATTGATCCGCTCCCCGATGACGCAGAATGGCTCGTCAAAGCCAAGGACAGCGGTTTTTGTTTTTGATTCTACGACAGTACGGGTCATGTCTTATCCTTGGGAGTTGACCGGCTGCGCCGAGGCGCCGCCGTTGTTGATAGCCCAGGTGGCATTTGTCTTGATGCCGCCCAGAGGGAAGAAGTGGACGTTTGTGATGTTGAAATCCGGGTTGGCGGCCTTGTGGGCGGCCAGTTCAGCGATCACGTCCGTCGGCTCGTAAGGAAGCAGCAGCTTGGAGACATCCATCGCCCGCTTCTGCAGCACCTTAAGGGACGGGCCAACGCCGCAGGCGATAGCGAATTTAATCAGGGTCTGCAGCTTGGCTGGACCTGCGATCCCGATGTGGATCGGCAGGTCGACACCGGCCTCTTTCAACCCGTCGGCCCAGGCAATGATCGGCTTAGCGTCAAAGGCAAACTGGGTGGCCAGCGCCATCTTGGCATCGGTGCGCTCTGAGAATTTCTGTTTCCAGAGAACCGCCTCCATCACGTTCTTCACGGATCCGTCAGGATCAATGTCTTTGTTGCCCTCGGGATGCCCCGCCACATGCAGATTGGTGAAACCGGCCTTGTCGAACAGCCCGGTTTCCAGCAGTTGCATCGAGCTGTCAAACGCACCGTGCGGCTCGGCCACGCCGCCCGCCAGCAACAGCGCCTGTTTTACATCCGCTTCGCCCTGATAGCGCGCAATCCAGTCAGCCAGCGTCGCTTCGTCCTTGATGATGCGCGCCGGGAAATGCGGCATCACAGGGTAGCCTTCGGCGTTGAGCCGCTTGGCGGTCTCGACCATGTCTTCGATGGGGGTGCCTTCGATGTGGGCGATGTAGACACGAGTGCCAGCGGGCAAAAGATCGCGGAAATCTTCTACCTTCGAAGCCGTGCGCGGCATCACCTCGATCGAATAATCATCGAGGAAGGCCTCAACCTCTGGGTTCACCGGCTGCGAGCTGTTAGCCTCGCGTTTCTTGAAGTTCAACAAAGCCATCGCGGCCTCCCATAGTGCTGTCAGGCTCATGCCCATCCATCATTGGCGATCAAGGCCTTGAGGCGATCCTGATCGTATTCTTGTTCCAGACGGGTGGCTTCGGCTTCGGCAACATCCTTTGGATCGCCTTCGACCTGGAAGGGAGCCGCCTTGCGCCATTCCGCCAGATAGGCGTCCGCATCCTTGGCATTGACCTTCATGGCCGCACGGTCAATCGCCTGCTCAAACCGCTCTTCGAGCTGGCGTTTGGCACCGCGGCGCCCTTTCCCGACGATAACCTGCGCCGGAATATCGCGCCAGTAAACGATGGTGACGTCCGGCATGTCGGCTCCTTCCATTCCGTCTGTTCTCTTGCGTTTCTACGGCGGCTACGCGGATCGCGGGCGCCGGATTTCGACAACACTTGGGGTGTGAGCGACCTTTTGCTCCGCCTTTGGTTACAATTTTTGCATGCACAAGGCCACCGACAGACGTCCTCATAATTCTCATCAACCTTATGAGCCGTCTGCATGGGGCGGAGGTTGAAGTTTTCCTCTGGCAGGCCCGGCAAATTACAATTGCCACGCACTGCCACTTGCGCAGGCGGATTTCGGCGCATATTCTAAGGTTAACACGATAATCGGAGGGCGTGACTCATGGCGCCCAGGCGTTCCAAAGGTGCGGGCGCGTTTCCCAAAGCGGTAGAAACCCCTGTACCAGCCCGTCCGGATCCGGATGCGCTTTATGCTGCATTGGATCTTGGCACAAATAGCTGCCGCATGCTGATTGCCCAGCCCAAGGGCAGCGGCTTTCATGTGGTGGACAGTTTTTCCAAGTCGGTTCAACTGGGAACCGGACTTGAACGGACGGGGCGTTTGTCCCGCTCCTCCATGGCGCGCACCATTCAGGCGCTGCGGATCTGTCAGCAGAAACTCAAGCGCAACAAAGTGAAGCGCATGCGGCTGGTCACGACCGAGGCCTGCCGCCGCGCCAAGAATGCTCGTGAGTTCATCCACCAGGTCAAACGGGAAACCGGCCTCACCCTTGAAATCATCCAACCCGAGGAGGAAGCCCGTCTTGCGGTGATCTCCTGCGCGCCGCTGGTCTCGACCAAGACCGAACAGCTGTTGGTCGTGGACATCGGCGGCGGATCGACCGAGCTGGTGTGGATCGACATCTCATCGGTGCCGCGTCGGGACCGTCCGTCGGCCATCATGCGGCTGCACGCAGGCTTCCACCCGCCCGAAAGCCCCTTTCCCGCCGCCAAAGTTGTGGATTGGATCTCGGTTCCCCTGGGGGTCGCGACCTTGCGGGATCAATTCAACGATGTTGAGGATGACGCCGCTCGTTTTGCTCTTATGAGTTGGTTTTTCGAAGAACACCTCGCCGATTTCGCCCCGTACAAGGACGAGCAGACCCGCGAGGGCTTTCAGATTGTCGGCACATCCGGGACCGTGACGACTGTTGCCGCGTCTCATCTGGGACTGAAGCGCTATGACCGCACCAAGGTCGATGGCCTCAGGATGACCAGCGATCAGATCGACAAGGTGATCCGGGGGTATCTGGAGCTTGGTCCGCAAGGGCGGCGCAGCGATCCGCGCATCGGCGAGGACCGGCAGGCGCTGATCATGTCCGGCGCGGCGATCCTGCAGGCTCTTTTGCGGTGCTGGCCCACTGACCGGCTATCGGTCGCCGACCGAGGCCTGCGCGAAGGACTGCTCTATGCGCAGATGAGCGCGGACGGCGTTCTCGAAGACGGGCCTTTCTGAGCTCCCTACCCCGACATCCAGAGATTTGAGTTTTCCCTTCGGATCTGTCATGGAGCGCCGAAGCAGACTGCAGTATTGGCAACGATGGTATCTACGATGGCAAAGACCCCTTCTGGCAAAGGCCCAACCGGCAAGAACACCTCGGGCCGCGGTCAGCGTGATCTCAAGGTCAAGGTCAAGACCGCGCGCGGGCGCAAATTGTCCTCGACCCGCTGGTTGCAGCGACAGCTCAATGACCCATACGTCAAACGCGCTCAGGCCGAAGGCTATAGGGGCCGCGCCGCTTATAAGATCATGGAGCTCGATGACAAGTTTCGCTTCCTGGTGCCCGGCGCTCGCGTCGTCGATCTTGGCTGCGCACCAGGGGGCTGGGCACAGGTGGCCGTCAAGCGGATCAATGCGCTCGGCGAAAAACAGGGCAAGGCGGTGGGCCGCATCATCGGGGTGGATCTGCAAGAGGTGGAACCGCTGGCGGGGGCGGAGTTCCATCAGCTTGATTTCATGGATGAAGGAGCCGACGACCAGGTCAAGGAATGGCTCGGCGGCATGGCGGATGTTGTAATGTCGGACATGGCCGCCGCCAGTTCCGGGCACAAGCAGACCGACCATTTGAAGATCATGGCCCTGTGCGAGGCGGCCGCCTATTTTGCTTTCGATGTACTTGAACAGGGTGGCACATTCGTGGCCAAGGTGTTGGCGGGTGGCGCCGAAGGGGACCTTCAGAAGCTTCTCAAGCAGAAGTTCACCAAGGTTGCCAATGTAAAGCCGCCCTCATCACGCTCGGACAGCTCTGAAAAATTCGTGATCGCTACAGGTTTTCGCGGCTGAGAGCGCTCTTCAGATCGTAAATCAGGCCAGTGGCTTGTGCGTGGCGCTGAAGGACATCAGGGCCACCTCGCGCCAATGGGCGGAATCTAGGCGCTCACCGTCGCACTGACGGGAAATCAACAGGGATTTCTCGCCAGTCTGAACCTCGGCACGCTTCACTCCAAAAATCCGTTCCAACAGCTTGCGCATCTTGCCTCTCCTCATTTCTTGAGTTGAGATCAGGCTATGCAGCCAATGCGCCTAGCCGATGACCAAATTGAGGCAAACGCGCCATATTGTTTCGTTTTGTCGAACAATAGGGGGCGCCTGTCAGCGCCTGTCGCGCTCTATAGCCATCAGCGCGCCGTTCAGTTCAGCGCCCAGAATCAGGATGGCGGCGTTGACATAAAGAAAGATCATTGCGGCCATGGCCCCGGCAAGCCCCGCGTAAGTCGCTGAATATTGGGCGAATGAGCCAACATAAACCGCAAAACCGAAGCCTGCAGCCCACCAAAGAACCAGGGTAACGACCACGCCTGGCAGAATCTGAGAGAGCCGGTGGCGTTGGCCCGGGAGCAAGAGGTGACACAGCAGCACCGCAACAAGCGGCACCAGGACCAGTAATCCCCCGCGCAAGCCCTGCTCCCAGCCTGCACCAACCACCGGGTAGGGCAGCAGATCCGCAATGTAGCGCAGGTACAGGGGCAGGATCACTTCGAACAGAGCGGTCGCCATCACACCGATCCCGCCGGCAATCACAAGCCCCAGACAGATCAGCCGCGCCTTCCAAAAGGGGCGCTTGTCTGTATCTCCATAGGCATTGACCATGGCAATGCGCACCGCATCGACACCGTTCGAAGCGAAGTAGAGCGTCAGAATACCCCCAAATGTCGCAAGGCTGGTGCTGGAAGTTTCAAGCACAGCATAGACTTCGCGCAGGATCGGGCCCGATACCTCCTCAGGCCAGCTGCCAAATACGGGATTCAGCAGATCGGCGATTGCAACATTCTGACCCAAAACGGATGCAAGGGCGCCAGACAAGGCAACCGTGAACAGGATAAAGGGAAAGAGCGCCAACATCATAGACATGGCGATATGGCTGCTCATCACCCAGCCATTCTTGCGGCCAAAGGCCGACAGGGCCCGGAGGGTCGCCCGCAAAATGAACCTCGGATGTGATGACGCTACCATAGCTCGAACCTTCCACAAGCAAGACCAATTTGCGAGAGCCTTTGCACGCCGTTTTCGTGCAAAGCCAGCTAATGCTCTAAATTTCTCGGCAGCGGCGGCGTAGTGGCACGTCAAAGCGACTGGCGGAAGGCATCGCATCCCGCCATACT
This sequence comes from Phycobacter azelaicus, assembly GCF_014884385.1. Classification (NCBI taxonomy): domain Bacteria; kingdom Pseudomonadati; phylum Pseudomonadota; class Alphaproteobacteria; order Rhodobacterales; family Roseobacteraceae; genus Phycobacter; species Phycobacter azelaicus. Next base: position 3,003,705 of record NZ_WKFH01000003.1, on the reverse strand, counting down.
GGATGGCGAGGGAAGAAATAATCGGGACTGAATCGGTGACATTTTGGGTCGTTGTCAGTTCGGCAGCCATCATCATGATGTGGGTGCTTGCCGCCCTCGGGGCACTGAACGCCGCGCGCACGGCACGTACACCCCAAGGAGCCATAGGCTGGGTCGTATTTCTTCTGGCCTCCCCGTTGATTGCCCTGCCCGCCTATATGCTTTTTGGACATCACCGGTTCGAGCGCTATCGCGCCGCACGCCAGGCCACACATCGCGCGGTCAAGGATCTGCAGGCCATGGCCGATGTCCGCGCCCGCGGGCCGGTGACAACATCCATTCCCGCATCTCCCTTTGAGGCGGTTTCCGGGCTGAAGGTCTGCGATGGCAATGACTTTGAACTCCTGATCAATGGCAAAGCCGCCTTTGACGCCATGATAAAGGCCATCGATGAGGCCGAGGAATACGTCCTAATCCATTTCTATATCGTGCGGGACGACGATCTTGGACGCCGACTTCAACGGCACCTGATAAAGGCCGCTCAGCGGGGGGTCACGGTCTGGTTCATGGCCGATGCAATCGGCAGCCACCGCCTGACGCGGAGCTATCTGCGCAATCTAGAGGCAGCGGGTATCAATCTCGTGGATCGTCGCTCGCAGCGCGGGCCAAAGCACCGCTTCACACTCAATTTCAGAAACCACCGCAAGACCGTCATCGCTGACGGGCGTATCGCCTTTACGGGCGGGCTCAACGTCGGTGACGAATACATCCGCCCAACCAAGGCCTTTGGCGATTGGCGTGACACACATATCAAACTGCTCGGCCCCATGGTTCAGCAGTTGCAGCTCACCTATGCGCAGGATTGGCACTGGCTGACCGAAGAGCCAATTTTGGACCTGCTCGACTGGACCCCCACCCCGGCAAAGGCGAACCGTGCCGCCCTGATTGTGCCCACAGGACCGGGAGACACCACCGAGAACGGTTCGATGATGTTCTTTTCCGCCATCTCAGCAGCAAAAACCAGGGTCTGGATCGCCTCGCCCTATTTTGTTCCCGATCTCGATGTGGTGGCCGCACTGAAACACGCCGCTTTGCGCGGTGTGGATGTACGCATTCTAGTGCCAGACGTCGTTGACCACTATCTGCCATGGCTCGCCTCTTTTGCCTATTTTGACGATCTGCGCGGCGTTGGTGTCAATGTGCTCCAGTATTCTGGCGGCTTCATGCATCAGAAGGTGTTTGTGGTTGATGATACCCTGGCCGCCGTAGGCACCACCAACATGGACAACAGATCCTTCCGGCTGAATTTTGAAACCATGGCACTGTTTTTCGATTCCGACGCAGCTGCCGCCGTGGCTGCCATGCTCGAAGAAGATTTCGAGCGCTCCCGGCAGATTCATCTCGGCCTAGATGATCATCGTCTTTGCATTCGTCTTTTTGCACCGGTTGCAAGGCTTATGGCTCCTGTCCTTTGAGCGCAGCGTTTTTCCTGTTCGCCGCGACAAAGCCCGCTAGATGTCTGATGACACATGAACGACCCAAAGAGCCTCCAAATGGTCCTGCAAATCCGTGACGTCACAAAAAGCTATCCCGCGCGTGCTGGAAAGAGCCCCGTCTTGCAGGGGGTGTCCCTGTCGCTCACGCCCGGCGAAAGTCTTGCCCTGACCGGCGACAGCGGCTCGGGCAAGAGTACGTTGTTGCATCTCGCGGCTGCGCTTGAGGGCTTTGACAGCGGCGAAATCACGATTGGTGACACACACCTTTCGACGCTGGGAGAGGCAGGGCGCGCCCGCCTGCGCCAAAGCCAGGTTTCAATCGTGTTTCAGCAGTTCAACCTGATCCCATCGCTCAGTGTGGAGAGTAATCTCTCCCTCCATGCCCGCATTGCCCAGCGTCGCGATGCAGCCTGGGAGCAGCGCCTCGTGGATCAGCTGGGTTTGTCGGATCTCCTCCATCGGTTTCCGGATCAGTTGTCGGGCGGGCAGCAGCAGCGGGTCGCCATCGGTCGGGCCATGGCCTTGCGCCCTGCCCTCCTGCTGGCAGATGAGCCAACCGGAAACCTGGACGAGGGCGCCAGTGACGCGGTGATGGGATTGATGCTGGATCTTCTGAAGGAAAGCCGCGCCGCGCTGTTCCTTGTCACCCATTCAGAGACCATCGCGGCGCGGCTGGATGGGCGCCTCCATCTGCGCCAGGGGCGCGTTTCATGATCAGGGCTGCCTTCCTGACGCTGCTGTCTCATTGGCGGCGTCATCCCTTGCAACTGGTGGCCATTCTTGTGGGACTGGCGCTGTCTACCGGGCTTTGGTCGGCGGTTCAGGCCATCAACGCCGAGGCGCGTGCTTCCTACGCCCGGGCGGCCGCGCAATTGGGCCAGACCCAGGCAGACCATCTGATGCCCCGCGCAGGCCGCCAGATCACTGTAAGCGACTACATCGCCTTGCGGCGAGCCGGCTGGCTAGTGGCCCCGGTGCTGGAAGGGCGTGTTCGGTTTGGCTCGCAAGGCTACGATCTGATGGGGATCGACCTCCTCAACCCGCCTCCCCTGGCCCTGATGGAGGCAACGCCCGTGACAACAGATGAGAGCGGCGACGCGGATGTCTCCGTCACGCTTCTGCCGCCCGGCCAAATCTTTCTCCATTCCGACACGGCAGCCACCATCGATCCCGAGTCAGATGTTCCCCCTATCGTCACCTCGCCGGATATTCCGCGCGGCACGGTGATCGCCGACATAGCCTTGGCCAGCCGCCTACTTGAAACGCCAGACCGTCTAACACGGCTGGTCATCCTTCCTGATCAACCCGTGAAACGCGGACCATTGGCCGATGTGGCGCCTCACCTTGTGCGGATTGCAGCAGATGAGGCCGGTACCGCAACCGAACGCCTCACCGATAGCTTTCATCTGAACCTCACCGCATTTGGTCTTTTATCCTTTGCCGTGGGGCTGTTCATCGTTCAGGGCAGCGTGGCACTTGGCATGGAGCAGCGGCGCGGTCTCTTTCGCACGCTGCGCAGCCTGGGCGTACCGATGCCGACCCTTATGGCATTGCTCGCGGCCGAGCTGGTGTTGATGGCGTTCGTGGCCGGAACGCTCGGTCTGATTTTGGGCTATGGGATTGCGGCCGCACTGCTTCCGGACGTGAGCGCGACCCTGACGGGGCTGTATGGTGCGAGCGTGGACGGTAGCCTGACTCTGCGTCCAGCCTGGATTCTGTCAGGTCTTGCGATGGCGCTGGGCGGCGCTGCGCTAGCCGCCGCGCGCGCGTTCTATGCGCTTTGGTCGATGCCAATTCTGACCGCCCCAGCGGCCGGAGGGCGGATCATGCGCGCGGAGCGCAGTTTTGCCTTTCTGGCCATGGTGGGTGCGGCCATGATCCTTGGCGCGGTGCTAATAGTCTGGCAATTCGATGGCCTTTTGGCCGGTTTCCTGTTTCTGGGCGGGTTCATGCTGGGGGCCGCTCTGCTTCTGCCGCTGAGCCTTGCCCTGCTCCTGCGCCTTGGAGCGAGAACCGCCAAAGGTCCGGTGGCAGAGTGGCTCTGGGCCGACACCCGGGCACAACTTCCCGGTCTCTCTCTGGCGCTTATGGCCCTGATGCTTGCGCTAGCGGCCAACGTTGGAGTTGGGACCATGGTCTCGAGCTTTCGGCTGACCTTTGTGGGCTGGCTCGACCAGCGCCTCGCAGCAGAGATCTATGTGACCGTGGACACCGACGAACAAGGCGCCGCACTCACGGAGTGGATAGCGCAACGTGACGGCGCCCGCGCCTTGCCGATCCGTTGGCATGACATAATCCATCAAGAGGCACCGCTGCGGATCTACGGCATCCTCGACGATAGAACCTACCGCGACAACTGGCCGATCCTGTCCTCCATTGACGGGGTCTGGGACAGCCTTGCAGAGGGGCGCAGCATACTGATCAACGAACAGCTTGCGCGCAAGCATGGCTATGTCCCAGGTGATACCCTGCAGCTGTCCAACAATTGGCAAATGACAATCGCGGGCATCTACTCCGATTATGGCAATCCCAACGGTCAGGCGATCCTATCACTGCCCCTGTTGCTGCAGCGCGCCGATAACGTCCCAAACCGACAATTCGGTCTTCGGCTCCCGCAGGACGAAGTGGCAGCACTTATCCAGGAGATCCGCACTCGGTACGACCTGCCGCCGGAACGGGTGGCCGATCAATCCACGATCAAAGCACAGTCCCTATCCATATTTGACCGCACCTTTGTCATCACCGATGCACTGAATGTGCTGACCCTAGGCGTTGCCGCTTTTGCGATGTTGACGAGCCTCCTGACGTTGTGGGGACAGCGCCTGCCCCAGCTTGCGCCCGTCTGGGCTATGGGCATCACCCGCAGACAACTTGCCCGGCTCGACATGCTGCGCAGCCTCTTGCTGGCGGCTCTCACGGCCTGTCTTGCCCTGCCACTGGGACTGGCGCTGGCCTGGACGCTATTGGCGGTTATCAACGTGGAGGCATTTGGCTGGCGCCTCCCGATGTACCTCTTCCCCACAGATTGGGCGCGCCTCTTTGTCTTTGCCCTTTTGGCAGCCGCACTTGCCGCCCTTCTGCCCGCGCGAAGGCTTGCCAGGCTATCCCCCTCCGAACTGTTGAAGGTCTTTGCCAATGAACGATAGGGGATCTTTCATACGCATCTTGCTTTGCTGTCTTGCCGTGCTTGCGCCTGCGGCCAGCACATCAGCACAGGGGTTTGCAGGCCTTGGGACCGAGGCCGTCGGCTTTGCCATTCCCGAAAAGGGCGCAGAACTGAGCTTTCCGCGCGATCATGGACCGCACCCTGCCTATCGCATTGAATGGTGGTATCTGACCGCGAACCTGAAAGGCGAAGACGGGCGCGACTACGGCGTTCAGTGGACGCTGTTCCGCTCGGCCCTCGCGCCTGAAGAACAATCCGGCTGGGGCAGCCCCCAGATCTGGATGGGACATGCGGGCCTGACCACTGAAAATGCGCACTATTTCGCAGAGCGGCTCGCCCGTGGCGGGATCGGGCAGGCAGGCGTCATTGCGACACCCTTTGCGGCCTGGATCGACGACTGGGAGATGACAGGCGCGGGTTCGGGGATCGATGCGTTGACCCTGACCGCCAGCGCGCCCGAATTTTCCTATGCGCTGGATCTTGAGGCACAAGGGCCGCTGGTTTTGCACGGCGACAAGGGCTACTCTGTAAAATCCCAAAGCGGTCAGGCAAGTTACTACTACTCACAGCCACGCTATGGGGTCAGCGGCACGCTGACACTGCCCTCTGGTCCGGTTGCTGTTACCGGGCAGGCTTGGCTTGACCGGGAATGGTCCAGCCAGCCGCTCGATGAAGACCAGAGCGGCTGGGACTGGTTTTCGCTCTCCTTTGACAGCGGTGAAAAGCTGATGGGCTTCGTGCTGCGCGGCGCCGACCGGGATTTCACATCAGGCACCTGGATCGCAACAGATGGTACAGCGACGGCGCTGGAACCCGGTCAGTTTGCCGCCACGCCTTTGGAAAACAGTATCGTCGAGGGGCGTTCTGTGCCGACCCGATGGCATGTCAACCTGCCCGAGCGCGATCTTTCAGTTACCGTAGATGCAGTCTATCCACACGCTTGGATGGGAACCTCTTTCCCTTATTGGGAAGGCCCGGTGCGCATCAATGGCAGCCACAGCGGCATGGGATATCTGGAAATGACCGGCTACGAGCCGGACTAGGAAAAGGGCGCCGATAAAGGCGCCCTTTAGTGTCGATCAGTCTTTGTCAGGTTTAACGGACCACATAGACCGAACAGTCTGAGTGGCGGATCACCCGCGCGGCATTCGGACCCAGCAAGTAGTCTTTCAGATCAGGCTTGTGAGCCCCAATCACGATCAGATCGGTGCCCGCCTTAGCCGCCACCTTGAGGATCTCCTGATAAGCGGTGCCAGTGGCCACAAGGTGGCGGACCTTGACGTTTCGATCCGCGCCAAGGACTTCTTCACACATCTCGCTTAGGTGGGCCGCCGTATCCTTGACCGCCTTTTCGTGGTGATGCTCTTCGAAAAAGCCCGACACCCAGCTTTCGCCGAAATCGGGCAACACGTTCACGACATCCAGCTGGGCATCGTCCAGCTCAGCCAGGCGAGCGGCTTCGGTCAGAACCTTGCGATCCAATGCAGGATCCCCCAGTTCAAGCGCGCAGAGAACAGATTTGCTCATGCCGGTACTCCTTCCTTGCTGGCGCGGCTGCGCTGCATCAGAGCCACGAGGGCCAAAAGCAGCAGCGCCGGGATAAAGACCAGCTCTTTCGGGAGCTGATCCTGCGGGGCCTTGATGGCCGTCACCTTGACGGGCTCGTCCCCATAGAAGTCAAAGTTGCCCAAGGTTTGTTCTGCAGGCGTACCGAACCCCGGCGCGTCCAGCTTCATCAGCCCGTCTTCCGGCAACAGCACAAGGCCGATGCCCTCGGCCATCGCCAGCCCGTCGCCCGACCCATCCGAGGGGATCACCAGCGTGGTCGAGGCCGCACCGCCCGTGTCGAAATCCGGCCCCTCAATGCGCAGGCGGATCTCCTGACCTTCGTGCGATGCAGACAGTGCTTCGACCAGTTCGATTGGCGCCACATCGGCAAATGGCGGCATGATCCGGTTCATGAAGAAATCAGGCCGGAACAGAGTGAAGGCGACGAGGACCAGCAGCACGCTTTCATAGATGCGGCTGCGGGTCAGGAAATAGCCCATCGTCCCGGCAGTGAAGACTAGGATCGCAATCGTGGCGGAGATGGCCACAAGTATCCCTTGCGCCCATGTCACGTCGATCAGCAACAGGTCGGTGTTGAAGATGAAGACAAAAGGCAGCGCCACGGTCCGCAAGCTGTAGAAGAAGGCCACGAAACCGGTGCGGATGGCATCGCCTCCAGACACGGCTGCCGCGGCAAAACTGGCAAGGCCCACGGGCGGTGTAACATCCGCCATGATCCCGAAATAGAACACAAAGAGATGCACAGCGATCAGCGGCACGATCAGTCCCGACTGTGCGCCCAGTTCAACCACGACCCCCGCCATCAACGAGCTGACAACGATGTAGTTCGCAGTTGTCGGCAAGCCCATTCCAAGAACCAAGGACAAAAGGCCGACGCAGAGCAGTACAAACACAAGGATTGTTCCGGTCATATCTGCCGCCCGTTCAGCCACGGTACCCTCGAAACTCGTGATCCCGATCAGATCCGTCACCGGGCTGATGGCATGCACGAACATCGCGCTGATATAGGTGAGACCAAAGGCCATGCCTTCGACCAGTTCCGCCATCACCTGGCCCACACCGGTCAGCGTTACAGTACCGACGATCACACCGGCTGCCGCCGTTGCAAGAGCGATACCGATCATATTGCGTGCGCCGTCGATCATCCCCTGCCAAAGGTCGGCGAAACCCTCTACGAAGGTCTGTGCCAGATTGCTTTGACCGCGGAAAACAGCCTTCAGCGGCTTCTGCGTCAGCAGGATCACAAAGAGAAGCGCTGTGGCCCAGAAGGCGGACAGACCGGGCGATTTCTGTTCGATCATCAGGAAGTAGACCAGAACGATGATCGGCAGGAGATAATAAAGACCGGCCGTGTAGATCTTCGAAATGTCCGGCAGCTCAACTTCTTGGGCATTCGGATCATCCGGCTCAAGATCCGGCGTCTTGGCGGCGAGCGCCAACAGCCAAAGATAGACCAGCATCACACTGACAAACATCAACAGGCCCGCGATGCTGGGCGCCCAAGCATAGGCCACCTCAACCGGGAACTGAGAGCCGTAACACAGCCCTGCAAAAACAGCAAAAAAGCTGAACATGCCGAGGATCGTCCGCGCCAGATGCACCTCTCGGTTCCCTAGCGTGGGCATGTTCTGCTTCACGGCCTCAAGGTGCACAATATAGATCAACGCGACGTAGGAGATCGCAGCTGGCAGGAAGGCATGGGTGATGACCTGAACATAGGAAATCCCGGTATATTCAACCATGAGAAACGCGGCAGCGCCCATGACCGGCGGCATGATCTGGCCATTGACAGAAGAGGCAACCTCGACCGCCCCGGCTTGTTCATTTGAAAAGCCCACCCGCTTCATCAACGGAATGGTGAAGGTGCCGGTGGTCACAACGTTAGCGATGGAAGAGCCAGAAATCAGACCGGTTGCAGCCGAGCCAACCACGGCCGCCTTGGCCGGGCCACCCCTCAGGTGGCCAAGGGCACCAAATGCCATCTTTATGAAGTAATTGCCGGCGCCTGCCTTGTCCAAGAGCGCGCCAAAAAGCACGAAGAGAAAGACGAACTTGGTCGACACGCCAAGGGCAATACCAAACACCCCTTCGGAGGTGATCCACATGTGGCTCATCGCCTTCTTCAGGCTCGCGCCTTTCCAGCGGATCACCTCGGGGACAACCTCGGACGAACCAAAGAAGACATAAAGCAAGAAAATCGTCGCGATGATCGCCATGGCCGGACCGAGTGCACGGCGCGCGGCCTCAAAGAGTAGCACAAGACCGGCCAGTGCGAACCACTTGTCCACGTCATCGGCCAGCCCACCGGAATTCACGATCTTCTGATAGAAAATATAGCCATAAAGCGCGATCCCCGCGCCGGCGATGGCAAAGAGCCAATCCTGGATCGGGATATGGCCGCGCGGGCTGGTTTTCAACGCCGGATAGGCTGCGTAGGCCAGGAAAATGGCAAAGGCCAAATGGATCTGGCGGGAATTGTTCACAACGCTGCCCGGCAGGATCACGTTGGATAAAGGTGAGGCCTGAATGACCTGAAACACGGACCAGATTACCGCAACAATGGCAAGGAACAGACCCACGGACCCAACCGGGTTGCGCGCACCGGCATCCGAGGATGCGACCAGTTCCTGTAGCTCTTCTTCGGTAAGCGGTCGATTTCCTTGCGCATCGGATGTCATGGATAATCTCCCCTGCGGCGGCCAAAACACAGGCTCCGCCTATTATGATTGGCGCCTGCACAGGTGAAATACCCTGTCGGCGCAAGAGAGGGGCAAACACGCTGCCCCTCCCGTTGGCGAAAAGACGGGCCTTATTCGATCCAGCCCATTTCCTTGTAGTACTTGGCCGCGCCGTCATGCAGCGGAGCAGACAGACCGTCTGCAATCATCTCTTCCGGCTTGAGGTTGGCAAAAGCAGGGTGCAGCTTCTTGAAGGCGTCGAAGTTTTCAAAGACCGACTTCACAACCGCATAGACCGCGTCTTCGGAGACAGCGGTGGAGGAAACGAAAGTCGCGCCGACACCAAAGGTCTGGGTGTCAGCGTCAGACCCGCGATACATGCCGCCCGGAATGGTTGCCATACGGTAGAAGGAGTTGTCGGCAACCAGTTTTTCGACCGCTGCACCATCAACAGTGACCAGAACCGAGTCACAGGCGGTGGTGGCTTCCTGGATCGAACCGGAGGGGTGACCCACGGTGTAAACCATCGCGTCGATCTGGTTGTCGCACAGAGCGGCGGACTGTTCGGCAGCTTTCAGTTCGGTCGCAAGGGCAAAGTCTTCCATGCCCCAGCCTTTGGCTTCCATAAGCACTTCCATGGTGCCGCGCTGGCCGGAGCCGGGGTTGCCGATGTTGACGCGCTTGCCCTTGAGATCGTCAAAGTTGGTCACGCCAGCGTCGGCACGTGCGACTACGGTAAAGGGTTCGGGGTGGACCGAGAACACCGCGCGCAGACCTTCAAAGGCGCCCTGCTCTTCAAACTTCGAGGTGCCGTTGTAGGCGTGGTACTGCCAGTCCGACTGCGCCACACCAAACTGAAGTTCGCCTTCGCGGATGGTGTTGATGTTGTAGACAGAACCGCCGGTGGACTCGACCGCGCATTTGAAACCGTGTTCTTTGCGGTTCTTGTTCACCAGACGGCAGATCGCACCGCCAGTCGGGTAATAAACGCCGGTAACACCACCGGTGCCGATGGTGATGAATTCCTGCGCCTGAGCCGCGGGCGCCATAAAGGCAGCCGCTACAAACGCGCCGATGGACAGCTTTGCGTGTTTCATTTTGGATATTCTCCCATTTTCTATTTGGTCTTCTTTTGGTTGGTGATCCGCCGCAAGTTGCCACGCGGGGGCCACTCTTTTAAAAACAAAATCCGGGCGCTAGGCTCCCCATAGAGGTTTACGCCTCGTCCAGTGCTGTTAGCACCCGCACTTGCATGTGACAGCCTTGAGACTTTCAGGCGCCGTCAGCGCCTGTCAACTGCCGCTTGTCCAGATGGGGTGGAAACTCCTGTTTTCCAGCATATCTGATGCGCTGAGTTGGATTTTCCCCCCTGTGAACTGCAGACGACCGGATTCGCCGAACTGTGTCAGAATGTCGCATGAAAATGCAAGCCCCCAAATCCGGTATGCAACACCAGAAACAGGTCTTTCCTGCAACGATCTGTGTTTGGCAGGCAGCGAGCCACAAAGGCTGATTTTCAAAGATCCAAATTCTTGCGCGGGTTCCTTCATCCGCCAGGCAAAAACCCAACAGCCACCCGTTTCAGGCGAGCGCAATCTTGTCGCAAAATCAGAATATCTCAACATTTGAATACGTGACACAAAGTCAGCAAGGAGGTACAAATCAAAGATGGGCTCCAAGCGATGCCCAACCTTCATGGCAGGTCTCAATCTCCCGTGCGCTGAGCCTTTTCGGCGCCTATCGTCTTGGGTGCCATTTCTGTGGCGCCGTCCTACTCAAACGCCCCTATGCCCCTTGGGATAATCACGCGATGATCCGACTGAGCGACATCATGGAAACCGCCCCGGAGATCAACACCTTCTGGGCGTTGGAGCGTTGCGTCTCCGTTGCCGCAAGGTCAATGACCATGCCCGGCCTTGATGACTTAGGCGTCCTCAGGGGGGGCAGTGCAGCGCAGACAGAGCCCGATCGGAAATTGACCTTCCTCAACTGTGATGTTGTCCCAGAGTTTCGCGATACGCCGCGCAAGTGGCAATTGGTCCTCATCTCCGCATTTGAGCGGGGGCAGCGCGCCCGTGCCCTGAATATGGGAAACCGTTAGATTTTCCGGACTGCACGCTCACCATGCCGAAACATCTCCGGCAATGACGGCTCTTGCATGGGGTGAATATTTCCCGCAAAACCCAACCACGTCGCATCTAAAGGAGATGTTGCCCGTGAAGGTCAATGGAACCCCCTATCGATCCCTGTGGTGGGATGAGGCGAAATCGGCGCTGCAAATCATCGACCAGCGCTGGCTTCCCTATGACTTTCGGATAGAACAGCTCAGTACTCTAGAAGACTATTGTGAGGCGATCCGAGGCATGCATGTGCGCGGGGCGCCCCTGATCGGCGCCACCGCTGCCTATGGTATGGCGCTGGCCGCACGCATTGACCCGTCAGAAGCGACACTTGCTAAGGCTTGGGACGCGCTGCACAACACCCGCCCGACTGCGATCAATCTGCGCTGGGCCCTGGACCGGTGCCGCACCGCCCTGAAAAACACCTCGCTGAGCGAGCGCGCTGATGTCGCCCTGAGACTGGCGCATGAGATTGCCGATGAGGATGTTGAAATCAACCGCAGGATCGGTCTTCACGGACTGGAGATCATTAAGCAAATCGCCGCTCAAAAACCTGCAGGAGAGCCTGTTCGGCTTTTGACGCATTGTAATGCGGGGTGGATCGCGACGGTGGATTGGGGCACCGCCACCAGCCCGATGTATCAAGCCCACGACGCGGGTCTGCCAATTCACGTCTGGGTCGATGAAACCCGCCCACGCAACCAGGGTGCACTCACAGCCTGGGAGCTCGGCAGTCACGGTATTCCACACAGTTATATCACCGACAATGCAGGCGGCCACCTGATGCAACACGGGCTCGTCGACATGGTAATTGTCGGCACTGACCGTACCACGCGTAGCGGTGATGTGTGCAACAAGATCGGAACCTACCTCAAAGCGCTTGCAGCGAAAGACAACGGGGTGCCGTTCTACGTCGCCCTGCCCTCGCCCACGATCGACTGGTCCGTATCGGACGGCGTTGCCGAGATCCCTATCGAAGAACGCGCAGGCGAGGAGGTCTGCCAGATCCAAGGTAGCCTTGCCGATGGAAGCATTGGCAGGGTCCAGGTCACGCCCGAAGGCACCCCGGTTGGCAACCCTGCGTTCGATGTCACACCCAGCCGTCTCTTGACTGGCCTGATCACCGAACGCGGTGTTTGCGACGCAAGTGCCGAAGGCTTGGCCGGTCTGTTCCCAGAACGAGCCGCCTGCGCGTCCGGACGATGAGCAAGTCTCCTTACCAAGACAGCGACGAGCTGCGGCAAGCGATCATCGATGCCTGCCTGTCGATGGAGCGTCAGCAGATCAACCAAGGCACCTCCGGCAATATTTCGGTGCGCATCGGAAATCAGATGCTGATCACACCGTCCGGTGTCGATTATGCCCGTATGACGCCCGAAATGATCGTCTCCATGCCCCTGGATGGCAGCGATCCGGCACCAGGGCAGCTCAAACCTTCGTCCGAGTGGCGGTTTCACCACGCCATACTTTTGGGCAAACCCGCTGTGAATGCCGTGGTGCATGCGCACCCCGTCAACTGCACGGCCTTGGCCATGAACAGGATGGAGATCCCGGCCTGTCACTACATGGTGGCAGCCTTTGGAGGCGACACGGTCCCCGTTGCCGGATACGCCCTTTTTGGCACGTCAGAACTTTCTGATACCGTGTTGGCCAGCTTGGAAAATCGCTCTGCCTGCCTGATGGCAAACCATGGCGCCGTCGTGACCGGAGACACACTGGAGCGTGCACTGTGGCGCATGGTGGAACTGGAAACCCTGGCCAAAGGTTATGTCACCAGCTTGTCTGTCGGGGCGCCCCATATCCTGAGCGCAGAAGAAATGGCCGACGTCAAAGCTGCCTTTGCCGATTACGGGCTGAAGGACAGCTGACACGCAGGTGGCGACACGCTGCACTGTCGATTTCTCTGGACATTGTCTCCCGCGCACACAAGTCTGCTCTCAATTGGATCCAATTCGAGCTTCACAGCGCAGGTATTACATGCAAACTCCGCCCATATTTGATGGTCACAACGATCTTCTTCTCCGTGTCCACAGTGGCAATGTTCCATTTGGCCCTGATGGTTTCCAAGGCGGCGGCGGACATCAGGTCGATCTGGAGAAAGCCCGCGCGGGTGGGTTTGCAGGTGGATTTTTCGCCATCTTTGTGCCGAGCCAAGATGCCTCCATGGATATGGAGGAGATGAACAAACCGGCTTATGACCTTCCCCTGCCAGCTCAGGTCGAATGGTCCACAGCAAGCCGCATCGCGCTGTCGCAGGCCGCAATCCTGATCCGGCTTGAGCGGGAGGGCGCGCTGCGCATCTGTCGCAGTACTTCCGACATCAATTCCGCAATGGAAGCAGGCGTTCTTGCTGCGGTCATGCATATGGAGGGCGCCGAAGCCATCGATCCCGACTTTCACGCGCTGGACGTTTTATTTGGGGCGGGCCTGCGCTCTTTGGGCCCGGTGTGGAGCCGCCCGACCATCTATGGGCACGGGGTCCCATTCCGTTTTCCCTCCACCGGGGATACTGGGCCCGGGCTGACGGCCGACGGGATTCGACTGATCAAGAAATGCAATGAGTTGAGGATCCTGATTGATCTTTCTCACCTCAATGAGGCCGGGTTCTGGGACGTTGCCAAACACAGCAACGCGCCACTGGTCGCCACCCACTCCAATGCCTACGCTCTGTGCGCTCATAGCCGCAACCTTACAGACCGGCAGCTTCATGCGATCCGCGATAGCGACGGGATGGTGGGTCTGAACTTTGCCGTGGCTTTTCTGCGCCAAGACGGGCGGATGGACGAAGCAACATCTATCGACCGCATGATCGCCCACCTCGACTACCTGATCCAGGAAGTGGGCGAAGATCGGGTTGGTCTTGGATCTGACTTTGATGGCGCCATTGTTCCGGCGGAAATCCGGCACGTGGGCGGCCTTCCAAAGCTGTGTGAGGCCATGGAAAAACACGGCTATGACCGCGACCTTATCGCGAAGATCTGTCACAAGAACTGGCTGCGCGTGCTGGGGAAGACCTGGGGATGACGCTGTTAAGAGGTCACCCCAAGCGCCTGTATCTGCTCGACTTTGGCCTGTTTCGCGTGCATTCGAATGGTCGTGAAATCGGGATCTGCGGTTACCTCATTCAGACGGATCGAAATGAGAACATCCTGGTCGATTCCGGCTTTCCGGCCAAATATGCCGCAGATCCCAAGGGCGCCAGCGCAGAGGATGGCCTGGATTCTTTTGGCGACGTTCTGGAATGTACACCTGCCAATCTCCCAGAAGCGCAACTGGCACAGATCGGGCTTGGCGCCGATGACCTCGACCTCTTTGTGCTGACCCACACCCATATTGACCACGTTGGAGGAATTGCAGATTTTCCGGATGTTCCCATGCTGTTGTCCCAGGCAGAGCGTGATCTGCCGCGCCCCCTGTACTGGGGCGAGGTTCAGCCCTTTGAGTGGCCCGACCGGACCTATCTGACCATTGATCAGGACATCAGAATTGGGCCGGGGATCACGGTGTTGATGGCACCCGGTCATACGCCTGGACAAATCGCGCTTCAGGTCGATTTGCCAAACACCGGCGGGGTGCTTCTGACCTCGGATGCAATCTCTCGACCGGCTGAAATCGAACAGGGTTTCGACAGCGCGCCCGATCCGGTGCAGGCCACGCATAGCGCCCGAAGACTGATGGATCTCGCTGAAGAACAGGACATGATGGTGGTCTATGGCCACTGCCCCCAGCAATGGCAGCAGCTTCGCAGGGCGCCAGCCTTTTACGACTGATCACGGAAGGTGAAAACCGCTGTAGTGGGCCTGCCAAAAAATCCATCACACGCGTTTCATTTGCCCCCCCGTTTTTCAGGATAGGATTGGCCTTGCCCGCGCAGACATGATTGACTGTGGAGCATGACAAAACCGCCTCAGTCCTTCCATCGTGCCCTGACGAACCGTATAGCGCGGATTTACCCGGATATTGACGCCGCCGCCTATGCAGACCAGATCAATGCAGCCTTCTGGCCAGACCCGACCAAAAGGCGCAAGCGCGCCCGCACACCGGGCAACCGCATGTGGAGCGAGGCCGATGCCATCGTCATCACCTATGGCAATTCGCTTGTTGACGGGCAGCACAAGCCTTTGGACCTCTTGAATGATTTTCTGCGCCGCTACTGCAAGGGCTGGCTCAATGGCGTCCATATCCTGCCGTTCTTTCCATTCACCTCGGACGATGGCTTTGCGGTTTCTGATTTTTGCAGTGTCAACCCACAGCTTGGAGATTGGAGCGACATCAACCGGATTGCAGACGAGTTTACGCTGATGTCCGACCTGGTCCTGAACCATGTGTCCAGCCAGGGCGCGTGGTTCAACGCCTACCGCCAAGGCCAAGCTCCGTATGACAAATTCTTTTTCGAGGCGCACCCCGAGGACGACCTGAGCGCCGTGGTCCGCCCCCGCACGACACCGCTTTTGCAGGAAGTTGAAACCAGCAAGGGACCGCGCCATGTCTGGTGCACCTTTTCTCATGATCAGATCGACCTGGACTTCCGCAACCCGGAGGTTCTGCTCGAATTCCTGCGCATCATTCGGCTTCATCTGGACAATGGTGTCCGCATGATCAGGCTGGATGCTGTGGCCTTTATCTGGAAGGAGATTGGCACGCCGTCGATCCACCTGCCCCAGACCCATGAGATCATCAAGTTGTTGCGCATGCTCTGCGACAACACCGCGGAAAAAGTGGTTCTGATCACCGAAACCAATGTGCCCAAGGCCGAGAACCTCAGCTATTTCGGCGCCCGGGACGAAGCGCATATGATCTACAACTTCCCGCTGCCGCCCCTGATCCTGCATGCGATGCTGTCCGGGGACGCGCGGCATCTGTTGGAATGGCAAAAGGCCATGCCACCTGCCCCACTAGGCTGCGCCTATTTCAACTTCACCGCCAGCCATGACGGCATCGGGATGCGCCCCGCCGAAGGCTTGCTCAGCGCGGAGGAACAGCGGCGCATGATCGAAACCGTGTGCCATGCCGGAGGGATGGTTTCCATGCGGGCACTGCCTTGCGGCGGCGAGTCCCCTTATGAGCTGAACACCACGTTCTATGAGGCGCTGACCGAAACCTTTGACGGACCCGACACGCTTCATTTGGAGCGTTTCATCTGCTCACAGACCATCGTCATGAGCCTGGAGGGCATTCCAGCCTTCTACATCCACTCGCTACTGGCAACGCCAAACGATCATGAGGCCGTGGAAAAGCGTGGCATGAATCGGGCGATCAACCGGCACCGATGGGATTACAGTGCCTTGCGCGGCCTTTTGGACGATGGGAGCAGCTTGCAGGCCCGGGTTTTGAATGCCCTGCGCGAGCGCCTTGAGCTGCGCAAGAAACAATCCGCCTTCCACCCCAATGCCACGCAGTTCACACTGAATTCAGATGACGACAGGGTGTTCACGATCTGGCGGCAAAGCCTGGACCGCAGCCAGTCGATCTTTGCCCTGCACAATGTCAGTAAGGATGAGGTCGCCCTGCCGTCCCACCACCTGAACCTGATCGAGGATGAGACCTGGATTGATCTGCTGACCGGTGAACATCTGGCCATGATGGACGGCACGATCACCCTTGCGCCCTATCAGTGCCGGTGGATCACAAACGCCCCATAAGCCCATGTTTTATTGATATTCATTTCTGTCCGCGACGGCAGCCGCCTGCATGTCCCGCAGAAAGGTCGGATCCGCTGCATGCACGCGGCTCCACGTGGGAATGAACGGCGTTTCATGCGGGTTGTCGAGAAAGAACTGACCCGCCCGCATGATGTTTTCTGCAAACAGTTCGATCGAGCGTTCCTCGCTGTGGCGGTCGATGCTGAGGCCGTTCATCTTTGCGTCTGCGTAATAGGCCTCCAAAAGATCCAGCGCGCTACGGTAATAGGTGGCTTTCAGCGTGCGGAAGACATTGGTCGTAAAGATGGTACCATCGGCTGCAAGTTTGCGGAAGATGGCCTTGCAGATGTCCACGGACATTCGGTTGAGCCCTGCCTGCGCATCCTCTGGGCTCAGATCCTGATGCTTGTGATCATAGGAGTCCGCGATTTCGACCTGGCAAACCGCTTTGGGCGCAAGATTCCGCCAAGCTTCTGAGAGCACACCGATTTCAAGACCCCAATCTGACGGAATCCGCAGGTCCGGCAGAATGCTCGTGCGCATGGCGAATTCACCCGACAACGGATATCGAAAGCTGCGCAAGTAGTCGATGTAGTCCCGGTCGCCAATCACCCGCTTGAGGGCGATCAACAAGGGACTGACCAACAACCGCGTTACGCGCCCGTTGAGTCTGTCCTGTCCGACGCGCGCATAGAAGCCCTTGGCCACCTGATAAGGAAAGCTGGGGTTGGCCACGGGGTAGACAAGCCGCGCCAAGAGTTCATTGGTGTAGGTCAGAATATCGCAGTCATGGATCGCCATGACCGCACTGTCCTCGCACCCCAAAAGATAACCGATGGACGACCAGACATTTTTTCCTTTGCCCTGCTCATTGGGGGCCAGCCCCATCTCTTCCAGCCGCGCGCCGAGGGCTGTCATGCGAGGGCTATCGTTCCAGATCACCACGTGGTTCTGGTCTAAATCCTTGAAGAACACCTGCGCGTGGCGAAACTGCGCTGCATCGGCCCGGTCTAGGCCGACAATGATCCGGTGCAGATAGCGCACCTTGGAAAGCTCCGAGACGATCCTCGGCATCGCCTCTGTTTCCAGTTCCGAATAGAGACAGGGAAGGATCAGAGAAATTTTACGCGACTGAGCAAACGTTTCCAGCTCATAGTTCATCTCCTCCAGCGAGCGGGTCCGCAGATTGTGCAGCGTTGTGATGTTCCCGTTCTGATGAAAATCAACCATAGCTATCCCTGCTCTTGTGCCTCGAGTTCAAGGCGGTCCAGTAGCTGCATCATGGCCCGGTTCCACCCCAAAGGCCCAGCCTCTTTGGTGCGAATGATCCGGCCGGATGCTTCATTTTTGAGCTTTGGAAGCGGTTTGCTATGAAAATTGGCAATCACCACACCATAATCGGCAGCTTCCAGCATCTCAACGTCGTTAGGCGCATCGCCCAGAGCGACCGTTTGGAGCGGTCGCAAGTCGGCAATGATCTCTCCCATGCGGTCCGCCTTTGTCCCTCCGAAAGACAGGGTCAGAAACCGACCGCCACGGCGCGCCGAGATCCCTTTTAGGGCCAATTGATCCAGGAACGCATCAAGCTCCGCATCGCTGCCGGTCCAGGTTCCCGGCTCCGAAAACATCCGCTGAGCCGCAAGCGTCGCCGCATCCGGCGACAGCCCCGTCGCATCCGCAATCTCATCAATCGACAGATCGCCAAAGCCCACGAATGATTGGCGCAGCTCCAGGGCAACGCTGTCCAGCCGCGCGCGCAGTTCATGATAGGTCGGCTCTGCTGTTTCCCCCAACAGCCCGGTGCCATTTTCCACGATAGCTGGCCAGTGAGAGAGCCCCATTTCCCGTTGCAAGACAGATATTTCCGCTCCGGTCTTGCTGCTGGCCAGAACCACTGCAGCGCCCATGTCCGCAAGGCGATCAAGGGCCGGTTTTGCCGCAGCCCAGGAATAGCTCTCGTGATCCAACAGCGTTCCGTCCAAATCGGAAAAGACCAGAATCGGCGGGCTATCGGGCTGCGGTTTCAATGCGAGGCAGTCTTTCCAGTCACCGCATCAACAAGCGGGACGATAATCCGGGTAGCAATCGGGATCAGGAGCATACCCAGAGCAAGCCCAAACACCCCATCCAACCCAGCCTTGGCAAGCCATTCAACAAACCCCGTCCAGGAGACAGGAACCGCGTGGCCCGCAGCGGCGGCCCAGTCATGAATGTGATGGCCGAGCCAGCCAAAGCCTAGCTCTTCCATCCCGTGAATGACAATGGAGCCGCCCACCCACAGCATCGCAGCGGTGCCGACAATCGTCAGAAGCTTCATGAAACCGGGCATCGCCTGCACGAGCCCGCGTCCCATTGCTCGGGTCAGCCCAAGTGCGCCGTTCTGCGCAAGGTAGAGCCCCACATCGTCCGCCTTTACGATCAGCGCAACCGAGCCATAGACCGCAACGGTGATGCCCAACCCCACGGTAGCCAGCGTTGCGGCCTCCATCCAGATGTTGCTTTGCGGGATCGCCGCAAGAGCGATGGTCATAATTTCGGCCGAGAGGATGAAATCGGTCTTGATCGCACCGGCTGCCTTCTGCTCCTCCAGATGGGCGGGATCGCCGGGCTCATCCTCGGCAAAGACATGGCTCTCATCATGCGGTACCAGTGCGTGATAAACCTTTTCCGCACCTTCAAAGCAAAGATAGGCGCCGCCCAACATCAGAAGCGGAGCAATCAGCCAGGGCGCAAAGTTCGCAAGCAACAGGCCAATGGGCAACAGGATCAAAAGCTTGTTCTTCACCGAACCCTTGGCGATTTTCCAGATGATCGGCAACTCGCGTTCGGCGGCAAACCCGTGCACGTATTTCGGCGTCACGGCGGCATCATCGATCACCGCGCCTGCCGCCTTGACCCCAGCCTTTGCGGCCTGGGTCGCCACATCATCCACCGAAGCCGCCGCCACTTTGGCAATGCCTGCCACATCGTCCAGCAATGCCAATAGACCGCTCATCGGGATCCCCTTGTTCGAACTGCTCTGCACGCAGCCTACCCGATCAGACACCGCAGACAAGGCGAAGCGCGATTCTTTATTGCCGCACCGCAGCACAGACGGGGCAAATCGTTATCGCCACCAGCCTCCGACCGTTAACGCCGCCGGCGCAGTTTTGCGCTAACACCCTGGCGTTTCGCCCTTTTTGACCCTTTAGGGATGTAACGAAGCCGTCTATATCCGGCGCAAGTTTTGCTCGCCAGGAGAGATACCAATGACCATCAAAGTCGGGATCAACGGTTTTGGCCGTATCGGACGCTGCACCCTTTCGCATATTGCAGCATCCGGCCGTGACGATATCGAAGTCATCAAAGTCAATGCCACCGGACCACTGGAAACCGCGGCGCATCTGATCAAATACGACTCGGTCCACGGCCGCTTTCCCGGCGAAGTCAGCATCGGCGACGGCACCATGAACCTCGGTCGCGGTGACATGCAGATGTTCTCTACCTACGACATGAACGAGCTGGACTGGGACGGCTGCGATGTCGTTCTGGAATGCACCGGCAAGTTCAACGACGGCGAAAAGGCCAAAGCGCACCTTGAGCGTGGAGCGGGCAAGGTTCTGCTGTCTGCCCCCGGCAAGAACGTGGACAAAACCATCGTCTTTGGCGTCAACGATGATCAGCTGACTGCCGCTGACCGCATGGTATCCAACGGCTCCTGCACCACCAACTGCCTGGCCCCGATCGCCAAGGTTCTGGACGAAGGCGTCGGGATCGAAAGCGGCATCATGACCACGATCCACGCCTACACCGGCGACCAGCCCACTCTGGACCGCCGTCACAAGGATCTTTACCGTGCGCGGGCGGCGGCCATGTCGATGATCCCAACCTCCACGGGCGCGGCCAAGGCGCTGGGAGAAGTTTTGCCGAACCTCAAAGGTCGCCTCGACGGATCCGCAATCCGCGTGCCGACCCCAAATGTCTCAGCTGTGGATCTGACTTTCCGCGCCGCCAAAGAGGTCACCGCTGAAGAGATCAACGCCCTTGTCGCCGAGGCTTCCAAAGGTGCGATGGCGGGCGTGCTGGGCTACGAACCGGCGCCGCTGGTCTCAACCGACTTCAACCACTCCAGCGAAAGCTCGATCTTTGCGCCAGACCAGACCCGCGTGGTCGAAGGGCGCATGGTGCGCGTGCTGTGCTGGTATGACAACGAGTGGGGCTTTTCTGTCCGTATGGCGGATGTCGCCACCGCAATGGGCCGTCTGGTCTGAGGCACAGCCCCACCCCTTGAGGTTTCGCGCCCGCTCAGGTTATCTGGGCGGGCGTTTTCAATGGACCGGGCCAAACATGACAAATACCATCGCCGTCGTTCTGGCGCTGATCCTGATCGCGGCCATCTCGATCGACGTGGCTCTTTATGGCAGCGAGCATATGGTTTTTCTGGGAAAGCGGCTTTTTGAGTTGATAGACTGGATTGCTTTCTGGCGTTAGGACAACCATCCGGCGCCCATGTCACGCTCGCCGTGCTCATACAGCAAAGCCGGACGCAAAGTCCGGCTTTTCCATTTGATAGCAGCTACCTCTAGACGCTTCTTGCGTTGGCTTATTTGCCGAGGCGCTTGCGCAGTTCCTCGTTCACCAGAGGTGTCACGAACTTCGAAACATCGCCATCCAGGCGCGCAATCTCCTTGACCAGCTTGGAGGCGATCGCCTGATGGCGCGCTTCGGCCATCAGGAACACGGTCTCGATGGAGCTATCGAGTGCCCGGTTCATGCCAACCATCTGGAATTCATATTCGAAATCGGCAACCGCCCTCAGGCCCCGGACAATGATCTGGGCCCCCACATCACGGGCGCAATCAATCAGAAGGTTCTCAAACGGATGCGCGACAATCTCCGTGCCCGTCTGCTCCGTCAGCTTGGCGCACTCCGCCTCGATCATCGCCACACGTTCTTCCAACGTGAAAAGTGGCCCCTTGTCGCGGTTGATGGCAACGCCGATGACCAGTTTGTCCACCAAGGCGCTCGCGCGGCGGATGATGTCGATATGCCCCAGGGTGATGGGATCGAATGTGCCTGGGTACAAGCCAATACGCATGGGGCTCCTCCTGCCGCCGTGGAATTCGCGCGCACGCAAACATATTTGTCCGCATCAAGGCAAGAGGGTGAAAATACGGAATAGCCCGTTCCGGCGCGTCATAAACCCCCGCTTTCGCAGAAAACGGGCGTTGGAGCCCTCAGTGCCCCATTATCATGCCTTCGAGCGCGTCTTTCTCCATCGCCACTTCGGCCAGTTTGGCTTTGACCACATCACCAAGGGAGATCAGCCCGACCATCTTGCCGTTCTCCACCACGGGCATGTGACGGAAGCGGCCATCGGTCATCTGCTTCAACACGTTTTCAACATTGGACTGGGTATCACAGGTGACAAGCTTGGCTGTCATGTAGTCCTTGACCTGCCGGGACAGACAGCCGGAGCCGCTTTTGCCGAGTTCACGCACGATGTCGCGCTCTGACAGGATGCCCTCGGCCGTTTGACCGTCTGTAGAGACGACGACCGTTCCGATCCCCTTCTGAGCCAGAAGCTGCGCCGCCTCCGAGACCGAAGCGCCCGGGGCAATTGTGACCACTCCGGCTTCGGCCTTGGATTTCAAAATCGATTGAACCAGCATGAACCCTCCAACTTGTAATTTTATTGCGTAAAACCAAGCGTTGCCGCAATAGGGACGCAAGTCAAGAAAATGTAAGGTGCAAATGGATCGTAGGTCTCTGGCACAGTAGCAAATTTCCGGACTGTCCCTGCGCGTCAGGTCAGCGCCTCAAGCCGCGCCACCTCTTCGCGAATGCCCTTTGACAGCGCCTCGGCAAAGCGGTTCAACCGTTCGCTGCGCTGGTCGCCCTGATGACGGACAAGGTAGAAGCTGCGCGTCAGGCTGATCTTGTCGGTCAGGACCTTGCGCAAAACCCGGTGTGAGGGCAGCGAGAAATCATGCGCCACGCAAAGCGCTGTTCCCTCGGCGGCCAGTTTGATCTGAACGGAGACCGAATTGGACGCCAGCGCCACTCGCTGTACGCCAAGATCGCTGAGATAGTCGAGTTCCCGGTCGAAGATCATATCGGGAATATAGCCGATCATGCGGTGGCCCTTGAGGTCTTCCAGGGTTTCAAGTGGCGGGTGATCGCGCAGGTATAGACGCGAGCCAACAAGGTGCAGTTTGTAGTCGGTGATTTTCTGCACCAGAAGCTGCCCAGCGGTGGGCGCGCTGACCGTGACGGCCATGTCCGCTTCGCGCCGCGACAGGTTGATCACCCGTGGCAGGGCAACGATCTGGATATCCAGATCCGGGTGTTCTTCTCCGATTGCGGCGCAAACCTGCGGCAGAATGTAGTTGGCGCTGCCATCCGGCGCACCGATGCGGATCTGCCCCGACAGGGTATCGCTTGGCCCGCTCAGCGCCTCCTGACCTGCGCGCATGGCCTGCTCGGCGGCCTCTGCATGGGCCAAAAGACGATCCCCGGCGGCGCTGAGGGCATAACCTTGCGGGGATTTCACGAACAGGGGCGTATCGAGCGCGGCCTCAAACCGGGCAACGCGCCGCCCCACCGTGGCCGGATCCATCTTGAGAATACGTCCAGCGCCAGACAGGCTCGCCTCGCGGGCGACCGCAAGAAAAACTTTCATATCATCCCATTGTGGGTCCATGCCGGGTTCCTCCTCGACTGTCTGCCTGCCACGATGCACGTTGGGCGCCCCATATTCATGCATCAGACACCTGCGTTCCTGCAAAGCCTCTTTGAAATCTTTCCCCTTTTCCAGAGTTTTTTGCAAGCCTAGGATGCGGCCAAACTGTAGAGGGAGAGATCCGATGCAAGAGCTGACGCATTATATCAATGGCGAACACGTAAAGGGCACATCCGGCCGTTTTGCCGATGTGTTCAACCCGGCCACCGGCGAAGTTCAGGCCAAGGTGCCGCTCGCGTCCAAGGACGAGATGGAGCAGGCCGTTGCCATTGCCGCCGCCGCGCAGCCCGCATGGGCCGCTGTAAACCCGCAGCGCCGCGCGCGCGTGCTGATGAAATTCGTTGACCTTCTGAACCGCGACATGGACAAGCTGGCCGAGGCGCTGAGCCGCGAGCACGGCAAGACCCTGCCCGACGCGGCTGGTGACGTGCAGCGTGGCCTCGAGGTGGTCGAATACTGCATCGGCGCGCCGCAGATGCTGAAGGGTGAGTTCACCGACAGCGCCGGTCCCGGCATCGACATGTACTCGATGCGTCAGGCCCTCGGCGTCACTGCGGGCATAACCCCGTTCAACTTCCCGGCCATGATCCCGATGTGGATGTTCGCGCCCGCCATCGCCTGCGGTAACGCCTTCATCCTGAAGCCGTCGGAGCGTGACCCCTCCGTGCCGCTGATGCTGGCCGAGCTGATGGAAGAAGCCGGTCTGCCCAAGGGCATCCTGCAGGTCGTCAACGGCGACAAGGAAGCGGTGGACGCGATCCTGTACAACGACACCATCCAGTCGGTTGGCTTTGTTGGCTCCACCCCGATTGCCGAATACATCTACGGCACCGGCTGTGCTCAGGGTAAGCGCGTCCAGTGCTTTGGCGGCGCCAAGAACCACATGATCATCATGCCCGACGCGGATCTGGATCAGGCCGCTGACGCGCTGATCGGCGCAGGATACGGCGCTGCTGGCGAACGCTGCATGGCGATTTCGGTTGCGGTTCCCGTGGGTGAAGAAACCGCCGACCGCCTGATCGACAAGCTGGTGCCCCGCATCGAAAAGCTGAAAGTCGGCCCCTACACGGCAGGCAATGACGTTGACTATGGTCCGGTTGTGACCTCTGCCGCAAAGGAAAACATCTTGCGCCTGGTGGAATCCGGTGTGGAGCAAGGTGCGAAACTGGTGGTTGATGGCCGCGATTTCTCGCTGCAGGGTTATGAGGACGGCTTCTTTGTCGGCCCGCACCTGTTCGATAACGTCACCCCAGACATGGACATCTACAAGAAAGAGATCTTTGGTCCGGTCCTGTCCACCGTGCGCGCCAAAACCTATGAAGAGGCCCTCGGCTATGCCATGGACCACGAATACGGCAACGGCACCGCGATCTTTACTCGTGACGGTGACACCGCCCGTGATTTCGCCAACCGGATCAACATCGGCATGATCGGCATCAACGTTCCGATCCCGGTTCCGCTGGCTTATCACACCTTCGGTGGCTGGAAGAAATCCGCATTCGGCGATCTGAACCAGCACGGGCCCGATGCGTTCAAATTCTACACCCGCACCAAGACCATCACCTCGCGCTGGCCCTCGGGCATCCGCGAAGGCGGCGAGTTCAACTTCAAGCCGATGGACTAAGGTTCGCCCCAAGCACAATCAGTAAAGCCCCGGCATAGCTGCCGGGGCTTTTTGCGTTCACACCTGCGTCAACGACCTTGCAGGGCCGCTGACGCGTGAACACATATGCGTGAGACGGGCCAAAACGGCCCCACCCCCTCTAGCCAAATTCGTCAAACCGAATATGTTCGCAAAAACGCAGAGCAGAACCCAAAAGACCACAGGAGGCATCATGGCATCCCGGATCACCCGACGCGCAACTCTTCTTGGCATTGCAGGCGCGCTTTCGAGCCCCGCACTGTTGCGGGCGCAATCAACCGACGCTTTCCCTACCGACGAGGCACCGATCCGAGACACCGAATCCGTAAAGCGCAATATTTCCGCCTTTACGCAGCAGAACTGGCAGGATCATTTTGATGAGCTTGGCGTGGGCTGCCTCTTGGCCGACGTCACCTCGCGCGCGGTACACTATTGGGGCGGCGATGGGGAAACCTACCGCCTGTTCCCCTCTTCCGTTCCAATGAGCGAGGAGTTGACCAAGCGCGGCTACACCAAGGTGGTGCGCAAAGCTAAGAACCCCGGCTGGACTCCGACAGCAAACATGCGCGAGCGCGACCCCAGCCTTCCCAAGTATATGGAGGGCGGTCCCGGCAACCCGCTGGGGACCCGTGCCATGTATCTGACCTGGCCTGCGTACCTTGTTCACGGTACGCACGACACTCGGAAGATCGGACGCCAAAGCTCTTCGGGCTGCATCGGTCTGTACAACCAACACGTTGAAGAACTTTACGAGATGGTCGAAATCGGCACCCAGGTGCGGATCCTTTAGGATCCGCCTCCGGCCTTTCAGCGCAGATACAGATGCTTGGGCTTTGATCCCTCTTCGTAGCGCAGGATCGCCTTTTCCATCAGGCTCTCGAAATCGCGAACGTAGCCCTCTGAGTCATAAAGCGGAGTGGTGCGCAGGTTGGCTCGCAAACGTCGTTTGAGAGCGCTCAGCGCCTCGGGGTCGGTGGCGAGTTTGTACGCCAGATCGTAGTATTCTTCCTCCGTCTCCGTCACCAGATCAGGACACCCGATCGCGGTCACAATACTCGCCGCAACCCGGGCCGCGAACTGTTTCCCGGCCTTGGTCACAAGCGGAAGACCTGCCCAGACCGCCTCGCTCGCCGTGGTGTGAGCGTTACAGTTGAAGGCATCAAGGAACAGGTCCCCGAGGCTCATCCGTGCCTGGTGCTCAGGGATTGAAACCCGCCCAGCAAAAAACAGGCGGTCGGACGAGACACCGCGCGCCTCTGCCTCGCGCAGAAGGTTGTGCCGAAGCTCCTCCGTCGGTGCGAATAGCCACAGCACACTGTCTGGCACGTTGCGTAGCAGTTTCATCCAGATATCGAATTCCGCCGGTGTCACCTTGTTGGGGTTGTTGAAACTGCAAAAGACGAATGCATCCTCCGGCAGGCCCATCTCGGCACGCGTCGGAACATCCTTTGAATGTTCGCGCGTGTTGTCGTTCACCTGATAGCAATGCGGCATGTAAAGGATCTTTTCGCTGAAGTGCTGACGCTGGGATTGCGGTACGGTGACATCATCTGCGAGGAAATAGTCCATCGTCGGCAACCCGCTGGTCCCCGGATAGCCGAGGAAGGCAACCTGTACCGGCGCAGCGCGCTCGGCAAAGACTGCCAGCCGCCCGCCTTTTGTAAATGTCTTCATATCGATTGCGATATCGACCCCATCCTCGCGGGCCAGTTCAGCGAGTTCATGGTCACTTATGTCGCGCACATTGTGATAGACATCCGCACTTTCTTCGACATCCGCGCGCACCGAACCGCCCGCAGTTGTGGCATAGTCATAGACAAACACTTCAAAGCGGTCGCGATCTACCAGATCAAAGAACCGCCCCATCAACAGCATTGTGGCGTGTTCCCGGAAGTCATCAGAGAAAAAGCCAAGGCGAATGCGGCGCCCTTGCACGCTTGTTCGGGAAAAGCGCTTGTTCTCCTTGACCGTTTTCATGATGCCTTTGCTGCGCGCCTCGACCCGCTTTTTGTGAAGCGCCGGATTGTCGGTAATTCCCAACAGCGCAAAGGGCTGCACATCCATCGGGCTATTGTCTCCAAGACGAAGGATATGGGGCAGCTTGTCAAAGAAGCTCCAATCGCTTTCCTTCATGCAGGCATGCACCCAGTTGTAGGCGGAGAAGGCATCGTTCGGCTGAATGTTATGGGCCGCCTGGAAGAACCCTTTGGCATCATGGTAGTTTTTCATGAGCGTCAGCAGGCTACCGATCGAACTCAAGGTCTGTGGATCAAGCGGATTGATCCCCAGCGCATTCATATAGCTCAGGAGCGCCTTATCTCGGTCATTTTGCTGCAGATAGATGTCGCCAGAAAACCGGTGGAGGACAATGTTATCTGAGTAGATCGGAAGAGCCTCGTCAACGATCACACGCGCGGCGGCCAGATCTCCGGAAACCACAAGCGCCATCGCCTCATCAAGGACAGTCTGACAGGTTCTGACCGGTGCGATCTCGTCACTTGCCAGCGATCCAGTTGTCCGACCCGTCCCCGAGTTAGGTAGGCCTGCAGCTGGCTGGCTGCGCATGTTTTTCTGAAATTGGAGATCGTAGTTTGACATGGATCACTTCCGAAGTTCTGACAGTTCAATGATACCGACCGCCCATTCACAGGCTTCAAGCAACTCTACAGCCGCGGTCCCTAAGATTTCCTTGCCAGGCAAGCATTTCTGATTTTCCCTGTTTCTGGCCATTCTTGCAGCACCGCTTTGCATTTGCGCAGCTTGCTCTGAAGCCCGCCTGCCGCTAATAAATAAACAACCGTTCAATTCGCACCGCGCCAGGGAGGACACGACGTGGATTTCGCTTTGACAGAAGAACAGTCCGCCATTTTTGACATGGCTTATGCCTTTGGTCAGGACAACATCGCGCCCTTTGCTCGCCAGTGGGAAGCTGACGGCACCATACCCAAGGATCTGTGGCCCAAGGTGGGCGAGCTGGGCTTTGGTGGCCTCTATGTCAGCGAAGAGGGCGGTGGCTCGGGGTTGTCGCGGCTTGACGCGACGCTGGTCTTCGAGGCGCTGTCAATGGCTTGCCCGTCGGTTGCTGCCTTCCTGTCGATCCACAACATGTGCGCCAAGATGCTGGACACCTTCGCCAGTGACGAGATGAAAGCGCGCGTCATGCCGAATGTTCTCACCCTGAACACTGTGTTGTCCTACTGCCTGACCGAACCCGGCTCCGGCTCGGACGCGGCCGCGCTGAAAACCCGCGCCGAGAAGACCAACGAAGGCTACACCCTGAATGGTACCAAGGCCTTCATCTCTGGCGGTGGCTATTCCGATGCCTATGTCTGTATGGTGCGCACCGGCGAGGACGGCCCCAAGGGAATTTCCACCGTCTATGTCGAGGACGGCACGCCGGGCCTGTCTTTTGGTGGTCTGGAAGACAAGATGGGCTGGAAGAGCCAGCCCACGGCCCAAGTTCAGTTCGACGACTGCAAGATCCCTGCGAATAATCTGGTGGGCGAAGAGGGTCACGGCTTCAAATATGCCATGATGGGCCTTGATGGCGGCCGCCTCAACATCGCCTCCTGCTCGCTTGGCGCGGCGCAGACCGCGCTCAACATGACCCTGCAGTACATGGGCGAGCGTCAGGCCTTTGGCAAATCCATTGACCAGTTCCAGGGGCTTCAGTTCCGCCTTGCGGATATGGAGATCGAACTTCAGGCCGCGCGCACCTTCCTGCGCCAGGCGGCGTGGAAGCTGGACCAGGGCGCGCCGGATGCCACCAAGTTCTGCGCCATGGCCAAGAAATTCGTGACCGAGGCCGGGTCCAAGGTGGTCGATCAGTGCCTGCAATTGCACGGCGGCTATGGCTATCTGGCGGATTACGGCATTGAAAAACTGGTCCGCGATCTGCGGGTTCACCAGATCCTTGAGGGCACCAACGAGATCATGCGCGTGATCGTCGCCCGCCACATGCTGTCTGAAAACCGCTGAGGCCGGGGATGAGCGATATCGACATTCGCGTGACCGGCTGCGCAGGCCGGATCACGCTCACCCGCGAAAAGGCGCTGAACGCCCTGTCCTATGACATGTGCATGGCCATCGACGCGGCACTAAAAGCCTGGGCCAAGGACGATGCCGTCAAGCTGGTCGTCATCGATGCTGCCGGAGAAAAGGCCTTCTGCGCTGGCGGCGACATTGCAGAGCTGTATTCCACCGGTAAGGCGGGCGATTACGGCTATGGGCGGACGTTCTGGCGGGATGAGTATCGTCTGAACGCGCGCATTTTCGGCTACCCCAAACCCGTGGTCAGCTTCCTGCAGGGGTTCACCATGGGCGGCGGTGTCGGCATCGGCTGTCACGGCACCCATAGGATCGTCTGCGAAAGCAGCCAGATCTCCATGCCGGAAGTCGGGATCGGCCTTATCCCGGATGTGGGGGGCACGCTCATCCTCGCACTAGCACCGGGGCGGCTCGGGGAATACCTCGGCTTGACTGCAGGCCGTTTGAAAGCGGCTGATGCAATCTATGCAGGCTTTGCCGACCTTTTCATTTCCAAAGAGAAATGGGAGGGATTGATCGCCTCCCTTGAACAGGACGGCAACCCGGACATTCTGCAACAGGCCGCGGAGACAGCGCCCGATGGCACACTTGAGGCTCAGCAAGGTGAAATCGACCGGTTGTTCTCTGGCGAGACCCTGAACGATATTCTGATTGATCTCAGCAGGGATCCATCTGAAATCTCCGCAGCCGCGCAAAAGGCCCTGATGCGTAATTCGCCCCTCTCCATGGCCTGCACCATCGAAATGCTGCACCGCCTGCGTGGGCCGAGTCTATCCATTCAGCGGGCACTGGATCTGGAGTACCGCTTCACCTTCCGCTCGATGGAGAAGGGAGACTTCCTGGAGGGGATCCGGGCCCAGATCATTGACAAGGACCGCCAGCCCAAGTGGCAATATGCGGATCGTAACGTGCCCGCCGTGGCCGTCAGCCAGATGCTGATGCCTCTTGGCGCTGACGCACTGACATTTGAGGAGGAGTAACCCCATGAAGATCGGATTTATCGGCCTCGGCAACATGGGCGGCCCCATGGCCGCAAACCTGGCCGCCGCAGGTCACGATGTCACCGGCTTTGACATGGCAGAGGTCAGTATCGACGGCGTCACTCTCGCCGCTTCGGGCGCCGAGGCAGCCGCGGACGCAGACGTGGTGATCACCATGCTGCCCAACGGCCAGATCCTGCGTGCCGTTGCCGATGAGATCATCCCGGCGATGAAAGCGGGTGCGGCATTCGTGGACTGCTCGACGGTCGACGTGGACTCAGCTCGTGCCGTTGCCGAGAAAGCCTCCGCAGCGGGCCTGCTGCCAGTCGATGCACCCGTTTCCGGCGGCATCGGCGGCGCTGCTGGCGGAACGCTGACCTTCATGGCGGGCGGTTCGCCCGAAGCGTTTGAGAAGGCAAAGCCGCTGTTCGACATCATGGGTCAGAAAGCCGTGCATTGTGGCGATGCTGGCGCGGGTCAGGCCGCGAAGATCTGCAACAACATGATCCTAGGCGTCACCATGATTGCCACCTGCGAAGCCTTTGCCCTTGCCGACAAGCTGGGTCTGGACCGGCAGAAGATGTTCGATGTGGTCTCGACCTCCTCGGGCTACAGCTGGACCATGAATGCCTATTGCCCGGCGCCGGGCGTCGGCCCGCAATCGCCCGCCGACAACGATTACAAGCCCGGTTTTGCGGCCGAGCTGATGCTGAAGGATCTGCGCCTGTCGCAGCAGGCCGCAGACAGCGCCGATGCGGACACCCCCATGGGGCAACTGGCACAGGCGCTTTATGCACAGTTCGTGGAAAACGAGGATGGCATGGGCATGGATTTCTCGGCCATGCTCCCTCGCTTCGAGAAACGCAGCCGCGGCTGAGCCAAAGCGAAGGAACAGAGACTAGGACGGGTCAACTGACCCGTCCTTTTTGATTCAAATCATATTCCACATTCCGCATGCAAGTTAGACTTCCGGCAATAGCAAAGAAAGGAATTGTCATGTTTGCAAACAATGTCGGGGGTCTGGACAAGATCCTGCGGATCGTCGTCGGCGCCTTGCTGATCGTCGGCGCGCTGATGGGCTTTGGTTGGTGGATGTGGATTGGCGTCGTGCCGCTTGCAACCGGACTGATGGGTACTTGCCCGCTCTATTCCCTCATTGGCGTCAATACCTGCCCCAACAAGTAACTGCTCCGTTGAAAGCGGCAGGCGGGTGCGTCCAGCGCCTGCCTACGCTTCGGTGCAATCAAGGATCTGCTGCTGTTGGGCCTCTACAATACGGCGCCCTTCCCGGATGATTTCGTCCCCGCAGCTGAATTCCAGCACCGAAAGATGAGACAGATCCGCGTTGAGCAGCACCTGCGGCGGCTCTCCAGCAAGACGCGCGCGGCGGATTTGTTCCGTCATGACATCAATCGCGGTCGAGACAACCTCGGCATACCCCGGCGGTGTTGTGGCATCACCCACAACCGGGCTCAGGGCTTGCCCCAACCACTCCGGTAGCGCATCGAGCTTACCTTCCAGCCTGCCCGTTTGCCGTGTCCACAGCTTTCCGTGAAGCTTGGCATTAGGGTTCACAGCAAAAATGACATCGGCACCGATGGCACGGGCGGTCGAGACCGGAACCGGATTGGTCAGCCCTCCGTCCAGCATCCAATGGCCATTTACACGGTGCGGACTAATCACCCCCGGCAGGGCGACCGAAGCCCGCACCGCATCTTTCAGACTGCCCTCGCGCAGCCAGATCTCTCGCCCCGTTTCCATATCGGTGGCCACGGCTGCAAAGACCAGATCCAAGTCTTCGATCCGCTCCGGCAGATCCAGATCATCCAGCAAGGTCATGATTTCACTGCCCGCCACGATCCCACCGCTGCCGGGGCGAACATCAATCAAGCCAAGCAGCCGCGTCGGCGTGAGGCCCCGCACCCAGGTTTCCAGCGCCTCCAACTTGCCGCCCGCATAGGCCGCCCCCACAAGTGCGCCCATCGAGCAGCCTGCGATGACCTGCGGCTTTACACCGATTTCGTGCAGCTCATGCAGGACACCGATATGGCACCAGCCGCGCGCGCCGCCTGATCCCAGCGCCAGTCCCACCTGGGCCATGCGCCCTACTCCGCCGCGACTTTGCGGGCCTCAATCATTGGTTTGAGATAGCGCCCGGTGTGGCTGCGCGGCTCTTTGGCAACCTCTTCCGGCGTGCCGGTCGCAACGATCTCCCCGCCGCCGTCGCCGCCTTCGGGGCCGATATCGATGATCCAGTCGGCGGTCTTGATGACATCGAGGTTATGCTCGATCACCACCACGGAGTTGCCCTGCTCCACCAATTCATGCAGCACTTCCAATAGCTTTTTCACATCCTCGAAATGCAGACCCGTGGTCGGCTCATCGAGGATATAGAGCGTGCGGCCCGTAGAGCGTTTGGACAGCTCTTTGGACAGTTTCACCCGCTGCGCTTCACCGCCTGAGAGGGTCGTCGCCTGCTGGCCCACCTTGATATAGCCAAGACCCACCCGCATCAGCGCATCCATCTTGTCCCGGATCGAGGGCACGGCGGCAAAGAACTGCTGCGCCTCTTCCACGGTCATGTCCAGCACATCGGCGATGCTCTTGCCCTTGAAGGTGACCTCAAGCGTTTCGCGATTGTAGCGCTTGCCCTTGCAGGTCTCGCATTCCACATAGACGTCCGGCAGAAAGTGCATTTCGATCTTGATCACACCATCGCCCTGGCAGGCCTCGCAACGCCCGCCCTTGACGTTGAAGGAGAAGCGCCCCGGTTTATAGCCGCGCGTCTTGGCCTCTGGCAGACCCGCGAACCAGTCGCGGATCGGGGTAAAAGCGCCGGTATAGGTCGCCGGGTTCGAACGCGGTGTGCGCCCGATGGGGCGCTGGTCGATGTCGATCACCTTGTCGAGATGCTCCAGCCCCTTGATCGTCTCACAAGGTGCCGGTGTCTGGCGCGCACCGTTGAGGCGCATCGAAGCGGTCTTGAACAGGGTCTCAATCGTCAGGGTCGATTTGCCGCCGCCCGAGACGCCAGTGACGCAGACGAATTTGCCCAATGGGAATTCGGCGGTCACCTCTTTCAGGTTGTTTCCGGTCGCCTTGACCACCTTGATCTTCTTCTTGTTGCCCTTGCGCCGGGTCGCGGGGATCTCAATCTCGCGCGCGCCGGACAAGTACTGCCCGGTGATCGAGGCCGGATCGGCAGCAATGGCTTGCGGCGTGCCATGGCTGACCACCTGCCCGCCATGCACCCCGGCGCCGGGGCCGATGTCGAATACGTAATCGGCCTGTCGGATCATATCCTCGTCATGTTCGACGACGATCACCGTATTGCCCTGATCGCGCAGGTTCTTGAGCGTGGTGATCAGCCGGTCGTTGTCGCGCTGATGCAAGCCGATGGAGGGCTCATCCAGCACATAGAGCACCCCCGTCAGCCCCGAGCCGATCTGGCTGGCCAGCCGGATCCGCTGGCTTTCGCCGCCCGACAGCGTGCCCGAGTTGCGGCTGAGCGTCAGGTACTCAAGCCCCACATTGTTGAGGAAGCCGAGCCGTTCTCGGATTTCCTTGACGATGGCGCGGGCGATTTCCTGTTTTTGGACGCTCAGATGGTTCGGCACATCCTCGATCCAAGCCAGTGCCTCGCGGATAGATTTCTGAACCACCTGCCCCACATGAACATCGGCAATACGCACCGCCAGCGCTTCTTCGCGCAGCCGGTAGCCGCCGCAGGCCCCGCATGGGCGGTTGTTCTGGTAACGTTCGAACTCTTCGCGGATCCAGTTGCTGTCCGTCTCGCGGTAGCGCCGCTCCATGTTCGGGATCACGCCTTCAAAGACACGGGTGACATTGTAGACCCGCCCGCCCTCGTCATAGCGGAAGGCGATTTCCTCGTCGCCCGAGCCATAGAGAAAGACCTGTTTCACATGGGCAGGCAGATCCTTCCAAGGCGTGTTCTTGTCGAACTCATAGTGTTTGGCGATGGCTTCGATCGTCTGCAGGAAATAGGGGGATTTGCCCTTGCGCCAAGGGGCCAACGCGCCGTCATAGACCTTGAGACTTTGGTCCGGGACCACGAGGCGTTCATCAAAGAACAGCTCCATTCCCAGACCGTCACATTCGGGACAGGCCCCAAAGGGCGCGTTGAAGGAGAACAGGCGCGGTTCGATCTCAGGGATAGTGAAGCCGCTGACAGGGCAAGCGAAATTCTCTGAGAAGGTGATGCGTTCCGGATCCCCCTCACGCGGGGCGGTTTCGAGGATGGCGATGCCATCGGCCAGGTCCAGCGCCGTGCGCAGACTATCGGCCAGCCGGGTTTCCAGCCCTTCGCGGACCACGATCCGGTCTACCACCACGTCGATGTCATGGCGGAACTTCTTGTCGAGGGTCGGCGGTTCGTCCAGCTCATAAAATTCTCCGTCCACCTTGACCCGCTGAAAGCCCTGCTTGCGCAGTTCAAGCATTTCCTTGCGATACTCGCCCTTGCGGTCGCGCACGATGGGGGCCAGCAGGTAACCCCGTGTGCCCTCCTCCAGCGCCATGATGCGGTCCACCATGTCCTGCACCTGCTGTGCCTCAATGGGCAGGCCGGTGGCAGGGCTGTAAGGCGTTCCCGCGCGCGCAAACAGCAGGCGCAGGTAGTCATAGATCTCCGTCACGGTGCCAACGGTCGAGCGCGGGTTCTTTGACGTGGTCTTCTGCTCAATGGAAATCGCCGGGGACAGGCCACTGATGTGGTCCACATCGGGTTTTTCCATCATGTCGAGGAACTGGCGTGCATAGGCGCTGAGGCTCTCCACATAGCGCCGCTGCCCCTCGGCATAGATGGTGTCAAAGGCCAGCGAGGATTTGCCCGAGCCAGAAAGACCGGTGATCACTACCAACTCATCACGCGGAATATCCACGTCGATGTTTTTCAGGTTGTGTTCGCGCGCACCGCGCACCTCGATGGATTTCAGCTCAGCCATAAAAGCCCCCAAATACCAGCACCCGGCCTGCACGCCAGTGCTTGCCCCTAGAGATAGGCAAAGCGAGCTGAGTCTCCAACCCAAAATGAAGAACGTTCAGTGAACATCTTCTTTTCTGCGGCGCATCGCCAACAGCGCGTGCGCCGCAAAGCCGCACAGAAAGAGAATTGCCGCAACAACAACCATCGCATTGTACCCGCCAAACGCCAGTGTCCACACCATAAGGGGCGTTCCGATTGTATTGCCCAGATTTCCAGCCATCGCCATCGCCCCATTGGAACTGGCCTGATCTGCCGCGCGCCGGTTCAGCTGCGCGACCGAGGCAAAGCTGGGCCCTTGCACCAGCCCCAGCGCCCCGGCAAGCGCAAGGCATCCCATCGGCGCCCCGGGATCCAACCAGAGCCATATCAACGACAAAGCGCTCAGCACAAACCCCAGCTGGATCAGCGCGACGGCGGTGACCCGACGAAGCAGAACCACACCAAGGGTCATGGACACCGCAATACTCGTAAGCGGCATCGCCCCCATGACAAATGCCCGCCACGCCGGATCCAGATAGGGCGGCAAGACTGTCAGGATCGCAACGAAACAGATTGTATAGAACAGCCAGCCCGCAGCGGGCGCCGCCAGCCGGGGAGACCGGAAGATCTGCAGGTGCAGGCGCGGCAGGGACGAAAGCCCTGGCATCGGCTGACGGTCCGGCACCGGCACATCCCGCAAAGCGCGGGCCAGCACCAGCGCAAGCACGGCCATGATGACTGCATGGGCACCGAACAGCGCCTGAACGCCCCATGCCCGTGCCAGCGGCACGCCAGCCCAGCTCAATAGCGCAAAGGCCACCGCGAAAAACGTACTCCAAAGCGTCAACGCCGCGCCGCGATGTCGGCTCAAACTGATCTGCGCGATCAATGTGGGGGCCGCAACAACCAGCCCCAGATGCGACAGCCCTTCAATCACACGAGTCGCTAGAAAGGCCCCGAAAGGGAGATCAAGCACCTGCAGGGCAGACATGGCAGACCCGCTCAGCAAAGCCGCCACCAATGTCCGGCGGAAGCCAAAGGCCGAGACGACCATGCCCGCAATGATCCCCAGAAGGATACCAAGGAAACCCACCAAAGACACAGCAAAGCCGATGGAGCTGCCCACACTGGGAAACAGATTGGCCATTTGCTCAAAGACGACGCTGATCTTGCCGTATTGCGCCGCAGCGCCCAGTCCTGCACACCAGATCAGGAAGATCACGCCCCACCGAGTCCGCTCAACTGCTGCCATTGCCATGTCCTGGCCCCCGGTGATTTTCTGTTCCCGTGGTACGCGCGCTCATTTTTTCAGGCAAGGCGCATCAAACCACAGCTCAATTGCTTGAAATGCACAGGTTCATCCTGCCCGATACAGAATGCGAAACGCCCGCCGAAATGGCGGGCGTTGTCTGTGAAATCACAGACAGAAGAGCCGGACCCCGATCAGATATGGAGGGCTCGATCAAAGGCCGCCAGCACACTTTCGTGCATCATCTCCGACATTGTCGGGTGCGGGAAGACGGTCTCCATCAGGTCTTCTTCGGTGGTTTCCAGCTGACGGGCAATCACATAGCCCTGGATCATCTCGGTCACCTCGGCGCCAACCATATGGGCCCCCAGAAGCTCGCCGGTTTTCTCGTCGAAGATGGTCTTGACCATGCCCTCAGCCTCGCCCATTGCGACAGCCTTGCCATTGCCGATGAAGGGGAACTTGCCGACCTTGAGCTTGTATCCGGCTTCCTTGGCCTTCTCCTCAGTCAGACCGACCGAGGCCACCTGCGGGTGACAATAGGTGCAGCCCGCAATGGAGTTCGGCTTGATTGCGTGGACCTTCTTACCCGCGATCATCTCTGCCACCATCACCCCTTCATGAGAGGCCTTGTGCGCAAGCCAGGGCGCCCCGGCGATATCGCCAATCGCAAAGACGCCGTCGACACCCGTGCGACAATACTCGTCCGTCACGACATGGGTTCGGTCGATCTTGACACCAAGCGCCTCCAGCCCGAGGTCCTCTACATTGCCAACGATACCCACGGCGGAAATCACAGTGTCAAAGTCGTGTTTTTCAACCTTGCCGCCCACTTCGATATGAGCGGTGACCTTGCCCTTGCCACGGTCCAGCTGCTTGACCATGGCCTTTTCCATGATCGTCATCCCCTGTTTGACGAACTGCTTCTTGGCAAAGGCGGAGATGTCTTTGTCCTCAACCGGCAGGACGCGATCCATAACCTCGACCACAGTCGTATCTGCGCCAAGCGTATTGTAGAAACTCGCGAACTCGATCCCGATCGCACCCGAGCCGATGACAAGAAGCTTTTTCGGCATGCGAACCGGTTTCAGTGCATGGCGGTAGGTCCAGACCAGATCGCCGTCTGCCTCCAACCCTGGAAGTTCGCGAGCCCGCGCGCCGGTGGCAACAATGATGTTCTTGGCCGTCAACTCTTCGGTGCCTTTGTCGGTTTTCACCGAGACCTTGCCCTTGGCGACAATCGTGGCCTCGCCCATGATCGAGGTCACCTTGTTCTTTTTGAACAGTCCTTTGATGCCGCCATTCATCTGCGCTGCGACCTTGCGGGAGCGGTCCACGATGGCATCGAGATTAAAGCCGAACTTGTCCGCCGTAAGGCCAAATTCCTTGGCCCGCTCCATCTGGTGAAACACCTCGGCAGACCGCAACAGCGCCTTTGTGGGGATGCAGCCCCAGTTCAGGCAGATGCCACCAAGGTGCTCGCGCTCAACGCAAACGACCTTGAGACCAAGCTGCGCCGCCCGGATGGCGGCAACATAGCCACCGGGCCCTGCGCCGATTACGATCACGTCATAGGTTTGTGCGG
Organism: Phycobacter azelaicus; assembly: GCF_014884385.1. Classification (NCBI taxonomy): domain Bacteria; kingdom Pseudomonadati; phylum Pseudomonadota; class Alphaproteobacteria; order Rhodobacterales; family Roseobacteraceae; genus Phycobacter; species Phycobacter azelaicus. Next base: position 2,965,847 of record NZ_WKFH01000003.1, on the reverse strand, counting down.
CCATGATATCCCTCGCCAGACTGGACCAAAACTAGTTTACCATTAAACTAGTTTGTCAAGCACTGCAATCTCGGTTTCCAGAACCCTGCTATGCGCCACGTGCCCCGTGGCACTTTATTAGGCAACGCACACCGGCAATTGCATCAGCAGTCAACCATAGGCACAGTGACACGAGCGCGACAATCAAAATCGCCGTGATACGGAACCCAGCCGCCCCTGCAGAACGGAGCCCCTAGAGATGACCAAGGCCGTATTGGACCTCGCAAAAGCCCTGATCAACGCAACGCTACTGCTGGCAGCCTTGTGCCTGTTCCTGGGATGGCAGCTGTTTTCTTCGGTTGAGAGTCTGACTGACCAGCTTGTATCGACACGGGACAACCTCAGTTCGGTGTATCAGGGCATCACTGAACTGCGCGCGGAGGTTGGTCAAATTCGTTCGGCAATCGCATCAGGTAGAGCAATCGATACTCAGCTGGCCGAGAGGTTGGACGCCATCGAAATGCGTATCTCTGACGCGCAAGTGACAATGGCAGCACAGCTTGCAACGATCGATCAAACCGCCATCGCTGCGGCCGAGGCCTTTGCCGCCAGCCTTGTGCGAAGCCTTGCAGAGGCATTCGGCCAAGGCTAGCAAGCCATAAGCGTAACGCGCCCGTAGGTGCGCCCACACAGGTGATGCAAAGGCAGGCGCGCCAATCCCCCTACCTGCACGAACAGCCGTGTTCAGCTTGCCTGTTGCAGGGTGCGCACCGTCTCGCCATATCCACCCTTCTGGACATAGGCGATCTCAGGGGCGGTGCTATTGCGCAGCAAGGCCTCGTTCCGGTAAGGGAAACGACCGAACTTTCGGATTACGGCCCGATGCGCACGGGCGTGCAGGAGATTGCTGTCGCCGCTTTGCGGCATCCGCTCTTTCATCAGACGCACGCAACGTTCCTGGTCATACAGGTTTTCCGAATGCATCAGCGGCAGGTAAAAAAATTGCCGCGCGGGTTCGTCAATTTTGAGGTCCCATTTCTTGTGGATCGCATTCTTTGCAGCGGCCAGCGAGATGGAATCAGACGAGAAAGCCTGCCCCGAGCCGCGGAACATGTTGCGCGGGAACTGGTCGGTCAGAATGATATAGGCCAGCGTCCCACTTGGGTATGTCAGCCAAAGTGAAAAACGGCCTTCGCAGGCTGCTTCCCAAGTGGGTTCAAATCTTTGACGAATACGGTCATCCAAATCGCCATCTTGCATGTACCACCCTTTTTCTCCGACTTCATCAAGCCAGAACTCAAGGATGTCTTCGGGGCCGACCATTTTACCTTCTCCACTTACAAAACCTGTCTCCACCATCAAAGACAATGGCCCAGTATGGCAAGGGACAGAGGCGTCACGAATTGCAACAGCGGCGGCAATTGGTGAAATATTGCTCACGATTTCGGCACGTTAGCGCCATCAGCTCGCCTCTTGCGCGGCTTCCTGCTCTTCCAGCTCGGTCTCGATCACGTATTCTTGCGCAAATTCCACCGCAACCGGAGAGCCAGTCGGCGCCATCGGCGCGAAGGTGCCCGATTCGTCGACCGCAATCGATGCTCGCTGGGTCATCCGGTACAGCGCATAGGCAGCAAGGGCAAAGGTCAGCACGGCCATGATCATGAAAAAGCCCGGCGGCCCCATGATGCTCTCCCCCATCAGCCAGCCGGTGATCAGAGGGCCGGTAATGGCGCCAAGGCCGTTGATGAACACCAGCCCACCCGACGCGGCGGCCATGTCATCGTAGTCAAGGTAGTCGTTGGTATGCGCGATCAGCAAAGAGTAGAGCGGGTTGGTCATGCCGCCAATCAGAAAGGCTGCGACCAGCAGAAACACGAAATTCCCGCCAAGTGCCATGCCCAGTACGGCAGCCGCCCCGCTGCAGGCGGCCGCGAACAGGATCACGACACGGCGATCCATCCGGTCAGACACCCAGCCAAGCGGGTACTGGAGCAGCAAGGCTCCGACATAGAATGTAGCAACGAACAGCGAGATCTGAGGCAGGGTCAACCCGGCGGAGGCGCCATAAACCGCGCTCATGCCGAACTGGGCAGAGAACACCCCGCCCAAAAGGAACATGCCCACGCAGCCCAGCGGAGAGGCATCCATCAGTTGCCGCAGGCTCATCGGCTTTGTGGTGTCAAAGGCCGGTGTAGGCGAAATCGACAGAAGAATGGGCGCAAAAGAGACCGAGATCACAACCGAGGCAATTACGAAGGTCTCATAGCCCGACGGGTTCCCGACCAGCATCAGCGCCTGCGCCGAAACAATCCCAAGCATCTGTACGAGCATGTAAAGCGACAGCGCCTTACCCCGGTTGGCATTGTCAGCGGCATTGTTGAGCCAACTTTCGGCCGTGACATACACGCCGGAAAAGCAGAAGCCGATCAGCACGCGGCCCAGCATCCAGGCAAAAGGGTTTGTAATCGCGGGATAAAGAATCATCACCGCCGAGATCAGTGAAGCCAGCGCGGCAAAGACCCGCACGTGTCCAACCCGACGGATCATCTCGGGCGCCATACGCGAGCCGCCGAGGAAACCCACGAAATAGGCCGACATCACAAAGGACATCTCGAGCGTGGAGAACCCTTCCAAGTCACCGCGCACGCCGAGGATCGTGCCCTGAAGACCGTTCCCGACCATCAGCATGCCCATACCCAATAGCAGCGCCCACGCGCTCGACAGTACCTGCCACATTGCCCAAATTACCTTTGTTGCCCGCCGTCAGCCGCCCGGATGAGGGCCACGGGGTTTTTCCTGCCAAACACCAGAAAACCGGGTCGGGCTTTATTGCCCGCAGCCCGGTGGTGACGTCCGATGCCTGATCGTTTTCATTCATGCGCCCGGATTGCAACCAAAAGGCGCTTTCCTTGCAGTGTGACCCTACACGGCTGCCCGGATCAGTGCTGATCCGCCCCCGGCGCGGGCGGGATCAAAAGCGACGCATCGCCATAAGAAAAGAAGCGATAGCGGCTCTCGACTGCGTGGGCATAGATCTGCCTGATCTCCTCCTGCCCCATAAGCGCGGAAACGAGCATCATCAGCGTCGAACGTGGCAAATGGAAATTGGTCATCAACGCGTCTGCCACATGGAAGGTGAAACCGGGGTAGATGAAAATATCTGTCTCCCCCTCCCATGGCTTGATCTCGCCGCTACGGCCCGCGCTTTCGATCAGGCGCAGGGCGGTGGTGCCAACCGGAATCACACGTCCCCCTGCCGCCCTGGTCGCGGCGATCTCGGCTGCTGCCTCGGGGCTTACGCGCCCCCATTCGGCATGCATTTTATGGGTGGTCACATCGTCCACCTTGACCGGCAGGAAAGTGCCGGCACCAACATGCAGGGTCACATAGGTGAAGGTCACGCCGCGCTCGGCCAGAGCCTTCAAGAGCGGTTCATCAAAATGCAATGAAGCCGTGGGCGCGGCAACCGCGCCCGAATTCTTGGCCCAGACAGTCTGATAGTCAGTCTTGTCCTGCTCATCGGCGGCGCGTTTGGCGGCGATATAGGGCGGCAGCGGCATGGCCCCCGCCTCTGCCAGCGCGGCCTCGAAATCATCGCCTTCCAGATTGAACCGCAAGGCCCCCTGTCCATTCTCAATCCGCTCCAGCTCGGCAGTGAAACGATCTGAAAAGACGATCACCTCGCCCGGCCTTACCTTCTTGAGCGGCTTCAGCAGGGCCGCCCAGGTGCCATCGGCGCCCGGTTCAAGCAGCGTGACTTCTATTCGCGCCGCCGTCTCTCCCTGCTCGCTCACGCGGTGGCGCAGACCAGACAGGCGCGCTGGGATCACCTTGGTATCGTTCAGCACCAGCCGATCACCGGGTCGCAGCCATTGCGGCAGATCATAGACATGGGCGTCCGCAATCTCGGCGCCATTGGCCACCAAAAGGCGGGCCGAACTGCGTGGAGAGGCAGGCCGGGTGGCGATCAGATCCTCTGGGAGGTCGAAGTCAAAGTCACTCAGTTTCATGCGGCGCGATATAGGTGCTTCTGAATGTCTTTGCCATTCAAAAAAGGCAACTGGCGCTTAACGTTCACCAGCCTGGGAGGATTGCGGTCGCCTTGTCGGTTTTTCCGGAGCCAGAGGTCCACTGGTTGGCGCATCGGCCGCCGGAGCCTGGCCCGGAACCTCGGGCGTGCGACCGCGGAACAGCTCGCCGAACATTCCCGGCGCAAGTGCAGATAGCGGATTGACCTGTACCGCCGGATCATCTGCGGTCCCGCGCAGGCGGAAGGAAAATCCGATCAATCCTTCCCCCTTTCGCGTCAGAACGCTGCCAATCGCATTCAGCATGTAAAGCGGAGAGATCACTCCGCGCATATCCAGCGCGGTTGTTGCCAGATTGTAGTTTCCCTCCATCGACAAACCAATCGAAGGCCCCACAGCGCTGCTTTCGTGCACGATCAGATGTGTCGACCCCAGTCGGAATTTGGCCTCGACCTCGGAGAACAGGATACCCTGCCCCGAAAGCTCATTGACAAGTCCTACCAGGCTTATGGCATTGACCAGCGCGGCCATCGAGGGAGCATCCTTGATGCGCATGTTGCGCATTGTCATGCGCCCATCGTATTCGCCCGCCTGTGCGGCCGGCACCAGCGTCATGTCAAAGTTTCCGCCCTCGCCATGGCGTAGAACGCCGGCAGCGCGAAAAATTCCGCCTGCGTCCCGCGACTTGATCCGCGTCGCCGTACCACCGCCTTCGGGCACCAGGATGCCGCTCAGCGGGGTTTGTCCGTTCAGATTGGCGGCAAATTCTCCCCGAAAACCGCCCGCGACCGAAAAGATTCCGTTGAACCCGGTCAGCGCGATACTGTCGGTGACCTGCAGCCGGTCCAGTCCCAAAGTGATGGGACCGATGCCTGCCCCGCTGCCACTGCCGTCGGCACTGCCGCTGCTGCTTGTGAAGGGGGCCAGGCGCATATCAATGCGACCGCCGGTCATGCGCAGTTCCGGTGGGGCTGAACCGCGCCCGGTGAACTCGACTGGACCGTTGAGCCAGTCTCCCAGCGAGACCGAGCTGAACGCCGCGCGCTCAAGGCTTCCATCCTCGCGCGTTGTCACTGTGCCGGAGGCCGTGAGCCCGGATGCGTCAATTCGCAGACGGTCGACCGAGGGCTGGGCCCGCAGGGTCACGATCATGTCAAGAAGCCCTGCCGCATCCGGCGGTTTGCGCCAACTGAGGCTGGGAATGCGCAATCCGATCCCCTCCAATGCAGAAGTCAGGGTCAATTCGGGCGGAACTCCGGGCGTGAGGCGCAGGCTGTAGCGACCTGTTCCCTCCCCAAAGACCGTGCCGGTCGGCAAGCCGATGTTGAATGTTTTCAGCACGTTCTCCGACAGCGCAACGGTGCCGTTCACAAAACTCGTTGGATCAGAGCCCGCACCAATGCCCTGACGCCAGGCTGCAGTGAGCGCCACCCCCGACAGGCTCGCCTTGCCCGCAATCTCCACACGGCTCTGGTCCCCTGCGACGGTCAGCAGTTCTGAGCGAACCTCCTGCCCTGGCACCAGAACACGGCTTTCAACATCAAAGAGCTGACCGGAATAGTGATAGCGGATCTCATCCGGCGCCACGCCCTTGCGCAGCGGTACCGACAATGTCCCGGCGACGCGCACCGTCCCATCGGCCAGTTCGACAGGCAGCCCCGCCTTGGACATCACATTCAGCGGTGGTCGATTCAGCAACGAGAGCGCCGCTGTCACGGAACCCGACGCCTCAACCCGCGCAATCCCTGGTCCCCCCCCCTTGATCGAGGTGTCAGGGATAATGAAGGACGTGCCCGCAACATCGACCTCTCCGCCTTCATCCGCCGTCACATGACCCGCACTGGCAATGGCCACAAGGCGGGTGCCGTGAAGATTGAAATGTCCAGAGGCCTCCTGCAACGGAGGCATGTGCTTTTGAAACCGGACATGCACACCAGAGAAGCTGGTATCAAGATGCACAAACGGCTTACCGCTGCCCTGGCCGCGCAGGGCGACCCGTGCGTCCTTGAGCGTTCCGGCAAAGAGGTTTTCCTGCACCCATTCGCGGGGCTTTGGTGGGGCTGCTGCAGGCCAAAGCTCTTTGATACGCGCAACCGAGATCTCATCCACTTTGCCGTTCAGCGCATAGGTCCATCCATCCGCATCCGCCGCAGCACTCCCGTCCAGAAGAACCCGAGACTCTCCGTCGCGCACCAGCATTTCGCCAACCTGCAGGCGGAACGGCTCGGTCTGCAGACGGAAATCGGCAAAGAGACCGGCAAATTCGAGAGGCGCATCATAAAGAGACCCCGGATTGAGCTGCAAATCCGACACCTGCATCTGCCCGACCAGCTCGGTCAGCTTGCCATCCTCGATCCCACTCAGCGCGGCGCGGCCTTCCATCGTGCCGGACACCCATCCACTTTCGATTTTCAACTCGTCAAACTGCAGGGCTTGGTCGGCCGGAAAATAGGTGAAATAGCTATGGGCGCTTCGGATCGGAACCGGAAGGGTTTCGGGCGATGGCTGGATCACGCCCTGCCCGATCTGCAGGCTGGCAGCGAGGCTTAGCAACTCACCGCTGCTGTCGATCCCGCCCCGAAGCGAGCCGGAAATTGGTGCGCGAAGCGCTTGCAGCCAGCCTAGGACGGGCGCCTGAACGGCAATATCCTCGCTCGCGATCTCACTGATCAGGAACCCGAATTCCGCCGATGCATCCCCGATGTCGGATCGGTAGTTGGCTTCGACACTGCCAACATACTGGCGCCCGCTCAGCACCGAAAACTGACCTGAAAGGGACAGGCGCGCGTCCTCACGGGCCAACCGCACCGTGCCCCCGTCCAGTGTCCAGACACGGTTGAGCCGACCATCCTCATATCGCAACGTTACAGCTTCGGTCGTGACCTCAGTGAGAGCCAAAAGCCTCGGCCTCTCAAGCTGGGCATCCCAGGATTCGATAAGCTCAGGCAGGTCCTTGGCAGAGCGTAGCGGTGAGCCTGCATCTGTAAAGCTGAGTTCAAAGTTGCCGTTCGCGTCCCGTCGCAATGCGGCAAAAAGACCGCTCAGCCAGATCTTCTTGGGCTGAAGCCGTCCCCGCAACAAAGGCCGCATGGCCAGCGAGATCTCAGCGTCGGCCAATCTGGCAACCGCCGTTCCGTCAGGCTGGCGTAAGACAACATCCTGAAGGCCGATCCTTGGCCTCCAGCCCCGGTTGACAACCATATGCATCGGACCGAATTCGACCTGCAGTCCACCAAGGTTCTGCTCCAGCCTGACCTCAATCCTCTGCCGCACCCAGTCCGGGACAGAAATCCGGGTTCCGATACCGAAGTAAAGCCCCAGCACAGCAAGCACGCACAGGACCGAAAGCAGTCGCACAACAGGTTTGACCCACTTGCGCCGACGCCTTTTCAGGCGCCCCGCACCGCCCGGCCCATGCTGCGCTTCGGGTCCGGACACCGGACTTGCAGAACCGCTGTTCGCAGAGGCCGTTTCGACCTTGCGACCGGATTGCGAATGATCTGCCCCAGGTTCGATATGTGCTTTTCCTTTGCCGACCATAGTCTATCTATGGCATCCGACACAGCCAAACCAAGCGGAGACACACCATGTCCGAACCATCCGATCTTGCCCCGTCCGATCTCGCGCCATCTTTTACCCTGCCCCGCGATGGCGGCGGCGAGGTCTCTCTTTCAGACCTCAAGGGAGAGGCCGTCGTTCTGTTCTTCTATCCCCGCGATGATACGCCGGGCTGCACCAAGGAATCCATTGGATTTTCAGGCTCTTTGCAGGCTTTTGCCGATGCCGGTGCCAAGGTCTTTGGCATTTCCAAGGACACCGTGGCCAAACACGACAAATTCGTCGCCAAACATGACCTGACCACACCGCTTTTGTCCGACGCCGAAGGCACCACTTGCGAGGATTATGGCGTGTGGAAGGAAAAAAACATGTACGGCAAGAAACACTGGGGCATAGAACGCTCCACGTTCCTGATCGACGCCGAGGGCCGCATCGCGCGGATCTGGCGCAAGGTCAAGGTCGATGGCCATGTCGAGGAGGTGCTGGAGGCGGTCAAGGCCCTCTAGGTCCTGTCACGACTACAATACCCGGTGGGCATCAAGCATGGATAGGCCGGATGCCCACCCTAGGCGGCAGTCGATCAACCCGGCATGGATAATCGAAGTGAAGTTCACAGTAGAACTGGAAGATGAAAGCATTACAGACGGCTCTACTGCTGCGGTGCATCTGTTGTTGGATGGCGAAGCAATCGACCAATTAATTGCGGATCTGAAGCAATTAAGGGAAGCGGAACGTATGAAGAGTGTCCGTCTTTTCACAGAGGCCTTGGGCCCTGGCGAGTTGTCTTCCGAACAACAGTTACCAACTTCATCCATGATCAATCACCTGCGAATTTGGAAAATCTGATCGCCACCGAGACGCAAAACTCCCACGCCCGCGGAACAGGGCCAGTTGGCCATGCCCCTGGTGGCCTTGGGCCCGGCGCGCGGCGTTGCCACAACGCAGCCGGTTGCCAAACCCCGCCACACGGTGCAGGAACACATCCCGCACCCGATAAAGCCGCACCCGATGAAACGGAGCCGACATGAGCGACACTCCTCTTTCCCTTGCCGAAATGGCAACCGAGGTTCTGACAACTGCGGATGGCCGCCAGAAAACCGCCCTATCGCGCCGCCATGCCGCCAGTTGGTTTGCGGCCCGGCGCGACGAGGCCCCCGAAATACGAATCGGTAGAGCAAGCCCACCTCTGCAACCGGCCCGCCCCGACCGGCCCGAACTCCTCGATCCGCGCGATGTGCCAAAACGCAAGCCCGGATCCGAAGCGGGCCGCATCGCACTTTTACATGCGGTCGCTCATATCGAACTCAATGCCGTGGATCTTCACTGGGACATCATTGCGCGGTTCTCGCACGTCCCGATGCCCATGGGATTCTTTGACGACTGGGTAAAAGCGGCAGATGAGGAGTCCAAGCATTTCAACTTGATGTGCGACTGCCTTGAAAGCCTCGGCAGCCACTACGGCGCCCTGCCTGCTCATGCGGGCATGTGGCGTGCCGCGGAAGATACCGCAGAAGACCTCATGGGGCGCCTGGCTGTGGTTCCAATGGTTCTTGAAGCCCGCGGTCTGGATGTGACGCCCGGCATGATCGGGATATTTCGCAAGGCAAAGCTGACCGAGGCCGTGGACGCGCTCGAGACGATCTATGCCGAGGAAGTCGGTCACGTGGCCTATGGTTCAAAATGGTTTCACTTCCTGTGCGGGCGCGAGAACCTCGACCCCAAGGACGTGTTCCATGACTTGGTGCGTAAGTACTTCCACGGCGCCCTAAAGCCGCCCTTCAATGAAGAAAAGCGCGCCGAGGCGGGCCTGCCGCCGGATTTCTACTGGCCACTGACCGAGACCGGTGCCCAGCCCGCCGGGGGCTGACCGACGCGCACTTCCGGCAGATTTCCGCCAATCACCGGCCTTGAGCCCTGCAATTCCTTTCCAATTGGTCAACGGACTTGCCCAAATGGCACCCTAGAGCTATTCAAATGGGCCATGGCGCTCCGCTCAAGGGCCTGACCGGGTTCAAACAGCGCCAGACTTGATGGGATGGAACAAGGATCAGCACGTGCGCAGACGTCTGACTATTCGAATACACGCCTTTCTGGAGAGATACTTCCCCGAACGTCGCGTTTTTCTAAAATCGGATGACGACACCAGGTTCATTCGCCTGCGCCCGGAAACCCAACTCGCGGCCTTCATTGGCGTGACCCTGTTTGTTGGCTGGTCCGCCATTGCGACAGCCGTGGTACTGATGGACAGCATCGGCGCTGGCAATTTTCGGGAACAGGCGAAACGGGATCAGATCACGTACCGCGAGCGCCTGAATGCGATCTCCCAGGAACGAGACAGCCGCGCAGAAGAAGCCCTTGCCGCACAGAACCGCTTCAACGCCGCCCTTGCGCAGATCTCGGACATGCAGTCCGAACTGCTGGCCTCGGAAACCCGGCGCCGAGAACTTGAAACCGGGATCGAAGTCATCCAGGCCACTCTGCGCGAGACCATGAGCCAGCGCGATGCGGCGCGGTCCGAACTGGCCGAACTGCGCAAGGAGGCTGCTCAGGACAGCGGAACACAATCACTTGCATCCGTTGCTCCGGTGCAGATGGAGTTCCTGTCCAGCGCGCTGGCCGAAACCGCTGCAGAGCGTGACCAGGTGCGCGCCGACGCGCAATCCGCGCTCCAAGAGCGGGATTCGCTTGAAATGGAAATCAAGCTGATGGATGAGCGCAACAACCAGATCTTCCGTCAGCTGGAAGAGGCTGTGACGGTTTCGGTTGCCCCGCTTGACAAGATGTTCCGCAACGCAGGAATGCCACCCGACAGCATTCTGGAGCAGGTGCGGCGCGGCTACAACGGCCAGGGCGGGCCTCTAACCCCTTTGGCCTTGTCCACGCGTGGTGAGGAACCCACAGCCGAGGAACTGCGCGCCAACAAGATTCTCAATGAACTGGATCAGCTCAACCTCTACCGGATGGCGGCGCAGCAAGCGCCTTTTGCCACGCCTGTTAACCTTGGGCTGGTGCGTCAGACTTCCGGTTTTGGATATCGCCGCGATCCTAAAACAGGCGGACGCCGCTTGCACAAAGGATCGGACTTTGCCGGGCGGACCGGCACCGATATATATGCGACCGCTGACGGCGTTGTCACCCATGCGGGCTGGCAATCTGGCTATGGCAAGCTGGTGACGATCCGCCATGCTTTCGGCATTGAGACGAAATATGCCCATAACTCCAAACTCCGTGTGAAGGTCGGTCAAAGGGTCTCGCGCGGGGATCACATTGCTGATATGGGTAACACCGGACGGTCTACCGGGACCCACCTTCATTACGAGGTACGGGTCAACGGAAAACCGGTAAACCCTATGATCTACATCAAGGCTGCACGAAATGTTTTCTAAGAGCAAAATCAACGAGCCCGGGCCCAAGCAGGCCGATGCAACCCCTGCGTCAGCGACACCCAGCGCACCGCCCGCTGCACCGTCGAGCGAATTCAAGGCCTCCCCGCCCAAGGCCAAACCGCCGGCATCGCTCCTTAGCTCCGATCTGCACATCACCGGCAACCTGAAAACGACCGGCGACATCCAGGTCGAAGGCACCGTCGAAGGCGACATCCGTGCCCACCTGCTGACCATCGGTGAAAGCGCCACCATCAAAGGTGAAGTCACCGCCGATGATGTTGTGATCAACGGCCGCATTGTGGGCCGCGTGCGGGGCCTCAAGGTTCGCCTGACCTCCACTGCGCGTGTCGAGGGCGACATCATCCACAAGACGATCGCGATCGAAAGCGGCGCTCATTTCGAGGGCTCGGTGCAGCGTCAAGACGACCCGCTGAACCCAGGCGCCAAGAAGGCTGCGCCTGCAGCCGCGGCGGCCCCCGCCCCGGCGGCAGCAAAGGCAGAAAGCTAAGCAGGCGCTAGCCCATCAAAGGGTAACGGAAACAAGAAGCGCCGCATCTCTGCGGCGCTTTTCTTTTTTCGCAGACTTCACCCAAAGACAAAAACAGCAGGCAAAGAAAAACGCCCGCACAGACCATGCACGGGCGTTCCTGATAAAGGCACACCAAAGGCGCCTTTCTTTTCAAGGTAGGTCAGTCGGTCACGGTGACCTTTGTCATCACGTCAGGTTGCCCAACCACAGAGCCGTTTTGCCCGGTGCCGCGCTTGATGGCATCCACCACATCCATGCCTTCGGTCACCTTGCCAACGACCGTGTACTGGCCGTTCAGGAAGTGACCCGGTGCGAACATAATGAAGAACTGCGAGTTGGCGCTGTTGGGGTTCTGCGAGCGCGCCATGCCCACGACACCGCGATCATAGGGCACGTCCGAAAACTCGGCAGGAAGATCAGCGCGCTCTGAGCCGCCCATGCCAGCCATGCGCATGTCGGCACCCATTTTGCCGTATTGCACATCGCCGGTCTGCGCCATGAAGCCTTCGATCACACGGTGGAACACCACACCATCATACTGACCTTCGGCAGCCAAAGCGGTGATCTGCTCCACGTGTTTCGGGGCGACATCCTCATAGAGATCGATCTTGACGGTGCCATTGGCGCCCTCGCCTTCGATCTGGATTTCGAGGCCAGAGGCAAAGGCGGACCCGGCGACAAGGCTCAGAGCTGCTGCAAGCTTAAGCATCGGCGGCCACCTTGACGCTGATCATGCGATCGGGGCTTGCTGGCGGCTCACCCCGTGTGATGGCGTCCACGTGCTCCATGCCTTCGATGACGCGGCCATAGACGGTGTACTGGCCGTTCAGGAAGTGGTTGTCCTTGAAGTTGATGAAGAACTGCGAGTTGGCCGAATCCGGGTTGGCCGAGCGCGCCGCGCCCAGCGTGCCGCGGTCATGGGGCAGTTTGGAGAACTCGGCTGGAACGTTCGGCAGGCTGGAGCCGCCGGTGCCCGCCATGCGCAGGTTGAAACCGTCTTCCATATCGCCGTGCTGCACATCACCCGTCTGCGCCATGAAGCCGTCGATCACCCGGTGAAAGGCGACGTTGTCGTATTCACCGGCGCGGGCCAGTTCCTTCATGCGTTCGCTGTGCTTGGGCGCCACGTCGGGCAGCAGTTCGATCACTACGTTGCCGTCTTTCAGCTCGATGATGATGGTGTTTTCCGGGTCTTTGATCTCGGCCATCTGGCTCTCCTGTCGTCTATGCTTTGGCAGATACCTAAGGCCAGAGGCGCTGAATGCCAAGCGTGAGCATTGACTGCGAGCGCAAAAGCTCCGAAACAGCGGGAAAAGACATTTGCCAAAGACCAAAAGGAGCCTGAGCATGGGCTGGAATACCCTTGATGACATGGATCTCAGCGGCAAGCGCGTCCTGGTGCGCGTGGATATAAACGTGCCGATCGTGGACGGCGTCGTGACCGACTCCACCCGGATCCGCCGCATTGCCCCGACCGTGCGCGATATCCTTGATGCCGGAGGCAAGCCGATCCTTCTGGCCCATTTCGGTCGCCCCGGCGGAGAGCGCCGCGAGAACCTGTCGCTGAACCAGCTGATCCCGACGCTGGAGCGCGCCTTTGAAACACGCGTTCTCTTTGCCGCCGACTGTATCGGCCCCGGAGCCGAGGCCGCCGCCGCCGCGCTGCAACCGGGTGAAGTGCTGCTTCTGGAGAACACCCGCTTCCATGCGGCCGAAACCAAGAACGACCCCGAACTGGCCGCAGGCATGGCGCGTCTGGGCGATGTCTATTGCAACGATGCCTTCTCAGCCGCCCACCGCGCACACAGCTCTACCGAGGGTATCGCCCGCCTTCTGCCCGCCTGCGCAGGCCGCCTGATGCAGGCGGAACTCTCGGCGCTCGAAAGCGCTCTCGGCGCGCCGAGCCGTCCCGTGACTGCAGTCGTGGGGGGCGCCAAGGTTTCCACCAAGCTGGAGCTTTTGAGCAACCTCATCACCAAGGTCGACTACCTGGTGATCGGCGGCGGTATGGCCAATACATTCCTTGTGGCCAAGGGACATTCCGTCGGCAAATCCCTGGCCGAGCGGATCATGAAAGACACCGCAGCCGAGATCATTGCCAAGGCCGAAGGCGCAGGATGCCAGATCATCCTGCCGTCCGATGTGGTCGTCGCGGAAACCTTTGCGTCCCACGTCCCCTATCAGGTCCTGCCAGCGGATCAATGCCCCGAGAACGGCCTGATCCTCGATGCGGGCCCGGAAAGCGTCGCCAGGATCAATGACATTTTCGAACAGAGCCGTACCCTGATCTGGAACGGCCCGCTTGGCGCCTTTGAGATGGAGCCCTTTGATGCGGCCACCAATGCGACCGCGCTAAAGGCGGCGGCGCTGACACGCGCAGGCAAGCTGACCTCGGTGGCTGGCGGTGGTGACACGGTTGCGGCCCTTAATGCCTCGGGCGCGGCGCGCGACTTCACCTATATTTCCACAGCCGGTGGCGCCTTCCTTGAATGGATGGAAGGCAAGACCCTGCCCGGCGTGGCCGCCTTGGAACAAGGCTGACACCAAACCACATGGTGCCGGGCCCGGAGGCTCGGCACCGTTGCCTTCACGCCCTCACCCGGTGAGACGCTCGAGAATGGCTGTCTCATCCAGCCCCGATACAGATCCCGGAAGCGATCCGCGCATACCCGACAGGCGGCTAGTGACATAGCCTTCAGCCACAGCATTTGGCGCGGTATCCAGCAGGCTTGCAGCGGTCATCAGGGTTGCGAGGCTTTCTGCAAACCATCTTGCCTCACCCTCTGTCGGCAGGCCCGGCCAGCGCGCGCGATGCGCCTGCAGCGCTTCGTCATAGCGGCGATCCCCGCCGCGCACCCGATCCAGCATAGCGTTCAGGGCTTCTCCCGCGCGCGGCTCCCGCGCAAGACTGCGCAGGATATCAAGGCAGATGACGTTTCCCGATCCCTCCCAAATGCCGTTGAGCGGCGCCTCACGATAGAGCATCGGCATTGGCGTTTCTTCAATGTAGCCCATGCCACCCAACACCTCCATCGCCTCCCCGATCACAGGGATACAGCGCTTGTTGTTCAAGTATTTCGCTAGTGCCACACCGATCCGGGCCAAAGCACGGCTTTCTTCGTCCTGGCGATCAAAAGCTGCAGCCATGGCCATGCTCGAGGCGAGCGCGCCTTCAGCGTCCAAAGCCAAATCCGCAAGCACCGAGCGCATCAGCGGCTGGTCGATCAGCTTCTTCTGGAACACCGAACGCCCCTCGACCCACCAGGCGGCCTCGGCCAGGGCGGCACGCATCAAACCCGCCGGGGCCAGTGCCGTATCCAGTCGGGTGTGGTGGACCATCTCGATGATGGTTCGCACCCCGGCGCCCTCTTCGCCGAGGCGGTAGGCGAGCGCATCGACGTATTCGATCTCCGAACTGGCATTGGCCCGGTTGCCAAGCTTGTCTTTCAGGCGCTGCAGACGGATACCGTTGCGCTCCCCTTCCAGCCAGCGCGGCACCAGAAAACAGGTCAGGCCGCCTTCGGCATAGGCCAATGTCAGGAAGCCATCCGACATCGGCGCCGAGCAGAACCATTTGTGACCCGTCAGCCGGTAGTGTTGCCCATCGCGCACCGCGCGAGTGCTGTTGGCACGCACGTCCGATCCACCCTGTTTCTCAGTCATCGCCATGCCGAGGGTCACACCCTTTTTCTGCTCCACTCGTCGGGCCGAGCCGTCATATTCGGGGCTCAGAAGCCGCGGCACCCAGATTTCGGAAAGCGTCGCATCCGCCTGCAGCGCAGGCACGGCAGCATAGGTCATTGTCATCGGGCAGCAGACGCCCGGCTCGACCTGATTGAGCATATAGACATGGGCCGCGTGGGTCACATGACCGCCCGGCTTCCCACTCCAGGCGCTATGGGCATAGCCCTGTTCCTTGGCGGCAGACATGACCCGGTGATAGCCAGGGTTGAACTGCACCTCGTCCAGCCGATGCCCCGAGCGCGCAAAAAGTGTGAGCCGCGGCGGATCCCTGCGCGCATCCTCTGCCGCCTGCAGGATTTCCGCACTCCCGTAAAGCGCGCCTGCCTCGGCCAGAGCCGATCCGTCTCCACCGTGATGCGCGACCTGTTCGCGCAAAGCCCGATCCCCGTCCCAAAGGCACCAGGCAGTACGTGGCACGGGCTGGTTCTCCACCACATGTGTCCCAAGATCACCGCGTGGACCGCTTGCCTGCACTGGCGCAGGCATCGCATTCTTTTGCATCTTATCTCCTCCATACGTCGCAGGATCGTATCGACGCACCAAGCAGAGGCCATCCCCGCCGTGGCGTCACAGGGTGCGATTTCGTTGCGTTCAGGCCACAGGACCATAATCACAGCAGAAACTGACGCAATTAACCAATTTGGGGATTCACAGAGCGATTCGCTTGTGGCATAAACATGCCAGACATCGAAACAATCGGTGCAAAAACAATATCTTGAGCAGTAGCATACAGGCAATCTCAACGTGACCCGAAGCAACACGCCATCCCTTGGCGCATTCGTCTTCTTTTCCATCGCATTCGCGCTCAGCGCGTATTTTACCTTTGCGGCGGTGCAGGGCGATTTCGGGTTGTTCAGAAGGGTCGAGATCCAGGCAGAAGCCGAAGAGCTTCGCCGGGATCTCGCTCTGCTACAGCAAGACATCGACCAGATGGAAAACAAGACGCGCCGCCTGTCGGACGATTACCTCGATCTGGACCTTCTTGACCAGCAAGCCCGTTCCGTTCTTGGCATGCTGCGCGCGGATGAAATTGTCATCCACTAAACAGCCCACAATCACTCATGAAGATCCGATCACCTGACGCTCGCCGAAGCGTGAGATGACGCACCCTTGCCGCGCGCCACTTGGCGTGCAAATTTTAAGCATGCGTTTGGGGAACCGAGGGCGATTTCAAGGGTTTTATGCTGATTTTCTGCATCGCTCAGGCGCGGCATCAGAAAAGCACTCGCCACAGGCCAGAAAATCGCATATGAATTAGTTTAACGCTAAACTATCTGGCATTCAGGGGGAGTCCGCCACTATGGCCGCAAGGAAAACCACCAAGAAACCAAACGTTTCTGCCGAAGAGCTGACCAGCAATTACCGCGAGATGCTGCTGATCCGCCGATTCGAAGAAAAGGCCGGCCAGCTTTATGGAATGGGCCTGATCGGCGGCTTCTGCCACCTTTACATTGGCCAGGAAGCCGTCGTGGTGGGGTTGGAAGCTGCCGCCGAGGAAGGCGACAAGCGCATCACCTCTTACCGTGACCACGGCCATATGCTGGCCTGCGGCATGGACCCGGACGGCGTGATGGCCGAACTCACCGGTCGCGAAGGGGGCTACTCCAAGGGCAAGGGTGGCTCCATGCACATGTTCTCTAAAGAGAAGCACTTCTACGGTGGTCACGGCATCGTTGGCGCCCAGGTGCCGCTTGGTGCGGGCCTGGCCTTTGCGGACAAATATAAGGACAACGGACGCGTGACCTTTGCCTACTTTGGCGACGGCGCCGCGAACCAGGGCCAGATCTACGAGACCTTCAACATGGCCGCGCTCTGGCAGCTGCCGGTGATCTTTGTGATCGAGAACAACCAGTACGCCATGGGCACCGCCCAGGCACGCTCTACCTCTACGCCCGAACTCTTCACCCGTGGCGAGGCCTTTGGCATCCCCGGTGAAGCCGTTGACGGCATGAACGTCTTGACCGTGAAAGACGCAGGAGAACGCGCCGTTGCCCACTGCCGCGCAGGCAAGGGGCCGTACATTCTTGAGGTCAAGACCTATCGCTATCGCGGTCACTCCATGTCCGATCCGGCAAAGTACCGCACCCGCGAAGAGGTGCAGAAGATGCGCAGCGAACGCGATCCGATCGAACAGGTTCGCGAGATGCTCCTGGCCGGCAAGCATGCCACCGAGGATGACCTGAAAGCGATCGACAAGGAGATCAAGGACATCGTCAACAAGTCGGCGGATTTCTCGAAGGAAAGCCCAGAGCCCCATCTCGATGAGCTTTGGACCGATATCTACGCCGAAACCATTCCGCAGCAAAGCGCCTGAGGGGACCCAATATCATGGCAACTGAAATTCTGATGCCCGCCCTGTCGCCAACCATGGAGGAAGGCACGCTGGCCAAATGGCTGGTCAAGGAAGGCGATACCGTAAACTCTGGCGATATTCTCGCCGAAATCGAAACCGACAAGGCCACGATGGAATTCGAGGCTGTGGACGAAGGCGTGATCGGTAAGATCCTGATCGCCGAAGGCACTGAAGGCGTGAAGGTCAACACCGCCATCGCCATGCTTCTGGCAGAGGGCGAAAGCGCAGATGATGTTGCCGCTGCGCCCGCAACCAAGGAAGCGCCGACCGCAGAGGCACCTTCGGCGCCCGCTCCGGCCACCGCTGCTGCCGCACCTCAAGAGGCCCCTGAAGTGGATGAAACACCCGATTGGCCCGAAGGCACCGTGCTCAAGCAACAGACCGTGCGCGAAGCGCTGCGCGATGCCATGGCTGAGGAAATGCGCAGGACCGAAGAGGTCTACCTGATGGGCGAGGAAGTCGCCGAATACCAGGGTGCTTACAAGATCTCCCAAGGGCTGCTGGACGAATTTGGCGCCAAGCGCGTCATCGATACCCCCATTACCGAGCACGGTTTCGCCGGGATCGCGGTGGGTTCTGCCTTTGGCGGCCTTCATCCGATCGTGGAGTTCATGACCTTCAACTTCGCAATGCAGGCGATTGACCAGATCATCAACTCGGCTGCAAAGACACTCTATATGTCTGGCGGTCAGATGGGCTGCCCCATCGTCTTCCGCGGCCCCAATGGCGCGGCGGCCCGCGTCGGCGCCCAACACAGCCAGGACTACGCCGCGTGGTACATGCAGATCCCCGGCCTCAAGGTGGCCATGCCCTATTCCGCCTCTGACGCCAAGGGCCTGCTGAAATCGGCAATCCGCGACCCCAATCCGGTGATCTTCCTTGAAAACGAGATCCTTTATGGTCGCTCCTTTGATGTGCCGGATGTGGACGACTACACCGTGCCCTTTGGCAAGGCCCGCATCTGGCGCGAGGGCAGTGATGTCACCATCGTCTCCTTCGGGATCGGCATGACCTATGCTTTGGAAGCAGCAGACAAGCTGGCCGAAGAGGGGATCTCGGCCGAGGTCATCGACCTGCGCACCCTGCGCCCGATGGACCTGCCGACAGTGATCAAATCGGTGATGAAGACCAACCGGCTTGTGACGGTCGAAGAGGGCTGGCCGCAAGGGTCGGTCGGCAGCTACATCGCCTCCGAGGTGATGCAGCAAGCGTTTGACTATCTCGATGCGCCCGTGGTCACCTGCACCGGCAAGGACGTGCCTATGCCCTATGCCGCCAACCTCGAAAAACACGCGCTGGTCACCACGGATGAGGTGATCGCAGCTGTGAAACAAGTCACCTACCGGTAAGGAGAGACAGCGATGCCGACAGAAATCCTGATGCCCGCCCTCTCTCCCACGATGGAGGAAGGCACCCTTGCCAAATGGCTGGTCAAGGAAGGCGACACCGTCTCCTCTGGCGACCTGCTGGCCGAGATCGAAACCGACAAGGCGACCATGGAGTTTGAAGCCGTGGACGAAGGCGTCATCGGCAAGATCCTGGTGGCCGAAGGCACCGAAGGGGTAAAGGTCAACAGCCCCATCGCTGTGCTCTTGGCCGATGGCGAAAGCGCCGATGATGTGGCCGCAGCGCCTGCCCCGAAACCGGAAGCCGCGCAGGACACTGCACAGGCGGCTGACGCGGGTGACAAGGCGGCCCCCGCAGGGGGCTCCGCGTCGCCCGCATCCCCTGCCCCGGCCGCGCCTGTCGCTGCGGATGGCAATCGCATCTTTGCCTCCCCCCTGGCCCGGCGCATTGCGGCGGACAAGGGACTGGATCTGGCCAGCATTGCAGGCTCAGGCCCGCGTGGACGTATCATCAAGTCGGACGTGGAAAACGCTACCGCAGCGCCCAAAGAGCCTGCGGCACTCGCCCCGACTGCAAGCGCTGCCCCCGCCGCAGCGGCCCCTGCCCCGGCCACGGGCCCATCGGCCGATATGGTGGCCAAGATGTACGAGGGACGCGCGTACGAAGAGGTCAAGCTCGACGGTATGCGCAAGACCATCGCAGCGCGCTTGTCCGAAGCCAAGCAGACCATCCCGCACTTCTACCTGCGCCGCGACATCCAGCTTGACGCGCTTCTGGCCTTCCGCAGCCAGCTCAACAAACAGCTGGAAGGGCGCGGCGTAAAGCTGTCGGTCAACGACTTTATCATCAAGGCAGTTGCCAACGCGCTGCAAGCCGTGCCCGAGGCCAATGCCGTCTGGGCGGGGGACCGGGTGCTGCAGATGAAGGCCTCGGATGTCGCGGTCGCCGTTGCCATCGAAGGTGGGCTGTTTACGCCGGTACTTCAGGATGCGGACGTGAAGTCCCTTTCGGCGCTATCAACCGAGATGAAAGACCTCGCCGCCCGCGCCCGCGACCGCAAGCTCGCCCCACATGAGTATCAGGGCGGTGCTTTTGCCATCTCCAACCTTGGCATGTTCGGCATCGACAATTTCGATGCTATCGTGAACCCGCCGCACTCCGGGATCCTCGCGGTCGGCGCGGGCAGCAAGAAGCCCGTGGTCGGCGCCGATGGCGAGCTGAAGGTCGCAACCGTCATGAGCGTCACAATGTCAGTCGATCACCGGGTCATCGACGGCGCCCTTGGCGCAAACCTCTTGGCGGCGATCGTCGAGAACCTGGAGAACCCGATGGTCATGCTGGCTTAAGGCCGTCCCGACCCAAGACACAAGACAAACGAAAGGCGGTCTCCGGTTTGGGGACCGCCTTTTCTTTGATCTGTTGTGCTCTGCCGCTCAGCCCTCGTGGGAAAGAACCTGGTTCATGCTTACCGCAGGCTGGGCGCAACCGGCCTCTCCGACGATCCGTGCGGGCACTCCTGCAACCGTCTTGCAGGGCGGGACGTCTTCCAGCACGACCGAACCTGCCGCGATACGGCTGCAGTGACCGATCCTGATGTTGCCCAGAACCTTGGCGCCGGCGCCGATCAGCACCCCATCCTCGATCTTGGGGTGACGGTCTTCCTCTTCCTTGCCGGTGCCGCCAAGGGTGACGGAATGCAGCATGGAAACGTTGTCTCCAACCACCGCCGTTTCACCGATGACTATGGAATGCGCGTGGTCGATCATGATGCCCTGACCGATGCGCGCTGCCGGATGGATATCCACGCCAAAAATCTCGGAAATGCGCATCTGGAAAAAATACGACAGATCGTAGTCGCCCTGGCTCCACAGCCAATGACCTACGCGGTAGGCCTGAACCGCCTGGTAGCCCTTGAAGTACAGGATCGGTTGCAACAGACGGTGGCAGGCCGGGTCGCGCTCGTAGACCGCCATGAGGTCGGCGCGCGCGGCAGCAACCAGTGCAGGGTCCGCCTCATAAGCGGACTCGACGATCTCCCGCAGGATCACCATCGACATCTCATTGGAGCACAGCTTTGCTGCGATCCGGTAGGACAGCGCCTTTTCGATCGTTGGGTGGTGAAGGATACAGGCATGGATCAAACCGCCCATGAGGGGCTGCTTTTCGACAGCCTCTTGCGCCTCTGTGGCGATCCGGTCCCAGACAGGATCCAGCGGGGTCACGGCTTTGCGGGTTTTGATCATGGCATTACATCCTCTGCTGCCCTCAGGATATGTACCTAACCCAGAAATCACAAAACGCAAATTTGTGAAGTAAGATATTTCTAGCCATGATACGACGCAGCCAAAAGGAGCAGCCGCGCCGTGCGGCAGCGCGGCGCCCGGCCCAACGGGAGCGCTTCCCTGTTTCAGGGCTGCGCGGAAGGTCCACCTCTCAAGGCTTTTGAGGATCCTCTGCACATCCGACCCCGCCCGCCATGGCGAGCCGCCGCTCCATCTCCAGCAGCACCATAATCGTGCAACACAGATAGTCCGTGTGATCAAACGTTGGCTCATCGGCCAGCTCATAGCGACGCGCGGCTGCCTCAAGTCCGCCGTTTCCCCATTCCGGATGCAAGCAGCCCGCACGCCTGTCCAGCTCCAGAGCGGCTTGTGCTCCCTCGAAAATGGCCGTCAGAACGGCGCCTCTCTGACCGCAGGGCGCCGCAAGAAGAGCGCGGGCCACTGTCGAGACATCCCCCGGCAGAATGGGTCGCCTCATTCCAGAACGGCCCTCGCCGCAAAGCCTGCCCCAAAACGATCCGACAGTTGCGCAACTTCGAACATATCCCCGGGCATGACTGTATCGACCGCTTGCATAGCCAAATCGTATGCCCAGGCGCTTTGGGTTGTGATGTCTTCGCGCAACAGGGTCTGACCGCGCAGAATACGAACCCTGTACTGTTCACGCGCCTCGCCAAGGGGCACATCCGGCAGATCCCAGCTGTCCCCTTCGATCCGGGTGCGACGAATCCAGCTCACCGCGACATCGGCGCCCAGCGCGCCGCTGAGCCGCAGATGAACCGGCGCATAGGGTCGCAATCCGTTGCCATCAAAGGCTTCAATCCGATGGACATAACTTGGATCTTCATAACCCCGACGTGCCGGGCCAATAAGGTAATGGCGCGCAATCCGCCTCTGGTCGAGTGGCAGGTCCAGTTGCTGAGGCGTTCCGTCCAGCAGAACCACAAAGGAACCTTCCGGCCAGACCTCTGGCATCAGCCCGTCACTACCAAGTTGCCCGCGCAAACGTCCGCGCAGCAGATAGGTATTCGGCGCGACCAGCTCAGCTTCGCGGAACTGGATGATCTCCCAGTTTCCATTGCTCCCGTCGCCAATGGCCAAGGCATTCGCCCCATTGAGTACGGCCAGACTGTCGCGCGCCTCCAGGCTCCCAGAGATCAGGCGCAGCTGCAAGTCCGCGCCTCGATCCCAGCGCCCCAAGGGCCCCGCCGGAAGCGGCGTTTCGGTCACACCCACGATGGATCGCGCGGCTATGATCTCTTCCAGCGCATATCCCTCATCCGACGGGGCGCCATAGACAGCCACGGTTCCCGGCCAAGGATCAGCCGTCACGGCAAGATGGGGAGCATGGGGGACTTCATCTCCGGTCAGCAAGGGCAAATCCATAAAGAAGGGCGCCACGGGAGTTGGCGCGACAAAGGCGCTGGCGCGGGGCAGGTCTTCAGGCACGTCAGCGGGTTCATAGGCACCGGGATCGATCCGGACCGCCTCAACCATTTGCGCCTCGGCCATTTCGATCCGGTCCAGCCGGAACAGCGCGCGAGCTGGGTGTTTCCCATCCTGTTCCGTGCCCATAGGACCGATGGCAGGCAGTGCGACAACGTCTCCAACACGAATCCCCAGCAGCGAGGGTGGCAGCACGAACCTGGCCGTATCCCGCGCGATCCTGGCCTCAATGAGCCAGCGGTCCACGGTCTGACGCGCTTCGGCCCGGGTCAGCACCAGCGCCAGATCGTTCTGGCTGACGGCACGGGTGGCATCATCCGGTAGGATCGCCTCTTCAGAAGCCAGATCATAGCGCGCGCCCCACTCTGGGAACCGCAGACGTACGCGACCGGCCAGTTCCGCCTCGCCTGCGCGTATCTGGTTCAGGCCACCCTCAACCTCGCTGCTATCCACCAGAACTTCCAGGTCTAAACCTTGGACATCGCGCCCGGTGCGCTGGCGAAACCGCAACAAGCCGTCTTGCTCAATCGCATCGAACCCGTGCCGCAGCATCAAGGGCTGCAGGGAGGCGCGTGCGTCTTCTAAGCTTTCAAGGGCATACCCATGCACAATTCCATAAAGAGCACTCGTGTCGATATCTGCTAGCCCGGAGCGGTTGCACAGCTCACCAACCACCGAAGCCAGGCTGCGTTGCCCGACCCGCCCGTTGAGCCAATGACCACGCAGGTAGTTATTGCCATCGCTCCACACCTCCACTTCATTCGGAAAGGCTGGAAAGGGTCGCGCGTCCCAGGCCCAGACATAGGCGTTGGTCATATCCACCATGGGCGCATCATATTCCGGCGAGGTCGGGTTATTTGTCGGATCGCTCCAATAGCCAAGCATCGCCCGCAGGTATTGTCGCTGAATCAGATCGTCCCGCTGCCCGTTCGAATATTTCGGCAGTCTGGATTCCGAGCTTTTGGGGTCAAGGAACTTATTCGGCTGATTGGTGCCCCCGTCTATGGCGGCGCAGCCCAGTTCGGTGAACCAGATCGGTTTGCTCTGCGGCTCCCACGCCGTGGGAGCAGCCTGTCGCACGCCGCCGATGCGCTCGTGATGGGTATTGGCCCACCAGTTGCGAATATCCTTGTAGCGCCAGACCCAGGTCTCGTCATGGGCGTCATTGGTGATAGGCGTGCGGATCTGGGCCGCTTCAGCCTCGGGCGAATGGTAAAACCAGTCGTATCCCTCGCCGCCTTCGATATTACGGCGCAGATACTCAAGATCATAGATCGCAGGCACACCTGCCGCCGCATCCAGATGGTTCTCGCTCTGGCGCCAGTCTGAAAGGGGCATGTAGTTGTCGATCCCGATGAAGTCTATCTGCGGGTCCGCCCACAGCGGGTCGAGATGGAAATACCGGTTCCCGTCGGGGCTGGTATAGCCCCTGTATTCCGACCAATCCGCCGCATAGCCGATCTTGACCTGCGGTCCGAGAATCTGCCGCACCTCGGCTGCCAAATCCCGCAAGGCTTCTACCGCAGGAAACCCACTGGCGCCACGAATCTGCGTGAGGCCGCGCATTTCAGAGCTGATGCAAAAGGCCTCGACCCCGCCCGCTGCGGCACAAAGGGCGGCATTGTGCAGGATGAAGCGCCGTAGCCCCCAGTCCTCGGGGCCTGCATAATTGACCGAGCCGTTTGAAACCACGAAATCTGACGCCTGTGCGGTCCCCATGAAAGCGGCCACCTGCGCATCGGCAGCCGCGCTCTGGTCCGGTGAGCCGCTGCGTCCGGGCGCGGTCGACAGCGTGATCCTCCCCCGCCAGGGAAGATGCGGCTGATCGGCGCTGTTGCTCCAGGGGTCGGGGAGACCATTGCCTTCGGGCTGTTCCATCAGGATGAACGGATAAAACATCACCCGGCGCCCCTGATCGCGCATGGCCTGGATCGCCTCGATCACTGCAGCATCTGCCGGCGTGCCACCAAAGACCGGCGAGTCTTCGCTGTTCTTCAAAACCTCTTCGGCTGTTGCGCGGGTCAACCCAGAGACACGCCAGGGCATGCTGACCCCGTCAGCGCGCTTTTGTTCCACCTTGGGCCTAATCTGGCATTCCCCGCAGGGTAGATCATCCCCGAACCAGGACACGACCAAGGAGGCCGCATCACAGGCCGGGAGTTCCTCGTCCAAAGCCGCCAAAGATGTCAAAAGATCCGTTTGCCCCGAGGGCGTATGCGTATTGGCGGCGCGTATATCGCCAAGCCCGCCGGAATAATTAACCGGACTGGCTGCAAGGCTGTACTCTCCGGTCCCCGGCATCAGCGCGACACCGCGCACAAGCTGGCTTGGATCGTCCGCATACTCTGGGCCACCGGGCTGTTCTGCACGGATCACCTCGAATGAGAACTGCGGCACCCGGTTGCCAAAGCGCTCGAGCTGAATGTTCTCCATCACCACATAGGCGGTTCCCCGGTAGGCTGGTACCCGCCCCGCGCCCTCGACCGCCTCCATCAGCGGATCGGGCGCCTGATCGGGCGTGCCTCGATAGACCGTCATATTTAGATCTAGCGGCGAGACTTCTTCCCCATCGGCCCAGATGCGGGCGACCGAAGTAATCTCACCCTCGCACAGGGCTATCGCCACCGACACCGAGTAGCTGTAGCGGGTGACGGTGGGCTGACGCGGCGCCCCTTTCCCGCCCCCGCCGGTGGTCTGGCTGGTTTCCAGAAACTGCGTGGACCAGATCACCTGACCGCCGACACGGGTGCGGCCAAAGACCTGTGCGATGGGTTCACCTTCGCTGGCCTTGGTCAGTCGGAACTGATTGACCCTGCCGGTCTCCACCGGATCCGATCCGGCCCCGAACAGGCGCTCATCGACGGCCCGCCCCAAGGTTGCCCCGATGGCGCGCCGGATCACGACAGAAGACAAGCCCGCCACAGTGCCACCGACAGCCCCGCCAATTGCGGCGCCCGCCGCGGAAAGAAGAATAGTTGCCATCAGAGCCCCTCTTGCGGGAATGCAAATCGCGCCACGATCCGGCGCCGCCAGGGGGTGCTGAGCGCGCACTCCACAACGCCCCGCCCCGCATAGGCATGGATGAAGCGCGGCAGTGCTCCGCCGCCCTCAGGTCCCGAGCCGAGCCAGGACTGGACGCCAAGATGTTTTGCCACAGATCCCGCCCGCATGCGGAACAGCAGCACATCACCAAGCGATGCTTGGTGCAGGGGCTTGGGGTGCAGATGCCTGCGCGCGCCTTGCCACAGCCGCTCCTGTCCCTGCGGTTCGGACCAGTCCATCGTGTAGGACGGCAGGGCTTTTGGCTCATCCCCACCCAGTTCGCGCCAGATTCCCCGGATCAGTCCAAGACAATCACAACCAGCGCCGCGGCAGCTGGCCTGATGCACATAGGGCGTCCCCAGCCACAAGCGCGCTCTTGCAACAACCGCGCCCCCTGTCATCGGCGGCTTCCGCCTGTGTTGATCCCGGAGGATCTTGGGACCGACATCACCCAGTCTTCGCCCGGGATATCCGGGAAGCCCTGGTAGTTCAGAAGGTTGTTGTACTTCAGACGGCAGGTTTCCATCCTCTTGTCGCAGCCCGCCTCGAGACGGACCATATCACCAGGGGCTATGGCGGCGCGCAAAGCTTCCCACAGCACGATCCGGCGCTGCTGCCCCTCGCTGCGATCCTGCTTGATCGCGCTCCACAATCCCTTGGCTACCCCGTTCAACACGGTCAGGCGGCCGCGCGTGAACCACTCCTGTTCAAACCCAGACAGATCGTCCCAGAAGAAATCCCGGCCCTCTTCGCTGCGCTCTACCGCGCGCTCTTCGGCATAGCCGGGCGTGTTCAGGTCGAAACCACAGTGCGTATCCCCCAGCACGGCAGTGCAGGGCTTTTGATAGATCCGTCCCAGAGGCTGGTTCAGCGCTTCGCTCAGCCCGCGCAGCTCAGCCTCGAATGCGCCGCCTGCGCGCCGCAGCTCCCCTATGGAGCCGCGAAACTGCAGCCAGCGCACCGAGATGTCCTGCCAGTTCACGAGCCAGCAGCGCACATCAGCGCCATCAAACCGGCCCGCCGCAATCTCATCCTCCCGGATTGCTGCATCCGAAAGCGCCCCAAGCGCCTCCGTGTTGTCCACCGCCAGCCCCGTGGCTTGCTGCAAAGCGCGGGCCGTTAGACCGCTGCCAGCCTTGAACGAGAGGCCCTCAAACGTCAGATCCCGGTCGTGGTCAGTAAAGCCAAAGGCCTGACCATCCTTCCGGGTCAAAGCCCAGGCCCGACACAGGCTGGTCAGCCCCGTGGCGACATGATCGAGAAAAGGCTGTGCAGGACCCGGCATCAGACTCGCACCTCGACAATGGGCACGGTAGGCACATCCCCCGCCTTGAAGGAGGCCACGCTGGTCTGGATCTGATCAGTATCAAAGCGCACCGGCACATCAAATTCAAAACCGGCGACCACCTGAAGGCCCGCCTCGGGCGGGTAGACAAGCGTGATCAACCCGGTGACTATATCAAGGGCATAGTCGACACTTTCGCGCAGTTCCTCCTGCTCGATGCCAATGCGAACGGACCCCGCGACCGGTTTGGCGATTGGGCGCCGATAGAGCGTCTCACCCGAGCGATAGGACTTTGCCAGTTGAAAAACGGTCGTTGCCCCGTCGCCTAGCCCGATCACCTCGTCCCGGTAATCGACATCTGCTGTGGCGCGCGCGGATTTGTAGTCAGACCAATCCTTCCAGCGAAAGCCGTACATCTGGCCCTGACGCGCCTCGAAAAAGGCGATCAGAACCTCCACATCGTCCAGTGAACGCAGGCCCAAGCCCGCATCATAGCGCCTGCGCGAGTGCGCCCAGGGCGTGTTACGTTCCTCGTGACCATTGGCCAGCGTCACGATATCGGTGCGCCGCTGGGGACCTCCGACAGATCCAAAGCTGAGCGATGCCGGAAACCGGATTTCATGGAAGCTCATCGCAAAATCTCCCTGAGTTGTTCAACGGTTGCGGTTGCCACGTGTCAAAGCGCGGGACAGGCGCGCGGCGATCTGGCCCTGGCTGCGCTGAAAGCCCTGCACGTCGGGCGTGGTGATATTCATCACCACCTGCATCGGCCGCTCCCCGGCGCTGGTCACACCCAGCGAGCCATCGGCGGCGCGGCGCAGGGGCAGAATTGCCTCGGGACCGGCTTCCCCCATCAGACCCACCCCCCCGCGCATCGGGAACAGGGTGGCGCCGCTCACAACGCCGCCACGGGCAAAGGGCATCACGCGCCCTTCGGAAAACGCCGCGCCGTCGGCAAAGGGCAAAAGCCCGCTCACGAGGTTGCCCACACCAGAGGCCAGGATGCCGCCGACATGATCCGTGACCGGGCGAATGGCGGCGTTGTAAGTGGTACGGATCATCGAGCGCGCAACGCTATCCAGCGCGTCCGACAGGCTCTTGCCGTCGAACACCACCCCCTCGAAGGCACGGCGTAACCCCCGCGACATGCCGCGTTCCAGCGTCTGCACATCCTTGCCCGTCGCCGCGAAGGCATCACGTACCCGGCGCAGTTCGGTATCGAAACTTGCCGCCATGCCTGCAGCCTCTCCGAGCGCGTCGCCCAAAGCCTCGCTTCGCAGTTCAAGTTCAGCGATTTCAGTTCCTGCCATCGGTTTGTTCCTCGCTCCTTGGCCCATCCGGGAAGGCTGACATCAAATCCTGAAGTCCAGCCCGGTCCATCGCCGCCCCGGCCCTATCTGGCCCCAGCATGAGGCGCAGCTCAGCCGGCGTCAGATGCCAGAAGGCATCCGGTGTCAGGCGCAGCCCAGTCAGGCCGAGCCGCATCAACGCAGGCCAGTCAAAACCGCTCATCCCTGCCCCTCCGGAAGTGCAAAACTGCGCGCCAATAGCTGCGCCGCGATCCTTGCTGCACCCAATGGACCGCCGGAAATCTCAGCCCGAGCCAGATCCTCGGCCCGCAAATCATGTCCGCCCCCTTCCAGCCCCGCCACCAGAAGCGACAGAATATCGCCAGCGGAAAACCGACCCTCTTCGAACCGTTTCACAAGATCCACCAGGGAGGCATTACCCAGGCTCTGCTCCAGGCCGGCCAGAGCCCCAAGTGTGAGCTTCAACGCATAAGGCCTTCCATCGATGACAATTTCGACCTGACCTGCAAACGGGTTCGCCATGAGTCATACCGCCGTGAAGGTGAGCGCGCCGGCACTGGCCAGTGACAGCTCATAGGTGGCCTCACCGTTGTGCGTCCCCGCGTATTCCAGGGCGGTCAACTGAAAGGGGCCTTCGATGATCCCAAAATCCGGGACAACAACCTGGAAATCCGGCGTGATACCATCAAAGAACAACTGCCGCGCCCGCTCGTCCGTGCTTTCATCGCGAAACACACCGGAGCCAGAAACATTCGCCGAGCGCACCCCGGCACCTGACAACAGCTCGCGCCAGCCCCCCTGGCTTTCGAGACTGGTCACATCGACGCTTTCAGCGTTGAAACTGACCCGCGTGGCCCGCAGCCCCGCAGTCCCGCAATGGTTTCGAACTGACCATCCCCGGTCATATCCACCTTGACCAGCAGATCCTTGCCATTCTGTGCACCCATGGGGTCACTCCACTTCATACATGATTACAGTGCCTTACGTCTTGCTCTAAACGCTCATCCGTCTTCAACCCGCGCAGCAAAGCGCAGAACAATGCTGCGCCCACCATCGGTCAGGCGTTCGGCTGCAGCGCGTTCAAACCACAGCCCCACAAGCCGTCCGCGTGTGAGGGTGAGGGGCGCATCGATCAGCGCGTCACACACCACCGCAGCCACGGCTTTCGCCGCCGAAAACCCGGCGGTATCGGAAAAGACACTGACCGTGAAACGATGCCGTGCGCCAGCGCCTGAGACATCCGAACGGTCCTCCACCTCTTCGGGGCCAAGTGCCACATAGGTCTGCGGCAAGGTGCCCGATGGCAGCGCATCAAAGAGATCCCCACCGATCAGCGCAGTGAGGCCCGGGTTCGACGCAAGATGCTGATAAACCGCCGATTGCAGTGCCTCGGACAGGGCATATGTCATGCGCCCACCTCCTCGACCGCGAAACAGGTAAGATAGCGCCCGCGGGCATCCGCCTCGCTCACCGCATCGATGCGAAAGAGCCGCTCTCCGTCGCGGAACCGCTGATCCGGGCGGGGGCGAGAGGTGGACCCAACCGGCGCAGCCCGCACGGTGATCCGGTAACGCTGCAGCGAAAGGGTCGCGCCCTGCTGATCTACATTGCGACCATTCAGGGCGCTCACCTCGGCCCAGAGCGTGCCAAGCGCTGTCCAGCTTTCCACATAGCCGCCTGCTCCATCGGGCAAACGCTGGGGGTCTTCCAGCACCAGAGAACGGCTAAGTTGCGGCACGGGTGCAAGATCCGTCATTGCACCGCCCTCAGCGACAGGCGCGGCGCGCGGTAGCGCTCGATCAGGCTGGTGACCCCAAAGGGCATGCAGCCGCCGTGCAGCCCTGTATCCTCTCGGTACTCGTAGTAGTGAGCCGCCAGCATCAGCACCGCCTGAGCCAGATCGGCAGGCAGATCGCCCCAGTGAGTGGCAAGACCGGCCTCAAAAGTGATCTTTGCCGAGCCACCTTTGGCCACGAGCGGCAGATGGCCTCTTGCTGGCCGCAGCTTCGGGTGATGGGTGTCCTGTTCAAGGTGGTAGAGCCCGGGATCAAGAGTGGTTTGACTGCCTGCGCCATCCTCAACCACCACCGCAGAAATCGCCACGACCGGAGCCACTGGAAAGGTCGCCCTGCTCGGATCACGCCACCGGGGCAAGACCCATTCGAATGTCCGGCGGATCAACCCCTTCCCTGTGCGTGCCTCGATTGCCGAAACCGCCGCCCGCAGAAACCCAATCAGAACACTGTCCTGAAGGTTGCCTTCGCCAAAGCCTGTTCCCAGTCGCAGATGGGCCTTGAAGGCCTCCAGCGGCAAAGCGCTGTCCGGAACTGGCGCCACTTCGGTCAAAATCATCTCATCTCTCCGCACTTCCCCGCAAATGTTGGCCCCAGGCCGGTGTCCCCCCTCGTGTGATCATTGCAGCGGGCGCAGATCCTCTTTGCCGCTCGGACGGAGGGGGAGCAGCTGGACGACAAAGAGTTGGTGATATGCGCCCGCCGACGGGTCCGGGCTGCCGGCCCCGTCATCGGCCTGAAGCGATTAGCTCAGGCCGAATTTCAGCAGTTTGATGGCTGCAAAATCGCTGACATCGCCGCCGTTGCGTTTGGTCGCATAGAACAGCACATGAGGCTTGGCACTGAAGGGATCGCGCAGCACCCGCAGATCGGGGCGTTCTGCGATGGTATATCCGGCAGCAAAGTCCCCAAACGCCACCGAGTAGCTGCCTGAGGCGACATCCGGCATATCCTCTGCCACCAGCACCGGGTAACCCATCAGTCGCGCAGGCTCACCAGCAGCAAGACCATCGGACCAAAGGAAACGGCCATCGGCGTCCTTCAGCTTGCGGATCACGCCTGCGGTTTTGGAGTTCATCACGAAAGACGCCCCGGCCCGATACTGAGCCCCCAGCGCATAGACCAGATCAATGATCGCATCGCCATTGCCGATGTCGCCATCGACGCCTGTCGCCACATAGCCAAGGCTGCCCCAGGACCAGACGTCGTTGTCCACGGTGGGATGGCTGAGGATGCCGGTGGGTTTGTCCACCCCATCGCCGCTCAGGAACGCAGCCGCCTCGGCCCGAGCGAATTTATCGGCGATCCGGCCTGCAAGCCAACCTTCGATGTCGAAGGCGCTGTCATCAAGGAGGCGCTGCGAGGCCTTGGGCAGCGCGCTCAGCTCATGCAGCGGGATAGTGATGCGGTCGATTGAGGGCGTACCGGTCTCTGCGCTCGGGTCGGTCTCCGTCGCCCAGCCAGCGCCAATGTCAGTATGGTCAATCAGCACGTCGTAAGACGTCGCCTCCACGTTAACCACCGAGGCCACGGCCCGGATCGACGCCGTCGACTGGAGCACCGACTTCACGGTATCGGCGGTTTGCGGATCGACCAGATAGCCACCATCGCTGTTGACCGATGCCGACAGGGATTTTGCATCCAGTTCAAGGCCCCTCAACGCCCCTTCATCGCCCGAGCGCAGGTAGGCGCCAAATGCCTTTTGATGGGGCGCGCCGATCTCCTCGCTAGCGGCAAGATGGGGACGCGCCGCCACCTGAGTTTTTCGATCCAGCATGGTCATTCGCTCTTCCGTCTGTTTTAGTTTCGCCTGCACTTCACCCTGGAACCCCCTGAAGTCTTTGACAAAGCCGGAAACGGCCTGACGGACTTCCTGCACCAGCGGCACCGCATCTCCGGCCAGGGCCGGGATTTCCAGTTTGCTCATTTGTTGTCCTGTTTCCTTGAGGTCTTACGTATCCCGCGCGCCGCGCAGTTCGGCCGCAAGGGCGCGCAACACGGCTTCCGTCTCGGAGGTCGATTTCGCCGCAACCCGCGCGGTGGCGAGCATGGGAAAGGTCACCAGGGACACTTCCCACAGGTCCAGCTCGGTCAGCTTTCGCCCGCCCCCCTCATGGTGTGCAGCCTGAACCGTACGGTAGCCGATCGACAGCCCATCCAGGGCACCTGCTGCGATAAGCGATACCGCCTCTGCTCCGCGCTGCGTTTCGGTCAGAACCCGCCCTTTGACCCAAAGGCCGCGGGCATCCTCTCGCACCTCATCCCAAACCACAATGGGCTGACCAGGGTCATGCTGCCACAACATCTTCACCTTGCAGTCTCGCGCGGCAAGGGCGCTTAGCGATGCCCCGTAGGCCCCCGGCATCACGACATCACCGCCCTGATCAATTTCGCCGAACAGGCTGGCATAGCCTTGAATGACATCGTCACCTTCCAGTTGCAGCCCCGTGTCACTGCCCGCGAATTTCTGTTCAAGTTCAAGCTGCGCCTGCATGAATTGCTCCTTTTACTGCACTGTTTTCCAGTCCTATTGTGCGACCAGAAAGGACTGAAATGCCTGCGCCAAAATGACGGCTGCAACGCCATAGACCGTCAGCCAAAGCCGCTTTTCCAGCCGCTCTATCATCTGCTCGATCCTCTCAAGCCGCCGGTTGACCGCCTGATTGTGGATCTCCGTCACCCGCTCATGGGCCGACAGACGCAGACCAGGCGAGCAATCGAAGGGGGGAAGTTGCATCTCAGGCATCACAATCCCTCATGTCCAAGGGCGGCAGGCCAAGGAGTCGACGCTTTTCATCCTTGCTGAGGAAATCTGCCTGCGACACCCGGCGCCATTGCGCCTCCCGTTCAGAGGACAGGGCGGAGACCTGATCCAGATCCGCGCGCAGCTCAAGCGCCTCGCCACTGAAACCCGACAGCCAGTCCGACAGAACTGCCGCCACGCGCGAGACCAAGGGCAGAACGGTCAGGCGATAGAAGGCGCGGTTCGCTTCCTGGTAATTTGCGTAGGCCGCGTCGCCCGGCAGGCCCAAGAGCATCGGCGGTACACCAAAGGCCAGGGCGATTTCCCGCGCGGCGGCCTCCTTGGTCTTTTGAAACTCCATGTCGGAGGGCGAAAACCCCATCGGCTTCCAATCAAGCCCTCCCTCCAGAACCATCGGCCGCCCAGCATTTCGCGCGCCCTGAAAGTTACTTTCAATGTCTTCACTTAGGCGACGAAATTGATCCTCCGTCAGCATGCCCTGACTGTCACTCCCAGACCAGACCAGCGCCCCAGAGGGCCGCGCGGCATTATCCAGCAGCGCCTTGGACCAGCGTGAGGCCGCATTGTGCACATCCACAGCGGTGGCTGCCGCCTGGATGGGCGCGAACCCATAGTGGTCATCCTGCGGATGAAAGCTGCGAATATGACAGATTGCACGTCGCGCGCCCGCGGCGGCAAAGCGATGTTTGCGCCCAGCGACCGCATAATCATAGGCCACCGGCCAGCCATCGGCGCCAGGCACCACGCTCATCCGCTCAGGGCGCAGCACGTGCAGCTCACCCGGAAGGCCTTCCTCGGTGGCGACCGCCTCAACATAGGCATTGCCTGACAACAGAAGATGACCAACCAGCGCCTCCATCAGGTCAGAGCGCGATTGCGCCGGGTTTGGCCTGGCCAACAGCGATAGGATCGGATGCGTCTCATAGCGCTGCGCGCTGTCCTGCAGGATCAGGGGCAAGGCCGCCGCCGCCTCGGCGATCAGCTTCACCGCACGAAAACCCACCGGGTTTCCGGCAAAACCGTTGCGCGTCAGTGAGACGGTGTCGCGCGGGCTCCAGTTTACGCCCCCACGGTCATGCCAATTCGCAACCCGCGCGGCAGCGCTGGCCTTGCGCTCTGGCGGGTGCGGGGCCGATTGCTGCATCGGCTGCTTTCTGCGCCGCAGGCGGTCAAAGACCATGCTGCACTCCTCATTCCTGATCGACGCGACTGCGCCCTTTGCTGGGAACAGTTGTGACAGCCGGACATGAAGATCCGCTCATTCACCCGCCCGCCACACAGGCAACACCCGCAGCGGATCAATCAGAGCATCCGCGCACGTGGGACCCTCAGATCGGAGGCTGGCCGGATCATCAGCTCGTGAATGGCCCAGACCATTGCATCAAGCCGGTCCGGAGAGCCCTGCCCCTGATAGCCACGCGCAGTCATCTGGCACATCTGGTCCTCAAGCTCCCCAAGGCCCGATAGGTGGAAGACACGCCCCTGTTCATAAAGTGCCGCCACCGGCTCGGCCCGCGCTCCTTTGCCCCTGGCGGCATGCAAGGCGCGAAAGGGCACAAACGGATCCACCTGCCGAAGCACGCTTTCCACCAAGGCGCCCCCTTGGTTCACCTCGGCCACCAAACGGTCTGCAGAATACTGATCCCGCGCGGCAATGGCTGCTCTGGCCCAGGCCAGGGGCTGTGCGCCTTGCACCGTACAATCCTCCAGCACAAAGGCGCACCAATCTTGTGGGGGACCGTCCGTGAGGGCCCCTACCACAACGATCCCGCAAGCGTCCGAGGCTTTGCCCGCACTCACGGCCGGGTCGACTGCGATCACAACCCGGCTGAGGGGCGGCGGCGCCTCTCTGCGCAGCTTTTCCAGCTGAGCAGCACTCCACAGCGCGCCTTGCACATCTTCCAACAGCTCTCCATCCAGTTCCTGCCGTCCAAGGCGTGAGCCTGCATAGCGGGCGCGCACATCGGAAAGAAATGACGGCGCCAGGTTTGCGCGGTTCGCTTCGGTGGCCGCATGTGTTTGCACGGTAGAGGGCAGCGCCAGAAGTCTACGCAACAAGGCCACGTTGCGCGGCGTTGTGGTGACACAGACCTGCGGGTTCTGGCCAAGCCGCAAGGCAAATTGCAGCATGTCCCAGCAATCTTGTCCCTTTTTCCACTTGGCCAGCTCATCTGCCCAGGCAGCATCAAATTGAGGGCCGCGCAGAGCCTCGGGATCGCTCGCAGAAAAGGCCTGAGCCATTGCCCCGTTCGCCCAAATGAGCTTGCGCTCGCTGGCCTTCCACATCGGTCTACGATCTGGCGGTGCGCAGGCCAAAAGACCGCTATCCCCCTGGATCATCACATCGCGCACCTGATCGTAGGTCTCACCAATCAGGGCCAGCCGTTCCGCCGGGCCTGCCGCAAGAGGGGTGCTGCCCTCCACCTGGCCGCGCAACCACTCGGCCCCGGCGCGCGTCTTTCCTGCGCCGCGCCCGCCAAGGATCACCCAGGTCCGCCAATCCCCGTCCGGCGGGAGCTGATGAGGGTGTGCCCAAACGTCGAAAAGATAGGGCAGCGCGCGCAGGGCATCGTCACTTAAGGTGTCGATCAGGTTCTGCGCCAATTGCTGCGGCCCTGAGGCGAGACAGGCGGCGAGTGACCTCAGCCCTTGCCTCATCGAGGTTGATCCCATTGTCCGTGCCGTTGGTGCCTTGTGTTTGTTCTGCAAGCGTCTTCTCCACC
Organism: Phycobacter azelaicus; assembly: GCF_014884385.1. Classification (NCBI taxonomy): domain Bacteria; kingdom Pseudomonadati; phylum Pseudomonadota; class Alphaproteobacteria; order Rhodobacterales; family Roseobacteraceae; genus Phycobacter; species Phycobacter azelaicus. The sequence goes on along the minus strand of NZ_WKFH01000003.1, from coordinate 2,930,278 downwards.
TTCTGGCAATCCCGGATGAGACTGTCGAGTTTGGCAACCTGTCGCTGCTCACCCTCCTCGAGGGCGTCTGGCCCAAGCCGCTCCAACTGCTCCCGCAGCTCCTCAGCCTTTTGTCGCAGCCGAAGGATGGAGGCCTTTAGCGAGCGCAGCAAATCGCTGGTTGAATGGGTCGGATCCACTGTTTCAGGATCCGTCACGAGAATACGTCATGGAAAAGGAGACCTCATTCGGATGCGCCCCGGATGAGAGAAAGAAAAACGGCCGCCGAAATGACATCGGGGCCGCCAAGTTTCCTTCCAACTGCAATACAACCTATACGCGATATTCGCAATCAAGTCAAGTAAGCTCCGGATGCCACCGCGCTGCACAGGAAGGCCAAGTTAGGATTTGGCGACCTGCCAAGCGCGCGCTCAAGTGAACTTTGGCTGCTGCACCGGCAGACGGAAAAGGGCGCCCGCGCGCGCCCTTCAACCAAATCCCAGTATTTGAAACGGAGCCGCAAATTTCAGTTGTTGTTTCTCTCAGCTTCGATCTGACGCCATTTCGCGACATTGCGATTATGCTCTGCCAGTGTTTTGGCAAAGGCGTGGCCTCCGGTGCCATCCGCAACGAAGAAAATGTAATCCGTCTCGTCAGGATTCACCGCAGCTGTCAGGCTGGCAAGGCCAGGGTTGGCGATGGGCGTGGGCGGCAGCCCTTCGATCACGTAGGTGTTCCAAGGCGTCACACCGCGCAGCTCGCTTTGGCGTAGGCCACGCCCCAGAACCCCCTCACCTTTGGTCACACCGTAGATCACGGTCGGGTCGGTCTGCAGACGCATCCCCCGTTTCAGGCGGTTGGTAAAGACGCTGGCGACCTGGCGACGCTCTTCGGCGACACCGGTCTCCTTTTCAATGATGGAGGCGAGGATCAACATCTCTTCAGGTGTTTCGACCGCCGCATCAGGCGAGCGCGCCTCCCATGCGTCATTGATCCTTTGAATCTGACGCTCTTGCATCTCGGCCAGGATCTCGGCGCGCTGGTCACCGGGGCTCACTTCATAGCTGTCAGGGGCCAGCATGCCCTCGGGTGGACGCGGGCCGGTTTCACCTTCGAGGATGTCCATCGCTTTGAGAGACTCGGTCACCTGCCAGCTGGTCACCCCTTCAGCCAAGGCGATACGGAACCGGGTGTCGCCTTCAGCCTTCTTTTCCAGATACTCAGCCGGAGCTTCTTCCTCTGCTGGGTTGAACTCCGCCCGCTCAACAAAGCGGTTGGTAGCAGGGTCCAGCTCGCGCACCTCTGCCAGAACCCGCGTCACGCCGATACGGTAGACAATCTCTGTGCCGCAGGTGCTGGCGCCGCCACGGGTGATCTGATCGACGATCTCTTCCATCGAGGCGCCGGGCCGCACCAGATAGCTGCCAGCCTTCAGGAGGGCGGCTTTTTCGTCATATTTCACGCCGATGCGGAAAAGTGCACCAGAGGTGATCGCGCCCTGGTCTTCAAGATCGCGCGACACGCGAGTCATGTTCGACCCGCTTTGAACGCGCAGACACATGGCCTGCTCCAGCGGGCCTTCGGCTGTGTATTGAGACTTGCCCCACATGACGACGCCCCCCAGAAGGAACAGCGCCACGATGAGGACCGTCATCATGTTGGAGGCAAGGGCGCGCCACATTTACTTGGGCTTTCCGAAAACCACGGAGGCGTTGGTGCCGCCAAAACCAAAGGAGTTGGACAGAGCCACATCGATCTTGCGCTCGCGCTTGGCGTTGGGCGCAAGATCCACGGGGCTTTCCACCGCCGGATTGTCGAGGTTTATCGTGGGCGGCGCCACCTGATCTCGGATTGCCAGGATCGAGAAGATCGCCTCGATCGCGCCCGCCGCGCCCAGAAGGTGCCCGGTGGAGGATTTGGTCGACGACATTGTGACATTGCCAGCGTGCTCGCCGAGCATCCGCTCAACGGCGCCCAGTTCGATGGTGTCGGCCATGGTCGAGGTGCCGTGGGCGTTGATGTAATCCACGTCCTTCGGCTCCAGCCCCGCATTGGCCAATGCGGCACGCATGGAGCGTTCACCGCCTTCACCCGTCTCGGACGGCGCGGTGATGTGGTAGGCGTCACCCGACATGCCGTAGCCCAGAACCTCGGCATAGATTTTGGCTCCGCGCGCCTTGGCGTGCTCGTATTCCTCAAGGATCACAACGCCGGCGCCTTCCCCCATGACGAAACCGTCACGGTCCTGGTCATAGGGGCGGCTCGCCGTTTTCGGATCATCTCCGTACTTAGTGCTAAGCGCCTTGCACGCGTTGAAACCTGCGATTCCGATCTCGCAGATCGCAGCCTCGGCGCCACCGGCCACCATCACGTCTGCATCACCCGCTCGGATGATACGGCTGGCATCGCCAATGGCATGAGCACCCGTCGAGCAGGCGGTCACAACCGAATGGTTCGGCCCCTTGAAGCCATAGCGGATCGAAACCTGACCAGAAGCCAAGTTGATCAGGGATCCGGGTATGAAGAAGGGGGATACCCGGCGCACGCCGCGTTCCTTGATCAGCACTGCGGTGTCGGCAATCGAGCTGAGGCCGCCAATGCCCGAACCGATCATCACGCCGGTGCGCAGCAGGCTTTCCTCATCCTCGGGCATCCAGCCCGCATCCTTGACCGCCATATCCGCTGCGGCAAGGCCGTAGAGGATGAAGTCATCGACCTTGCGCTGCTCCTTTGGGGCGAGGAAGTCGTCGGCGTTGAAAGTCCCGTTCGACCCATCACCTCGCGGCACTTCGCAGGCATAGGTGGTTGCAACGCCGCTGGCCTCAGTATCAAACAGGGTGATCGGCCCTGCGCCGGACTGACCGTCCAACAGACGCGACCATGTTTCTTCGACCCCGCTGGCCAAAGGGGTAACCAGGCCAAGTCCGGTGACAACTACTCGACGCATTCCTTGCTCTCCTCTGCCTCGGCAATTCGTCCACCCAGATACATTGGATTGGACAAAAGGTGCAAGTGCGCCGATCAAACCCGACATGAGCCAAGAGCGGGGTCACGCTCAGACGCGCGAATAATAGACACCAGCCCTAGCGGCAAACCCTAGCGGTTAGACCCGCGCGCCCTTGGGCAGGGCCGTGGCTGCGCTTCTCAATGCCGGACTGCCAGACCATGAACCTTCGCCAATGTGGCGCGGTACACTGGTTTGTGATCAGTACCTTACAGGAATTCGGCGATAGGTTCTGATTGCGGACGGGCCACTTCCAGGGCTTCTGCCAGGGTCAGCGTTTTGCGGAACAGTGCCCGGCCGACCAAGCTGCCGGAAATATTCGGAATGTACTTGAGACGTGCGATATCATCGACACCGCGCACCACCCCGCTGGCAATAACCGGTGCCTTCGCCCGCTCGGCAAGGCCGGCAATCAAGCCAAGCTGCGCTTCCACATCAGACATGTCGCTATCGATGTCGGTAATGATGATCGCAGCAAAAGGGGCGTCGCCAAAGGCTTCGATATAGGCTTGAGGCTGGAAAGCGCCTGACTGGCGCCAACCCTCAGTCATCACCTGCCCCTGCCAGACGTCAACCGCCAGCACGATCTGATCAGGATGCTGCTTGGCCAGTTCAGCAACCAGCGCCGGGTCGCGGGCGGCCAGGGTGCCCACGGTCACGCGCCCGGCTCCGCGATCGATCCAGTGTTCGATCTGCTCTCGGCTGCGCATCCCCCCACCAAGCTGAACAGGAATACCGACACTGCGAATGATCTCTTCAACAAGACCTGCATTGGTGTCCTCGCCCCGCACCGCGTTGAAATCCGTCAGATGCATCCACTCGGCCCCACTCGCGGCAAAGCCTTTCGCCGTTTCCACTGGATCCACATGCCAGAGCATCGGATTATCGAGCCGCCCCTTGTCCAGCGTGACGCAGCGGCCGTTCATCAGCTCCATCGTCGGGTAGATCATCATGGGCAAGTCCTCCAAAAAATGCGCGTATCCGGGTTCCGCACCAGCATAACACAGGCGCAGTGGTCTCAGGATCAGTCGGCCACAAAAAGGAGAAGGCTCCATGACGCAAAACGGCGCTTTCCATGTGGAAAGCGCCGCTCAGGCATTCACAAGGGTGTGAATGAAACTCTTAGGAGGCTTCGGTGATGAACTTCACCGCATCGCCAAAGGTCTGGATGGTTTCGGCTGCATCATCCGGGATCTCGATGCCGAACTCTTCTTCAAAGGCCATGACCAGTTCAACCGTGTCCAGGCTGTCGGCGCCCAGGTCGTCGATGAACGAGGCGTTCTCGGTCACTTTGGCTTCTTCAACACCCAGGTGCTCTACAACGATCTTTTTCACGCGGTCTGCGACGTCGCTCATATCCATTCCTCGTTTCTTCAGGGCAACTCTGCCCGGTTTTGCCCTTACCCGCACGGGCTGGCATTGTTTTGCCCGATCCGGGCGGTTGTTCCCCCGCGAAGCGGAGACAGCCAACATGGGCCACGCCCGGTCAGCAAGAATATGGGGCGCCTATAGCACAGACGCGCCCTGAGGCAAACGTTTTCGCAACCTCCCGGCGGTTCCCGGAACCCTGCGGCTTCGCATGCTGGAGGGGCAAATGGCGGCTGCTCGCGGAACCTGCAACCCCTGCGCCTCCACTTTTCTCATAATTACTATAAAATCAGCATCTTAGAAGTGGAAATAACCGCTCCTAGCCAGCCTAGAAATTCCCTCAAGAAGAGGTTTGGAGCACCGAGTCCGCTCGGCGCCCCGAACCAAAACTCAGAGCATCGCCATGCCGCCGTTTACATGCAGCGTACTGCCGGTGACATAAGCGGCCTCCGCACTCGCCAGATACAGGACCGCCGCGGCGATCTCTTTCGAATCTCCCATCCGCCCGGCTGGCACCTGGCCCAAAATGTTCGCTTTCTGGTCATCGGTCAGCTTGTCGGTCATCGCGGTCGCAATGAAGCCCGGCGCAATCGCGTTCACGGTGATGCCGCGGTTTGCAACCTCATAGGCCAAGGATTTGGACATACCTACCATACCTGCCTTGGACGCCGCGTAGTTCGCTTGCCCGGGGTTACCCGTGGCTCCGACGATGGAGGAGATATTGATGATCCGCCCCCAGCGTGCTTTCATCATACCGCGCAACACGCCGCGGCACAGGCGCATGGTCGAGGTCAGGTTCACGTCCAGAACGCTTTGCCATTCTTCATCCTTCATGCGCATGAAAAGATTGTCACGTGTTATACCGGCATTGTTCACCAGGATATCGACCGAGCCCATCGCTTCGGCGGCCTGTTTAGGCAGCGCATCGACGGCTTCGGAGTCGCTGAGGTTGCAGGGCAGCACATAGGCGCGCTCTCCCAGCTCATCTGCCAGCGCTTTGAGCGGCTCCTCGCGGGTGCCGGACAGAGCAACAGTGGCACCTGCGGCATGAAGAGCGCGGGCAATATCCCCGCCAATCCCGCCAGAGGCGCCGGTGATCAGGGCGTTCTTTCCCGTCAGATCAAACATGTGATTTCCTCGTTCTTTATGTCAGCGCCGATCAGGTGAACCACGCGGCGCCTATCATGTGGATGTCAGCTTTCAGCTCTCAAGCGCGGCCTTTGCGCCTTCGGGCGTACCCACCTGGCGGCAGACCAGTGCGCGATCGATTTTACGGATCATTCCCGACAGGGCCTTGCCCGCACCGATCTCCCAGAACTCGGTAACGCCCTTGGCAGCCATGGCCTGCACGCTTTCACGCCAGCGCACCGAACCAGTCACCTGTTCCACCAGGAGCGCGCGGATCTCATCGGGATCCGTGACTGCATCAGCGCGTACATTGGCGATCAATGGCACCGCGGGGGATAGGATTTCTACACCCGCAAGCGCCTCAGCCATCACATCGGCGGCGGGCTGCATGAGGGCGCAATGAAATGGCGCACTTACCGGCAGCATAACGGCGCGCTTGGCGCCTTTTTCCTTGGCGATCCCGGCGGCCCGCTCAACAGCCGCTTTGGAGCCGGAGACCACAACCTGTGTCGGATCGTTGTCATTGGCGGCCTGGCAAACCTCGCCCTGGGCGGCCTCGATCGCGACGGCGCGCACGGCCTCAAGGTCCAGCCCCAGGATTGCAGCCATTGCGCCCTCACCCACCGGCACGGCATCCTGCATCGCAGCGCCGCGGGTGCGCAGCAAGCGTGCGGTATCGCCAACCGAAATTGCTCCGGCTGCCGCAAGAGCGGAATATTCGCCCAGAGAATGCCCGGCGACAAAGGCGGCCTTGTCGATCGCGATGCCCTCGGCCTCAAGCGCGCGCATGGCCGCCATGGAGGTCGCCATCAGTGCAGGCTGCGCGTTGCGGGTCAGGGTCAGGGTCTCAATGTCGCCCTCCCAGATCAGGCCGCTCAGGGCTTCACCAAGCGCCTCGTCCACCTCGTCAAAGATGGCTTTGGCCGACGGATAGGCCTCTGCCAACTCCTTGCCCATGCCGATCGTCTGGGCACCCTGCCCCGGAAACACAAATGCGACAGTCATCTATGACCTCATCCCTTTTTTGCCATTTCAGCCGGTTTAGACGCAGCGACCCATGCATACAAGTGATCTAGGTCGCCTGCCGCGTCTGCGCACCCCAACTGTGCGCTCACAGACAGGCTCCGCCATTGCCTGTGGCAGCGCGCCCGCTAGGCTGTGACGTGTCGCAAATCGCAGAGGCCCCCGCCATGTCCGCACGCAACAGTTTTTCCGAATACGGCAGTGTCGCCAAAACATTTCACTGGCTGACCGCTCTCTTGATCTTTACAGCCTTTCCCCTGGGCTATTTCGCCAATGAACTGGCGCATTATATCCAAAGCCCGGATTTTGACGGCTCCCAAGACACCATAAGCCGCACCGCGCTTTTGTTTTCCCTGCACAAGACCGTAGGCGTTGCCGTCTTCTTTGTGGCCTTGCTGCGGATCCTTTGGGCCATCAGCGGGGAGAAGCCCGGGCTTTTGCATCCTGACAACAAACTTGAGGCATTGGCCGCCGAAGTGGTGCACTGGATGCTCTACGGCTCGCTTGTCGCTGTTCCCCTGACCGGCTGGATCCATCATGCAGCAACGACGGGCTTTGCGCCGATTTTCTGGCCATTCGGTCAATCGCTGCCGTTCGTTCCGAAATCCGAAGAAGTGGCGCATCTGTTCGGCGACGCACATGAAATCCTTGTCTGGACATTGGCCGCATCCCTGGCCCTGCATATTGCCGGTGCGCTGAAACACCACGTGATCGACCAGGACTCGACCCTGCGCCGGATGCTGCCCGGATCGGGAAAAATGCCGCAACCTCCCGCGCAAACGCACAGTCTGCGGCCTGCCAGTGTGGCCTTGGCTGTGTTCGTCGCCGTTCTGACCGTGGGCACATTTCTGGGCGAAGCCGAAGAGCATGAGCGTGCCGCCGCTGACGCACCCGATACCTTTGAATCCGACAACTCCGCGCTCGTAGACACGGCAGGATCGGCGGCCTTGGCTGGCTGGCAAGTCCAGACCGGAACTCTCGCCATTACGATCACCCAGATGGGCAGCGCGGTGGAGGGTCAGTTTTCTGACTGGACCGCTACAATCGATTTTGAAGAACCTTCAAGTCCCGGCCCCGCTGGCAAGGTCGACGTGACGATCGTCATTCCGTCTCTCAGCCTCGGATCGGTCACGGATCAGGCCATGGGGGCCGACTACTTTGACAGCGGAACCTACCCGACTGCCCGGTTTGAAGGTGAAATCGTGAAAACCGAAACAGGGTATGAAGCGAACGGACCGCTGACCATCCGCGACCAGAGCGTGCCCATCACCCTGCCGTTCGAACTGACCCTTGAGGGCGATCAGGCAACTATGAACGGCAGCACCACGGTGAACCGGCTTGATTTCAACATCGGACAGGGCACGCAGGACGAGGGCACGCTGGCCTTTGCCGTCGGCATCGACGTGAATCTGACTGCGACACGCGCCGCTCCTTAGCCTGCGCAAAAACCCAACAAGTCACCCGGCATGCCTCCCCAAAGGCCCCCTTCGAGGGGGGCCTTTCTTGCATCGAAGGCTCGTGAAGACCGCTTCTGAATGAGTGCAGTGTATAAAGAGGCAGAAGAGCAGCCACGCATCGCGCTGCGTCTTTCACGCAGCCTGCCGACCATAGCTGCCGCGCGGTCGTTCGGTGCAGGCCGCGAGGCAGACACACAGGACGCAAACAACGCCAAGCGCTACTCCGGCGCAGGCGTGGCTCGCCACACAAGAAAAACGCCGCACCCAAAGGGTACGGCGCACAAACTGGTCTTGATTTGAGTGCAGGACCGATTACTCGGCTTTCATTGCCTCGATCGAGATCTGAACCTGAACTTCATCGCTGACGTAAGGTGCGAACTTGCCGAGGCCAAAGTCGCTGCGCACCAGGGTCGTGGTGGCGTCAAAGCCGGCCCAGGGCTTCCCGGCCATCGGGTGATCGCCAACCTGGTTCAGAGTTGCATCCAGAACCACCGACTTGGTGACACCGTTGAGGGTCAGGTCACCGGTGATCTTGGCCGTGTTCTCGCCGGTAACTTCGATACCTGTCGAGGTAAAGCTGACCATTTCATCTTCAGAGGCTTCAAAGAAATCCTTGGACATGAAGTGGTCGAAACGGCCTTCCCAGCCGGTGAACATGGACATGACCGGCATAGAAACCGAAACGCTGGAGGAGGCAGGATCTTCCTGATCGAACATGATCTCGCCTTCAAAACCAGAGAACATGCCCCAAGTCGTGGAGAAGCCCAGGTGGTTGTAGCTGAAAAGGATCTGGCTGTGGCTGGCGTCCAGAGCGTATTTCTCAGGCGCAGCGATGGCAGCAGTGGCGGCTGCACCGGTCAGGGCAGCGGCAAGAAGAAGGTTTTTCATGGTCAAAAACTCCGATACGAGTTGGTGTATAACAGGGTGTGACATAACAAGTGTGGGAACTACCTGTGAAATGATACGGGCAAAACTCCACATAACGTGTTCTTGATCGAACAGTGGCGCGGGCGGCGGGATTTTGCGCAAACGCGGAGGTTCGACTGTGCAGTCTATTGAGCGCGCTCCACCTTGCTGGCTGAGGCCCGTTTCGACCCTGTTGAACCTTGATTGCATTAAAACTTGCCCTTCGCGGGAAAGCCTGTATACGGAGGCTTCCTTCCGCACGATTTTCGATCCGCGCAGCCTCTCGTGACCAGGCCGCGGAAGGATCAACCGCCCGGTCTATGAAATGCGCCTAGACAGAAACAGGAGTTCGCATGCCCCTTTATGAGCATGTAATGATTGCGCGTCAGGACCTGTCCAACTCGCAAGCTGAAGGCCTCATCGAACATTTTGGTACCGTACTGGCTGACAACGACGGCAAGCTCGTCGACAGCGAGTACTGGGGCGTCAAGACGATGGCCTACAAGATCAACAAGAACCGCAAAGGCCACTATGCCTTCCTGCGCACCGACGCCCCTGCGGCAGCGGTACAGGAAATGGAACGCCTGATGCGCCTTCATGAAGACGTGATGCGTGTTCTGACCATCAAGGTCGATGAGCACGCCGAAGGCCCCTCGGTTCAGATGCAGAAGCGTGACGACCGTGAAGGTCGCCGTGAACGCCGCTGATCAACGCTTGAGAAAAGGACGCTAAACCATGGCAGCCAAACCGTTTTTCCGCCGTCGCAAAGTTTGCCCCTTCTCGGGCGACAACGCGCCGAAGATCGATTACAAAGACACCCGTCTTCTGCAGCGCTACATCTCTGAGCGCGGCAAGATCGTTCCGTCCCGCATCACCGCCGTTTCGGCAAAAAAGCAGCGTGAACTGGCCCGCGCCATCAAGCGCGCCCGCTTCCTCGCCCTGCTGCCCTACGCCGTGAAGTAAGGAGACCTCGACATGCAAGTTATCCTTCTTGAACGTGTGGCCAAGCTGGGCCAGATGGGCGACGTCGTAGACGTCAAGCCCGGTTACGCACGCAACTTCCTCCTGCCCCAGGGCAAGGCGAAGACCGCATCCGAAGCCAACATCGCAGCTTTCGAATCTCAGAAAGCGCAGCTTGAAGCGCGCAACCTGGAGACCAAGAAAGAAGCAGAGGCTCTGGGCGAAAAGCTGGGTGGCCAGCAGTTCATCGTGATTCGCTCCGCCTCCGATGGCGGCAACCTCTACGGCTCTGTCACCCCGCGTGACGCAGCTGATGTTGCTACCGAAGAAGGCTTCTCCGTGGACCGCAAGCAGGTCATCATTCGCGAGCCGATCAAAACCCTTGGTCTGCACGAAGCCGAAGTTCACCTGCACCCTGAAGTGATGGTGACCATCAGCCTGAACGTGGCCCGTTCGCAGGAAGAAGCTGAATTGCAGGCCTCCGGCAAATCCATCCAGGAGCTGGCCGCCGAAGAGGAAGCCGCTGCGGAATTCGAAATCTCCGAGCTGTTTGACGATATCGGTTCTGCCGCATCGGACGACGACGAGGGCGACGCTGCTCCGGCAGCGGAAGGCGAAGAAGAAACCAACGCCTGATCCTGTTCGGATCCGACAGACAAACAGAAAGGCCGCGCCTGATCGGGTGCGGCCTTTTTCATGCGGGACTTATCAAGACGGGGTCGGCAGACAGTATTCATCGCGCAACCGCATCAGGCCTGTAGCAAAGTCACGACCTTGATCCGGACCACTGATATTCTCCATCACAACCAGAAAATCGTCGGTTTCCGTAAAAAAATATTCGATAGGCCCCTCCCGATCCGAACGCCGGACTGGGTTTTTCGGCTCTCTGTAGGCAGGAATTTCTCGGGGGATCTTATAAGGTGAGATCGCCTCAAAAACCACCAAGGCCATACTGGGGTTGATGGAGTTGGCCTCGACAAACATGCTCGGATCGCCCTCACGCGATGGGCTTACCCTAACAAATCCCAAGTCGAATTCGAATAAGGTATGCAACACCCAGCCCAAATCCTTGTACGGTTCATGCGCAAAGGTGGTGACCATACAGCCATTGATCTCAACCCCTGTGCGGCGCCCGTCGGAGGCGGACGTCCCGGCGGCAATGATACGCGCCACCAGCTCTTCACGGGAAAGGTCAGCCGTTTCAATATCCGGCTCGGATGACGCAGCAGGCTGTAACAAAGCCATAAAGATGAAGGCAAAACCGAATAGCTGTCGAACACACCGCATCAAAAACCCCTTATCGACAGTCCGCAAGAAGCATAGCTGTGTGCCCGGCAAGATCAAAGCACCATGTACCCAAAGCACCATGCAGTCATGGTCAGGCACGTTCCTGCCGTGACGCAAACCCCTCACTCTTCCCACTGGAATGCCGAAGCTGCCAATCGTAGCATCACAATAATGGACGCGCGTTTTGACAAAGGAAACCGAGAATGATGGTTCGATCCCTCGCCATAGCAGGCCTCTGCGCCGCTACACTTGCAGGCTGCGATACGCCGCCAGTTGACGCCCCACTTTCCCTGGCCGGAACGCCTGGCCCGACCTATCAGACGGATCTTGCCCAGTGTCAGGCCCAGGCACAACAAATCGGACAGGGTCACATCGGCAAGAGCGCCGCATTGGGCGGTGCTGGCGGTGCGCTCGTAGGGGCAACAGAAAACAGCGACAAGGCGCTCGTTGGTGCCATTGCAGGTGCCATGGCCGGGGCCGCTGTGGGGGATATTCAGGTCAAGCAGGCCCAGCGTGATTATCTGGTGCGCTGCATGCAAAACCGCGGGCACCCGGTGACCGGCTGACGACCGTTGAAAAAGACAGATCAGATGGGGCCGCGAAATGTGGGAAACAGGCGCGGCCCCTACTGCTCTGGCTCAGGGTCGAACCGCAGGCGAAAGCGGAGCGACCCTTCTGAGGGATTGGTGCCTCAATGTGCCACCTTTTTCGCATTTTGCTCGAATGTGAACAAATCGTTAGAAAATAGAATTGTAGGCACTTTCGCCAATCCGGGTCCCCAGCCCGCCCTCATAGGAAAAGATCCGCCGACGACCGGAGAGCTTTCGCCGAAGCCCTGGCTCTCTGAGGATCGCGGATTGAGGCCATAGAGCAGCGCTCCTACTGTGCTCCCGACCAGATACACGAAGGAAGCCTCCTCCATGCAAAGAAGGCGTGACATTCTTTTGTACTCGGGCTGTGCTCTGTTGATGGCTGGCTGCAGCCAACCGACCGCTGCCGTGACCCGCTATTCACCTCCGCTCTACCCAAACGAAACACCCGAGTTGCGCCAGAAAATCAACTACTGGGCTGATCATTACGAGGTTCCGCGCACGCTGGTGCATCGTCTGGCCGTGCGGGAGAGCACCCATCGCCCGTGGGCGATTAACCGCCCCTACTACGGGTTATTACAGATCCTACCAGCCACGGCGCGGTCTATGGGATTCCGTGGCAACCCTGAGGATCTGCTGGATGCGGACACCAATCTGGAGTTCGCCGTGAAGTACCTGCGGGGGGCTTGGCTCCTTTCAGATGAGAACGAGGCGACAGCGGTCAAACACTACTCGCGCGGATACTACTACGAGGCCAAGCGGCGCGGGATGCTCAAAGAGACAGGCCTAAGGCCCTGAACGACCACCGCGTCGTAAAAAAGGCCGCTCATTTGAGCGGCCTTTTTTGTCTTGCAGAGGAAGGGACGAGTTATTCTTCGTCCAGCGCCTCAACAGCTTTCTGCAGGTCTTCTTTGGAGACCTCTTTTTCTTCCACAGTCGCCTGTTCAAAGACATAGTCGATGACCTTGTCTTCAAAGATCGGCGCGCGCAGCTGCTGCTGCATCTGGGCGTTCTGCTGGATGAACTCGAAGAACTGACGCTCCTGACCCGGGTACTGGCGAGCCTGCGCCATGATGGCTTGGGTCATTTCGGCGTCCGACACTTCAACCTCAGCCTTTTCGCCCAAGTTGGCGAGCAGCAGACCCAGACGCACGCGGCGCTCCGCCAGCTTGCTGTGCTCCTCGGTGGTTTCGATCTCACCGTGGTTGTGATCCTGAACCTCGGGGTTATCCTCATGCCACAGCTGGTGCGCGATGTCTTTGGCTTCCGCTTCGACCAGCGACGGCGGCAGATCAAAGGAGACCAGTTCGTCCAGCTTGTCGAGGGTTGCGCGCTTCATCACGGCGCGGGCGGCACCGGCGTATTCGGCCTCCAGACGCTCACGGATCTGGCCTTTGAGGGCTTCCAGATCCTCGGCACCGAATTTCTTGGCCAGCTCGTCGTCGATCTCGGCCGCTTTGGGGGCTTTCACCTCTTTCACGGTGCAGGAGAACACGGCATCCTTACCTGCCAGGTTTTCGGCCTGGTAGTCTTCGGGGAAGGTGACGGTTACGTCTTTTTCTTCACCCGCCTTCACGCCGACCAGCTGCTCTTCGAAGCCGGGGATAAAGGAGTTGGAGCCCAAGACCAGCGGGTAGTCTTCGGCAGAGCCACCACCGAAGGCTTCGCCGTCGACCTTGCCCACGAAATTGATGACAACCTGGTCGCCATCTTCAGAGGCTGCGCCTTCGTCGCGCGCCTCAAAGTCCTTGGCGGTTTCGGCAAGATTGTTCAGCGCTTCTTCGACCGCTTCGTCCTCGGCTTTGACAACCAGCTTTTCAACGGAGATCACGGACAGATCCACTTCGGGGATCTCGGGCAGAGCCTCATAGGACATTTCGACGTTGACGTCGTCGCCCTCTTTCCAGTCTTCGTTGGTCATCTTCACTTCGGGCTGCAGCGCAGGGCGATCGCCGCTGTCTTCGAAGTGCTTGTTCATTGCGCCGTCGATGGTTTCCTGCATGACTTCGCCCAAGAGGCGCTGGCCAAATTGCTTGCGCAGCAGGGCCATCGGCACCTTGCCTTTGCGGAAACCCTTCATTTCGATTTCGGGCTGTGCCTCAACCAGCTTTTCCTTGACCTTCTCGTCCAGCTCGGCAGCTGTGACAGTGATGGCGTAGCCGCGTTTCAGACCTTCGTTCAGCGTCTCGGTGACCTGCATCCTATACCCCATAGAGATTCGGGGCGCGCGCGCAGGCTCCGCCCCCAGACAATTTGAGGCCTTCTATTTGGCTCGGGCCTTCGGTGCAAGGGGCATTGCCCGCTTCCCCGTCACAATGGGCAGGTTTTCTGCCTGTTTCCGTCTCGTCAGGGGGCGCCGGAAACAAAAACACGCCCCCGCAAAGGGGCGTGTCTTGATTGTGTCATGCTGAATTGGGGCTCAGAACTTCCAGCGCGCGCCAGCCAGGATCACGTTGCTGTCCTGATACTGGGTCGCGGAGGTATCCGAGTAGGAGTAATCGCGATAGGCGACGTACGCCTCGACGTTGTACTTGTCGATTTTCTGAACCGCAGCAACGCCCCAGGACTCCGCCGAGTCACCTGCGGACACCATGTCAGAGCCGTCATAGTAATCGACCGAGAAGGATGTCGTGCCGGCAGCGATCAAATTGGCGCTATAGCCCAGCTTGGCATAGGCATAGCTGCCCGCGATATCACGCTCACCTGCGGCAACGGACAGCGACAGGCCTGTGGGCTTGTGCGCAACCGAGAAGGAGCCGACCACGTCGCGCGTGTCTGCCTTGCCAGTCTCTTCGGTCCATGCCGCCCCCAAAGCCGCATCAACGGCAAGATCGCCGAATTCGCTGCCATAGCGCACCGCGATATCATAGGTTTCACGGTCATTGTTGGTTTTCAGGATATCGGTCCCATAGGACGCCGAGAAGGTGAAACCGCCAAAGTCGGCCGAATCGTAGCGCACACGGCCCAGGCGGCCACCGTCATAGTCGGTGAAGGCATCGCTGACCGACACGCCACTCAAGCCACCACCCGCGGTGCGGAAGGCATAGCCGCCCGCTGGGTCCGCGACCGCAACGCCCGCCACGACGCCGGTACCCGACGCGTCGCTGCCTGCGATCCCGTCAGACGCCATGGAGCCCTGACCTGCAGAGAACCTGCCATAGCGTGCCGTGTCGAACTGGAAGTCCACATGGCGAATGTTGGTACGGGTCCAGCTGAGGCTGTCACCCGTGGTTGTCTGGCTTACGCCATCGGATGCGCGCAGGCCGAAAGCCGTTTCAAACCGGAAGGTCAGAGTGTTCTCGCCATAGGCCTGCTTCAGCCAGAAGCCGATGCGCGAGTTGGATCCGGTGTTGTCAACCAGACGGTCTTAGGTTTCGGCGCCATCGTCATAGTACTGGAAGGCCGGGTTGAACTGACCATACCAGCTGAAGGAACCGCCGGTGTCGTTCTCATAGGTCGGACCGGCGAAGGCGGGCGCTGCGAGTGTTGCAGCAACGGAAGCCACAAGGGCTCTGCTTGCGAATTTCGGTTTCATCAAAGGTGTCTCCTGACATTTCCGTACGGCACGGCAGCCCCTTTCCTGCGACTGCAACCTAAAGATAGGTCTGGCGCAATCGCCGCAGCACTCTTGAATTTTTGTTCGCGCTGACAGTCTGGGACCGCCTAGAAAACTGGGCAGATTATTGCCAATCCCCTCCAGCTTTCCGCACTCTTAACGGCTTTTGGCATTTGTTATATAAAGCAGATCACACAGCGCATGCGCCGCAAGCAAAGCTGCATTGCAGCAGATGCAGAACTCATCACGCGCCCTCCCATATTCGTGAAGAGTGAAACGCCCGATCACGTCAACTTCGCCGCTCGAATACGCAATTGTTTGTGAAGATGGCTATGTGATTGCACTGATCGGGTCGCAACGGCGCGGCGCCATCCGGTATGGCGCCGTTCGCGACATCTACCGTTGAACAACTGCTCGCAGACCCCGGACCCGCGTTGCGGGTCAGGGCTTTTCGACCTGAATGCTCTCAAGTTTGGAAATGAAATCCTCCAGTGCCAGCGTCGGCTGACCGAGCATTTTTTTGATCGTCAGCTGATCACGACTGATTTGCAGCAGATCGAGTTTTGCATCCTCATCATGGACGGTCACACGGTAGCCCTGTTCGGCATAGTGCTTCCCAATCTTTGAAAGAAATCTCAGACCAGTTGCCGACAGCATCGCAACGAACTGGGTATCCTCATACCCCGCGTTGAGAAGGTCCTGAGCCAATTCATCGATCTTGCGAGGCGAAATGGCCAAGAGGTCATAATGGGCGAACACGTTGTCGATCTGCCCCAGCGCTGATTGACCAGCGGGCCTGGCCTTATCCACAAACGATATGACGTTGTTCCTGTCGTGGTTTCGCGGAATGCCCTGTTGCCGCCGCTCTTTAGCAGGTTCGGCTTTTGGCAGACATCTTGTTTCTGGCAGAGCCGCATGCATTCAGAAATTCCCCTTGGCTGATCCACACAAACAGGCTGATCAGATTCGGTAAAAACAGGCTAAATGCCGTCGCGCCGAGCTTGTCATTTTGCGAAGTATTCGCCCATGGCGCCGAAGCGGCACTCACTTCCTTTATGACGGCCCTAAAGCATGGGACACTCACGGCGTTCGAAAGGCTGCCACTTCGACTTCACGACCCGGCCATCAGTCAAAGGCTGCTGCAGCGACCTGCCCTGCCCGGCATGTTCGCAATTGCCGCAGGCGGTCCTGAAAGGGTTGCGGCCCGTTACAAGGCCGGTGTATCCGGCGCACTCACATATCACTTTTCCACCAGAGGAGCCGTTCTGGAGCCATCGGAGGGCATGATGCTCTGCGGCAGCCCAGCGCGGCAGAAGCGGCCAGATATCGGCCCAAGAGGTAATCATGGCACTTATCACTCTTCGTCAACTGCTGGACCATGCCGCCGAGCACGGCTACGGCGTGCCCGCCTTCAACATCAACAATATGGAGCAGGGTCTTGCGATCCTGAAGGCCGCTGCGAAATGCGACAGCCCGGTGATCCTGCAGGCCAGCCGCGGCGCGCGCTCTTACGCGGGTGATGTCATGCTGCGGCACCTGATCCAGGCGCTGGTGGAAATGTATCCTCAGATCCCGATCTGCATGCATCAGGATCACGGCAACAACGAGCAGACCTGCCTGTCCGCCATCCGTCATGGCTTCACCAGCGTAATGATGGACGGCTCGCTGGAGGCGGACATGAAAACGCCCGCGTCCTATGAATACAACGTCGAGATCACGGAACGCGTCTCGCGCATGGCCCATTGGGTCGGCGCCTCGGTTGAAGGGGAGCTGGGCGTTCTCGGCTCGCTGGAGACCGGCGAAGCAGGAGAAGAGGATGGCTCCGGCGCCGTTGGCAAGCTCACCCAGGAACAGCTTCTGACCGATCCCGATCAGGCGAAGGATTTCGTGGCAAGAACACAAGTGGATGCCCTTGCCATCGCCTGCGGCACCAGCCACGGCGCCTACAAGTTCAGCCGCAAGCCCACCGGCGATATCCTGGCGATCAGTCAGATCGAAGCGATTCACGCCAAAATCCCCAATGTCCATCTGGTGATGCACGGTTCCTCCTCGGTGCCGCAGTATCTTCAGGACCTGATCAATGAGTTTGGCGGAGAGATTCCCCAGACCTATGGCGTACCTGTCGAAGAGATCGAGCGGGGCATCAAATCGGGCGTGCGCAAGGTCAATATCGATACCGACAACCGCATGGCCATCACCGGCCAGTTCCGCAAGGTGGCGCAGGAAAATCCGACCGAATTCGATCCCCGGAAGTTTACCATCCCCGCGATGGAAGAAATGGAGAAGCTTTGCCTAGACCGGTTCGAACGGTTTGGGACGGCCGGCAACGCCTCCAAGATCGTGCCCATTGATCTTGATGAAATGGCAAAACGCTACAACAGTGGCGCGCTGGCTGTGTGAGTTTGCCCTGCTTATGCTAGGGGGCGTGCGCGCCCCCTGCCCTGCCCACGACGTGACGCACCGACCGGCGTGCCTTGCTTGCAGTGCGAAGACTACGCAATTCGGCAATGGGTCAAATGGAGAGAGCTGGCATGAGCAAAGCTGTCATCTTCGATCTGGATGGAACGCTGATCGACAGCGCCCCGGACATTCGTGCAGCCGCCAACAGCACGCTAGCGGCGCTTGGCCTCGCCCCGCTGTCCCTGGTCGAGATCACGAGCTTTATCGGCAACGGGTTCCCGCACCTCGTTCGCCTTGTCATGGCGGCACGCGGCATTCCCACTCAAAAGGAAGACATCATTCAGGCCCGGATGTTTGAACACTACATGGCGCATCCGGCCACCTTTTCGCGACCCTACCCGGGCGTTCTTGAATGCCTGCACACGCTGCACTCAAGAGGATACAGACTGGGTCTTTGCACCAACAAACCTTACGCGCCTGCCATTGAGATCCTCGAGGCTCTAAAGTTGTCCCCCATCTTCGATGTGGTCATTGGCGGAGACACCCTCGACGTCAAAAAGCCTCACCCAGCGCCGCTTCTTGCAGCCATCAGGGAACTGGAGACTGAAGCGCTCCTTTTTGTCGGAGACAGTGAAGTGGACGCAGCAACGGCAGAGGCCGCGAAGGTGCCCTTCGCCCTCTTTACAGAGGGCTACCGGAAAACAGCAGTTCATGAACTGAGGCACAGCGTGCGGTTTGATCGCTTTGGGGAACTGGCCGACATCGTGGCACAGCGCGATACAGCAGATTGACCTGATCAGGCCTGCTGCTGGTACCCGCCTTCGGCCATCGCTTTGGCCTGGGCGAGTTGCACGGCGCGGGCCGCGCGGGCGCGGTCCATGATATGGTTTGGACTACGCACCGGAGGACAGCCGCAAAGGATAGGCTCCCCTTCGTCGTCGAAATACGCCCATTGCGCCGCCAAAAGCTGGTAGCTCTTGACGCCCCAGCCGCTCTCGTCCGGCGCAAAGCGCAAACGCCAGTTGCCCCGGATATTGACCTGAAACCGCGCACGCGGGCCCCGCGCCAATCCCAACTGCTTGACACGCTCATAGAGGTCCGCAGCATCCGTCAGACGCCGACCGGGAAAAACGACTTCCACCTCCTTGTCAGGGCGTGCAATTCCTTTGATCAGAAGATCCCCGCGACTGTTGTTTCCAAAGACCGGGTTCAGATCAACCGACACATCCTGAAGCTCATGTTTGAACAGCCCGCCATCCTCGATCTGCGGAGTGACTTCCGACCTCGGCCTGCGGCGATTTGCAACTTCCTGTTCCATGGATCAAATCCGTTGGGCGCGCTCCGCCCATCCTCCCCTGTTCGATATCCGATCATTCATAGATTGCAGCCGGTTAATGACGCGTTGATACACCAAACCTGCATGGGCGTCCGGCATTTAGCTAGGATGAGACGCTTGGGGGAGGAACCCGCAGGATCAGGAATTTCCAGATGTCCTGATCATGTGCCCAAGATCAAACCCGCTGCGCACAAATGGGCAGGCTGCACGCATCAACCCCAAAAGCCAGTTGGTTCATGACTTTTGCCCAGAAGCCCGACCGCTACCAATTATACAAATATTTACCCTTAAGGTTATCTTTACAGTCTTCGTGAAACCTCAATCAGGGCTTGCAGTCGGTCAGTTCGTACAAGCCAAACAGTTCACTGTGGAACATGTGGGGTACCAGTATGGGTCATGTAAGACTCGAAGAAAGGCCGCCAAAGTGTCTCATTGTTGAGGATGACAGTTTCGACAAGAAGATGATCTATCGCATCACGCGGCTTGCGGTGAGCGGCATCACGATCAAGGTTGTCAGCACCTTGCAGGAAGCGAGGTCAGCCGTCAGGGCGGAACCAATATCCCTCATCCTGCTCGACAATGCCTTGCCGGATGGAAAGGGAGCTGATTTCGCAATGGAATTGGCTCACTCCGCGAACTGGTCAGAAATCCCTATCATCATCGTATCCGATTGGCCCTCGCCTTTCATGTGGGACAAGGCAAGCGCCGCAGGTGTGAGACGCATCGTGACGAAATCAGATTTGAAGCCGCACCTCATAACCGAAATCCTCGCACCGCAAATGGGAAAAGACCCCCATCCCCATGTTTGATCCGAGACGGCCCTGCACAACTGCTGAATGCCCTTCCGGCCAACCGCAAAGCCCCCAATCGCGCGCCTCTTTGAACGTCAGCAAGCTGCACGCGGATCCTGTCAGCCAAGGCCACAACGCGCCTCACGACAAGGACAGTCGCGCCATGTTACGTGCCGCCATGACAAGAGCCGATGAATGCACAAGCTGCGCTCAGACCCGGGCGGACATGAACCTCATAGCGCACAAAATCGGACATGATCTGCGTGCGCCGCTGCGTGCCATGAAAACACTGCCCGAGTGGATCGTCGAGGAATTCGAAGAGCAAGGCAGCACCGTCCCTTCACGGGCGATCGAATATCTGGATCTTATCACGACCAAGACGATCCTGATGGAAAGCATGTTGGCTGGTCTGCTGGAATATGCCCTCGTCGCCGACCCGGCAGCCAGTCCCTCCATCATCGATGTGCCGACAAAGATCTCCGAAATTGCCGACATGCACGTGCCTGAGGGTCGGTTCGACATCTCCATCGCCCCGCCTCTTTCGCAGATCGAAGCTGTGGCAGAGGATTTTGAGATCTGCTTCACCCATCTCATATCCAACGCCGTCAAACACAGCGACAAGGCCACGCCGAAGGTGCATATCGAAGCTCATATGCAAGATCAGACCGCGGTCTTTTTGATCGCGGACAACGGGCCAGGCATAGATCCGCAGTTCCACCAGCGCATCTTCGAACCGTTTGCCCAACTGAAATCTCGAAAAAAGGGGGATGGAAGCGGTCTTGGGTTGGCAATCGCGAGGAAAGTCGCAGAAAGCTGGGGAGGTGCCCTGAACCTTCAATCGGACATGGGGCACGGAACGTGTTTCAAGTTCAGCTTTCCGGTCGCGGTTTCGGATTGAAACCATCAACGCGCAACCGCAATCTTAGCGTCTTTTCCCAAGAACGGTTTTCGCTGCCCGGAAGAGAAGACCTCCGTTTCCAGTGAAAGTGGTGCGGGTGAAGGGACTTGAACCCCCACGCCTTGCGGCGCCAGAACCTAAATCTGGTGCGTCTACCAATTCCGCCACACCCGCACGACACATTCCCATCAGGGCCTGTGTGGGCCGCTCAATAGCAAAGCCCGCAACCGGATGCGAGAGAAAATCGCACATCTGCCGAAACTATCCATTGCGGCAAGAATGACACATCGTTTTCAGACCTTTACCACACGCATGCAAAAACCCGCAGACCTGCGCGCCCTGTTGCGCCTAATATAGCGAAAAACAAAAAGCACACCGAGGCAGAGCGAGTAACTCACATGAAAACGCAAGCGAATCCGCCTGCGCAGCAAATCCTTGCGCGCATCATGCAAAGTCGCCGTGAACGGACCAACAGCGCCGAGGCACAGACCTCGGTCGCCTTGATCAAGGGCACCCTGGTCCAGACCCGCGAGGGTGAGAAAGCCGTTGAAACCCTGAAAACGGGCGATCACGTCATCACGCGCACGCAAGGGTTTTCGCCCCTCTCAGGGGTACGCCGCTCCCGCGCCATGATGCATGCGGTGCGCTTCACCGCCGGATCGCTCGGGCATACGCGCCCCGACAGCGACCTGCTCTTGCCGCTCAGCCAGAAAGTTCTGATCCGCGATTGGCGCGCCAAGGCGATGTATGGCCAGCCGCAGGCGGCCGTCCCCGCGTTCGAGTTGATCGACGGGGAGTTCATCTGCGACATGGGTCTGCAGATGCTGGATCTCTGCACCTTAAGCTTTGATCGCCCCCATGTGATCTATGCCGATGGCATGGAAATCGCGACCTCGCAGGCCGCAGGCAAGGATCTGCGCCCGGCAGCTTAAAGGCCACGCTTGCGGAAGACGGCGGGGATCTGTTCCGGCAGGTCCTCGGCGATCAGCCCGGGGCCGAACTCCAGAGCGCATTCCACATGTAGCCAGGCGGCGCTTTCCGCCGCCTGCATCGGGGCAAAACCCCGCGCCAGCAGACCGGTGATGAAACCCGCCAGCACATCGCCCGACCCGGCGGTCGCCAGCCAGGGCGCTGCGCGATCATAATGGGCGGAATTCACCGAGCAGCGCCCATTCGGCGCTGCAATCACCGTATCGGCGCCCTTGAACAGTACCACACAGCCCGCCCGCGCGGCAGCCTCGCGCGTGGCGTCCACCTTGGAATAGGCCGGGCCTTTGGTAGCGGGGGCGTTCAGTTTTTCGGCAATATCCGGGAAGAGCCGCGCAAATTCGCCGCCATGGGGCGTCAGCACGCAGTTTTGATGCAGCATGGAAAAGAGCTCGTCCGGTGCCTCCCCAAAGGCCGAGAGCGCATCGGCATCCAGCACGGTTGCCCGCTTGGCCGCCAAGGCTGCAGGCACAAGATCCCGCGCGCGATCAAGGCCCATTCCGGGGCCAAGGCAGAGGGCATTGAGGCGGCTATCTTCCAGAACCTCTGCCAAAGCCTCAGCATCTGCCACCCGTTGCAGCATCAGCGCGGTGATCTGGCAGGCGACCTCCTGCTGGGCGCCAGGTGGCACGCCGAGCGTCACCAGCCCCGCCCCGATCCGAAGCGCGCCGCGCGCCGACAGCCGCGCCGCGCCGGTCTTGCCCGCACCACCCGAAAGGATCAGGGCGTGACCGTGGGAGAATTTGTGGCCGCAAACCTTTCTTAGATCTGGCAGGTCATCGAGAGAGTATGGCTCGAGGGTGGAAGCTAGTGGCGCTTTCAAATTTTTGTTGTTCATAGCCCTATGCTCTTTACCACTAGCTTTCCGCAGGCCTTCACACCATCCCTCATCACCTGTCCGCGTTTTGGAAGATGGAATGTAACCGTGAGATTTGCCTCGATTGGAACAAACTCCACTGCTTCCCACATCTCGTCCAACTCGCAAGGCGCGAAGTCAACAAACACACCGGTGTCAGAATGTAACCCGCTCGGCACATCAATCGCCACGCGCTTTTCTGCGCCTGATAGCAATTCGATGTCCCTGATGACCTCTCTGAGGTCTTCTTCTAACGGACGACTAACTCCAGTCCCGAACAGGGCATCAATCAACACCACGTCATCCCATTGCGCCAATGGCTTTTCGGACCAAACCCGGGTCTTTTTATTGTGTCCACCGAGCAGCTTGACCTCTCTAACGCGAAGAATGTCACCTACCGGCCCCAGTTCCAGCCACCGCTCATAATTCACCTTCGCATCGGGCGGCAGCTTGGCCGGGTCTCCGTAGAGAAACACCTCCACCTCCCAGCCGCGCGCTTTCAACAGCCGCGCCACAACGAACCCGTCGCCGCCATTGTTGCCGGGACCGCAAAGCACCACAGCGCTTTTGCCGGGGGTGTCCAGCTCAGGCCATTCCTCGAAAATCGCCTCCACGACGCCCTGCCCTGCCCGCTCCATCAGCTCAAGGCCGGTCACCTCACCTGACTCGATGGCGGCCTGTTCGATGGCGCGCATCTGGGCGGCGGTCAGCAGTTCGGTCATCTTTCAGGCTCCTGCGATTCAAAACCGCTCAGTTTTTAGGCGCGTAGATTATTTTTTAATCACATCTGCCTGTTTTGCAGGCTGATTTTCCGGCAAGTTGAGCAGTATCCATTGTCCACGGCATTTAGAAATGATCTGACCACCTTCGACAAGGTTGTGAGGAGCCCCCGAGATGAAAAAGATCGAAGCCATCATCAAACCGTTCAAACTGGACGAGGTGAAAGAGGCATTGCAGGATGTTGGCGTACAGGGCCTTTCCGTGATCGAAGTCAAGGGCTTTGGCCGCCAGAAGGGTCACACCGAACTCTATCGCGGCGCAGAATATGTGGTGGACTTCCTGCCCAAGGTGAAGATCGAAGTGGTTCTGGACGATGACCAGGTAGATGGCGCCATCGAAGCCATCGTGAACGCGGCAAAAACCGACAAGATTGGCGACGGCAAGATCTTTGTCAGCCCCGTCGAGCAGGCGATCCGCATCCGGACCGGCGAAACCGGCCCAGACGCGCTTTAACAACCAAATATCCCCGCCTGCAACAAAGACTGCCTCAGGGCCGCGACGCAGGTGCGATACAGCAACACCGATTTTCTTACGGAGAGGAAACAAAATGAGCAAGGACGCAGTTCTTCAGCTGATCAAGGAAGAAGATGCCGAATACGTCGACATCCGCTTCACCGACCCGCGCGGCAAGCTGCAGCATGTCACCATCATGGCCGACCAGGTCGATGAAGACTTCCTGGAAGAAGGCTTCATGTTCGACGGCTCGTCGATCGCAGGCTGGAAGTCGATCGAGGCTTCCGACATGAAACTGATGCCCGACACCGACAGCGCCTATGTCGATCCCTTCTATGCGGAAAAGACGATCTGCATCCACTGCTCGGTTGTTGAACCCGACACCGGCGAAGCCTACGAGCGTGACCCGCGCGGCACCGCACAAAAGGCCGAAGCTTACCTTAAATCCTCGGGCATCGGCGATGTGGCCTACATGGGCCCCGAAGCGGAATTCTTCCTCTTTGACGATGTGCGCTTTTCCAACTCGATCAACAAGGTCTCCTACGAAGTTGATGCGACTGACGCGTCCTGGAACACCGATGCCGAGTATGAAACCGGCAACATGGGTCACCGTCCCGGCGTCAAGGGCGGCTACTTCCCGGTGAACCCGGTGGACGAATCCCAAGACCTGCGTTCGGAAATGCTCTCGACCATGAAACGTCTGGGCATGAAAGTGGACAAACACCACCACGAGGTTGCCTCCTGTCAGCACGAGCTGGGCCTGATCTTTGACAGTCTGACCAAACAGGCGGACGAGCTGCAGAAGTACAAATACGTGATCCACAACGTCGCGCACGCCTACGGCAAATCGGCAACCTTCATGCCGAAACCCATCGCAGGCGACAACGGCACCGGCATGCACGTCAACATGTCGATCTGGAAGGACGGCAAGCCGCTCTTTGCAGGCGACAAATACGCGGACCTGTCGCAGGAAGCCCTGTACTTCATCGGCGGCATCCTGAAGCACGCAAAAACGCTGAACGCCTTCACCAACCCGTCCACCAACTCCTACAAGCGTCTGATCCCGGGCTTCGAAGCCCCCGTTCTGCGCGCTTACTCCGCCCGTAACCGTTCCGGCTGCGTGCGTATTCCGTGGACCGAAAGCCCGAAAGCCAAGCGCGTCGAGGCCCGCTTCCCCGATCCGGCAGCAAACCCCTACCTGGCGTTTGCGGCCCTGCTGATGGCCGGCCTTGACGGCATCAAGAACAAGATTGATCCGGGCGAAGCCATGGACAAGAACCTCTATGATCTGCCCGCCGAAGAGCTGGCTGACATCCCGACCGTCTGCGGCTCCCTGCGTGAAGCGCTGGAGTCCCTGGCGGCTGATCACGACTTCCTGTTGCAGGGTGACGTCTTCACCAAAGACCAGATCGAGGGCTACATCGCGCTCAAGATGGAAGAGGTGGAAACCTACGAGCACACCCCGCACCCGGTCGAATACGGCATGTATTACAGCTGCTAACAGCAAGCTGAGTGATTTGGAAAGAGCGCCCAACGGGCGCTCTTTTCTTGTCCACACCCGCCAGTTTCACGACCTTCCGCGCTGGAACCGCGCATGACAGAGGACACTACAGGCGCCCCTTAACGGTATCTTTACGCAATGCGACTCTGCTGCATCAAACAAAGGTCCCTTGCAAAACATGCCTGATAGCCCCTTGCAGAAATTCAATCTCAGCGAACTCGAACTTGTTGACGGACACGATCAACCAGAATTCGACAATCTCACCCAATTGGCGAGGCGCATCACTGGCGCGGCGGTTTCATTGGTCTCAACGGTTGACCGCACCAACGACCGCCAGTTTTTCACCAGTCACCTTGGGCTATCGGAACCGTGGGCCAGTCGCCGGCAGACCCCGCTGTCACATTCCTTTTGCCAACATGTTGTAACGGCCAACGCGCCATTGGTTGTCGAAGACGCGCGTACCATGCCGCTTGTCTCCAGCAACCTTGCGATTCCCGATCTTGGGGTGATCGCCTATCTCGGCGTCCCAGTTCACATGCCCGATGGGCAGCCCATCGGCGCCCTCTGCGTGATCGAGACCGAGCCTCGCGCGTGGAGCGACGAGGAGCTTGCGCTGATGCAGCAGCTCGCGTCCTGCGTTTCTGATGCAATCAAGATGAAAGCAGCCTTGCTGCAGGCGGAACAGGTCAACCGCGAGCAACGAGAGTTTACATATGCAGTCGCCCATGATCTGAAATCCCCTGCCCGCACGCTGAACCTGCTGCTGCAGGAACTTGAAGCCGACGCCAGTGGCCTGGACGACGAAGGCTTGTTTCTGCTCCGACAAAGCCAAAAGACAGCCAACCGCATGTTGGATCAGATGACGGATATTCTGGAGTACTCAAGAGTATTGGGGGCGAGGGTCGGCAAAGAGCCCATTGACCTCAACCATCTGATGACAGAGTTGCTGGACGACCTGCAGGGAGAGATCAAGCACAATGGTGCGGATGTCTCCTTCGGCCCTCTGCCACAGGTCGTCGGCAATCGCATGCAACTGCGCTGCTTGTTCCAGAACCTGATTTCGAACGGCATTAAGTTTCAACCTTCAGGCAACACGCCGAAGGTGCGCATCCATGCAAAACCCAATACCTCCGCCGGTCTGGCGCAGATCGAGGTGTCTGACAACGGTATAGGCATAGAGCTGGAAAACCAGCCTCAGATCTTTGAGCTTTTTAGCCGTCTGCACCATGCGTCAGATTACGATGGGTCCGGTATCGGTCTTACCCTTTGTCGACGCATCTGCGCGAACCACAGTGGAATGATTGAGGTTGTCTCTGAAAAAGGACACGGCGCAACGTTTCGCGTAGGCCTGCCGTCTGCGAGTTTTCACTGAGGCGCCCTAGTGCTCCGCCTTCTGCGGGGAAATCGCCACAGGCAAACCTGCGGCTGTAGACCGACTTGAAACCCGTAGCCCCGAGGTCTAAAGCGTCTCCCCTTGGACAAAGGACACGCGCCATGACGGACCACGCTCCCTCCCGCCCCGCCGCCACGCTTGGCATCGACTTTGGAACGTCGAATTCGGCCGCCGGGCTCGCCGTTGCGGGGGAGCCGTTTCTGATCGAACTCGAACCGGGCGAATCCTCGCT
Organism: Phycobacter azelaicus; assembly: GCF_014884385.1. Classification (NCBI taxonomy): domain Bacteria; kingdom Pseudomonadati; phylum Pseudomonadota; class Alphaproteobacteria; order Rhodobacterales; family Roseobacteraceae; genus Phycobacter; species Phycobacter azelaicus. The sequence goes on along the minus strand of NZ_WKFH01000003.1, from coordinate 2,903,393 downwards.
GCCGACCGCGGTTTTCTTTGACGCTCGGGACGGGCGCATGAGGATCGGCAACAGCGCAATTCGCGGCCTCATTGCGGGCGACGAAGGTCGTTTCATGCGAGCGCTTAAAAGCCTTCTTGGCACGCCGCTGCTTCATGAGGAGCGACACTTTGGCGGGAAACGGATGACATTCGCCGATGTGATCGCCCGCTTTCTCGCCGAGCTGAAAAGCCGGGCCGAGGCGCAAACCCGCATGGAGTTCACCAATGCGCTGTCGGGGCGCCCGGTGCGCTTTCACAGCAAGGATGAGACGCGCAACGCTCGCGCCGAAGAGGATCTGCGCGCTTGCTACCGGGCAGCAGGCTTTGAAGACGTCCGCTTCATGTTCGAACCTGAAGCCGCGCTGCGGGCCACGACGCCACAACCGGGTGTTGGTCTCATCGTGGATATCGGCGGCGGGACCTCGGATTTCACGGCGTTTCGCCAAAGTGCCGACGGGACGACAGAGATCCTTGCCTCGCACGGTATCCGTTTGGGTGGAACCGATTTCGATCAGCGGATCAGTCTTGCCAAGGCGATGCCGCTCCTCGGACGTGGCAGCCAGATCCGGGACAGTTTCGGCCCCGGCACCCTGCCCGCCCCGAACCGTATCTTCAACGATCTTTCCAGCTGGCAGATGATCCCTTTTCTTTATACGCCAGATGAGCTGCGCACGGCCCGCGACCTGAGGCGCCACGCGGTTGAACAGGAAAAACTGTCCCGTTTGGTCGCAACGCTGGAGGATCATCTAGGCCATGACATCGCCTTTGCAGTGGAGCACGCCAAGATTGCGAGCAATCAGCCGGAGGTGCCCTCGGCACAGATTTATCTGGCAGTGCTGGAACGCGGGCTCAAGGCGTCTTTGACCCGCGCTGAACTGAGCGAATTGCTGAAAGCCCAGATGGCAGAGTTGACGAAGGCAGCTAAAGAAACCCTGCAGATGGCAGGGCTGTCACCACTGGATGTCGGACGGATCGTGCTTGTGGGCGGCTCTGCCCTGCTGTCCTGCCTGCACGGACACATGCAAGAACTTTGCAGGAATGCGGTTCTGGAGAGCGGGAAATCCCTGACCGCTGTCGCAAGCGGGCTGGCTTTGGCTGCACCGACCGCCTTTGACTGAGGCCACCAAGGGGGCGAAACCCGCTGGCTTTCCCATGCACTTTTTGTCGCCTCACGCTAGGATCAGGTCATCCTACCCATTTGAAAGCCAAATCCATGCGAATTCTGCCAGTTCTCTGCCTCTCCCTTTTGCCTCTGTTGCCCGTTACTGCGGCTGCGGCGACATGCGGCAACACCTCGGCGGGGTTTGAGGCCTGGAAAGCGGAGTTCGCCCGTGAGGCGACGCGCGCAGGCGTGAGGGCGAAAGGACTGAAGGCGCTGCAGAGCGCAAGCTACGCCAGCCGCACCATATCAGCGGACCGCAACCAGAAGAGCTTTCGCTATAGTCTTGACAAATTCATGCAGTTGCGCGGCTCGGCCACAATCGTGGCGCAGGGGCGAAAGCGCAAAGCCCGCAATTCCGCCTTTTATGCGGCACTAGAGAAGAAATACGGCGTACCTGCCGGAATTCTGATTGCCATCCATGGCATGGAAACCGCCTTTGGCAACTTTATGGGAGACAGCCAGGTGGTGTCCGCCATCGTGACCCTGACCTATGATTGTCGTCGCTCGGAGTTTTTCGAACCCCACGCCATCGGCGCCCTCAAACTAGTGGACCAGGGCGCGATTACATCGCAAACGCTGGGGGCCAAACATGGCGAGGTAGGCCATACCCAGTTCCTGCCCGGAAATGCACTGCGCTATGGTGTGGATTGGACCGGAGATGGCCGCGTTGATTTTTACGACATGCAGGATGCCCTCGCCTCCACCGCCCACTTCCTGCGCAAAAAGGGCTGGAAGCGCGGCAAGGGCTATCAGCCGGGGGAACCGAACCACAGGGTCCTGAAGGAATGGAACGCAGCAACCGTCTACCAGCAAGCACTGGCCATCATGGGGCGCCAGATTGACGAGTAATGCCCGGCGAAACAATCGACGCATGAGTTTGTCACCAGTTTGTCACTGTAATTCATATGGCATCAAGATGGCTGATCCCCGCCCCCTTTCGGCCCCATTCCTTCACAAACCCTCAACAGGGCTTGGGTTAGCATATTGATATCATTTAAATAAAATCCCCACAGACTTTCAGCTCTCAATTGGAGAAGAACACGAAACAATTCTCCTTCTCTGCCTCACTTTGCGCCATTTCGGTCAGTAATCTCGACACAAGGCACCCCCAATCAAGGAGGCTCGAGAATGCAAGAGGCAGAACAGTTCAAAGGTCGGCTTGGGTTTCAATCCCGCAGCGAAACGCTGCTTAATCAGGGGTTGGTGCAGGCAGTTGACATGCTGGACGACTACGGCCACGCGCCGTCGCAGATCAATACGCGCGCAGCCAGTCGCATCGAACTGGAGAGCGATCAGTACAGGGTTGTCCTGCGACTGCGACGCCTGCCCCTGCGGATGGGCATGCAGATCCCCGCAGATGTCTCGGCGCCCGCGATCTTCCTTGATGTCTCGATTGAGCGCCTTTACCCGGGTGCCAGCGACAGTGAGATCACCGAGCTTTTGCTAGCAGTGCTGCTGCGGCGGCTGACCGAGACGCTGTCACCTGTGGTGGTGTTCTGGCAAGACGCCCCGAAGGGCATGAGCAAGGCTGACTTTCTGAACGTCTTTCAGAGCGCCGCTCCCCGATCGTTGGCGCTACAGGAAGCCAATACCGCGGCCAAACACCAGACGCAGCCCAGAGCCGCAATTCCGCGCAAGGAACCCCATGCCTCAAAAGGACCGACCGTCCCCCAACAGGCTATCAGAAAACCACGTTTTCCCTCCCCGTTCAACGCGTCAAGGCAGGCGCATACATCGGCAAAACTCTTTGCCTCCACCGCAGAGAGCCACCACAAACGCCAGGCACGTACATCAGGGCGAGGGTGTTTTGCATCCGTGGACGCCGTGGCAGACGATCTGGAGCAGAAATGCTCTTATCATGCCCCAAGGGCAGAACAGATGCCTGACCAGGTGATCGACCTCAGCGACTTGCGCCTGTCACAACAGAGCGGAGACAGGCAGCATATCATGACCTGGGCCGCCACTGGTCTGGTCGCCATGCTGTCCGCGCCGGTTGCCGTTCTGCTATTGCTCGTAGAACTGATGCGCGCTAGCCGCCTGAAACCCCGTGTTCAGCTCATGACGGCAGCCGTTTTCGTAAGCCTTCTACAAGGCGCTGGAATGGTACAGGCCGCAGCGCGCGCGTTCTTGACGCCACCAAACTGATGCATCATCCCGCAGTGTGAAGCTGGGGATCCACCCCGGCCTGCACTGCCCATTGGCGCAGAACGTCAGCGCGCCGCAGGACAAAGGTGTGAATACCAAAGATCACCGCCCGCGTGCGCGGCAAACGCAGGATCGTCTGCTTTTCACTGCGTAAGAAACCCGCTTCTCCGGATTCGGGCTTGGGGCGCGGCGCGCTTGCACTGCGCGGCTGGTGCAAGGCGGCATCATGATACCAAAGCGCATTGAAACGCCACAGAGGTCTGCCAACCTGCACCCCGTCAAAAAGGCGCTGCACCCGCGCCGCGACATTGGCATCATAACTCTCAACCGGCACGTGGATGGCCGTCAACGGTCGCATGAACTTTTCCGCCAACATCCAACTGGCCGGGAAACACAGCACCGCACCGGTTAGAATGTGCTCCTGCGCGTGTTCAGGCTTCTCAAGGATGCAGAAATCCTGCTGTGTAATGCGACCAAGGGAGCCAAGTGGATCTGCCCAATCAACGGTAACCCCCACACCGTCGGGCCGCGTCACCGTCTTGCGCGCACCGCCACAAAGATGATCAAGCACGGCTTCCAACAACTCTTCTGCCGCAGCACGGCCGCTTTCATCCAGCATCAGCACCTGGTCTCGCGCTGTCGAAAGAAGCCGCTCGCGCTCCGTCATCTGGGCCGAAAAGGCATCGTCTGGCGTCAACCAAGCGGCCGCGGGCAGCGGTGCAATTCCGGGCAGGCGTTGCGGCTCCAGCGGATTGTGCGGGATCTTATTCTGGAGAATCTCTGTCATGCGCCTGTGCTATCATAATTTTGATCATAAAATGCACGCTTTCCCGCAATGTCCGAATCCGACAGCATGGTCCGTCGCATTTGGAGGCGAAATACCCTCAGATCGACCACATTCTGGACAGAAGTGTTCAGAATGTCAGGCAAACCATGAACCAGCCTTACCGCCAACAACGCAAAATCGATCCGTCCCGTGCCTCCACTCTCGGAGACGGCAGCCCCAACGACAACAATCGGGTCGAGATCGGTCCGACACAGCTTGCTTTTTCTGAATGGGAACAAGCAGGTCTAGAGCTACCGGATCTCACCGCAATGCGCTTGTACCGTTGGCAACGCCTCACCGAGGCGCTCAATGCCCGAGACTACGGCGGGCTTTTGATGTTCGACCCTCTCAACATCCGATATGCGACAGACTCGACCAACATGCAAATCTGGAACAGTCACAATCCCTTCCACGCGCTTCTGCTCTGCGCGGACGGCTACATGGTGATCTGGGACTACAAGCAGGCGCCGTTTCTGTCGAATTTCAACCCTTTAGTGCGCGAGCAGCGATCAGGCGCGGATCTTTTCTATTTTGATCGCGGCGACAAGATCGACAGAGCCGCCGACGTCCTGTCCAATGAAATACGACTGTTGATCAAGGAACATGGCGGCGGCAACATGCGACTGGCCGTGGACAAGATAATGCTGCACGGGCTGCGCGCCCTGGAAGCACAGGGTTTCTCGGTGATGGAAGGAGAAGAAGTCACTGAAAAAGCCCGCGCCGTAAAAGGACCTCACGAGATCCGCGCCATGCGCTGCGCAAATCACGCTTGTGAAACCTCTGTACGTGCAATGGAAGATTTCGCCCGTGCCAATGTGGGGCTGGCAAGACTTGCGAAGACGATATCTGGGCAATTCTGCACGCCGAAAATATCCGTCGGGGCGGAGAATGGATCGAAACGCGGCTTCTTGCCTCCGGCCCTCGCAGCAATCCGTGGTTTCAGGAATGCGGCCCGAGGATCACTCAAAAGAACGAGATCATCTCGTTTGATACAGACCTTGTCGGAGCTTACGGTATTTGCATCGACATTTCACGCAGCTGGTGGATCGGCGAGGAAAAACCCCGTCCCGACATGATCTATGCCATGCGCCATGCCCACGAACACATCATGACAAATATGGAAATGTTGAAACCGGGCGTAACCATTCCCGAACTCACCGCCAACGCACATGTTCTGGACCAGAAGTTTCAGGCACAGAAGTACGGCTGCCTGATGCACGGTGTGGGATTGTGCGATGAATGGCCCTTGGTCGCATACCCGGACGCTGCCGTTGAAGGTGCCTTCGACTATGCGCTGGAGCCGGGCATGGTGCTATGCGTCGAGGCCTGCGTCGGAGAGGTGGGCGGCGATTTCTCGATCAAGCTGGAGGATCAGGTGCTGATCACCGAGGACGGATTTGAAAACCTAACCACCTACCCGTTTGATCCGGCGCTGATGGGCGAACAGGGACATTAAGGCAGGCTGGCCAGAAACCCGGGCAGCTTCTCCCGCAGAACCAGAACGCCGGGCGCGTCGGTTCTTTCGTGCAGGCGCTCCAGCGGCACCCATTCCAGTGCGTTGGATTCATCGCTCAGCGCGATCTGGCCAGCGACGGCGCGCAAAAGGTAGCGCACGTCATAGTGCAGATGAGCCCCTTCCTTGGCATTGGCCGGGATTTCGTGAATGTCCACGTCAAACACCCGCTCCGACATCTGTTCGATCCGCGAAAGACCACTTTCCTCATAGGCTTCTTTAAGGGCAACAAAGGGAACATCGGCAATTCCATCGCAGTGCCCGCCCAACTGCAGCCAGCGATCAAGTTTGTGATGATGGGTCAGTAGAACTGAGCCAAGATCCGGTGACAGCACAAAGGCCGAGCCCGTCACATGGCTGGTCTCGGGATTGCGGCCAAAGGCCTGCGGCTCGCTGATGCAGAACCGGGACAGCCGCGCCCACATGTCATGGTCACGTGCGTCTTGCGGTACATAAGTGCCAATGCCATCGATATGATCCACGATCCCGCCCCTTCACCTTCGCGTGTTATTCCGGGACGAAACCTTGCCGACGCCCCCGCACTGGCGCACCTTAGGTGACAGCAACCCAAAGGCCAATTTCCAATGCCCTCAGAACGTATCAGTTTCCCCGGTCACGCCGGAACCACGCTTGCGGCGCGTCTTGATCAGCCCGATGGGCCGGTGCTGGCGACCGCCCTTTTTGCCCATTGTTTCACCTGTTCCAAGGATATCCCGGCAGCACGGCGCATTGCCGGGCGTCTTGCGTCCATGGGCATTGCGGTGCTGCGGTTTGATTTCACCGGCCTTGGCCATTCGGAGGGAGAGTTTGAGAACACCAGCTTTTCCTCCAATGTCGCTGACCTGATTGCCGCCGCGCAATATCTGGCAAGCCGCGACATGGCCCCCGCCCTGCTGATCGGGCATTCATTGGGCGGCGCGGCTGTTTTGCGTGCGCGAGCCGGGATACCGTCGGCGCGCGGGGTGGTCACGCTCGGCGCGCCCTTTGACCCAAAACATGTGGCCCATAACTTTGGCGGGCAGCTCTCCCGGATCGAAGCTGAGGGCGCAGCCGAGGTGTCATTGGGCGGTCGGCCCTTCACCATCAAGCGGCAGTTCCTCGAGGACATCCGCAAAAGCGCCCTTGGCCCGTCGATCACGGACCTGCATGCCGCGCTTCTTGTGATGCATGCCCCCCGCGATGAAACCGTCGGCATCGACAATGCCGCCGAGATTTTCGCCGCTGCCAAACACCCCAAAAGCTTTGTCACGCTCGACGATGCCGACCATCTGATCACGCGCGCGCGGGATGCCGAATACGCGGCCGAGGTGATCGCTGCCTGGGCCCGCCGCTACATAGAAATGACGCCACCAGCTCCGCCACCGGGCGCCCCTGAAGGCGTGGTGCGGGTCGCAGAGGCGGACCCCAACGGTTTCTTGCAGGACATCCAATCCGGGCCCCATCACCATGCCCTTGCCGATGAGCCGCTCGCCTATGGTGGCACCAATCGCGGTATGTCCCCTTATGGGTTCGTGGCGGCAGGACTGGGGGCCTGCACCTCGATGACGATGCGCATGTATGCCCGGCGCAAGGGCTGGCCGCTGGAGTCAGTGGCTGTGGATGTCTGCCATGACAAGGTCCATGCGCAGGATGCAACGCCATCGGGGCCCGCCAAGATCGACCAGTTCACCCGCAAGATCTGCCTCAGCGGACCGCTCAGCCCCGAGCAGAGGACGCGGCTACTGGAGATTGCCGACAAATGTCCGGTGCACCGAACCCTGGAAAGCGGCGCGCGGGTGATCACCATCGACAAGTCCCCGCTTTGACACGCAGCCGTCGCAAATCCGGCCCCGATTGATCGATATCAAGGCCGGGACCGGCGCCTTCGTCATGATCGGCTGCAATGCAATCGCACCCGAACAGGCACGATAGGAGACGCACGATGGGACTGGTGAAGAATCTGGAGCAAAGCACGGATCTGGTGAACGGCATGGCCGATCGCTTGGGCATCGACATGGGCGAAATCATCGCCCGCGATCCCGAGCACCAAGGCCCAAAACTGATGCGCGCCATCATGCGATGCAGCCATTGCGAAGATCAGGGCGGCTGCACCCGTCTTCAGGCTGAGCATGACCATCTGGATGCGGCTCCGGCCTATTGCCAGAACAAGGACGTCTTTGATCGCATCCGCAAGGGCTGAGGCCGGCCAGCTCAGGGGACGCCGACAGCGAACAAGGTGCGGACAATAGGTCTCGCCCCCGCTGTGGTCCCTTGTTCCTTTGGGCATAGGGGGCTATGACCCGGCGCAAGTGTTCCCGCAATTGCGAAAGGTCCTTCTGCCGATGATCCCCCGCTACGCCCGCCCCGACATGGTCGCCATCTGGTCGCCCGAGACCAAGTTCCGCATCTGGTACGAGATCGAGGCGCATGCCTGCGATGCCATGGCTGACTTGGGCGTGATCCCGCGCGAAAACGCCGAGGCCGTCTGGAAGGCCAAGGACGTGGAATTCGACGTCGCCCGCATCGACGAGATCGAAGCTGTCACCAAGCACGACGTCATCGCCTTCCTGACCCACCTGGCCGAACATGTGGGCAGCGAAGAAGCCCGTTTCGTGCACCAGGGCATGACCTCCTCGGACGTGCTGGACACCTGCCTTAACGTGCAACTGGTACGCGCGGCAGACATTCTGCTGGCCGACATGGACGCGCTGCTGGCCGCCCTGAAAAAGCGCGCCATGGAACATAAGAACACCGTACGCGTGGGCCGCAGCCACGGCATTCACGCCGAACCCACCACCATGGGCCTGACCTTTGCGCGCTTTTACGCGGAAATGGACCGTAACAAGAAACGCCTGGAGGCCGCCCGCGAAGAGATCGCAACTGGCGCCATTTCCGGCGCGGTGGGCACCTTCGCCAATATCGACCCGCGTGTCGAGGAACACGTCTGCGCACAGCTGGGCCTCTCCCCCGAGCCGATTTCGACCCAGGTGATCCCGCGCGATCGCCACGCGATGTTCTTTGCCGTGCTCGGTGTCATCGCCTCCTCCATCGAAAACGTCGCCATCGAGATCCGCCACATGCAGCGGACCGAGGTTCTGGAAGGCGCAGAATTCTTCTCGATGGGCCAAAAGGGATCGTCCGCGATGCCGCACAAGAAGAACCCGGTGCTGACCGAGAACCTCACCGGTCTTGCGCGCCTCGTGCGCATGACCGTGATCCCGGCGATGGAGAATGTGGCCCTGTGGCACGAGCGCGATATTTCGCACTCCTCGGTTGAGCGCGGCATCGGCCCCGACGCCACTGTAACGCTTGACTTTGCCCTGAACCGCCTGACCGGCGTCATCGACAAGATGCTGATCTTCCCCGAGAACATGTTGGAAAATATGAACAAGTTCCCCGGTCTCGTGATGTCTCAGCGGGTTCTGCTGGCACTGACTCAAGCCGGTGTGTCGCGTGAGGACGCTTATTCCATGGTGCAGCGCAACGCCCTGAAAGTGTGGGAAGAGCGCCTTGACTTCCAGGAACTGCTCCTCGCCGATGCGGAAGTCGTTGCAGCCCTTGGCGAAGATGGCATCAAGGAAAAATTCGACATGGGCTATCACACCAAACACGTCGATACGATCTTCAAGCGGGTCTTTGGCGAATAAGAACGCTCGAGTTTTCCCGGCAGAACGCCCCGCCAATTCGGCGGGGCGTTCCTTTTCAAGCGTCTGCGGCCTGATCCGGCGTCGGCGAAGGGACGCCTGTTCAAAAAAACGTGTCCCACGACCATCGAAATTGTGGGTAGGCTGACCGCAGTCTGTGTCTTTCCGAGGATCCCTTTATGCGCACAACGCTCTTTGCCGCCTTGCTCACGCTCCCTGTCGCATCCTTTGCAGCAGGCGGAGATGACTGGTCAGCCCCCAAACCCACGCAAACCACCAAGGAGTGTAAAGGCACCAAGGTCTGGGACCAGAAATCCGGCAAATGCGTGGACCCCAAAAGATCCTCGCTTGATGCCGATACTCTTTATGGGGCAGTGCGCGAACTGGCCTACGCAGGGCGCCTGCGCGAGGCCCAAGAGGTGCTGGCCGCCATGCCCGATCAGACAGCACCGCGCGTTCTGACCTATTGGGGCTTCACCCATCGCAAGCTGGGGCAGCTGGACCTTGCAAACCAGTATTATCAGCGTGCAATTGCCAAGGATCCCGACAATCATTTAGCCCGTTCCTACATGGGGCAAGGCTTTGTCGAGGAAGGGAAACTCGGCCTCGCCCTGGCGGAATGGAAGGAAATCCGCAAACGCGGCGGGACCGGGACATGGCCCGAAGAGGCCTTGCGCCAGGCGCTGCTGACCGGCCAGACATCAAGCTACTGAGCTTCAGCCTTTCTTTACCGCTGCCGATCTAGAGTGAAGCCCACAGAAAGAGAATCTTTTTGGCAAGGGTCCTATAGATGCAAGACGACCAGATGTTGGCGCTCCCCATGGCGACAGGTGGGGATGGCTTGGGCGATTTCTCCGCACCTGCTCCAATGGGCGGCATGGGAATGGACAGCCCAATGGGCGGCTCCATGGGCGGTGCTCCGGTCAAGCTCAGCGGCAAGGCAAAGGCCGCGATCGTAGTGCGACTGCTCCTCAATGAGGGGGCGGACATCCCGATCGAGGAACTTCCTGACGATTTGCAGATGGAACTGACCCAGCAGATGGGCAAGATGCGGATCGTCGACCGCGAAACCCTTTACGCGGTGGCCAGCGAATTTGCCGAAATGCTTGACAATGTGGGCCTGACCTTCCCCAACGGATTGGCTGGTGCTCTGACGGCTATGGACGGCAAGATCAGCCGCCTCACGGCCAGCCGCCTGCGCAAAGAGGCCGGCGTGCGCCAGTTCGGAAACCCCTGGGATCGGCTCAAACAGCTGCCGCCCGAAGATCTCGCCTCGCTGGCCGAAGCCGAAAGCACCGAGGTCGCCGCGGTACTATTGTCGAAACTGGATACAGCCAAAGCCGCACAGATGCTGGCTGCCCTGCCCGGCCCGGTGGCCCGGCGCATTGCATATGCCGTCAGTCAGACCGGCAATGTCACACCGGAAACTGTGGATCGCATTGGTCTTTCCTTGGCTGCTCAGGTCGAGGCACGCCCGGATCTGGCGTTCGATGTGTCACCCGGCAAGCGCGTTGGCGCGATTTTGACAGAAGCCGCTGCCGCGAAGCGCGACGAGGTCCTGAATGCCCTCGAAGAAGAAGACCAGGAGTTCGCAACCGATGTGCGCAAGGCCATCTACACCTACGGTCTGATTGCGCAGCGCATGCAGCCACTGGATGTACCAAAACTGATGCGGGTCTTGGCCCAGCCAGACCTTGTGACCGCCATTGCTTTTGCCACCGACGAAGAAGACGTGGCGACCAGCGAATTCCTGCTGGAGAACATGTCAAACCGCATGGCCAACAACATCCGCGAAGAAGTGGCCGAGCGTGGCAAGGTCAAACGCTCCGATGGAGAGGCGGCCTTTGGCCTGATCGTCAGCGCCATGCGTGATCTGGTGGATAACGGCGAGATCGAGCTGACGTCCGACGACGAAGAGGAGTCCTGAGGATCAAGGATCTTCTTTCCCTTGAACTGTCGACCTTTCAAACCGGTCACAATCGCAGCGGACAAGGGTAGCAAATCAGCTTGCTTGCACCTCTGGAAAAGCGTGATTATGTTGCGGTGCCCGACATTGATCACGACGCCACTCATCGCGTATTTCCAAGCCAAGCAGGCCGGTTCCACTCATGCCTATCGCAGCCTCAGAGCTCTCGCTCCCGGCGAAAGCAAAGTATTTTGCCAGCAATATCTTCCTGCGCGCTCTGATTGGCGCCATGCAGGCTCTGCCGTACCACTGGCGCGTCAGCGGTATGGGGCGGCTGGTGCGGTTGCTTTCGCCTGTTGTTGGTTTCGAACGCCGCATTCGCGACAACCTGGCCCTGACCTGCCCGGATCTGACAGAGGGAGCGGTCGATCAGATTTGCGGCGAGGTCGCTGACAATGCCGGTCGCACCCTGGCGGAGCTTTATTCCGGCACACCGTTCCTGCGCCGCGCAACTGCCGCTCCGATCGGAGGACCGGGTCTGGCCGCCCTGGAGCAAGCCCAGGCCGAAGGGCGTCCTGTCGTCCTCGTAACCGGCCATTTTGGCAACTACGATGCCGCGCGCGCCGGGTTGATCGCCAAGGGGTTTGCGATGGGCGCCCTGTACCGGCGCATGGCGAACCCCTACTTCAACACGCACTATGTCCGCGCCATCGAGGGCAACGGCAAGCCCATGTTCGAGCAGGGCAAACGCGGTATGGTCGAAATGGTCAGGCACCTCAAGAAAGGCGGCAACATCGCGATTGTGGCCGATCTTCATGCCCATGGCGGAAAAGAGATTGATTTTTTTGGCAAGCCTGCGGTCACATCAACGGTGCCGGCGGAACTGGCCTTGAAATATGGCGCTGCCCTCATCCCGGTTTATGGCATACGCAAGGAAAATGGGCTTGATTTCGAGATTCTGCTCAACCCAGAGATCCCCGCTTCGGACCCGATCACCATGACCCGCGCGATATGTGATGATCTCGAAAGCGTCATTCGCCAGCATATGGGACAATGGTTCTGGATCCACCGGCGCTGGAAACCCTATGTTACGTAATGACAGAAGGCTTCGGCGTGTGGCGTTTTCCGCGCACCGAAGGCCGTCTGCACTAGTCTAAGGATGCCGCAGTCAGGATTGGGCCGTTCCCGGTTTCCTGAACAAGAACCGCCAGCGACTGCTCTCCCGGCAAGGGCACTGAGAAGGAAACGGGTTCCGTGCCGTCCCATTCTGCCAGACGCACCCAGTCCTCAACGATATTGGCGTAATCCAGGGTTCGACCCGCAAGCTCTCCACGGCTGATCGCGACGCGCCTGAGCGGCGTAAAGCGAATGACGTCGATGACAGCCGCCGGGGACACGCGCCCGTCAACCGGATGGACGGAGATAGATACCGCCGTTGCGCTGACCTGCAGGGAAAGTGAAACTGGGCTTGCGACCGATCGGTGCCGCGCAATGGCATCCGCCAGCTTCAGCGGATCGGCGCCCTCAATATCCTCCTGCCCCATCACGATCATCTGAGGGGTATGCACCATCCTGCGGCCCATCGCACGAGCATAGGCTTTTTGACGTGCTGTGTAGGCGGGGTCTGCAAAACTGTCTTTCCAACCAATATAGTCCCAGTAATCAACATGGAACGCCAGGGCCAGAACATCGTCGCGCTCAGAGAGCTTATGCATAAGGGCATCCGCCGGTGGACAGGACGCACAGCCTTGCGAGGTGAAGAGCTCGACTACTACTGGAGCAGGCTCTGGATCGGCAACGGAAACCGCTGGAAAGGCAAGGCAAAGGAGGCTGGCCAGCGCCGCAATCGTCTTCATGGTTCGCATTGTCCCTTATGGGTCCTCGTCTCGGCAGGACAGGATCTGCCTTTATTCGCCCAGCATGTATCTCAGTCCTGTGACTAAGGCCAATCAATCATTCTTGAGAGCTGTTTCAAACCCGTTTCCCGTCCCCCAAGTAAGTTTTGTGTACTATTGCATACAAAAATTGCACCGTGCGGCGTTTCCCCTATTGAAACAACGGCCAACCTGTTGCAGATAGCCTGCAGCGAATTCCCCATTTTCACATCCAGAGGGAGGCCAACATGCCTATCACCGTCGGACAGGACAATGCCAAGACGCGCCGCACGCTCAGCGCCGGTGGCAAGTCGATTTCCTACTACTCGATCCCCGCAGCCACCGAAGCGGGTCTCGGCGATTTCTCGAAACTGCCGGCGGCTCTGAAGGTCGTGCTGGAAAACATGCTGCGGTTCGAGGACGGCGGCTTTTCTGTCTCTCTGGAAGACATCAAAGCCTTTGCCGAATGGGGCGCAAACGGTGGCAAGAACCCGCGCGAGATCGCCTATCGCCCGGCCCGCGTTCTGATGCAGGATTTCACCGGCGTTCCCGCCGTTGTGGACCTCGCTGCAATGCGCGACGGTATCAAGGCGCTTGGCGGTGATGCTCAGAAGATCAACCCGCTGAACCCGGTGGATCTGGTCATCGACCACTCGGTGATGATCGACGAATTCGGCAACCCGCGCGCCTTCCAGATGAACGTGGACCGCGAATATGAGCGCAACATGGAGCGCTACCAGTTCCTGAAATGGGGTCAGGGCGCCTTCAATAACTTCCGCGTTGTCCCCCCCGGAACCGGCATCTGCCACCAGGTGAACCTGGAATACCTGGCCCAGACCATCTGGACCGACACCGATCAGGACGGCAATGAAGTCGCCTACCCCGACACGCTGGTGGGCACCGACAGCCACACCACCATGGTCAACGGCGCTGCCGTTCTGGGCTGGGGTGTTGGCGGCATCGAAGCCGAGGCCGCGATGCTGGGTCAGCCGATCTCCATGCTGATCCCCGAAGTCATCGGTTTCGAGCTGACCGGCGATATGGTCGAAGGCACCACCGGCACAGACCTGGTCCTGAAGGTCGTTGAAATGCTGCGTCAGAAAGGCGTAGTGGGCAAATTCGTCGAATTCTACGGCGAAGGGTTGGACCGTCTGCCGCTCGCGGACCGCGCGACCATCGCCAACATGGCACCGGAATATGGCGCAACCTGCGGCTTCTTCCCGATCGATGCGGAAACCATCCGCTACCTGCGCAACACCGGCCGCGACGAAGACCGTATCGCGCTGGTCGAAGCCTATGCCAAGGAAAACGGCTTCTGGCGCGATGCGGACTACGCTCCGGTCTATACCGACACCCTGTCCCTCGACATGAGCAGCATCGTTCCGGCGATTTCGGGTCCCAAGCGCCCGCAGGACTATGTGCCGCTGACCAACGCGCAGGCCGCTTTCCGTCAGGAGATGGAAAATACCTTCAAGCGCCCCATGGGTAAAGAAGTCGCCGTCAAGGGCGAAGACTACACCATGGAATCCGGCAAGGTCGTGATCGCCTCGATCACGTCGTGCACCAACACCTCCAACCCCTACGTGATGATCGGCGCGGGTCTGGTTGCGAAGAAGGCGCACGAACTGGGCCTGAACCGCAAACCTTGGGTGAAAACCTCGCTGGCACCCGGCTCGCAGGTGGTGTCCGAATATCTTGAGGCCGCAGGCCTGCAGGAGCACCTGGATGCCGTCGGCTTCAACCTAGTCGGCTATGGCTGCACCACCTGTATCGGCAACTCCGGCCCGATCCAGCCCGAGCTGTCCGAAGCCATTGCCGAAGGCGACCTGGTGGCGACCTCGGTCCTTTCGGGCAACCGCAACTTCGAAGGCCGCATCAGCCCCGATGTGCGTGCCAACTACCTGGCCTCGCCGCCGCTGGTTGTCGCCTATGCGCTGGCAGGCACCATGGACATCGATCTGGCAAACGATCCGATCGCTCAGACCCCCGACGGCAAGGATGTCTACCTGAAGGACATCTGGCCCTCGACCCAGGAAGTTGCGGACCTCGTGCAGGAAACCGTGACCCGCGAGGCCTTCCTGTCGAAATACGCCGATGTCTTCAAAGGCGATGAAAAGTGGCAGGCGGTGGAAACCACCGATGCGGAAACCTACGACTGGCCCGCGACCTCGACCTACATCCAGAACCCGCCCTACTTCCAGGGCATGGGCACCGAGCCGGGCACCATCTCCAACATCGAGGGTGCAAAGCCGCTCTTGATCCTCGGCGACATGGTCACCACCGACCACATCTCCCCCGCGGGTTCCTTCGCGACCACCACCCCGGCCGGTCAGTACCTGATCGACCGTCAGGTGGCCCCGCGTGAATTCAACTCCTACGGCTCGCGCCGCGGCAACCACGAAATCATGATGCGCGGCACCTTTGCCAACATCCGCATCAAGAACGAGATGCTGGATGGCGTTGAAGGTGGCTACACCAAAGGCCCCAACGGCGAGCAGACCTCGGTCTACGAGGCCTCGATGGCCTACCAGGAAGCCGGCGTTCCGCTGGTGGTCTTTGGTGGTGAACAGTACGGCGCAGGCTCCTCGCGCGACTGGGCGGCCAAAGGCACTGCGCTTCTGGGCGTCAAGGCCGTGATCGCCGAAAGCTTCGAGCGAATCCACCGTTCGAACCTCGTTGGCATGGGGGTCATTCCGTTCGAGTTCACCGCTAGCGATACCCGTAAGTCGCTGAAACTGACCGGCGATGAGACCGTCTCGATCCGCGGCCTCGACACCATCGAGCCGCAGCAGGAGGTGCCTTGCGACATCACCTACGCGGATGGCACCACCAAGACCATCACGCTCAAGTGTCGCATCGATACAGCACCCGAGATCGAATACATCGAACACGGCGGCGTGCTGCACTACGTTCTGCGCAACCTGGCCAAGTCGTAAGGCTCTCGACACAGGTACATGCAAAAGGCGGCCCCAAAGGGTCGCCTTTTCTTTTGGGTATCAGAGGGATCAGTGAAGGAGGAAAACGGCATGAGTGATTTGCAAGCCCCTGAGTTCAAGGATGCAAACAGCATCACCGGCTATCACGCCCATGTCTATTTCAACGCGGACACGGTGGAGCAGGCCTTGGTCCTGTGCCAGCGCGCGGCAGAGGTGTTTGGCGTCAAAATGGGCCGCGTTCATGACAAGCTTGTGGGCCCGCACCCGATGTGGTCCTGCCAGCTGACCGCCAGCCCCGAACAGTTTGCCCAGCTCCTGCCCTGGCTGGCGCTGAGCCGGGACGGGCTGATCGTCTTTGCCCACCCCGAAACAGGCAACGAGCTGGCCGATCACCGCGACCATGGGATCTGGCTGGGCACCGGGCTAAAGCTGGATCTATCGCTTTTTGAGTGAGGTCGCAATTCACGCCCCCTCTGGGCCTTCTGCCGTGGGCTTTGACTTGGCATACTGCGGATAGGCCCTGCACAAATCGTAGACAAAGTTCTTCTCGATGTCCGCAATCAGTACAGCAAATTTCCTGCGTAGGTCTCGCCGCTCGTCGGCGTCTTTCACGCTGTCAATCGCCAGGATCAAGTCCGACGACGCGCGATACCCCCCCTCTACGCCTTTAAAAATACCGCGCACCTCGTTTTCGTCCATGCTGGCCCCTTGCTCACCGGTTTTCTCATTTCCACTGGCGACCGGAGCACTAGAGGCTGCAAAAGGCAAACGGAAAACACTCGAAAAGAGCGGGCGCTTTCAGGAAAATCATTGAAACGCGTCAGTTCCCAGCCGCTTTTTCCATTGCCGGGCGCAGGGTCTTTTCAACCACCGAACTTGTAATCGGCCCAGCAAAGCGCAGCACGATCTTGCCCTGACCGTCGATCACGTAGGTTTCCGGCACGCCGTATAGGCCCCAATCCAGTGCCATGCGGCCCTTCTCGTCCCGGCCGATGGCGGTGTAAGGATCGCCCAACTCATCAAGGAAAGCAGCCGCATTATCCTGCTGGTCCTTATAGTTAACGCCATAGATCGGCACGCCCTCGGCGGCGAGGCTCTCCAGCGTCGGATGCTCGGCTCGGCAAGGCGCGCACCAGCTGGCCCAGTAATTGACTAGTTTCACAGTGCCATCGCGCAGTGTGGCGTCGTCAAAGCTGTCTTTACCCGGAAAATCCTGCAGCACCACGGGCGGCGCGGGCTGGCCTTCGCGCGCGGAGGGTAGGCTTTCGGGATCCTCGCGGAACATACCCACCAGCGCGAGGCCAACAAAGCCCGCAAACACCACGACAGGCACCGCCATCAGGGGAGAGATCTTAGCCATTGCGCTTCATCCGCTCCTGTTCCAGCCGCTCCATTTCGGCGCGCACCCGGCGGCCGCGCCAGAGCGTCACCACCACCAGGAGCACAAGCAACAGTATCGAGGCGGCATAGGACGACAGCACCGCCTCTGCATATTTTCCAAGATCGGGCATCATGCCTCCATCCTTTCACGGGCCATCAGCGCCTTGATGCGGCGCGCGCGAATTTCGGTTCCGGTGCGATAGAACACCAAGGCGATGAAAAAGAGGCCAAAGCCCACCATGCAGACATAAAGCGGGTTGGAGAATACATCGGCGACATTCTCTTCCTTGTCGAGGCTGAGCGACGCCCCCTGGTGCAGCCCCTGATTCCAGAAGTTCACGGCATAGCGGCTAAGCACCGCAAAGACCGAGCCGACAAGACACAGGATCGAGGTGAGATCGGCAGCAGTGTCAGGGTCCTCGATCGCCTCCCAAAGGGCGATGTAGCCGAGATAGAAGAGGAACAGCACCAGGAAGGAGGTCAGGCGCGGATCCCAGGCCCACCAGGTGCCCCACATCGGCTGCCCCCAAAGCGCGCCCGTCACCAGCGCAATGAGCGTCATCACAACGCCCACCGGTGCTGCCGCCCGGGCCGCAAGTGCGCTGACGTGGTGACGCCGCACCAGCCAGATCAACGAAGCGACCAGCATCATGAACCAGGCGTTGATCGCCATCAGCGCCGAGGGCACATGCAGGAAGATGATCTTGACTGTCGACCCCTGCCTGAAATCATCAGGCGTAAAAAAGAAGCCCCAGATAAGCCCCACAACCATCAACAGGCCTGAGACGCCCCATAGGACGGGCATCACCCGTTCCGTGGTGGTGAGGAATTTTTTCGGATTTGCATATTGCCAGATGGACATGGTGGCTATCTTGTTCCCCGCTCCCGTGTTTTCAAGTCTCTCTTGCCCTGCTCTTTCGTCGCAGCCTGCCTAGCGCAGATTGATACGCAAGACCGCCGCGCTGGCAAAGGGCAATAGCGCGATCACCGCTGCCGAAATACCCGCCAGCATGAGCAGTGGCGTCTCGACCGCCATGCCCTCGGCGCCGCGCCGGGCCACCTCGGCGCCGAAGATCAGTGTCGGCACATACAGCGGCATCACCAGGAGCGACATCAAAAGCCCGCCCCGCTTCAGCCCCACAGTCAGTGCCGCCCCAAAGGTGCCGATCACCGACAGAGCGGGTGTGCCCAGGAACAGCGAGACGACAAGCCAAAGAAACCCCTGTTCCGGCAGGTTCAGCAGAACGCCCAGAACCGGCGCGGCAAGCACCAGCGGCAGGCCGGTGGTGATCCAGTGCGCGAGCGCCTTTACGCTCACCACCGCCTCCAGAGGCAAGGGAGCGGTCGCCAGAAGATCCAACGAGCCGTCCTCCCAATCGAGCGCAAGCAGGCGATCCAGCGACAACAGGCAGGACAGCAGCGCACCCAGCCACAAAACGCCGGGTGCGATGCGAGTCAACAGCTCTGAATTCGGCCCCACGGAAAAGGGTACCATGACCGTCACGATAAGGAAAAAGGCAAGCCCAAGCCCAAATCCCCCGCCTGCACGTACCGCAAGGCGCAGATCTCGGGTCAGCAGAGCGATCATAAGAAGCCCTCGTCGAAATCATCCAGCGCAGGCAGCGCAGCCTTGTAGGCACCTGCATCCAGCACCTGCGCCTCATCAAGACCAAGGTCGATATGCGTGGCAATCAGGGCCGATCCGCCCTGCCCGAGATGCGCACGCACCGCATCTGCGAACATCGCGACAGCTCGGGTATCAAGGCTCACCGTAGGCTCATCCATTACCCAGATAGGGCGTTCCGTCACAAGCATCCGGGAAAGGCCAAGGCGGCGTTTCTGCCCAGCCGAAAGCGCCCCCGCCGGTCGATCCTTGAGCCCCATCAGATCAAATGCCTTGAGCGCAGGCACTATCGAAGCGGTGCCAAACACCTTGGCCCAGAAGGTCAGGTTCTCGGTCACGCTCAGCGCCTGTTTCAGCCCATCAGAATGCGCTGCATAGGCAACCCTGTCCTCGGCGCCTTCGATGTGACCCGACAAAGGTGGCTGAAGCCCGGCAATGGTGCGCAGGAGCGTGGTTTTCCCGATCCCGTTGGGGCCACGCAGGATCAAGGCGCGGCCCGGCTCGAGCTGAAAACTCAGCCCCTCCAGCACCGGCAGACCGCCGCGCGCGATCGCAAGATCGGTTACATTCAATGTCATGAATGACTGACTATCCCATTGCCGCCCGGCGCAAAAGACGAATTCGCCAGCGCGGCAAGATGCATCATACGGGCAGAGCGGCCAATGCAATCCGCCGCCCCTCGGACAGGAGCACATTATAGGTGCGGCAGGCTGCGGGGGAGTTCATCGTTTCCACCCCAATGCCTGCTCCTTCAAGGCTGCGGCGCAGATCGGCCGGGATATGGGCCACCTCGGCCCCGGTCCCAATGAACAGCACGTCTACGTCTTCGGCCAAAGACAGAAGCGCCTCTGCGTCGCCGTATCCTCCCCAGGCCGAGGTGCCCTTGGCACAGGTCAGCACGGCGCCCTGGTGGACCTCGCCGCCGATGCGAAAAAAACCCTCCCCGTAGCCATCAACCGGCACGGCATCCGAATAGGTCACTTCATTGAGGCGCATGAGGCTTCTCCCGTCGAACTGATTTGCCTGTATCTACTGTGCCTGTGTCTACCACGCCGCAAGATGGGGCAAAAGCAAAAGGCCGCAAGTGAAACCTGCGGCCTTTCGTGTCTGTCCATGTCAATCGCGCTTAGGCGTCGATATTGGCAAATTGGTTGCCGGTGGGCGTCGTCGGCTTGGACCAGTCACGCTTCACTCCCAGCCACAACAGGATCGTTGAGGCCACGAAGACCGAGGAATAAGTCCCGACGATAACGCCCCAGATCATCGCAAAGACAAAACCGCGGATCACGTCCCCCCCCAGCACATAAAGCGAGATCAGCGCGATCAGCGTTGTGATCGAGGTCATCACGGTCCGGCTCAGAGTTTCGTTGATCGAAAGGTTCAACACCTCTGCAAGGGATTTTTTCTTATAGCGGCGCAGATTTTCGCGGACGCGGTCAAAGACAACCACGGTATCGTTCAGGGAATAGCCGACGATTGTCAGCAATGCCGCGATGATCGCCAGATCGAACTTGATCTGAAGCTCGGAGAAAATGCCAATCGTCAACACCACGTCATGCACCAAGGCGGCAACCGCGCCGAGCGCGAACTGCCACTCGAACCGCAGCCAGATGTAGACCAGCACCGCCCCAATCGCGAGAATCACGGCAATGATGGCCGTCTGTACCAGCTCGCCAGATACCTTGGGGCCGACAGATTCGACCGAAACGAACTTGATATCAGGTGCGACAGTGCGCAGCGCAGAGTTCAGTTCTTCGATCACCTCGCCGGAGATTGCCTCGCCGTCTTCCTGCGCCTGGATGCGGATCATCGCAACGTGCTGATCCTCCTCGAAGGTGGGATCAAACACCTCGGTGATGGAGATGTCGCCAAGGCCAAGCGGGCTCATCGCATCACGATAGGCACCGACATCGATTTCCTGGGTGCTTTCGGTCCGGATCGTGGTGCCGCCCCGGAAATCGATGCCGAAGTTCAACCCCTGGAACAGGAAGGAGGCAAATCCGACCACCATCATGAAAGCCGACAGGCCCAGCCAGCGTTTCCAGTGCTTGAAGAAGTCGAAAGAGGTACTTTCGGGAACAAGTCTGAGCCGCATTTTACACCTCAATCTTTTTCGGACGGCGCCGTTCGAACCACATGATGATCATCAAGCGCGTCACGAAGATCGCCGTGAAGACCGATGTCATGATGCCAAGTCCAAGGGTGATCGCAAAGCCACGCACCGGCCCAGACCCCATGGCAAACAGGATGACGGCAGTAATGAAGGTTGTGACGTTGGCATCCAGAATGGCGCTCAGCGCCTTGGAGTAGCCTTCGTCAATAGCGCGGGCGGGGCCGCGGCCATTCTTGAGTTCTTCGCGGATCCTCTCAAACACCAGCACATTGGCGTCGACCGCCATACCAACCGTAAGAACGATCCCGGCGATACCCGGCAAGGTCAAGGTGCCACCTATAAGACTGAGCGCGCCGAAGATCAGCGCCACGTTCAGCATCAGCGCAATATTGGCAAAGATGCCAAAGAGGCCATAGGACAGGGTCATGAAGACCAACACCGCCACAAAGGCGACGATGGTCGCGATCTTGCCCGCATCAATGCTGTCCTGCCCCAGCTCGGGGCCGATGGTACGCTCTTCGAGAAACTCCAGTCCCGCAGGCAAGGCACCTGCCCTAAGCAGCACGGCCAGATTGGTGCTTTCTTCAATGGTGAAATTGCCAGTGATAATACCGGAGCCACCAGAAATATGCGCCTGGATCACCGGCGCCGAGACCACCTCGTCATCGAGGACAATGGCAAAAGGAGAGCCGATGTTTTCGGCTGTATAGTCGCCAAAGCGCCGCGCACCGGAGGTGTTGAAACGGAAGGTCACGGCGGGGCGGCCGTTTTGGTCGTACGAGGGCTGCGCATCCACCAGATCTTCGCCCGTCACCACAGGAGCGGCTTCGACGGTGTAGTAGGTGCCCTCCTCGTCCAAGGACGGGAGCACCTTGTTGCCAACCCCGGCGCGAGCGTCAGGGTCGCTGCCCCGGCCCACAACAGGGTTGAAGGTCAGCTGCGCGGTGGTGCCGATGATCTCTTTCAGCTCAGAGGCCGAACCGATGCCGGGCACCTGAATGAGGATACGGTCGGCGCCCTGTCGCTGGATGGTCGGCTCACGCGTGCCGACTTCGTCGATCCGGCGGCGCACGATCTCAAGCGACTGGCGCACGGTACGGTCATCCGAGGCAAGCCGCTCGGCTTCAGTCAGCTGGACAATGAGGATGTCCCCTTCGGCAGAGACCTCGATATCCGTCGCGCCCGCGCCGGTCAGTGTGGTCACCGGATTGGCAAGGCCACGCACCACGTCCAGTGCCCGAGGCATCCCCTCTGGTTTCGAAATCTTGACGCGAATCTGGTCTGCCGGGCCTGGCTGCAGGCGGAAGCTGCCGACCGTGTCCCGCTCGGGACGCAGCGCGTTGCGAACCTCTGGCCAGAAGCCTTCCATACGTGCGGCATAGACATCCTCGACCTGGACCTCGGCCAAAAGATGGGCGCCACCACGCAGATCGAGGCCCAGATTGACCAGCCCGGAGGGCATCCATTCCGGCCACTGCGCCGCAGTCTCAAGGCGCTCAGGGGTCTCCCCCTTCATCTCGATGGCGACGACAGCATCATTGGCCTGCTCGACGCGGGTGTAGAACGCATTTGGCAGGGCCAGCAAAAGACCGGCCACACAGACCAGCCAGATCAGCACCCTCTTCCAGAGATCGATTTGCAGCATTGCCCTGCCTTTTCAGATATTTATGGTCGGGCGCCTTAGGCTGCCGGCTCGGTCTTGGACAGGACCTGTGCGATGGTGGAGCGCACAACACGCACCTTCACGCCTTCAGCCAGTTCCACCTCAAGCTCGTTGTCATCCTTCACCTTGGCGACCTTGCCGATCAGCCCACCCTGAGTCACAACCTGATCGCCACGGCGCAGGTCAGAGACCATTTTCTGGTGTTCTTTCATCTTCTTCTGCTGCGGGCGGATCAGCAGGAAGTACATGATCGCAAAGATCAGAATAAGCGGGAGAAACTGGCCAATCGCATTTGCGTCCAAGGGGATATTCCTTCTGTCTGGGAGGGCCCACAGCGGGCGCCCTGATTTTGCAGGCGAACCTATGCGCTGGCATGGGCAGTTGCAAGGCATAGGCGGTGCCTTGAGGCGGAGATTCCACCTTGCAACACTTGTGCAGGAACCCCGCTCTGCCCTCTTCCTCTTTGGGTGCGGGTCGGGCATAGGTTTGGCACTGATTCAAAATCGCCTCTCAGACAGGAGCCCCCCTCATGCATGACATCCGCGCGATCCGCGAAAATCCTGCCGCTTTTGACGCCGCTCTGGCGCGGCGTGGGGATGCGGCTGTGTCCTCTGAGGTGCTGGCCCTCGATGAAGCGCGCCGGGCCAAGATCCAGGCCGCCGAAGAGGCGCAGGCCGCCCAGAACAAGGCCGCCAAGGCCATTGGCGCGGCCAAGGCCAAGGGTGACAATGACGAATTCGAACGCCTGCGCAGTGAAGTGGCTGGCAAGAAGGCCGAAGTTGCCGCCCTTCAGGCCGAGGCCAAGGAGCTGGACGCGAAGCTCACAGACATGCTGGCCCGCCTGCCCAACAGCCCCGCCGAGGATGTGCCGGATGGCGCAGACGAGAATGACAATGTAGAAGTGAACCGCTGGGGCACGCCTGCAGAGTTTGATTTCACCGCCAAGGAGCATTTCGAGATCACCGGCGTCGCTGCCGCCATGGATTTTGAAACCGCCGCCAAGGTTTCCGGCTCGCGCTTTGTGTTTTTGAAAGGTGCCGTTGCCCGCATTCACCGGGCGCTGGCGCAGTTCATGATCGACACCCATGTGGATGAAAACGGCCTGACCGAAGTGAACTCTCCCGTTCTGGTACGGGACGAGGCCATGTACGGCACCGACAAGCTGCCCAAATTTGGTGAGGACAGCTATCAGACCACCAATGGCTGGTGGCTGGTCCCGACTTCCGAGGTGCCGCTGACCTATTCCGTCGCCGACGAGATCCTGGACGCCAGCGCCCTGCCCATTCGCATGACCTCGCACACCCTGTGTTTCCGCTCCGAGGCGGGCTCGGCGGGCCGCGATACATCCGGCATGCTGCGTCAGCACCAGTTCGAAAAGGTCGAGATGGTGTCGATCACCCACCCGGACGAATCGGACGCAGAGCAGAAACGCATGCTGGCTTGCGCGGAAGGCATCCTGGAAAAGCTGGATGTGCCCTACCGCACCGTGGTCCTGTGCACCGGAGACATGGGGTTCGGCGCGCGGCGCACCTATGATATCGAAGCCTGGCTGCCGGGGCAAAACGCCTACCGCGAGATTTCCTCGGTCTCGACCACGGGCGATTTTCAGGCCCGCCGCATGAACGCCCGTTTCCGCCCCGAGGGCGGCGGCAAGCCCGAGTTCGTACATACCCTGAACGGATCCGGCCTTGCCGTGGGTCGCTGCCTGATCGCGGTACTGGAAAACGGTCAGCAGGCGGACGGCTCCGTCAAACTGCCCGAAGCTTTGGCCCCTTATCTGGGAGGCAAGACGACTCTGACAACAGAGGGCGCACTCGTCTGATCCACTCCCTCGGACAAAAATGAAACACCGGCCCCACATGCGGGCCGGTGTTTTGGCTTGAGCCGCCATACAAGGATGAAAGCACCACTTCGGGCAGATCAGGGATCCGTCTCACGCTTTCTTGGCCTTTTTCTTGGAGGACTTGGATTTGGCTGATTTGCCCTTGCCCGATTTGGACTTGGCAGGTTTTTCGGCCGCCTCGCCGTGCTTCTCAGCCAGAATTGCGGCTGCCTTCGCCTTTTCCCGCTCAATCGCCTTTCGAGCCTTGGCCTTGACGCGCTTTGCCTTTTCCTTGGCCTTGATCCGCGCCTCTGCCATCTCCAGCGTCAGAGCCTCGGCCTTCTTTGCCGCCTTGCGGGCCTTGATCTTTGCCTTTGCTGCTTTTTCCTCAGCAGCGAGCCTTGCAGCCTCGGCGACCGCAAGCGCGGCATTCAGTTGGTCTTCACTCTCCCTGGAAGAAGGCTCCGCAGCCTCAGTTTTCGCCGCCTCAGGTTTCGCAGGGGCCTTTGCACGGGCCTTTGATTTTGGCGCGGGTTTCCGCTTTGGCACAGGAGCGGGGCCCAACAGGTCTTTGGCAGCTTGATGAAGCCGCGCAGCGCGTGCGTGGCCTATTCCCGAAACCCCGGCGAGATTCTCGACGCTTGTCGCCTCGACGTCCTCGACCGACATTACGCCTTGCGCTTTGAGCGACTTTTCCAAAACGGGGCCTACCCCGGGAAGCTCACGAATAGCCGTCATAACTGCCTTTCACTGTTCTATAGCACTGGCTGCCACGTCGTCGCGCAGCAGTTTCATGGTCTGTAAGGATGTCACAGCATACCTAGGCCGGGAAGGGTACAAGCCGTTTTTCGTCTTCGTCCCAGAGTTTCAAGGACAGCGCCCGCAGCGCCTCTCCAAACGAAATGCGGCGCGGCGCCACCTCGGGCGGCAGGTTGTAGTGGCACTGGCGCAACCGGTAGCTCGGAATGCGCGCATTGAAATGGTGGATGTCATGCAGCGTGATATTGGCCACGGCGAAATCGAAGAACCATCCGAAATCAAGGCAGGAGGAGCCCTGCAGCGCCGCCACCTGCGGGTTCAGATCCGGGCGGCGATCCCAGTAGGTATCCTCGAAGTTATGCTGCAGATACACCAGAAAGACACCGATCATGCCCCCGAGAAAGGAAAAGACAAACCACACCAGCACACCAGTAGCCCCGGCCAGGTAATAAAGCAGGGAGATCAATGCGATGATCACAACATTATGCAGCAGAACGCCGACAACCCCGAACCGGGTGGTATTCTTGGGCCAGCGATAGCGAATGAAATAGGTGAAGGCTGACCCGATGGGGACCAGAACCAGCGGATTACGATAGAGCCGATATGTAAGCCGCTCCCAAAACCCGGCCTCCTGCCATTCGCGCAGAGTCATAGTGTGAATCTCGCCCGTCTCGCGATGCTCAAGGTTGCCGATGTTGGCATGATGCAGATTGTGGTTCTGCTTCATCACCTCGAATGGCGCAAAGGTGAAAGGCGAGAGTACATGACCTGCGATTTCATTCTGTCGGCGGGTTTCGAAAAGGGAGTGATGCCCTGTGTCGTGTTGCAGGACGTAAAGCCGCACAGCAGCAAAAGCAAAGACGACGCCCGCAGGTAGCAGGACATACCAGTGATGGGCGTATGCAATCGCGAGATACAGCGACAGGAAATACACCGCGAAGGTGCCGAAATAGCTCAAGGACGCCAGTCTGTTGTCCTTTTTCGTATAATCACGCGTGTAAGCTCTCAGGTCCATGAGACCTCCCTTAATGACGCTATATGACGCCCCTGTGAAATCGGCGGGGCACGTGTTTTCAATAGATCCTGCACAGGCAAGCAGCGCCCCCAAAACGACGCTGAGCGAATCCGACTTTAACGGCTTGGTAACGAATTTCAATGGATCGCAACACGCGATACGTGCACTCTGCCGCAGGTCGCCCCTAAACCGGGAAACCTGCCAGCAACTTGACCACAGAACTGACGCGCCGGCTCAGTCCCGGCGTCCCTGAAGGTGCTTACGCAGCTTGGACGGCGCTGCCTTTTTCTTGCCCTTGTAAGGGTTCTGATCGCCCTGCCCCCGCATCGTAAGACGGATCGGCGTTCCCGGCATATCAAAGTCTTGCCTCAGACCGTTGACCAGATACCGGGTATAGCTGGCCGGGATCTTGTCCGGATGCGAGCACATGACGACAAATCCCGGCGGGCGTGTCTTTGCCTGTGTCATGTAACGCAGCTTGATCCGCTTGCCTTGCGGCGCAGGCGGCGGGTGCTGCTCAAGCATGCCCGTGAGCCAGCGATTGAGCGCCGCTGTGGGCACCCGGCGGTTCCAGATCTCATAGGCACGCAGGATGGCGTCATGCAGCCGGTCAAGCCCCTTGCCGGTCTTGGCCGAAACCGTCACCAGCGGAGCACCGCGCAGCTGCGGCAGCAGGCGGGCAAAGGCCTCTTTCAGGTTCTTCAGCTTTTCCTGCTTGTTGTCTTCGACGTCCCATTTGTTGACGGCGACGACCACAGCACGCCCTTCGCGCTCAGCCAGGTCCGCGATACGCAAATCCTGCTGCTCGAATGGAATCTCCGCGTCCAGCAGCACCACGACCACCTCGGCGAATTTCACCGCGCGCAGGCCATCCGAGACGGATAGCTTTTCCAGCTTTTCCTGTACCTTGGCCTTTTTGCGCATACCCGCTGTGTCAAAGACACGCATCGGGGTGCCAGCCCAATCGATCTGCAGGGAAATCGCATCGCGGGTGATCCCGGCCTCGGGGCCGGTCAGCAGGCGGTCCTCGCCAAGGATCTTGTTGATCAGTGTTGACTTGCCCGCATTCGGGCGTCCCACCACCGCCACCTGCAAGGGCTTGTCCACGGTCGGAACCGGTGCGGCCTGTTCGGCCTCTTCGTCGCTCAGATCCGCGTCTACGCTCACATCGATGCTCGGCGCATGATCCTCGGCGGTTTGCTCGAACTTCTCGGAGATGGGCAAAAGCTCAGAATAAAGCTCGTTCATGCCCTCACCATGCTCGCCCGACAGGCGGATCGGCTCACCAAGGCCCAGACCATAGGCTTCCAGCACGCCCGCATCGGCAGCCGCGCCCTCGGATTTGTTTGCAGCCAGAATGACATGTGCGGATTTCTTGCGCAGAATCTCGGCAAACATCTCGTCCACCGGGGTCACGCCGGTGCGCGCATCGATCATAAAGAGGCAAATATCGGCCATGTCCACTGCGCGTTCGGTCAGGCGGCGCATGCGCCCTTCAAGCGAATTGTCAGTAGCATCTTCCAGACCTGCGGTGTCGATCACCGTGAACCGCAGGTCCCCAAGGCGCGCCTCACCCTCGCGCAGGTCGCGCGTCACCCCCGGCTGGTCATCGACCAGAGCCAGTTTCTTGCCAACAAGGCGGTTGAAAAGGGTGGACTTGCCCACATTGGGGCGGCCCACGATAGCGAGGGTAAAGGACATCGGACCAACTTTTTGCGGTTCAGACGCGCCCCATAGCGCATCTGTTGCTATTGGGAAAGACCTGATTGCCTTTATCGGAAGGCAAGCAGATCCCCTTTGGAGGACACTACATAGAGTGTATTGCCCGCAACGACCGGGTCGGTTGTTGCCCCTCCCGGCACTTCGACCGTGCGCGCAAGGCTACCATCGCGCGGGTCGAACAGACGCATCTGACCATCATTGGAGACCACAACGACCTGCCCTCCGGCAACGATCGGGCCGTAATGTGCAACCACCTCGCCCCGTTTGCCGGGCTTGTCCTTGAGATAGCCGGGCAGATCCACAGCCCAGATCACCGCGCCGCTGGCCGCATCAAGGCGCAACAGTTGATTGCGGTCACTGATCTGGAAAAGACTCCCGCCTACGGGCCAGACGGGACCGATGGCCCCCTCGTTTGCCGTCCAGATCCGGTCGCCGTTATCCGTATCGATCGCCACCGTGCGTCCCGAGTGATTTCCCACAAACGCACGTTTGCCCACCACCACTGGTGCTCCGGTCACATCGCTGATCCGCGCAAGTGTCGTGCCAACCCGCTGCCCCGCAACCGACGCATTCCAGCGCCGTACGCCGCCCCGTTTGAAGCTGGCAACCAGATCACCCGAACCAAAGGCAAAGATCACGTAATCTCCTGCGATCACGGGTGCCGGAGCCCCCAGCACGTTCGACGGGCTTGGCGCACCTTCAACCTGCCAGGCAATCCGACCGTCCGACGTATGCACGGCCCAGCCGGTATCATCACCGGCCACCAGGTACACCAGACCATCGCGCACGATCGGATCCCCGGATCCGGTCGCCTCCAGCTCCTGACGCCAGATCTGCTTGCCGCTGGTCGCATCCAGGGCCGTCAGAACGCCATAGCCGGAAGAGATGTAGAGGACCCCCTTGTCAAAGGCCATACCACCGCCGGTTGCCTGGCCTGCGCCCTCACGCGAGGGGATCAGGTCAGACTGCCACAGAACCTGGCCCGATGGCGACACCGCAGAAACCTGCGCGGCGCTGTCGAGTGTAAAGATCTTGCCATCCGCAACGACGGGACGTGCGGTGATCCGCTGGCGGCGGGCGTCTCCTTCGCCGATCGACGTGACCCAGGCCAACTGAGGCGCCGCACTCAGCGCCGGATGCGTCGTGCGCTGCGCCTGCAGACCGTGGGTCTGCGCCCAGGTCGCGTTCACGGTCTGCCGCGGTAGTGAAATCGGCTTTGACTGGTTTGCGACTTCGGAATTAGCGTCGGTGCGGATGTCCTCACGCTGGCCCTGCAGAATTATCTCGGGCTCCGCGCATGCCGACAACAGCGCCCCCAGGGCCGCTGAGCAGACCAGCGCCCGCCAGCGCACCCCGCCACCATTGATACCACCAGCTGACGTCATAGTCCTGCCCCGCAAGTCCCTGTTGCAGCCCCGCAGCCTGTGCGCGGGCTCTTGTTTGTCTTTTCGCTCACCCCTCGGGTGTTGCGGTCCCATCCGGATTTCCGCCCAAAGCGACAATCACTTGAGTTGCCCGGTCTTTCAAGTCCCGGCTGACCGTGGCATCGGCAACAATCGACTGTAGGCGCGAAATCGCAGCCTCCGTTTTGCCCTCTTCGATCTCAAGCAAGGCAAGCTGCTCCGACGCAAGCAGTGCAAGTGGCGCACCTGGCTGGGCAAGAGCCTCGTACTGGATTCTGCGATCCGCAGCGGAAAGGCTACCCGCCTGCAGGGAAAGAGCCTTGAAGCTGGCGATATGACGATACACCAGCTCAAGCTCACCATCGGCGGCAATCTCGGACAGCAAGGCAGCCGCACGCTCAACATCGCCTGCTTCGGCAAATGCGCCAGCCTGCAGCATCTTGGCAATAGCTGCGCCGGTCGCCGTGCCCGCAGGAACTGCCGCCAACGCCTCTGCGCGCGCTGCCGGGTCATCCGCGGCCAGCGCTGCCGTCATCGCATCTCCAAGCTCCTGCGCCGCCGCCTGATCCTTGGCCTTGCCGTACTCACGCCAAGCTGCCCCACCGACGATCATCACAACCGCCAGCCCCCCAATCCAGCCGTACCGTTTGAGCATGAGGAACAGACGATCGCGACGAACCTCTTCTGTCACCTCGTCGATAAAGCTGTCGGTATCGCTCATAAAAATGTCCCTGGTCCGCCCGGCTTGAACCGGATTGTTGTGCTTTGGTCCTTCTCATATCGTGCCTTTAAAGCCAAGCCAAGAGCCGCAATCGTGCTCAAGCGCGCCTGAACAAGGCTCTGGAGCGAAAAATGTGAACTGAACCGCTCTGTTTAGTATGGACAATACTCACATGATACTTATGTCTTTCCTCGGGTGTCTGGCGGAACCCTCTTGAAAAGCCCGATTCATTTGTCGGAATGCGCTCATTTCCTTGAGAAAGGCCCGAAATGCGTTTGATACCCCTTTTGACCGCGATTGCGGTGGCTGCCGGATTATATTTCCTCGTGTTCGAACGGGATGACTTGCTTGCATTCGCAAGAGGTGAGACCGCTGAAGACACCGCAGCCGCAACCGCGTCAGATGCGCCCACAAACCCGGAATCCACGGCTCAGCTTGCATCGCAAAACCGCATCGGTGTGGTTGCCCTGCGCAGCGAGGCGCGCCCGCTGGACAGTGCAGTTATTCTGCGCGGGCAAACCCAGGCTGCACGCCAGGTAGAAGTACTCGCCGAAACCACCTCAACCGTGATTTCAGAGCCGCTGCGCAAAGGTGCTCAGGTCAAGGCCGGAGATCTTCTATGTGAGCTGGACCCCGGAACCCGCCAAGCGACCTATCATGAGGCAAAGGCACGCCTGATCGAAGCCCGCTCACGCGTCCCTGAGGCAGAGGCCCGCCTGGTAGAGGCGCAAGCGCGCCTGCGTGAGAGCCAGATAAACCTGGTTGCCGCTCAGAAACTCTCCGAAGGGGGCTACGCTTCGGAAACACGGCTGGCCGCAGCCGAAGCAACGGAACGCTCTGCCGTTGCCGGAGTTGAAACCGCCAAGGGAGGACTTGAAGCAGCCCGTGCGGGTATTGAGGCCGCGCAAGCTGCAGTAGCTGCCGCAGAGACTGAAATTGCGCGCCTGACAATCACAGCGCCTTTTGATGGGCTTCTGGAGAGCGACACCGCAGAGGTCGGCAGCCTGTTGCTGCCTGGCAGCCTCTGCGCGACGGTGATCCAGCTCGATACGATCAAGCTGGTTGGATATGTCCCGGAAACCGAAGTGAACCGTATTGACGTCGGCGCACGCGCCGGTGCGGAATTGGCCAACGGCTTGCGCGTTCAGGGCGAAGTCAGCTTTGTGAGCCGCTCGGCGGACCCCACAACGCGCACCTTCGAAGTGGAGATCCTTGTTGGAAACGCCGACCTCCGGATTCGGGACGGTCAGACGGCGGATATTGCAATCTCTGCCGAGGGGACCAAGGCTCACAAGCTGCCGCAATCGGCGCTCACACTCAACAATGATGGCCGCCTGGGCGTGCGCATCGTACGCGAAGACAAGACCGCCGGTTTTGAGCTGATTGACCTGTTGCGTGATACCGCAGACGGGGTCTGGGTGGCCGGTCTGCCGGATACCGCCGACGTCATCGTCGTCGGGCAGGACTTCGTCACCGAGGGTGTGGCGGTCGAACCGACCTATCGGGAGGCGGGTCAATGATCGGCATCGTCTCATGGGCCGCTGACCGGGCCCGCATGGTTCTGGCCTTTATCCTGATCTCGCTCCTTGTGGGCGGGTTTGCCTATATGAGCCTTCCCAAGGAGGGCGAGCCTGACATCGACATCCCGATGCTGCACGTCTCGGTGCAATTTCCCGGCATTTCTGCCGAAGACAGCGAAAGCCTGCTGATCAAGCCGATGGAATCCGAGCTGGTCGATCTGGACGGGCTCAAAGAGATGACCTCGACAGCGGCAGAGAACTATGCAGGGGTTCTGCTGGAGTTCGACTTTGGCTGGGACAAGAGCGCCACCATCGCGGATGTGCGTGACGCCATGAACTCAGCCCAGGCGGAATTCCCAAGCGGGGCCGAACAATATGTAATCACCGAGATCAATTTCTCAGAGTTTCCGATTGTGATCGTAAACCTGTCGGGAGACGTGCCCGAGCGTACCATGGCGCGCGTCGCGAAACAGCTGCAGGACGATATCGAAGCGCTGGATGCCGTGCTGGAGGCGCCGATTGCAGGCAACCGCGACGAAATGGTCGAGGTTGTGATCGATCCGCTACGGCTTGAATCCTATAACGTCACCGCGCTAGAGCTGATCAATGTGGTGCAGAACAACAATCAGCTGATTGCAGCCGGTGAAGTTGAAACGGCCCAGGGCACGTTTTCGATCAAAATCCCCTCGTCTTTCAACGATGTGCGCGACATCTACGCCCTGCCAATCAAGACCAATGGCGACCGCGTCGTGAAGCTGGGTGAGCTGGCGCAGATCAACTATACTTTCGAGGACCGCGAAGGCACCGCCCGTTTCGATGGCGAGGACACGGTCGCGTTGCAGGTGGTGAAACGCAAGGGCTACAACCTGATCGACACGGTGGATCTGGTAAAAGAGACCCTCGCCAAGGCGCAGGAGAAATGGCCACCAGAACTGCGCGCCGCGATTGCGGTTGGCACCTCCAACGATCAGAGCCGCGTTGTAGGGTCAATGGTCAGCCAGCTCGAAGGCTCCGTGCTGACAGCGATTGCGCTGGTGATGATCGTGGTGCTGTCCTCGCTCGGCAGCCGCGCCGCATTGCTGGTCGGCTTTGCCATCCCGACCTCCTTCCTTTTGTGCTTTGCCCTTCTGGCCTTGATGGGGATTTCCGTCTCCAACATCGTGATGTTCGGTCTCATCCTTGCCGTCGGGATGCTGGTGGATGGCGCCATCGTGGTGGTGGAATACGCCGACAAGCGCATCAAGGAGGGCACCGGCCCGATGCACGCCTATGTGGAGGCAGCGCAGCGGATGTTCTGGCCGGTGGTCTCTTCCACGGCGACGACGCTCTGTGCCTTTTTGCCCATGCTGTTCTGGCCCGGCGTTCCGGGTGAGTTCATGGGCATGCTGCCGGTGACGCTGATCTTCGTCTTGTCTGCCTCGCTGGTGGTTGCACTGGTCTACCTGCCGGTCATGGGCGGGGTTTCAGGCCGCATCAGCCGCGTCTTTGAGGGCACATCAAACGGCCTGCGCGCGGTGCTCCCGTGGCCCGTCCGCGCCCTT
Organism: Phycobacter azelaicus; assembly: GCF_014884385.1. Taxonomy (NCBI): domain Bacteria; kingdom Pseudomonadati; phylum Pseudomonadota; class Alphaproteobacteria; order Rhodobacterales; family Roseobacteraceae; genus Phycobacter; species Phycobacter azelaicus. Next base: position 2,870,105 of record NZ_WKFH01000003.1, on the reverse strand, counting down.
TTGGTGCCACCCGCCATATGGGGTATGTTTGCCGGTCTGATGCAGATTCTGAACCCGGCCTATCTGCTGCCTGAAGCGGCGGTGGCCTCCATGCCCGCCGCCGTACCCGCAATCCTCGGCGCGCTGGTCTTTGTCCTATCCGCCTTTGCGGCCTCGATCACACTGGGCGCAACACGGATCGAGCGTAAACCCAAATCCGTTTCCGCAGGCTATCGACACACCTCCTTTGGCTATTTCATCAAGTTCATCGCGGGAAATCCCATCGTGCCGCTGGTAACGGTGGCTGTGGTGGCCTTCAGCATCGCAACAGTCTTCAAGACTTTCGGCGAGAACAACTACGGCGTCGAATTCTTCGTGGACTCCGAACCGGAACAGGCCACCGCCTATGTGCGGGCGCGAGGCAATATATCGCTTGCGGAAAAAGACGAGATGGTCCGCCAGGCCGAAGAGGTCATCAAGGCGCACCCCGCTGTCATCAACGTCTTCTCCTTCGCAGGCGAAGGCGGGCTGGACACCGGCGGCCCCGGCGGCGGGCAAAAGCCGCAGGACACCGTCGGGCAAGTCCAGTTCGAGATCATTCCCTGGGAGGACCGTCCCAAAGAGACCGAAACCTGGTTCTTCGGCCTCTTGACCCGGGAAGTTACGGCAACAGCCTTTGACGGCAATACGGTACTAGAGGAACTCAACGCCGAACTGGTCAAGCTGCCGGGTTTCATAACCGAGCTGAAGGCGCTGGAACAGGGGCCGGGATCCGGCAAGCCGATCCACCTGCGCATCAAGGGCGACGGCTGGGAAGATCTGACAGCCGCCACCGAAACCGCGCGGGCGCATTTTGATGCCATGCCGGGCCTCACGCTGGTGGAAGACACCCTGCCCCTGCCCGGCATCGACTGGCAGATCGACGTGGATGTGGAAAAGGCCGGTCGCTATGGCGCCGATGTGGCCACCGTGGGCGCCATGGTGCAGCTGGTGACACGCGGCATTCTTCTGGACACCATGCGGGTCGATAGTTCCGACGAGGAGATCGAGATCCGCGTGCGCCTGCCCGACGAAGATCGGGTTCTCTCGACGCTGGACAACCTCAAGGTCCGCACCGCCGACGGCCTGGTGCCGCTCAGCAACTTCATCACCCGCAAGCCGGTGCCCAAGCTGGCCCAGATCACCCGCGTGCAGCAGCAGCGCTATTACGATGTGAAAGCGGATGTAGAGCCCGGCCTGAGCAAGGTCGTCGCAACAGATCTCGATAGCGGAGAAGAGCGGATCTTTGCGCTGGTCAAACCCGCGCCGGATGGAACACAGGGTGAATACACGGGTCCGAATGGTCAGCAGTTCATCCTGGTCGCTCTCGATCAGGCTGCAACGTCGAGCGCCCTGGAAGCCGCCCTGGAAGATGGCGCGCGGATTGCTCCGGTAAACGCCAACGAACGAATTGCCGAGATCACCAAGTGGCTGAACGAACGCGATCCCTTCCCCAGTTCCATCACCTGGGAATGGACAGGCGATCAGGAGGAACAGGAGGAAAGCGGCGCCTTCCTGTCCAAGGCCTTTGCCGGGGCGCTGGGACTGATGTTCGTGATTCTCTTGGCGCAGTTCAACTCTTTCTACAACTCGGCGCTGGTGCTGCTGGCTGTGGTTCTCTCCACCACGGGGGTGCTGATCGGGATGCTGGTGATGCAGCAGCCGTTCTCGATCATCATGACCGGCACTGGTATCGTCGCGCTGGCGGGGATCGTGGTGAACAACAACATTGTTCTGATCGATACCTATCAGGAATACAGCCAGCACATGCCCCGCATCGAGGCGATCATCCGCACCGCCGAGGCGCGCATTCGCCCGGTGCTGCTGACCACGGTGACCACAATGGCGGGCCTTGCCCCAATGATGTTCGGCATCAGCCTCGATTTCATCAACGGTGGCTATTCCATCGACAGCCCCACCGCGCTCTGGTGGAAACAGCTGGCAACCGCCGTGGTCTTTGGCCTTGGCATTGCAACCGTGCTGACGCTGGTGGTCACGCCGTCGCTATTGTCGATCCGGGTGTGGCTGTCGACCTACCTCTCCTGGATGGGCCGCCTGATGGCGCGCTTGACCGGCGGGCGTTCCAGCCGGATTGCACAGGACATGCGCCTTGCGAAGAAAGCCCGGAAGCTTCCCACGACCGAGCTTTTGTGGGATGACGTCCTTCCGGCGGCTCCAGAGAGCAAGGCCGAGTGGGATGACAAACCAGATGGAACCGCATCGCTGCGCGCGGCAGAATAGCCGTTTCTGTCTGAGACGTAAAAAGGCCCCGTCGCAGCGGGGCCTTTTCTGTTCAGCGGTTCAAGGCAAAGCGGTCTGATCCGCGTCCACTTGCGCGATCTTCTCCTCTGCGCGCTCCACGTCCCGCGGGCTGGCTTCAGGTTCTGGATGCAGGTTGCGGGCGCGCGGGGTGTGCTGCAGAATGGCCTCAATGGGGAAATGATCCGAGCCGATATGCCCCAGCCGCTGGATACTCACCAAGGTGAAATCTCCCGAGCAAAAGACATGGTCCAGCGGCCAGCGCAGCAGCCAGTAGCCCGCGTGAAAAGTGCTGAACAGTCCACGCCCAATGCGCGGATCCAGAAGACCGCTGATCTTTTGGAACAAACGGGTTGAGGCAGACCAGGCCACATCGTTCAGATCCCCCATGACCACCACCGGCCCGGCCTTTGCATCAAGCTCCCGGGCGACAAGGAGCAGCTCTCCATCGCGCTCGGCAGAGGTCGGGTTTTCCGTTGGGCTTGGCGGCGCCGGATGAAGGCAATGCAACCGCACCCGGGTGCCCGAGCGCAAGATCACATCGGCATGTATCGACGGAACCCCTTCCTCAACCAGATAAGCTATATGCACGTTTTCCAAGTCTAGCCGTGAATAGAGGTGCATACCATAAAGGTTGTCTAGCGGCTTTTTGACTGAGAAAGGATACTCCTGTTCGATCGCTGTAAGTTGCTCCTGCCACCAGGCATCGGATTCAAGCGTCAGCAAAAGGTCCGGCGCACGCCCTTGCACAAGGTCAATCAGTGCGCCCGCATTGCGGTTGGTCATCAACACATTGGCGACGAGAACTTTCAACTGGTCCTGGGGCCGCAGCTGCCTGGCCGTCTGAATCTGGTTTGGAAAGAGCACCGTGTACGGCAGAATTCGAGCCAGCTGCAGACCTGTACATCCAAGAAGGACAGCCGGGAGCCAAAGCCCCCAGCCCCAGGACCACTCAAAAGCCCAAAGTGCAAGGGCCAAGGCCACAGCCGTCAACACAGCGACCTGAACCGCGGGAAACTCGAAGGCGCGTATCCACCAGCCCTCGCGCTGCCAGAGTGGCAGCAGCGTCAGGAGCGGCACTGCGCAAAGGCCGAGGTAAAGGGCCCAGCTCAGATCCATGTGTTAGCTCTCTGTCTTGCGTAGGTTCAGCTCTGTGCACAGCGACGCGGACGAATGACCCCACCGGTCGCAGCGTCAGCATTTATGCGCACAGAAGCCAACGCGCTGCAACGCTTCAACAGGATTCGCTGCGCGCGTTGCCTGCGTTTGCCTCCGGAGGGGGCTAACGCAAACAGGCTGAACTGGGGTATATTGTCAGCTACCGTGGCCGCCAACGTGGCGAGCGCCCAGACCAGGCTTGGTACCCGAAGGCTGCCCCTGCAGGGCGCTTGTCCAGTCTCCCCCGTTTAGGGACGCCGACCAAGAACATGCCTGAGCCTGACTATGCGACGTCTTGGTCCGACTGCTGGCGATGCCACAGGTGTGCATAGCGTCCCTGCCGCTGGAGCAGCTCTTCGTGGGTGCCTGCCTCGGCGATCTCACCCTGTTCCAGCACAACGATCTGGTCGGCCTCGGCCACGGTTGAAAGGCGGTGCGCGATGGTGATCACCGTGCGCCCCTGCCCGGCACGCGCCAGGGCCTCCTTGATGTCGCGTTCCGTGTCGGTATCCAGCGCTGAGGTGGCCTCGTCCAGCAACAGGATCGGGGGATCTTTCAGAAGGGTGCGAGCAATACCAACTCGCTGTTTTTCACCGCCCGATAGCTTCAGCCCGCGCTCTCCCACCTGGGTGTCATAACCTTGGGGCAGGCTTTCGATGAAATCGTGGATTTGCGCAGCGCGTGCTGCCTCTTCGATTTCGGCTTCAGTAGCGCCATCGCGCCCGTAGGCGATGTTGTAGCGGATGGTGTCGTTGAACAGCACGGTATCCTGCGGCACCACCCCGATGGCCGCATGAAGGCTCTCCTGCGTCACCTCGCGCACGTCCTGACCATCGATGGTCAGCGCGCCCCCGGTGACGTCATAGAACCGGAACAACAGCCGCCCGATGGTGGATTTGCCAGATCCGGTGGAGCCGACGATGGCCACGGTCTGTCCCGGCCGGGCCTCCATGGTGATCCCTTTCAGGATCTCACGCTCGACCTCATAGCCAAACCGCAGCTCCGTCAGCCGGATATGTCCGGCGGTCACCTTCAGCTCCTTGGCGCCGGGACGGTCAGTCACATCGGGTGGCTGCTCCAACAGATCGAACATCTCTCCCATGTCCACTAGGCTTTGACGGATCTCGCGGTAGACAGACCCGAGAAAGTTCAACGGCACGGTGATCTGCACCATGTAGGCGTTGACCATGACGAAATCGCCGACAGTCAGGCTGCCTTGCTGCACGCCAATCGCCGCCATCACCATGACTGCGATCAATCCACCAGTGATGATCAGGCTTTGGCCAAAGTTTAGGAATGCCAGCGAATAGGCCGTTTTGAGCGCCGCATTCGCATAGGCGCGCATCGCACCATCATAGCGTGCCGCCTCACGTTCTTCCGCGCCGAAGTATTTCACCGTTTCAAAGTTCAGAAGGCTGTCGATCGCCTTTTGGTTGGCATCGGTGTCCTGGGTGTTCATTTCGCGCCGCAGTCTCACGCGCCATTCTGTCACAGCCAGCGTGAACCAGACATAAAGCGCAATGGTTACCCCCACCGCCAACAGGTATCGCGCATCGAACAAGACCGTCAGGACGATGGCGACCAGCGCCAACTCCAGCACCAATGGCCCGATGGAAAACAACAGGAAGCGCAAGAGGAACTCGACCCCCTTGACCCCACGCTCAATGATCCGCGACAGGCCGCCCGTCTTGCGGGTGATGTGATAGCGCATCGACAGACGATGGATATGGCGGAAGGTTTCAAGCGCCAGACGCCGCAGGGCCCGCTGCGTCACCGGCGCAAATACAGCATCGCGCAGCTGCTGGAACCCGTTGGTCAGAACCCGCGCCACACCATAGGCGACCGTCAGACCAACCGCGCCGAGCGCCAGAGGCGGCACTCCTTCGCCCGCCAGCGCATCGACCGCACCCTTGTAAAGGACGGGGGTATAGACCGCGATCACCTTGGCCAAAATCAGAACCGCCATGGCCATCACCACGCGGACCTTTACCGAGGTTTGCCCGTTTGGCCAGAGATACGGAAGCACCTTGCGCAACGTGCGCAGGCTTGAGCGGCGTTCCTCGGCTGAGATACTGCCGATGGTGGTTGGGTTTCGTCGCATGAGACTCCTGACCGAAATCCGTAAATGGCCTTGGAGGCCACAAATACCGCCGCAATCCCGCAAAGGCGAGGCGTGAAACGAAAAAACCGCGCCCCGGCAGCAGGGACGCGGCGCTTTCGCGGTGCAGAGGCGGTTACTCTGGCAGGTTGAACACCTGCCCTGGATAGATCAGGTCCGGATCGCGGATCGCGTCCTGGTTGGCCTCGAACACCCGTACATATAGGAACCCGCTGCCATAGCGCTGCTGGGAAATCGCCCAAAGCGTATCCCCCTTTTGCACGGTCACGGCTCGCACCAGCGGAACGGGCTGGCTGGGAGCAGCACCAGGCTCCTGAGCAGGAATCTGTAGCACTTCGGGCGCTTCCCGTTTGAAGGGAGTTTCCAGTCGGCTAAGGACCGCGCCATCCGCCGTATCCACCTCATCAAGGCGAAGCGTGTAGATACCGGGTTCCACTTCCCCAAGCGCCCCGCTCCAGCGGCCGTCTTCTGCGACCGGCAGCTCGGCCTTGAGGCGGTTGTTCACATAGGCACGCACAAGCCCATCCGGGCGCGCCCGCCCGGCAAGCTGCACCGCACCGTTGTCGGAGTAGCTGATCGTATCGAGCGCAACTTTGCCAGCAAGGATGGGTGCTGCAGGCTGAACCACCTCTATTCCATCGGCGCCTGCCCGCAAGACAGCAACGGCTGTTGCTTCAGGGACGGGGGCCGGAGCGGTTTCGGCACTGGCAGGTGCTTCCTGCGACGTGGCTGCGCTTTGCGACACTGAGGTATCCGCCGGGCCAATATCTGACGTATCCGCAGCAGCAGTCTGCACCGAAACCTCAGACCTTGCGATCTCATCCGGTTGATCCGGCGCTGCAGACTGAGCCGCCACGGGCGGCGCAGGTATCTGTGCTTCGGTGGTGTCCGCATCGGCTTCCGGTACATCGGCCGACGGCAGTGGCGGCTCGCTGGCGCTTTGCGCAACATCCGCCCGCGTCACATTTGTCTGCTCCACGTCCGGCTGAACATCTGGAGCATCCGTCGGCGCAGCGGGCTGCGTGACGCCAGCCTCTGCGACCTGCGGCGCTGGTACCGGGGCGGCCGGTGCTATGATGAACTGATCGAGCGAGGCCACCGCCTGATCGCCCGCACGGGCCACAAGCGATATCACGCGCGGGCGGTCGCTGGGCGTAATGCTGGAAAAGACCGCAAACTCACCTTCCCCCTGCACATCGGCTTCTTCCAGAATGACGCCGTCGACAAGCACCTGCACCTGCGATCCGGCCGGTGCGCGACCTGCGATGACCAAAGCGCCCTCGGGATCGACCCGCACCAGATCAAGTTGCGGCGCGGCCAGCACAGCATCTTCTTGTGCCGGAGGCGGGTTCTGCGTCGCAGCATCTGTAGCATTCGCCGAGTCTTCAGAACCGGTCGCGGCAGAGGCAACATCGGTTTCCAAAGGTGCGTCCGAAGGCTCCGGCGCCGCTCCAGTCTCGGGAACGGCGCTGTCCTCGCCGACCTCCGGCAGGCGATCGGCCTGTGCCTGTTCCGTGGGCTGCGCAAGCGTCGCAGACCCTTCGGACTGCCCTGCTTCGGCCTCGGCACCGACCTCGGCCAGATCCTCTGTGGATTGTTCTTCGACGCCCTCCGTGTCAGCTTGCTGAACCTGAGCGTCTTGCGCCGAAGCCTCGGCCGCCGGATCGGAGGGGTCGGCCTGCGACACTTCTGGGTCTGCTTGGGGCTGGCCAACGGCTGTAGTTGCGGCGACATCTTCGCCCACGTCCTCGCCGGAAGGTGCTGCTGCTCCCGCATCGCCAACCTGGGTGCCAGGCACAGCCTGTGTTCCACTCGACGGCGAGACAATCGCATCATTGCTGGTATCATCCCGCAAGGAACGATCCGCCGGTTGACCGTCCTGGTCGAACACCCCCAATTGCACCAGAACAACACCTCCGACGATCACAACCACAGCGGCAATGCTCCCCAACGCAAGAGAACCGATACCCCCACTTCCAGATGTCTGCGCCATTTGGTTCCTTCCCTAGTGCGAGATGCTTTTTCTCTCGCTTGGTTGAGCCAGCCTAGCGATCGGGGTATCTGGGGTCAAAAAGCGTTCCCCCACCGCATGAACCCCAGTCAAAAGGCCGTCCCATGAGTGTAAAATCCGTCTGTGTGTATTGCGGATCCCGTTTTGGAGCAATGCCCAGCTATGCCGCAGCCGCTGAGTCCTTGGGAAAGGGGCTGGCAGAACACAGTTTACGCCTCGTTTATGGCGCTGGGGATGTTGGTTTGATGGGAACGGTCGCACGCGCCGCGCAGGCGGCGGGCGGCGAAACATTCGGCGTTATCCCGGTTCACCTGGAACGGCGTGAGGTCGGGAAATCGGATCTGACCACCTATGTGGTGACCGAGACGATGCACGAGCGCAAGAAGGTCATGCTGTACAACGCCGACGCCGTCGTCGTGCTACCGGGCGGGCCCGGCTCACTAGACGAACTCTTCGAAGTGCTCACCTGGCGTCAGCTTGGCCTACATGGCAAGCCAATCATCATCGTCAATATCGACGGCTATTGGGACAAGCTGCGTGACCTCCTTGATCACGTGACTGATCAAGCGTTCGCAGATCCCGAAATACAGAGCTATCTGACCTGGGTCACCAGCAGCGAGGAAGCCCTAAGACACCTCACCGCCGACTGATACATGGGCGCCACCGCGGCGCCCAATCCCTTGAAAGCTGACTGGCTGTCAGGCACTTTCTAGAGCGGACTGCACGGCATCTGCAATCTGGGCAACCGTGTGGTTGGTCAGGTCCTTTGGTAGCTCCGCCATCACCAGCTTTGCTGCGGCGGGGCTCAGCTCTGAGCGCAGCGTGCCAAGGCTGCGAGGCGGCGCGATCAGAACAAGCGCAGGGCAGGCCCCGGCCTGAACCCACTTGTTGACAAGCGAAGCAACGCCCCCCGCAAATGTGTCTTCGTTCAACTGGTGCCAGTCTGCAGGCTCTACAGCCCCACGTGCCGCGCCAGAGGCACCGCTGAAGCGTCCCGGCGCACTGGTCCCCTGCTCACGGTTCGCAGGGTTCACCATCTGGTCGGCGCGGATCACGTTCAGCGCGGCATCCACCGTATCGCTCACGTTTTCCAGAAACAGCGCTTTGCGCCCATCGGCGACAATGATCCATAGTCCTTTTGGCAATCTGAGCATTGGCTCTCCTTTCCCTATCCCTCTTCATCAGAAAGAGGACCCGGCAACCATGCTTTGATGCGTGTCAAATCGAGACAAAAAAGACCCGCGCCGGGTGTGGCGCGGGTTCGAAATGTTTCATCCCTTCAGGAATGACAGGGCTTACATGCGCGAAGCGACGTTTTCCCAGTTGACCAGGTTGTCGAGGAAGTTGGTCAGGTAGGCCGGGCGCTTGTTGCGGAAGTCGATGTAGTAGGAGTGTTCCCACACATCGCAGCCCAGAAGCGCGGTCTGGCCAAAGCACAGCGGGTTCACGCCGTTTTCAGTCTTGGTGACCTTGAGGCCGCCATCGGTGTCTTTCACCAGCCAGGCCCAGCCGGAGCCGAACTGACCTGCACCCGCAGCCGAGAACTCTTCCTTGAACTTGTCGACCGAGCCAAAGCTTTCGACCAGTGCCTTTTCCAGCTCACCCGGCATTGCGCTGTCGCCCGGACCCATCATCTCCCAGAACTGGTTGTGGTTCCACAGCTGCGAGATGTTGTTGAAGATGCCGTTCTGGGCGACGGCGGATTTGTCATAGGTGCCGACGATGATCTCTTCGAGGGTCTTGCCCTCCCACTCAGTGCCCGCGATCAGCTTGTTGCCGTTGTCGACATAGGCTTTGTGGTGCAGGTCGTGGTGGTATTCCAGGGTTTCCGCGGACATGCCCTTGGAAGCCAGCGCGTCATGTGCATAAGGAAGATCGGGAAGTTCAAAAGCCATATCGGACCCCTGTCATTTTTTGTTGCGTTCCTGTGCAGATACATGCGGCGCAGCCCCCGGCAGGTCAAGGGCCAAGACAAGAAATCCGCGCCAAATGCCTGCAAGGTCTATGTGCGCAAATGGGAGAGACCGCGATGATCGCAGAGGCTTGGATACGTGCACGGAAAGCCTTTTACCGCATGCGCGGCCATTACGCGGGCGAATTGAACGGCGTACCCTTCCGCCTGGATCCCTATCACTCCAAGTTCTGGCGCAGGGCCTCCGAAGGTTGCTGGGAGCCGGAGACATTTGCGGTGCTCGACGCGCATCTGGACAAGGAGCACGACTACCTGGACATCGGCGCCTGGATCGGCCCCACGGTTCTATATGGGGCCCACAAGGCGCGGCGGGTGATGTGTTTCGAACCCGATCCGGTTGCCTTTCGCCATCTGGCCTGGAATCTTGAGCTGAACCGCATCGACAATGTCTCGGCCTTTTCGGTGGCGATCAGCGATGGCTTCGGCCTTGCCCGCATGGCCTCTTTCGGTGGAGAGGCCGGGGACAGCATGTCGAGCCTCCTCAATGACGGAGAGCATGGCTCGGACGTGATGACGATCGGCTGGCAGGATTTTGCAGCCCAGGCCGATCTGTCGCGCGTGTCGCTGGTCAAGCTGGATATCGAAGGCGCCGAATTCGACGTGCTGCCCCAGATGATCCCCTGGCTGAAACAGCAGCGCCCCGCGCTGTACCTCTCCACCCACGCGCCGTTTCTGCCCGAAGAGACCCGCAAGGCCAGAATGGCAGAGTTGGCGGAGCTGTTGTCCTTTTATGGCGAATGCCACCCAGACAATGGCGCTGCGCGGGGCTTTGAGGCCCTCACCAGCCCCCGCGCCCTGACCCAGTTCCCGACGTTTCTATTTACCGTTTGATTTGGCCTAGAAGTGACACGCGTGACCACCCGTTTACGCGGGGAAACTGCCTCACCTTGAAACATGTTGAAACGGCGAGGAGCACGCAGCATGATGCTTCCTCAGAAGCGTTTGTTGGGGTGGTCTTGGGTAAAGGGTGAAGATGCAGAAACTGGCCTTTATGAGAGAGCTTTTTGACGAAGTCTGGGAGAATGGCAACTTTGCTTTCGCTGAAAAACGCATCAACGAAGAATTCAAAATGGAGGCTATGGGAGAAGATGTTGTCTTTCCCAGAAAGGACTTCCGTGACCTCGTGGCCGCTTTCCGCAGCCTAACCGGTCCACCGCGCATCGGTTTCCTGCATCACATGGAGAGCGGCGATTGGATCACGCTCCGTTTCCGATTGACCTCTGGTGGACCAGACGGCGCCACGCCCATAAACGTTTTAGGCATGATGATGACCCGCATTGCGGGAAACCGCATTACGGAGAATTACACTCAGTTCGAGTATGTTCAGCTCTTTGAACAATTGGGACTTTTGCCGCGTGATGCTCTAGCAGCGCTAATGTCCAGGACTCGGCTGGTTTGGGAAGCCGATTAAACTTCCCCTCTTTAAATGGCCCTGCCCCCCGAAAGGCCACTAGGTAGAGGTGCAGAGGAGGATTGCTCTGCGCATTCGCCCGCGCAATGCAGCAGCCTCCGGGGATCATTTGCAGATCAGCGTCCCCGGTCCGTCACGGTTCCCGCCAGAGGGAACCGCGGCCCGAAAGACGCCGGTTTTCTCGTCAACGTCGAATGTGACAGAATATCCCACGTAGAGGAAATCCCAGTTCGAGGTACGCAATTTCACCCGCCATTTGAAGCGCAGCATACCATCCTTCTTGCGCTTCATCTTGACGTGAAACGGTCCGTCGCCTTGATGGTAAGAATAAGGATCACTCACAACGGCTGTCATGTCGCTCTCGTTCAACGAAAAGCGAACCTCTCTGGGCGTCCAGTTGCCAGTCCGACGCGCCTTGATCTCGCAGGTGTAGGCGTAGGTGATCTTCTCCTCCGCCTTCGCGGCGAAGGGCATCGAAGCGAGCGATGTTGCCAGAATAGCGGCCGACAGGCCGACAGAGGACAAGCACCGTTTTGTGAACGGCAAGACTGTAGTGATATGCATGGTATTTCTCTTGGTATTGAACTGTGCAGGAGACGGTTTTTGATCGCGTCGTTTATGCCTCTGTGTCGCGCCTCAGCGGGATCTCCCGGATGCGCTATCCCTTTATCGGCTTGCAAGTCCCTTTACCGCGACGGTCACCATCATCTCCAAGGAGCCAGGACTGCATGTTCAGCGTGCCTTTGGCCACATCAATCCGTGTGCTGAAGGAGAACACCGCGGTCCCGTTGTTCCTTAAAGGAACGCCTTCCACGGTCCATTTCAGAAGGTATTTATCAGCGCGCAACTCTTTGAACTCGACGGCAACTGGAACCTTGGATCTCGTGTATATGAAGGGATCAAACGCCATGGCAGTCTTTGCCTCGGCATCGATGACGAAATAGGCCTTGTCCGGAATACCCCCATATCGCGGCGAATAGCTCTCAATGTCGCATTCATAGCTGATGGGCGTACTTGAAGCGGCAAGTGGCAACACGCTGAGAAACAGAATTGCCGCAGTAATTCTTTTAACCATAAGTGGTCCTTATTCCAAAAGACGCCCCCACAAGACAACTGACCAATCAACTGATGTTGAAATGTAAAACGTGCCCCGGAGGTCCGAGGCACGTTATTGCACGACTATCACAAACACAACCCACAGGAGTATGAATCAGTACACACCAACCCTTGATTGCGGATGCGCCGAGGTCTTCAACAGGTTGAAAACATAGTCTGCGACCGAGCGGAAACAGACGATGTGGAAAGTCTCCGCCTCGTCCAGCCAGAAGGCCGCAGCGACCTGGGCCATGCGGGTGCGGCGGAAATCTCCAGCCTTGAAAGCCGAGGCGTCGAAATCCACCGGGCAGACCTTGCCCAGAACCTCACGCGCGCCTGCACCGGACAGGGTGAAAATCGCACGCGCATCAGAGACGTTCACCGCCAGCGCATGTTCGCCCGACAGGGCCTCGGCCATCGCGGCGGTTTTTTCCTCCACCTCATCATAAGGCACCAGCAACAGCAGCTCATCCGGCGACATCCAGGCCACAGCGCCGGAATCCGAGGTGCTGATCCGACGGGTCTGTGGCACCTCGGCGCCGGTCGCGGCCTTCACGGCCTTCTGCAGGGTCTTGGAGGACAGATCGCCGCGCAGGGTGATCATGCCCTGAAGCCCGGCCTCTTCTATGGTGGCAAGCCCCGCATAGCGGGCGCCTGCGAGGGCACTGACCAGATCAGACATTCTGCTTCTCCCCTTCCTTGTCGTAGAAGACCGGATCGACGATCTTGGCCTTGTAAATGGTGCCATCGGTGCCGGGGAATTCGATCACCTCTCCCATGCGTTTGGGGCCATGTTTCACGAGGCCCATTGCAATGCCTTTTCCAAGGGTCGGCGAATGATAGGTCGAGGTCACGCGGCCAATTGTGTTCTTTTGCCCGTTGGCATTGACGCCGCTGCCAACCGCATAGGCGCCATCGGGCAGGACCGAGCCATCGACCGTTTCCAGGCCCACCAGCTGCCAGCGATCAGGGTCGACCATATGGCTGCGCTCTTGCGCGCGTTTGCCGATGAAATCTTCCTTCTTCTTGGAGATGGCCCAATTGAGCCCAAGATCCTGCGGGATCACGGTACCATCGGTTTCGTCCCCGATCATGATGAAGCCCTTCTCGGCGCGCATCACGTGCAGGCATTCGGTACCGTAGGGCATCACGCCGAACTCTTCACCCGCCGCCATCAGCGCATCCCAGAAAGCCTGACCCTGCGACGCGGCCACAGCGATCTCGTAAGACAGCTCACCTGAGAAGGAGATCCGGTAGGCACGGCATTTGAAGCCGCCGATTTCGCCATCCTTCCATTCCATGAAGGGCAGCGCCTCCTTGGAGACATCCATACCGCCGCCCGCCTCAGCGTTCAGCTTTTCCAGCAGCATGCGGGCCTTGGGGCCGACCACGGCGATCTGCGCCAGTTGCTCGGTCACATTGGCGACATAGACCTTCCAGTCCCACCACTCGGTCTGCAGCCACTCCTCCATATGGGCGTGGATACGATCCGCGCCGCCGGTGGTGGTATGACACAGCCAGGTGTCCTCATCGATGCGCGCAACCACGCCGTCGTCGGACAAAAAGCCGTTCTCTGAACACATCAGACCGTAGCGGCATTTGCCCACTTTCAGGGTCGACATCATGTTGGTGTACATCATGTCGAGGAAGCGCCCGGCATCCGGCCCTTTGACGATTAGCTTGCCCAGAGTGGAGGCATCCAAGAGCCCCACATTCTGGCGGGTGTTCAGGATCTCGCGGTTCACCGCCTCTTTCACGCTTTCTCCGCTGCGGACAAAGGCATAGGGGCGACGCCAATGGCCCACCGGCTCCCAGTCGGCGCCGTTGGCATCATGCCAGTCGTGCATCGGGGTCTTGCGCAGCGGCTGGAAGATCTCGCCCCGCGCCTCACCGCCGATCGCACCCATGGAGATGGGGTGGTACGGCGGGCGGAAGGTAGTCGTGCCAACCTGGGGGATCTCAGAGCCAAGGCTGTCGGCCAGAATGGCGAGGCCATTGATATTGCTGAGCTTCCCCTGATCCGTTGCCATGCCCAGCGTGGTGTAGCGCTTGGTGTGCTCAACGCTTTCAAAGCCCTCGCGCGCGGCCAGCTGAACGTCAGAGACCTTCACGTCGTTCTGGAAATCCAGCCAAGCCTTCATGCGCAGGTCGATCTCGGCGCGTGCGGGCATCAGCCAGACCGGCTGCATGGGTGCCTCGTCCTGCGCCACGCCGGTCGCGGGCTTGGCCTCGGCCTTGAACCCTGCAGCGGCGGCGGCCTTGGCGCCTGCCTCGGCGGCGTCTGTTAGAACTGCGCCCAGATCAAGCGGACCATTGGCCGAGCCGGCTGCCACGACAAATCCTTCCCCATCTGCGCCCAGCGGAGGACGCGCGGGATCTGGCCGGAAATGAGCCTGGGCCTCATCCCAGATCAGCTTGCCGCCGCAATGGGACCACAGGTGCACCACCGGCGACCAGCCGCCGGACATGGCGACCGCATCGGCCTCCACCTCTTCCTGAGCACCGCCCTGACCGTTCTGGGCGCAGATCGCAACCTTGGTGACACATTTGCCATCCTTGACCTTGGCGATGCCGCGTCCGCATTCAACGCGGATACCCAGCGCGCGCACCTCTTCCATCAGGGCGCCGCCGCCAGTGTCGCGCGTGTCGAGCACCCGCACCACCTCAAGCCCGGCAGCATGCAGCACCAGCGCGGTGCGGTAAGCATCATCGTTGTTGGTGGCAACAACCACGCGTTTGCCCGGTGTGGCACCCCAGTTTACCACATAGTCACGCATGGCCGAGGCCAGCATGACGCCCGGCACATCGTTGCCCGCAAAGGACAGGGGCCGTTCGATCGCACCTGTGGCGGTGACGATCTGTTTCGCGCGGATCCGCCACAACCGGTGGCGTGGGCCACCCTGCCCCGGTGCATGATCCGTCAGCCGCTCATATCCCAGCGCATAGCCGTGATCGTAGACGCCAGCGCCCATGCAGCGATTGCGCAGGGTCACGTTCTCCATCGCCGCGAGTTCCGCCAAAGTCTGATCAACCCAGGCCTCCGGATCGTCACCATCAATGGTGCCACCATCGACCGGTGCGCGCCCGCCCCAATGGGCGTTCTGCTCCAGCACCAGAACCTTGGCACCCGATTTCGCCGCCACCAGCGCCGCCTGAAGGCCCGCAACGCCGCCGCCAATCACCAGCACATCGCAGAAGAAATAGAAATGCTCGTAGGTGTCAGCGTCCTTCAACTCGCGGTCCGGCGCCTGACCCAGACCGGCCGATTTGCGGATGATCGGCTCGTAGATGTGTTTCCAGAAGGGACGCGGATGGATGAACATCTTGTAGTAGAACCCGGCGGGCAAAAACCGCGCAAGTTTGTTGTTCACCACGCCCACGTCGAACTCAAGGCTTGGCCAGTGGTTCTGTGACTGGGCACTGAGGCCAGAGAACAGCTCGGTCGTGGTGGCGCGCTGGTTGGGTTCAAACCGGTCGCCGGTGCCAAGACCGACCAGGGCGTTCGGCTCTTCTGCGCCCGAGGCAACCAGCCCGCGCGGGCGGTGATACTTGAACGAGCGCCCCACCAAAAGCTGATCATTGGCCAAAAGGGCCGAAGCCAGCGTATCCCCGGCATAGCCCGTCATGCGCGTGCCGTTGAAGGTGAACTCGATGGGTTTGGAGCGGTCGATCAGGCGCCCCTGATTGGCAAGACGGGTGCTCATGCTGCGGACCTTTTGCAAAAGACTGCGACAGATGGGGTTGGGCGGATCATTCGAACTCTCTCCAGCTCCAGCCGGGGCGTTTGGCGGTGATCGCCTCAAAGATCTCCTGCGGCGGAGCAGAGGTCTGCGCGGTGTAGGTGCCAAAGACCTCAAGCGTGGTGGTGCAGCGGGCCGCGTGGAACCACTTGCCGCAGCCGTTCACGTGCCGCCAGCGTTCGAAATGCACCCCCTTGGGGTTTTCCCGCATGAAAAGGTAGTCGTGGAACTCATCATCCGATGAGCCGGGACCAAAGCGTTTCAGATGCGCCTCGCCACCGGCGTGGAGTTCAGTTTCCTCGGCGTTCACACCGCAATAGGGGCATTTAAGGATCAGCATGGGCAGAGCCTCCAGCTTGTACAATCAACGCGGGCACCCACATTAAATCCATGTTTCTCTGGATTATTCTGGCCATTGCCGCAGTATTTTTGTTCTTTGCCTTTCAGCATTGGCGCCGCGATGAGCGGGACAATCCCCGGCGCCGGTTCAAGGGCCCCGCCTTGGTCAGATACGCAAAGCATGTCGCCCATCTTGTGGCGGACGCGGTTCTGGGCGGACCTTAACGCCTCAGTGGACGTGCCGAGCCTCGCGAGCGTTGCCAACTCCATCAGTGCGCCACCCCTGCTGCAACGCTTTCGTCGATGAACTTGCCTTCCTTGAAGCGCATCATGGAGAACTCTTCGGCCAACGGCGAATGGCCGGTCGCCATCAGTTCAGCCATGGCCCAGCCGGATCCGGGAATGGCCTTGAAACCGCCGGTGCCCCAGCCTGCGTTGACGAAACAGTTCTGCACCGGCGTTTTCGAGATGATGGGAGAACGGTCGCCGGTCACATCGACGATCCCGCCCCACTGGCGCAGCATCTTGAGGCGTGACACCATCGGGAAGGTCTCGATCAGGGCGCGCACGGTTTCCTCGATATGGTGGAAGGATCCGCGCTGCGTGTAGTTGTTATAGCCATCGGTGCCGCCGCCGATCACCATCTCACCCTTGTCGGACTGGCTCATGTAGCCGTGCACCGTGTTGGCCATGACGACCACATCCATGCAGGGTTTGATCGGCTCGCTCACCAGCGCCTGTAGCGCGACGCTTTCGACCGGCAGGCGGAAGCCCGCCATTTGGGACAGGTGCGAACAGTTGCCCGCAACGACCATGCCCAGCTTATCGCAGTCAATCGCGCCCTTGGTGGTGTCGACGCCAATGACGCGGCCGCCTTCGGTGCGCACGCCGGTGACCTCGCATTGCTGGATGATATCCATCCCCATGGCCGAACAGGCCCGCGCATAGCCCCAGGCCACCGCATCGTGACGGGCGGTGCCGCCGCGCTCCTGCCAGAGACCGCCCAGGACGGGATAGCGCGGACCGGCCAGATTTATGATCGGCACCAGCTCCTTGACGCGGGCAGGTTCGATCCATTCGGTTGAGACCCCTTGCAGGGCATTGGCATGGGCGGTGCGCTTATAGCCGCGCACCTCGTGTTCGGTCTGGGCCAGCATGATGACCCCGCGCGGAGAGAACATCACGTTGTAGTTCAGATCCTGGCTCATATCCTCATAGAGGGAGCGTGCCTTTTCATAGATCGCCGCCGAGGGATCCTGCAGGTAGTTCGACCGGATGATGGTGGTGTTGCGCCCGGTGTTGCCGCCACCCAGCCAGCCCTTTTCCAGCACCGCCACATTGGTGATCCCGAAATTCTTGCCAAGGTAATAAGCCGTCGCAAGGCCGTGTCCGCCGGCACCGACGATGATCACGTCATACTGGCGTTTTGGCGCCGGGTTGCGCCAGGCGCGTTCCCATCCGGTGTGATAGCGCAGGGCCTCCCGCGCGACAGCAAAGGCTGAATAGCGTTTCATGAGCGAATCCACTGGTTCGTGTCTAATCTCGGGTATGCCCGAGAGGCGCCGCCAACCCGTGCCGTTTATCGTCGCATTTGTGTATAGATGCGACATCGTCGGATTTGGGCAATCCCCCGCTTTGTCGCAGAGAACATCCACCCCTAGACAGGGTGACGCAGCAGATAGGTCTTTTTTCCAAGCCTGCGGAGATATAGATGGAGATCAAACATCGGAGTGAGCATGATTTTCTGGATCCTGACCGCCTTTATGGCCCTGGCCGTTGCCGGATTGATGGCATTGGTGCTGCTGCGCAGCCGCGACATGGGGGAGCCTCCGGCCGCCTATGACTTGCGTGTCTATCGCCAACAATTGCGCGACGTGGACAAGGATCTGGCGCGCGGCGTGATCAACGAAGCGGACGCAGGGCGTATTCGCACAGAAGTCTCGCGCCGCATTCTGGCCGCCGATACCCAATTGCAAAAGGATGGCAGCGGCGCAAGCCAGCCGAGCGGTTTGTCCAAGGGCGCGGCAATGGCGCTTGTCCTTGCGGTCGTCGGCGGCACCCTTGGTCTCTACTCCACATTGGGGGCTCCCGGCTATGGCGATCTGGCGCTCAAGACACGGATCGCAATCGCCGAAGAGCGGGCAGAAAGCCGCCCCACTCAGGCAGAAGCAGAAACGCAGATGCCAGCCTTCCCCGCCCCTGACGCAGAGGATAGCTATCGCCAGCTGGTCGAGCAACTGCGCCAGACCGCAGCCCAACGTCCAGATGATGCACAAGGTCAGGCCCTGCTGGCACAGCACGAGGCGAACCTCGGCAACTTCACCGCCGCCTATCAGGCAAAGCAGCGCTATATCGACATCATGTCGGGCGACCTCGAGGCCAGTGACTATGGGGAGCTGGCGGAATTGATGATCATGGCCACCGGTGGCTACGTCTCTCCCGAGGCAGAGGCGGCTTTGGTCCAGACTCTGAAGCTTGATCCGCAGAACGGAGCCGCGCGTTACTATTACGGCTTGATGCTTGGCCAAGTCGGGCGTCCGGACCTGTCCTATCAGATCTGGGCAGAAACCCTGCGCAACAGCGCACCAAGCGATCCCTGGGTTGACGGGATCCAGCGCCAAATCGAGGATATGGCGTTTCGCGCCGGCGTCGAATACCAGCCAATTACACCGCGTGGCGCACCTCCCTTTGCGGGCGCCCTGCCGGGGCCTGATGCTGCGGACGTGGAAAACGCCGCCGAGCTGAGCCAGGAAGAGCGTGCTGAAATGATACGCGGCATGGTTGCGCGCCTTTCTGACCGGCTCGCCACGGAAGGCGGCACGGTGCAGGAATGGGCACGTCTGATTGGAGCCCTTGGCGTTCTGGGAGACAAGGATCAGGCCCAAGCGATCTACAGCGAAGCCCTGCAGACCTTTGCCGGGGATGAGGCCGCGCTCGCACAAATCACCGCGGCTGCCACCCAGGCAGGAGTTGCGGAATGATTTGCGAAACCTTGGAAGACTTCGCCGCCGCCCTGCCCGGCTACACGGCTTTGATCGGGCTGGATCTTGGGGACAAGACCATCGGCGTTGCAGTCTCGGACCGGATCGGCGCAGTAGCCACGCCGCTTGAGACCGTGCGGCGCAAGAAATTCACCCTCGACAGCGCGCGGCTACTGGAGATCATGAGGGAGCGCGACGTGGGCGGCATCCTTCTGGGCCTGCCCCGCAACATGGACGGCACCGAAGGTCCGCGCTGTCAATCCACCCGCGCCTTCGCCCGCAACCTCGCGCGGCTCACAGATTTGCCAATCGGGTTCTGGGATGAACGACTCAGCACCGTTGCCGCTGAAAAAGCACTCCTCGAGGCGGATACGTCTCGCAAACGCCGCTCGGAGGTTATCGATCACGTTGCGGCGTCCTATATTCTCCAGGGTGCACTGGACCGCATGAGGCATCTGCAAAATGGCTGAGCAATCAAGCGACAAAATCTGGAAACGGGACGAAATCCAATCCCCGTGCATCAAGATCTGCGTAGTCCACCCAGAGGCGCGGATCTGCACTGGTTGTTATCGGTCCATCGATGAGATCACTCGCTGGTCAAAGATGTCCAATGAGGAGCGTGCCAGCGTCATGGAAGAGCTGGCGGGCCGCGAAGCCTCTCTAAAGAAGCGCCGTGGCGGGCGCGCGGCGCGACTGCAGCAGCGCAGCTAACGGGCCCCTTCGGTTCACAGTGGAATGTCTCAGGCCGCAGAGCTCCCAGCAACCGGCTCCAATGCTTGAAGCAGCAAATCGGTGCTCGCGCCAGTGCGGTTTGCACCTTCGGACAGGATCCGCCGCCAGGCCCGTGCGCCAGGACGCCCGGCAAACAGACCCAGCATATGGCGGGTGATCTGATGCAGGCGAGCACCACCTGAGAGTTGACGCTCGATGTAGGGCAGCATCTCATGCACGATCGTCACCGGATCCCGGGGCTCTCCAGAGCCAAAGATCACCGGATCGGCAGCCGAAAGGATATCCGCAGGCTGATGATAGGCCGCGCGCCCAATCATCACGCCATCAAGGCCGCCCTCCAGATGCTCCTTTGCGGCTTCAAGCGAGGCAATGCCTCCATTGATCGAGATATGAAGATCTGGAAACTCCGCCTTCATCCGGTGCACAAGGTCATAGTCCAGCGGTGGAATATCGCGGTTCTCCTTGGGCGACAGCCCCTGGAGCCAGGCCTTTCGGGCATGGATCGTCACCCTCTGGCAACCCGCCGCGCGGATCTTTTCCAAAAACACCGGCAGCACCTCTTGGGGCTCCTGATCGTCAACACCGATCCGGCATTTGACCGTGACTTCGACCTCCACGGCCTCCCGCATGGCGTTCACGCAATCGGCGACTAGATCCGGCGTTTTCATCAACACCGCTCCAAAGGCCCCCGATTGCACCCGATCACTGGGACAACCGCAGTTGAGGTTGATCTCATCATAGCCGACCTCCGCCCCGAGCCGGGCCGCCTCTGCCAGCTCGCCCGGCTCAGATCCCCCAAGCTGCAAGACCACAGGATGTTCCTCGGGGCTGTAGTCCAGCAAATGCAACGCCCCCCCGCGCACCAAGGCAGGTGCGGTCACCATTTCCGTGAAAAGAAGCGTCTCCTTGCTCAGCAGACGGTGAAAGTAACGACAATGGCGATCGGTCCAGTCCATCATGGGGGCAACGGAAAGGCGCGATGATCTCCAAAGATCTGATTTTTCAAAAGACTTACCCAAGACAGCCCCTGCTTCAGCTTTCCAATTTCCGTCAGTTACCCACTGCTCGGACATGACCCAGCTACTAGAACGCATACGTAAAGACAGCTCTGATCCCTATGTTGCACAGTTCTACAACAGGCGAAACGGTCAATGGGCACATCCTCCCGCAACTGGTCAGCACTCAAACCCCAACACGCAATGGACGAAGACGAGGACAAAGAAGGCGATAGCGGGAGATTTTCTACCTCGTCTTCACTACGCTCTCTGCCGCCCAGCCTCAAGTCCGCAGGGGTCGCTGACCGGTTTGCTTTTAGTGATTTTGTGTCCAACGGGCGGCAGGCACCCCCGGTCTGCGCAAGCCATTGCAAATGGTGGCGGCAACCCGACGGTTCTACAGCACCTGCCATTGACACGCCTTGGGCACAGAACACCTTACGGTGATGAAACAGAACGATACAGATTTCGGCCCTGCAACGCGTGCCGCAGGTTTGCTTCGCTTGCAGGCGTTTCAGCCGCGCATGGGCACCGACTACAGCGCAGGGCGCAACCATGATCGCGGGCCGGGGCGGCACAATGCCGTTTCCCGTCTGTCGCCCTATCTACGTCGCCGCCTCTTGACCGAGCGCGAGGTGATCTCGGCGGCGCTGGCCGCCCATGGGCCCGAGGCTGGTGACAAATTCATCCAAGAGGTCCTTTGGCGCGGGTACTTCAAGGGATGGCTGGAGCGGCGCCCGCAGACCTGGACCGCCTACAGCACAGGGCTGAACGCCGATCTTGCGAGCCTGCAGCAGGATCCCGCCCTGAACTCGCGCGTGATGGCCGCCGAGACCGGTAAAACCGGTATTGCCTGTTTCGACGCTTGGGTGCATGAGCTTACGCAGACGGGATACCTGCACAATCACGCGCGGATGTGGTTTGCTTCAATCTGGGTTTTCACCCTCAAACTACCGTGGCGGCTGGGCGCGGATTTCTTCTTTAGGCATCTTCTGGACGGCGATCCTGCGTCCAATACCTGTTCATGGCGCTGGGTTGCCGGGCTGCACACGCGTGGCAAACCCTACCAGGCGCGAGCCTCGAACATCGCCCAGTTCAGTGGCGGGCGGTTTGCACCGCGTGCGGACGAATTGGCGGACGACGTGGTCGGGTTGATGGAGGAGGAGCCGGACGGGTTGCCCGAGGTTCAGCCGCTGCGCTCTGTCGTCACCCCGCAGGAGGGCGTGCCGACCGCGCTGCTACTGACCGAGGAGGACTGCTCCATTGGTCCGGAGGATATTGCACCGCTCGATATCCGGGTGGCGGCACGGTGTCCGGCAAGCGGTTTACGGTCACAGCGCCCCGTGTCTGCCCGGATCTCGGCCTTCGAGGAAAAGGCGCTGGCGGATACCGCCGCAAGGGCCGGAGTTGCCGCTGAGGTGCTCCAGTTTCAAGAGCCAGAAAAACTCGCGGATTGGGCGCAATCGTCCGGCGTGCATCAGATCGTCATGCCCTATGTGCCAGTCGGACCGTTGGGTGACTGGATGGAGCGCGCCCGGCCTATCTTGCAGGCACGGGGTATTGCGGTTGCAGAAATCCTGCGCGAGTGGGATGCGCTTGTCTGGCCGCATGCAACGGCAGGTTTCTTCAAGGTCAAAAAGCGCCTGCCCGAGATCCTGCATGAAGCGGGTCTTGCATGAGCGACAGAACAGGCCCGGATGGACTTCCTATCAAGCGAGCTTCGATGACGAAGGACGATTTAACAATTTCACAGCCGATTGAGGTACCCGCCGGACGGGTCAACCGCCTTGCGCGCCTCGGCAGTATGACGGCCGGGATTGTTGGAGGTGCAGCCCTTCAGGCCATCGGCGGCATGGCGCGCGGCAGTCGGCCTGATATGCGCAGCCTGCTGATCACACCAGGCAACGTTCGGCGCGTGGCTGACGAGCTGGCCCGGATGCGTGGCGCGGCGATGAAAATCGGTCAGCTATTGTCCATGGATGCCGGAGAATTCCTTCCCCCCGAGCTGGCACAGATCCTCGCCCGATTGCGGGATCAGGCCAACATCATGCCACCCTCGCAGCTCGGCCAAGTGCTGGAACAAGGCTGGGGGCCCGGCTGGCGGCGGAACTTCAAGCGGTTCGACGTGCGCCCCATCGCGGCCGCGAGCATCGGCCAAGTGCATCGGGCCTGGACCAAGGATGGCCGGGATCTGGCGATCAAGGTGCAATATCCCGGTGTCGCCAAGAGTATCGACAGCGACGTGACAAATGTCGGCGCCTTGCTGCGCCTTTCTGGCCTGCTGCCAAAGGGGTTCGACATTGCACCTTACCTCACTGAGGCCCGCCGCCAGTTGCACGAGGAAACGGATTACGGCCGAGAGGGCGCGCAACTGCAACGCTTCTCTCAGTGGTTGGAAGGGGCGCACAGCTTTATTATTCCGCGCTTCCATTCGGATCTCAGCACGCCACAGATTCTGGCCATGTCCTTTGTCGATGGGAAACCCATCGAAACCCTGGCTGAGGCCGACGCCGCCATCCGCAATCGTGTCATGACGGACCTGATCGATCTGACACTGCGCGAGGTCTTTTCCTTTGGCGCGATGCAGAGCGACCCCAACTTTGCCAACTACCTTTACGATGCGGAAACACAGCGGATCGTTCTGCTCGACTTTGGTGCCGCGCGTGATCTTGATCCAGGGGTGACGCAGGCTTACGGCGGCCTTTTGCGAGCAGGGTTCTCTGGAGATGCGGGCGGGCTTCTGGATGCTTCCGTGGCCCTGGGCATAGTCCACCCGAGGGGTGAGGAGCGCGGGGGCGATACCCGTTTGCTTGCGCTGATGCAGAGCATTTTCGACGCTCTCAGAGCCGATCACTTTGACTTCACCGACCAGACCCTGCTCAGGACCCTGAACTCCGAAGGCTTGGCCTTGGCCCAAGGCGGGTATCACCCGCCATCCGTGCCGATGGATGCCCTCTATCTTCAACGCAAATTCGGCGGCCTCTTCCTCCTCGGCAACCGGCTGGGTGCAAATCTTCCCCTGCGCCAGATCGTGACCTCCCATCTATGAGGATGCCAAACCGGTCAAGGCTGGTGAATGGCCCAACAGGCGCGGCTGTTCCCAATCAATTTCCCTGATCATCGGCCGCAGACAGCGATACATGAGCAACGCATAGAATCGGCGGCCACAGAGGGGTAGAAGCCCCCTCTCAGGACAGCGCTATTCCAGGGTTCGTCGTGCCGTAAGCGAGACCTTCTTAGAGAAGCTCAAAGGCTGGAGACACATCGCGACACAGGACGACGACTGGCCTAAGGTGTTCGTTTCTCCAACTGGCCTTTCGGCTGTGGCCATCTGCTGGATGGGCGTCTCAACGCGCCCAAAGCCAAGCCTTTATCCAGAGTATTTGCCGGTCGGTCACAAATCTGAGACAGGGTTGAGCAACCTTGTAAACGGTGTCTCAGACAGCACCTGCCAAGACCAAAAATCATTTGATTTTTTTGCCATATAGGCTCTTGCAATTTGCCCTGCAATCCGTCACATATCCGCCCCACGGAGAGGTGGCCGAGTGGTCGAAGGCGCACGCCTGGAAAGTGTGTAGGCGGGAAACCGTCTCCAGGGTTCGAATCCCTGTCTCTCCGCCATCACCCCCATCCAAGCACATGTATTTATGCGAAAACCTTTGAGCGAGGGTTTCACGTTCCCCCTATTGTTCTCCCGCAGGAAAATCCGGTGGAGCATGGTTGCCAAGGCCGTCGGCGATCTTTGACCGACCCTCAAAGACAAAACCGACAATACTGACAAACCCAGAGCACGCGCCAGGCAATGCCAGTTTTTTTCGGTTCTGTCGCAGCGGGGTGCGAGACCGTGCAGGCTAGGCGCTTTATGAGCACAGCTGGGTTCAACTGTTCGAGGTCGAATGGCTTTCAAAACCCCATGTGCAGACCGTTCCACCTTCGTTGCGGGTGCATCCGTATATACACAGCGCGCCTTCGAAGGCGCATGGGCTGCCATCATGTGCGCCGCGCGGTCAAATTCCTGACGGGATGTATCCGATGGCTCCCAGCCATTTTCCGCAGCCCCATCCAGGTGGCTTGAAACCAGAGAGAGGCGTACGGCCACCTAGGACAGTTTCCCACTAAGGATGTCGGCTACCCCTCCGCCCCAGCTCTTGTTGGGTGCGGGAGGCGTCAAGCGCCGAACTGGCACCACCGCAGAACGCAACCAACCAAGGGCGCGGCGGCTTGCCCTCTTCCTAAAGCATCTTCAACTGATGCACTTTCCCGAAGGCACGTATTTGCTGCATGAACAGGAGTTTGTGCAGCAAAGACGGTGAGACTGCGGGTCACACGCGACAGTCCCTATCACGCCGAGTTCGCACTCTGCAGACGATTGACAAGATTTCCCGACCACAGCCAAGCCTCGTGCGGGGTCTTGACCCGGTTGCGGAGCCGGTTGTTCACTTAGACACCCGCCTAGATGCAACAGAATGCCGCGTTTTCAACGTCTAGCATAAAGCAACGTTCCGGCGCAGCCACCAGCCTGTCAACATCGCCAGAACACATCATAGACGATTGTCAAATCCCATTGTCATCAGAAGCCGACAGCGTCTTTCACCGGCTGAACAGAGGATCCTTGCGAATTCTCCAACTTTGGCAAGCGCTGGACGTTACCCGCACCAGCGGTCTTGAAGGTTCCCACCAGCTCCGAGAGCACTTGCGTATCTGTCTGCAACGACATGATTGCAGCAGCTGTCTCTTCAACCATGGCAGCGTTTTGCTGTGTCACCTGATCCAGCTGTGAAACGCCAGTGGCTATTTCCGACAGGCCGGTCGACTGCTCGCGCGCGGAGTTGACGATGTCGGCGGTCAGAGTCGAAACTTTCTCGATGTCCTTAACGATATCGGTCAGCGCAGTGCCTGCTTGATCGACCATCTCAACACCATTGTCCACATGTTGAGTGCTGGTTGACACCAGTGCCTTGATCTCCTTGGCCGAGTCTGCTGCGCGCTGCGCGAGGCCCCGCACTTCGGAGGCCACAACCGCAAAGCCGCGCCCTGCCTCGCCCGCACGGGCTGCTTCAACGCCTGCATTCAGGGCCAGGAGGTTTGTCTGGAAGGCAATATCATCGATCACACCAATGATCTGGGAAATCTGGGCCGAAGATTCAGAAATCTCACGCATCTTTGTCACTGCCTGCTCCGCGACATCATTGCCTCTGGCGGCGTTTTGACGGGTCTGCAGGACCACTTTCTCGGTTGATGACGTCGACTCGGTCGAAGACTGCACACTGTGGTTGATCTCTTCCACGGCCGCTGCAGTCTGTTCGAGGGTAGCAGCCTGCGTTTCCGTGCGACGAGACAGATCCTCGGCCGATTGGTTTACCTCGCTTGCGATCCGGTTGAGATTACCAGTCGCATCCTGAATGGTCATGATGACCTCCCCCATGGAGGACATTAGGCCGTTGAAGGATTGGCGCACCTCATCGTAGCGGGCCGGAAAGTCGCTTGCTTCTGGTCCGGGAATGGGACTGGACAGATCCCGCGCGGACATTCGGCTAATGCCGTCAGACAAATACCTGAAAGCTGTGTCCTGCTCGGCTTTCTGAGCCGCAAAATAAGCGGCGATGACCTGGTATGTATCAAAAGCAAAAGCTCGGGTCAGCACACCGAGGATCTCGCCCTGTCTGCGCTTGGCATATTTTCCAACAAGCGGGCCCGCGCGCTCCAACAGCCTTTGTTGGATGTAGGCGCTGGCGCGTGAATACCCCGACAGATACATGGCAAAGGGCAGCTGGATTTTGAAGTGCACGCTCCCGACCCGTTCAGCAGATGCCAGATAGTCATCATCGAAACTGCCCGACAACAGGCGCTGCCAGTGTTTCTTCTGCGCGCCGCGGGCATGCTCCATCACACCCTCGTCGGGGAAGAACTGTGCAATTTCCGGATCGGTCACCGCAAAGGAATAAAAATGCGCGAGGGCATCATCCAGAATTGGCATCACAAGCTCGGCGGCTCGTTTCAGCTTCTTCAAGTCATCTCCGGTCAAAGCAAACTTTGAAAGAGTCTCCTGTGTGTCACGCGCCATCGATTGTCCTCATCATGTCGAAAAACCCAAAACATCTCATCGTGATACTTTTTTACGATGAATTTGCGGTATTAGCCTCAAGATTCATTAACAATTAGACAATTGCGTTTCTCCGACCTTCATCTCAGAAGAAGGCCGTAACATTCAAACGCTCCAAGGCTTCGTTGAAACGGAATGGAATTGGCAAGTTTACTTACTTTTCCTTCGGTTGCGCCACGAAGGACTGGACCTTACTGTCCAGTACACACACATGCGAAATTTTTCATATGTCAATATTCTGAAATCAGAATGCGTGTACCAAGTGGCGAATCACGTTGCCATTTGGATGCCAAACCGTGCAGCCTATCCGGCTCCGCACAAAAAAGAGCCGCCCCACCTTTCCGGAGGGACGGCCCATTTGTCAGTCTGGTCTGCGCGCTACCCGGCAAGGGACGGCAGGAACAGCACAATCCCCGGGAACGCGACGAGCAGTGCAATCGTCACGGCATCCGCGATAAAGAAAGGCGTTACGCCTTTGAACACGTCTTGCACGGTCAGATCCTCCCGCACACCGGCCACGACAAAACAGTTGAGCCCGATCGGGGGGGTAATCAGACAGAACTCTGCCATCTTCACCACCAGGATCCCGAACCAGATCGCGCACATGGTGCCATTCATCCCAAAAGCACTGTCTGCGGCCGAAACTGTCTCTCCACCATTGAGCGCCATCACCGCAGGGTAAACCACCGGCAGCGTCAAGAGCAGCATCCCGATTGCATCCATGAACATGCCCAGCACTGCATAGGCCAGAAGGATGCAGATCAGGATCACCATCGGCGACATTTCAAGCGAGGTGATCCAGTCGGAGAAGGCGCCCGGCAGATCCGCAAAACCAAGGAAGCGCACGTAGATCAGCACGCCCCAGATGATCGAGAAAATCATCACCGACAGTTTGGCCGTCTCCAGCAGCGCCGATTTCAGCTCAGTCCATTTCATCCCCCCCTTGAGGGCGTAAAGGAAGACGATGAACGCACCGATTGCGCCGCCTTCGGTCGGGGTGCCCCAGGCTTGTTCACCAAAGGGGTTGTAGACAAAGCAGATAATGATCAGCACCACCAGAATGATCGGCAGCGCACCGGGCAGCGAGGCAAAGCGCTGCCCCCAGGTGAACCCCTTGACCGGGGGCCCTACCGTTTTGAAGACAACGGCGATCCCCACGATTAATCCACCATAGATCAGCGCAGAAAAAGCACCGGGGATAAAGCCGGCCAACAGCAGCTTACCCACGTCCTGTTCCACGATGATTGCATAGATCACCAGGATGGCCGAAGGCGGGATGAGCGAGGCCAGCGTGCCACCCGCGGCAACGACGCCCGCCGCGAATTGCTTGTTATAGCCGATGGACAGCATCTCGGGGATGGCGATGCGCGCAAAGACGGCCGAAGTTGCCACGGACGCTCCGGACACGGCCGCAAAGCCTGCGGTGGCAAAGACGGTCGAGACCGCAAGGCCGCCGGGAAGCCAGGCGATCCAGCGTTTGGCTGCCTCGAACAGCGCCTTGGTCAACCCAGCATAATAGGCAAGATAGCCGATCAGGATGAAAGTCGGAATCAACGACAGCGCCTGACTCGACACCTTGGAATGAGGTACCTGCCCTGCCGTTTTCACCGCGATAGTCAGCGCCTTGGTAAAACGGGCTGGATCATAGCCGAATTTGGCCCAGAAGATCCACACGAGCCCCACCAGCCCTGCCAGCGCCGCCGCAAATGCAACCCGCATGCCGGTGACCACAAGAACAAGAAGAAAGCCCGTAACCCACAGGCCGATTTCAATCGGTTCCATTGTTTTGCGTCCTATTCTTGTGCGTTGCGCCCCGAGGCGCCGCTGGCAGTGTCATCATCATGGCCGCTCAGAACTTCCGCCTCATGGGCGGCCTGGGCCGCGGCATCCTGGATCAGCGGTACGGCGGCCGGGTTTTCGAGGCCAAGCACAAAGGCCCGACCATAGGCCCAAACCTGTAGCACAAGGCGCAGACACAAGACGGAAAAGGCGATTGGCGCCAGCAATTTGGCCGGCCAAAGCGGGATGCCGATGTCGATTGAGCTATCCCGGCTCCACAGCGGGGCTGCGAAATCGAAAGACCGCGAGAAATGCGACCAGCTGCCCCAAACCAGAAGCAGCATCAGAGCGAGGATCAGCACAACGGAGAAAAGCTCGAACAGCCAGAGCGCCCTCCCCCGCAACGAGCCGATCAGGATATCCATGCGGATATGCCCGCCATCGCGCTGCACATAGGCAATGCCCATGAAGGCAATCAGCGGCATAGCCTGTTCGATCCAGTCCACGTAGCCCGGCAGAGGCGCATTGAAGGCAGAGCGCCCCCCAACAGACACCACCGCCATCACCATCAGGGAAAAAACTGCAAGGCCGCTGACCAGAGCCAGGACCTGTTCCAAACGCAACAGCTTCTGGTCAAGACGACTGACCAGGCTGTCATCTACGATTACCGCGGCGCTTCCCGCCATGGCCCCACCTTTCTGTTGATACTAAAGATGCAAAAACAGGCCGGGAGAGCGATCCCGGCCTGCTGATGCGGACGCGCGCTTAGTTGCCCGCGCGGGTGTTTTCCAGAGTGGTCATCACCAGGTCATAGAGTTCCTGACCGGGAATGCCCTGAGCTTCCATATCCTTGATCCACTGCTCACGGATCGGATCGGCAGCTTTCGCGCGGAATGCGGCCAGTTCTTCTTCCGAGATCATCACCTTTTCAACGCCTTTTTCGGCCAGAACGCTGTCCCATTTGGTCAGCAGCTTGCCATAGTTTTCCAGGTAATGCGCGATGGCCTCATCGACTGAGCTGTCAAGCGCTTCACGCTCAGAGTCGCTCAGCGCCTCATAGGCGTCGGTGTTGACCACGACCGGGCAGTTCACGGTGCCGGGGTTAAGGTTCGCGGTCCACCAGTCAGCCTTGTTGATGGTGCCAAAGCTGAGATGTGCGTGCTGAGCAAAGGCCACGGTGTCAACAACGCCGGACTCCATCGCGTTGTAGGCTTCGGTTGCGGGCACCGAGGTCGGCACCCCACCGACAGCCTCAAAGGCCTTGCCCAGACCGCCGGTTGCGCGAACGCGCATGCCGTCGAACTCTGCCAACTGATCACGCGGATCGCCGGTGCCGACCAGGTTATACTGCGGCATGGGCGAGGTCATCAGCAGCTTGGCGTTCCAGCGCGCCAGGTCCTTGGCCGCGGAAGGGTGCGCATAGACAGCATGGCTGACAGCGACTTCCTCTTCCAGATTCTGAACGCCAAGGAACGGCAGCTCCAGAACAGTGATGGAGGGGTTCTTGTCGCGGTGGTAGCCCGCGCAGAACTGCGCCATCTCAAATGCGCCGATGGAGATACCATCCAGGTTCTCGCGCGGCTTGGACAGCCCACCGTAGCTGACGTTCATGGTGAAGGCGCCACCGGTCTTTTCGCTGACCAGCTCGGCCAGCTTTTCAACATGCTCGGTAAAGGCGCGACGTTTGCCCCAGACCGACACGTTCCATTCGGTGGCTGCAGCCTCTCCGACGATTGCAAATCCAGCGGCAGCCGCCACAGCGGCAGTCAGAAGTTTGTTCATGATGTATCTCTCCCATTCTGCGCCCATTGATAACCTTCGAGCCTCAGCCCGAGGGGCGCTTGGCAGCCAAGCTAACCTCAAGGCGGCGCACTGCCAAGCCCTGCCCCGCTCAAATTACAGCCAGCACCTGCCGAGTCTGATTTGCATCACCTTCATATGGACATCCTGGCCTCTTGTGCACATTTTGCCGCAGGCACGCGCACCCGTTGAGGCGGAGGTACCACAGAAATCGCCGAAGATAGCCCTTGGGTTGAACGGCAGCACGACGCCTGACATTGACTCGCAAACCATTAACTCAAAATGGTTTTTCTAGATTGGCCCTGGCCATATTGACAAACCAGTCGAGCGCAGGAAATTCATTTACAAACAAATCGTTGTTTTTCTGACGCTTATTCACTTCTTTTCAACATTCCCTATTATGGCCGGTGAGGAAGGAAACGGTTTGACACCTGCGCCCTGGGGATGTCCGGTGACAAACTGAAGAATAGTCAGGGAGGACACCAGATGACCACACAGCCTGAAGGAAAAGTGTATCCGCCGTCTGAGGACGTCATAGCTCGCGCCCATGTGGACGCGACTAAGTACGAAGAGATGTACGCGGCATCAATTGCCGATCCCGAAGCCTTCTGGGGAGAACAGGGCAAGCGGATCGACTGGATCAAACCCTTCACGACGGTGAAGGACGTAAATTACAACTTTGGCGAGGTTTCGATCAACTGGTATGCGGACGGCACACTGAACGTCTCGGCCAATTGCATCGACCGTCATCTTGAGACGCGCGGCGATCAGACCGCAATCATCTGGGAACCAGATGATCCGAACGAAGCCGCCCAGCACATCACCTATAAGGATCTGCACCGCAACACCTGCCGGATGGCCAACATCCTGGAATCACTGGGTGTGCGCAAGGGCGACCGGGTTGTCATCTACCTGCCGATGATCCCAGAGGCCGCCTATGCCATGCTGGCCTGCGCCCGCATCGGCGCCATCCACTCCATCGTGTTTGCCGGCTTCAGCCCCGATGCTCTTGCGGCACGGATCAACGGCTGCGACGCAAAAGTCATCATCACAGCGGATGAAGCCCCCCGCGGCGGTCGCAAGACGCCGTTGAAATCGAATGCGGATGCAGCCCTGCTGCACTGCAAGGACACCGTGAAGTGCCTCGTCGTTAAACGCACCGGCGGTCAGACCACATGGGTCGACGGGCGCGATTACGACTATAATGAGATGGCGCTTGAGGCGGATGACTACTCCAAACCCGCCGAGATGAACGCCGAGGACCCGCTGTTCATCCTCTATACCTCCGGTTCCACCGGTCAGCCCAAGGGGGTTGTACACACCACCGGTGGCTACCTCACCTATGCGGCGATGACCCATGAGATCACCTTTGACTACCACGATGGTGATATCTACTGGTGCACCGCCGACGTGGGCTGGGTCACCGGCCACAGCTATATCGTCTACGGCCCGCTCGCCAATGGCGCCACCACGCTGATGTTCGAAGGCGTGCCCACCTACCCGGATGCCTCGCGGTTCTGGCAGGTCTGCGAAAAGCATAAAGTAAACCAGTTCTATACCGCCCCCACCGCCCTGCGCGCACTGATGGGTCAGGGTAATGAGTGGGTCGAGAAATGCGATCTGTCGAGCTTGCGCCTTCTGGGTACCGTGGGTGAGCCGATCAACCCCGAGGCCTGGAACTGGTACAACGATGTTGTCGGCAAGGGCAAATGCCCCATCGTCGACACCTGGTGGCAGACCGAAACCGGCGGCCACCTCATGACCCCCCTGCCCGGCGCTCATGCGCTAAAACCGGGCGCTGCGATGAAGCCCTTCTTTGGTGTGCAGCCCGTCGTTCTCGATCCGCAGTCCGGTGAAGAGATCGAAGGCAACGGTGTCGAGGGCGTTCTTTGCATCAAGGACAGCTGGCCCGGCCAGATGCGCACCGTCTGGGGCGATCACGAGCGGTTCGAGAAGACCTATTTCTCGGACTACAAAGGCTACTACTTCACCGGCGACGGCTGCCGCCGCGATGCAGACGGCGACTACTGGATCACCGGCCGCGTCGATGATGTGATCAACGTCTCCGGTCACCGCATGGGTACCGCCGAGGTGGAAAGCGCGCTGGTCGCCCATGCCGCCGTTGCCGAGGCCGCCGTGGTGGGCTACCCGCACGAGATCAAGGGCCAGGGCATCTACTGCTATGTCACCCTGATGAATGATCGCGAACCGTCGGACGAGCTGCTGAAGGAGCTGCGCACCTGGGTACGGACCGAAATCGGCCCGATCGCCAGCCCGGATGTGATCCAATGGGCCCCCGGCCTGCCCAAGACCCGTTCGGGCAAGATCATGCGCCGCATCCTGCGCAAGATCGCCGAGAACGACTTTGGCGCGCTTGGCGACACTTCCACCCTAGCTGATCCTTCGGTGGTGGATGATCTGATCGCAAACCGCGCGAACAAGGGGTGAGGCCATGACCACGGATGTGATGACCCGCCCCGCCGTTCTGATCCTTCTCGGCCCTCCGGGCGCCGGGAAGGGCACCCAGGCCCGCATGCTGGAAAACAGCTTTGGCCTTGTGCAGCTTTCGACCGGCGACCTTCTGCGCGCCGCCGTGGCTGCAGGGACCGAGGCTGGCAAGGCCGCAAAATCGGTGATGGAATCCGGCGGCCTCGTGTCGGACGAGATCGTGATTGCCATCCTGCGCGACCGCTTGGCTGAACCCGACTGCGCCAAGGGCGTGATCCTTGACGGCTTCCCCCGTACCGCGGTTCAGGCCGAGGCGCTGGATGCGCTGCTGTCCGAAACCGGCCAGAAGATCAACGCCGCCATCAGCCTTGAAGTGGACGACGACGCCATGGTGACGCGCGTGGCCGGGCGTTTCACCTGCGCGGGCTGCGGCGAGGGCTATCACGACAGTTTCAAGCAACCGCAAAAGGCCGGTGTCTGCGACAAATGCGGCGGCACCGAGATGAAGCGCCGCGCCGATGACACTGCCGAAACCGTGGCCAGCCGTCTGGCCGCCTACCACGAACAGACCGCGCCTCTGATTGCCTACTACGGCGACAAGGGGGTGCTGCAAAAGATAGATGCCATGGGCCAGATCGATGAGGTCGCCAAAAGCCTGGCAGAAATAGTGAAAACCGCCGCGGCCTAGTCCCGGCAAAGATCCGGACGCCCGGCATATGCTGCCGCCGGGCGTCCACCCCACAACCCGAAATACCCGTTTGGAACGTCAAAGCCTGCTTTGGCGACCAAAGGAGTAGTGCCTGATGTCTGCCCGCTTCAAAGAGGGCAGCGCGGGCAAACAGAGAAGGCTTGCCCAGCGCCCGAGCGAAGCAGGCCCAACCCGTAGCAAGGAGGAGCCGCCATGGCGGACCAAACAACAAATGCCGCAAAGGCTGCCGAGTCCGACAAGGGCTATTGGCAGGCCAATGTGCGCATCATTCTCATCAGCCTGGTGATCTGGGCTGTCGTTTCATTCGGATTTGGCATTCTGTTGCGCCCGATGCTCTCTGGCATCTCGGTGGGCGGCAGTGATCTGGGCTTTTGGTTTGCCCAGCAGGGATCGATCCTCGTCTTCCTGGGCCTGATCTTTTTCTACGCCTGGCGGATGAACCGCCTCGACCGTGAATTCGGCGTCGAGGAGGAATAGGCCATGGATCAGTTTACCATAAACCTTCTCTTCGTGGGCGCCTCCTTTGCGCTCTATATCGGCATCGCCATCTGGGCGCGCGCCGGCTCCACTTCGGAATTCTACGCCGCGGGCCGGGGTGTTCACCCCGTCACCAACGGCATGGCAACGGCGGCGGACTGGATGTCTGCAGCCTCCTTCATCTCGATGGCGGGTCTCATCGCCTTTACCGGCTATGACAACTCGTCCTTCCTGATGGGCTGGACCGGCGGCTACGTGCTGCTGGCGCTGCTGCTGGCGCCCTACCTGCGCAAGTTCGGCAAGTTCACCGTATCGGAATTCATCGGTGATCGCTTCTATAGCCCCACTGCGCGTATCGTTGCGGTGATCTGCCTGATCGTGGCCTCCACCACTTACGTGATCGGCCAGATGACCGGTGTGGGCGTGGCCTTTGGCCGTTTCCTTGAGGTCTCCAACACCGCAGGCCTCTTGATCGGTGCCTGTGTGGTCTTTGCCTACGCCGTGTTCGGCGGCATGAAGGGCGTGACCTATACTCAGGTTGCGCAATACGTCGTGCTGATCATGGCCTATACCATTCCGGCCATCTTCATCTCGCTGCAGCTGACCGGAAACCCGATCCCGGCATTGGGTCTGTTTGGCGATCACGTTGCCTCGGGTGAGCCGCTCTTGGCAAAGCTTGACGCCATCGTGGCTGAACTCGGCTTCAACGAGTATACCACCCATCACGCCGACACGCTGAACATGGTTCTGTTCACCCTGTCGCTGATGATCGGTACCGCTGGCCTGCCCCATGTGATCATGCGTTTCTTCACCGTTCCCAAGGTGTCGGACGCACGCTGGTCCGCTGGCTGGGCGCTGGTCTTCATCGCGCTGCTGTACCTGACTGCCCCGGCAGTTGGCGCCATGGCCCGCCTCAACATCACCGACATGATGTGGCCCAATGGGACCAATGGCGAAGCGGTCTCGGTCGAGCAGATCGAAAACGACGCCCGCTATGACTGGATGGCCACCTGGCAGAAAACCGGTCTGCTGGCTTGGGAAGACAAGAACGGCGACGGCAAGATCCAGTACTACAACGACAAGAACGCGGAGATGCAGGCCAAGGCAGCTGAAAACGGCTGGCAGGGTAACGAGCTGACCAAGTTCAACCGCGACATTCTGGTTCTGGCCAACCCCGAAATCGCCAACCTGCCCGGCTGGGTGATCGGTCTGGTGGCTGCGGGCGGTCTGGCGGCGGCGCTGTCCACTGCGGCGGGTCTGTTGCTGGCGATCTCCTCGGCGGTGTCGCACGACCTGATCAAAGGCTCCATCAATCCGAAGATCTCGGAAAAAGGAGAGCTGCTGTCGGCCCGTGTTGCCATGGCGGTTGCCATCGCGGTTGCCACCTACCTGGGTCTCAATCCTCCGGGCTTTGCGGCGCAGACAGTGGCACTGGCCTTTGGCCTGGCGGCGGCCTCGATCTTCCCGGCGCTGATGATGGGCATCTTCACCAAGGTGAACAACAAGGGCGCGGTTGCAGGCATGATCGCAGGTCTGGTGGTGACGCTGATCTACATCTTCCTGCACAAGGGCTGGTTCTTCATCCCCGGTACCAACAGCTTCACGGATGCGGATCCGCTGCTGGGCACCATCAAGTCCACCTCCTTTGGTGCGATCGGCGCGATGGTGAACTTCGCGGTGGCCTATGTGGTCTCCAAATCCAGCGAGCCGATCCCGACTGAGATCGAAGAGCTGGTGGAAAGCGTCCGCATCCCGCGCGGTGCAGGGGCTGCACAGGATCACTGATCTCCCCCCGGGGCGGGCCGCCTCCCTCGATTTCCTGGCCCGCCCTCTTTTCCTCACCATCCTGTCCGGGCACACTCGGGCAGGATGACTTTTATCCCGGCGTTGCAGACAGGCTTTTGACATGCCCCTTTCCCCCGATGGTCTGATCCAGTTCCTGAAGACGGTGCACCCCTATGATAGCCTAAATGCGGCGCGCCTGACTGCGCTGGCGCCGAAGTTTGAGGTCATCCACGCCGCCGCTGGAGACAAGATCTACGCCTTGGGCGCCCAGATGGAGGGGCTTTACCTTGTGCATCACGGCGAGGTCGAAGTCTTTGACGAGAACGGAATGGCCGTTTCCATTCTGGGACCACGCAATTCCTTTGGCGAACGAGGTCTCACCCGTGATGGCATAGCTGTCACCACGGCGCGAGCCAGTGCAAAGAGCGCGCTTCTGCTGCTGCCGCGCGCCGATTTCGATGCCCTGATGCAAGCCGAACCCAAGGTGGCGCGCTTCTTTGACCGCCGCCGCTCGGACGGACCTGCGCAGAACAGCCTCGCCACCCGCCGCGTTGCGGATTTCATGGCTTCGCCCCCGGTCACCTGCTCCAGTGGCCTGACCTGCCAGGGCGCCGCGCAATTGATGCGAGATCATCACATTTCCTCGGTCTGCATCACCTCTGGCGATGCCCTCGAAGGCATCCTCACCAACCGCGATCTGACGGAGAAGGTGCTGGCCAAGGGGCTGCCGATTTCCACCCCCGTTTCGCAGATCATGACCCGCGATCCATTGACACTGCCCTCCTCCGCCATCGCATCGGATGTGCTCCATGCGATGATGGAGCACCGCATCGGCCATGTGCCGGTGGTGGATGCCGGACGTCTGGCGGGGATCGTGACCCAAACCGACCTCACGCGCCTTCAGGCCATGAGCTCGGCCGAGATGATCGCCGAAATCGCCCGCGCTCCCGATGCCAGTGCCATGGCCCGCGTCACCGCGCGCATTCCGGCCCTCCTGTTGCAGCTGGTGGCCGCTGGCAACCGGCATGAAGTAGTTACCCGCCTGATTACCGACATCGCCGATGCCGCCACCCGGCGTCTGCTGGCGCTGGCCGAGGAGCGACTTGGCCCGCCGCCCGTGCCTTATTTGTGGTTGGCCTGCGGATCACAGGGGCGGCAGGAACAGACAGGTGTGTCCGATCAGGACAACTGCCTGATGATCGCCGACGAGATGCAGGAGCGTGACGCCGCCTATTTCGAAGCCCTCTCCCGATTTGTTTGCGATGGGCTCAACACCTGCGGCTATGTCTATTGCCCCGGTGACATGATGGCGAGCAATCCGCGCTGGCGTCAGCCCGTGGGCATCTGGCGGCAGTATTTCGAGGGCTGGATCAAGACCCCCGATCCCATGGCGCAGATGCTGGCCTCGGTGATGTTCGATCTGCGCCCCATTGGCGGCACCGCGTCCCTGTTCACTGGCCTGCAGGACGAGGTGCTCAAGGCGGCAAGCGCCAATTCCATCTTTGTCGCGCATATGATTTCGAATTCGCTGAAACACACGCCACCGCTGGGGCTCTTGCGCGGGATCGCTACCATCCGTTCGGGGGAACATCGCAACACGCTGGATCTGAAACACAACGGCGTGGTGCCGGTGGTGGATCTGGGGCGGATCTATGCCCTGCAAGCGCAGCTTACTCCGGTCAACACGCGCGCGCGACTGGAGGCGGCGGCCGAGACATCCGCCCTCAGCCCCTCGGGTGCGCGGGATCTCATGGATGCCTATGACCTGATTGCCGAAACCCGGCTCAAGCATCAGGCTGGCCAGATCCGCAAGGGCGAGGCGCCCGACAACTTTCTGGCCCCATCGGATCTGTCGGACTTTGAGCGAAGTCATCTGCGCGACGCGTTTGTCGTGGTAAAGACAATGCAATCGGCGCTTGGCCATGGCAAAGGGATGATGGGCTGACCCTGGCAGCACAAGAGGACCTCAAGATGTTTCTGGAACTGATCGCAACAATATTTGCAGGCTTTGCCGTGGCAGGCGTCGTGATGCTGATCGGACGGGCCAGCGGCGGGCGGCTGCCGAAATGGCTGGCCCCTGTGGCCGCGGGCCTTGCAATGATCGCGGTCACAATCTCTTCGGAGTACGGCTGGTATGAGCGCACCCGCGCCGCGCTGCCCGAGGGCGTTCTCGTGGCCGAAACCGGCCAGAACAGAAGCCTCTACCGGCCTTGGACCTATGCTGTGCCGTTTGTCGAACGCTTTGCAGCCATTGATACAGCAACCGCAAAGAGCCACCCTGACCTGCCCGGCCACTTCATCACAGAGGTCTATTTCTTTGGCCGCTGGGCACCGGTAAGCGGCATTACTGTGCGGCTCGACTGCACAGGCTGGCGGCGCGCCGTTGTCGCAACCGACGCAGACATTGGAACTGGTGATGACATCGCGCTTGATTGGGTCGCAGCCCCGGAAGATGACGGCCTGCTTGGCACCTTCTGCGGAGCTGTCTGATGTTGTCGCGGCTGAGCCTTCGCATCCGGATTTTCCTGTTCTTCTGCCTGATCGCAGCCGCCTGCATCGGCGGCGTCTGGGCAGCGCTGTGGATCGGCTACGGACGTGCGGGCAATCCTGCGCTGCTTGATGCCTTCGTCTTTGTCGGCGCGCTCAGCCTCTTCGCCATCCTCGGCGTTTGCGCCGGGATTTGGCTGTTGTTCGATGAGAACGTCGCCAAGCCGATCGAAAGGCTGGCTGCGGGTCTGCGCGCCCGTGCCCATGGCGGTGTGACATCCGACCTTGACCAGCAGGCCGCGCGCTATCTTGGCGATCTGGCTCCCGCCGCGTCGAGCCTTGTGGGCAAACTCGGGCAGGCAAATCTGAACTCCGCCGAGGCCATCGCCCGCGAAACGGCCCGGCTGGAGGCCGAGAAGGCGCGCCTGACGACCCTTTTGTCAGAGGTGCCCGTGGCCACGGTCATGGTCGGCCACGATCACCGGATTGTCCTTTACGACGCCCAGGCCGCAGCAGTCCTGTCGCAAATCGCGCCCGCGCGCCTTGGCGCCGTTCTTGGCGACTATCTCGAGGCCGGCGCGCTGGAGGCGGCCCATAAGAAAATGATCCGCACGGGCAAGGAAGTCAGCGCCCGCATCACCGGCAACGACGGGCGGCAAACATACGGGCTGCGGCTCAAACCGCTGGGCGATGCGCCCGGCTACGTGGTGATCTTTGACAGCGCCGAGGCAGACATCCCGCCCGAGGCGGCCCGCCCTTTGGTCTATGACTTTGGCCTGCTCAATCCCGTCTCCCAACGGATCGAGAACCGGCCCCTTTCCGATCTGACCTTTTCCGTCTTTGACACCGAAACCACCGGGCTTTTGCCGCACAAGGATCACGTGGTGCAACTGGGCGCACTGCGCGTTCTGCGCGGCCGGATCGTCGATGGAGAAGCCCTTGATCTTCTGGTCGACCCGGGCGCACCGATCCCGGCCGCCTCGACCAGGGTGCATGGGATCACCGACGCAATGGTCAAGGGCGCGCCAGACATTGCAGAGGTTTCCCGCACCTTCCACCACTTTTGCAGCGATGCCGTTATCGTCGCACATAACGCACCTTTCGACATGGCCTTCCTGCGCCGGGAGGCAAAGCGGCTGAATCTTGCCTGGGATCATCCGGTACTCGACACGGTCCTCTTGAGCGCGGTTCTGTTCGGCGCCTCGGTGCCGCACACGCTGGACGCGCTCTGTGATCGGCTCGACATCACCATCCCCACCGCCCTGCGCCACACCGCTCTTGGCGATGCCCGCGCCACGGCGGAGGTTTTGTGCCGGATGCTGCCCATGCTGGAGGCTCGCGGCTTTTCCACGCTGGGCGAAGTCATCGCGCAGACCCGCGCCCACGGTCGTCTTCTGGAAGATCTGAACCCAGTGGACAAATAAACTGGCCCGTGGCAGGTCGGGGCCTAGATCTGACGAACCATTCAGATGAAGGGCGCGCACCATGCCAGACACCACCTTGACTCCGGGCTCTGATACACAACGGGCCTATCGCGACGCATTGGGCTGTTTTGCGACCGGAGTCACCGTGATCACCACTTTGACAGACAAAGGGCCGCTGGCCTTTACCGCCAACAGCTTTTCGTCGGTCTCGATGGAGCCGCCCCTGTTGATGTGGTGCCCTGCCCGCGCCTCCCTTCGCCATGACGCCTTTGCTTTCGCACAACAGTACGCAATCCATGTTCTGGCCGAAGATCAACTGGATCTTGCCATTCATTTTGCCCGCAGCGGTGATGATTTCAGCGCGGCCCCTTGGACGGCCGACTCCCATGGCACGCCGCTCCTCGACGGGGTTCTGGCCCGCTTCGACTGCAAGGCCCACGCAACCCACCCGGCCGGAGATCATACTATCATCCTGGGCGAAGTGCAGCGTTTTGCCACCCGCCCCGGCAAAGGTCTTATCTTCAAACAGGGGCTTTACGGCGGGTTCCTGGAACAAAGCTGATGCTGCCGCTGTACAGACATGAAAAAGCCCGCCCCTGAAACATCAGGGACGGGCCGGAAATCTGATAAGCGATCCGCTTACTTCAGCGCCGCATCCGTGATGGCATGGGTCCAGGCGCCTTCCGGAGCCTTGGTGATCACCGGCGAGGACCCGCCCGCCAGCAGGGTCGCAACCGTGCGCTCATAGTCAGCAACATCCAATGCGCCATTGCTGCCTGCGGTCAGCTTGGCGATCTCGCTCATCATGCGCTTCTGGTGCTCTTCTGTCTGGGCGCCCGAAGCGTCATTGTCCAGAACGATCTCGGCGGCTTCATCCGGGTTGGCTTCGGCATATTTCCAGCCCTTCATCGAGGCGCGCACGAAACGCTCCATCTTGTCGGCAAAGGCCGGATCGCTCAGCTTGTCTTCCAGCACGTAAAGACCATCTTCCAACGTCGCAACGCCCTGGTCTTCGTACTTGAAGGTCACCAGTTCATCCGCCGACACGCCGGCGTCCAGAACCTGCCAGTATTCGTTGTAGGTCATGGTGGAAATGCAGTCCGCCTGACGCTGCAGCAGCGGGTCCACGTTGAAGCCCTGCTTCAGAACCTCAACGCCCATCTCACCCTTGCCTTCGGTGGAGATGCCCAGCTTGCTCATCCAGCTCATGAAGGGGAATTCATTGCCGAAGAACCACACCCCAAGGGTGCGGTCGGCCAGATCCTTGGGCTCGGAGATGCCGGTGTCTTTCCAGCAGGTCAGCATCATGCCCGAGGATTTGAAAGGCTGAGCGATATTGACCAGCGGCAAGCCCTTTTCGCGGGCCGCCAGGG
Source organism: Phycobacter azelaicus (assembly GCF_014884385.1). Lineage (NCBI taxonomy): Bacteria > Pseudomonadati > Pseudomonadota > Alphaproteobacteria > Rhodobacterales > Roseobacteraceae > Phycobacter > Phycobacter azelaicus. The sequence goes on along the minus strand of NZ_WKFH01000003.1, from coordinate 2,828,890 downwards.
CAGCGGGCATCCATTCGACGGTCACATCGGCGCCGCCCCCTGCAATCACCTGGGTCGGGGCAATATCGGGGCCACCGGGCAGGATGGTGACGTTCAGATCTTCTTCTTCGTAAAAGCCCTTGTCGAGCGCCACGTAATAGCCAGCGAACTGTGCCTGTGTCACCCATTTGAGCTGCAGCTTGACGTCGTCTGCTGCCTGAGCGGCTCCGGCGGCACCTAGGGCCAGCGCGGCGGCTGTCAGAATGTGTTTCATTGGTAGGTTCTCCCTGTTGGTTATGGTTGCAGCTTGCGCGAATTTGACCATTTGTTCAAAGATTTTTATTGCGCCATTGCCTGGCTTTTTGTCGGTCTGCGCAAGCTTTGGGCGCTGGTCCGGCGCTCCCTCTATCGCCATTGGGGCCGTGGGATTACCGGGCCGATGCCCTTTGGTCTCATCGCCCCGAGGGCTGCGTCCGGGGCGATGAAATTTCAGTTTCACCCCCGCTGCGAGGGGTGCCAGAAGGTCAGCGATTTCTCGATCAGGGCAATCACGCCGTAGAAGGCCGAACCGGCAAGCGCCGCGACCAGAATCTCGGCCCAGACCATGTCCAGTGCCAGCTGGCCGACACTGGTCGAGATCCGAAAGCCCATGCCCACGGTGGGCGAGCCAAAGAATTCCGCCACGATTGCGCCAACCAGCGCAAGGGTGGTCGAGATCTTCAAACCGTTGAAGATAAACGGCAAGGCGGCGGGCAGACGCAACTTGAAAAAGCTCTGCCAATAGCTGGCCGCATAGGTGCGCATCAGGTCGCGCTGCATGGCCGAGGTCTCGCTGAGGCCTGCAACCGTGTTCACAAGCATCGGGAAGAACACCATGACCACGACAACGGCCGCCTTGGACTGCCAGTCAAACCCGAACCACATCACAAGAATGGGCGCGGTGCCGACAATGGGAAGGGCTGCCACGAAATTGCCCACCGGAAAAAGGCCCCGACGCAGAAAGTCGCTGCGGTCCACGGCCACGGCCACAGCCAGAGCGGCGACACATCCCATGATATAGCCCGACAGCGCCCCCTTGATGAAAGTCTGCGCAAAGTCCTGCCACAGGATCGGCAGCGAGGTGGCGAAACGTTCGGCAATCATCGAGGGCGCCGGCAGGATCACCATGGAGACCTCAAGCCCGCGCACCAGCAGTTCCCAGACAATCAGGATGGTCACGCCAAAAATCAGCGGAACCAGCAGTTTCACGGCCCGGGTCTTGGCAGCAGGACTGTTGGCCAGGCGGCTGTTGATCCACCAGCCGCCAATCCAGACCAGAGCGGCAATAGCAACTTCAATCATGCGCTCATCCCCATGCGTTTGAGAACCAGACGTTCAATCAGCCCCAGAAGCGCCACCAAAAGCGCCGCCAGAATGGCCGCTGCGAACAGCGCCGACCAGATCTGCACAGTCTGCCCGTAGTAGCTGCCTGCCAGAAGTCGCGCACCAAGGCCCGCAACCGCGCCGGTCGGCAGCTCCCCCACGATGGCGCCGACGAGCGAGGCCGCGATACCGATCTTGAGCGAGGCAAATAGATAGGGCAGCGAGGACGGCAGCCGTAGTTTCCAGAACCCCTGCGAAGTGGAGGCGTTATAGGTCTTCAAGAGATCTAGTTGCATGTGGTCCGGGCTGCGCAGCCCTTTCACCATGCCCACAACAACCGGGAAAAAGCTGAGATAGGCCGAGATGATCGCCTTGGGAATGATCCCCTGCACCCCGATGGAATAGAGCACCACGATGATCATCGGCGCCAGCGCGATGATCGGGATGGTCTGGCTGACGATGGCCCAGGGCATCACCGACATATCCATCACCTTGGAATGTACGATCCCAACGGCCAGCAGGATACCGAGGCCGGTACCGATGGCAAAACCAAGAAGCGTAGCGGAAAGCGTCACCTGCCCGTGATAGATCAGGCTGCGTTTGGAGGTGATCTTTTTCTCCACCGTGGTTTCCCACAGCTCGATTGCAACCTGATGCGGCGCGGGCAGACGTGGGCGATCCTGCCCCCAGGTATCCGCAATGGCAAAGGAGTTCGTTGCCACAAGCCCAAAGGTGCCCATATCGCGGCGTTCCTTGGCGGTGGCGGGGGTGACGGCTGTCCCTGCCCGCTCGGCCTGATCCAGAACGCCCTTGATGTTCATCGGAACGCAAGCGGCATACCAGAAGGCGATGATGGCGGCGACAACGGTGAGAACGGCGAGGATATTCTTCATTGCAACACCTCCCCGGTCTGGCAGCGTGGCGGTGTACGGGGGGTGCACAGAGGGTGCACGGATGTCACCCCCTGCCTGTGAGTGGTTTTGCGGGACGGATCAGTCATCGCTATGCCCCGCGCGCAGACCCTCGCGCACCCGGTGCGCGATGTCGATGAACTCCTGACTGTCGCGGATATCCAGCGGGCGTTCCTTTGGCAGGGTGCTTTCGATCACGTCCGTAATCCGGCCCGGGCGCGGCGACATCACTACGATCTTGGTCGACAGATACACCGCCTCGGGGATCGAGTGGGTGACGAAACCGATGGTCTTATCCGTACGCGCCCAGAGTTTGAGCAGCTGCTCATTGAGGTGATCGCGCACGATCTCGTCCAAGGCCCCAAAGGGTTCGTCCATCAACAGAATATCGGCATCAAAGGCCAGCGCTCGGGCGATGCTGGCCCGCTGCTGCATGCCGCCCGACAGCTGCCAGGGGTATTTGCCGCCAAAGCCCGAAAGCTCCACCAGATCAAGCACTTCTGCGACGCGCTTGTCCTGCTCTTCCTTGGAGTAGCCCATGATCTCAAGCGGCAGCTTGATGTTCTTGGCAATGGTACGCCATGGGTACAGCCCAGCAGCCTGAAACACATAGCCATAGGCCCGCTTCTGACGCGCCTCATCCGGCGTCATGCCGTTCACGGTGATCGAGCCGCTGGTCGGGTGCTCCAGCGCCGCCATCACCCGCAGAAAGGTCGTCTTGCCACAGCCCGAGGGGCCGATGAAGCTGACGAAATCGCCCTTGTTGATGGTGAGGTTCACATCCTTCAGCGCCTGCACCGGACCATCGTTGGTCTCGAACACCAGGTTCAGATCGCGCGCTTCTACGACGGCCTGAGGGGAACTGGCCTGGGAAGTCGTTTCATTAGTCATGTCATTGCCTTAGTCGGACGAAGGACGGCCCACCGCGCCGGGCGGCCCGCCTTCGGATGATCGCCAGATTACACGCCGGTTGCCGGAATGCCGGTCCGCTCCACCGGGCGGGGGGCGGTCAGTTCCTTCCAGGTCGAAAGCGCCTTGTTCACGGTGGTATTTGCCTCACGTTCGACAAATTTACCATGGCCTTCCTGGGTGCGGATTTCACCGTCATGCACCGCCACATGGCCTCGGGTCAGTGTGAAGCGCGGCAGGCCTTTGACATCATGCCCTTCAAAAACGTTGTAATCGATCGAGGACTGCTGCGAGGAAGCCGAAATGGTCTTGCTCTTCTCCGGATCCCAGACCACGAGATCAGCATCGGCGCCCACCAGGACTGCACCTTTTTTCGGATAGCAATTCAAGATCTTGGCAATGTTTGTTGAAGTGACTGCAACGAACTCGTTTGGTGTCAGTCGGCCGGTGTTCACACCATGCGTCCAGAGCATCGGCATGCGGTCCTCAAGGCCACCTGTCCCGTTGGGGATCTTGGTGAAGTCGCCCACGCCATAGCGTTTCTGATCGGTGGTAAAGGCGCAGTGATCCGTCGCCACAACCGACAGGGAGCCAGACTGAAGGCCATTCCACAGACTGTTCTGGTGCTGCTTGTTCCGGAAGGGAGGCGACATCACGCGGCGCGCGGCATGGTCCCAATCCTGGTTGAAGTATTCGCTTTCATCCAGGGTCAGGTGCTGGATCAGCGGTTCGCCCCAGACACGCTTGCCCTGCATGCGGGCCCGGCGGATCGCCTCGTGGCTTTCCTCGCAGGAGGTATGCACCACGTAAAGCGGCACGCCCGCCATATCGGCAATCATGATGGCGCGGTTGGTGGCCTCGCCTTCCACCTGCGGCGGGCGGGAATAGGCATGCGCCTCGGGGCCATTGTTGCCCTCGGCCAGGAGTTTGGCGCTGAGTTCCGCGACCACATCACCGTTTTCTGCGTGCACCATGGCAATACCGCCAAGTTCCGACAGGCGCTGGAAGCTGGCGTAGAGCTCATCGTCATTGACCATAAGCGCGCCTTTATACGCCATGAAGTGCTTGAACGTGTTGATACCGCGGGTTTCGATCACGGTCTTCATGTCGTCAAAGACCTGCTCCCCCCACCAGGTTACGGCCATGTGGAAGGAGTAGTCGCAGTTGGCGCGGGTGGATTTGTTGTCCCAACGTTTTAGCGCATCCAGCAGGCTTTCGCCCGGATTGGGCAGGGCAAAGTCGACGACCATGGTGGTGCCGCCCGCAAGGCCCGCGCGGGTGCCGCTTTCGAAATCATCCGAGGAATAGGTGCCCATGAAGGGCATCTCGAGGTGGGTATGCGGGTCGATCCCACCCGGCATCACATAGCAGCCGGTGGCATCAAGTTCCTCATCCCCTTTGAGGTTTGCACCGATCTCTGTGATAACGCCGCCTTCGATCAGAACATCCGCTTTGTAGGTGAGATCAGCCGTGACGATCGTGCCGTTCTTGATGACTTTACTCATATCTATTAACTCCCTGTTTTTTCTTTATTTCAGCTTGGATCAGACGGAGCTGAAACAGCCGATTGCATGTCCATGTACGCCGATATCCAACGGCCCGAAAACGGATTCGACGCAAAGAGAGAAGTACCCTGCCAGAGGCAAATATATGACCCTGTAGTCGCCATTGGCCCGCGTGACGGCCCAGCACTCTTGTGTCAGCCCGCCCGAGAAATTCACGGTGACTTCCTCGGGTTCACAAAGGGCTGCGCGAAAGGCCTGAAGGATCGCAAGCGAAACCTCGCTGGTTACGTTGAATTCTGCCATCTCCGTCTCAATCAGATGTGTGATCCGATCGGGGATGGAGAGGCCGGATCCAATCACCGGATCACTAGCTCCTGAAGGGCAGAGACTTCCATCGGCTTATTCAACGATTTCAGCTGTTTCGACGACGGCATGGAACAGGACATTTGCCCCGGATTCGGCCCATTCCTTGCTAATCTCTTCGGCTTCATTGTGGCTTAGCCCGTCGACACAGGGGCACATAACCATGGCGGTCGGTGCCACTCGGTTGATCCAGCACGCATCATGGCCGGCACCGGAAATGATGTCGAGATGCGAATAACCCAGCCGCTCGGCCGCGCTGCGCACCGCTGTAACGCAAGCATCATCGAATTTCACCGGGTCAAAGCCACCGACCTTTTCGAATTCAATCTCCATGCCCATGGCATCGGCGATCTCCTGCCCCTTTTCACGCAGGCGGTTCTCCATGTCCTCGATCACGTCGAGCTCGGGGCTGCGGAAATCGACGGTGAAGACCACCTTACCGGGGATCACGTTGCGCGAATTTGGATAGACATCGATATGTCCCGCCGCCCCGACCGCATGCGGCGCATGGGACCAGGCGATTTCATCCACAGCATCCAGAATGCGCGCCATTGCGAGCCCCGCATTGCGGCGCATCGGCATCGGGGTCGATCCAGTATGGGCATCCTTGCCGGTGATGGTAACTTGCGTCCAGCTGAGGCCCTGACCGTGCGTGACAACCCCGATATCCTTGCCCTCGGCCTCAAGGATCGGACCCTGCTCAATGTGAAGCTCAAAGAAGGCATGCATCTTGCGGGCCCCGACCTCCTCGTCACCGCGCCAGCCGATCCGCTTCAGCTCATCGCCGAATTTCTTGCCTTCGGCGTCCACCCGATCGTAAGCCCACTCTTGCGTGTGTATGCCTGCAAACACCCCCGATGACAGCATGGCGGGCGCATAGCGCGTGCCTTCCTCATTGGTGAAGTTGGTCACAACGATGGGGTGTTTTGTCTTGATATTCATGTCGTTGAGCGAGCGAATTAACTCCAGACCGCCCAGTACCCCGAGGACCCCGTCGTATTTGCCCCCGGTGGGCTGTGTATCAAGGTGCGAGCCCACGTAGACTGGCAAAGCATCGGGGTCGGTGCCTTCGCGACGGGCAAACATATTGCCCATCTGATCCAGGCCCATGGTGCAGCCTGCATCCTCGCACCATTTCTGGAACAGGGCGCGCCCCTCAGCATCCTCATCCGTCAGCGTCTGGCGATTGTTCCCGCCCGCAACGCCCGGGCCGATCTTGGCCATGTCCATGAGACTGTCCCACAGCCGATCGCCGTTGATCTTTAAATTCTGTCCAAGCGACGTCATCGCAGCTTCCTTCCTGTTCATCCCGCACATGTTGCAGGTTATTTTTTGGGCTTTGCGCCCTATTGGTGGCTTTGAAGCGTTGACCCAAACCCGTACCTCCGTCCACGCTTTTCGATGCAGGACCGGATTTGACCAACTGGTCAAAGTCAAGCTACCATGCGAGTACAGTCAGTCAAGAAATTGCGACATGTAGGCAGCGAAAACGCTTGGTTTACAGGTGAAATGTGTGAAATACAGGCGTTCTGCAAACGCCGCGACAGTCAAGGACATAAAACGACCTCATGCCCAAGGACAGATCCCCGACTCGCATTCAAAAAAAGAATCGCGCCGCCATTCTGGAGGCTGCTCTGGAAGTGTTTTCCGCGCACGGGTTTCGCGGGGCAACGGTCGATCAAATCGCCAGTGAAGCGGGGCTCTCAAAGCCAAATCTGCTCTATTACTTTCCCTCGAAAGAAGCCATTTTCACAGCGCTATTGTCAGAACTCCTGGATACCTGGCTAGATCCCCTGCGCGCGCTCGACCCTGAGGGAGAGCCTCTCGAGGAAATGCTCGCCTACGTGCAGCGCAAACTTCAGATGAGCCAAGATTTCCCCCGCGAAAGTCGCCTGTTTGCCAATGAAATCGTGCAAGGCGCGCCCCGGATGCTGGAGGCGCTTTCGACAGATCTGAAAGACCTCGTCGGCGAAAAAGCCGCTGTGATTGAGGGCTGGATGAACGCGGGAAAACTCAAGCCAAGTCACCCCAAACACCTGATTTTCTCAATCTGGTCTCTGACCCAGCACTATGCGGATTTTGATGTGCAGGTGCGCACGCTGATGGGGGACGAAGACCCTTTCGACGCAGCGCCTGAGTTTCTTGAAACCTTCTATCGACGGATGCTGACCCCCACCTGAGTTTCATTCCATCTACACAGAAAAGGCACCCCAATCCGGAGCGCCTTTTTTTACCTTTTATTAATACCTTGCGCTGCGAAGCTTACTCAGCTGCCGTCGCAGATGGATTGTTCGGATGGGTGGTCCAGTTGGCATATTCGCCGGAAACCACCTTGCCGGTACGCAGATCCACTTGGCCTGCGGGTACCTCTTCCATGGTGATGCAGCCTTCGACCGGACAGACGTTGACGCACAGGTTGCAGGCCACGCATTCTTCGTCTTTCACCGTAAAGGTGCGATCCTCGCTCATGGCGATGGCCTGATGAGAGGTGTCTTCGCAGGCGGCATAGCAACGACCACACTTGATGCAGTCATCCTGGTTGATCTTTGCCTTGGCGACATAATTTAGATCCAGATACTGCCAGTCGGTGACATTCGGAACCGCCATGCCGATGAAGTCCTGGGTCGATGTGTAGCCTTTTTCGTCCATCCAGTTGGACAGGCCCGAGATCATCTCTTTCACGACATTGAAACCATAGGTCATCGCCGCGGTGCAGACCTGCACATTGCCCGCGCCAAGCGCCATGAATTCCGCCGCATCCTTCCAAGTGGTCACGCCGCCGATCGCAGAGATCGGCAGGCCATGGGTCTGCGGGTCGCGGGCAATTTCGGCCACCATGTTCATGGCAATCGGCTTCACCGCCGGGCCGCAATAGCCACCGTGGGTGCCCTTGCCACCGATGGTCGGCTCGGGTGCCATGTTGTCGAGATCGACCGATACGATGGAGTTGATGGTGTTGATCAGGCTGACCGCATCGCCGCCGCCCGCCTTGGCCGCACGGGCCGGGAAGCGCACATCGGTGATGTTCGGGGTCAGCTTCACGATCACGGGCTTGGAATAGTATTTCTTGCACCATTCCGTGACCATCTGGATGTACTCTGGCACCTGCCCTACGGCAGAGCCCATGCCACGCTCCGCCATGCCGTGCGGGCAGCCAAAGTTCAGCTCGATCCCGTCGGCGCCGGTGGCCTCCACCTTGGGCAGGATCGCCTTCCAGGCCTCTTCTTCGCAAGGCACCATGATCGAGACGATCACCGCGCGATCCGGGTAGTCCTTCTTGACGCGGGTGATTTCCTCAAGATTGGTCTCGAGGCTGCGGTCGGTGATCAGCTCGATGTTGTTGAGGCCCAACAGGCGACGGTCCGCGCCCCAGATCGCGCCGTAACGCGGCCCGTTGACGTTGACCACGGGCGGGCCTTCCGAGCCGAGCGTCTTCCAGACGACACCGCCCCATCCGGCCTCGAAGGCGCGGCGCACGTTGTATTCCTTGTCCGTGGGCGGGGCCGAGGCCAGCCAGAACGGGTTCGGAGATTTGATCCCCAGAAATTCAGTTGTCAGATCAGCCATTTATCTGTTCCTTTTCATGCTCGCCTGACCTCCCTTGGGCGGGAGGCCGGGCTGGCTTAGCCCATCAGGCTGGAATGAATGTCCATTGCGGCATCGCGGCCCTCGGCCACGGCGGTCACGGTCAGGTCCTCGCCGCCCGAGGCACAGTCGCCCCCGGCCCAGACCCCGGCGACCGAGGTGCGCCCGGTTTCTGAGACCTTGATCTTGCCGCCCTCGATCTCAAGCCCCCCGGGCTGGCCTTCGAGGGTCTGACCGATGGCCTTGAAGACCTGATCCGCCACAAGGCGAACCGTCTCACCGGTGCCACTGACACGACCATCCTTGACCTCGGTGTACTCCAGCTCAATTTCGGCTGCTGCGCCATTGCCGTGGATGGCCTTGGGCATGACGTTGAACATCAGCTTGACGCCTTTGGAGGCCGCCAGATCCTGCTCGAACCGGCTGGCGCCCATGGCCTCGCGGCCACGGCGATAGGCGATGGTCACATTCTCGGCGCCCAGAAGCTTGGACTGTACAGCCGCATCCACAGCGGTCATGCCGCCACCGATCACGACGACGTTGCGCCCGACAGGCAGCTTTGTCAGATCCTCGGCCTGGCGCAGGTCAGCGATGAAATCAACCGCATCGCGCACGCCATCCTTGTCTTCACCTTCGCAACGCAGCGCGTTGACTCCGCCAAGACCAATCGACAGGAAGACGGCGTCAAAGTCCCCCTTCAGCGCATCAAGCGAAAGCTCAGCCCCGAGCTTCTTGCCGTACTCCATTGAAATGCCCCCGATTTGCAGCAGCCACTCTACTTCTCGCGCGGCAAAATCATTGGTGGACTTGTAAGCGGCAATACCAAACTCGTTGAGACCGCCAGCCTTGTCCTTGCTATCGTAGACGGTGACATCATGGCCCAGCATCGCCAAGCGGTGCGCCGCCGCCAGACCCGCAGGCCCTGCGCCAACAACCGCCACGCGCTTGCCCGTCGCTTCGGCGCGGGTAAAGGGATGCACTCCTCGGGCCATCAGCGTGTCGGTGGCATAGCGCTGCAGGCGGCCAATCTCGACCGGCTTGCCCTCTGCGGTCTCCCGCACGCAGACCTCTTCGCACAGGGTCTCAGTCGGGCAGACACGGGCGCACATACCACCCAGGATGTTCTGATCGAGGATCGTTTTGGCTGCCGAAATCGGATGCCCGGCCTGAATCTCGCGGATGAATTGCGGGATGTCGATCGACGTGGGACAGGCCGTCATGCACGGCGCATCATAGCAGAAATAGCAACGATCTGCGGCCACGGCGGCCTCGTGCTGATCGTAAGGGGCATGCAGATCCCCGAAATTCTCGGCGATCTCGGGGGCGGACAAACGTCCCGCCTGGATGCCGGATGCCTGATGGCTACTCGCCATTGGGTGTCTCCCTGACTGTTCTTTTTTCTGCGAGTCAGACTGCCACAGATTGTTTTTTTATCAACTGGTAAAATTTTTGATGCGCCAAAAAAAATCAGTCGCCCCGCAAGAGCGACCGACAAATCACTGATTTTAAACATAAAAAATGGCTGCCTAGAAATTCAGCATTTGCGCGAGGTGTCCGGTCTTCATCCAAACACGCGCGCCATCCGGGCCTGCTTTTGCCTCAAAATGCGCCCCCGGCGGCAGACGCAACCAATCCCAGCGAGAAAAAACCTCACCATTTTCCGTGTAGCTGCCTTCAAGTACGAACACCTCAGCGCCACCTTGCGCCACGAATGAAACCGCCTCATCCGGACGCCAAGTCGCCAGCTGCACATCCTCGTGCTGGTCCCGGAACAAAGGCAGCCCGTCATGCCCGTTCGTGTCGATCTGTACGGTCTTGCGATCGTCCGGGTCGAACTGGTGCAGTTTGACCAGGATCGTCGCGCCATTCAGCGCGGCCGGGGTATGGCGCGAAGTCGGCGGGTTGCGCACATAGGAACCGACCGGAAAATCGCCTTCCTCGTCCTGGAACACACCATCAAGGACGATGTATTCCTCTCCGCCATCATGGGTATGGGCCTTGAAAGCAGAGCCGGGTGCAAAACGAACGATTGAGGTTGCACGGGCAACCTCCTCCCCGATCCGATCCAGCATCTTGCGCTCCACCCCAGCGGCGGGGCTGGGCACCCAAGGGGTGTCCTCATAGTGCACGGCGACACGTTTCGTGAAATCTGCATTGATCCGCATTGAGAGCCCTCCATCTGATAGGTTCAGACATGGGGCGCCCAGCTTGGATGTCCAATCGCTTTCACCGGGCCCTCTACCGCGGACAGCTATCGCATGGGATTATGTCGGAAGGACCGCTGTCGCTTCGATCTCGACCTTGGCCTCATCCTCGACCAGAGCGGAAACCACCACCATCGTCATGGCCGGGAAATGGTATCCCATGACATCACGGTAGGCTTTGCCCACCTCCCCCTGATGCGCCAGATACTCTGCCTTGTCGGTCACATACCAGGTGAGACGCGTGATGTCGCTCGCCTGCCCGCCTGCCGTTGTCACGACATCCAGAATGTTTCGCAGGGCCTGGCTCATCTGGCCGATGAAGTCATGAGCTTCGAAGACCTGATCCGCTGTCCAGCCGATCTGCCCCCCGACAAAGAGAATCTTGCCCTCGGCGACCATGCCATTGGCATAGCCCTTGGCCGGCTTCCAGCCTTCGGGATGCACGTTGATTGCGGGCATGATCTGCCTCCTTGGACGGTTGTATTGCGCTACTGACGTCAATATCGGACAGAACGCCAATTACTTCAAGCTTAAAATTTCATACCTAAAGAGATGAGTCTCTGGCGCATTTGCTCCGACAACTGGCGCGTAACGTAAAAAGGCCGCGCCCCCCAAATCGGAAGACGCGGCGCAAGAAGTCAAAAGCAGGCTGCCAGCAGCGGCTTACATGCCAAGCGCCTCTTTATACATGTCCAGGACCGCCTCTTCCTCGGCGATGTCGTCCTTGTCGCGCTTGCGCAGGGCAATCACTTTGCGCATGACCTTGGTGTCATAGCCGCGCGCCTTGGCTTCGGCCATTACCTCTTTCTGCTGGTCGGCAATATCTTTCTTTTCGGCGTCCAGACGCTCGAAACGCTCGATAAACTGGCGCAGCTCTCCGGCGGTCACACGGTAGTTTTCGCTTTTTTCGTCTTCGGTCAGATCCATTTCCGGCTCCGTCAGCAAGGCATATCAAAACAGTCGATAAAAGGGATTAGCTGCCCCGCCAGATCACTGCAAGCGGGGAAAGGCTGCAACGCCCCAAAAGGCTGCGATTTACGCACAGCTGATCTGAGCCAGCCCTCTTGCATACCCAGGACCGATCCTTTACCCGCAGCTTCAGTCAACAGCGGGAGACAGGCATGTTCGAAATCCTCGTCTGGGTCGGTGCGACCCTTTCCGTTGCCGGTCTCTTCGGACTGGTCTGGTGTATCCTGCGCGTCGCCAAGGCGCGACGTCAGAAACTGGATGACGACGCCTTGCGGGCCGTGGTGCAGTCGGTCCTGCCATACAACCTGGGCGCTTTGTTTCTTTCAGTGATTGGACTGATGCTGGTAATGGTCGGGATCTTCCTGTCCTGAATCCATACTGAACACAGGCTCAGTTGACGTGGCGTGGCCACGCATCATGGCCACGCGCTCAAGTGCCTTTGCTTAAACCGGCATATTATCGAAGCGATCCTCGGTCGCTTCTTCGGCCATAGCGTATTCCACTCTACGGAGCTTTGCAGAGATCTCCTCGCCGCTGCGGCGCAGGCGCGACATCACCGAGAGGAATTCGTCGATGCGTTTCGCGCGCGCTGATCCAGAAGCGTCGCGAATTTCCTTTTCAAGCCGCAACGCCGTCTCCGTTAGGTTGGTTCTCGTCATTCTCACTCCTCCCTTGAGTGCCCCCAGTCTGCCAAGGAAATGAAACAGAAATAAAGCTTCAGACGCTGCCAAGCCGCCGGATGCGCGTGTGGAAGACGTTTTTTCCGAAGTTTTTGCTCACCAAGCAGGCACAAGCCTTTGCATTTGCGCAGATTCCGGCAGAACATCTGCCTCTTGGCCTGCTACACTGGGTCAACCATTCCACCAGCGCCACATGGAAATTTTCAGGAATGTCTCGAGAAGGGTTGAAACACATTCCGATTTCTATATATGTATGCTGAAACGCAAGGGAGTGTCCCAATATGAATCCAATCGTCAAAGCCTTCTTCGACGAAGCCACAAACACCGTTTCCTACGTTGTCCGCGATCTCAATGGCAGTGCCTGCGCCATTATCGATTCGGTTCTGGATTTTGATCATGCCTCAGGCCGGACTGACACCAGCTCTGCCGATGAAATCATAGCCTGGGTTGAAGCTGAAGAACTCAAGACCGAGTGGATCCTGGAAAGCCACGTCCATGCGGACCACCTGTCAGCAGCCCCCTACCTCCAAGAGCGTCTGGGCGGCAAGATTGGTATCGGAGAGAATATCACCATCGTCCAGGACACCTTTGGCAAGGTCTTCAACGAAGGCACCGAGTTCCAGCGTGACGGCAGCCAGTTCGACCAGCTGTTCAAGGAAGGTGATACCTTCATGATCGGACAGCTGCGCGGAGAGGTGCTGCATACCCCTGGCCACACGCCTGCCTGCCTGACCTATGTCATCGGCGACGCGGCCTTCGTGGGCGATACGCTGTTTATGCCCGATTTCGGCACCGCACGCTGCGATTTCCCGGGGGGCTCTTCCGAAACGCTGTTCCAGTCGATCCAAAAGATTCTCGCTCTGCCAGAAGAAACGCGGATCTTTGTCGGTCACGACTACAAGGCACCCGGTCGTGACGAGTATGCCTGGGAAACCACGGTCGGAGAGCAGAAAGCGCTCAACATCCACATCGGCCAAGGCAAAAGCATCGAAGACTTCGTCTCCATGCGCGATGCCCGCGATGCAACGCTCGGCATGCCGCGCCTGATCCTGCCATCGCTGCAGGTCAACATGCGTGCCGGCCAGATGCCGGAACCGGACGAGCAAGGGGATGTCTTCCTCAAGCTTCCCGTGAACAAGATCTAACTCCCAAAGCAGGGCGCCCATTGGGGTGGGTGCCCTGCCTTGGACACTGACCGGGTGCTGCAAGCACGTTGAAGACGCAGCGCCCCTCATCAAGGAAACGCGAAACATGGAAACAGACTGGATCTGGGGCCTCGTTGGGGGCGCAACAATCGGCCTTGGCGGTGCCGTCTATCTTTTGGGAAATGGCCGCGTCATGGGCGCGAGCGGCATTTTCGGAGGCCTGATCGATGGCAGCGGCTGGAACAGCCTTTGGGAACGGGTTGCCTTTCTGGTTGGCGTCATCGTAACGCCACTGATCCTCTGGCCGATTTATAATGTCGAGATCGACACCCACATGACCTCTAACATCTGGGTGATCATTGCTGCAGGCCTGCTGGTCGGCGTTGGCACCCGCATCGCCAATGGCTGCACCTCAGGCCACGGCGTTTGCGGCATCTCCCGCTTTTCGCTGCGCGGCATCGTTGCGACCGTCTTTTACATCCTGGCGGGTGGCCTGACACTTGCCATCTTCCGTCATGTACTGGGGCTGATCTGATGCGTCTTTTCCTTTCTCTTGTCGCGGGCAGCCTCTTTGGCGGCGGATTGTTCATCTCGGGCATGACTGACACCACCAAGGTGCAGGGCTGGCTTGATGTCTTTGGCGACTGGGATCCCACGCTGGCCTTCGTGATGGGCGGTGCGGTCATCCCGATGTTCTTTGCTTGGCGTTTGACCCATGGTCGCAAACCGCTGGTCGGCGGCGATTTCCCTACAGCGCGTCCGGAACTGGACCACCGGCTTGTCACCGGCTCCGTGCTGTTCGGTATGGGCTGGGGCCTAGCTGGATTGTGTCCTGGACCGGCTCTCGCATCTCTGACCTATAACGGCTGGGAAGGCGTTCTGTTCCTGGCGGCCATGTCCGCAGGCATGCTGATTTCCGCTCCGGTCGGCACACAACTGGACCGCCTCGCAGCAAAGGCGTAAAGGACTGCCATGCAAGCTCGTGACATCACCCCCCGCTACGCCGTCTCGCCGCAGATTTCGGTCGAAGACATTCCCGCAATCGCAGAAGCCGGTTTCAAGCTGGTGATCTGCAACCGCCCCGACGAAGAAGTACCACCAAGCCACCAGGCCGAAACGATCCGGGCTGCCGCCGAAGCCGCAGGACTGCAATTTGAGCAGCTGCCGCTGACGCATCAGACCATGACGCCTGAAAACGTTGCACGCCAACGCGCGCTTTACGAGGGAGCAGATGGTCAGGTTCTGGCCTACTGCGCCTCTGGCACCCGTTCTTCCGTCGTCTGGGCCCTGGGCCAAGCCAAGGACCTCGGCGCTGACGAAGTGCTGGCCAAGACCGCTGCAGCCGGTTACGCGCTCGACGGATTGCGCCCGGCTCTTGAAGCGGCCTCTGGCTGACACCAACTATCGTTCAGACCTAATTTAGAACACCCACCACCACTCACAAAGACAAAGACCCCGGCACATTTTGGCCGGGGTCTTATCTTTTTGTATTCTTTGAGACATCTTAATCGCCCGGGCTGCGCCGCAGTCGGCCAAGACATCCAAGAAGGCATTCTTAGCGACCTAGCCTGAACCAAGACCCGCAAGCTTGGATATTTCAGCCGCGGCATCGTCAGGATCAAACCCGTCGAGATTGGCTTCGGGAAGCGCCGGCAAGTCGCCCAAGCCTTCTGACAGGTCACCGCCAAGATCGCCTCCAAGATCACCACCCAGACCGGCACCAAGGTCACCGCCCAGATCGCCACCAAGGTCACCGCCAAGATCACCACCAAGGCCACCGCCCATTTCGCCCAGACCGCCCGTGTCAAAATCGCCGTCCAGTCCGCCGCCAAAACTATTGTCCAGCGGATCCTGCAGATCCTCGGCTGCAATGCCAAGGTCGATGGTCGGCATGTCATCAGGGGTCGGCAATGCATCTGCACCCACACCATCAGAGAAGGCCATGTCGCCCGCGTCCATGTCTCCGACCAATTTGGTGCGCGGCTGATTGAGGCGCACAGCGCGCGATCCATTCAACTGTCCCAGCCGACCCTGAGCGATGGATTGTCCACCGACGGCCAAAAGATCCGTCTCATACAAAAACGCCTGATCCAGAGGCAGAACATCGCCCACCTTGAGACCCGTGAATTCGTTCGCGGGCACACGCATCTTGCACAAAACCGCAGAAAGTTCAGCGCGCATCGCGCCCATGTTGCGCCCAAGCGACGGCCCTGATGCACCGCCATGGCCCAGCTCTTCGGGCGTTGGCTCAGGCAGGATCAGGTTCAGCTCCCCCTGCATCGCACCGATGGCCAGGTCAACCGTCATAGACAGCACGCGGTAGTCTTCGGCTTCAAGACCCAGAGCAAGGCTGCGCACGTCTTCGACCTGGGCACCGAAGCGATAACCGGAGAAAATCGCTTGATCGGACTGCCCTTCGAGCATCGCCACGACCTTTTTTAGGGCAGTTTCCAGGAATTCCGCAGTCATCGCAGCGTCAGTTGGCGTATAGTGCCGTTCGGACGGCGCCTTACCCATGACCTGCCCGATGGTCTGTTTTTGGATCAGCGCGGTGACCAGCGCAGCATCCAGCGTTGCCGCCCCAATCCGGCCGTTGGGCCCATCAAGAACCACCAGCAAATGCGTGTCAGAAAGGTGCTCGGGTAGCTCCTCAGGAGTGCGGTTGGCCTGACGCGCAGCCAATACAGCCAAGGGAAGGTCACACAGGTCAGCCGCCGAACGTGCCAAAGATCTGCGCAGCGCCTTGAGTGTCAAAGAACTCTTCAGAGTTCCTGACCCTTCCTTGGTCGCCGCCAGCTTGCGCGCAAGAACCCCCGCCTTGCTGCCTGCCGAATCCTGAGTTGTCGTATCGGACATACGTACTGAACCTGAAACCTTGCCGCCTCTTGTCTCTGTTTTAGACCGCATAGGGTTACCAATACCTTTATTTCGAAGCGGGTTATCAGCCTAAAGCGGCATTTTCGCTCACCAAAGGCAGCGTCACGCGGAAGGCACCGCCAAGACGCCCAGACAGATAGGAAATATCCCCGTCCAGTCGCTGAATAATCTCGCGGCAAATCGCCAGCCCAAGCCCCGCTCCTCCTGCACGCTCTGGGCTAACCCTCGAGAATTTCTCGAAAATCATCTGCTGGAACTCAGGCGAGATGCCACTGCCGTTGTCGACGAAATCGATGATCAGCACTTCATCCTGACGAGAGACACTGATCGATAGCTCCGGGTTTTCCGCATCGCAGTATTTCTGTGCATTCGCGATCAAGTTGATAAAGACCTGCGCCAATCGGTCCAGATCCGAACGGATCTCAACGGCCTCATCCGCAGTATCGCGAAAGACCCGGATTGGCCTGTCAAATCCAGCAACGGCCGTGGACACCGCATGATCCAGCACTTCCTGCAAAGTGCCCTCGGTCATGTTGAGGCTCACCTGACCGCTTTCCAAAACACTCAGATCGAGAAGATCGTTGAGTAGACGTGTCAGGCGCAAAGCCTCGTCGTGGATAATACTTGCGTAGCGCGACTTGCCCTCCTGATCGAGGGTATCATCGTCCCTGAGAATTTCGGAAAACGCTCGGATCGAGGTCATCGGCGTGCGCAATTCATGGCTGACCTGGCTTAGAAAAGCGTCTTTCTGCTCGGAGATCTGCGTGAGCTTTTCGTTTGTTTCCTGCAACTTGCGGGCAGTACGCGAAAGTTCGGCCGATTGCATCTCAAGACGGCTGGAATACTCCAGCATCTGCGCGGTCTCATCGGCAACAGCCAGGAGATCTTCAACAGAAACAGAGGATCCCCCAACGATCTGCCCGATCATCGCATGGGCCGCAGCCGCCCCGATCGAAGCGCTGAGCTCTCGCTCGAGCCGCTCGAGAAACTCCGGAGTGGGCTCTGGCAGGCTGCCGCGCCCACCTTGCCTAGCCAGTTCGCGCTGGAAAAATGCCTGCGCCTCGGTCGCGCCCAGGATCCTCTGGGACATGACCATAAGATCCTCGCTTTGCGCAAAGGAGCCTGTCCAGCCACGCGGACCGGACGAATGATCGAATACATTGACAAACTGAGCCCCCTGCAAGCGCTCTATCGGGCTGGGAAAGCTGGCAAGAGACACTGCGCAGAAGACAACGGCATTCAGGCTCATGGACCAGATGACCGCATGCACAGTGGGATCCAGCGCCTCAATCCCAAAAAGCGCATGCGGGCGGAGCCATGAAAGGCCGAACAGACCATTGGCCAAGACACTATCAGGAAGAACCCCTCCGCCCAAAGTGGGCAGCAACATCGTATAAAGCCAGATGGCAAAGCCCGTGCTGATTCCCGCAAGAGCGCCGATCCGGGTTGCGCCGCGCCAGAACAGGCCCCCAACCAGGGCTGGCAAAATCTGCGCCACCCCGGCGAATGAAATCAGACCGATGGCTGCAAGCGCAGCGCCCCCGCCCGACAGCTTGTAGTAGAAATAGCCAAGGAGCATGATGACCGCGATCGTGATCCGCCGCGTGAACAGCACAACGTTGCGCACATCTCCCGACACCGAGGCGCCCGGCCCTTGCGTGCGCAGCCAGATCGGCGTCACGATATGGTTCGACACCATGGTCGACAGCGCCATGGCCGCGACGATCGCCATTGAGGTCGCCGAAGAAAACCCACCCAGGAACGACAGCATCGCCAACCCCTGCTGGCCTTGCGCCAGCGGCAAGGTCAGGACGAAGAGATCCGGGTTAGACCCCTCCGGCAGCAGCTCAAGGCCGATGGCCGCAATCGGCACCACAAATAGCGACATCAGCATAAGATACAGCGGAAAGGCCCAGGCCGCGACGCGCAGGTGACGCTCGTCCTCGTTCTCCACCACCATCACTTGAAACATCCGTGGAAGACAGACAAAGGCCGCCGCCGACAGGAAAGTGATCGTTGCCCAGCGACCTCCGTCGACCTGCCACTGACCGATGCGCGACGCATCGATACGCGCAAAGGTCTCAGACACTCCGCCAGCAATACCCCAGACCACGAAGATCCCGACTGCCAAAAGAGCAACCAGTTTCACTACCGCCTCAAGCGCGATGGCCGTCACCACTCCGTGATGGCGCTCGTTTGCATTTAGATTTCGGGTCCCGAAGAGGATCGCAAAGACCGCAAGGCCAACCGCGACCCAAAGAACCGTTGTCGTCTCGTTGAGGCTGCGCAGGGGATCTGCTTCGGCAAAGATCGAAAATGAAAGGGTAATCGACTGCAACTGCAAGGAAATATAAGGCGTGACCCCGATCACTGCGAGCACGGTAACGCCGATCGCCAGTGTATTGGACTTTCCGTATCGGGCTGACAAAAGGTCGGCGATGGAGGTCACCCGCTGGCTGCGCCCCACCCTGACCAGCTTGCGCAAGCCCCACCACCAGCCCACCATGACCAACGTTGGCCCCAGATAGATGGTGACGAACTCAAGCCCCGACCTCGCCGCATAGCCGACTGCGCCGTAGAACGTCCATGCCGTGCAGTAGATCGACAGTGACAGCGTATAGGTCAGTGGCGATCGCATCCAGGCGGCGCTCACGCCGCGGCTGGCCATCCTGTCGGCCAGGAATGCGATAAAAAACAGGAACGCAACGTAGCCCAGGCAGACCAGTGCAAGTACGTTGAGCGAGGCCATCAGTCGTCCTTTGCATCCACCAAAGGACGACCGGGGTCTTGCTCGCCAGCCAGCGCGCGCTCCCGCTCAAGGTCCGCTTCGGAGTGGCCGCCAGCCGTCCAATGCGCCGCCCAATGCCGCACCGCTTCACCAAATCCAAGGCTGATAGCAATCAACCCGGCCCAGACCAGAAAGACGTATGTGATGGCCGAGGACATGCGCATGCCACCGTGACTGCCGGGCGCAGGATAGGGATCAGGGTCAGGCCACATCAACGGGATGGCAAAGAGCACCGCACCGAGAATTGGCAACAGGCGGGCGATATCCATGAGACGACGACGGCGATATGTGCGTCGTTCCACAAAGGGCGCGGTTATTTCGTCCTGCCGCCCGGCCCCGTCCCCGCGGATCATGGCCATATCCGTGCTCGCTCATGCCGATAGACGTGACGAACTGCTTTGAAACGGCTGAAGCTCATTGGCGGCTGGCTTGGGCATGTAGATCGCGCACGGCGGTCAGCACCTCCGCATTGGAAAAGGGCTTGGTCATGAAACGGGTCACCCCTGCCCGCTCGGCCATTTCACGATCCTTCATCTGCCCCCGCGCGGTCAGCATCAGCACTGGCAGCGCCTTCAGACTTTCGACTTCGCGCAGCTCGCGGATGATTTCAAGACCGCTCTTGCCCGGCAGCATCAGGTCCAGGATCACGAGATCCGGCTGTGCGGCCTCGATCACCTCGACCGCGTCCGAACCGTCGGCATGGGCATCTACGCTCCAGCCGTCGCGGGTGAGAAGGAACCGGATCGCCTCGGTTATATTCGGTTCATCCTCGATTAGAATCACATGTCTGCTCATTGGCAGATTTTCCTCCCAGCGCCGCTCCCTGGACCTGTTTGGCCCCAGCGCATTTTTTGATGTCGCGCCAGACTAGCCCCCGAGGCTGGCGGCTGTCAAAACTCTTCCTTAAGAATAGATGGCTCGCGTCGAGCGGGGCAGCCACGGCGCGGACAGATCCGGCAGCTTGCCCCCACCGGCTGTGCCCTTTCCGGCACGTCGCTTTGCGGGAGGATCAGCATCACCGCATGGTAAAGGGGATCACTGTCGAAATCCGGTGTGATCCGCTCCCAGGCGACGGCCAGACACTCAAAGGCCAGCGCCGAACGCCCCTGCTGAACCACATTGCGGCGCACCGGAACATGCGGACGTGACAGCGCCGTGTAGATGGGCCAAAGAGGGCAGGAAGCGCCAAACCTCGGCAAAGCAAAACCCGTAACAGGCTTACGGACCAGGATCGAACCTGACGCATCACAGATGACCAAGCCGGCCTCTTGCCCGAGGATCTCGAACGGCAAAAGGCCAAGACGCCGAAGAACCGTCGGCAGATCGCACCCGAACCGACGTGCCAAGACTGCAGGATCTATTCCCTCTTCTCCTATGGCAACCTTCAAAGGCTCAAGCGGCAAGGAGCGAGCATCACGCTGGTACTGCTCCAAAGCCCCCCGCGCAATCAGACGAGCGGAGTCGCTAACCAGATCCGCCGCATCCGCGATCAGTTCCTCCGGTGTGGCCGTACCTTCCTCGAGAGCCGGGAAGTGATACCCCTGCGCCAGGAAATAGGCTTCGGCCTCTTCATGCGGCACGCCCCGCCGGTCCGCACCCGCATTGCTTTCATCGAGAAAGCTGACCAGGGCGCGGCTGCTTTCTGCCAGGCGGCGCGAATCCTCATTCAGATTCTTATGGAACCGGTCACGCCATTCGGCCTCAAGTTCACCGGTTTCCGCAAGGATCGACGCGGTCGAACGGATCGCCGCTGCCGTGGACAGAACCTCGTGCAGCGAGGCAGCCAGATGCGGATCATGCGTGAGCCGGTCGGACAGAGTCTGAACGGTCCGCTCAAGCGTGGCAATGCGGCGGTGACTGCTAGCCAGAACTTCGGACCACCCAGGAAAACGACCGGCGAATTCATCGGCCCGGTCGAGCTCCACCACGGGCACGCCACTGTCCACAGCCGCTTCGCGCAAGTTTGCAATCAGGGCGGCTTCTGCCCCCTCGCTCAACATCGAAGGCTCAACTCCAAGCACCTGCGCGATGTCCACCAGGAGTTTACCGCCGATTCTGCGGCGGTTATGCTCGATCAAATTGAGATAGGAAGCGGAAATGCCCGCCGCCCGCGCCAGTTCCGCCTGACGCATCCCGAGGATGAGGCGGCGCTCACGAATTCTGCTGCCGGTGAGGGTATCACGTGTCATTGCAGGCCTCTGCCCCAAAAGGGCGCTATTTCAACCACTTTCCGCAGTGCGGCATAAAAAAATTTACAGAACACCACGGAATACTGTTCATTTATTTACACAATAAGCCTGAATTACAAAGGATTTATTGCGCGTTTTTACAAGCAGCCCTCATACTGATTTTGCACGAGAACCGTGCCAACGCCGAGCGGAAGTGAGGAGCTGCCTGGCGTTAAAATCTTAAGGGAGGATTACATGTCCAAATCTGATGTCTCGCGTCGCGGGGTACTGAAATCTGGTGCGCTGATGGGTGCCGGCGTGGCATTGCCCACGATCTTCACCGCGCAGAGCGCACATGCATATACAAACGAGCCGACCGGCAGCACCGTGACCCTCGGCTTCAACGTACCGCAGACCGGCCCCTATGCCGACGAAGGTGCCGACGAGCTGCGCGCCTATCAGCTGGCAGTTGAGCACCTCAACGGCGGCGGCGACGGCGGCATGATGAACACCTTCAGCTCCAAGGCGCTGAAAGGCAACGGCATCCTGGGCAAGGAAGTCAAATACGTCACCGGCGACACGCAGACCAAATCTGACGCCGCCCGCGCATCGGCCAAGTCGATGATCGAAAAAGATGGCGCCATCATGATCACCGGCGGTTCATCCTCCGGCGTGGCCGTGGCAGTGCAGGCGCTCTGCCAAGAAGCAGGCGTGATCTTCATGGCGGGTCTGACCCACTCCAACGACACCACCGGCAAGGACAAGCGCGCCAACGGGTTCCGTCATTTCTTCAACTCCTACATGTCCGGCGCTGCGCTGGCACCGGTGCTGAAAAATGCCTATGGCGCAGACCGCAAGGCCTATCACCTGACTGCGGACTACAACTGGGGTTACACCACCGAGGAAGCGGTGAAATCCTCGACCGAAGCCATGGGCTGGGAGACCGTCGCAGCAGTGAAAACCCCGCTGACGCAGACCGATTTCTCGTCCTATATCGCTCCGGTGCTGCAGTCCGGCGCCGACACGCTGGTTCTGAACCACTACGGCGGCAACATGGTGAACTCGCTGACCAACGCGGTTCAGTTCGGCCTGCGCGACAAGCAGGTCAACGGCAAGGACTTCCAGATCATCGTTCCGCTCTATTCCCGCCTGATGGCAAAGGGTGCGGGCGCCAACGTGAAGGGCATCTTCGGCTCCACCAACTGGCACTGGTCGCTGCAGGATGAAGGCTCCAAGGCCTTCGTGCGTTCCTTTGGCACCAAATACGGCTTCCCGCCGAGCCAGGCCGCGCACACCTGCTATGTGCAGACCATGCTCTATGCGGACGCCGTCGAGCGTGCCGGCTCCTTCGCGCCCTGCGCGGTTGCCGAAGCGCTGGAAGACTTCGAGTTCGACGGTCTGGGCAACGGCAAGACGCTCTATCGTGGCGCCGACCACCAGTGCTTCAAGGACGTGCTTGTTGTGAAGGGTAAGGAAAACCCAACCTCCGAATTCGACCTTCTGGAGATCGTGGAAGTCACCCCGGCGGCCCAGGTCACCTATGATCCGAACCACCCGCAGTTCCAGGGCGGTGCGCTCGGCACCTGCAACAACGGCGCCTAAGATCCGCGCCTTGATCTGAACGTGAACAAACGGGCGGCGGGCTCTCATTTATGACGGCCCCCGCCCTCTTTGACCACTTCCCCCAAAGACGCCCTTTTCACGGGCTTTTCGCTTTATGCACTCACACTTTCCAAGGGTGGGACAATGGACGCCATAATCCTTCAAATCCTGAACGGGCTCGACAAGGGCTCGGCCTATGCGCTGATTGCGCTGGGGCTTACACTTATCTTCGGCACATTGGGCGTTGTGAACTTCGCCCATGGCGCCCTGTTCATGATCGGTGCCTTCTGTGCAGTGACGCTGAGCCGTATCCTGACACTGAGCCACACGATCATCGACGAAACCCAGAAAGACTTTCTCGGCAACCCGCTGAAGGTAGAGGTGCCTTATGTGCACGACATCTTCGGAGTGTCTGCGGGCGATGCCATCATGGACTGGGCCGTGCCGCTGTCGGTGCTGTTTGCGATCCCGATCATGATCCTGGTCGGGGTCATCATGGAACGCGGGCTGATCAAGCACTTCTACAAGCGCCCGCATGCGGACCAGATCCTGGTGACCTTTGGCCTCGCGATCGTCCTGCAGGAAGTGATCAAATACTTCTACGGTGCAAACCCGATCCCGACCCCGGCACCCGAGGCCTTTAAGGGCTCGCTCGATTTCGGTGCGATGATCGGCTTTGATCCCAATGTCATCATCTACCCCTACTGGCGGATCATCTACTTCGCCTTTGCAGCCGTGATCATCGGTGGCGTCTTTGCCTTCCTGCAGTTCACCACCTTCGGGATGGTTGTGCGGGCCGGTATGGCAGACCGCGAGACCGTGGGCCTTCTGGGCATCAACATCGACCGCCGTTTCACCATCATGTTCGGCATCGCCGCCGCCGTGGCGGGTCTTGCGGGCGTCATGTACACGCCGATCAACTCTCCCAACTACCATATGGGCATGGACTTCCTCGTGCTGTCCTTCGTCGTCGTGGTTGTCGGCGGCATGGGCTCTTTGCCCGGAGCGGTCCTCGCCGGTTTCCTGCTGGGCGTATTGGAAAGCTTTGCCTCCATGCGGGAAGTCATCGACATCATCCCCGGCATCAACCAGGTCATCATCTATCTGGTCGCCATCATCATTCTGCTGACCCGTCCGCGTGGCCTGATGGGCCGTAAAGGCGTGATGGAGGACTAAGACCATGCGTAAACTGGAAAAATCCGACCTTACCCTGCTGATCACGGTGGCGGTGCTGACCCTGTTCGCACCCTTCATCCTGAACCCGTTCCCGGCCGATAGCGCCATGGCACAGTTCAACGCGGGCTACCCCGACCTGATGCAGCGCTTCGTGATCTTCGGAATCTTCGCCATCGGCTTCAACATTCTCTTCGGCCTCACCGGCTACCTGTCCTTCGGCCATGCGGCCTTTCTGGGGGTCGGCTCCTATGCAGCGGTCTGGATGTTCAAACTACTGAGCATGAACGTCATCCCCGCCATCATCCTGTCGGTGATCGTGGCTGGCCTGTTCTCGCTGCTGATCGGTTTCATCAGCCTGCGTCGCTCGGGCATCTACTTCTCGATCCTGACGCTGGCCTTTGCGCAGATGATGTTCGCCCTAGCCTATTCGGTTCTGACGCCCATCACCGGCGGGGAAACCGGCCTGCAACTGGCGCTGGACGATCCGCGGATCCTTGGTCAAAGCCAGACGCCGGAAGGCAACATCCCGGTGCCAGGCCTCTTTGGCCTTGAGATGCGCGACAGCTTTGACATGGCCATCGGCAGCTGGACCTTTACTTTCAACGTCGGCTACTACTTCAGTGCGCTGGTCCTGATCGCCTCTTTCTACCTGGCCATCCGCATTTTCCGCTCGCCCTTTGGCATGATGCTGCGGGCTGTGAAGTCGAACCAGCAGCGGATGAACTACACCGGTTTGAACACCCGCCCCTATACACTTGCGGCTTTTGTGATCTCGGGCATGTATGCCGGCCTCGCCGGTGGACTGATGGCCTCGATGGACCCGCTGGCAGGCGCCGAGCGTATGCAGTGGACCGCATCCGGTGAAGTCGTCCTGATGACCATCCTCGGCGGTGCCGGCACCCTGATCGGACCCGTCTTGGGCGCAGGCTTCATCAAGTATTTCGAGAACATCTTCTCGAAGATCAATGCCACCATTCTGCACGAATGGTTCGCCTTCCTGCCCGACGGGCTTGAGGACTTCATCGTGGCGATCCTTTACCCGTTCATCGGCAAAGGCTGGCATCTGACGCTTGGCATTCTGTTCATGATGGTTGTGATCTTCCTGCCCGGTGGCCTGGTCGAAGGTGGTCAACGCATCGCGGCCTGGATCAAGGGTCGCAAGTCCGGCAAGACCTCTGCCGACGGCAAAACCGAACCTGCGGAATAAGGAGACTGACCAATGGGTATCCTCGAAGTCAAAAACGTAGGTAAGCGGTTCGGCGGCCTTCAGGCCCTGTCGGAAGTGAACCTCAGCGTCAAGGAAAACTCCGTTCACGCCATTATCGGGCCGAACGGGGCGGGCAAATCCACCCTCTTGAACTGCCTCGTCGGCAAGCTGATCCCGGACACCGGGTCAGTGATGTTCGACGGTCAGTCCGTGCTGGGGCGTGCGCCTTATGAAATCAACCAGATGGGCATCTCCCGCGTGTTCCAAACACCAGAGATCTTTGGCGATCTGACGGTGATGGAAAACATGCTGATCCCCTGCTTTGCGAAACGGGACGGCGCGTTTGAGCTGAACGCCATTCGCTCAATCTCGGAGCAGAAGGATGTGCTGGAAAAGGCCGAACAGATGCTGGTTGAGATGAACATGGCGGACAAGCGGCACATGCATGCCGCCGCCATGTCGCGCGGTGACAAGCGGCGCCTTGAGATCGGCATGTGCCTGTCCCAGGAGCCGCGCCTGTTGCTGTTGGACGAACCCACCGCCGGCATGGCGCGGGCCGATACCAACAATACCATCGATCTGCTGAAACAGATCTCGGACGAGCGCGATATCACCATCGCCATCATCGAACACGACATGCACGTGGTGTTCAGCCTTGCCAACCGGATCACCGTTCTGGCCCAGGGTACCCCTCTGGTCGAGGACGATCCGGAAAACATCCGCGGCAATCCCAAGGTGCGCGAAGCGTATCTGGGCGAAAGCGCATAAGGAGAGAGACAGATGAACGTCAAACCGGATTTCTCCAAGAACGCCAACCAGGCTACCACGGCTCCGGCCTTCCTGTCGGTCTGGGACATGCATGCCTACTATGGCGAGAGTTACATCGTGCAGGGCATCAACTTCAACGTCCACGAAGGCGAGATCCTCGCCCTGCTGGGCCGCAATGGTGCGGGCAAAACCTCGACCCTGCGCTCGATCGCGCGTATCGGGGATCCGCAGGTCACCCAGGGCGAGATCTGGCTCGATCACCAGCCCCTGCACCTGATGTCCAGCCACGAAGCTGCAACCGCCGGTCTGGGCTTGGTTCCAGAGGATCGCCGCATCATACCCGGCCTCACGGTTGAGGAGAACCTGCAGCTGGCCCAGATCGCCCCGCCCATCGGCTGGTCGATCGAGCGCCTGTATGACCTATTCCCCCGCCTTGGCGAACGGCGCAAGCAAGAGGGCGTAACCCTTTCGGGCGGTGAGCAGCAAATGCTTGCCATTGCCCGCGCGCTGGCCCGTGACATCAAGGTGCTTTTGCTGGACGAACCCTACGAAGGTCTAGCACCGGTGATCGTGGATGAGATTGAAAAGACCCTCATCCACATCAAGGAACAGGGTATGACCACGATCCTGGTGGAACAGAATGCCGTGCGCGCGCTGGAACTCGCCGATCGGGCGGTGATCCTGGATACCGGCGGAATCGTATTTGATGGCACCGCATCGGAGGTTCTGGAAAACGCCGATCTTCGCGCCGAATACCTGGCTATCTGACACCTTTATATCCCCGTCGCCCTGGCCTTCTGGCTGGTGCGGACCCCTCGAGGGCCGTCTTTGAATGAGGCGGCCCTTTTTTTCATGCGCGTTAAAGCCCGGCCACCCATAAACCGGAGTTATAAACGGCTTGCAGCCGAGTGCCGTCCACCTTCGCGCCTATTCGCACCCGCTGCTTTCTCTCCGATGTTGACGACACGGGATCCGCCTCCTTCGCGGTCCCCCTTCCCTAAAGGAGACCGCATATGTTCGCACGTACCGCTAAAGCCCTCGTCCTGGCCCTCATGATTCCCACCGTCGCCTTTGCCTCCGACGGCAAGCCCAGCGCCGAGGTCAAAGCCGAGATCCGCTCCACCCTCACCGAACAGGGCTACGAGGTGCGCAAGATCGAGAAGGAAGACGGCCTTTACGAGGCCTACGCCATCAAGGACGGCAAGAAACTGGAAATCTACATGAACGACAAAATGGAGATCATCCGCATCAAGGAAGACTGATCCCATCGACGCGCGATCAGGCAGGCGCAGCACGGGCCGCCCTGCCCCATTTTCTCAACTGGAGGAGCCTGCCATGCAACAATACTATGTCTGGGATCCGCTAGTGCGGCTGTTTCATTGGTCGCTTGTCATCCTCTTCTTCCTCAACGCGCTAGTCATCGATCCCGATGCGTCACTCCACGAGACCTTGGGTTATGTGGCTCTGGGACTTGTCGTCCTCCGGCTGGTCTGGGGGTTGCTCGGCACCCGATATGCGCGGTTTGCCAGCTTTCCTCCAAGCCCATCGGGCGCGGTAGAGCAGCTGACCGAAATCGCCACCGGACGGACCAATGCCCAGAAGGGCCATTCCCCCCTCGGGGCGCTAATGATTTACAACCTGCTGCTTAGCCTCATCGGCATCGGATTGAGCGGCTATCTGATGACCACCGACATGTTCTGGAGTACCGAATGGCCGGAAGAGCTGCACGAGGCACTGGTCATCTGGGCCGAAATCTCTGTGGTGCTGCACGTGGGCGCGGTCATTTTCGAAAGCCGCCGTACGCGGATCAATCTGGCCCGTGCGATGATCACGGGATACAAGGAGATGCCGACACCCGATACGGAGCCCCGGTCTTGAGCAGTACCCGAACCGATCCGGCCAAACCCACTGTGCTGATCGCACTGATCGTCGTGCAGTCCATCTGTGCGGCGATCTTCCTAGGCGATATCGTGGCGGACATTCTGATGCCCGACGCCATGGAAACCGAGGGCCGCCACGCCTTTCTCGAAGCCATCGCCACCTTCGGCCTGATCGCCGCCATCGTTGTTGAGGGACGCATCCTGATGTGGCTGTTGCGGCGCAAGGCCCACCTGGAACACAGCCTGCGCAGCGCCCAGGGCGCTATCCAGGAGGTGATCGATGCAGAATTCACCGCATGGAACCTGACACCCGCCGAACGTGATGTGGCGACTTTCCTCATCAAGGGGCTTACCACGGGAGAGATCGCCCAGATGCGCGGCAGTGCCGAGGGCACGGTGAAGGCGCAGCTCAATGCGATCTACCGCAAATCGGGCAGCGCCAACCGGGCCGAATTGATGAGTCTGTTGATCGACACCATGATGGGGCAACGCCCGCAGGAACCCGGACAGGGTTAAACCACTTACTGCGCGGTCCAGCCTCCATCCACGGGAATTGCGGTTCCGGTGACGTTATGGGCCACCGGCGCGCATAGCCACAGCGCCAATGCGCCAATTTCCGAAGGATCCGACAGACGCTGGCTGGGCTGTTTCTCGCTGAGCAGATCAGCAATACCCGCCGCCCGGTCCCCGCCCATCTGCGCCGCCCGCGCCGCCACCTGCGGTTCGATGATTGCGGTTTCGGTCCAACCCGGGCAGATGCAGTTCACGGTAATGCCGCCCGTGCTGCGGTCCCCCTGACTGGCATATTCCAGCGCCGCAACACGGCTGAGCCCAACAAGGCCGAATTTCGCCGCCACATAGGGTGCCTTGTCCTTGCTTGCCACCAGCCCGTGGACCGAGGCGATATTGATCACCCGGCCATAGCCGCGTGATGCCATCCCCGGCAGGGCCGCCTGCATGATGTGAAAGGCTGCTGAGAGGTTCACCGCCAAGATCGCATCCCAGGTCTCCCCCGGCATCTCCGCCAAAGGCGCGGTCTTCTGAATGCCTGCATTATTCACTACGATATCGGCCTCGCCCCAGGCGCCCACGGCCTCCATCAGCCCGTCGATCTCTGCCGGGTTGCTCAGATCTCCGGCAAAGAACCGCGCCTCGGGCGAACCAGCCTGCTGCAATGTCCGAACTGCCGCCTCTGCCGTTTCAGCATCCGCGATGCCATGCACGGCGATACGCGCACCTGCCGCAGCCAGTTCCCTTGCGATGGCAAGGCCAATGCCCTGCACCGATCCTGTCACCAGCGCCGTCTTTCCATTCAGATCCGTCATCGTTTTTCCTCCAGCCTCTTGCGCAGCTCGGTCTTCAGGACCTTGCCGTAGTTGTTCTTGGGCAGATCGGGCACTGAGATATAGGCCTTCGGCCGTTTGAACCGCGCGATCTGATCGTTGCAGAGCGTGTCCAGCTCGGCGCTTGATGCATCTCCGACAATGAAGGCCACCACCTCTTCGCCCCAGTCGGCATGCTTGCGCCCCACGACGGAAACCTCCTGCACACCCGGATGCATCAAAAGCACCTCCTCCACCTCGCGGGGGTAGACGTTGGAGCCGCCGGTGATGATCATATCCTTGGAGCGATCCTGAAGCGTCAGATAGCCCGCTGCGTCCATCACCCCCATGTCGCCGGTCATCAGCCAGCCGTCCTTCAGCGTCTCGGCGCTGGCCTTGGGGTTGTTCCAATAGCCCGGCATCACCGCATCGCCGCGCACCATGATCTCTCCGATGCTGCCCGGCGGCAGGAACTCGCCCTCCGGCGTGCCGATCTGCACCTCCACCGGGCTTTGGGCGCGGCCCACGCCGGCAAGGCGCGCCCGCCAGTCAGGATGCGTGCGGTCGATCACATCGTGACGCGGCAGGGCGGTGATCCCCATCGGGCATTCCCCCTGCCCGTAGATCTGCACGAAGATGGGGCCGAAGTGATCCACCGCGTCGATGATGTCCGCCAGATACATCGGCCCACCGGCATAGACCACGGTGCGCAGGCCCCGGCCCGTGCGCCCGGTCTGTTTCGCAACGGAGGTCATCCGCGTCACCATGGTGGGAGCGGCAAACATCTGCACTCGGCCAAAATGCTCCGCCAGATCGAAAATCTCTGCCTCGTCAAAGCCGCCAGAGGCAGGGCAGACATGCGCCGCCCCCACCAACACATGCAGCATGTTGTAAAGGCCCGCGCCATGGCTCATCGGCGCGGCATAGAGGATCTGGTCTTCACCGGTGGCCTGGTCCACATCCGTGAAATAGGCAAGCGACACCGCAACCAGCATCCGGTGTGTGATCATCACGCCCTTGGGCCTGCCGGTGGTGCCAGAGGTGTAGAACAGCCAGGCCAGATCCTCTGGCGCTCGGCGCAGCGGCTCGGTGATCGGAGCCGTTGCCATAGCCGCCGCATAGGTATCGCTTGAGAGATCGACACCCTCAACCGCCACCTCTGCCTCGGCCAAGGCCGCATCCAGCCCCGGTGATGTAAAGACCAGCCGCGCTCCGGAATCGGTCAGGATATAGGCCGCCTCGCGCCCATGGAGCTTGGCATTGATCGGCACCGCGGCGGCTCCGGCATACCAGATGCCATAAAGCGTGATCAGGTAATCCGGGCAATTCTTCATGAAGATCGCAACCCGGTCTCCCGGCTGGATGCCCTTGTCAATCAGCCAGCTTGCCACTCGCGCGGCGCGCTCGTGAAAATCCTGGTAATTCGCCACCAGATCCTGCCCCAGAAACAGCGCGGGGCGCGCGCCGTCCGCTGCCGCCCGGCGGGCCAGCCAAAGACCGATATTCATTGTCATCCTCCCATGTCGCGCGTCTGTCTGGCGACAAATTTACCCTCTCATGCCCCCCTCGGCCCTTCAATTCCGCAAAAATACCCGGTTAATAGGGGCCATGACAGACATCGCCTTTGACCATGCCCCTGTTGGACTTGCCGTTCTGGAAAGCCGCGTCATCAAACGCTGTAACCTGCAGTTCGCTGCCACCTTTGGCGGACAGCCGCAGGACTATGAAAACCTGTTGATTGCCGACCTCTACCCGACACAGGAAGAGTTTCATCGCATTGGCGCCCTACTTCAGGAAGAAGAGCATCGCACTGGCAGTTATAGCGACGAGCGCATCATGCGCCGCCGTTCCGGCGAATTGTTCTGGTGCCGGGTGCGTGGTCGCTCTGTGAGCCCGGAGGCCCCTTTCCAAACCGGGGTCTGGTCCTTTGCGGATATCTCGGAAGATCGTCCGGTCGTCAGTCTCACCCCGCGTGAAAGGGAAGTGGCAATCCTCACGTGCAAGGGCCTGTCGGCAAAGGAGATCGGCGCTAAGCTGGATCTGTCTTATCGCACGATCGAAACCCATCGCGCGCATCTGCTGGAGAAATTCGGCGCCCGCAAGCTGCCCGAACTGGTCGCCAAACTGACCGGCATGCCGCTTTGAGCGGTTCCCCGATTGCGAATCCCTGCCGCCGCCCCCATGTTGTGCGCAGTACAACACCGCATGAACGGTGGCGCTTTCCTTGTGGTAAAGCTTGGCCTATAAGCGCATCTGATTTGCCGCCTGCGACATGATGGCAGGCTTGGCGGAACCGGCTGAGGACAAAATGACAGAAAAAACGCACGAAGCTGACGTGGCATTCATCAAGGCGCTGGCCGAGCTGCTGCGCGACAACGACCTGACTGAACTGCAGGTCAAAAGGGATTACGGCGAAGACGACAGCCTGAACGTGCGTGTCTCGCGCCAGAGCGTTGTTGCAGCCGCCCCGGCTGCGGTTCAGGCCGCACCTGCCCCTGCCGCCGCACCTGTTGCAGCTCCGGCCGCACCGGCAGCTGCCGCCGAGGCTCCGGAAGATCCCGCCAGCCACCCCGGCGCGGTAACCTCGCCGATGGTCGGCACAGTTTATCTCCAGCCCGAACCGGGCGCGCCCTCCTTCATAAAAGTGGGCGACAGCGTCAGCGAAGGCGATACACTTTTGATCGTCGAAGCCATGAAGACCATGAACCACATTCCTGCGCCGAAATCCGGCACTGTGAAGCGCATTCTGGTCGAAGACGGCGCCGCCGTGGAGTTCGGATCCCCCCTGGTCATCGTCGAGTAAGGATCCCCCATGTTTGACAAGATCCTGATTGCCAATCGCGGTGAGATCGCCCTGCGCGTGATCCGTGCCTGCCGCGAGATGGGCATCCAGTCGGTCGCCGTGCATTCAACCGCCGATGCGGATGCGATGCACGTGCGCATGGCCGACGAATCGGTCTGTATTGGCCCGCCCTCTGGGGCACAAAGCTACCTTTCCATCCCAGCGATCATCTCGGCCTGCGAGATCACCGGCGCCCAGGCGATCCATCCCGGTTATGGCTTCCTGTCAGAAAACGCCAATTTCGTGCAGATCGTCGAGGATCACGGCCTGACCTTCATCGGCCCCTCGGCTGCTCATATCCGCATCATGGGTGACAAGATCACCGCCAAGGAGACCGCCAAAGAGCTTGGCATTCCAGTGGTTCCGGGCTCGGACGGCGGGGTCGCGGATCTGGCCACGGCCAAGGCTGCTGCCGCCGACATGGGTTACCCCGTAATCATCAAGGCCACCGCCGGCGGCGGCGGGCGCGGCATGAAAGTCGCCCGCGACGAAGCCGAACTGGAACAGGCGTTCTCCACTGCTCGTTCTGAGGCCAAAGCCGCCTTTGGCAATGACGAAGTCTACATGGAGAAGTATCTCCAGAAGCCGCGTCACATCGAGGTACAGGTCTTTGGCGATGGCAAGGAAACCGGCCTGCATCTGGCCGAGCGGGACTGCTCGCTGCAGCGCCGCCACCAGAAGGTCTTTGAAGAGGCACCAGGACCTTCGATCAGTGCCGAAGAACGTGCTCGGATCGGTAAGATCTGCGCAGATGCCATCGGCAAAATGGGCTACTCCGGCGCGGGCACCGTCGAGTTTCTCTATGAGGATGGTGAGTTCTATTTCATCGAGATGAACACGCGCCTTCAGGTGGAGCATCCGGTAACCGAAGGTATCTTTGGCGTCGATCTGGTCCGCGAACAGATCCGCGTGGCTGCCGGCCTGCCGCTATCGTTCACCCAGGAAGATCTGGTGATCAATGGCCATGCCATCGAGGTGCGCATCAACGCGGAAAAGCTACCGAACTTTTCCCCCTGCCCCGGCAAGATCACGGCGTTTCATGCACCAGGTGGTCTCGGCGTTCGGATGGATTCGGCACTTTATGACGGCTATTCCATCCCACCCTACTACGATAGTCTGATCGGCAAGCTGATCGTCCATGGACGTGACCGCCCCGAAGCGCTGGCCCGACTGAGCCGCGCCCTCGGAGAGCTGATCGTTGATGGCGTGGATACCACTGTGCCGCTGTTCCATGCGTTGCTGCAGGAACGCGACGTGCTGACCGGTGACTATGACATCCACTGGCTGGAACGCTGGCTGGAACAGAACATGGCCGCATAAGGCCGAAAACAACGGCGGGGCGTGCATTCGTACGCCCCGCAACTACTTTGTCTACCTGTTCTCCCTCGAAAAGAGCGCTCCGACCCAAACGATAACGAGGCGGCGCCATACCTTCAGGCAATCGGGGCCGACCATATCATGCTGACCCCTCAACTCTTGCTGCAGGCCTATTCCGTGGGAATCTTTCCCATGTCAGAGCACCGCGATGATCCCGAGATCTTCTGGGTCGACCCCAAGCGGCGCGGCATCCTGCCTCTTGATGGGTTTCGCATCTCCCGCTCACTGGCAAAACGGATCCGCAATGGTGGGTTCACGATAACGGTGAACCGGGACTTCAGCCGTGTCGTGGAAGGCTGCGCTGACCGCCCTGACACCTGGATCAATTCCGAGATCTTTGCACGCTATCTGGACCTACACCACATGGGCCACGCACACTCCCTTGAGGTCTGGCACCAAGGACAGCTTGCAGGTGGCGTCTACGGGGTTTCGCTTGGCGGAGCCTTTTTCGGGGAAAGCATGTTCTCGCGCCAGCGGGATGCTTCAAAGGTCGCGCTAGCCTATCTGATAGACCGGCTGCGTCAGGCTGGTTTTGTTCTGTGCGACACCCAGTTCATCACAGATCACCTTGCTTCACTTGGGGCGATTGAAATCAGCCGCAGCGCCTACCAGCGCCGTCTGCAGCAAGCCAAAGAACTCAAAGCAGACTTCACCGTGCCTGAAATCCCGCAGCCTCACTTGCTTTTGCAGCGAATGACCCAGACATCGTAGCGGTTGTGATCAAGCGCATTGAGCGCAGGGCTCGAGGCGATCATCCATCCCTCAAAGAAGATCTGTCCATCCCTGGGGCTGCGCACGGCAAGATAGGCATAGGCATCGCCAGTGGGATTCTCGGCCGGATAACGGCAGTCTGCAACCGTCACCAGAAGACCCAGTACCTCTGCAGTGCCGCCAATTGGCACCTCCACATCAATGGTGCGGCCGTTGACCTTGTCGAGCCCGCGCAACAATGCAGCCAAACCTGACACCGCTCCCTGAGGCTCCTGCGCATGTGCGGGTGCCGATGTGAAGGCAAAAAGACCCGCAGCGAAAACTTGAATGATCCGGCGCCGGATCACTTCGCGTCCTCGCCGTCATCTCCTCCAGCTACGAACTTGACCAAAAGGGAAATCAGGCTGACGGCACCTTGGGTGTCGAGAATCTCTTCACCAGGCTCCAGGTTGAGGGGAGATCCCCCTGGCATGATCTCAACGAAGTTGCCGCCGAGCAAACCCTCAGAGGAAATTACGACCGAGCTGTCATCGGGGATGACGATACCATCACGCACGGTAAAGCGCGTATCGGCGCGGAACGTTTCAGGGTTCAGTTCAACCCCGGTCACGGTGCCGATCTTGACACCTGCGAGGCGAACATCAGTGCCGACCGTAACCCCCTCCAAAGAGCGGAAGGAGGCCGTCAGAGGATAGCCCGCGCCACCGCTCGAAAGGCCAGCTGCCTGACCGGCATAGATCGCAAACGCCAGCGCTGCCGCGACAACTACGCCGCCCGCAAGGACCTCTGTGGTGTTATGGGACATATCGTCTGCCTGTCTCGATCAGTTTTTTGGACACTGTGCAGCGCCTGTGCCAGCTGGGCTTATTCCGGCACCCATGCCTCGTAGTCGCTACGTTCCTGAGGCTCACCGCCGCGACGGATCGAGCCCGTCGGCGCATAGGCCATGGCCGTGCCGGTCAGATTCTCTTGATGTGGCTTTTCCCACGATTTGTGCGCCAGCGGCTTATCGCTTGGCACCTCATCAAAGGTGCGGTGCAACCAGCCGTGCCAATCGGGGCTCACGCGCGAGGCTTCGGCTTCACCGTTAAAAATGACCCAGCGACGGCTGTCATCGGCATTGCGATAAAACACATTGCCCTGATCATCTTCGCCGACCTTGGTGCCCTTGCGGCGAGTGTAGATGGCGGTGTTTAGCGTGGAGCCGTTCCACCAGGTCACAGCGCGCAAAAGAGTATTCAGGATTCCCATGGGTGCCTCCGAAAGTGTTGACACCGATATGGCGCAATTTGGCAGCAAGGTCCAGTGTCAACGCGGCCGTTGGTTGACCATCGGTGTCTGCCCGCCAACAATGTACGCGATGTCAGTCCTCACCGCGTTTCACACAAACTGCTGGATGCAGTACAAAGGGCTAGTGAGGTTTTCAACAAGGACCCCAAGGTGGCGAATTCTGGCTATCCGGCTGCAGGATCCAGGGCCGTGACTTCGATTTCAATGCGGTACTTGGGATCAATCAGCCCACATTCGATCATGGTGGCGGCGGGAGGGTTGTCGCCAAAGGTTTCGGCCAACATGGGCCAGCAGGGCTCAAACTCGGCAGCATCCGGCAAATAGTAGTTCACTCGCACGACATCGGCAAAAGAAGCCCCAGCCTCGGACAACGCCTTTTCGATGATCTCCAACGCCGCCCGGCATTGAGACACAACATCATCCCCCTGTCCCACGGTCCCGGCCACGTGAACAAACCCGCCCGCGACGACAGCCCGGCAATAGCCGACCGTTTTTTCGAATTCTCCACCCGACGAAATGCGTCTGATCATAACTTTCTCCCTAATCCGGAAATGTCATGCCTCATGATCACATCCAGGGCATTTTGCCAAGTCCGTCCAAAAATCACACAAACAGCATTCACATTTGGGCATATGAGCAACAATGCGTTTCAATCTGCGACTTCATCAGCAAAACCTGTTGCGAGTGATCCGCTGCAGATTGATTTTGTGTCGCAACAGGGCAAACACGGACCACAGGAATCATGGCACAAAAATCCCTCTTTCTGGCCGCAGTAACCAGCGTTTCAATGTCGGTCACAGCAGCATCTGCAGATACACCGTCACTGTTCTTTGGCGCTTCACCCTACATCAAGGGCGAACTCGGATGGATGATGCCGGATGGGGACGGCGGGTTCTGGACCGGGGCAGACGCGACCGCCCAACCGTGTCCTTCAATGTCGATGGCTCCGACGAGGCTTTTGGTTCGCTCTCTTTCGGACTTGACTGGGGTAATGGCCTTCGCGGCGAGTTGGGCCTCTTTTCCACCGGCACATCCAACGTGACCGGCGCGTGCTCCGGCGCCTCGGATGGATCGGCCTGTAGCACCCATGCCAATATCACCCAAGCATCGGTCTCGACCCGTGGTGCCATGGCCTCTCTCTATTACTCACCGCTAGAAGCCCAGGGCAACTCGGGCGCCTTTCAGCCGTTCATTGTGGTTGGCCTTGGCGCCGCAGAAAACGACATGGGCAGCTGGACCCGCGTGAACCCGGCTGCCACGCGCCCGACGCGGACCTTCA
Source organism: Phycobacter azelaicus (assembly GCF_014884385.1). NCBI lineage: Bacteria > Pseudomonadati > Pseudomonadota > Alphaproteobacteria > Rhodobacterales > Roseobacteraceae > Phycobacter > Phycobacter azelaicus. The sequence goes on along the minus strand of NZ_WKFH01000003.1, from coordinate 2,791,991 downwards.
GCGGCGACAAGAACGTGGATTTCGCCTGGTCCATCGGGGCGGGTTTCTCCTACGAGGTCAACAATCCGGGCCAGTTCCCAATCATACTCGAAACCTCCTTGCGGTATTTCGACTATGGTCAGGCAGAGGGCGGCTCGACTGTGCTTTCCGACAATGGGAACGGCCCACGCACACCATTTACGTTCGACAACAAGGCGACCGTCCTGAGTTTCGGTCTGCGGATCCCGCTGCGCCGGAACTGATCCCCCCCCCTGCAAAAAGAAAACAGCCCGCAGCGCCCCGTCAGGCCTGCGGGTTTTCATTACGGGACGTGCCAATCGTCACTCCTGATCAATCCCCAAACCGGATGAGCGCGGCAAGCCGTTTCTCATTGCTATAGAGGTACAGGTTACTGAATACTGTCCGTGCACGAACCAGGCGCCAGGACTGTAAAGAGTGTCCTTCAATTCAGTGGACAGCTCAATTGGCCAATACTCGGCGCAAGCGTCGATATGGTCAGAGTGATTTACAGGTAGCTCCGCCCTTGGGCTTTCGACCCACTCCCCGTCGAACCGGAATTTCCAACCCATCTCACGGTCCTGCCATGTAGGAGGCTGTACTGGTGCATCAGGGCCCAATCGCACGATGGCATATGTACAGTCCCAGGTCTCGGCATCTTTTGCGTGAAACCGGCGTGTTGCCAGAGCCTCTGCCACCGGAAGGCGCGCGGCGAGAATATCGCGGGCATAGATCGGATCAAAGGTCTGGCGGTCATTTTCGGGCATCCAGGTGAACAGATACCACCATACCCCATAGAAAAAGGCGAACGTCAAACAGACGTTCGCCACTCCGCGCAACAGCGCAAATAAGACCCACATAGGCTATCAACCAGCCGAAGCGGATTCCTTTTCGTCGGCGTAGATCATCAGGGGCTGTGCATCAGCGCCGACGGCCTCTTCGTTGACGACCACCTTGGTGACATTGCCCATGCCCGGCAGTTCGAACATGGTGTCGAGCAGGATGTCCTCAAGGATCGAGCGCAGACCACGGGCACCGGTCTTGCGTTCGATTGCTTTCTTGGCAATCGCCAAGAGCGCCTCCTCGGTGAAGTCCAGCTCAGTGTCTTCCAGTTCGAACAGGCGCTGGTACTGTTTGATCAGCGCGTTCTTGGGCTTGGTCAGGATAGTAACAAGCGCGTCCTCAGCCAGGTCTTCAAGCGTTGCAAGAACCGGCAGACGCCCTACAAATTCCGGGATCAGACCGAACTTCAGCAGATCCTCAGGCTCAAGGTCCTGGAAGATCTCGCCCACACCGCGATCATCGTTGTCACGCACATCGGCGCCAAAGCCCATGGCAGATCCCTTGCCGCGCTGTGCGATGATGCGATCCAGACCTGCAAAGGCGCCGCCGCATATGAACAGGATGTTGGTCGTGTCGACCTGCAGAAACTCCTGCTGCGGATGCTTGCGCCCGCCCTGCGGCGGAACAGAGGCGACCGTGCCTTCCATCAGTTTCAGAAGCGCCTGCTGCACCCCCTCGCCGGACACATCGCGCGTGATCGAAGGGTTTTCCGACTTGCGGGTGATCTTGTCCACCTCGTCGATATAGACGATGCCGCGCTGCGCGCGCTCAACGTTGTATTCCGACGCCTGCAGCAGTTTGAGAATGATGTTCTCAACGTCTTCACCCACGTAACCGGCTTCGGTCAGCGTGGTGGCGTCCGCCATTGTAAAGGGGACATCCAGAATGCGCGCCAATGTCTGCGCCAAAAGCGTCTTGCCGCAGCCGGTGGGGCCAATCAGAAGGATGTTGGACTTCGCCAATTCGATGTCGCTGGCCGATTTCTGAGCGTGATTGAGACGCTTGTAGTGGTTGTGCACAGCAACCGACAGAACACGTTTCGCCGTGGCCTGCCCGATCACATAATCGTCCAATACCTCGCAAATATCCTTGGGCGTGGGCACACCGTCGGTGGCCTTGAGGCCCGAGGCTTTGGTCTCTTCGCGGATGATATCCATGCACAGCTCGACGCATTCGTCGCAGATGAACACGGTCGGTCCTGCAATCAGCTTGCGCACCTCATGCTGGCTCTTGCCGCAGAAGCTGCAGTAAAGCGTGTTCTTGCTGTCGCCGCTTGAGTTCGTTGCCATGTTCTACCTTTCAGTCCGCTTCGGCGGAAACGAGACAGTCCGCTCCGCGCCTTTTTGACAGCTTAAGACACCACTCAGGCCGTCACAATGTCAAAGTGTGCCCCAAAGGGATAGGGCACACGCGCCCGATCATTTACCGGGCTTAGCTGATATCCTCATCACCCTTGGCGCGATTTTCAACGATTTCGTCGATCAGACCAAAGGCTTTTGCCTCTTCCGGCGACATGAAGTTGTCACGCTCAAGCGCGTTTTCGATCTTCTCGTATTCCTGGCCGGTGTGCTTCACGTAGATTTCATTGAGGCGGCGCTTCAGCTTCAGCGTTTCCTCGGCGTGAATCATGATGTCGGTCGCCTGCCCCTGATAGCCACCAGAGGGCTGGTGCACCATCACACGGCTGTTGGGCAGCGAGAAGCGCATGCCCGGCTCACCGGCCGTCAGCAGCAGCGAGCCCATGGAGGCCGCCTGACCGATCACCAGGGTCGAAACCTTCGGCTTGATGTACTGCATGGTGTCATAGATCGACAGACCGGATGTCACCACGCCGCCGGGCGAGTTGATGTACATCGAGATTTCCTTGGACGGGTTTTCCGCTTCAAGGTGCAAAAGCTGCGCGACGATCAGCGAGCTCATCCCGTCATGAACCGGGCCATTGAGAAAGATGATACGCTCTTTCAGCAGGCGCGAGAAAATATCGTAAGCGCGCTCTCCCCGGCTGGTCTGTTCGACCACCATGGGCACCAGAGTGTTCATGTATGTTTCTGTGGGATCAATCATTAGAACCTGCCTGCGTTGGTTTATGTCCGGCATCATACCCGACGATGTATTACCTGAGTCTTAGTGCCGGCCCCAAAGAGCTGCAAGGGGCGCACATAGAATTTACGGTTGCGGCCGCGCAGATGCGGCGCCCGGAACACGTCGTAAATCACGGCTGGCCTGTCGTAATTTCCGGGCCTGCCAGCCGCGCTCTGGACTACCAAAGACATGATCGCTCGCGCCCGGATCCGTGCCATGACAGATGACAACTTCGTTCAGAAAGGCGCAGCCGCCAAATTGGACCTGCCCTTTGATGGAGCGCCACAGGATTTCTATTTCCTGCTCTTGAACAAGGCCACCATGCTGCCGGTTGCCGCTGCCATCGAGCCGCTTCGCATTGCCAATCAGGTGACCAACAGACGGCTCTATCGCTGGTTCGTGATGACCGAGGATGGTGCTCCGATCCGGTGCTCGAACGGGATGACCATCACCCCGGACATGCCGCTTCGCCCGCTGCCTGCAGACAGTCTTGGTTTTGTCTGTGCGGGCGTTGAGCCACAAAGCAGCGCGGGCGAGGTCACGCTCAACTGGCTGCGCCGGGAAAGCCGGTTCGGTCGGGCTATCGGTGGGATCTGCACGGGAGCCTTCGCCCTTGCCCAGGCAGGGTTGCTCAAGGATCAGGCCTTTACCCTGCACTGGGAGAACCAACCGGGGTTCGTAGAGCGCTTCCCCCGCCTGATCCCCACGGGCAATACATTCGAAATCTCCGGCTCCTTGATGACCTGCGGCGGCGGCAATGCGGCAACCGATCTAATGCTGAACCTGATTGAGGCCCGTCATGGCAAACAGCTTGCCATCATTGTCGCTGACATGTGCCTTCACGTCCGTTCGGGCGGGCAAGCGGCGCCGCAGAAATCGAACTTTGCGGTCGCTATCGGCAGCCGTAATCAACGTCTTTTGAATGCCTTGCAACTGATGCAGGAAGCCATCGAGGAACCGCTTCAGATCAGTGATCTTTGTACGCGACTCGACATATCCCGCCGCCAGTTGGAGCGGCTGTTTTCTCGCTATCTCAACCAAAGCCCGATGCAGGTCTATTGCGACATGCGCCTGAGCCATGCCTTTGCGCTGATGAATGAAACATCAATGTCAGTGACCGAGATCGCACTCGCATCAGGATTTAACAGCACTACTCACTTCTCGCGCCAGTTCAAACGCAAATTCGGCGCCAGCCCGCATTTTTTTCGCAAGGGCTGGTCCTGAGCCTCATTTCCGGTCCCAGAATGCAAAACGCCCCGGCCTGAAGACCGGGGCGTTCGCGCGTTTCATGAAATGGTTCACTTCAGATCGAAGCGATCCGCGTTCATCACCTTCGTCCAGGCGGCGACAAAGTCGTTCACGAACTTGTCGCCATTGTCGGACTGTGCATAGACCTCAGCCAGGGCCCGCAGCTGCGAGTTGGAGCCAAATACGAGATCACAGCGCGTTGCGGTCCATTTGACCTCACCGCTTTCGCGATCACGGCCTTCGAACTCCTGCGCGTCCTCCGAAGTGGGCTTCCATTCGGTCGCCATGTCCAGAACGTTGACGAAGAAGTCGTTGGTCAGAGTTTCGGGCTTGTCGGTGAACACACCATGGGCCGTTTGACCCACATTGGTGTTCAGAACCCGCAGGCCACCGACCAGAGCGGTCATTTCCGGTGCCGTCAGCGTCAGAAGCTGAGCCTTGTCGAGCATCATCTCTTCGGGCGCCACGGTAAAGCGAGCCTTCTGGTAGTTGCGGAAGCCATCGGACACCGGCTCCAGCACGTCGAAAGCCTCCGCATCGGTCTGCTCTGCGCTTGCGTCCATGCGACCCGGCGTAAAGGGCACTTCGATGTCCTGACCGGCCGCCTTGGCTGCCTGTTCGATCCCGACAGAGCCGCCAAGAACGATCAGATCCGCCAGCGACACTTTCTTACCATCAGTGCGTTCGGCGTTGAAGTAACCCTGGATGCCTTCCAGAACACCCAGCACGCGGGCCAGTTGCTCGGGCTGGTTGGCTTCCCAGTCCTTCTGCGGTGCAAGACGAATGCGTGCGCCATTGGCACCACCACGCATGTCAGACCCACGGAAAGTGGAGGCAGAGGCCCAAGCGGTCGATACAAGCTCAGGAATAGTCAGATCGGTTTCTGCAATCTTCGCTTTCAGCTCAGCGATATCTGCTGCATCGATCAGATCGTGATCGACGGCCGGAATTGGATCCTGCCAGATCAGGTCTTCGGCCGGAACCTCGTCGCCGAGGTATCGCGATTTCGGCCCCATGTCGCGGTGGGTCAGCTTGAACCAGGCGCGGGCAAAGGCATCTGCGAACTCATCCGGGTTCTCATGGAAGCGGCGCGAAATCTTCTCGTAGGCCGGATCCATGCGCATTGCCATATCGGCAGTGGACATGAAGATCGGGACCTTCTTCGAAGGATCTTCCGGATCGGGCGCCATGTCCTCTTCCTGAATATCCTTCGGCGTCCAGACCCATGCACCTGCAGGGCTTTTGACCTTTTCCCACTCGTACTTGAAGAGCACGTCGAAATACCCATTGTCCCACTGGATCGGGTTGGGCGTCCAGGCCCCTTCCAAACCAGAGGTGATGGTGTCGCGGCCCTTGCCGGACTTGTAGCTGCTCATCCAGCCAAAGCCCATGGCCTCCATCGGGGCGCCTTCCGGCTCGGGGCCGACGTGGGCAGCATCGCCTGCACCGTGCATCTTGCCGAAGGTGTGACCGCCTGCGGTCAGGGCGACGGTTTCCTCGTCGTTCATCGCCATCCGGGCGAAGGTCTCACGGATATCACGCGCCGAAAGCAGCGGGTCAGGATTGCCATCCGGGCCTTCGGGATTCACGTAGATCAGACCCATTTGTACAGCCGCCAGCGGGTTTTCCAGGTCGCGATCGCCCGAGTACCGGCTGTTTTCTTTATCGGAGGTGGCGAGCCACTCCTCCTCGGCGCCCCAGTAGATGTCTTCCTCGGGCTCCCAGACGTCTGCGCGGCCGCCAGCGAAACCAAAGGTCTTGAACCCCATGGATTCCAGCGCGCAGTTACCCGCCAGGATCATCAGGTCCGCCCAGGAGATCTTGTTGCCGTACTTCTGTTTGATCGGCCACAGAAGACGACGCGCCTTGTCCAGGTTTCCGTTGTCGGGCCAGCTGTTCAGCGGTGCAAACCGCTGCTGACCGGTGCCGCCGCCACCGCGACCATCGCCAGTCCGGTAGGTGCCTGCGCTGTGCCAGGTCATCCGAATGAAAAGACCGCCATAGTGACCATAGTCAGCCGGCCACCAGTCCTGGCTGTCGGTCATAAGAGCATAGAGATCTTCTTTCAGCGCCTTGAGGTCGAGCTTTTTGAATTCTTCCGCGTAGTCAAATGCCTGCCCCATCGGGTCGGACTTGGCCGAGTTCTGATGCAGGATCCGCAGGTTCAGCTGGTTCGGCCACCAGTCGCTGTTGACGCGCGCGCCAAAAGTGGTGGTCCCGCCATGCATCACCGGGCATTTGCCGCCGCTGGGGATATCGTTTCCGTCCATTTCTCTCTCCGATCAAAGCTACGTTTCGTATCTGTCGTGGCGTGAAGACTATGCTGGACGACGCCCAGCATAGGCCTCCCCTCAGGAAAGAGTGCTATATCGGCGATAATTACGCTGCATCCTGCTGGGACGCGTCCCACGCAAGATACAGCGCTGATCGCAATCGGCCTGTCTGCTGAGCGGCATAGAGTATCGCGGATCATGCCAACACAGAAAGAATCGAGCCGAAAAACACTCCCTCCCTTAACCTAGAAACATTCTAACCAAGCCGTATAATAAAAATAAGTTATTTTTACTGATGGCAATCATAGCCAAACTCTATCAATTTACGATCTCCCCCTCTGGCGGATGCACAACGAACCGGGGCGCCCGATTGGACGCCCCTGAAACATGCCATCCGCAATGAAAAGTCGGCTTAGCCAAACATGTCCTTTGTGATACCGGCATACCAGCCGATGCTCTCCTCATAAGTCGCCTGGCGCAACTCTGCGTTCTCACCTGTCTGCGAAATAAAGCCGTCTACCTTGGCAATCTTTTCCTCAGTGGCCTCATACGTTGCACCGACCTTGACCCCGTCATTGGTGTCGATCAGCGACCAGCAGGTGTTGGAGAACTTGGCCGGGAACATCTTGGATCCGGTCAGCGCCGCGCGCACAGCCATTGCTGCCACCTTGGCCTGGCTATTGGCGGAAAAGCCTGATTTCGGCATGTCCCCTTGCGCGCAGGCATCGCCCAGAACGTGGATGTTTTCGTCAACACGGCTTTGCATGGTGCGGCCATCTACCGGCGCCCAGTTGCCTTCGGTGATGCCAGCCATGTCGCAGATGCGGCCCGCCTTCATTGCGGGGATGACGTTGCACGCGTCCGCCTTGACCTCTTCGCCGTCGATGCTGACAGTCATTGCCTCCGGGTTGACCGATACATTGCCACCGCCGAACTCCGCTCCGATCCAGTCAATCATGCCGTCATAATGATTGGCCCAGCCTTCCTGAAAGAGAGCCATCTTCGAAAACTTTGGCTTTGGATCGGCGACGATGATCTTGGCCGTTGGGTTCTTTGCCTTCAGGACATGCGCCACCATGGATACGCGCTCATAAGGTCCAGGCGGGCAGCGATAGGGGTTCGGCGGCGCCACCATTACAAAGGTGCCGCCTTCGGGCATCGACTCGATCTGTGCTTTCAGGAGCTCCGACTGAGACCCCGCCTTATAGGCATGGGGCATCTTGTTCTGAGCGCTCAAATCCCAGCCTTCTACAGCGCCTTCTACAAAATCAATGCCCGGTGACAGGATCAACCGGTCATAGGGCAGCGAGGCCCCTCCAGCGAGGCTCACGGTCCGCGCATCACGGTCGATGCCCGTGGCCCAATCATGCACCACGTTGATGCCGTAATCGCTGGCAAGGGTTCCATAACTATGCGCGATGCTGGACAGCTCGCGAAATCCCCCGATGTAAAGGTTCGAGAAGAAACAGGTGTAGTAGCTGCGGCTTGGCTCAACCAAGGTGACGTCGATCGCCCCTTTCGCACCCTTGGCAATATATCGGGCCGCAGTCGCGCCGCCTGCGCCGCCGCCGATCACCACCACGCGCGGGCGCGCTTGCCCCAAGACTGCGGGCGCCTGCAAGGCCGCCGCAGCAGCAACACTGGCGCCCATAAAACTGCGTCTGTCAATTGTCATTTGTTCTTCTCCTCCCTTTGAAAAACAAACCGCTGGAGCATCACTCCAGCGCGCTAAAATAGGCGGCCAATGCGGCAATTTCTTCATCCGCAAGCCGTCCGGCCATCATCTGCATCACCGGATGCGGCCTTATCTTTTCCTTATAGGCATGCATGGCCGTCACGAAGTCCTCCTCCGGCCAGCCAGTGATCACCGGAATACCGTCATAATCGCCGCCAATCTGATGACAGGTCGTGCATTCGGTCGAAAGGTACTCACCGTACTCCGGATCCCCCTCGATCGCCAGAATGGCCGCATCCAGCTCGATCTCGCGCTTCAAAGCCGTAGGTGCCGCTTCGGGTATGTCCTGCGGGCTGGCCGAGAACTGGCGCAGGTAAGCCAGCACATCGTGGCGGTCCTGTGCGTCCTTTATGCCGCGAAAGTTCATCCGTGTGCCGCTGACCAGCGCCTTTGGGTTCTCGATATAGGCATCTAGCCGCGCCAGATCCCAGACAAGGCCATCGCGCCGCGCGCGGATGATACCCTTGGAATACTTGAAGTCCTCAAACCCCGCTGCGGGGCGATCAAATATGCCGTTCAGATGCGGCCCAACGCGGTGCTTCGCTCCCTGCCCGACATCATGACAAATAGAACAGGCGCGGAATATATCCGCGCCTCTCTCTGCATCACCAATCTGAACAGCCGTCTCATCAGCCACCGCCGCGCTTGAGAGCGCGGCAATGACCGCCAAGGTTTTTATCCAGATCCTCATATAATCATCCGTCGAAGGATTTGAGATAGGCAATGACCGCTTCGATGTCTGCGTCTTTTTTCAAGCCCGCGAAAGACATCTTTGTCTTCTTCATATACTTTTTGGGCTTCTCAAGGAAGGCCGCAAGTTCTGCTTCGGTCCAGACGAGGCCATCTTCGCCCGCGCCCTTCATCGCCTTGGAGTAGCGGAAACCTTCAACCGCACCTGCGGTCGCCCCAACGATGCCATTCAGGATGGGACCGGTCTTGTTCTTGGCCTTGTCGCCCACCTGGTGGCAGGATTTGCACTTCTTGAAGACCTTTTCGCCAGCGGCGACCAGTTCGGGATCCAGGGCGGCAACCTCTTCCACCGGCTCGGCGGCAGGAGCGGCTTCGGCGGCGGCTTCTTCAACCACGGCATCCTCGGTTTCCGCGCGAGGAACCAGACCGGTTTCATCCGGGGTCACGTCAAGAACCGCAGCCCGCATGGTGATCTCGACCGTGTCCTTGCAGTTTTCCATGCACGGCGTGTCGGTCCAGAAATGCGCTTCGCTAGTCAGGCGATCATCGATGATGAAGCCCTCGGCGTTGGGCAGCTCAACTTCCAGGAAGTTTTCGTTCGACAAAACGAACTCATCATCCACAAGGTCATTGGAATAAAGGATATAGGCTACGATGCCATAGACCTCATCCGGCGTCAGTGTCTGCGCAGCGCCAAAGGGCATTGAGCGATTCACATAGTCCCATGCAGTCGACAGATGCGGCCAATAGGAGCCAACAGTCTTCAGAGGGTCCTCATGGTCCAGAGTATCCGCTCCACCGGCCAGTTTCGGCCAATTGTCGACGCCTTCGGCAAAATCACCGTGGCAGGCTGCGCACTTGTCGGCGAAGACCTCTTCGCCAGTGAACACGTCGCCCGACCCTTCGGGCAGACCGGTGCCATCGGGGCTGACATCCAGATCCCAGGCGGCGATTTCTTCGGGAAGCGCCGGGCGGCCCAACCCATATTTTTCAGCATAGGCAGGTGCCGCCAACGCGGCCGCCATTGCAGTTGCTGCGATCAGATTAGGAAACTTCGACATTTTCCGCCTCTCCGTTTGCCTTCACCCACCAGGTTTGGATGGCATTGTTGTGATAGATCGAGTTCAGGCCGCGCACCTCGCGCAGCTGCGCCTTGGTCGGCTGCACGTAACCCGAACTGTCGCGGGCGCGGCTTTGCAGGAACATCTCCTGACCGTCCCAGTTGATATCGAGGTAGAAACGCGTCAGCGCCTTGTCGGTACCGGGTGCCGCCAGGCGTGCCTCACTCCAGGTCTTGCCGCCGTCAATGGAGACATCGACACCGGTGATGGTCCCGCGACCGGACCAAGCCAGGCCTGTTATGACCAACGGGCCCTTGCCATGGGTGATCGGCGACTGCGGGCTGGGGCTGGTGACAACGGATTTGGCATCCATTTCCCAGGTCCACTTGCGGCTGGTGCCGTCTTCCAGCGTGTCGGTGTATTTCGAGGTCTCCTCGCGGGATTCGACCGGGCCGTCCATCACTTCGATGCGGCGCAGCCATTTCACCCACATGTTGCCTTCCCAGCCGGGAACGACCAGACGGACCGGATAGCCGTGCTCTTTGCGCAGGGCTTCGCCGTTGGCCTTGAAGGCGACCAGAACGTCATCCAGCGCCTTGTCCATCGGGATCGAGCGGCCGTTCGACGACGCATCGGCGCCTTCCACATAGACCCATTTGTCCTTGAGATCGCCCGCGGCGCCCAGACCGGCCTCTTCCAGCAGGGTACGCAGGGAAACGCCCGAGTATTCCATGTTGTGGATCATGCCGTGGGTGAACTGCGCACCGTTCAGCTGGGCCCCCGCCCATTCCATCCCTGAGTTCGCCGCGCATTCGCAGAAGTAGACACGGTTCTCACGCGGGAAACGCTCCAGATCGGCGTAGGTAAAGACCAGCGGCGTGTCGACCAGACCGTTGATCATCAGGCGGTAGTCTTCCTTCTTCAGATCAATCGCGCCCGAGTGGTGACGCTCAAAGGCGCAGCCCTGCGGCGTGATGGTCCCGTCCAGCGCGTGGATCGGGGTGAAGTTGATCGAAGAAATCGTATCTGCGGTCAGCCATTCCACGTTGCGGCGGATCACATCCGATTCATAGCTGATCGGCAAACCGTAAGGGGTTGCATCGACGCCGTCCCCCAGTCCGCTGGCCCATTCCTGGACCTCGGTGATCAGCGGGTCGGGACCCGCTGCCTGGGCCGCGCCCGCTACCGCGCTGCCGGCCCCGGCCGCTGCCGCACCTGCCAGAAACTGACGGCGCGAAGGGGTAAAGCCCTTTGCATTATCGCTCATCTTGTTCATGCCTCCGTATAGTGACGAGGTCCATCCAAGGACCGCGTCGGCGCAAAATTCGCTCGGGACGTGGTGGGGCTTACGCGCCCACCACCTTGACCGAGTTGTTCGGGGACACCGTGACGGTGCCCATTTTCTTGATGTGGTTTTCGACGACATCCCAGATCTGCGGACCTTCGGTGCCTTCGTTGACGCTGGCCCAGCCGGCAACCATGTAGGTTTTGCTGGGATCAATCGCTTCGCCGGTTTTCAGCAGCGTCATTTCGCTGATGCGCTCGCCCTGCGGCTTGGTGATGTCGATGCGGTAGCCCATGCCGCCGATCCGCACCATGTCTCCGCCCTGCTGGTAATAGGGGTCGGGATTGAAGATGTTGTCCGCCACATCTTCAAGGATCACTTTGATGAATTCTCCGGTCATCTCGGTCCGGTAGGCCGCGCCGTAGCTCATAGAGGTGACGTTCCAGATATCCTCGCGGGTGATGTCATCACCCGGGATCAGCGACGGTCCCCAACGCACACCGGGCGACATGGCGATATCCGCTTCACGCTCACTCAAGAGCGCATCGCAGATCAGATCGTCCCAAGTGCCGTTGAAGTTGCCGCGCCGATAGAGAAGCGAGTCGGTCTGGCCGATCACCTCTTCCAGTTCTGCTTTGTAAGGCGCGCGCTGTTCGTCGATCAGCTTGGAAACCACCGGATCGGGCGCGATCACATCCGAGAAGACCGGGATCAGTTTGTGCTTGAGGCCCATCATCTGGCCGTCCCGCACATCAAGATCCACGCGGGAAACGAACTTGCCGTTGGAACCGGAGGCGATGATGTGGGTCTTACCCACCAGAACCGGCTCAGGCAGCGCATCGTGGGTATGCCCAGACAGGATCACGTCGATCCCGGAGACAACGCTGGCCATCTTCTTGTCCACGTCAAAACCGTTGTGCGACAGGACGACGACTACGTCGGCGCCCTCTGCCCGGACTTCGTCCACCATGGCCTGCATGTTTTCGTCCCGAATCCCGAAGGAGTACTCCGGGAACATCCAGCCGGGGTTCGCGATCGGCATGTAGGGGAAGGCCTGCCCGATCACCGCAACCTTTGCGCCACCACGTTCGAAGAACTTGTAGGGCTTGAAGAGTTCCGCAGGCTCGTCCCACTCGGCATCAAAGATGTTCTGACCAAGGGCGGCAAAGGGCAGCCCTTCGACGATTTCCTGAACACGTTCGGACCCCAGGGTGAATTCCCAATGGAAGGTCATCGCGTCGGGTTTCAGAGCGTTCATGACATTGACCATGTCCTGACCTTCGGTCTTGTAGCAGGTCATGGAGCCGTGCCAGGTGTCGCCACCGTCCAGCAGCAATGCATCGGGCCGATCCGCGCGGATGGAGTTGATCACTGTCGACATGCGGTCCAGACCGCCAACACGCCCGTACCCTTTGGCGAGGGAGGAAAAATCGTCATAGGTGAGCGCGTAAGCGGATGGGCTGCCATCGGCAATGCCATAGGCCTTTCGGAAGTCGGCACCGGTTATATGCGGAACCTGACCCTTGTTCGCGCCAACCCCGAGGTTGATCGAGGGCTCGCGGAAATAGATCGGTTTCAGCTGCGCATGGATGTCAGTGACATGGATGATGCTGATGTTACCGAAGGTATCGAACTCCAACAGCTGGTCCTGTGTCAGGCTCTGCTGCGCCGCAAGACGCCCCCAGTTGCCAAAGCCAGAAGCCCCGACCAGGGCAGAAGCAGCCATCGAAACCTGCAGAAAATCACGGCGCGAGATCATGTTACTCTGATATCCTGTTTAAACATGCAACATATTCGCATGTATGAATGTTAATGGAGCGAAACACCCCGTGCCATCACATGACACGGGGCATTCCTCGGGTTTAGTTACGAACCGACGGTCCTTCGACCGACAGACCGTTGCCGCGCGAGGCGACATAGAGTTCCAGCGCAATGAAATCGTCCGAGCCGGGCTTGTAGGTCTCGGCGCGGGTATCCCGGACGCAGCCCTTGAAACGCGCGTGAACCGTGTTCAGCTTGGCGTTCTTCAGACGGTAAGTCGGAAACCCGTTGATCTGACCCTGGCTCAGATGATCGGCGCGGATCATCATGCCATAGCTGTCTTCGTGGCAGTTGGCACAGGACAGTTCCAGCTGGCCGGTGCGGGTGTAGTACATTTCCTTACCTTTTTCCCACATCGCCTGAACCGGTCCGTCAATGGCCACGTTCACCGGCATGCCGCGCGACTGAACAGAGATCAGAGCCTCCATCGACGCCATGTCACCGCCAGTGTATTTCCACTTTTTGGCTCCCATCTGGTTCTCGCGGCAGTCGTTGATCTGCATTGCCAGAGTACGCACTTCCCCGGCGTCTTCATTCCACTTGGGATAGACCGCGCGCACGCCCTTCATGCTGGTTTCGACATCCTCGTGGCAAGACGCACAGGACTTGCCCTCGGAACCATCAGCAGTGTCCCAGGCTTCCATCGCCTGATCCACAAAAACCATCGCCGGGTTCTCGAAGTCGTCCATCTGCAGCGCCTGGGTTTCGTCCGAGCGGAAGTGCCAGCCCGACATCACCTCATCCATCACATCCGACACATGCGCCGGAGCAGCGGTCTTGGTGACCATCTGGATCTCGTCGTTGACCACCAGCGTGTCATCGTCCGGCTCCGCAAAGGCGGCCATCGGCAGGGTCAGCGCAGCGGCGATGGCAGTCAATGCCTTATAGTTCATTCCATATCCTCCCTTGGGTATCCACCTCGCCCACCGGAGTGGCGGACGAGGCGCTTGCCTTTGAGATCCGGACGGGATCAGGCCATCTTGATCGATTTGGACGTGTCGTAGACCGAACCGTCATCATCGTACCAGGTGAACTTGAAGTCACCGGCTTCGGGGACGGTTGCCTCGAACTCCATGTAAGGGTTGGTGGAAATCGCCGGTTCCATTGTCACGTCGATCACCATGGTCCCGTTGAACTCGCAGGTGAAACGGTTGATGATCGAACGCGGAATGACGTTGCCTTCCTTGTCCTTACGCTGACCGCTTTCCATCTTGTGGCTGATCAGTGTCTTGATGGTGACCGCTTCGCCAGCGGCGGCTTTTTTCGGGACCTTGACGCGGGGTTTTACACCGGATGCCATGTCTTATCTCCTTGATTTCGGAAGGTGTCGCGGGGGCCGATCAGCCGCCGCAGCCCCCGATGGTCACTTTCACGGCGGCGCTTGCCTTGGCAAAGCTGCCATCTGCCATTTTTGCAACGGCCACAACATCCTGCGTACCGGCCAGACGGATCCGGGTGGACGCAGACTGGCTCGCGGCGCCGGGGCCGAAGTTGAATGTTGCAACGCCCGGGGTCGGGTTGCCGGTTGCCAGAACCATGATCGCGGTTGCACCGGGGGCGCTGACCGAAATTGGCACCGTGTTGCCGTTTTCCGCAATTTCAGGTGCGGTCAGTTCGACACCGCTGTCAGCCAGATCAGCACCGCCGGTAAACTCGGCGATCATATCGTCTGCCGCCGCATTGACGCGGAATGGCAGGGCCGTCAGCACGGCGGCGCCCAGGCCCATGGCCAGGGTCTCGCGACGTGAGAACTCCATCATTTGTCTCCTTTGACTTCGCTCGGACAGGCAGCTTTAGGCCGCTGTCTCACTCTTCTTTCAGCGTCGCGAGGAATGCGACGACATCTTCAATCTCCTGGGCCGTCAGGATCGGCGGCAGCGGCTCCGCGCCTGCCTTGCCGGTGTAGGCATCGCCGGGACGGATGAACCCATCAACCTTGTAGAACGCAGGCATCATGGTGCCTTCGAAGGTCATTTTTGCGTTTGCAACCAGGCCACGCAGCTCGGCTTCGCTCCAGCGATCCCCAGCGCCATCCAGCATCGGGCCGATCTCACCGTGGAACGGAACATCCGAAAGCGCGGTTACCGCGTGACACGCAACGCAGTTACCCTTTTTCTTGCTGCCGACGATAAGAGCGCCGTTGGCCGCATCTCCGGCAACCCCGGTCAACGATTCGGCAATTCCGCCGTATTCGTCATACTGCACGTCCTTAGGCGCGACCTCGCCCGCCTGTGACATGGTCCCGGCCAGACACATGGCCAGTGTCAGAGATAGTCTCTTCATGGTTCCTCCCGTTGGCTGCCACACCGAAGTGGCCTGCTTAGCTATTGCATACCGTAGGCCACCGAAGCCCCCGGACGCAACAACAAATTCATTAATGTGAATTTTTCTCTTGTTGCGCATTTTATCAGTCTGTCGATCCATTATTGCGCTCCTGGATGCGGCGCGCATGGTATCTTTGAAAATCTTCCCCATTATCAAGCTCGTACCGCTTTTCGTTGACCCAGGTAAACATGTCCAGAGTGGTTCCGGCCCCAAAGGCGCCCGGCATGACCGAAACAGCAGCCTGCACGGCCGTCTGATCCTCATTCACCGTCTCGGGGAGGAACAGAATCGTGGGGGTAAACAGGATCCCCCACTTTCTAGCCATGTCCCGTTCGGGCAGGGTTTCGCCATCAAAATCGGTTACCTCGGTCGAGCCATGCAGGTTCAGTTGCACGACAAAATAACTCTCTTCGATATAGTTGCTGATTTCGGGCCGCGGAAAGATCTCCTCATGCATCTTGGTGCAATAGATGCAGCCACGCTGCTCAAAGAAGAGCACAAGCCGCTTGCCTTCAGCGTTCGCTTCCTCAAGATCCTCTTGTAGGTCCTTGAAGGTATCACGCATCCAAGACGTCTTGTGCAGTCCGTCATCTCCCACTTCGACGGCCCCTGCTGGCATGGCCAGCACAAGGGCGAAGGCGCAGGCCGCCAAAGGCGCCGCGACCAGATCCAACAGTCGTTTCATTGCAATCTCTCCCTAGTATTGTTCAGCGTGCCAGCCCCCAAGTGCGGGACAATCCGGCATTGATCGACCGGTCATCGTCAGCCAATGGTGGTCAGGCTCGGCATCCATCGGATCATCAGATCGGCGATGTAGGTTACGCCGCCAGTCACAATCAGCACGGCGAACAGGATCAGCATAGCACCCATAGCCTTTTCCACCCAAGCAAAAGCAGCCCGGTGTCGCGCAACCCAGGCCAGGAATGGCTTGGCAAAGAAGGCCGCCACGATGAAAGGCGCTGTCATACCGATTCCATAGACCAGCAAGAGCGCCCCTCCCCGCCAGACCTCTCCCATGCCCGAGGCGATCATCAGGATCGACGCCAGGGCCGGCCCCACGCAAGGCGTCCAGCCAAAGCCGAAGGCAAGGCCCATGAGATAGGCGCCGATGACGGTCGAGGGTTCGGCAGTGCTCTCGAGGCGCGCCTCGCGATAGAGCAGCGGAATGCGCAGGACGCCAAGGAAATGCAGACCAAATAAAACCAGCAAGGCGGCCGCGCCATAGGCCAGAATATCCATATACTGGCCGAAAAGCTGCCCAAGCGCCGTCGCTCCCATGCCCATCAGCATAAACACCGTCGTCACCCCGGCTGCGAAACAAAAGGCCGAAAGGATCAGGCGACGCTGCGCTCCCGGCGCAATCGCCCCGTCATTGCGCAGCTCCGCCATGGATAAACCACCCATGTACGATAGGTAAAACGGCACCATTGGCAGGATGCAGGGCGTAAAAAAGCTCAAAAGCCCGGCAAACAGAGCACCAAAGTAGGATATTTCAAGCATTTTCGCCTCATTATTGGTCAATTCGGCGCCTGAAAAGCAGCGCCGCGCCTTGTCTCATTCACATATTCAAATTATGTTGTGCTTCACAAACAATCAGTTTGCTCTTATCTCGTCAACGGACTCAGACGGCTCTGACATGACGCGCACAGTATTTTTCAACAGGGCTTTCCGGCGCCCATTCGTTTTACGCCTTTGGGCGGTAATTTGCCTTGCCGTTGTCCTACTCGCACCGCCCGCGCGGGCTGTTGAGTTGGTGATGGTAGAACAACACGGCTGCGAATGGTGCGCGCGTTGGAATGAAGAGATCGGCCCGATCTATCCCAAGACGGCAGAGGGAGCTTTCGCGCCGCTGCGCCGGGTGGACCTGCGTAACATGCCAAAGGGTTTGGAGACCACACGT
Source organism: Phycobacter azelaicus (assembly GCF_014884385.1). Lineage (NCBI taxonomy): Bacteria > Pseudomonadati > Pseudomonadota > Alphaproteobacteria > Rhodobacterales > Roseobacteraceae > Phycobacter > Phycobacter azelaicus. The sequence goes on along the minus strand of NZ_WKFH01000003.1, from coordinate 2,774,731 downwards.
CGCGTCAATTTTACTCCCACATTCTTGATCGTGAAAGAAGGTCGTGAGATTGCTCGCCTCGAAGGATATCCGGGTGAAGATTTTTTCTGGCCTCTGCTTGAGTCGATGTTGCGCGACCATGCCGGGTTTGCGCCGGACACAGGAGACAGCTGAGCCCGTCATGGGACCGCAGCCACACTGGGCTAAGTGAACTGGACACGCAGCGCCACAGAGGCTGCGCCAAAGGAGAACGAACATGGGATTGCCGAAATTTTCGGTCGATATGGCGGAAGACGAACTGGAGAAAATGGTGGACAGCGCCACCACAGCCTCCAACTTCCTCAAGGCAATCAGCCACGAAGGACGGCTGATGATCCTGTGTCATCTGGTCACCGGAGAAAAATCCGTGACCGAACTGGAAGAACTCCTGTCCGCACGTCAGGCCGCAGTGTCGCAGCAGCTGTCGCGGCTGCGCCTTGAGGGACTGGTCGTCCCCCGGCGGGAGGGCAAGACGATCTACTATCGGCTCGCGGACGAACGCCCTCGCCGGATACTGGAAGTCGTTTATGACCTCTTCTGCAACTCGGCAGATGCCTGACAACTGAACGTTTTCATCTCAGTTTCATTCGGATGAGAGAGCAACAGGTTGTGCACGCACCGGCACAACCAACGGATGCTGCGTCACGCGATGAATGCGCCCTACTGGTCGCATGTCCGTGCGGTAGGCCCTTTTCTGGCGTCCTGCGGCCCTTGCATCAAAAGAGGGCTTTCTGCATGACTGGTGTATCCAACGCAGACGGAGGGAGGGCCGGATGTTCGACTTTCTGACAGAGCACCATCTTGCGGCCATCGCAGGTCTTGGTGGCGGCGTCCTACTCGGGCTTGCAGCGCGGCTTGGTCGGTTCTGCACCCTTGGGGCTATCGAAGACATCCTTTATGGCGGCTCCACACTGCGTATGCGCATGTGGATCTTCGCTATCGGAGTGGCCGTACTAGGAAGTTTTTCCCTTGTTGGGCTGGGACTTCTGGACGCGAGCGAAAGCTACTACCTTAGCATCAGATGGATGCCCGTTGCTTCGATCCTGGGTGGGTTGATGTTCGGCTATGGCATGGCTCTGAGCGGCAACTGTGGATATGGCGCCATCGCGCGGCTCGGCGGCGGAGACCTGCGCAGCTTCGTGATCGTGCTCGTTATGGGCGTTTCGACCTATGTGGTCCTAAGCGGCCCGCTCGCCCCTGTGCGCAATTACTTCTTTGAACAACAGCTAATCACCACCGACGTCCCACCCGGTCTCGCTCATCACGGTGCTGCGCTGACCGGTCTGCCTGTTCATAGCATTGGCATGGCAGTCGGCCTCGTCATAATGGTTGGAGCCCTCGCCGGACGCGAACTGCGGGATGACAAGAAAGCGATCTTCTGGTCCCTCGTGGTCGGATTGGCTATCATATCGGGGTGGGGTTTCACGACACAGGTCAACACCGTGGGCTTTGAGGCGCTTCCAGTTGTTTCGCACTCCTTCTCCGCCCCCCTCGGCGAAACAATCCTATGGACCATGACTGGCAGTCTGCGCCCGCTCTCCTTTGCCGTCGGCTCCATTGCCGGTGTCTGGACAGGCGCCTTCATCGGTTCACTGATCAAGGGGCATTTCCGCTGGGAGGCCTGCGAGGATCCGCGCGAGTTGCGCCGACAGATCCTTGGCGCTGGCATAATGGGTGCTGGCGCGGTCATTGCCCTTGGTTGCACGGTTGGTCAGGGCCTCAGCGCCTTTTCGCTGCTTGCCGTTTCGGCGCCTGTCACCTTTCTCTCCATATTTGCCGGTGCGGCTTTTGGTCTGCGACAGTTGATCGAAGGCTTTCGTCCGGCTGAATAGCGGGTGATTTAACACCGCTGAAAATCAGCGCAGCGCGGAAAGCCTCCGCAACCAAAAGTTGATACGAATGACATTTCGGTTAAACTTCGAGGCCCGTCACGCGGCTGTTACAGACTCGCGCGAAAGAGCGACGGGCCGACATTGCGTCGGCGCTCGGACACTCAGGAGCAAGCCATGGATCGCAAGCAAATCATCAATGACCCCGAAATCGGCAACAAGGCGGAAGCCTATGAAGCCTTTGACGACATTCCAACCAATCCACGGCTGGAGCGGACCATCGGTGACGTGATCAACGCCCGCTATGGCCGCCGTGATCTGCTGAAGGGCATGCTGGGTGTGTCGGCCACCTCCGCACTTTTCGGAACCTCCGCCCTGATCGCTCCGAATGAAGCGGCAGCAGGCAGCAACAGCAAGGACCGCTACAACTTTGAAGAGCTGACCTGGGGCAACGACGAAACCCACCACATCGCCGAAGGGTATGACGCGGACATACTGCTGCGCTGGGGGGATCCGATCACCGCTGACGCGCCCGAGTTCGACGTGATGAACCAGAGTGCCGAAGCCCAGCTCAAGCAATTCGGTTACAACAACGACTACGTCGGCTTCACCCCGCTCAACGCCGAAGGTACCCGTGGCCTGTTGTGCGTCAACCACGAATACACCAACGAAGAAGTCATGTTCCCCGGCCTTGGCCGCCAGGACAAGGCCGGCTTTGAAGGCATGACCAAAGAGTTGGTCGATATCGAGATGGCGGCCCATGGTGGCACCGTGGTGGAAATCGCCAAGGGCGCTGACGGCAAATGGGCCGTGGTGCGCGACGGCAAAATGAACCGCCGTATCACGCCTCTCAACACCGAGATGACCATCGACGGCCCCGCCGCCGGTCACGACCGCATGAAGACCAACGCCGACCCCTCCGGCCTGTCGGTCATCGGTACGCTCAACAACTGCGCCGGCGGCATGACCCCCTGGGGCACCTACCTGATGGCCGAAGAAAACTTCCACGGCTATTTCTGGACCGATGTTGTGAACGGCGAAGGCAAGCCCGACATATCGGCGCAGCCCGAAGCCAAGACCATGAAGCGCTACGGCGTGCCCGGCCGCTGGTATGCCTGGGGCAAGTTCTACGACCGGTTCAACATCGACAAGGAACCCAATGAGTCGAACCGCTTTGGCTGGGTAGTCGAAGTCGATCCGCGCAACCCCGATGCCAAGCCCGTGAAACATACCGCTCTGGGTCGCTTCCGCCACGAAGGAGCCGAGACCACGGTTTCGTCCTCTGGCAAGCTGGTCGTCTACATGGGCGACGACAACCGGTTCGATTATCAGTACAAATACGTGTCGAGCGGCGTGGTTTCCGACGATGCCGCAGCGAACAGCACGCTGCTGAGCGACGGCACTCTCTATGTGGCCCGCTTTGACGAAGACGGTAGCATTGAATGGATGCCGCTGGTCCACGGCACCGGCCCGCTCACGGCTGAAAACGGCTTTGCCAGCCAGGCAGACGTTCTGATCGACACACGTCTGGCTGCCGACGCCCTTGGCGCCACTCCTATGGACCGCCCCGAAGACGCGCAGCCACGCGGCGACGGCACCGCCTACATCATGCTGACCAACAACTCCAAGCGCACCGAGGAACAGGTCAACGCGGCCAACCCCCGTGCCAAGTCCAACTTCGGCCACATCATCGAGATCAAGGAGGAAGGCGGCGATCACGCGGCTACGCGCGGCACCTGGTCTATCCTTGTACAATGCGGCGACCCGAAACTGGCCGAGGTTGGTGCCCAATGGAACCCCGAGACCAGCGAAAACGGCTGGTTCAGTTCCCCTGATAACTGCGCCTTTGACACTGACGGACGGCTGTGGATTTCCACCGATCAGGGTTCTGGTTGGGGGCGCACCGGCAAGTCCGATGGTCTTTATGCGCTAGAGACCGAAGGCGATCTGCGCGGCACCTCGAAGCTCTTCTTCCGCTGCCCCGTCGGCGGTGAGCTATGCGGGCCCTACTTTACCAATGACAACGAAACACTGTTCCTCGCAGTTCAGCATCCCGGCACCGATGGCACCAAGGCTCTGAAAGGCTTCGAGCGCGCCTCGACCTTTGAAGATCCAGCCACCCGCTGGCCTGATTTCGACCCCAAGATGCCCCCGCGCCCTTCGGTCGTGGTGGTCACCAAGAAGGGCGGCGGCAAGATCGCCGTCTGACCCCGTCCTTTTGACGTAATCCAAAGGTGCGCGCCCCATTCGGGGCGCGCTCTGGTTTCAGCCCCTCACGGGGCAATTGGCGCAGGACGGCACAGCCTTCTCCTGTTAAGGCTATGCCGCGCTCGCACGAGAGCAGGTTTCATTCCGCATCACACATTCGCTTCACCAGACCATCACACCCGCGTGAAAGCGGTTGCGCTGCGCTGACATCCGCGCATTCTGTGCGGCACAACTCTCTTTCTGATGGATAGGCCCCATGACAAAAGACCTGCGCGCCGCCGACATCCTTGCCCGGCGGCTTTATGAGGCGGGCTGCCGTCACGCCTTTGGCATGCCCGGCGGCGAGGTGCTGACGCTGGTGGACGCGCTTGAGACTGCGGGGATCGCCTTTCACCTCGCGAAACACGAAAACGCCGCCGGGTTTATGGGTGAAGGCGTGCATCACGCAGATGGCGCGCCGGTGATCCTGGTGGCAACCCTCGGACCGGGCGCGCTCAATGGCGTCAACGTCGTTGCCAATGCACATCAGGACCGGGTTCCGATGCTGGTACTCACAGGCTGCGTCGATGCGGCCGAAGAACACACCTACACGCATCAGGTTCTGGACCACCGTGCGGTCTTCGCCCCCATCACCAAAGCCACCTTTCGCCTCAACGCCGAGGCCGCAGAGGTCATCGCGGACAAGGCCCTATCCATCGCAACCGAGCCGCGCAATGGCCCGGTGCATATCGACGTGCCGATCTCGGTTGCGGATAGCCCCGCCAGAGAGCGCAACATCCGCCGTGCGCCTGCTGCGGCCACTTTGCCAGACAAAGAGACACGGGCGCAGGCGCAAGACTGGCTGAGCCAGGCGAAACGTCCCATCGCGATCATTGGCCTTGATGCCGTTGCAGAAGGCGCCGGTCCTGCCCTCAGCGCCTTTCTTGAAGCGCATCAGATCCCCTTCGTCACCACCTACAAGGCCAAGGGCATCCTGCCCGAGGATCATCCCCGGTGCCTTGGCGGTGCAGGGCTGTCTCCCCTTGCGGACAAGCATCTCCTGCCCTTGCTCAAGGAAGCCGACCTGATCCTGTCCCTCGGCTACGATCCGATAGAGATGCGCCCCGGATGGCGCGACGCCTGGGAGGTCAGGACCCAGCGCGTGATCGAGATCGCCCCGGAACCCAATACGCATTACATGCATCAATCTGGCCTCAACATCGTGGCGTCGCTGCCCCTTACTCTCAAGGCCCTCACTCCCGAGACTGCGCGCGCCTCTCAGACCTGGCCACTCGGTGAGGTCGGCAGAACGCGCGCGGCTCTGGCAGCGGCCTTCCCCATGGAGGACACCTGGGGGCCTGCGGGCATCATCGCAGAATGTCGCGCCAGCCTGCCGCCTGAAACGCTGGCCACCGCCGACAGTGGCGCACATCGGATTCTCTTCAGCCAGATGTGGACCTGCCACGAGCCGCGCGGCCTGATCCAGTCTTCGGGACTGTGCACAATGGGCTGCGCGTTGCCGATGGCGATCGGGCGCAAACTGGCGCAGCCGGACAGGCCCGTCGTCAGCTTTTCTGGAGACGCAGGCTTTCTGATGGTGGCAGGCGATCTGGCCACTGCAGCCGAATTGAACGTCGCTCCTATCTTTGTGGTCTTTGCCGATGCCAGCCTGGCCCTGATCGAACTCAAGCAGCGCCAGCGCCAGATGACCAACCGCGGCGTCGACTTTGCGCGGCACGATTTCGCCGCCATGGGCCGCGCCTTTGGCGGCAATGGCGTGACGGTTCGTGACCGAACGGAACTGCGCGCAGCCCTTCGCCAAGCCTTGGCATCGGATCGCTTCACTGTCATCTCTGCGGAAATCGAACCGGGAGGATATGATGGACGCATCTAGCATGTTGCCGCACGGCGCCCTCAAAGGGATCAAGGTCCTGGACCTGTCGCGCATTCTGGCAGGCCCAACCTGCACGCAGCTATTGGGTGATCTGGGCGCAACCGTGATCAAGGTGGAAAACCCAAAGTCGGGCGGCGATGATACCCGCCAGTGGGGGCCGCCCTATGCCATGGACAAAGACGGCAATCCGACGGATCTGTCGGCTTATTACATAGCTGCCAACCGCAACAAGCTTTCGGTCGCCATCGATATCGCCACCCCCGAAGGCCAGGCTGAAATCCGCAGACTGGCGGCGGAGGCCGATATTCTGATCGAGAACTTCAAGCCCGGCGGACTCGCAAAATACGGGCTGGATTATGCCAGCCTCAAGGACGATCTGCCGCGGCTGATCTATTGTTCGATCTCGGGCTACGGGCAGACCGGCCCCAACAGCCACCGCCCCGGATACGACCTGGTGGCGCAAGGTTTTGGAGGGATCATGTCGCTGACCGGTGACCCCGGCGGCCAGCCCGTCAAGGTCGGCACCGGTATCGCGGATGTGATGTGCGGTATGTACGCCTGCATTGGAATTCTGGCCGCCCTGCACCACCAAGAGAAAACCGGCGAGGGTCAGCAAATCGACCTCGCTCTGGTGGACAGCACGATTGCCTGGCTCATCAACGAGGGCGTCGCCTATCTCAACACCGGCACCCTGCCCACGCGTCGCGGCAATGAGCACCCCTCGATCATGCCCTATGGCGTTTACGAGACCTCAGACTCCCATGTGATCCTTGCGATTGGCAATGACGCTCAGTTCCGCCGGGTCATGGAGTTTCTTGGCCTCGAAGGTCTGGCCGAGGATCCCCGTTTTGCAACCAACCCCTCCCGGCTCAAGCATCGCGATGCGCTGAACGATATCATGATCCCCGCACTCAAACGCTTCACAATGGATGAAGTGATCGCGGCAATGGAGGCACGCAAGGTCACGGCAGGTCCCGTGCAGACGCTGGACCGTGTCTTTGCCTCGGATCAGGTGGCCGCGCGCGGCATGGCGATCGAGATGGAAGCGCATGGTCTCCCAGTCAAACTGCTCGGGAACCCGTTAAATTTCTCTCGCACACCGGTGACCTATCGTCGTCCTCCGCCCTCATGCGGGGCGGACAGCGCCGAGATTCTGGGAGCCAAAGCACCATTTGAGACCGACTAAGCGGCCTATCGCCCAGCGGGATCCTTCCTAATGTTACAAAAACCGGCAAAGCCCCGCCATTCAGGCGGGCTTTTTCGTTTGGTTTGGGCACGAACGCGAGAATTTGCCAGTGTTTCCTGCCCCTTTCAGCGGTTTCGTCCCCACGCCGAACACGCGCCTTCACCAACGCGCGAGCGCCCGTCGCGCGAGAATTCTGCCTCCTTTACGCTGATGACAACAGCAAGCAACAAGCACACCAGCGGCGAGGAATACTCAAATGGCAGACGATATCTTTGGACAGGAAACGAGCCTGAAGGCCCAATCATCCGCCGATCTCTGGAACAAGGTTCAACTGGGAGTCCTGTCGCACAGCGCGCAAGCACCGGTCCATCTTGGGACACTGCTTGAGGCCGAACCGCACTTCGCTCTCGGTCAGGCTGCGAAAGGTTTGTTTCTGATGTTGCTTGGGCGCCGCGAAATGCAAGCCCCCGCACGCGATGCACTGGCAACGGCACAGACCGCATATGACACCGCCCTCCCCCGTGAGCGGCTCTATGTCGATGCATTGCGGCTTTGGCTGGAAGGACGCCCAAGCCGCGCCGTACAGAAATTGGAAGCTGTCTTGCGCGATGACCCCGCCGACAGTCTAGCCATGAAGATGAGCCAGGCGATCCGGTTTGTGCTGGGTGACAGCGCGGGCATGCGCCGTTCGATTGAGCGGGTGATGCCCGCATATGAGCCGAACCATGCCGGGCGGGGCTACCTGCTCGGATGTCATGCCTTTGCGCTGGAAGAAACCGGCGATTTTGCCAAGGCGGAAACCACGGGTCGGCAAGCGCTGTGGATGGCGCCGGATGATGCCTGGGGGCTACACGCCGTGGCCCATGTGCACGACATGACCGGTAATGCAAAGGCGGGTCTTGAGTGGCTCGAAGGCCGAGAAGAAGCCTGGAGTCATTGCAACAACTTTCGCTATCACGTCTGGTGGCACAAGGCCCTGATGCATCTGGATCTTGGGCAGAGCGACGAGGTGCTGGATCTCTACGACCATGAAATCCGCAAGGACAAGACCGACGATTACAGGGACATCAGTAACGCGACCTCGCTTTTGATGCGCCTGGAGCTGGAGGGCGTTCCGGTGGGCCATCGCTGGGAAGAGCTGTCAGATCTTTGCGCAAACCGCACCGAAGATGGCAGCCTCATATTTGCCGATCTGCATTACCTCCTCGCCTTGGCGGGACGCGGTCGCAAAGACGAGACCCTGCACATGGTCCGTCGTATCCATGATGACTCAAGCCGCGCAGGTCAGAACGAGGCACGCCAGCGTATGGCCGATCCGGGGCGGGCTGCAGCAAGCGGGCTTGAGGCCTTTGGCGAGAGAGACTACGCGCGCGCCTTTGATCACCTGTCGCAGGCCCGGGCCTCGATGCAACGGGCTGGAGGCAGCCATGCCCAGCGCGATGTCTTTGAACGCATGACCATCGATGCGGGCCTGAGGGCCGGACGCCTGTGCGACGTCACCGCCATTCTGGACGCACGCCGCGCCCAGCGAGGCGGCGCCGAGGACAATTACGCTCTCGCCCGCCGCGCCATGATCCACGCCGCGCAGACGCTCTCTGCCTCGCAGTCTCTTCCGGCCGAATAGCCGGAAGCCCGACCTTTCTACACTCTGACAAGAACAAGTGATTTCTAGATGGCAAACATCTCCAATTTCCCTGCCCCCCATGCGCGGGACGCTGCGCCGCCTGGTGGGGCGGCCGCCAACACCCGCAGACCGCCCAGCGTTTCGCCATCGCCAACCAGCGGGGCACGACGCCAGCGGGATCCACGGCTCGATTTCTACCGCGGTATTGCGATGTTCATCATCCTGGTGGCCCATATTCCCGGCAATCGCTGGACCGGCTGGATCCCGGCGCGCTTTGGCTTTTCGGACGCAACCGAAATCTTTGTTTTCTGCTCGGGCATGGCCTCGGCCATCGCCTTTGGAGGCTCTTTTGCGCGGGGCGGCTGGCTCTTGGGCACGGCCCGCGTCCTGTTCCGCTGCTGGCAGGTTTTCTGGGCCCATATCGGATTGTTTGTCTTTGTGGCCATGTCCATGGCGGCCCTGGACCTGACCGGCGCCTTTGACAAAAGCTATGTCGCCTCGCTGAACCTTTCGCCCTTTTTCAACGCACCCATGGAGCAGTTGGTGGGCCTGTTCACGCTGACCTATGTCCCGAACTACTTTGACATCCTGCCCATGTATCTGGTGGTGCTGGCGCTGATGCCCCTGATGATGGGGCTTGAGCGGATTGGCCTATGGGCCGTTGCGGCGGCCTGCGGATTTATCTGGCTCGCCGCCAACCCCTATTTGATCGGCCTCGGCCCAGACGGCCTCTCGCTACCGGCAGAGCCATGGTCGGAGCGGGAATGGTTCTTCAACCCCTTTGGCTGGCAGCTTCTGTTCTTTACCGGCTTTGCCTTCATGAAAGGCTGGATCCCCGCGCCACCTATCTCGGGTGTCCTCGCGACTGTCTGCGCTGGTTTTCTGATCCTGTCGGCTCCATTCGGATCATGGAAGGTCTTCTTGTGGATTGAAGCCTGGAACAGCGATCTTGCCGAAGTCATTCGCCCGGCATGGCGCCTCACTGGGGAGTGGCGGGAAAAGACCGATTTCGGCCTGTTGCGCTATGCCCATTTCCTGGCGCTGGCCTATCTTGCCTGGGTTCTTGCAGGTGCGGGTGGCACAGGCCTCATCGCCTCGGGGCAGTCCTTTGCCGCGCGGGTTTGGTCCCACCTGCTGGGCATCATCACCAAGGTTGGCCAGCAGTCGCTTGCGGTCTTTGTCTTCTCGATGGCGCTGGCGCGGCTGATCGGTTTTGCGCTGGACCAGACCGACCGGGGAATCCTGATCACCGCAACCGCAAATCTTGCAGGTTTTGCCCTGATCATCGCCTGCGCCTATGGCGCGGCCTGGTTCAAATCCCAACCCTGGAGGGGCAAGCGATGACCTCAAGACGAAGCTTTCTTGGCGGTGTCTCCTCGCTGGCGCTGGTCAGCCTTGCCTGCCCGCTGCGTGCCACAGACAGATCGCATTCGTTCAACCCGCAGGACGTGATCGCAACGGCGCGCAGGCTGTCTGAGGCGCCGTTTGAACCCCGCGCAAAGGTGCCGAAAGACTGGTTGAGCCTCACCTATGAGGAGTATCAGACCCGCTGGTTTCGCAGCCGTGATGCGCTCTGGAGCAAGACGAACCGCAGCTACAACGTAGATTTCTTCCTGCCCGGACTCTACTTCCCGCGCGCGGTGCAGATACATCAGGTCGCAGATGGTAAAGCCCATCCGATCCCCTTTGATTTGTCGCTCTTTGACAAGACAGACAAGGCGCCGGATCTCGGCACGGATGGCGCGCTGGGATATTCGGGGTTTCGCCTGCGCACCGAGCTTAGCGAACCCGGAAAAAGAACCGAATTCTGCGTCTTTCAGGGCGCGAGTTACTTCCGCGCCATTGGCATGGGGCAGACATATGGGCTGTCGGCCCGTGGCCTGGCCCTAAAAACCGCAGATGCGGATGGTGAAGAGTTTCCCGAGTTTACAGAATTCTGGCTTGAGGCCCCGGCACCGGATCAGCGCGAGATGGTGGTGCACGCACTGATGGACTCGCCTTCCGTCACCGGCGCCTACCGGTTCACAATCAGGCCCGGCCGAGCATGTGTCATGGATGTGGAGGCAACGCTGTTCCCGCGCGTGGATCTGCCGCATGCCGGGCTTGCCCCGCTCACCTCGATGTTCCTGTTTGATCGCACCAACCGCAACCGGTTCGACGATTTCCGTCCCTCCGTGCACGACAGCGACGGGCTGCTGATTGCCAACGGCAACGGCGAAACCCTGTGGCGCCCGCTTGCCAACCCAACCCGACTGCAGGTGTCGTCCTTTGTAGATGAAAACCCGCGCGGCTTTGGCCTGATGCAACGCAGTCGCAGCCTGTCCGACTTTGCCGATCTTGAAGCCCGCTATGAAAACCGCCCCAGCCTTTGGATTGAGCCTAAGGGCGATTGGGGCCCAGGGGCGGTAACTCTGGTTGAAATCCCCGCCGACAAGGAGATCTACGACAATATCGTGGCCTATTGGCGCCCGAGGGTGCCTTTCGCTGCCGGATCAGAGGTGCGGCTTGAATATCGAATGAACTGGGGCGACGGCCCGAACCTTCCTCTGGCGCAGGTGATCGACACAGCGGCGGGCGCGCGTGTCTTTGGACCACCGGGCCGGATCATGGTCGTGGATTTTGCGTCTCACCCGCTGTTGGAGGGAGAACCAGAGGATCTCGATGTCGTTCTGGCCTCACCGCATGTGATGCTGAGCCAGGGGGTGCTGCAGCGCAATCCCGCAACGGGCGGCCTACGCCTCGCCTTCAGCTTTGATCCTGGCACCCGCGATCACGTGGAACTGCGGGCCGAGCTGCGACGCGGCGGCCAGGCCGTCTCTGAAGTCTGGCTCTACAGGTGGACCGCATGAACGATGGGAGCGAATTGCCGAGCCCTGACCTTGGCTCGACCAGTCCAAGCCCTGTTGGGTATGGACACGGCCTGATGCCTGCAGAATGCCCCCTCGACATGCCTATCCAGTGCTTCGGGCGCGACTTCAACGACCATCGCGCCCCTGGCCCCACCCAGGAGGACAAAGTTTCACTTTGGCGGCTTGCGGCATTTTCGCCCGCCTGTGGCGCAACATCTGCGCTTGCTTATGTGATGACAGAATGGTTCGCGCAGGATGGCTTCATGGGACTTGAAATCCTACTGCTGGTTCTCATTGCGTTCAATTTCTTCTGGATCACCTTTTCCGTCTCCACTGTACTGTTGGGCCTATGGTGTTTGTGGCGCCGCCAGCGAAACAGCACCGTAGCCTCGCAACCAACCGCTCCTCCCCTGACAGTGGCACTTCTGGTTCCGGTCCATAATGAGGATCCCGCAGCCGTCTGCGCCAATGCGCGCACGATGCTGGAGGAACTCTACGCGCGGGGCGGTCAGCACGCCTATGCCATGTTCATCCTTTCCGACACCGCCGATGATAAGATTGCCCGGCATGAACGCATGTGCGTTGAGGCTCTGCGCAGCTCTTTCCCCCCGGATATTGCATTGCACTACAGGTGCCGCCTCAAGAACACAGGTCGCAAGGCTGGCAATGTGGCCGAATGGGTGCGTCGCTGGGGCGACGGCTATGAGGCGATGCTGGTTCTGGACGCGGACAGCCTGATGACCGGGCAGGCCATCGCCGAAATGGCGGATGCGCTTGCAAAAGATCCCGGTGCCGGGCTGATCCAGAGCTTCCCGAAACTGATCGGGGCAGGATCAGTCTTTGGTCGCATGCAGCAGTTTGCCAACGGCGTCTATGGCCTTGCGATGGCAGAGGGGCTGGCGGCCTGGGTCGGCACCGAGGGAAATTACTGGGGCCATAACGCGATCATTCGCACGCAGGCCTTCGCCGCAAGCGCGGGCCTTCCGCCCCTTCGGAGTCGGTTTGGTTCAGAGACGCTGATCATGAGTCACGATTTCGTCGAAGCTGGTTTGCTGCGCCGCGCCGGGTGGGGGGTGCGCTTTCTGCCCCGGATCGAAGGCTCCTATGAAGAAACCCCGCCGACGCTGATCGATCATATCCTGAGGGACAGACGCTGGTGCCAGGGGAACCTGCAGCATTTGAGGCTGCTTGGCGCACGCGGCTTCTCTCATCTTTCACGTTTTCACCTTTTGCATGGTGCCGTCGGGTATCTGATGGCCCCGATCTGGTTTGCGCTGCTGGTGATCTGGGCATTGATTGGAAAAGGAAACGAAACCTCAGCCCTTGCCTACTTCAATCCGACCAATCCGCTCTACCCGTCCTGGCCCGATATGACCGAGCCAAGTCACGTTGCCGTCATTGTCGTCATCTACGGGATGCTGTTGGCGCCGAAACTGCTTGCGCTTTTAGCCTTGCCACTCAGCAGCAGACGACTTGCCGAATATGGAGGTCCAGTACAGTTTTTCCTGTCCCTGCTGTCGGAAATTCTCCTCGCCATACTCTATGCGCCGATCTTGATGGTTCAGCAGGTCATAGCGGTCTTGCGCTGCCTCATCGGCCTGCAAAAGGGCTGGGCACCGCAGGTGCGCAGCGCAGGACGCTACCGGTTCCGTCAGATTGCGCGATGCCATGCCCTGGAGAGTGTTTGTGGTCTGATGCTAGGCGCTGGAATGCTTGCAGGTATCGTCTCGCTCTGGCTCCTACCGATCGCGCTATCACTGTGCCTTGCCATTCCTCTGTCAGCACTGTCGGGAATGCCTCTGCCTGGCTTGATCCGCGATTGGATGGGCTCGAAAGAGACTTTCGCCCAGCCGCGTGTCTTGCTAGCTGCGCTCTCTTATCGACAGGATCTGGTCAAGATTTGGTCCGGACATGGCGCGGATCGCTCTGCCGCCGAGTGACTGGTGGTCCGCGTCGCATTCCTGACAGCGGGGCACAGAATGGTGCCTCGCCACGCCCGAGGCGCAGCGAAGTCGACTACCCCTGCCACCGGGCAACCGGCAGATTGCCTGCGATCCAACCCGGCCCTGCACGCGAACCCATCATGCCCTCTGGCACATCCGAAACACCCGAAAAACCGGCCTCGGAGAGCGCCCGCACCATGCGCGCCGACCGCACGCCACGCGCACAGATAAGGGCCACAGGAGCCGAGCGATCTCCGTTGAGTGCCTCGGCAAGCGCGTCACCAAAATCTTCGCGGCGCATGTCAATCTGTACGCTTCCAACCGGCACCCCCGTACTGCGCCACTCTCGAGGGGTGCGAATATCAACGAGGGTTATCTCCCCCGCAGCAGCCCTTGAGAACGCTTCAAATGCGGTCAGGCGCGGTTGATCATGGTCCGTTGCAGGTCGCAGCAACCAGGCGGTCGCTCCAATGGCGACACCAGCGCCTCCTATAGCTGCAAACAGTAGAAGCCTGCGGCGCAACGGCTGATCAGCCTCCTGCCGGGAAGTTTGCGCCTTTGGGTCTTGCTCTCCCTGCATTTCTTTTTCCGCCCTCTGTTTTGGCCTTTTTAGCATACGGCAGCGCTGCTCCCGCCTTGGCTATAGCGCGCCCCGTACCAGCGAGTGCGTGACAGTTCTGCACAGGACAAAAATTTTGACCATTCAAAATCTTGTCAACGCCGCACCGCAGCCCCACTTAGAGCCGCGATATCCAAAAATTCCAGTTTCAATGGCCCAAACACCTCCAGAATGGGCCTGCGGGGCTGGCACAGAAGCGAAAAATTGCTTAGGCAACATCAAAATTCGCCTAGCCCAACCCGGGAGAACGACACGTGTCCCTGTTTTTGATTGCGGCCCTTCCCTTCCTCGGCGCCGTTTTTCCAGCTCTATTGATCCGCGCCGGGCGCAATGCCTCGGCATCGGCCGCAGGGCTTACCACCTTTCTTGCGTTCGTTGGCCTGCTGCTGCACGCACCAGCTGTCTTTTCCGGAGAGGTCATCACGGCGCGCTTCGACTGGCTGCCGGGACTGGGGCTCAATGCCAACTTCTTCCTTGACGGTCTGGGTTTTCTTTTTGGGACACTGATCCTGGGCATTGGTCTGTTGATCATTCTTTATGCCCGGTTCTACCTCTCGCGCGAGGATCCGATGGGGCAGTTCTACACCTATTTGCTGCTCTTTCAGGGCGCGATGGTGGGTATCGTTCTTTCGGACAACATTCTACTGCTGCTGATTTTCTGGGAGTTGACCTCCCTTTCGTCCTTCCTGCTCATCGGCTATTGGAAGCATCTGCCCGAAGGACGTCAGGGCGCGCGCATGGCACTGACCGTCACCGGATCGGGCGGGCTTGCGATGATCGGGGGCATGCTGATCCTCGGCAACATCGCCGGGTCCTACGATCTGAGCGTGATCTTGCAGAACAAGGAGTTGATCCAGGCCTCGCCGCTTTACCTGCCCGCACTGATCCTGATCCTTCTGGGCTGTTTCACCAAATCGGCGCAGTTCCCCTTCCACTTCTGGCTGCCCCATGCCATGGCTGCGCCGACGCCCGTGTCGGCCTATCTGCACTCGGCCACGATGGTAAAGGCGGGCCTGTTCCTGATGGCGCGCATGTGGCCGGTTCTGGCAGGCACGCCCGAGTGGTTCTATATCGTTGCCACCACCGGTCTTGTGACAATGGTCATCGGCGCGGTGATTGCCCTGTTCAAGGACGATCTAAAGGGGCTGCTGGCGTTTTCCACCGTCAGCCACCTGGGCCTGATCACCATGCTTTTGGGCTTTGGCACCAAGCTCGCGGCGGTGATCGCAGTCTTCCACATTATCAATCATGCGACGTTCAAAGCCGCGCTGTTCATGTCGGCCGGTATCGTCGATCACGAAGCGCACACGCGCGACATCAAGCGCCTGGGCGGGCTGCGCCACCTGATGCCTGTGACCTTTACCATCGCACTGGTTGCGGCCCTGTCGATGGCCGGCATTCCGCCCTTCAACGGCTTCCTATCCAAAGAAATGATGCTAGACGCAACAGCGGTAACGGTTTGGGCTGGCTCGCCCTACCTTGTCCCCGGTCTGGCTCTGGTCGCAGCGCTGTTTTCTGCCGCCTATTCCTTCCGCTTCATCGTCCATGTCTTCTTTGGCCCCAAGCGCGATGACTATCCCTCCCAACCACATGATCCGGGTGCGGGCATGTGGTTGGCGCCTGCGTTCCTGATCACACTGGTGATCCTGATCGGCCTGTTCTCGGCCAAGATGGTGGGACCGCTGGTTGCCGTGGCGGCGAGTGCAGTGATCGGCGGCGGCGAGCTTCCGTACTATTCCCTGAAACTCTGGCATGGCTTTACCCCTGCGCTCTACATGTCGATCGCAGCGGTTGTCGGCGGCGCGCTTTTGCTGGCCGCCCATGGCCCGGTGATGCGTGCCTGGAATGCCGCGCCACGCCCCGAGGCCAAGGAGATCTTCGATGCCCTGATGGAGGCCCTGGCGCGTCTTGCCAAGGGGATCACCGACGGGCTGCACAATGGTGCCATCACCCGTTATGGCGCAATCATGGTCGCCTTCACCGTGGCTCTGGGATGGTATGCTTACAGCAGCGGCGACATCGGCCCGGCAACCCGGTCCGTGCAAGCCATCCAACCCATCCCGGCCCTTGGCTGGCTGAGCCTGGTGCTGGCAACCGTGCTGATCGTGCTGCGCCATCACAATCGCCTTTTGTCATTGATCCTGATCGGTGTTGTGGGTCTCGTGGTGTCCATGTCGTTCAACTATCTTTCGGCGCCGGACCTTGCCCTGACGCAGTTGTCGGTTGAGGTTGTCACCATCATCCTGATGCTGCTGGCGCTTAACTTCATGCCCAAGGAGACTCCGGTCGAGACCCCGGCCCTGACCCGCCTGCGCGATGGCGCGATTGCGGTGGTTGCGGGGCTCGGCTCCGGTGGACTTATCTATGCGCTGATGACCCGCGATTTCGCAGCCCCAACGATTTCCGAGTTCCACCTCGCCAACTCCTACAAGGGCGGGGGCGGCACCAATGTGGTGAACGTTATCCTTGTGGATTTCCGCGGCTTTGACACCTTTGCCGAGATCATCGTACTGGGGATTGCTGCCTTGGTCATCTACGCGCTGACCGAAGCCGTCCTGGGAACGCGCGTGCGCGCCTACTTGCTGAACCGAAAGCCGGATCTGCCGCAGGCCGGCGACTCACACCCGATGATGATGGTGGTCGCCACCCGCGTGATGATGCCGCTGGCGCTGATGGTGGCTGCCTATATCTTCTTCCGCGGTCACAACCTGCCAGGCGGCGGTTTCATCGCCGGCCTCGTGGCGGCAATTGCGGTGATTATGCAGTACATGGCGTCGGGCTTTTCCTGGACGTCCGAGCGGCAGCGCTTCTACTACCATGGCATCATTGGCTCTGGCGTATTGATCGCCGCAGCCACCGGGATCGGCGCCTGGTTCAATGACATGCCGTTCCTGACCTCCGCCTTTGGCTACATCCACTGGCCTCCGTTGAACGAGTTCGAATGGGCCACCGCAGCGCTCTTCGATCTGGGCGTCTTCCTCGCCGTGGTCGGCGCGGTGCTGCTGGCACTGGAAAGCCTGTCGCGCTTTGCCTGGCAGCCCGGGATTTCTTCGGAATACGCCATGGACATCAACCCGGCCCGTGATGACGAGCCCAAAAAAGAGAACGAGGTCTGAGCATGGAAATTCTGGTTGCTTCGGCTGTTGGCCTGATGACGGCTGCCGGGGTCTATCTGATCCTGCGCAAGCGCACCTTCCCGGTGATCCTGGGCCTGTCGCTGGTCACTTACGCGGTGAACGTCTTTCTGTTCGCAAGCGGCCGTTTGATGGTCAACGCGCCGCCCATCCTCAACAAATACGAGGAGATCGCTTACACGGACCCGCTGCCCCAGGCGCTGGTTCTGACTGCGATCGTGATTTCTTTCGGCATGACGGCCGTGGTTGTGATGATCGCCCTAGGCGCATTTCTGTCGGCACGAGATGACCGCATCGACATGCTGGAAGACGGCAATGCCGCCAAAACCGGAGAAGACGCATGAACCACCTTCTGATTGCGCCGATCCTGCTGCCGGCGCTCGTTGCCCCCTTCATCATCATGGTGGTGCGCTATCATCTGGACCTGCAGCGCATCTTTTCCATCGCAAGCACGGTGGCCATTGCCGTGATCACGCTGGTCCTGGCGTCGCAGGCCGCTGACGGCACGGTTCAGGTCTACGAGCTGGGCGACTGGCCCGCGCCCTTTGGTATTGTTCTGGTCCTGGACCGTCTGTCAGCAATGATGATCGTGCTGACGGCGGCATTGGCTCTTGCCGTGCTGCTCTATGCCATCGGCACCGGCTGGGATGCGCGCGGCGCGAACTTCCATGCGCTGTTCCAGTTCCAGTTGATGGGCATTATCGGCGCCTTCATGACCGGAGATGCCTTCAACCTCTTCGTCTTCTTCGAAGTACTGCTGATCGCCTCTTACGGGTTGATGATCCACGCAGGCGGCGCAACCCGGTTCCGGGCGGGCGTGCAATATGTGGTCTATAACCTCTTGGGCTCGACCCTGTTCCTGTTTGCACTGGGTACGCTTTATGCAGTGACCGGTACGCTCAACATGGCCGATCTTGCCGTGCGCGTCGCCGAGCTTCCAGCCGAAGAGACGGCCCTGATCCGCGTTGGCGCTGTTCTGCTGCTG
Source organism: Phycobacter azelaicus (assembly GCF_014884385.1). Classification (NCBI taxonomy): domain Bacteria; kingdom Pseudomonadati; phylum Pseudomonadota; class Alphaproteobacteria; order Rhodobacterales; family Roseobacteraceae; genus Phycobacter; species Phycobacter azelaicus. The sequence goes on along the minus strand of NZ_WKFH01000003.1, from coordinate 2,756,463 downwards.
TTGGTCTTTGCGATCAAGGCCGCTGTGCTGCCGCTGCATTTCTGGCTTCCGGCCTCTTATGCCAATGCGCCGCTGCCGGTCGCCGCCCTCTTCGCCATCATGACCAAAGTGGGGGCCTACGCGATCCTGCGCATGTACACTCTGGTCTTTGGCCCTGATGTCGAGATCACCGCAGGCCTAGCCGGAGAGTGGCTCTTGCCCGCAGCCTTGATCACACTCGCCGTGGGGGCCATCGGGGTCTTGGGCGCGCGTGAGATCGGTCGACTGATCGCATTCGGTGCAATCACCTCCATGGGCACACTCCTGACCGCCGTCGCACTCTTCACACCCGAGGCCGTTGCAACAGCGCTTTACTACACCGTGCACTCCACGCTGGCCGCTGCATTGCTGTTCCTGATCGCCGATATGGTGATGGAGCGCCAGGGAGGCGACATTACCCCCAAACCCGTCATGGCGCAAAGCGGGCTGATTGCTGCACTGTTCTTTGCAGGCGCCATCGCCCTTGCCGGGATGCCTCCGCTGTCTGGGTTCCTGGGCAAGCTGTTGGTCATGGATGCGGCGCGCGGTCATGAGCTTGTATGGTGGATCTGGGGCGTTATTCTGGTTTCCTCGCTGATCACGATCATCGGTCTTGCGCGGGCCGGCAGCCTGATCTTCTGGAAGAGCCATGGGCTGGAAACAGCCACCGAGACCGAAGAGTCTGGAACCGACGTCTCTCCTGAGCATGACCAAGCAGGCAGAAGCTCTGCACTCCCCTTTGTAGCCTGTTTCGGTCTTCTCGGCGGGCTGGTCGTTATGACCGTCTTTGCCGGGCCAATGATGGGCTACGCCGAAGCCACGGCCGCGCAACTCTTTGCGCCACAGGATTATATCGAAACCGTGTTGGAAAGGGCGGATAAATGAAACTGATGCGCCGACTTCTTCCTCATCCCGTTCTGACCCTTTTGCTGACGCTTACCTGGGTTCTGACCGTCAACAGCTTCACGCTGAACTCGCTGGTCTTTGGTTTCCTGTTGGGCCTGCTGATCCCCTTCGTCACACAGCCCTTCTGGCCGCAGCAACTGCGCATGAAGCACCCAGTCAAGATCGTTGCCTACATTCTGCTGGTTATCTGGGACATCGTCGTGGCAAACATTACGGTTGCGCGTATCGTTCTTTTCAAACCGAACGCCAAACGCCAGCCCGCCTGGGTGACAATCCCGCTCGATCTGCGCACACCCGAGGCCATCACCGTGCTGGCAGGAACAATCACCATGACCCCAGGCACAGTTTCGGCTGACCTGTCGGCTGAGGGGCACGCTTTGTTGGTGCATTGCCTCGACTGTGAGGACACTGATGCGGTGCGTGACGAGATCAAACAGCGCTACGAGCGCCGCCTGATGGAGATTTTCGAATGATTGAGACTGCGGCTCTTTTTGCCTTCGTCTGCTTTGGTCTGGCGCTCTTGATGAACCTCTGGAAGGTGATGTTCGGTACCACCATGGCTGACCGTATCCTGGCGCTTGATACCATGTTCATCAACGCGATCGCCCTGATGGTGCTTTATGGTATGGCGCTCGGGACCGAGATTTTCTTTGAGGCAGCCATGCTGATTGCAATGCTCGGGTTCATTTCCACTGTGGCCTATGCGCGCTTCATCCTGCGCGGCAACATCATCGAGTGAGGAACCCATGGAACTTTTTATCGACCTCCTGATAACAGTCTTTCTGGTAATGGCCGGCATCTTTGGCATTGTCGGATCCTTCGGCCTGTTGAAGCTGAACGACCCCATGTCGCGTCTTCATGCTCCGACCAAGGCGACAACCCTTGGTGTTGGCGGGGTACTCCTGGCGTCGATGGCGCATGCCATCGCGGTTGAGGGGCACCTGTCCCTTCATGAGCTGATGATTACGCTGTTCCTGTTCCTTACCGCTCCGGTGACAGCCCACTTCATCGCCAAGGTCCACATTCACCGTCGCGAGGAAACAGGTACGTTGCCAGAAGCCGGAAAGGATGGGATCTGGGCAACGCACAACACCCCTGCAAGCGACGAACAGGCCTAGACGCCGAACTGAAAATCATTATTCGCGCCGACTGCCTAACATAGAAAGAGCAAACCCATGGACACGCCCCGCCTGCCTCAGACCAAGGATGTGGTTCTGATCGGGGGCGGACACGCCCATGCATTGGTGCTCCTAAAATGGGCGATGCGCCCCCTATCCGGCGCGCGCCTGACCCTCATAAACCCGGGCCCTACCGCTCCCTATTCCGGGATGCTGCCCGGGTTTGTCGCAGGCCACTACAGCCGCCAAGACCTTGATATTGATCTGGTGCGGCTCGCGCGGCACGCAGGGGCGCGGCTGATCCTGGGTGCCGCTGAGGGGCTGGATCCCGATGCGCGAACGGTTCAGGTGGCGGGGCGGCCGGATGTGGCATTTGATGTGGCCTCTGTAGATGTGGGCATCACCTCCGACATGCCAGATCTGTCCGGCTTCTCAGAACACGGCGTACCTGCCAAACCGCTTGGGACCTTCGCGCAGAAATGGGATGCCTTCCGCGAAGGCGACGGCCCGGCGCGTATCTCGGTGATCGGCGGCGGTGTTGCGGGTGCCGAGTTGGTCTTGGCCATGGCTCACGCCTTGCGCACGCGGGGGCGTCTGCAACAGGCAACCCTGATCGACAGCGGCTCGGTGCTTGGAACGGCCAGCGCCGGTGTGAGAGACCGCATGCGACGTGCCTTTGCCGAGCATGGCGTCACGCTGATCGAAAATGCATCGGTTGACAGCCTTCACGCGGATCACGTGAAACTGAAAAATGGGCGCGAGGTACTCTCAGATTTCACCACCGGAGCTGCGGGCGCGCGTCCGCATGACTGGCTGGCATGCAGCGGTCTGGACCTGCACGAGGGGTTTCTGACCGTCTCCGATACGCTGCAAACCTCGGATCCCGCAGTCTTTGCAACAGGAGACTGTGCGCACCTCGGCTATGAGCCGCGCCCCAAGGCCGGTGTCTACGCGGTCCGTCAGGCGCCGATCCTGCTGCACAACCTGCGCGCGGCCATAACTGGCGATCCCATGCGTCGCTACAAGCCGCAGAAAGACTACCTGAAACTCATCTCAATGGGCGACAAAGAAGCGCTTGGCGAACGGTTCGGAATGCTCTTTACCGGGAAAATGGTCTGGCGCTGGAAGGACCGGATTGACCAGAGTTTCATGGAGCAGTTTCGGGCCCTGCCCGAGATGGACGCCCCAGACCTGCCTGCAGAACATACCAAGGATCTGCCCGAGATCCTCGGTGACAAACCCATGTGTGGCGGTTGCGGTGCCAAGGCCGGACGCAGCGCGCTGCGTGCCGCTTTGGGGCATGCCGCCGCCAGCACACGGGATGATGTCACTCCACTGCCAGGCGATGATGCGGCGCTGTTGACCATGGGATCAACGCGGCAGGTGATCACTACAGATCACCTGCGTGCCTTTACGCTCGATCCATATGTGATGGCACGTATTGCCGCGGTCCATGCACTGGGAGATGTCTGGGCCATGGGCGCCGCCCCGCAGGCCGCCACTGCGAACCTGATCCTGCCGCGCCTGGCGCCTGCCCTGCAACAGCGCACTCTGGTAGAAATCATGAGCGCCGCGCGCAGCATAATGTCGGAGGCTGGCGCCGATATCGTCGGCGGGCATACCTCGCTTGGGGATGAATTGACCATAGGCTTTACTGTTACGGGCCTCTGCGCACGCGATCCGATCACACTGGCGGGAGCGCGTCCAGGCGATGCGCTGGTGCTGACAAAACCCATTGGATCTGGCGTGATCATGGCCGCCGAGATGGCCGCAAAGGCCGAGGGCACCTGGGTCGCTGCCGCCCTGGAGCAGATGCAGCGCTCTCAGGCGCTTCCATCAGAAGTGCTGGCTCCCGATGCGCATGCGATGACCGATGTCACGGGCTTTGGTCTGGCCGGACACCTGTTGGGCATCTGCGAGGCCTCACGTGTCAGTGCCGAGCTGGATTTCGCAGCCGTTCCCCTCATGGAGGGCGCGGCAGTACTGGCCGAAAGCGGCGTGCGCTCGTCGCTATTCCCGGAAAACGCGGCTCTCTTGCCCGAGTGGAGAACGGCGGGCGCGCAGGATCTTCTATTTGATCCGCAAACCGCTGGCGGCCTGCTGGCCGCCCTGCCCTGCACGAAGGCGGACACGGCAGTAAGAACCCTGCAGGACGCAGGCCATAGGGCTGCAGTGATCGGTCAAATCACCCACGGCGCAGGACAGATCGTGCTACGTTAACGGGTGGCCCCACCTTGAGCGATCTGTTCAAGCCGATCGCATATCTGGGATGCGGCTGCCCGCAACGCATGAGGCTCCAGCCGATCGAGCGTGAAGGACGCCATCACCTGAGCCCCAATGTGGCGCCGGGAAGTTTGATAAGCTGGATCATAGTGTTCAACCATGAGAGCCTCGGCCAACCCCGCCATGTCGCCCGCCTTGATCATTCCGAGCCAACCATCCACCACAGCGTTCGAGCGGTGGACACGCAGGCGGTCCAAGGTCTCGGCCAGGGCATCGGGCGGTGGCAGGTTGTCTCCATAGCTGTCGAGCAGATAGGTGCAGCGGGCATTGAGCGGGGCGCTGACCTCAATCCGCTGCGCCTCTTTCATCAGGCTCCACAGGCTGGGTGGGATGATACGCGCGCCGATCTTGCTCGATTCTGCCTCGACCAGAACCGGGCGCGACGGGTCCAATCGCACCAAGGCACCAGCCAAGGCCGATTCAAACCCCTTCTGACTGGGCTGATCCCCGGGCAAATCCCCCAACAGAGATCCGCGATGGTTGGCTAGTCCTTCAAGATCAAGCACTTGACCACCCGCATCTTCTACATACTGCAACAAATCGGTCTTTGCCGTGCCAGTGTAGCCATCCAGAAGGACCAACCGATAAGGCAGCTCGGTCTCATACAGCATCGCATGCACAAGACGACGGTAGGACTGATAGCCGCCCTTTATGACTTCGGCCCGCCAGCCAATTTGCTGCAGCAGGTAGGTAAAACTGCCGGATCTCTGTCCCCCCCGCCAGCAATAGACCAAAGGACGCCAGCCTCCCTCATACTGTCTGAGAGAATTCTCGATATGTTCAGCGGCATTTCGAAAAACCATGGAAGCGCCAATCTTGCGCGCCAGAAACGGGCTTTGCTGCACATAGATGGTGCCCACCCTGGCGCGCTCTTCGTTGCTGAGAACCGGCAGGTTGATGGCACCGGGCACGTGATCTTCGGCAAATTCGGCAGGGCTGCGCACATCGATCACCGTATCGTGACCATGATCGTACATGTCCTGAAGGGAGGAGAACGTAAGTGACATGGTATTGATCTAGCTTGGGACCGAAGACAGGAAAAGCCGGAAATGCGCGGATCTCTGCACGAACTCACACCAGGGCGATATGGTCATTTGCCCAGTATTCTGATTAAGATGAGCCCAAGATCAAACAAGATACCTCGATCCTGGACACAACAAAATGACAGCCCGGAACGCCGATAGTTACGATCTGGATCTCCACAGGTTTCCTGGTCATCTGATCCGGCGCCTGCACCAGATCTCTGTGGCACAATTTGCCGAAATGCTTTCATCCCATGATATCGACCTGACGCCGGTTCAATATGCTGCGCTCAAGGCGATCAAGGCCAATCCGGGTGTCGATCAGGCCTCCGTGGCGGGGCTGATTGCCTATGACAAGGCGACACTTGGCAAGGTCATCGACCGGCTCGAGGCAAAAGCGCTGATCGACCGCAGCGTCAGCCCAAAAGACCGCCGCGCGAAGCAACTAGACCTCACTGCGGCCGGTCAGCAGATCCTCGACAGGGTCCAACCGTTGGTGGATGCGGTCCAAGGCGAGATTCTCACAGGTCTCACAAAGGAAGAGCAGCACCAGTTCCTGGTGCTGCTACAAAAGGCTACCTCGGCCGGAAATGAGCGCAGCCGCGCGCCGATGCGCCGCCCGTCCCGCAAAAGCTGAACGCGCAGCGCCCGGTTAGAAACTGACCGCTCACGCAGCCATGCGGGTCTCGGCCTCTGAACTGCAGAAGAACTCTTCGTGCAACAAGGCAATCGCCTTGTCCTTGTCCTCGCGCTGCAGGATGAACTGAGTGTCAACGTTGCGCGGACCCTGCGTTGCACCGCGTGGCAGGATATCGTCCTTGGCAAAAGCATTCATACCTCGAGCCAGGACGTGCAGGCCACTAAGGTCACGCCCCACGACCGATATGAGCGACAGTTTCTCGCTGTTGATTTCTGCCTGCGGGTAGCGCTTGGACAGATCCGCCTCGACCCGGCGCATCGATTTGAGCGAGGCGTCCAGATAGTGCGTCACCGTATTGGCGTTGGTCACTTTCGAGACAATCCGCACATCGTGACGGGTCAGGATTTCCAAAACCGCAGCATCATAGCCTTTGACGCCGACCATGTCCTGCTCGAACAGCTCCAGCGCTATGATATCGAGGCCGGTGACGATCTCTGCCGCCGGTTTCGGTGCGGGCTGGTCGTCGATTATGGTGCCAGGATCCTCGGGCTCAAAGCAATTGGTAACGCGCAGAGGTACACCCGACTGGCGCAGTGTCTTTGCCGCCGAGGGGTGGATCGCCTCCATGCCGAGGTTGGCCATCTGGTCTGCAACGTCATAGTTGGTGTGACCCAGTTTGCGGGCATTGCCTTCGCCCACAAGTTTGGGATCGGCGGAAGACAGGTGGAATTCCTTGTGAATGATCGCCTCCCGCGCGCCGGTCTGGGCCGCCAGTTGCGAAAAGGTCACCTCCGAATAGCCACGGTCGAATTCGCGCATCAACCCTTCGGCGCATTGCGCATAACCGGTAACGATCGGCATTTCAGTGGCGGGATCAATACCGTCCATCCCGGAAGAAATCCGTGCCTCAAGCGACAAGTCCGCGTCACCGCGCCAGCCGGAAAGGTCCACCAGCCGCGCGTTCACGCCTGCACGCTGAAGCATCAGCACCGCAACCAGTGCCGAGTGCGCCTCGCCGAGGCCCGACAGCAACTCGCGGATCTGCAAGAGATGCGTGTTGAGCCGGAAATGTCCGTAAGAGCATAGGCGCTGCAGGTCGATGAGACAGTTGCGAGCGCCCTCGATGCGTTCCTGCACGAATGCAGTGGCCTGATCTATGTCACCCTGGTGCTCCAACACGACCTCATGGGCCGCTATCATCGCCGAAGAAACCTCGTTGAGCGCATCGAGCCAGCCATGGTCATCCTCGGCATTGGCAAAGCGAGCATAAACACCCGGCGTGCCGGTTTTCTTATGCTCCAAGAGCAGGTTGGTGATCCCCCCAAAGGCAGAGACGACAAAAATCCGGCCATATTCGGCCTTCCCGTTTTGGATGAACAGCGTATCGCGCAATTCATTCAGGCGGGACATTGACGTCCCGCCGATCTTTTCCACTGTATGTGCCATGGCTTATGCCTCGACAGTCTCAGGCGCCGCATAAGAGCCATCTTCACGGTGCACCTCGGTGCCGGTCACCGGCGGATTAAAGCAACAGGCCATGACCAGTTCTTCCTCGGCGCGCAGGACGTGACGGTCGTGCTTGTCCAGCGCGTACATCACACCCGGGCGGATCAGGTGCGTCTCACCCGTGGCCAGATCGGTGATCGAGCCGGTGCCTTGCATGCAGTAGACGCTTTCGAAATGGTTCTTGTACTCGAAAGTGTGCTCCGAGCCCGCTTCCAGGAAGGTAATGTGGAAGGAGAAGCCCATCTTGTCGTCGGCCAACAGCATCCGCACGCTGGTCCACTTGGCATCGCTGACCACGCGGTCGCGCTGGTTTTTCAAAATATCGTTGAAATCACGGACAATCATGGTCTTACTCCGCTGCCACTTTGGTTGTTTCGAAAACGCCGCGTGCCGCATCCGTCAGGATCTTGAGGCCAGCCGCCAGTTCTTCATCCGGTGTGGTAAGCGGAGCCAAGATCTTGACCACCTCGTCTTCGGGGCCGGAGGTTTCGACTATGAGGCCGTTCTGAAAGGCCCGCGCGCAGATGTCTCCAGCCAGATCGCCGGACCCCACATCAACGCCGCGCATCATGCCGCGCCCCTTGAGGCGGGCGCCCGGCACCATATCGGCAATTTCGTTTAAGGCCTCTTCCACCATCAGCGCCCGACGCGCGATGTCCTGTTCAAAGGACTTGTCAGACCAGAATTTTTCCAGCGCCACACGTGCCGTCACAAAGGCATGTGTGTTGCCGCGGAAGGTGCCGTTATGCTCGGCCGGGCCCATCACGTCATATTCCGGCTTCACCAGAACCAGCGCCATCGGCAGCCCAAAGCCGGACACCGATTTCGCAAGCGTGACGATGTCAGGGGTCACGCCCATGTCCTCGAACGAAAAGAATGTGCCCGTCCGGCCGCAGCCGGCCTGAATGTCATCGATGATCAGCAGCGCTCCGGCTTCTTTTGCAAGCTTGGCAACGCGGCGCACCCATGCAGCGCTGGCCGCATTGAGACCGCCCTCGCCCTGAACGATTTCCAGAAGGATCGCAGCAGGCGCGTCGACTCCCGACGAGGGGTCGTTCAGCATCGCCTCGAGATAATCAGCCGTATCGTTGTCACCGCCCATGTAGCCATCAAACGGAACGCGGGTGACGTTGTTCAGGCTCACGCCTGCGCCGCCGCGATGGTAGCCATTGCCGGTCGCAGCCAGAGCGCCCTGGGTCACGCCATGAAAACCATTGGTGAACGCGATCACGTTGGTGCGACCCGTCGCCTTTCGGGCGATCTTCATCGCCGCTTCAACAGCGTTGGCGCCGGTGGGGCCGGTGAACATCAGCTTGTGGTCCATGCCACGAGGCTTGAGGATTACGTTCTCAAAGGTCTCAAGGAAGGCCGCCTTGGTGTCCGTGTGCATATCCAGGCCATGCGCAACGCCATCAGATTGGATGTGCTCGACCAGCGCCGCTTTCATGTCCGGGTCATTGTGCCCGTAGTTGAGCGATGAGCAGCCGGCCAGAAAGTCAATATAGCGCTGGCCGTCTTCGCTCACCATTTCAGAACCCGACGCGGAGGTGAAGACCGTGTTGAAGCCCCGGCAATAGCTGCGCGCCTCGGACTCACGGCGTTTGAAAATAGGTGTGATGGAGGTGTTCGTAGACATACGACCTCTTTTCCGTGTTGTTTGATTTTGGGAGGAATGAACGGGTGAAAACCGTGGGCGACCGCGATCAGGCGGCCAAACGTGCGCGCGCTCGCAGAGCGATGGTCACGAGGTTTTCGGTCTTGTGCCGATCCTGGAAGTGCAGCGCCTGCGTGTAGTAGGGCTGAATATCCATCTGGCTGTCTTGAAGCTTGGCGAACTTGCCGAAAAGCGCCCAGGAGGCGTCGTTGTCAGCCGTGATCGTCGTCTGGATCCGTTTGACACCCCGACACGCCGAACGGCGCAGGATCGACTGCAACATCAGCGCACCCAGGCCGCGCCCGCGCGCTTTTTCAGACACGGCCACCTGCCAGACGAACAGCGTTTCCGGATCATTCGGCATCACGTAGGCAGAGATCCACCCGACAGCTTCGCCAGACAGCTCGGCAATGACGCAGGTATCCGCGAAGTGATCGCATTGCAGCAGATTGCAGTACATGGAGTTTTCATCCAACGGTCTGCAGCTGCGTACCAGCTCCCAGATACGCGCACCGTCTTCGGATGAAGGCGTGCGCAGGGCCGGAAGGGCAATCTGCCTCGGGTCAGCGGGGTTCTGCATCGTGTTGATCTCCTTTCGCTTCGATGGGTGAAGTATCATGGCGCACCATACATTTCAATAGTCAAAGCAAGTTTTATGCATTTTGCCGGATTCGGCGTCGCATTTCGCCATTATGAGCAAAAAACGACGCCTTATTGCTTTAATATACGAAGTGTGTTTTGTTTTGATAGATGCGACAAACTGCCATATACTTCCTAAGTCAAAGTAATGGAGACCTCATGGACCGCATCGACAGTAGCCTGATCGCGCTCCGCCGTATTGTGCGGGCAACCGAATTGTTTGGACGCGAGATTCGCCAGACCACCGGCGTAACGCCAGCTCAGTTTCGGGTACTGCAGATCATCAGCGAACAGGGCTATGCGACGGCCAAGGCGATCTCTCTGCGCATGCGTGTTTCACAGGGGACGATCACGTCACTGGTCGATAAACTGGTGCGCGACGGCCTGGTGACCCGTGAAAAGTCCAGCCAGGATCGCCGTCAGATCAATATCACCCTGACCGACAAGGGCGGACAGATCCTTGAGGAAGCTCCAGACCCGCTACAGCAGCGCTTCGTGCGCAAGTTCAACGCGATGGAGGACTGGGAACAGGCCATGCTGGTCGCCAGCCTCGAACGTGTGGCAGCGATGCTCGATGCGGACGAGATCGATGCCTCCCCTGTGCTGGCAACCGGCGACATTAAACACGCCTCCGGATTCTAGCGGGAAATATTTCTCACTAAATCAATCACATAAGATAAAAATGTAAAAAACATTCACATGACCTCTTGCGAGGCGGGGTCTCACTCTCGATATTGAGGATGTAAAAGAGATTTACATCAACCCGCAACCGGAGGTCCCGATGACGAGTTATACCCAAACCGCAACTGCACCCCATGCCCCGGGCCATCCGCAGGGGTGGTTCTCACGCAGCGAAGCCTGGCTCGACAGCAAAGGCAAAGGCGCCTGGATCGCTGCCATGGTGCTTGGCTTTGTTTTCTTCTGGCCGATTGGCCTCGCCCTTCTGTTCTACATGATCTGGAGCAAACGCATGTTCAACAAATCCTGCCGCAGTCATAAACCCTGGGCCCATCACGCCATGTCCGCCATGCGGTCCAGCGGAAACAGCGCTTTTGACGCCTACAAGGCTGACACCCTGCGCCGCCTCGAACAGGAGCAGCATGACTTCAACGCCTTCCTGCAACGCCTGCGCGAAGCCAAGGACAAGGCCGAATTCGATGAATTCATGGAGCAGCGCGCCGCCGCGGCCGCCGAAGAGGCAGACGAATCGGAAGAGGAGCCCAAGCGGGCCTGATCCTTCCACCACCTCCCTCGCCCCCAATGGGGCGGGGGCATTCCATTTTCGCGTTACATCCCCTATTCAATTGACATCACAGGATGCACAGATGACCGCCCTGCCCGACCCCGACTATCAATCAGAGTTCTATGCTTCTGTAGCGCCCAAGCGCCTGATCGCCTGGATCGTAGACAGCGCGATCATCATAGCTCTTTGTGTGGCGATCGGGATCCTAACGGCCTTTATCGGCTTCTTTTTCTGGCCACTGCTGTACCTGATGATCGGCTTTGCCTATCGCACCATCACCATTGCGAACGGGTCTGCCACCTGGGGCATGCGGTTTGCCGGAATCGAATTGCGCGATCTCTCGGGTCGGCGCCTCGACACACAGATGGCAGCGCTGCACACCGGCGCCTATACGATGGCTCTGGCTCTGCCGCCTTTGCAGATCGTGTCGATCATCATGATGATGACTTCTGCCAGAGGACAGGGTTTGGGCGATGCCCTGTTGGGCACGGTCATGCTCAATCGGCGGAGCACGGTGCGCTGAACGCCTTTGACCCGCCTCGGGAAACCACTGTGAAACCATTTTGACCGAGCACCCTTGGCGCGAAGGGTGCTCGTTGCTATCCTTAAGGATAAGACTTTCTCTTGAGACATCCGTTCTGGACCTTAGCCCACCCCTATGCGCCACACTCTTCCCATCGCTCCTCAGTTTTATGTGACGGCTCCCCAGCCCTGTCCCTATCTGGAGGACCGGATGGAGCGCAAACTGTTCACCGCCCTGCAAGGGGACGGCGTGGAACAGTTAAACAACAGCCTGTCGCAGCAAGGGTTCCGGCGTTCGCAAAACGTGCTCTACCGTCCATCGTGCTCAGACTGCTCAGCCTGCCTGTCGGCGCGTATCGATGTTGCGCGTTTCGCCCCCAGTCGCAGCCAGAAACGCACCCTCAAACGCAACAGCCATCTGATCCGGCGCGCAACATCGCCCTGGGCGACCGAAGATCAGTACCAGCTGTTCCGACACTATCTGGACAGTCGCCATTCTGATGGCGGCATGGCGGATATGGATGTGTTCGAATACGCTGCTATGATTGAAGAAACGCCGATCCGCAGCCGGGTGGTGGAATACAGCAGCCGCGAAGAAAACACGCTGTCAGCCGTTTCGCTGACAGATGTGCTGGAGGACGGGCTGAGCATGGTTTACTCCTTCTACCAGCCCGATCAGCCTCAGAACTCCCTCGGCACCTACATGATCCTCGATCATATCGAGATCGCCCGTGACGCAGGACTGCCCTATGTCTACTTGGGCTATTGGGTCAAAGGCAGCCCCAAAATGGGCTACAAGACCCGATTTTCAGGGCTGGAGCTTTACCATGGGGGCAAATGGAAACGCTTTGAAGAGCTGCAGGCCACCACCGGCAGCCCGTCCGAGACGGCCAGCACCACAATCTCCGAGCAGGTTGCGAATATCCAGCTTCCCCAGCAGCCGATTCACAAATCTCGCTGAGCCGCGCCCGGAATGTCGACTTATCTCGCTTGATGAGACCTGACGCAACGTCCCGGACTGATAGTGCGACTTTGTTTGCCGCCGTGGCCCGACTACGCTTTTCCCAAAGGGAGAGCATCATTCATGACATCAGAGCACACGGCGCAGACCTTTGAGGTCTGCAAAACGGATTTGGCCAGATATCGTCTGACATCTGAGGAACAGCGCCCGCCTGCCCCCGGTGAGATAAGGGTCAGGGTCGAGCGTTTTGGCCTGACGGCCAACAACATCACCTACGGCGTGGTGGGCGAGCGGATCGGATACTGGAAGTTCTTCCCTCCCAACGACCAAGACTGGGGCGTGCTCCCGGTCTGGGGGATTGGCATTGTCGAAGAGAGCGCCGCAGAGGGCGTCTTTGCAGGAGAACGACTTTTTGGATATTGGCCCATGGCCTCCCACGTCACGCTTGAACCGCAGCAAGTTAAGGAGAAACGCTTCTTGGACGGTGCCGCATACCGGCAAGATTTGCCTGCGGTCTATAACCGCTATGTGCGCCTGTCCAAGGACCCGGATTATGATGCCGCCATGGATGATCTGCGCATGGTGCTCTGGCCGCTATATGCGACCTCTTACTGCCTTTATGACTTTTCCAAGGACAACGACTGGTTCGGAGCCGAGCAGGTGTTGATCGTCTCGGCATCCTCCAAGACCGGGATCGGCACCGCCTACGCGATAAAGGAAGACCGGGGCGCCCCGCCCGTTCTGGCGCTGACCTCCCGCGGGAATGCACATAAGGTTCGAGCGCTCGCCCTCTATGATCAAGTTTTGACCTATGACGATATCGAAACTGCGCTCAAAGCGCACTGCCCTACCCTGATCATCGACATGTCTGGCTCAGGTCCTGTCATCAGCCACCTGCATCGGAACCTTGGATCGGCGATGCGCTATACCAGCCACGTTGGACTCACCCACTACGACGAGGCTGGCATGGGCGAAGATTATATCCGGGAGCGCAGTGCCATGTTCTTTGCCCCCGGCCATATCGCAAAGCGTGGCAAGGATTGGGGGCCGGGCGAATTCGACCGCCGGTCCGCCGCCTTCTGGGAGCGCGCAGCCAAGACAAGCTCAAAATGGCTGTCGCTATCTCACGGCGTCGGCGCTGAGAGCGTGGCCGCTGCCTACCGAGAGGTACTGGAAGGCCGAATACCCGCCGACAAGGCTTGGACCCTGTCCATGGGCTAACCTGGTTTTAAGTCGCTGATCACAAAAAAGGGCCCCGCAAAGGGCCCTTTTTCAATTGCTTTAGAGATCCGATCAGTTCGGCATCAGGGACGGAACGATGGTCACGATAGACGGGAACAGCCAGAGGATCGCCAGACCCGCAACCTGGATCAGCACGAAGGGCAGAACCCCGCGATAGATGTGACCCGTTGTCACCTCTTTCGGCGCCACACCGCGCAGGTAGAACAGCGCAAAGCCGAAGGGCGGTGTCAGGAACGACGTCTGTAGGTTCACCGCAACCATGATGGTCACCCACTTGGGATCGAATGAGCCACCATAGATAACCGGCCCGACAATCGGGATCACGATGTAGATGATCTCGAGGAAGTCCAGAACGAATCCCAGGAAGAACAGAACCAGCATCACGATCAGGAAGACCGTCATCTCGTTGTCAAAGCTCTTCAGGAACTGCTGAATATAGTGCTCGCCACCAAAGGAAATCACCACCAGGTTCAAGAGCTGCGAGCCGATCAGGATGGTGAAGACCATTGAGGTCACCTTGGCGGTTTCCCGTACGATCGGTGTCAGCACCCCGCCCTTGAACAGCACAAAGCAGCCAAACAGCAGACCGAACAGCGCGTAAAGATAAGCGCCATAGGCAAAGAAGAAGGCCACCCAGCTTTCAAAGGAAACGTTGTCCTGATTGATCCGCAGATCGAAGTTGATTCCGATCAGGATGCAGATGATCACCGCGAAGGTCGACCCGATGATGATCTTGCCCGAACGTCCTTCGTCCTGCAGGCGACGATAAGCCGCCAACATGATGGCACCACCCGCCCCAAGCGCCGCAGCAGGCGTCGGGTTGGTGATCCCGCCAAGGATCGAGCCCAGCACAGCAACAATCAGAACCAGCGGTGGGAAGACCACGCGGATCAGATCGTTGCGCGCACAGCGGATCGCCGCTTCTTTGCAGCCATAAAGAGCGATGGCCACAGGAATCAGGATCAACAGAACCGTCGTCCCGGACGAAGTTGTCGGCGCAATCATCAGGATATCGACCAGCGCCAAGAGCAGCAGGCCTATGGCGCCCACGATCAGCGGTTTGCCATCCCGCGACGGGGCAACACCGCGCCCAACTGCAAGAACCAGACCGAGCAGAACAATGATCACTGTGATCCCGGTGCCCAGCGGTGCCGCGTTGGCGATCTTTGCAGCACGGGCTTCGGCGATCTGATCTTCGTTCAGACGCTCTGCAGATGCGACACCGCCAGCGGCATCAATGGCTTTTTGCTCCTCAACGGCTGCATCCCAGGCCTCTTGGCCGTGCAGCTCGATCATTGAAGCCTTACACTCAGGCCCAACCGAGGTACGCAAGGAAGCGGTTTGACCCGCGTCCGAGAAGCTGGAGACATTGATATTCTGCGAACCGATAACGTTTACCGAGCCAAGCAGCATGGCACCGCCGATGATCGCAGCAGGCACACCCAGGAACCAGGTCAGTGCTTCATTGCGAGTAATCGGCTCATCGCCTGTAGTGCCCAGTTCAACCGCCGGTGCTTTCTCCGGGTTCAACAGCGCGAAGCCAAAAGCATAAAGTGCATAAAGCAGGGCCAGCATGATGCCAGGCAGAAGCGCCGCCTGGAACAGTGTACCGACCGAGACGACCGCAGGTTCTCCGAGGAAGGTCAGCGCGTCTGTGCAGCCTGCCTCCTGCGCACGGGTTTCCTGAGCAGTGGAGTAGAGATCCCCGGCCAGCGTGCCCAGAAGAACGATCACGATCGAGGGCGGAATGATCTGCCCCAATGTGCCAGAGGCCGCGATCACGCCTGTGGCGAGTTCGGGACTGTAGTTGTTGCGCAACATGGTTGGCAGGGCCAGAAGGCCCATGGTCACCACGGTCGCGCCCACGATCCCGGTGGAGGCCGCCAGGAAAGCGCCCACAACCACGATGGAAACCGCCAGACCGCCGGGCAGCGGGCCAAAGACGCGCGCCATGGTGGTTAGAAGATCGTTGGCGATCTTAGAGCGCTCCAGCGTGATGCCCATCAGAACGAACATCAGCACCGCGAGCAACGTCTCGATGGACGCCCCCGCCAGAACCCGCTCGTTCATGCGGTTCACGATGAATGACACGTTCCGATCCAGTGCGGTTTCCCACCCTTGCGGGAAGACCGGTTCACCAATGCGGGGCAACTCCGGGTATCGGAAGATTGAGATTGTATCGGGTTTAACCCCCGAGTTCACCAGATCGCGGTAGACCTGCGAAGAGGTGTCGATCGCCTGGTGGATCAACAGGCCCGCACTATCCAGTGCGGCAATGATCCCGAAGGAGATCACACCGGCGCCGCCGATGGCAAAAGCCACCGGGAAGCCGGACAGAATGCCTCCGAAAAGGCAGAAGAATACGATGATCAGGCCGATTTCGACGCCATCAAGACCGAATAGCATGTCAGCTGTCCCTTAGGTTAATGCGCGCCTTCATAGGCTTCTTCGCCCTCTCCAAGGCTATCCTTGTCGAGGTATTTGTTTTCACTTCCCTGGCCTTCGATGAACTCCAGCAAAGAGCGGTAGAAGAAGGCGATGGCGTGGAGGAAGACGATGCCGGCAAAGGCCACAAGCAAGATCTTGAACAGGAAATACCCGTTGAACCCGTTCGGGCTGAAGCCGATGGTTTCGACGTTCCAGCGCAGGGCGCGCGCCTTCATCACCAGACGATCCAGCGTATCCGAAGCCGAGGGTTTGGGCACGATCAGGTGGCGCCACAGGAAAAACCAGCCATACATCCAGGTCAGAACCGCAGCAGGCATCATGAAGATAAGCGAGCCAACCATGTCCACAACCTTCTTGGCGCGGAAGCTGATGCCCGAATAGATCAGGTCCACCCGCACATGTCCGCCCTGCACAAATGTGTAGGACACGCACATGCAGACCACGAGCGCGTTATAAAGCTTCAGCTCTTCAGCAAACCAGGAAATGTCCATCTGCAGGTCGATGCCCAGACCAAAGCTCATGTCAGGCCGGGCAAAGACGCGCTGCATGAACACGATGATGATCTGCTGAATCACCATGATCAGGCCCGCCCAGGCGAACAAACGCCCGGTTCCGTTCGCAAAACCTTCGAGCCCGCGCACGACGCCCCACATGACCTGGCGCCGGTAAAGGCCAACCCCGGTCAGGACCAGGAACGCGGTGAACACAACAAAGAAGAACTCGACCGAACCACCATAGTAGACAAAGCGCATGAGCGACTGTTTGTCCTCCAGGGTTTCCAGCCCTCCCGTCCAGGCCAGCCACTGGCTGGTGTTGGAAAGTGCATAGCCGAGATTATAGAAGGCGCCGGCGATGTTCTGAGCGAGCCAGAGCAGACCACCCCCAAGGGCGCCGAAAAAGGAAATGCCAGTGTCGTCCTGCATTGTTCCCCCGGGATCATGGATTGTGCCTAATCAACAGAACCAGAAATGTCGCAGGCGACAGTGTAGTTCTTGACCGGCCACAATGGAAAAGGGACCCCCCGCACGGGTGGCGGAGGATCCGATGAATGCAAGTGAAGCGAGTTAGCCCAGAACGCGGCCGCGCTGTGCGGTGTAAACGCCCGAGGACAGCTCCAGCCAGTTGGCCGAGGACTTCATCGATGCCATGGCGCTGTCGTGGATCTTCTTGAAGAGATCGTCGCCCATGTTCTCGGCCATGACTTCCTGCGAAGCCTTGCCGAATGCGTCCCAAACGCTGTCCGGGAATTCCATGACCTTCACGCCACCGGCCTGCAGACGCTGCAGGGCTGCACCGTTGTTCGCGAGGAACTGGCTCAGGTTCCACTGGTGGGTTTCTGCAGCGGCCACTTCGATGATCTTCTGATGCGCAGGGCTCAGGCTTTCAAATACGTCACGGTTGGTTGCCAGCGACAGACCCGCGCCCGGCTCGTGGAAGCCAGCGGTGTAATAGGTCTTGGTGATTTCCTGGAAACCGGCTTTCTCGTCTGCCCAGGGACCAATCCACTCGGTGCCGTCGATCGCGCCGGAGGACAGAGCCTGATACACTTCGGAACCGGGGATGTTCTGGACCGATGCGCCCAGTTTGCCCAGTGCCTTGCCGCCCAGACCCGGCATACGGAACTTCAGACCGTTGAAGTCTTCGGGGCTGTTGATCTCTTTGGAGTACCAGCCGCCTGCCTGGGCGCCAGTGTTACCTGCGATGAAGGACTTCAGGCCAAAGATCTGGCCCAGTTCGTCGTGCAGCTCCATGCCGCCATCGTGGTAATACCAGTTCACCAGTTCCTGAGCGGTCATGCCGAAGGGAACAGCGGTGAAGAATGCGTAGCCCGGGTGCTGACCCACGAAGTAGTAGTCAGCCGCGTGGTACATGTCGGCCTGCCCCGAGGACACAGCGTCAAACACTTCGAAGGCGCCAACCAGTTCACCGGCCGCCTTGATATCAACGGTCAGGTTACCGTCGGACATGGCGTTTATCAGGTTCGCAGAGCGCTCGGCCGCGTCAAACACGCCTGCCAGGCCACGGCCCCACGAGGTCACCATGGTCAGCGTACGCTTGCCCTGTGCATAAGCCGGTGCAGCAAGAGTGGATGCTGCCGCGGCGGTACCGCCCAGAGCAGAAGTTTTCAAAAAGGAACGACGATCCATGTGTTTTTCCTCCCAAAGTATATGGATTGCCCACGGACATGCCGCAGGCGGATCGGTTCGAGTGGCGTTACCCTAGCCACGCCTCCGAAGTTGTGAATACCTACTACTGCGTAGATCACAGGTTTTTTGACCAAATTCAGTCAGAAAGCTGCATTGATTTTGGGCTGAGGCTTCTTTTGTTGCCCATTCTCTTTGTAAAACGCCCTCTCGCGGCTCTTGCTTTCGATTTATGTTTGCGTGACGATTCGCCCCTGCCCTTTTCCAAACCGCGGAGCGCCTCATGCGCCTGTTCAACAGCCTGTTTCAAAGCCTCTTTCGCCCGAACTACGCGCAGAAACTATCGCTGCTGGCTGCGTTTCCACTTTTGATTGCAGTGACAGCCATCGCGGTTCTGGTCGCTTATCAATCGCGTGCTCTGGCCGACCGGGAGATCCGCGCTCTGGAACAACAGCTGATCGAGGCCAAAAAGGCCGAGTTGCGTAACTATGTGACGCAAGCCCGCAACGGGTTTTCGCATATCTACGGTCTTGCCGCCCCCGATGACGCAGAAGCCAAGGAACAGGTGAGCCAGATCCTGAGCGCGATGATCTACGGACAGGACGGGTTCTTCTTTGTCTACGACTACGACGGCAACAACCTCGTCAGCCCACGCCAGACCGAGTTCATAAACCAGAACTGGCGCGGGCTCACCGACAGCCAGGGCACGCCTGTGGTTGACACATTCATCGATCAGGCCCGGCAAGGGGCCGGCTGGCACAGCTTCATATGGGAAAAACCCTCCACCGGCGAAGAGGCACAGATGATCACCTATGTGGTCGGCCTTCAGGATTGGCAATGGGCCGTCGGGACCGGCGTTTTCATCGATGACATTCTCGCCTCCGTCGCGACTGCGCGAGCCGAGGTTGAAGACCGTGTGCAGCGCACCTTTTTCTACATCGGCGGGATCACGCTGGTGGCGATCCTGCTGGTGTTTGGCTCCGGCATGGGGCTGAACATTCGCGAGCGGCGCCTGGCGGATGCCAAGCTCAAGGAACTTACGCAGCGCGTCTTTGACGCTCAGGAAGAAGAGCGCGGGAGGGTGGCCCGGGAACTTCATGACGGGATCAGCCAGATTCTAGTGGGGGTGCGCTATGCTCTGGACAACGCTCGCCGCCGCCTGATGCGCGGAGATCATGATGGCGCCTCGGCGCCTTTGGACAAGGGGATCGAACACCTTGGAACGGCTATCGCCGAAGTGCGCCGCATCAGCCGGGATCTGCGCCCGGGCGTTCTTGATGATCTTGGCCTTGGCCCGGCGCTGAAAGCACTGACCGACGATTTTGCCGCTCGCACCGGCATCGAGACTGAATTTTCCACCGTGGTCTTCCGCAACCGGCTCGACCAAGATGCCAAAATCGCTCTCTATCGCATCGCGCAGGAGGCGCTCACCAATATCGAACGCCATGCCGAGGCCACCCGCGTCAGCATCGATTTGCGTGGACATGCACGCGGGGCCACCATGCGCATCAGCGACAACGGGCGCGGCCTTGCGCCGAGAACCACCGCGAAAGCATCCGGAATCGGCCTGCGAAATATGCAGGAACGGATCGATCAGCTTGACGGCACCTTGCGGATTCTGTCATCAGGGGGCACCCAAAGCGGCACGGTGATCGAGGCAACACTCCCCTTGAGCCACCTCCTGCCGCCGGGCAATGAGGCGACACCGCAACGGGTGTCGTGAGGAGGCAGTCAAGCGGGGCTGCGTTTGGTGACAAACAGACTGTTGGGGATGGCGTTCTGTTGCAAGACACTCAAAACTCACCCGTGAAGGTCCTGATCGTTGACGATCACCCGATGGTGGCCGAAGGCATCCAGTCGATCCTGGAAAGCTATGACGACATCGAGGTGGTCGGGTCTTTGACAGACGGGGAGGAAGCTGTCGCACTGGCGGGCGAACTGACGCCCGATGTCATTCTGATGGACCTCAACATGCCGCGTCTTGGGGGGCTCAGTGCCACAGAGATCATCCTGGAACGTTGCCCCAAGACCCGCATTCTCATCCTGTCAATGCATGACAGCCCAGAATACATCTCTACTGCGCTCAGCCATGGCGCGATGGGTTATGTTCTGAAGGACGTCCCGACCCAGGCCATCAAGGACGCCATAGATGCCGTCATGCGCGGCGAGCAATACCTCTGCACTGGCGCCGAAGGCTCGCTCAAACCAAAGGACAGCGCTGCCCGCGAAGCCCTGACGGGCCGGGAACAGACCATCCTGCTGGAACTTGCGCAGGGTAAGTCCAACAAGGAAGTGGCTCTGACGCTCGACATCTCGGTGCGCACGGTGGAGACCCACCGCAAGAACATCAAGCGCAAGCTTGGCATCTCCAGCACGGCCGGTCTGACGCGCTATGCGTTGGAGCACGGGGTGCTGCAGGGCACAGGTGTCGGCCTTTAGGCCCAAGACACTGCCCCGCTCAGCCCCAAAGTTGTCATGTCGCGGTGCAGCGGACCGCGCAGGCCTCACGGCAGGGGCTACATGGTAGGCGCGCATTTGTTTTGCGGAAATGTCGCAACCAACCCCGGCCAGCGCAAGAAAATGTCTCCAGAAGGGCATTTTCCACAGGTTTGCCGGTTGACGCCCCTGTCCGCCAGTCCTAGTCTGCGCTGCAACGCAAAAGAGGAGCCTCACGGCAAATGACTTCCCTAGTCGTCATTGTAGGAACCAAGCGCATGGGCCGGTAACGGTAGACCATAATCTGACCCATGCGCCTCCGACCAGAAAATCGGGGGCTTTTTTTATGCGGAATGGACGTTGCCGCCAACTGGAGCAAAAGCAGATGAAACGTGAAATGACCGGCGCAAAAATGGTTGTCCAGGCCCTGAAGGATCAGGGTGTGGACACGGTATTCGGATATCCCGGTGGCGCCGTGCTTCCGATCTATGACGAAATCTTCCTGCAGAACGATATCCGGCACATTCTGGTCCGCCACGAGCAAGGCGCGGTTCACGCTGCCGAAGGCTATGCGCGATCGACTGGGAAGCCGGGCGTCGTGCTGGTCACCTCGGGCCCCGGCGCCACCAATGCTGTGACCGGCCTGACGGATGCATTGCTTGATTCCATTCCGCTCGTCGTCCTGACCGGCCAGGTGCCCACTTTCATGATCGGCTCGGACGCCTTCCAAGAAGCCGATACTGTCGGCATCACCCGCCCCTGCACCAAACATAACTGGCTGGTAAAGGACACCGACAAGCTGTCGGGCACCCTGCACGAAGCTTTTCACGTCGCTACCTCCGGCCGCCCCGGGCCGGTTCTGATCGACATTCCGAAGGACGTGCAGTTCGCAACCGGCACCTATACCGGACCGAAACCGGCCGCTTCGCACTATCAGCCGCCTGTGAAGGGCGACATGGAAGAGATCACCGAGCTGGTCGCGGCGATGGAAACTGCCAAACGCCCGGTGTTCTATACCGGTGGCGGCGTGATCAACTCCGGCCCCGGCGCGAGCCAACTGCTGCGGGAACTGGTCGACGCAACCGGCATCCCGGTGACCTCCACCCTGATGGGGCTTGGCGCCTATCCGGCATCTGGCGAAAACTGGCTGGGTATGCTCGGCATGCACGGTCTTTACGAGGCCAACATGGCGATGCACGACTGCGATCTTCTGATCAACATCGGCGCGCGCTTTGACGACCGCATCACCGGCCGGATCGATGCCTTCAGCCCCAAATCCCTGAAAGCACACATCGATATCGACCCGTCATCCATCAACAAGGTGATCCGTGTCGATATACCGATCGTGGGCGATGTGGGCCATGTGCTGGAGGACCTCCTGAAGGTCTGGAAGGCGCGTGGGCGCAAGACCAATAAGGAGGCGTTGGCGAAATGGCAGGCCAAGATCGCCGATTGGCGCGCGGTCAACTGCCTTGCCTACAAACCTTCCGAAGGCACCATCAAGCCGCAGTACGCGTTGCAGCGCCTGGAAGAGCTGACCAAGGGTCATGACCGTTATGTCTGCACCGAGGTCGGCCAGCACCAGATGTGGGCCGCGCAGTTCCTCGGCTTTGAAGATCCCAACCGCTGGATGACCTCGGGCGGGCTGGGCACCATGGGCTATGGCTTCCCGGCCTCCATCGGCGTGCAGATGGCACACCCTGATGCGCTGGTGATCAACGTCGCAGGCGAAGCCTCCTGGCTGATGAACATGCAGGAGCTGGGCACCGCCGCGCAGTATCGCCTGCCGGTGAAACAATTCATCCTCAACAACGAACGGCTTGGCATGGTACGCCAGTGGCAAGAGCTGCTGCACGGCGAACGCTACAGTCATTCGTGGTCCGAGGCGCTGCCCGATTTCGTGAAACTGGCCGAAGCCTTTGGCGCCAAGGGGATCCTCTGTACCGATCCCAAGGATCTCGACGATGCGATCATGGAGATGATCAACCACGACGGCCCGGTGGTCTTCGACTGCCTGGTGGAGAAGCATGAAAACTGCTTCCCGATGATCCCCTCGGGCAAGCCGCATAACGAGATGCTGCTGGGCGAAGCGGAAACCAAAGACGCGATTCAGGCTGGTGGCGCGGTACTGGTCTGATCCGGTTCGCTCCTCTTCACGAAATTGACTGGTCCGACCAAACGACTGAGGACCAATAGGAAAAAGGACAACACCATGTCTGCCCTACACATCAAAAAAGGCGCCACCAAACATTCGGCCTATAACCTACGTCCCACGTTCTCCGACGTTCAGGAAAGGCACACGCTCGCCCTTCTGGTCGAAAACGAACCGGGCGTTCTGGCCCGTGTCATCGGCCTGTTCTCGGGCCGCGGCTATAACATCGAAAGCTTGACCGTGGCCGAGGTGGATCACACCGGCCACCTTAGCCGCATCACCGTTGTCACCACCGGCACACCGCAGGTGATCGAGCAGATCAAGGCGCAGCTTGGCCGTATCGTGCCCGTTCATGAAGTGCATGACCTGACCGTCGAAGGAGCCTCGGTCGAGCGGGAACTGGCAATCCTCAAGGTGGTCAGTGACGGCGACAAGCGTGTCGAAGCCCTGCGCCTTGCCGATATCTTTCGCGCCAACGTGGTGGACAGCACGCTCGAGAGCTTCATCTTCGAAATCACTGGCGCGCCAGACAAGATCGACGCTTTTGCCGACCTTATGCGCCCGCTTGGCCTGATCGAAATCGCACGGACCGGGGTTGCCGCCCTGCTGCGCGGCACCTGATACGCCGAGGCTCCACCGCGCGATCCCGCGGAATCGCCTTCGCCCAAAACACCGAAAGGCCGAGACCAGGTGTCGGCCTTTGTGCGTTATTGCGTATGGGCTACTGCAGTTCTCGTCACGAATATGCGTAGAGACGCTGTCCCAGGCGGCGGGGGCGAAGAGCCCACCGTTTCATGTTGAACGCTCGCTCAGCCGTAGCGAGCGGGCTTTCCGCGGCTTGAGCGGTCTGGGAATGGAATCACATTGCTGTCGTTGGCCGGGCGACGCACCTCTGTCATGCTTGAGCCAGCGGCTTGCGCAGTCAACCCACTGTCTTTTGAGGAAACACGAGCCTCTGTGGGCTGCGCAGAGCCGCAATCCAACAGCATCTCAGACAATGCCGGGTATGTCTGACCTTCAAGGATGCGTGTATTTGCAGCCAACCTCAGGTTGCCGTCCTCCTCGAGATCGAACTGCACCCAGTCGCCCTTGCAAACGGAAGTACGCGAGCTGTCATGCGCCTTGCAGTAGTAGGCAAGGTCACCTTGATCTTCACACCAGATGATCGCCTTGCCTGCGTTACTGTCGCTCCAAAGTACGTATCCAATCATCGTGCTAGCCTCGTTCGTTTATCGCTCAATTTTGGGACAATTGTGGGGGCACCAACATGGCTAATACTGCGTCGGGCTATTGCATTTTGTGTCAAATACAACGATCATGTGACGCCATATGGAACCATACTTGACGCGATTAAGCGACAAACAGATGAAATCACTTCGAATGACAGGAAAAATTTGTCTGCGAACACTCGGATAATGGCGGAATCAGGAACGCGATATCCCTCAAACGGCGCGCGTCAATCACGCTCTCCTGCGGAATTGCGGGACATGTTTGGTGCGAATTTGCGTCATCTTGCCCAGCAATACCCCTCTGTATCTGAGCTGTCGCGGCGCCTTGGCATCAACCGCACGCAGTTCAACCGATACATGTCCGGCGAGAGTTTTCCGCGTCCGGACGTGCTGGACCGGATCTGTTGCTTCTTTGACGTGGATGCGCGCATCCTCCTTGAGCCGGTCGACACACTTGGACAGCACGGAAAGATCATAACGGGGCCATTCCTGTCGGATTTTCTGGGTCACGGATTTCAACACCTGAGTGAGCAGATTTTCGCATCCGGCTTCTACCGATTCACCCGCCGGAGTTTCATCAATGAGGACCGCTTTGTTGTCGGTCTTGTGCAGGTATTCCGGGGTGAAGCGGGTGCAACGTTCATCAAAGGTTTCGAAGCCAAGGAGGCCATGAGAAATCAAGGCTTGCCTGAAACGCCTGCCTCGCGAGAATTTCGCGGAGTTGTAAGCTGTCACGAGGATGGTGTCGCATTCCTGATTTCAAAGCGCCGCTCCATGACCTATTCCTTCAATTACCTGGCGCGGGTTGCATCTTTGGAGAACAATTACTGGGTCGGCTATGTGGCCCGAACGGTACGCGAAGGAGGCGGCGAACGCGTGACCCGTATGGTCTACGAATACCTCGGACAAAACATCGCTCCGGCCATAGCGGCTGCGCGCGGCACAGGTTTCGTTACCGAAGAGAGCCTGCTTCCCTATCACCGCAGATTGTTGCGCACTGGAGAGCCATTCTCGTAACTGCTCCTTCTCGTTGCTAATTATGTGCGATGATGCGGTATATATGCCAGGTCGCATGCCCCAACAGGGGCAGAACGATAAATAGACCGACAAAGCCCGGCACCATGGCTGCAAATGTCAGGACTGCAATCAGCATCCCCCAAAGGATCATCGGAATGAAGTTCTGCTGGACGTAAGAAAAGCTGGTGATCATCGCCGTCACAAAGTCCACTTCGCGGTCCAGCAAGAGCGGCAGGGATATCACCGTGATCATGTAAAGCAGCAGCGCAAAGAGCGCCCCGACCACGGAGCCCACCGCCAGCATGCTGAGGCCTTCCACCGTCAGAAACACATCCAGCGAGGTCGAGATATTGGTCATAGTGGATAGCCCCAGAAACAGGGCAAAGATCATGTGTCCCAAGAAGAACCAGAACAGAAATACGACGATGATGATTGCGCAGATCGATGGCAGCTGGCGGCGGCTTTGCTGCAGGACCACGCCAAGGATGGCACGCGCATCCATCTCTTCGCCCTGCTCCAGCCGGTGCGACACCTCGTAAAGCCCCACGGCCGCGAAGGGACCGATCAGCGGAAAGCCGATGGCCGCTAGGACCAGCCAAAAGGTGGTGCCGGTCTGGACCGTGAGCCAAGTCATTGCCCAGCCTGCCAGCACGTAGAAACCGGCAAAGAATAGCCCGTAGCCGGGCCGCGCCAGGAAGTCTTTCCAACCGCATTTCAACGCATCGCGCAGGATCTCTCCCCGCATGGGCTGCAGTTCTGGTACGCCAAAGGCCTTGTCTGTCATGGATCCGTTTCCTCCCCGAAACGTCTCTCCTCCTCCCGAGGCGCTCCTCACCCCGCTGGAGGCGCTTTCTGAGACCACTGCGTGACCCCGTGATACTGTTGGCCAAGGCCCAGCAAATTCTGATCCTGCCCCTGGGCGCCAAATATCTGAATGCCCATGGGCAGGCCGTTGTCCCCAAACCCTGCCGGTGCGGCTAGGCAGGGCAGTCCCAACAGGCTGACCGGCAGCACTACCTGCATCCAGCGATGGTAGGTATCCATCTGTACGCCTGCAATTTCGCGCGGGTAGTCGATTTCAACCAGGAAGGGCCAGCATTGGGCCGTGGGCAGGACCAGCGCGTCATAGTCCGAAAACAGCCGCGCCGCCGCACGTTGCCAGTCTGATCGCAGGTCCGATGCCTCCTGCACCTGCTGGGCGGTCATGGCAAGGCCGCGCTCCAGCTCCCAGATGGCAGTTTCCTTCAGATGCTCGCGGCGCCCTTCAAAGACGCGCAGGCCCGCAGCCACCGCAAAGGAGCGCAGGGTGATCCAGGACTCCCAGATCTTTTCCGCCGGGAATGGCGGCGCCACGGCTTCCACGCTGTGGCCCAGATCCGCGAAGGTCTTCAGAGCATCTTCGCAAGTGTCCAGAATGCCTGCCTCCATGGGGAAGGCTCCGCCCCAATCGCCCAGCCAGCCGATCCGCATCCGGTCCGGTTCCGGCAGCGGCATCACAGGCATTCCGCCGGAAGCCATGGGTTGGCGCGCATCGGGCCCCGCCATCACGTCCAGAAGCAGCCCGATATCCTCGGGGCTGCGCGCCATGGGGCCAAGCGTCGACAGAGTATGCAGGAAAAGATCGCCCTTGGGCTCCGACGGGACCCAGCCCCAGGTGGGGCGAAAGCCATAGACATTGTTCCAGCCCGCCGGGTTGCGCAGGGATCCCATCATGTCGGAGCCATCCGCCAGCGCCACCATATCCGCCGCCAGCGCCACAGCCGCCCCACCCGAAGAGCCACCACAGGTGCGCCCGTGATCGAAAGGGTTTCGCGTCGCGCCATAGACCGGGTTGAAGGTATGCGACCCCAGCCCGAATTCCGGCGTATTGGTCTTGCCGATCAGGATCGCCCCCGCCGCCCGCAGGCGCGCGACGAACAACTCGTCCTCGGTGGGCACGAAATCCTTCAGGAGCGGCGAGCCCTGGCTGGACACGATGCCCCTGACATTGGCGAGATCCTTGACCGCCATCGGCAGGCCATGCAGCGGCCCCAGCGGCACATGGGCCGCGCGCATGGCGTCGGCCTTGCGGGCCTCCTCCATTAGCTCATCCGCGCGTCTGAGCGCCACGATGGCATTCAGATCCGGATTCACCGCCGCAATCCTCGCCAGCGTCCGCTCCATCAGCGCCGTGGCCGTCAGGCTGCCATCGTGCAATTGCGCCAGAAGATCGCTTGCTGAATGATAGTCGCTCATGGTCGGCCAGGCTCCGTTCTCGGTATGAGACAAAGCCTAGCGACAGATTTTTGCAAAAGAAAGCGGTGACTTGTCTCAGGTCACCCCCGGAAGTGCCGGATTACTCCGCCTGGGCGTCCGCGCGGCTTTTGCCGGAGACGTTCAGCGCCAGGGTCGCAGCCATGAAGCCATCGAGATCGCCGTCCAGCACGCCCTTGGTATCCGAGGTTTCATGGCCGGTACGCAGGTCCTTCACCATCTGGTAGGGCTGCAACACGTAGGAGCGGATCTGGTTGCCCCAGCCCGCATCGCCCTTGTTCTCGTGGGCTTCGTTGATGGCCGCGTTGCGACGGTCCAGCTCCAGCTGGTAGAGGCGCGATTTCAGGGCCTTCATGGCGATGTCGCGGTTCTGGTGCTGGGATTTCTCGGAACTCGTCACAACGATGCCGGTGGGATGGTGGGTGATCCGCACGGCCGAGTCGGTGGTGTTCACGTGCTGACCGCCCGCACCCGAGGAACGATAGGTATCGATGCGGATATCCGCCGGGTTCACCTCGATATCGATATTGTCGTCCACCACCGGGTAGACCCAGACCGAGCTGAAGGACGTGTGCCGCTTGGCCGCCGAGTCATAGGGCGAGATCCGCACCAGCCGGTGCACGC
The DNA here is from genome assembly GCF_014884385.1 of Phycobacter azelaicus. Taxonomy (NCBI): domain Bacteria; kingdom Pseudomonadati; phylum Pseudomonadota; class Alphaproteobacteria; order Rhodobacterales; family Roseobacteraceae; genus Phycobacter; species Phycobacter azelaicus. The sequence goes on along the minus strand of NZ_WKFH01000003.1, from coordinate 2,728,406 downwards.
CGCTTTCGGATTTCAGCCAGCCATAGGCGTTGGGGCCGGAGATCTTGTAGGAGGCGGATTTGATCCCCGCCTCTTCGCCCGCGCTTTCGGATTGCAGCTCGACTTTGTAGCCCTTCTTTTCCGCCCAGCGCACATACATGCGCGCCAGCATCGACGCCCAGTCGCAGCTTTCGGTGCCGCCAGCGCCTGCGTTGATTTCAAGGAAGGTGTCGTTGCCATCGGCCTCTCCATCCAGAAGCGCTTCCAGCTCCTTTTCGGCGGCCTTGTCCTTCAGCGCTTTCAGCGCCTCTTCCGCATCCGCGACGACCTCCTCATCCTCTTCCATCTCGCCAAGTTCGATCAGCTCAATGTTATCGGCGAGATCCTGCTTGATACCCTTGTAGGTGTTGATCGCATCAACCAGCATCTGCCGCTCGCGCATGAGTTTCTGCGCGGCGTCGGGATCGTCCCAGAGGGTCGGATCCTCGACGCGGGCGTTGAATTCTTCAAGGCGGAATTCAGCGGTTTCCCAGTTCAAACGCTGCGCCAGAAGCTCAAGCGACTTCTCGATCTCGGTCACGATATTCTGGGTCTCAGCGCGCATCTTTGGTTTTTCCTGTCATCACGGTCAGGGCTGCGTGATAGCCCACTGTCAAAGGCAGAACAAGTGGGTCTGCTCGGGTGTCAAACACCGCTTTCACCCCCGAGGTATTGCCCGCTGCGGCGGCGTCGACACCAGCGGCACATGTGCAGCACAGGCTGTTTTGTGATAATTTTACCTTTCCAAGTCCGCCCTCACTTTTTGGCAACTCTCGCCCCTTATACGCGAGTGAGCCCCCAAATCTTGCCCATACAGCAACCCAAGGACTTGCGCCCCATGCCTATCGGATACCTCGTTCAACTCGGCGATGCATCGCTGAACACCTCCGATGCCATCACCGGCTCGGCCGTATCCTTTTCCACACTGGATGTGATCGGTTCTGGAAGCTGGACCTGGAGTGGGACTTTGGGCGGCACCAGCATTGTGGGTCAGGTGGATCCGGGCATGTACTACGTGGCGACGGACGGAAACGTATACTTCGTGCCGGATTCGGGCACGGTTGACAGTCTAACGACCGCCTCAGCAACCAATCCACCAACCTACTCTGCCGAGTTTGGCGCCGTAGATGGCACCGCGGCAGCTGACCGGATCGACAGTAGCTATACGGATCCGGATGGAGACAGGGTCGAAGATGGGGGCTCTACCCCCGATACGGTTCTGGCGGGAGCTGGAGATGATTTTGTGTCGACTGGCGGCGGCGCGGACTCGCTGCGTGGTGGCACAGGCAATGATACCCTGCAAGGCGGCAGCGGCTCCGACACCCTGGAGGGCGGCGTCGGAGCGGATCGCCTCGAAGGGGGAAGCGGCATGGATTACGCCGACTACCGCAACTCCGGAGAAGCGGTGAACATCAACCTGTCCACTGGCGCCGCCTCTGGCGGGGAAGCGACAGGAGACAGTTTCAGCGGGATCGATGGGGTCTACGGATCGGACCATGACGACACGATCATTGGCTTTGATCATTCCTCCAGCGATCCTGCGGACACTTACACGAACGTCTTTCATGGCGGTGCAGGCAATGATTACATGGACGGCGCCGGGGGCAACGACAGCCTATATGGTGATGAAGGAACCGACACCCTGCTGGGGGGCGCGGGTGAGGACACGCTTTTCGGCGGCGCTGATGGCGATAGCCTGATCGGCGGAACGGGCGCCGACTTGGTCAAAGGGGAAGCTGGCGACGACACCTTATTGGCAGGTCAGGGCGACACGCTATGGGGCGGCGATGACCGGGATACCTTCCGTGTCGCGAATGACGGCACCACATCGACCGACACGATCTATATTCGGGGCGGTGAAGGCGGCGATGACTGGGATACCCTGGACTTCAACGGTCGCCTTGACCCGAGCACCCTCTCCATCACCAACACCAGTGCCGATGGCACAAAAAGCGGGAACGCTTACCTGCAGGACGGTACCTACGTCGAGTTTGTGGATATCGAAGGCATCATCTGTTTCGCCGAGGGCACGTTGATCGAAACAGTGTCTGGCCCGGTTCCGGTCGAGGCCCTCTGTCCCGGCGATCTGATAGCCACACAGGACAACGGCTATCAGCCACTTCGCTGGATCGGACGGTCAACCGTGCCCGCAGGTGGAGATCTGGCACCTGTCCTGATCAAGGCCGGTACCTTTGGCACCAAGCGTGACCTGCGCGTCTCGCCCCAGCATCGCATGCTGCTGTCCGGTGCCGAAGCGCAATACCTGTTCGGAGGCAACGAAGTCATGGCCGCCGCCAGCCATCTGATCAACGATCACAGCGTTCGGCGCCAACCCACCGAGCTGGTCACCTACCTCCACCTGCTTTTGGATCGGCATGAGGTGATCTTTGCGGAAGGCGCAGCGACCGAGAGCTTCTTTCCAGGCCCACAGGCCTTTGACGCGATGAGCGCAGCCACGCTGGACAGCCTGTTCCGCGCCATGCCCGCCTTGCGCAGCAATCCAAAGGGCTTCGGCCCCACGGCGCGTCAGTGCCTGACCGGCCGCGAGACCAAAGCCGCGTTTGGTTCCGGCACAGCGAGATGAAACCTCAAATGGCCCGAAGCTGCCGCGTCAATACAGCCCGCCAGAGCTGATGGTGCCAAAGCTAGCCTTAGGACCCAGAACAGCCGTACCGCCAGTTGAAGTGGTGACCTGACGACCGGACTGCTGCACCTCTTCCAGCAAGGGAAGGTTCGAGCCCATGGCGAAGCCACCATCAAAGGTCATACCAAAGATCGGCTCGGCGCCATCGCGGAAGTATTCGGCCACGACATAGTCTCCCGAGGCATCCAGTGGCAGCGGTGCGCCGGTATAGCGGTCGATCTTGATGAATCGCCCACCTTCGGGCACCGTGAATGGCCCGCCGCCGAATTTGGCAACAGCTTTCTGCATGAATTGCTGGAACACAGGCCCGCACATGGTGCCACCATAGGCGCCACGTCCCATGGGGCGCGGCTGGTCAAAGCCCATGTAGCAGCCCGCCACGATGTTGGAGGTAAAACCTACAAACCAGACATCGCGCGCCTCATTGGTGGTCCCGGTCTTGCCTGCCGCAGGTACAGGCAGGTTGATAACGCTCGAAGCCGTGCCACGATCGACTACGCCTTTCAGCATCGAGGTGAGCTGATAGGCTGTGATCGGGTCCATCACCTGATCCCGATCCGCCACGATGCGCGGGCTGCGTCCTTCGGGGAGCGATGCCACGGAACAATCCACGCAATCGCGGTCATCATGACGATAGATGGTGCGACCGAAACGGTCCTGAATCCGGTCCACGAGGGTCGGCTGTACCCGCTGTCCACCATTGGCGAACATCGCATAAGCTGCGACCATCTTGTAGAGCGTGGTTTCCTCGGCCCCGAGAGAGTTGGCAAGGAAGGTGCCCATATTGTCGTAGACGCCGAACCGCTCGGCATATCCCGCAACCACGGGCATCCCGACTTCCTGCGCCAGACGGATGGTCATCAGGTTCCGGCTCATCTCGATACCCGTGCGCAGCGGTGTGGGGCCGTAGAATTTGTTGGTAGAGTTCTTTGGCCGCCACAGTCCCTGAGGTGTGTCGATCTCGATCGGGGCGTCGACCACGATCGTCGCAGGGCTATAGCCACTGTCCAACGCAGCCGCATAGACAAAGGGCTTGAAGCTTGATCCCGGCTGTCGCTGCGCCTGAGTGGCGCGGTTGAACACCGAATGCTGGTAAGAAAAGCCCCCCTGCATGGCAAGAACACGGCCCGTATTCACGTCCATGGCGACAAAGCCGCCCTGCACCTCGGGCACCTGCCGCAGCGACCAGTGGCTGAAGGTATCATCCTTCATCTCGGCGCGCACCAGCACCACGTCACCGCGAGTGAAGTTCTCCTGGAAGTTTCCCTTCATCCACTTGATGTCAGCTCGCGGCACGCGGCCGATCTCCGCAACGTCCTCGACGCCAACGGTCAGGGATTGGTCCGCGACCTCCAGCACAACAGCCGGACGCCATTTGCCGCCAAGGGTGATATCCCGCGGCACTTCCGCACTCGACAAGGCGGCGCGCCAAGCCTCTTCGCTCGCCAGATCCTCCTCTGTCAAGGTGACGCCTGTACCCTTCCAGATCCCGCGCGAGCGGTCGTATTTCTCAAGCCCCTGCCGCATCGCAAGGGCGGCTTCCGTCTGCATTTCCTCGTCGATGGTGGCCCGCACGGTAAAGCCGCCGGTAAAGAACTCACCCTCGCCAAAATCCTGGCTCAGCTGACGACGGATCTCATCCGTGAAATAGTCGCGCGGCGGAAGCGCTGTGCGGAAGCTTTCAAAATCGCCGTTCTGGACCGAGCGCAAGGGCTGCTCAACCTCGACCTTGTAGACATCTTCGGAGATGTAGCCATTCTCAAACATCTCCCGCAGCACATAATTGCGCCGATCTGTCAGGCGCTGCTTGCGCCGGACCGGGTGATAGTCCGAGGGTGCCTTGGGCATCGAAGCCAGCGTTGCCGCCTCATGCGGGGCAAGTTCACCCAGCGTCTTGTTGAAGTAGGTCTGCGCCGCAGCCGCCACACCATAGGAGTTTTGGCCAAGGAAAATCTCGTTGAGATAAAGCTCCAGGATCTTGTCCTTGGAGAGCGTCTCCTCCAGACGGGTGGCGAGGATGATTTCCTTGATCTTGCGCGCGGCCTTCCGGTCTCCGGACAAAAGGAAGTTCTTCATCACCTGCTGGGTGATCGTCGAGGCCCCGCGCACATTGGAGCCACGTGAGCGCACGGCTTCGATGGCCGCCGCCGCAATACCGCGTGCGTCATACCCCTTGTGCGTGTAAAAGTTCTTGTCCTCCGCCGAGATGAACGCCTGTTTCACCAGAACCGGGATTTCATCGGAAGGCGTGAACAGGCGCCGTTCCTCTGCGAATTCATCAATCAGCTGCCCCTCGCCCGAGTAGATTCGGCTGATGGTCGGCGGCTGATACTGCGCAAGAGATTCGTGGCTGGGCAGGTCGCGCCCGTAAATCCAGAAAACCGCACCAATGGTGAGCGCAATCACAGCGATCCCAAGGGTGATCGTACTGAAGATCGAGCCAAAAAAGGATAGAATGAACCTGAGCACGGATAGAGCCTCATTTGCGCGGTTCCGCCTATATAGGGGGCCACGTCGCCGGGGTCAAAACGGGGAGCGGCGGTTATATGCCACCGGCCCTCAGTAATCATAAAGGATTCCCCAACCAAGCAACAGGCCCGACGCTGAAGGTTGCCGTAATCGGCAGGTCATGGCTGAACCGGATTGGCAATAACCGCTTATTGCCTGACCAGAGGCTTTTGCGCCTCGTCCCGGATCCGCCATTCGATCAACCCAGATAGAATGCCTCGGGCCGCTTTGGTGCGCCACTCAGGGTTCATCAGGTTTTCAAGATCGCGCGCACTGGACAGAAACCCGATTTCCACAAGCACCGACGGGATGTCCGCCGATTTCAGTACTGAGAAACCCGCAGCACGTAGTGGGCGACGGTTTAGCGGGCCGCCCTGTTCTGCCAGCCCCTCCACGATGGCCTGCGCCAAGGCCTCGCTGCGGGGCTGGGTTTCCTGGCGGGCCAGATCCAGCAACACATCCGTTACCAGATCGTCCGTGGCGGTCAGATCCGTCCCCGACAACAGGTCAGCGCGGTCGTGGCGTTCGGCCAGTTTGGCAGAGGCCGCATCCGATGCTTCCTTGGACAAGGTGTAGACCGTGGAGCCATGAGCACCGCCTTCGGACAGGGAATCCGCATGCAGCGAAATGAACAGATCGGCCCCGGCCTGATGCGCCAAGGCGATGCGCCGCTCCAAAGAGACGAAATAGTCACCGTCGCGCGTCAACTGTACCGAAAACTGCCCGGATCGAACCAGCATTTCACCAAGTTCAAAGGCAAAATCCAGCATCAGCGTTTTCTCATCCACGCCGCCCTCGACCTGAGCTCCGGGATCTATACCGCCGTGACCCGGATCCAGCACCACCAAGAGCGGCGCATTTTCATCCTTCGGAACCGGCGGCTGAAGCGGCTCGGGCGTGGGCAAGTCCCACCGACTGTCCTGTGGAGCGCCGGTCGCGGCCGCGAAACCCTCTGCATCGGTTTTTTCCAACCCAACGTTCAGGACCGCGCCGGAGGTGACAGGATCGACTTCCATCGCAGCAGCGCTGACCTGCATCGGCGCCCCCAGGTCAACCACCATCCGAGACCAGCCGGGCACATAGGTGCCGAACTGAACATCACGCAAGTTGTCACCGCGCAACAGGGTCTCAGGCCGCAGCCCGGTCCAATCCACCTCCTGAAAATCCAGAACGAGGCGCGGCGGCCCGTCCAGTGTGAAGATACGATAGGGCACGCCCTGACTCAGATGCAGCTCGATCTCGGCCCCCTGCCCCGCATCGCGGATCTGGCTGTTTGCCGCATCAATACGCGCCAGTGCAGAAAACCCCTGCGCCACCACCGCACCAGCGAACCAGCTACTAAATAGGAGTGTCGCGCAGAACGCCAGAAACCTGCCAAACATCCGAACCTCGTCCCATTTCACCGCCATATTAGCGGTTTTCCATGAAACGGCGCAGACGCAAAAGCCCTTCTTCGATATCGGCAGTGGACCGTGCATACGAAAACCGCAGGGTGGTCGCGCCGCGCACCGGGTCGAAATCAAGCCCGGGCGTCACCGCAACCCCGGCTTTTTCAAGGATCTCTGCGGCGAAGGCACGGCTGTCCTGCGTCAGATCCGACACATCCGCATAAACATAAAAGGCGCCATCGGGGGGCGCGATCTTGCTGAACCCGGCCTTGGGCAAACCATCGAGCATCAACTGGCGATTTTGCGCATAAACAGCAAGATTGGCCTGCAATTCCTCTTCGCAATCCATCGCAGCCAGCGCCGCGACTTGGCTTGCGTGGGGTGCGCAGATGAACATGTTCTGCGCCAGACGTTCCACCACGCGCACGTGGTCCTCGGGCACGACCATCCAGCCGACACGCCATCCTGTCATCGAGAAATACTTGGAAAAGGAATTGATTACATAAGCCTGATCCGTCAGCTCAAGCGCCGTGACGGCCTTGGCCTCATATTCGATGCCGTGATAGATCTCGTCCGAGATAAACGCGGCACCGATGTCATTGGTTGCCTCGATCAATGCGCCCATGGCACCACGATCCAGCATGGTGCCTGTGGGGTTTGCCGGTGAGGCGACCATGAGCCCTGCAAGGTCAAGACCCGCCAGATCAGTCGGCACCGGCTGCAAGCGATGCTCTGACGCGGTTTCGATATCCACGGGCGTCAGGCCCAGTGCGTGCAGGATCTGCCGATAGGAGGGATAGCCCGGCGCGCCAATCCCCACACGGTCCCCGCTGTCAAACAGCGCGGTAAAGGCGAGCAAGAACGCTCCCGAGGACCCGGAGGTTACCACCACACGGCTTGGGTCCAGATCCACATCGTACCACTCACGATACATACGCGCGATGCGCGCGCGCAGGGCCGGAATACCGAGGGCCACCGTATAGCCAAGCGCATCCTTTTCGAGCGCCTGCACCAGTGCAGCCTGCGCCGCCTTGGGTGCCCCTGTGGACGGCTGGCCAACTTCCATATGGATGATATGACGTCCGGCCTCTTCGGCCCTTCGGGCCGCCTCCATCACATCCATCACAATGAAGGGATCCACCGCAGACCGGCTTGAGTTTCGCATGATGTTCTCCCATGGTGCGCGCATGACTTTTGACCGTTTCTCTCGTCTGGCGTCAATCCCGGCTCTGGCTTTTTGCCTGCTGACCTATGCCGCGACCACATTGCAGGCCGCCTCCATCGGCCTGCTGCGTGATGCCGACGTGGAGTACGCCCTGAACCGTTTGGCGGCGCCTATTCTTCAGGCAGCGGGTCTCAATGCAAAACGGATGAAAACCCTTGTGGTCAATGAGTCTAGCTACAATGCGTTCGTTCTGGATAGTCGAACGATATTCATACATTACGGTTTGATCCTGAAATCACACAATCCCGAAATGCTGCAGGCGGTCATCGCCCATGAAGCGGCCCATATTGCCAACGGCCATATCGCGCGGCGCATGCAGAACATGCGCTCGGCGGGCAGCGCTGCGGGCCTTGGCCTCGCTCTGGCTGCCTTGGCAGCCGCCGCTGGTGCAGGCGGTGAGGCAGCATCCGGCATCGCGATAGGCACCCAAAGTTCTGCCTTGCGCGGCTTTCTGTCCCACACACGCGCAGAGGAATCCTCTGCCGACAGATCAGCGGCCGGATATCTCAGCCGCGCCGGGATTTCACCCAAAGGGCTGGTCGATCTGCACCAGACCTTTGCCGGTCAGGAAGTCTTGAGCGCGCGCCATCAGGACCCTTACATGCGATCTCATCCACTGAGCCGCGACCGCATCCGCGCGGCACAGGCCTATGTTGCAAGCCATGGCGACAATTCGTCTCCGAACCCTGAGGCTGACTATTGGTTTGCCCGCCTGCGTGGCAAGCTGTCGGGCTTCATCCGCGCACCGAAATGGACCCTGCGGCGCGCAGGCGAGGAAGTGCATAAGGACATCCGTCTGATGCGCGAGGCCATCGCCTATCACCGCCTGAAGAACCGCCAAAAGGCCCTTGCGGCCATCGACGGCGCTATTTCCCTGCGCCCTGGTGACGCTTACTACATGGAACTGAAAGGACAGTTCCTGATGGAGAACCGCGAATGGACCGCAGCCCTAGGCGCCTACAAGAAAGCCGTAACTCTGGCCCCCCGCGATCCGCTGATCCTGGCCAGCTATGGCCGGGCCCAATTGGCAGCGGGTCAACCTAAAGCCGCGATAAAGACGCTTGAGACATCCCGCGGGATCGACTTTCGCAATTCATTCCTTCTGCGAGACATGGCCCAGGCCTATGCGCAGACGAAACAGACCGGCCTCGCTGCCCTGGTGACAGCCGAGCGTTATGCCCTTCAGGGGCGTCTCGACGATGCCGGTCTTCACGCAAAACGCGCCACCGCGCTCTTGCCCACTGGATCGCCCGGATGGCGGCGGGCGCAGGATGTGCTGGTGGCTTACGAAAGATCACAGAAAAGGAAACGAAGATGATCCGTCTTTCACAAGCGGCAGCCTCTGCTGCCCTGGCTTTTGGACTGTTGAGCAGCGCGGCGCAGGCGCTGGATCTCAAGGAAATGACACCGGCCGAGCGTGCAGCCTTTGGCGAAGAGGTGCGCGCCTACCTCCTGGAAAATCCCGAAGTTATCCTTGAGGCGGTCAACCTGCTTGAGCAACGGCAGGCAGCCGATGAGGCGGCGCGGGACGAGGCCTTGGTGGCGGCGAACATCGCCGAGATAGAAAACGATGGCTATTCCTGGGTCGGCGGCAACCCGGAAGGCGACATCACTTTGGTCGAATTCATGGACTACCGCTGCGGTTACTGCCGCAAGGCCGCCCCAGAGGTGGCCGAGCTATTGGCCGAAGATGGTAATATCCGCTGGGTGGTCAAGGAATTCCCGATCCTGGGCGAAGCCTCTGTGCTGTCGTCGCGCTTCGCGGTAGCAACCAAGCAGATCGCGGGTGACGATGCCTATAAATCCGTCCATGAAGCCCTGATGACAATGACCGGAGAGCCCGGCGAAGTGGCGCTGCGCCGACTGGCCGATGGTCTTGGGCTGGACGCCGATGCCATCCTGGCCCGCATGGACAGCGAAGAGGTCACGCAAGAGCTGCGCCAAACTCGCGCTCTGGCCCAGCAGCTTTCGATTTCGGGCACCCCGACATTCGTTCTGGGCGGCGAACTGCTGCGCGGCTACCTGCCCAAGGACCAGATGGAGATCGTCGTAAAAGAGGTCCGAAAGAACCGCAGCTGATCGCTCAAAGACTGATGATGCCTAAAATGGAAAAGGGGTGCCTGTGGCGCCCCTTTTGTGTTCTCATCTTTTGTTCTCGGTGGTGTTCTCGCCAGCTTGAAGCCCATAGCGAGGCAGAGGTATCTACTTACTCGGCCGCTGCCGCAGCTTCGATCTCCGCAGCCTTTTTCTCGACCTCTTCGACGATGTGATCGACCATCTGCTCGTTGTTCATCTTGTGGCTGGCCTTCCCCGCGAGATAGACCATGCCAGAGCCAGCCCCGCCGCCGGTAAAGCCGACATCGGTCATCAACGCCTCTCCCGGCCCGTTTACGACACAGCCGATGATCGACAGGCTCATGGGCGTATGGATATGGGCCAACCGCTCTTCGAGTGTTTCAACCGTCTTGATCACGTCAAACCCCTGACGGGCGCAGGACGGACAAGAGATGATATTGACGCCGCGGTGGCGCAGCCCCAGCGATTTCAGGATTTCAAAGCCGACTTTTACCTCTTCGACCGGATCCGCAGACAGGCTGACACGCAGCGTGTCGCCGATTCCCATCCACAAAAGTTGGCCCAAGCCAATAGCTGATTTGATGGTCCCGGAGGTCAACCCACCTGCCTCGGTAATGCCAAGGTGGATCGGGGCATCGGTGGCATCGGCCAGCTGCTGATAGGCCGCCGCCGACATGAAGACATCAGAAGCCTTCACCGAAATCTTGAACTCATGAAAATCGTGGTCCTGCAGGATGCGGATGTGATCCAGACCGCTTTCGACCATCGCCTCGGGGCACGGCTCGCCATATTTTTCAAGCAGGTGTTTTTCCAGCGACCCCGCGTTGACCCCGATACGGATCGAGCAGTCGTGATCGCGTGCGGCGGCGATCACTTCGGCCACGCGCTTTTCGTCGCCGATATTGCCTGGATTGATCCGCAGGCAAGCCGCGCCCGCTTCGGCGGCTTCGATCCCGCGTTTGTAGTGGAAATGAATATCCGCCACGATCGGTACAGGGCTTTCGCGGACGATCTCTTTCAGAGCCTTTGCGGACGCCTCATCCGGGACCGAGACGCGCACGATGTCCGCCCCGGCTTCTGCAGCAGCCTGCACCTGAGCGACAGTCGCTGCAATATCCGTCGTGGGCGTATTTGTCATGGTCTGCACAGCAATCGGAGCATCGCCACCGACAGGGACATTGCCCACGTGGATCTGGCGGCTTTTGCGGCGCTCAATGTGGCGCCAGGGTCTGATGTGATTTAGCGACATAGGCTCCGTCCCGTGTGGTCTTGCTCGCCCGTTAGATACGGTCTGAAACTACGAGCTTCAATGCTCGCCGCGAGATAGATAGCCTAAAAATACCAGCGATCCATGGCAGTTTCCCCTAGGAACCGAAAACGCCTGGGAAGCGCCCGCCTACTCCTGATCTGCTTGAAGGCGAAGCTGCGCAACGACTGAGGCCAACGCCTGGTTGTTCTCGTCTTGCAGATCCGCCACCGCAAAGCGCTCGGAAATGGCATCAGGACCAAGATCTATATTCCGTGTAACGCTACCGCGTTGCCCTACCGGGCCAAAATGCTGACCGTTAACAGCAAAGTAGATGCCGCTGCTCTCGCCAGTCTTCAGGCGCGGTGGAACCTCGGTTAGCGGGATATCGAAACGATCACCCGGCTCCATGATCCCCTCGAAGATCACGCTCCCGTCAGCTGCAGTCACCTCCACCCAAGCGGGGCGCACCGCAAGGATGGCCGCGCGTGGGGTGGCCTCTTCCACCACCTGCGGCACCGTCAGTTGCTGGCCTGCACTGTCTGCGGGCAAACTCGCTTCTGCGAATTGCACAGAGGGCAGCTCTGGTTCGACAAAATTTCCGTAGGTGCGCGGATCAAGCGTTGCGATCGGTGCATCGCGCGCGGCCAGGATCGGCACATCAAGCGCCTGAGGTCGATAGAGACGGTCCAGGGCTGCAATCGCGGGGTCGCTTTCCGACTCTGCTGCGTTCAAGCGCGCGCCCTCAAGCGAGTCAACATCCGCGAGCACCAATGGCGTCTGATCGACGGGGGCAAATTGAACCTGCTGCACCTCTTTCAGGATGCTCCATCCGCCATATCCGATGCCGGAAATCAACGCGACAAGCACCATCAACGACCCGATCGCGCGAGGCTCCACATGGCTCAGGACGCTTGCCGAGGTCGGCGCAAAGGGCGTGTTCGGCGACGAAAACGGATCGTTCCCAAACCCACCAGCCGCTTTTTGAGGTTTCTGACTTGGCGCCGTCTTTCGCCCCGAAGCTTCGGCCGACATCCCGTGGGCTACGGAAAACCCGCTTTCCTCGCAGAAAGTGTCAAAGGCTTCTTCCGGGTCCATGCCTAAGTAGCGCGCATAAGAGCGCACATAGCCGGCGATGAAACCGGGCGTATCAAAAACGGTCGGATCAGAGTTTTCGATGGCAGCGATATAGGAGGCCTTGATGCGCAACTCGCGCTGGACGTCCAAGAGCGACTTGCCCATCGTCGCCCTCTCTCCCCGCATCATGTCGCCGAGCCGAAGCTCGAAATCGTCAAATCCCTTTGGAGTGGAGGGCTGAGCCTGCTCCTTCGATTTGCGCTGAGTGAGGCGCCCGATCATTACTGCTGTCCCATCTGTACCTGCCGTGGCCGAATTTTACGCCTGCAGAATCACCCGAACGACTCACACAGACGAATTCGTTGATGAAACGATAACACAATCAACAGTTTTGAACACAGATCTGTGCGCTAACCTGCCAATTCGGCACGATTTAGCGCACAATGGGACCAAAGATTGTCCATTGCCTGCACCAAACCGTCGATTTCCTTGGGGCCATGCACCGGTGACGGGGTGAAACGCAAGCGTTCGGTCCCACGCGGAACCGTGGGGAAGTTGATCGGCTGGACGTAGATTCCGAACTCGGACAAAAGCATGTCGCTCAACTTCTTGGTGTGAACCGGATCGCCGACAATCACGGGCACAATGTGGCTGCCGTGGTCGATGATCGGCAGGCCGAGCCCCTTGAGACGCAGTTTCAGGATTTTGGCCTGTTCCTGATGTTTCTCACGCAGTTCCGGCGCCGTTTTCAGATAGGCAACCGAAGCAGCCGCGCCTGCTGCGACAGCAGGTGCCAGCGAGGTGGTAAATATGAAACCCGGCGCGTAGGAGCGGATCGCATCGCACATCTTTTCGGACGCTGCAATATAGCCGCCCATCACACCATAGGCCTTCGCCAGGGTTCCGTTGATGATGTCGATCCTATGGGCAAGGTTGTCGCGCTCGGTCACACCGCCGCCGCGTGGGCCGTACATGCCGACGGCGTGTACTTCGTCGATATAGGTCAGCGCGCCAAATTCATCGGCCAGATCGCAGATTTCCTCGATCGGACCAAAATCGCCATCCATCGAGTAAACCGATTCAAACGCGATCAGCTTGGGCGCGTCGGGATCGTCTGCTTCAAGCAGTTCGCGCAGGTGGGAGACATCGTTATGGCGGAACACGCGCTTGGCACCGCCATTGCGGCGCACGCCCTCGATCATGGAAGCGTGGTTCAAGGCGTCGGAATAGATGATGAGTCCTGGGAACAGTTTGGGCAGCGTCGAAAGTGTCGCATCATTTGCGATATAGGCCGATGTGAACAGCAGGGCCGCTTCCTTGCCATGCAGATCCGCCAGCTCCGCCTCCAGGCGCTTGTGATAGACAGTGGTGCCAGAGATATTGCGGGTGCCGCCAGAGCCTGCGCCGGTGGCTTCAATCGCTTCATGCATGGCACTCAGAACAACCGGATGCTGCCCCATCCCCAGGTAGTCGTTGCCGCACCACACAGTGATGTCCTGCTGCTCCCCATCGGGACGAGTCCAAACCGCATGGGGAAACTGACCATTTTTACGCTCAATATCAATGAAGGTGCGGTAGCGGCCCTCTTCATGAAGGCGTTCGATCGCTGCGTCGAGTTTCGCGGTATAGTCCACCGGCATCTCCATAGCTCAGGTCTGGCGCAAAGGCGCTGGCGCGGGAGGCTCCCACATTCACATTTGTGAATAACTACCCCACACGCCGGTTTCAATCAACTGCTTACGCAACAGGCAGGCCGCGCAACATTGATGCAGGTCAAATAAACCTATGGGGCGGTGCGGACAAGCAGACTAAACCGCCTTTTTCCGTGCAATTCCCCGGATCGCGGTCACAAAGGCGCAAGCGGCGCATGATCGGAAACATCAAGTGGTGCAGACCGACCAGCGCAGGCGGACCGCAAGCTCTGCTTTTCATGCCCACTGGCATCCTTACGACGCCGCTGTTACGGTCTCCGCAAAAACCCAAAATCAAAAAACTCCGGAGTGAAAAAATGTCTTTGAACGAAGTACTTGACCGTATCGACGCGGATGTTTCGGTGGCCACTGATCGCCTATTGGAGCTGCTCCGCCTTCAGTCCGTGTCAACCGACCCCGCCTATAAAGCGGAATGCGAAAAGGCGGCCGACTGGCTGGTGACCGACCTCAAATCCATCGGCATTGCGGCAGAAAAGCGCACGACTCCCGGTCACCCCATGGTAGTGGGCCATGTGGGCCAAGAGAACCAGGACGCACCCCACGTTCTGTTCTACGGTCACTATGACGTTCAGCCCGTCGATCCCCTGAACCTGTGGAAGACCCCCCCGTTTGAGCCGCAGCTCGAAGAGACCGAGAACGGCACGGTGATCCGGGGCCGCGGTGCTTCGGACGACAAGGGGCAACTGATGACCTTTGTCGAGGCGTGCCGGGCCTGGAAGGCCATCCACGGCTCCCTGCCCTGCCGCATCACCTTTTTCTTTGAGGGCGAAGAAGAATCAGGCTCGCCCTCACTGGTGCCCTTCATGAAGGAACACGCCGAAGAGCTGAAAGCGGATATCGCGCTGATCTGTGACACCTCCATGGTATCGCGCGGGGTACCTTCGATTGCATCGCAGCTGCGCGGCATGCTGAAGGATGAATTCACCCTGGTGGGGCCCCGCATCGATCTGCATTCGGGCCACTATGGCGGTCCAGGCCTCAACCCCCTACGTGAAATCAGCCGTATCGTGGCTTCTTTCTATGACGAAGAAACCGGCAAGATCGCTGTCGAGGGCTTCTACGAGGGCGTCAATGAGGTGCCCGAGGACCAGCTGCGCCAGTGGGAAGGCTGCGGCTTTGACGCCGATGACTACCTTGGAAATGCAGGCTACACCCAGGCCCACGGCGAAAAGGACCGCAGCATTCTGGAACAGCAATGGGCGCGCCCGACGCTGGAGGTAAACGGCCTTTGGGGCGGCTATAACGGCGCCGGCTCAAAAACCGTGATCCCGTCCGAAGCGCATTGCAAGATCACCTGCCGTCTGGTGGGCGACATGGACCCTGACGCGCTGCGCCTGAAGATCCGCAAGCACGTGGAAGAGCGACTGAAGCCCGATTGCAAGGTGATCTGGGACAACGACCTTGAGGGCTCACGCGCCTCGGTGATGGATATCTCCCGCCCTGAGTTCACGGCTGCCCGCGCGGCGCTGAGTGATGAATGGGAGCGCGAAGCGGTGTTCTGCGGCATGGGCGGGTCGATCCCGATTGCCGGGTTCTTCAAGTCGATTCTGGGCATGGAATCCATGTTGATCGGCTTTGCAAACGAGGATGATGCGATTCATTCTCCGAATGAAAAGTATGACCTAAAGAGTTTTCACAAGGGCATCCGGTCCTGGGCGCGGGTGCTGGACGCACTGACCAAAGCCTAACAGGAAAACGCTCCCGCCCCGCCTTGGGCCTTTGGCCCGGGCGCGTTGAGCCGGGCAGCGCGCCTGCGGCGCGCTGCCCGGCATCAGGACCGGCGCGACCCGCCGGGAGATACAAACGCACGAGACAGGGAGGAAAGATCATGACACCCCAGATCGAAACAGGCACCGCAGAGGTCAACGGACAGAGTATAGCCTATACCCGTCAAGGCTCTGGTCCTGCCGTGCTTCTTCTTCATGGCTTCCCGCAAACCAAGGCTATGTGGCGGGAGGTCGCCTTAGCGCTCTCGCAGGCGTTCACCATTGTGACCGCAGACCTGCGCGGATACGGGGACAGCAGCAAGCCTGAGTGCGTTGAGGCCATGAGCTTTCGCAATATGGGCGCCGATCAGGTAGCGCTGATGCGCTGGCTGGGCCATAGCAGATTTCACCTTGTGGGCCATGACCGGGGCGCGCGCACCGCACATCGAATTGCCCTCGACAGTCCCGAGGCGGTGGCCAGCCTCACCCTGATGGACATCATTCCCACCCATTTGCTCCTGAGCGAATTGCGCCAGGAGGTGGCACGCGCCTATTATCACTGGTTTTTCCTGGCGCAGCCCGCGCCCTTTCCCGAAGGGATGATAGCCGCAAACCCCGACGGCTATTTCGAAAGCTGTCTCTTGGGCTGGGGCGGCGCAACGCTGGAAGATTTCCCGCCCGAGGCCTTGAGCGCATATCGAAAAAGCTGGCGCAACCCGGCCTGCATCCACACCATGTGCAATGACTATCGCGCGGCCATCGACGTGGACTTTGCCCTTGATGCTGCCGATCTAAACCGGCAGGTGACCTGCCCTGCGCTGGTCCTCTATGGCGCGACCGGGGCCATGGCCAAACACTATGACGTGGAGGCCACCTGGGCACCACGTCTGGCCGATATGCGCGCCGCAACCATTCCTGGGGGGCATTTTTTCGTGGACGAGCACCCGGACAAGACGGCCGAGGCCCTTTTGGCCTTCCTGAAGGAACTGCCTGCCCTTTGAGAGCGGGCCCGCTCAGAGGCCGCTGAGAGGCGCCCGCGGATTGCATGATGCTAAACAACCGTGTGGCACAAGCTTGTGGCACAAGGCCCGCCGCCCTCTAGCGGCGGTGCTGACGCAGGTGTCGCACGCCCTTGAGCGCCAAGAGCACAAGCGGAGTGCCATGCATCACCAGATCGAACCAATCCAGCGCACGGAACAATTCGCCTGCGAACAGCATCCTGAGCTTTTCCCACAAATGCGGTTCCGGGAAGAAAGGTGCAAACCCGAGAAGCAGCGCCACCACGATCGCGGTCGTCCAGTCGATAGAGTCCAAAAGATTCATGTTTGTGGCGTCCGGTCCTGACGGATTGGAGAGGAAAGAGTGGCGCGGTTGACGGGGCTCGAACCCGCGACCCCCGGCGTGACAGGCCGGTACTCTAACCAGCTGAGCTACAACCGCGCATGGGCCTACCTGAGGCTGTCCGATCGAACTCTTATTCAGAGCCACCCGCCTCGGCGGGATCAGACAAATGAGTGGCGCGGTTGACGGGGCTCGAACCCGCGACCCCCGGCGTGACAGGCCGGTACTCTAACCAACTGAGCTACAACCGCGCATGGGTCTCATTGTCTGCCGTTCGGCAATTCCCCTCCGGGGCGGACCTTGGTTTTGCCCAAGGCAGGCAGGCAGCAGTGGCGCGGTTGACGGGGCTCGAACCCGCGACCCCCGGCGTGACAGGCCGGTACTCTAACCAACTGAGCTACAACCGCTCGCTGCCCGTCCAGCATCTCTGCGGGACGTTGGGGTGTAATATTCCCAGGCCTCGGGTAAGGTCAAGCGGTGTTTTGGCTTTTTGCCCGCTTTCCGACAAAAAAATGCAGGCTGGCGAATAAGCTACTGATTTCAATACCTAACCGACTTTGGTCAGGCCGTAGGGCTGCTGCAATGGGCGGAAAGGAGGCACGCAATCGCAGCGCTTGGTGCCTCCTGCCGCGGATAGGGTCAGCCCTGGGCATAGCCAATGCCTTGAAGCGCCTCCTTGATTTCATCAAGGATTGCCGGATCGTCGATGGTAGCCGGCATCTTGAAGGGCGTGCCATCAGCGATATTGACCATGGTGCCGCGCAGGATCTTGCCCGAGCGCGTCTTGGGCAGGCGGTCTACAACCACGGCCAGCTTGAAGGCAGCCACCGGCCCGATTTTTTCGCGCACCAGTTTGACCACCTCCGAAACGATTTCCTCAGACGAGCGGTTGGTGCCAGCATTGAGGCAGAGGAAGCCCACGGGGAGCTGCCCCTTGAGCTGATCGCTCACCCCGATCACGGCACATTCCGCCACATCGGGGTGGGAGGCAAGAACCTCCTCCATACCGCCCGTGGACAGCCGGTGCCCCGCCACGTTGATCACATCATCGGTCCGCGCCATGATGTAGAGGTAGCCGTCCTCATCCTTCATGCCCGCATCACCGGTCTCATAATACCCCGGGAAGGTAGTCAGATAGCTTTTCTTGAAGCGTTCTTCGGCGTTCCACAGGTTCGGCAGCGTACCGGGCGGCAGGGGAAGTTTCACTGCGATGGCGCCCAGCTCACCGGCGGGCATCGGATTGCCGCCCTCGTCAAGAATGTCGACCTCGTAGCCGGGCATCGGTACGGCGGGCGAACCGAGCTTGGTCGGCAATTCCTCGATCCCAAGCGGGTTGGCCGCAATGGACCAGCCGGTTTCAGTCTGCCACCAGTGGTCGACCACTGGCACTTTCAGCTGATCCTGCGCCCAGGTGATGGTGTCGGGATCGGCGCGCTCACCGGCCAGGTAGACCTGATTGAGGCATGAGAGATCGTACTTACCGACGAACTCCCCCTTTGGATCTTCGCGTTTCACAGCCCGGAAGGCGGTTGGGGCCGTAAAGAAGCTTTTGACATTATGTTCGGAGATCACCCGCCAGAAGGTGCCCGCATCGGGGGTGCCGACCGGTTTGCCCTCAAACACGATGGTGGTGTTGCCGTGGATCAGCGGACCGTAGCAGATGTAGCTGTGCCCCACGACCCAGCCCACATCGGAGGCCGCCCAGAAGACATCGCCCGGATCAACGTTGTAGATATTCTTCATCGACCAATTGAGCGCCACCAGCTGCCCTGCGGTGTGGCGTATGACGCCCTTGGGCTGCCCCGTGGTACCCGAGGTATAAAGGACGTAGGCCGGGTGATTGCCTTCGACCGGCACGCATTCCGCAGGCTCCACCCCATACTGGAAACCGTGCCAGTTGACATCTCGCCCTTCGATAAGCTCTGCGACTTCCTGTTCGCGCTGGAAGATTACGCAGAAGTCAGGCTTGTGATCCGCAAGATCGATAGCCCCATCCAAGAGCGGCTTGTAGTGGACCACCCTGCCCGGCTCCAGCCCGCAGGAGGCTGCGATGATCGCCTTGGGCTTTGCATCGTCAATGCGCACGGCCAGCTCATTTGCCGCAAATCCGCCAAATACAACCGAATGCACCGCGCCAAGGCGCGCGCAGGCCAGCATCGCCTCCAGTGCCTCGGGGATCATCGGCATGTAGATGATAACCCGGTCGCCCTTCTCGATGCCCTTGGCGCGCAGGGCGCCCGCCAGAGTGGCAACCCGGTTACGCAGCTCGACATAGGAAATCTCGCGCTTCGTATGGGTGATGGGGCTGTCGTAGATGATCGCGGTCTGCTCGCCTCGGCCGTTTTCCACATGGCGATCAACCGCGTTGTAGCAGGTGTTGACCATGCCATCAGAGAACCACTCGTAAAGCCCATCGCCCAGATCGCTCAGCGCGCGCGTCGGGGCCTTGTCCCAGTCAATCGCCTTGGCGGCCTCCATCCAGAACCCCTCTGGGTCCGACTTCCAGCTGGCATATACGTCCTGATACGACATGGCGTCCTCCTCACTCCTTGCTGAGCAAGAGTTACGCCCAAGCTGTGCGCCCCGGCAAGCTGCGATAGGAACGCAGCGTCACGCAGTGGCAAAAATTTGCAATACCGACCACCATCAGACTGCAAATATATGCAAATCCCCCGAATTCATTCGAAAAACCGCAATTTTTACTGAGGCCTGCAAAATTGCAAACCCAAAGCAGCTAAAAGATCGGGCCGTCTTTCCGAATCATAGCCGTCACCAGACACGAACCAAAGCGCTGCGCGCCGTTCGGCCAGCCAAACAAGTAGCCCCCATGAAGTCTCAGCCCGAAACGTGCGCATGGCGCGCGATAAGCATTGTTGCCGGCCTTGCCCATGCCACTTCTCGCAGCAAATCCCCAGATCTGCAGTGGTTTCCCCACTGCCCCTATTGCAACCCTACCTGCGGCCTCTAACCTGCGCGCAGGAGATTTGCACATGACTAAAACAGATATCTGGCGCCTCAGCGCTACGGAATTGACCGCCCTTACCAAAACCGGCGAGATTTCAGCCGAAGCTGCAGTCCAGAGTTCCATCGACCGCATGAACGCGGTCAACCCGGCCCTCAATGCCGTGGTCGAGGATCTGAGCGCTGCAGCGCTCGAACGTGCACGGGAGCTGGACAAGGCCCGCGCCGCTGGCGCCGCCCCAGGCCCGCTGCACGGCGTGCCCGTGACCATAAAGATCAATGTGGATCAGTTGGGCCATGCCACCTCAAACGGGGTTACGGCGCTGAAAGATCTGATTGCCCCGGCCGACGCGCCTGTGGTGGAAAACCTGCAAAAGGCCGGCGCCGTGGTCATCGGGCGCACAAATACGCCCGAGTTTTCCTTTCGCGCCGACACCGACAATCCCCTGCATGGGCGTACACACAATCCGTGGGGGGCGCATATCTCACCGGGTGGCTCTTCTGGCGGCGCCGGCGCTTCCGTGATGGCCGGGATCGGCGCCCTGGGCCACGGCAATGATATCGGCGGCTCCCTCCGCTTTCCGGCCGCGGCCAATGGCGCGGTGACCGTAAAACCGGGCCTTGGCCGGGTGCCTGCCTGGAACCCCAGCCAAAAAGCAGAGCGCGGCATGCTGGCGCAATCCATGTCGGTGCAGGGTCTGATCACCCGCTCGGCTGCGGATCTGCACCTGTCGATGCCCTCGATGATTGCCCCCGATCCGCGCGATCCCTTCCATGTCCCCCTGCCCTGGCGCGGTGAAGACCTCCAAGGGCCGATCAAGGTCGCCTTCACCCGCAACACCCATGGCTATGATCTGCACCCCGAGGTGGAGGCCGCCCTGCTCACCGCGCGCGATGCGCTGAGCGATGCAGGTTATATCGTCGAAGAGGTCGAGCCGCCCAATGTCTTTGAAGCCGGGCGCAACGGCTATCGCGCCCTGATGGGTGAAGTCTATGCGATGATGAAACAGGATGTGGATGCTGCAGGCTCGCAAACCGTGCGCGATATCTTCGAAGTCTATTTCCAGGAGTTTCCTCCCTTCACGGGCACTGAGCTACTCCAGATGATGGCCAAGCGCAGCCACTACGCGCGGGAATGGTCGCTGTTCATGGAAGACTACCCGCTGGTGCTGACCCCCTTCCTGCCGCAACCCTTCTTCAAACCCGACCGTGACACCGAAGGCGCAGAGGGCGTGCACGAGGTTCTGGGCTGCGCGGTCTATTCCTATGCGATGAACTTCATGGGGCTGCCCGCGGCCTGTGTGCCGTCGCGGCTTGCCCAGCTCGACAAAGGACCGCAACCGATCAACGTGCAGATCGTCTCCCGCCGCTGGCGCGAGGATCTGGCCGTGGATGCCGCCGCCGCCATCGAAGCCCGCGTGGGTCCGATGCACAAGACGCTTTGGGAGTTGATGGAGGTGCGGGGCTAAGCCTTCCAGAACAGCAAAGCAAAGGGGGCAGCCCTGCCCCCCTTGCCGGTCAGGTGAACTGCTCCGAGATCAGACGCTCTTCAAGTCCGTGACCCGGGTCGAACAGGATCTTGTGGCGAATACTGGCCTCAGTCTGGATTTCTACCCAGTCGATATCCTGAAAGGACACGGAATCGGCCTCGGCCATAACCGGGCGCTTGTCCGCTTCCAGTACGTCGAACCGCACCTTTGCATTGCTGGGCAGCAAGGCCCCACGCCAGCGCCGGGGCCTGAAAGCGGCAACAGCCGTCAACGCCAACACATCCGATCCGATGGGAAGAATCGGACCATGGGCTGAATAGTTGTAGGCGGTTGAACCGGCTGGGGTCGATACCAGCGCGCCATCGCAGACCAACTCCGCCATCCGCTGTCGCCCATCCACAGAGATTTTCAGCCGCGCGGCCTGCGGCCCTGCCCGCAGCAATGAGACCTCATTGATGGCCAACGCTCGGTGCATTCTTCCGCTGCGGTCCATCGCGGTCATCGACAGAGGATTGATGATCTCCTGCTCCGCCGCCTCAAGCCGCGCGATCAATCCATCTTCCTGATATTCATTCATCAAGAAGCCGACGGTGCCCCGGTTCATACCATAGACAGGTGCGCTCAGATCGATGGTGTCATGAAGGGTATGAAGCATGAAGCCATCCCCGCCAAGGGCAACGATCACCTCTGCCTCCTCGGGCGCGCAATTATCATACCGCGCAGTCAGGACCGTCAAAGCGCGCTGCGCAACTTCTGCCGTGCTGGCTAGAAAGGCGATTCTCATGACCCTGCTCTCATTTCGCTCTCTTTTGCGCTTTGGTCTCATTCTGCACCGAAACGGAAGTTTCCGGTCCTGCGCATTCGGTTCCGAAACAAGCACAGCTTTCCCACAAAGGCCATAGTGGCCGTTCTGCCGCAGGTATTCGTCGTTTTCCGGGCTTTTAGATTGGCGAGGTTTCCTATAGGAAATCTCGCAATCCAACCTCCAACCCAACGGAGCCAGCATGACCGAGACCACCCGTGACCCCGGTTTCTTCACCCAGTCCCTTTCCGAACGCGACCCCGAGCTGTTCGCCTCAATCACCGATGAGCTGGGCCGCCAGCGCGATGAGATCGAGTTGATCGCATCTGAGAACATTGTTTCCGCCGCCGTGATGGAAGCGCAGGGCTCCGTGCTGACCAACAAGTACGCAGAAGGCTACCCCGGTCGCCGCTACTATGGCGGTTGCCAGTACGTTGACGTTGCCGAAAACCTGGCGATCGAGCGCGCCAAGGAGCTGTTTGGCTGCGGCTTTGCCAACGTGCAGCCGAACTCCGGCAGCCAGGCGAACCAGGGCGTGTTCACCGCGCTGATCAAGCCCGGCGACACCATCCTGGGCATGGATCTGGCCTCGGGCGGTCACTTGACCCACGGCGCTGCGCCCAACCAGTCGGGCAAATGGTTCAACGCCGTGCACTACGGTGTGCGCCGCGATGACAACCTCATCGACTACGATCAGGTCGAAGCGCTGGCGGTCGAACATCAGCCCAAGCTGATCATCGCTGGCGGCTCTGCCATTCCTCGCGTCATCGACTTTGCCCGCTTCCGTGAGATTGCCGACAAGGTTGGCGCCTATCTGCATGTAGACATGGCGCATTTCGCGGGCCTCGTGGCGGCGGGTGAGCACCCCTCGCCCTTCCCGCACGCGCATGTGGTAACCACCACCACTCATAAGACCCTGCGCGGGCCTCGTGGCGGCCTGATCCTGACCAATGACGAGACGATCGCCAAGAAGGTGAACTCTGCCATCTTCCCAGGCATTCAGGGCGGCCCGCTGATGCATGTGATCGCGGCCAAGGCCGTGGCCTTTGGCGAGGCTCTGCGCCCCGAGTTCAAGACCTACCAGAAGCAGGTGCGCGCCAATGCCGTGGCGCTGGCCGACCAGCTGATCAAGGGCGGGCTCGATATCGTCACCGGCGGCACCGACACCCACGTGATGCTGGTAGACCTGCGCCCCAAGGGCGTGACAGGCAATATCGTGGACAAGGCGCTCGGCCGTGCCCATATCACCACCAACAAGAACGGCATCCCGTTTGACCCGGAAAAGCCGATGGTGACCTCTGGCATCCGCCTTGGCACCCCGGCGGGCACCACCCGCGGCTTTGGTGAGGAAGAGTTCCGCCATATTGCCGACCTGATCGTCGAGGTCGTCGACGGGCTGGCGGCAAACGGTGAGGATGGCAACGGCGCCGTCGAGGAAGCCGTGCGCGGCAAGGTCGCGGCCCTCTGCGCCCGCTTCCCGCTCTATCCGAACCTCTGAGCAAATTCCGCTCTCATGCAAAACAGGCAGCCACGGTCCGCACCGTGGCTGCCTTTTCATTTCGGTGGACCTCCCGCGCACTGACGCCGCATCAAAGATACCCCGCCACAGGCCTTACGCCTGGCAGCCCGGACAGGTCCGTGCTGCTGCGCCGCTTGCGGCGCCCGGCCCAACGGGACCAGATCATCTGCGATGATCGCAGGACGGGCGGGAGAGCAACCTTGCCGCCGCTATACGAATCCGCGCCACCGCAGGACAATGATCACGAGAGTCGCCACGCTCAATAGCGAAAAAGCCATGCTTCCCAGCAGCCCAAGCAGGCGATCCTTGCGCCGCTCTGCCATATCGATCGAGCGCAGGTGGCCAAGAACCTCGCGCGCAGCACGATGGAGCCCCTTGTCGTCCACTGTCACAGACAGTTTAGGATGATTCAGAAGCGGAAGAGCATCGGCCAGAACCACCCCCTGCCGATAGATGCGACGCGGCAGACGCCGCCGCGCCTTGGTCAAGGCGTTCGAAAGATCTCCTGAAGCATGCTCTTTTTCACTCAGCAGGCCCCGGATTTGCTCGATCTCTGCGACCAGAGTATGTGACACCGCCGCGACCTCCTTCAACCATCATGATTTAAGTTCAAGGATTCTTAGCGCGATCGCCGAAACAGCTCAATAAGGCTGGCGCAAGCCCTGCAGGGCAGGTATCACACTGCACCATGTTGAACACGATCCTGCACGGCGCCCAGACGGACCAGACCCCTCTTCTTATTGCCCATGGGCTTTATGGCTCTGCGCGCAACTGGGGTGTAATTGCCAAACGCCTGTCCGACGAACGCCTGGTTGTGGCCGTTGACATGCGCAATCACGGGAACAGCCCCTTCTATGGCAGCCACAGCTATCCTGAGATGGCCGACGATCTGGCTGAGGTAATAGCGGCCCACGGGGGCCGGATGGACGTGATCGGGCACTCCATGGGGGGCAAAGCCGCCATGATGCTGGCCTTAAGACATCCTGACGCCGTGCGGCGCCTCTTGGTGGCCGACATCGCTCCGGTCAGCTATGGGCACAGCCAAATCCAGTACATTGAAGCAATGCGCGCTGTGGATCTCGACAAGGTCAACCGCAGGTCGGATGCCCATGCGCAATTGTCAGACCTCGGGGTGGACCCTGCCCTGCAAAGCTTTTTCACTCAATCTCTGGACATCCGGGGCAAGCGCTGGTGCCTCAATCTCGACACCCTTGCAAAAGAGATGCCGACCATTCTGTCTTTTCCCAAGACCGACGCCCACTGGGATGGGCTTGCCTTGTTCCTGTCTGGCGCAGAATCGGACTACGTGCGCCCGGAGCACCGCCCCGAAATCCTGGCCCGTTTTCCAGCAGCCCGCTTTGCAAAGATCCCGAAGGCCGGGCATTGGCTGCACGCCGATGCTCCACGCGCCTTTGAAGCAACCGCGCGCGCCTTCCTCAACGCCTGACGGATTAAGGCATAGCGTCTTGGGACCCGCTGCGCAGTCATGTTCAAACGCTACATCCCAGGATCAACCGGTTCTTCGATCATGGCACCAGCAGTGGCCCAGTCGGAAAGCCCACCAGTGTTATAAACAGAGGCATATCCCATGTCTTTCAGAAGCTTCCCCGCAAGAGCGGCCCGGCCACCACTGGCGCAATGCAACAGGATGGTGCGATCCTTGCTGAACGTGCTGTCGTGAAACGGGCTGGCTGGGTCAGCGCGAAACTCAAGCATTCCCCGCGAAACATGGTGCGAGCCTGCAACGCGGCCTGACGCCGATAACTCCGTTGCATCGCGGATATCAAGCAGCAGGGCACCCTCCTCCAACTTCTTCTGAGCCTCTTCCACTGAGATACGCTCCACGGCGGCATTCGCCTCAGCCATCATCTGTTGCAGGGTCACGGGCATTGCTTGCTCCTCTCTCTTCATCATGTTGGCGTGCAGCCAGCACGCTTGGGCCGCACATAGATGTCACCTAAGCGCCCCGCAGCCACGACGGCAAGCGTGAAAGCGGCGCCCTCAAGCCACCGTGAAGCAGCCACTGCGTCGCGCCAAAAGCCAACCCCAGGAAAACTGCACCCGGATTAACTCTATTGTCACCAGTTTTAGGAAAATTAAGCGTCAACCCGTGACGCATCTCAAAGACCAACAGGGCAAGCAATGAACGATTGGACCTCAGGCTATGTGGCCGAACTTGATTACACCCACGATTTCTTTGGCGAGCTTGCGCCGTCGCATCTTGCGTTCTGTGCAACTCTCAAAGGTCAGAAGCACGGCCTTCACGGCGAAGACTTGACCTATTGCGAACTAGGCTGCGGTCAGGGCTTTTCAGCCAATCTTCTGGCAGCAGCCAATCCCCACATCCAGTTTCATGCGATGGACTTCAACCCATCCCACATTACCGGTGCCCGTGAGCTTGCGACCGAGGCCGGGCTGAAGAACATGCATTTCCACGAGCGGTCCTTCGAGGATTTCCAATCCGAGCCGTCTCTGCCCGACGCTTTCGATGTCATCGCCCTGCATGGCGTTTACAGCTGGGTGTCTCGAGAGAACCAAAAATACATTCTTGAGTTTCTGTCCAAGCGCCTAAAACCCGGCGGTCTGGTCTATATCAGCTACAACACCCAGCCCGGCTGGGCCGCCGCCCTGCCCCTGCGCCGGATCATGACCGACCGCGCGGCCCAAGGCAGTGGTCCCCTCCACCAGCGCATCAGCGAAGCCATCGCCTGGGCGCAGGAACTCAATTTGACCGGTGCAGAGTACTTTGCCGCCAACCCGGTCGTTGCCAAACGGCTGGGCAAGATGGATGGCATGTCGCAAAACTATCTTGCTCATGAGTTTTTCAACAAGGATTGGACACCGTTCCACTTTGCCGACATTGCTGAGGATCTGTCTCAGGCCAAGCTGTCTTTCTTGGCCTCATCAGACCCGATGGCCCACGTGGATGACGTCTGCCTGTCTCAGAGCCAGCACGAGATGCTGGAACGGGAAAGCGACCCTGTACGCCGCCAGAGCCTACGAGACATCCTTCTGAACGCACAGTTCCGCACGGATATCTTTGTGAGAGGAAAACTCCGCCACACTGAAAGGGGGGCCATCGGAGCCTGGTTCAACGTTCCGCTGGCCTTGGCGCGCCGATACAACGGCGGCTCCATTATCCTTGCATCGCGCAGCGGCGAAGAGCCATTACGCCGCGACCAGTATGAACCGCTTTTGGCGGCGCTCAAGGATGGCCCGCAAACCGTGCGCCAACTCCTGGATTCCGGCGCGTTTGGCAACAACACCTGGGCGGAGATTACCCGCATGCTGACACTTTTGATCGGCGCCCACCATGTGATTCCCTGCCTGCAGGTCGAGGGGTTTGTCGAACGGGCAGAACAGTGTCGCCGCTTCAACATGGCCGTATGCAAACGCGCCGAGGACAGCGAAACCCTGCGTTTTCTTGCCTCACCGGTCACGGGCAGCGGCATCGCGTTCGACAGGTTCGAACAGCTTTTCCTACTCGCACGCAGCGAAGGTCTTTCAACGCCGACAGAATGGGCAGAGTTGGCCTGGCAGATCCTTGCCCCGCAGGGACAACGCCTGCATGTGGATGGCCGAATCCTGGAAACCCCCGAAGAAAACCTGGCCGTGCTGCGCGTCCGCGCCAATGCCTTTGCGGCGCAGCGCCTGCCCCTGTGCGAAAGCCTCGGAATCACACTTGAACCGCCCAGTCCAGAGCCTCACGCCCAGTCGCAAAGACAATCGCAGTCGGCCGCATAGCGCCGAAGAATGATTGCCCGAAACAAGACCGCTCAAGACCTCCGGTAGGCGCCGGGGGTCGTGCCCGTCCACCGCTTGAACGCGCGGTGGAAGTTAGCCGATGTTGCAAAACCGACATCCTGCGAAATCGCCTCGATGCTTTTGCTGCCATCAGACAGGTCTCTGATTGCGATGTCCCGCCGCAGGCCATCCTTTATCTCCTGAAATGAAGTGCCTTCTGTATCCAGCCGCCGGATCAGCGTCCGCGGTGTGAGGTTCAGGGCCTGCGCAGCCTCTTCAAGGTTGCAGGTCATGCGGTGTGATCTCAAAAGCAGTTCCCGCACGCGCAGCATGAAGGTGTGTTCCCTAGACCCCGTGAAAATCCAGTCCCGCGGAGCGCGCAGCAGAAATTCCTGCATCTCGACTTCGCTGCGCGGCACAGGCGCTCCATCCAGCAGATCCGCAAAACTCACCGAGGAGCGCCCCTGCCCAAATCGCACCGGAGCGGGAAACAGGATCGGATAGTCCTCTGCAAACTCTGGCCGTTCAAAAACAAAACTGACCTCGCGCAGAGGCAATTCCCGCCCGGCAAGCCACGATCCGATCCCGTGAGCCAGCTTCAAGAGCAGCATATGCCCGAACCGGTGCTGCCCACCAGCACCTTGCGGCTCAAGCACAATGCGGAGGTGATCACGCCGTGTCTCAAGATGCATCTGGCAGTCATCGAGAACGATGTTCCAGAAGGAGGTGAACCGAAAAAGGGCCGCAGAAAGCGACGAAGCCCCGCGCAGAGAAGCGCAAAGCACTTTCAGCGCACCGGAGCGCACCGGCCTGCTCCAGAGGCCCATCATCTCGTCACCGGTTTCATTTGCCACCAGTTGATAGAGCCGGACGATCTGATCATGTGTCACACGGCCACGCGGCTGCGCTGCGCCAGAAAGGCCCGTTTGCGCCATGAAGCCCGCCAACTGCTGGGCCGGGCAGTGAACCCGCAGGGCCTCCAGCCAGTCCTCCAGGAATGCACGCGATACAGTGGGCAGGATCGGCGCAGTCACCTCTGGTTCAAGCGAGATTTCAGCCATCCAACCTGTCACTTTTTGCAAGTTTTGCGTCCATTGAGGATATAGACGGCCGTCAATCAAAAGTCTATCTGGCAGCAAAGGAAACACAGCGAAAGGGCACTCCATGACATTCGATGCTCCCGTGAAGGACATGATTTTCAACATCGCCCACTTGGCCGGGTGGACTGAAGTCAGCGCGCTACCCGTCTACGACGCTGTCGCGATTGAAGATGTGGACGCTGCGCTGACAGAATTTGCGCGCTTCGTTTCCGAGGAAATCGCCCCGCTCAATACGGTCGGCGATCAGGTCGGATCAACGTATGAGGACGGTCGCGTGACGCTCCCCGTCGGCTTTACCGAGGCTTACGCGAAATTTGTCGAAATGGGCTGGCAGAGCCTGCCGCACCCGGAAGAGTTCGGCGGACAGGGTTTGCCACGCTCCGTCGGTGCCGCTGCAACCGAGATGCTGAATGCCGCCAACATGAGCTTTGCGCTGTGCCCTCTTTTGACCGAAGGCGCCATCGAAGCCCTGCTGACCGCCGCATCGGATGAGCAGAAGGCAACCTACCTGGAGAACCTGGTGTCCGGCAAATGGACCGGCACAATGAACCTGACCGAGCCGCAGGCGGGCAGCGACCTGGCATTGCTACGTAGCAAGGCAGAACCGCGCGCCGATGGCACCTATGCGATCAGCGGCACCAAGATCTACATCACCTATGGTGAGCACGACATGTCCGGGAACACCGTGCATCTGGTGCTGGCCCGCACGCCCGATGCGCCCGCGGGGGTAAAGGGGATCAGCCTGTTCCTGGTGCCAAAATACATGGTGAACAGCGACGGCTCTGTGGGCGAACGCAATGCCGTGCGTTGCGTCAGCATTGAACACAAGCTGGGCATCAAGGCCAGCCCCACGGCGGTGCTCAGCTTCGAAGAGGCAACCGGGTATCTGATCGGCGAGGAAAACGCCGGCCTGCGCTACATGTTCGAGATGATGAACTCCGCCCGCTATGCGGTTGGTTTGCAAGGGGTTGCCGTCTCGGAACGCGCCTACCAGCAGGCTCTATCCTATGCCCGGGACCGCGTTCAAAGCGCGCCAGTGGATGGCTCAACGTGCGAGGCGGTTACCATCGTGAACCACCCGGATGTGCGCCGGATGCTGATGCGCATGCGGTCCATCACCGAAGGTGGGCGTGCCATGGCGGCCTTTGCCGCCGGCTGGCAGGATCTGGCCAAACACGCGGCCACGCCAGAAGAGCGCGCAAACGCGGCCGCGATTTCGGAGTTCCTGACCCCGCTCGTCAAAGGCTATTGCACCGAGATGAGCGTCGATGTCACTTCGCTGGGCGTTCAGGTACATGGCGGTATGGGGTTCATCGAGGAAACAGGCGCCGCGCAGCACTACCGTGATGCCCGCATCCTCCCGATCTATGAAGGCACCACCGCCATCCAGGCCAACGACCTGGTGGGCCGCAAGACCCTGCGCGATGGCGGAGAGACCGCCCTTCGGCTCGCCGAGATGATCACGCAGACCGAAGCGGAATTGGCCAGTGGTTCGAGTGCGGCGCAAACCGTTGGCGCCCGCCTCGCTCGCGCGCGGGAGGCCTTTGCCGCCGTCGTGCAACACCTCGTGTCCTCCGGCAAGGATGATCCGAATGCGGCTTTTGGCGCAGGCGTCCCCTATCTGATGCTCGCTGGAAATCTCGTAGCAGGTTGGCAACTGGCGCGTGCCCTTCTTGTTGCAGAAGCAGCGCTCGAAAAGGGCGAAGACCCCGATTTCATGACAGCCAAGATCTCTACCGCGCGGTTCTATGCGGATCACGTCCTGAACGATACCAGCGCGCAGCGCGATCGCATTCTGGAGGGCGCCGACAGCCTGCTTTCCGCCGTTCTCTGACAGCTCCTAAATGGGGCGCTGCCTGCCTTCTCTCTTATTCTTCCGAAAGGACCCCGCCATGAGCGTTGAAATCAATATATCCCGCTTCAGGAACCTCGCCATAGACGCGCAGGAGGACGGCGTTTGGGTCGTGACCCTGAATCGCCCGGCCAAGCGCAATGCGCTTGATATCGACACCATCGAGGAACTGGTGGAGTTCTTCTCGCTGGCGCCACGCGCCGGGGTCAAGGCCGTGGTTCTAGCTGGATCAGGCGACCACTTCTGCGCGGGCCTGGACCTGATCGAACACCACGACGAAGACCGCAGCCCCGCCGATTTCATGCACGTCTGCCTGCGCTGGCACGAAGCCTTCAACAAGATGGAATACGGCGGTGTTCCGGTCATAGCTGCCCTACAGGGCGCTGTCGTGGGTGGCGGCTTGGAACTGGCCAGTTCAGCTCACATTCGGGTTATGGACAAAACCACCTATTTCGCCCTGCCCGAAGGCCAGCGGGGTCTATTCACCGGCGGTGGCGCCACCATTCGCGTAAGCGACCTGATCGGCAAATCCCGCATGATCGACATGATGCTCACGGGCCGTGTGTATCAGGGGCAGGAAGCCAGCGATCTGGGTCTGGCACAGTATTTCGTCGAAGATTCCAGCTTTGACAAGGCGATGGAACTGGCCCGCCGCGCAGCCGAAAACCTGCCGCTTTCGAACTTTGCCATCTGCTCGGCTGTAAGCCACATGCAGAACATGTCGGCGCTGGATGCAGCCTATGCAGAGTCCGTGGTGGCCGGTGTCGTGAACACCCAGCCCGCCGCCCGCGCCCGCCTGGCGGCTTTTGCCGACAAAAGCGCCGCCCGCGTGCGCCCCAACGAGTGATAGAACCTGAGGGACAGAGCCCTAACCCTTGGTCATGGCTCTGCTCCGAACGACGTGTTCCTTCCTCGCACTTTGCGAGGTCGCCTTGGTCTGAAAAGATCCTCCCTCCAGACGCGCGGACCGGCAAGCTTCGGAGAGCCGCGCGTCAGCCCTCAGTCATGGCGTGAAAACCGATATACGAATAGTGTGTCCCCCCTTTTTCAAGCAATTGGAGTGCACCGTGATCGATTGCGAAAGGATCGCAGCTCAAAAGCTGGCATCTCAAGGCCCAAAACCGTCCACGAAACCGGGGAACTCAAACGCCACTTCAGGGGCCGACTGGAAGCAGGCGCAACATGGTATGTGCCGCGCCGGGATATCAAAATCGCTGTCGAAGGCTTTTATGAAGATATCGGAACTGTGGGCCTTGAATCCTTCGGCGCCTCAGTGAACGCTCGCTTTCCGTTCTGATCACGCATGTCATTCTGCGGGCAGCGTGGCACATAGTGCCGTTCTTCTATCTCCCCCGATCCCATACTCCACTTGCCAACTGGTGATCAAAAAACGGTGCCCGGGGCAACCAATGTGAATGGCAACCCGAACCACATTGATTGCAAACTGTCTCCCATCGCAACTCTGCACCGAACGCTGGTGCACTCAAACGCTGGGATGCTTTTCCGATGGCAGGAGTGGTGGGTGATGAGAGACTCGAACTCCCGACATCTTCGGTGTAAACGAAGCGCTCTACCAACTGAGCTAATCACCCGCTGCGCCGGGATTTAGAGAAATCCCCGAGGCTGCGCAAGAGGGTGATCGCGATTTTTTGAGGCCTGAACGAAATTATCGCAGAACCGTTTCCATGCCGTTCTCAAGGACATAAACGCAACCCTGTCCGTTCTCCAGTTGCGCCAGCTCACCACGCTCCAAACCACAGACTATCCCGCGCATCACCTGCCCCAAGAGACCATGTGCAACAACAACCGAAGGGCCGGCCAAAGCGTCGAGGAAGGCCAAAGTGCGGGCATAGAATGGTCCATACCCCTCGCCGCCAGGGGCTTCGCAAAACATGTCGAGCGGGGTTACGTTGCGCTTGAAATATTCGGGATCTGCCGCTTGCAGGTCGGCAAGCCTATGACCTTGAAACTCTCCTGCGTGTACCTCGGCAAGACGCGGGTCGGTCATAAATCGGCGGCCAGAAAGCGCGATCTCTGCCGTTTGCTGCGCTCGCCCCAGCGGCGATGCGTAACAGGGCGGGTTTTCTGCCTTCAGAATCGGAGCCATCAGTTCGGCCTGCCGACGGGCGTGACCAAGACCACGCTCACTGAGCCGGGACTCGAGCTGCCCCTGAACGCGGCGCTCTGCGTTCCACTCCGTCTCTCCATGACGCAACAGCCATATCTTCGGGTAATCTCTCATCAAAAATTCCTTTGCGCGGTAGAACCTGTCATCGCCCTTTTACAGCTGCGCAAATGCGCCGTCTTCCTTTACCGCCTGCATCGCCACATAGGTCGAAGTCGACGCCACATGCGGCAAGGAGGAAATCCGCTCGCCCAGAACTTCGCGGTAGGTCGTCATGGAGCGCGTGCGCACTTTAAGAAGATAATCAAAATGGGAGGCCATCATGTGAACCTGCTCGATCTCGGGCACCTTAACGACGGCCGCGTTAAACCGGGACAGAGCCGCCTCGCGGGTATCGTCCAGTTTCACCTCGACAAAAGCCACGTGGTCAAGCCCCAGGCGGATCGGATCCACCAAGGCGCGATAGCCGGTGATGATTTCCTCAGCCTCCAGCCGCTTTAACCGCGTCTGGGTGGGGGATTTGGACAGGCCGATACGCCGCGCCAGATCCGCGACAGAAATCCGACCATCCTCTGCGAGGACGTTCAGAATCGCCCGGTCATAGCGGTCAAGGTCCAAAAAGTTCATTCGCCCTCCATATTACAGAAAATTCCACCATTCGTCCCGCGAATACCATACCTTCAGGCGAATGTCCCGCTCATTAACGTCTACTCTGGACAGTAGACCCGCTGCGGACTTTCTTTCGGAGTATTCTGCATGACCCAAGCCCCCCTGATCCAATCCGGCAAGCTGCGCGATCTGATCGACGCCGGAACCTATGTGGACCAAACCGCCATGCGGGACCAATTGGTAGCAACTGCCGCACTGACCGCAGCCCAGCGGCAGACGATCTGCGCAGATGCCGCAGCGCTCGTGAAAGACATCCGCGGCCACTCTTCCCCCGGGTTGATGGAGGTGTTTCTTGCCGAGTATGGGCTCTCAACGGATGAAGGCATCGCGCTGATGTGCCTGGCGGAGGCGCTTTTGAGGGTACCCGATGCGGACACCATCGATGCACTGATCGAAGACAAGATCGCACCCTCCGACTGGGGCAAACACCTTGGACATTCTTCGTCTTCCCTGGTCAATGCCTCGACCTGGGCCTTGATGCTGACCGGCAAGGTTCTGGATGAAGACAAGCCCAGCCCGGTGCGGGCCCTGCGCGGCGCAATCAAGCGCTTGGGAGAGCCGGTGATCCGCACCGCTGTGGGCCGTGCGATGAAGGAAATGGGGCGGCAGTTCGTCCTGGGTGCAAGCATCGAAAGCGCCATGAAGCGCGCCGCCGGTATGGAGGCAAAGGGCTATACCTATTCTTACGACATGCTGGGCGAAGCGGCGCGGACCGAGGCGGATGCTTCGCGCTATCACCTGTCCTACTCCAAGGCGATCTCGGCCATTGCGGCGGCCTGCAAGAGCGATGACATTCGTAAGAACCCCGGCATTTCAGTAAAGCTCTCCGCCCTGCATCCCCGCTATGAGCTGGCGCAGGAGGCCCGCGTTATGGAGCAGCTTGTGCCGCGCCTGAAAGCTCTGGCGCTATTGGCCAAGGCAGCGGGCATGGGGCTCAATGTCGATGCCGAAGAAGCTGACCGGCTGTCGTTGTCGCTGGAAGTCATCGAAGCGGTGGTCTCTGATCCGGCGCTGGCGGGCTGGGCGGGCTTTGGCGTCGTGGTGCAGGCCTATGGGCCCCGCACCGGCCTTGCGATTGATGCCCTCTACCGCATGGCCGAGCAATACGATCGCCGTTTCATGGTGCGCCTTGTCAAAGGCGCCTATTGGGATACCGAGATAAAGCGCGCACAGGTCGAAGGCGTCGATGGCTTTCCGGTCTACACCAGCAAGGCGCTTACCGATGTCTCCTACATCGCCAATGCCCGCAAACTGCTTGGGATGACTGACCGGATTTATCCGCAGTTTGCAACCCACAATGCCCATACCGTCAGCGCCATCCTGCATATGGCCGAAGACAAGAGCCTGTTCGAATTCCAACGCCTGCATGGCATGGGCGAAACCCTCCACCAGATGGTAAAAGAGCAGAATGGCACCAATTGCCGGATCTACGCCCCCGTAGGCGCCCATCGCGATCTGCTGGCCTATCTGGTGCGACGTCTGTTGGAGAACGGCGCAAATTCGTCCTTCGTGAACCAGATAGTGGATGACAACGTGCCCCCGGAAGTGGTCGCTGCCGATCCCTTTGACGCGGTTTCGGACGTGAGCTGCAGCATCCCCACCGGACCAGAACTCTTCGCACCGGAACGGCAGAATTCGAAGGGCTTTGACCTTGGCCATGCACCGACGCTTGCCGCCATTGAGCAGGCCCGTGCCCCGTGGCGGGATCATCGCTGGAGTGCCGGTCCACTGCTGGCGGGTGATGCCGCCCCCGAGCTGGCCGAGGATGTCACCAACCCCTCCGACCTGACCGTTGTAGGACAGCTGACCCCGGCCAGCGCCGCAGATGTGGAAACCGCACTCTCCACTGCCAAGCCCTGGGACGCGCCCGCTGCAGACCGAGCTGCGGTCCTGAACAAAGCCGCCGTTCTTTACGAAGAGCACTATGGCGAGCTGTTCGCTCTTTTGGCACGGGAAGCCGGCAAGTCCATTCCGGATGCTGTGGCCGAACTGCGCGAGGCGGTAGATTTCCTGCGCTACTACGCGGCCAACATCCCCGATGCAGAACCCGCCGGCCTGTTCACCTGCATTTCGCCCTGGAACTTCCCGCTGGCAATCTTTTCCGGGCAGATCTCGGCGGCGCTGGCCACTGGAAATGCGGTATTGGCCAAACCTGCCGAGCAAACCCCGCTGATCGCCTACCGCGCGGTTCAGCTGCTGCATGAGGCCGGCGTGCCCCGCACCGCCCTGCAACTGTTGCCAGGACCGGGCAGCCGGGTGGGTGCAGCACTCACCTCGGATCCGCGCATCTCCGGCGTCGCCTTTACCGGCTCGACGGCAACCGCCATGCGCATTCGCAGCGCCATGGCCGAAAATCTGCGCCCCGGAGCGCCTCTGATCGCGGAAACCGGCGGTCTCAATGCCATGATCGTCGACTCCACCGCCCTGCCAGAACAGGCCGTGCAATCGATCATCGAAAGCGCCTTTCAGTCTGCCGGTCAGCGCTGCAGCGCCCTGCGATGCCTCTACGTGCAGGAGGACATTGCCGACGATCTTTTGAAGATGCTCAAGGGCGCCATGGATGTGCTGAATCTTGGCGATCCGTGGTATCTGGATGTGGACAGCGGTCCGGTGATTGATGCGGGCGCGCGCGCAGGCATTCTGGCCCATATCGATCAGGCCCGCGCCGAGGGCCGTGTGCTGAAAGAAATGCAAACGCCCCAGGGCGGAACCTTCGTGGCGCCCACTCTGATCAGCGTGCCGGGCATTGGCGCGCTCGAAAAGGAGATCTTTGGCCCCGTCCTGCATGTGGCGCGGTTCAAGGCGCCGGATCTGGACCGCGTGATCGATGACATCAACGCCACCGGCTATGGGCTAACTTTTGGCCTGCATACGCGGATTGATGACCGGGTTCAGCACGTCTGCGACCGGGTGCACGCGGGCAACATTTACGTCAACCGCAACCAAATCGGCGCCATCGTCGGCAGCCAGCCCTTTGGCGGCGAAGGCCTTTCGGGCACCGGTCCCAAGGCAGGCGGTCCGAACTACATGGCGCGGTTCTGCGCACCTGATCGTCAGAACAGTGACGCTGCGTGGGAAGGCTCAATGACCGATTTGCCCGCTCCGTCCGGCACAGTAGCCCCGCCCAAGACCACCTCCCTGCCCGGCCCGACTGGCGAATCCAACCGTCTCACAACATCGGCCCGCCCGCCGCTGATTTGCATGGGACCAGGTGCCGAGGCAGCGGCCGCCCAGAAAGAAGCTGTTCTTGCGCTTGGTGGTACGGCCATCGAAGCAAACGGCCTTCTTGATCTGCACCGGCTTGAGTTGCTCGAAGGTTTCTCAGGTGTACTGTGGTGGGGAGATGAAGATACAGCGCGCCGGATCGAGAAAACGCTTGCGAAACGGAACGGGCCGATCATTCCGCTGATACCCGGCAAGCCCGATCCGGCACGGGTTCTGGCAGAGCGTCATGTCTGCGTGGACACCACTGCAGCTGGCGGCAATGCCGCCCTTCTGGGTGGCAGCGCCTGAACGTACAGCTTTTCCCGATAACCCCTTGACGCTGGGCCGTAACCGGCCCAGCGTTCGCCCCATGTTTCCGCTGCGCGATCACAATCCATCGGGGCGCACGCCCTATGTTGTCTACCTCCTGATGGCGGCGAATATCGCAGTGTTTCTCTACGCGATTTCGACCTACACCAGCGACCGGTCAATGGCTGGTTTTTACTACACCTATGGTATCATCCCGCGCGAGATCACCTACGGCGGCAGCTTTGGCAGCCTTTTCACGTCGATGTTTCTGCACGCCGGTTTCATGCATCTTGCGGGCAACATGCTGTTCCTCTGGATCTTTGGTGACAACCTGGAGGACGAGATGGGCCACCTGCCGTTCCTGGGCTTCTATCTAATCGCAGGGATTGGCGCCGGCCTTTTGCATGTGATGGCCGCCCCCATGTCTGTGGTGCCCACGGTCGGCGCCTCCGGAGCCATCGCCGGGGTGATGGGCGGATATCTCTTGATGTTCCCGAAGGCCCGCATCGATATCCTTTTGATCCTGATCATCTATTTCAGGGTCTTCTCGATCCCGGCCTTCATCATGCTTGGACTCTGGTTCGTGATCCAGTTCGTCGGCGGGCTCGGTTCGGACCCAGACACTGGCGGCGTCGCCTATTGGGCGCACGCCGGCGGGTTTGTTGTTGGTATGGGGCTTTGCATTCCCTTGTGGATCAAACGCGGTGGCCCGGACTTCTGGAGCCGCACGCGAGGGCTGCCCCCCCATCCGGAAAACCAGTACGAGCACAGCCCCACTCGCGTGCCCCGCATCCCCCGCCGTGTGAATGCAGGCAGGAAAAACCCGGGCCCATGGGGCAAGTAGCCTCATCCACAGCCCCCCTGAACGGCACCTGTGGAATAAACGAAAAAACGCGCCCAGCCGGACAGACTAAACGCGTTCCTTCATGTGGGGAACTTGGCTAGGCGTCAGCCCCGGATCACCTTGGCAAAATTCTCGTAGATTGCCTCGTTGGCGCAGACCACCTCTCCAGATTCGAGGATTTCTTGCTCAGGGTCGATTGCTTCGATCAGGCCACCGGCCTCTTTCACGATGATGATACCTGCCGCCAGATCCCAGGCGTTGAGGCGGCGCTCCCAGAAACCGTCGTAGCGGCCTGCGGCCACATAGGCGAGATCAAGTGCCGCCGAACCCCAGCGGCGTACACCCGCACAGGCGGGCATCAGGCGGGCCAGATCTTGCAGGGTCGCAGGCAGATCAGACCGCCCGCCAAAGGGCAAGCCGGTCGCAAAGATCGACTCGATCATCCGGTGGCGACCCGATACCCGAATGCGGGTATCGTTCATCCAGGCTCCGGTGCCTTTTTCGGCAAAGAACATCTCGTCCTTGGCTGCGTCGTAGATCACGCCCGCAACCACCTTGCCCTTATGTTCAAGCGCGATGGAAATCGCCCAATGAGGCAGACCATGCAGAAAGTTGGTGGTGCCATCCAGCGGGTCGACGATCCAGCGACGCGTGGGGTCCTCGCCGGGGGTCTCACCGCCCTCTTCGGCAAGCCAGCCATAGGTGGGGCGCGCGCCCATCAGTTCTTCTTTCAGGATCTTTTCAGCAGCAATATCGGCCTTGGAAACGAAATCTCCTGCACCCTTCATCGATACCTGCAGGTTCTCGACCTCGCGAAAGTCTTTCACAAGGGAGCGGCCTGCCTTGCGGGCGGCCTTGATCATCACGTTGAGGTTCGCGCTGCCAATCATATCTGCAGACTCCTGTATCGGTCGGGGGGAGATGCCGGTCAAGCCGTGCCTATACGCGCCCTGCACCCTGTTGCCAAGAGTGAATGCCCAAGGTCTCATGGGGTCAGTGACATCTCATGGCCAGCATGTGCCGTTGGGTTATTCCTGCTATGGGTTGCAATGCGCGAAACTGAACCACACAGTTCAGATTGACGGACACCTTGGAGAAAAAAGGGAGGGGAGACCCAAATGAGCGAACAGATGCAGCGCATCGTGCTGGCCAGCCGCCCCGTCGGTGAGCCAACGGACGAGAACTTCCGCATGGAGACGGTGGATTTGCCTGTCCCTGGTGAGGGCGAAGTCCTTGTGAAGTCTCACTATATGTCGCTGGACCCCTACATGCGGGGCCGGATGGACGATGCCAAATCCTATGCCGCCCCGGTGCCGATCGGCGGCACCATGGAGGCCGGCGCGGTCGGTGAGGTCATCGCCTCCAACAGCCCGCACTTCAAACCCGGCGATTATGCATTCGGGATGCTGGGTTGGGCAAGCCACGGCTGCCTTCCTGCCAAAGAGTTGCGCAAGCTGGATCCTGCGCAAGGTCCGATCACCGCAGCGCTTGGCGTTCTGGGCATGCCAGGGTTTACCGGATGGCATGGCTTGACCGCCTATGGCCGACCGCAGGCCGGGGAAACCCTTGTTGTGGCAGCCGCGACCGGCCCCGTGGGATCGATGGTGGGTCAGCTCGCCAAACTTGCAGGACTGCGCGTCGTTGGCATCGCGGGCGGCGCGGACAAGTGCAAACTGGCGATCGAAACCTTCGGCTTTGACGAATGCCTCGATCACCGCGCCTATGAGGATGCAAAATCGCTGCGCAAGGATCTGGCAGCCGCCTGCCCCAAGGGCATCGACATTTATTTCGAGAACGTCGGTGGCAAGGTACTTGAGGCAGTACTGCCCCTTATGAACCCCCATGGGCGCATTCCCATCTGCGGCATGATCGCCTGGTACAACGCAGGCGGCCTTGGCGCCGGGGCTTCTGACGCGGCGCTGACAGGTCCGAACATCTGGCGGAACATCCTGGTCAAGTTCCTGTCGGTGAATGGCTTCATCATCTCGAACCACTTTGACCGCTATCCGGAGTTCCTGAAGGAAGTCGGCCCCAAGGTTGCCTCGGGGGAGGTCCGCTTCCTTGAAGACATCGCGACTGGCCTTGAGAACGCCCCCGATGCCTTCCGCTCTCTGCTCAAGGGCGGCAACACAGGCAAGCAAATCGTCAAGCTGATCTGACGCCCGCAGCTGCAAAAGGAAACGCCCGCCATTCTGCAATGGCGGGCGTTTTGCCTGTCGGGGGCAGACTACTGCTGCTGAAGCTTTCGCGCTTCGACCTTTGCGAGACGGATAAGTTCCTGCATGTAGGGCTTTTCGCGATCCTCGCTGCGCACCGCTGCATAAAGCCTGCGGGTGATACCGTCTTTGGTCAGCGGCCGAGTGACGTAGTCGGACGAATACTTGACCTCGCGCACCACCCAATCGGGCAGCACCGAAACACCCCGGTTGGAGGCCACAAGCAGGAGAATCACCGCAGTCAACTCCACCTGCCGGATCGATGCGGGCTCTACCCCTGCCGGGATCAGAAGCTGGCTGAACACGTCCAGACGCGATTTTTCCACCGGATAGGTGATCAGGGTCTGATCGCGAAAATCTTTAGCCTCCACAAAAGGTTTGTCGGCCAGAGGGTTGTGGGACGACGCCACAAACACAGGGTTGTAGTCAAAAAGCTCGATGAACTCGACACCCGCAATTGTGTCTGGATCGGAGGAGACCACGAGATCCACCTCTTCCTTTTGCAAGGCAGGCAGCGCGTCAAAGGCAAGACCCGGGCGAATGTCAACGTCCACATCTGACCAGCTTTTGCGAAAGGCTTCGAGCACCGGAAAGAGCCATTCGAAACAGGCGTGGCATTCAATGGCGATATGCATGCGCCCTGCGTGCCCGTCGCGAAGGTTGGAGAATTCGGCCTGCGCCGCCTCGACCTGGGGGAGCACCTGCTCAGCCAACCGGAGCAGACGCAAGCCCGCCGCCGAGAGCTTCATCGGCTTGGAGCGCCGCAGGAACAGCTCCACCCCCGCCTGATCCTCCAGCCCCTTGATCTGATGGCTAAGGGCACTTTGCGTGATGTTCAGCTGCTCGGCCGCACGGGCAAGCCCGCCCGCCTCGTGAATGGCCTTGATCGTTCGAAGGTGACGAAATTCGAGAAGCATCCTATCGCGCCGTTCATGTTGTTCTTGAGAATTATGAGTTTGTTTCACAATGCAGGCTATGCGACAAGGGGTCAAATCAGTCGGAGATCCCGTAAATGAAGACCCCTGACATCTCTTTTGAATTCTTCCCCCCGCAGTCGCTGGAAGCTTCCTTCCGCCTGTGGGACACCGTACAGACCCTCGCGCCGCTCGATCCGCGCTTTGTCTCCGTGACCTATGGGGCTGGCGGCACGACCCGTGATCTGACACGCGACGCGGTTGCTACCTTGCACAAATCATCAGGCCTCAACGTTGCCGC
Organism: Phycobacter azelaicus; assembly: GCF_014884385.1. Taxonomy (NCBI): domain Bacteria; kingdom Pseudomonadati; phylum Pseudomonadota; class Alphaproteobacteria; order Rhodobacterales; family Roseobacteraceae; genus Phycobacter; species Phycobacter azelaicus. The sequence continues at coordinate 2,687,415 of NZ_WKFH01000003.1, read as the reverse complement.
GCACCTGACCTGCGTGCAGGCGACCAAAGCGGAAACCCTTGAAATCGCGGATCGCTTCGCCGAGGCAGGCGTCTCCGAGATCGTTGCCCTGCGCGGTGACCCGCCAAAAGGCGAAGGCAAGTTCACGCCCCACCCCGACGGTTTTGCCAATTCGGTCGAACTGATCGAAGCCCTGGCAGAGACCGGCAAATTCACCATCCGTGTCGGCGCCTATCCCGACCAGCACCCAGAGGCCGCCACCGCCCAGGCCGATGTGGACTGGCTGAAGCGCAAGCTCGACGCAGGCGCGGACGAGGCACTGACCCAGTTCTTCTTTGAAGCGGAAACCTTCTTCCGCTTCCGCGATGCCTGCGAGAAGGCTGGCATTGATGGCTCGAAACTGACTCCCGGCATTCTGCCGATCGAGAACTGGAAAGGCGCGCGAAACTTTGCCCGCCGTTGTGGCACAAAGATACCTACCTGGGTCGAAGAGGCCTTTGACAAGGCCTTGCGAGATGACCGGGCCGATCTGCTGGCGACCGCGATGTGCAGCGAGCTGTGCACCGAACTTTTGGAAGGCGGCGTCGAGAAACTGCATTTCTACACGCTGAACCGCCCCGAACTGACCCGCGATGTCTGCTTTGCCCTTGGCGTCACTCCCAAGGTCTCGCTCGAGAACGTCGCGTAAGACTTGCTGGCGCTGTGATGCGCGCCTAGCCTCATTCCAAAATGGAACTGTGTTTGCCCGGCCCCGTCGCCGGGCAATTCACATGAAGGAGGCGTTTCATGGTCACCGCAAAATCCCCGACTGATCTTCTGCCGATGGAAGAGATCACGCAGCTTTCCGGCCTGGAGTTCATGCAAGGCATCCTGCACGGCAAGCTGCCCGGCCCGCCGATCGGCGCGCAGCTCGGCTATCGCCTGCATGAGGTTTCGGACGGGCGCGTGGTGTTTCGCGGCACACCGGAATTTGCCTACACCAACCCCATGGGCACGGTTCATGGTGGCTGGTATGGCACACTCCTTGATAGCGCCATGGCCTGCGCAGTGATGACCCGCGTGCCCAAGGGCTCGGCCTACACAACCTTGGAATACAAGATCAACATCCTCCGCTCGATCCCGCTTGGCATGACGGTAGACTGTCTTGGCGTCACAGATCACGTGGGCCGCTCGACCGGCGTTGCCCATGGAGAAATCCGCGGCGTCGAGGATGGCAAGCTGTACGCCACGGGATCAACCACCTGTATCGTGATGAAGCTGCCGCCTCCAAACCGCTGAAAACCCGATCATTTTTGCAGCGCACGGCTGCTAGCGCGTCGCGCGTAAGGGCCAGAAGATCCGCCAAGAAGAACGGGGTTCCTTGATCACATATCCCTTGGCACTGCTGTGCAGCCGTTCGCTGGGATCCGCACCAACGCGGCGCCTGCTGCGCAGAACAAAGATCTTGCCCCAACCCCGCCAGGTCCCGACCGAAGGCGCGCACGGATCGACAGGGTAACGCATCCGCCAGTCCTGCGGCAAAGCCAGACCGCAGTCCTCGGCCTTTTCAAGCATCCAGACCAGCGAGATGTTCGCAAGCGGCCTTGCCGCGTCGTTGCCGCCCAACTGCCCGCCTACATCGCCATGGGCGCCGCGGAACCACATTTGCTCAACTCGTCCATTGAAATCATCCTGACACGACCACAGGACCGGCGCAAAGACATCGCGTGTCTCATCCAGCGCGAGAGCGTGGTAGCCATTCTTTACATGGGGGCCAAGTTTGTCATTGTGGAAGCCGTGCGGATCCTTGGCCCAGCGCCAGAGGATCGGAAGCCGAAAGCCCAGCGCCTTGACCGTGTCCCAAACGCCGATCATCTCGATCCGCGTCTCGCTGTGGCAATAGGCCTGGTGAAACGCACGGGCCACCTCGGGATCCTGGCCTTCCTGATAGTGACGATAGGCGGTTCGGATATTGCGTTCGGTCGCATGTTCGGTGCGTAAGAGCCCTACCTCTCCGATCACCCCGGCAAGTGAGCGTACCGCATATGCGCCCCGACTATAGCCGATCAGGTAGATGCTGTCTCCGGGCCGATACCGGGAGGCAAGATAGCCATAGGCACGGCGGATCTGCCGGTTGATCCCCTTTCCAACGATTACATCACGCGCACTGGACCAGCCATTCCACTGCACTCCACATTCGTAGAAAACCGATACCTCGGGGCCCATCTCGCGGCAGAGCTGATAGGTCTGCCCGGCATGGGATTCATGGCCGGGCCGAAGGGATGTCATTGTGCCATCCAGAATGATCACATGGGCCTGCGGCCCGCGCATCGCGGTCTCGCCAGAGTGCTCGGACCGCAAAGGCCGCCCGAGCCATCCAAGCAGACGTTTACTCAGCCGCGATAGTGTCATCCCTTAGTACTTCCCATAGTTTCATCGGCGTGAACGGCATGTCCATCTGGCGCACACCCCGCGCCCAGACCGCATCCTGCACCGCGTTGGCGACCGCCGCCATGGCGCCCACCGTTCCGGCCTCTCCACAGCCTTTCATCCCCATCGGATTCTGGGTAGAGGGCACGGCCTCCGTCGAGAATCCCATCATGGGGACATCAGAGGCCCTTGGCATGGCATAGTCCATGAACGATGCCGTGAGCAGCTGCCCCTCACTGTCGTAGACCACGTGTTCCAGCATGGCCTGACCCAGCCCCTGGGCAACTCCACCATGCACCTGCCCCTCTGCAAGTGCCGGGTTTATGAGGTTACCGAAATCGTCAACCACGGTGTAGCGATCCACCTCCGCCGCGCCGGTTTCAGGGTCGATCACCACCTCGCAGATATGAGCCCCATTTGGGAACGAACGCCCCGGCAGCGTGGCCCGCGCAGAATGACGCATAAGGTCGGTGCGACCCTGGGCGCGGGCCATCTCGGCGGCCTCTACAAAGGTCGGCGTCAGGTTTGACCCTGGCGCGCGGAAGGTTTCGCCGTCAAATTCGACGGCGTCTTCCTCGACGCCCATCTCCTCGGCCAGGAAGGGTGTGAAGGCCTCGACCATCTTGTCCACGGTGGCCAGCGTCGCGTTGGCCTGGGTCGTGACAGAGCGCGACCCGCCGGTACCACCACCACGGGCGATCAGGTCGCTGTCGCCCTGGACCACGGTGATCTGCTCTGTTGGAATGCCGGTCTGGTCAGCAAGGAACTGAGCATAAACGGTTTCATGCCCCTGTCCGTTGCTTTGCGTGCCGACATAGATGTTCACCCGGCCATCCTCCAGAAACTCCACTTCCGCGCCTTCCGAAGGATCGCCCAAAATGCTTTCGATATAGTAACAGAGGCCGACGCCGCGCAGCAGGCCCTTGGCTGCATCCGCAGCTTTGCGGTCCGCAAAGCCCCCAAGGTCTGCTTCCTCTGCCGCGCGATCCAGCACCCGGCCAAAGTCTCCCACGTCATAGGTTTCACCGACGATCGTCGGATACGGGAAGGACGCGGGCGCTATGAAGTTACGGCGGCGCAGCTCCAGCGGCTCCACGCCCAGCTCGCGTGCGGCGCGGTCCATCACGCGCTCCAGCACATAGATCGCCTCGGGACGGCCAGCACCGCGGTAAGCATCGACCTGCGTGGTGTTGGTGTAGATCCCCTCGGAACGCAGCCAGGCGGTCTGGATATCATAGACCCCGGTCAGAACCTTGCTGAACAGCGTGGTCTGAATGATCTGCCCAAACGGCGCGTTATAGGCGCCAAGATTGCAGAGCGTATGAACGCGATAGCCCGTAATTTTGAGATCTTCATCAAAGGCCAGCTCTGCGAGCGACGTCAGATCACGACCGCCATTGTCCGAGAGCATGGATTCCGAGCGGTCGCCGATCCACAGCACCGGACGCCCCAGAACGCGGGCCGCATGGGCTACCGCGTAATATTCGGGATAGGGCTGGGACTTCATGCCAAAGCCGCCGCCGACGTCCGGCGTCACAACATGCACCTGCTCCTCCGCGAGGCGGAGTTTCTTTGCAAGGTTTCCTTTGACGCCCCAGACCCCCTGCCCGCCAAAGGTGAAATGCAGACGGTCCTCGCGCCATTCGGCGAAACAGCCGCGCGGCTCCATCGAGTTGACGATGATGCGATTGTCTTCGACTTGCAGCGACACGGTATGCGCCGCCTTGGCAAAGGCCTCCTCGGTGGCGGCCTCGTCGCCGATCCCCCAATCAAAGGCCCGATTGTCCGGCACATCCGGGTGAAGCGGCTCCCCACCCGGCGCAATGTCGAGTTTCACCGGCAGATCGTCGACCTCCAGTTCGATCATCTCGCCCGCATCACGCGCCTGATCGAGCGTGTCGGCCACTACGACGGCAATCGGCTCCCCGACGTGACGCACACGCTCATGGGCCAGCATCGGGCGATGAGGTGCCGCGGCGCTCGAGCCATCCCGGTTCTTGATCAGGATGCCATCGATGCCGGTATCATAGCCCGCATCCACATAGTCCTGATAAGTCACAACCATATGCACGCCATCTGCCGCGCGGGCGTCCTCGACATCAAGCGCGGTGATCACCCCATGGGCCACCGGGCTGCGCAGCACCCAGGTCTTCAGCGCATCCTTCGGCGCGGCGTCTTCGATATATTGCCCATGCCCGGTCAGAAACCGGACATCCTCGGTACGTTTGACTGGCTGGCTTTTTCCGAATTTCTGCATGCTCATCCCCTCCGCGCGCGTGGTGCTTGCTTTGGGGCCGACATTAGCCTTCAGCGTCAGCTTGTCCAGAGAGGGCGATCACGGTCGCCACGTCAGAGAGCCCGTAGCCGTTGAACTGGGTGCTCATGGCCGAAGAATAGGCACCAAGGCCGGGAAAGAGCACATAGTCGCCGATCACGCTATCCTTGGGTAGCGGCAGACCGTCCGGCAAGCGATCCAGGCTGTCGCAGGTGGGGCCAAATACGATGCGGGGTTTGCGCTCGCCTGCCCTGTGGCGCCCTTGCGCGCTGACCACGGTAACACGCCCCGGCAAGCCCATGTCGCGGATATCCACGAGGCCTCCGTAGATCCCGTCGTTGAGATAGACCACTTCGCCGCCTTTGCGCAGCCCCTTGATACGCGCGGCAAGGGTAAAGGCTTCGGACACCATCGCCCGGCCCGGCTCACAGATCAGCTGAGGCGCCTCGTCGCCAAAGGCCTCTGTCACCGCTGACCCGATAGCGGCAAAAACACTCTCCAGATCCGGCGCCTCACCATCGCGGTTGGCGGCAAAGCCGCCGCCTACGTTCAGCCGCGCCACCTTGACGCCCGCCGCAGCGACAATCCTGCGTGCCGCGTGGATGTATTCGACCCAGGCTGCCGCATCCTCGCATTGCGTTCCGGGATGGAAACACAAGGCAGGAGTCCAGCCCATCGCTGCCACCTCTTTCAAAAGCCCAGCAGCCTCTTCCGGGGCGGCGCCGAACTTGCTGCCAAAATCATAGGCCGCGCCGACAACTGGCAATGCAAAACGCACGGCAATCTCGCAGGTCCGCGGAACCTCGCGCAGTTTTTCCAGCTCGCTCGCGTCATCCACCGACCAGCTGGCCACGCCGTGGGCAATCCCGGCAGCGACCTCCGCCTCCGAGCGTACCGGATTGTTGTAATGCATCACCGCATCCGTACTGGCCGTGCGCACGGCCTCCATTTCCGCGGGCGAGGCCACATCAAAAGCCGACACACCCGCCGCCACCAGGTTGGACAGCACCGCCGGATGCGGGTTCGCCTTCACCGCATAGGTCACGAGTCCCGGAAAGCCCCTCAGGAACCGATCCGCCACCTGGTGCAACACCTGCGGCGCGAAATAGAGGATTGGATGGTCTGGAGTGCGGCGCGCTAGGTGGGTTTCAGGATCAAGCCAAAGCGGGGGAATATGCTGCATCGGATCACGGCCTCGTTGGACGGTCTGCAAGTGTTTTGAGTGTTATTACCAGTTTCGCCCTTTTGTACGTCGATTCCCCCCGTCACTTTTGCTAAAGTGACGGAAATTTCCGTCATAACTTCGGCTGAATGATGCAGATCGACGATACCGACCGACACCTGCTGACACTATTGCGAGACAATGCGAGGCGCTCTGTCGCCGAGCTTGCCCGACATCTTGGGCTGGCCCGCACCACCGTTCAGACGCGCATCGAGAGACTTGAGACCCTTGGCGTGATCTCTGGCTACACGCTGAAACTCTCCCCCGCAGTACGCCCGCCCCTCCAGGCCACCGTTCTCATCTCTATCGAACCGCGCAGCGGCCCCGAGGTTCTGGCCCGCCTGCGCAGCCTACCGGGCGTCGAGGTTGTTCACACCACATCGGGGCGGTTTGACCTTTTGGCGCAGGTGGTGGCCCAGACCACGGATGAGCTGGATGAAACCATCGACCGCATCGGCGAGGCGCGCGGTGTACGATCCTCAGAAAGCCTGATCCATCTTGCGACCAAACTGGACCGCAGCGGGACACGCGGATAGGCGGGACCATATCCTGATGCCGGTTGGAGAGAGCCGGAAAAATAGTGCGCCCGGCCAACTTTGCAGTTTCCCGCATCAAAGTCCGGCCGGGCGGCTTAGTGAATTGCGGGAGGAGGGATGGGCCCGCTGTTCTCTTCATGAAGCAGAGTACCCGCCAGCCGTTAAGCCCGCGTTACCGGCCCGCCCGTTTCCCCTGCGCCGCCCCTGCCCCGCCTTCCCACTTTCCCTTTGCCGCCCCCTTCTGTAAGGGAGAGAGCGATCCGAAATGACACGCACGCAGGACCAAACCGATGGCGATGGAAAAGACATTCAACGCAGCCGAGGCGGAAAGCCGCCTTTATGACGCCTGGGAAAAGGCCGGTTGCTTCAAGGCCGGCGCAAATGCCAAGCCCGAGGCCTCCACCTATTGCATCATGATCCCGCCGCCCAATGTCACCGGCGTTCTGCACATGGGCCACGCCTTTAACAACACGCTGCAGGACATCCTGATCCGCTGGAAGCGCATGCAGGGCTTCGACACGCTGTGGCAGCCGGGGCAGGACCATGCCGGCATTGCCACCCAGATGGTGGTGGAACGCGAACTCGCCAAGACCCAGCAGCCTTCGCGCGCGGAACTCGGTCGGGAGGCCTTCCTCGAAAAGGTCTGGGAGTGGAAAAGCCAGTCCGGCGGCACCATCGTCAATCAGCTCAAACGCCTTGGCGCCTCCTGTGACTGGTCGCGCAACGCCTTCACCATGTCCGGCGCCCCCGGCGCGCCCGAGGGTGAAGAGGGCAATTTCCACGATGCCGTCATCAAGGTCTTCGTGGATATGTACAACAAGGGTCTGATCTATCGCGGCAAGCGGCTGGTGAACTGGGACCCGCATTTCCAGACCGCGATCTCCGACCTTGAGGTGGAGAATATCGAGGTCGCGGGCCACATGTGGCACTTCAAATACCCGCTCGCAGGCGGTGCGACCTATACCTACGTCGAAAAGGACGAGGACGGGAACGTCACTCTGGAGGAGACCCGCGATTACATCTCCATCGCCACCACCCGGCCCGAAACCATGCTGGGCGATGGCGCGGTTGCGGTGCACCCCGACGATGCGCGCTATGCCCCCATCGTGGGCAAGCTGGTGGAGATCCCAGTGGGCCCCAAGGAACACCGCCGCCTGATCCCGATCATCACCGACGAATACCCCGATCCCGACTTCGGCTCGGGCGCGGTGAAGATCACCGGCGCCCATGATTTCAACGACTACCAGGTCGCGAAACGCGGCGGCATCCCAATGTACCGCCTGATGGACACCAAAGGCGCGATGCGCGCAGACGGCGCCCCCTATGCCGAGGCCGCACCTTCAGCCATGGCCGTCGCCAAGGGCGAGCAGACCCTCTCTGAGGCCGAGGCAGACGCCATCAACCTGGTGCCCGAGGACCTGCGGGGCCTCGACCGGTTCGAGGCGCGCAAGAAGGTGGTGGAGCAGATCACCGCCGAGGGCCTTGCCGTGATGGTCAAGGAGACCACCAAGGACGAGGACGGCAACAAGGTTGAAACCCTGGTGCCGCTGGTCGAGAACAAACCGATCATGCAGCCCTTTGGCGACCGCTCCAAAGTGGTGATCGAGCCGATGCTGACAGACCAGTGGTTCGTGGACGCCGAAAAGGTTGTCGGCCCGGCGCTGGAGGCGGTGAAGGACGGCACCGTCAAGATCCTGCCGGAAAGCGGGGAAAAGACCTATTACCACTGGCTGGAAAACATCGAACCCTGGTGCATCTCACGCCAGCTGTGGTGGGGCCATCAGATTCCGGTCTGGTATGGCTTTGACTTGTCCGGCGAAGGGTTCACCGACGATGAAGGCGACGGCGCCCTTGATCTGGTCGAAAGCCTGCGCCTGATGTGGGAACAGAAGCTGTTGATCGGTGAGGAGCCGCGCCATTGCGCCGCCGATTTCGACAGCGTCAAATCGCAGTTCGACGACATTCTTGTCGGCCTGCCCGCGCCGCTGAACCACGCACAGGTGGTCGAGGTCGAAACTCGCGCCGAGGCGGTCAAAGCCTTTGCCGCCGCGCTGGCCGAATATGAAACCACGCAGGATCCCACCAAGCTGGTCTACCCGGTCTGGCGCGACCCGGATGTGCTCGACACCTGGTTCTCTTCCGGTCTGTGGCCCATCGGTACGCTCGGCTGGCCCGAAGATACTGAGGAGCTGAAGAAATACTTCCCGACGTCGACGCTCGTTACCGGGCAGGACATCCTGTTCTTCTGGGTCGCCCGCATGATGATGATGCAGCTCGCTGTCGTGGATCAGATCCCGTTCGACACAGTTTACCTCCATGGCCTTGTGCGCGATGCCAAGGGCAAGAAGATGTCGAAATCCACCGGCAATGTCATCGACCCGCTGGATATCATTGATGAGTACGGCGCCGATGCGCTGCGGTTCACCAATGCGGCGATGGCCTCGCTTGGCGGGGTGCTGAAGCTGGATATGCAGCGCATCGCTGGCTACCGGAACTTTGGCACCAAACTGTGGAACGCCGTGCGTTTTGCCGAGATGAACGAGGTCTTCACAGATGCTGTGCCGCAGAAATCCGTCGCGGATCTGAACCCCGCGCAGGCTGTCAACGCCTGGATCATCGGCGAGACCGCCCGCGTGCGCGAAGAGGTGGATGCCGCAATGGAGGCCTTCCGCTTCAACGACGCAGCGCAGGCGCTTTATGCCTTTGTCTGGGGCAAGGTCTGCGACTGGTATGTGGAGCTGTCCAAGCCGCTTTTGCAGGGGGATGACGCAGACGCTCAGGCCGAGACCCGCGAGACAATGCGCTGGGTGATGGATCAATGTCTGATCCTGCTGCACCCCATCATGCCCTTCATTACCGAAGAGCTGTGGGGCCAGACCGGCACCCGCGCCAAGATGCTGGTGCACGCCGATTGGCCCGCCTACACCGCCGCCGATCTGGTCAATGCCGAGGCTGACCGGGAAATCAACTGGGTCATTTCGGTGATCGAGAACACCCGCTCCGCCCGCGCGCAGATGCATGTGCCGGCGGGCCTCAAGGTGGCCATGCTGGTGACCGAGATCGACGCCGCCGCCCAAACCGCATGGGACCGCAATGAGGCGCTAATCAAACGCCTTGCGCGCATCGACAGCCTGACCAAGGTCGATGCCCTGCCCAAGGGCTGCGTTTCGATCTCGGCGCCCGGTGCCTCCTTTGGCCTACCGCTCGCCGATATCATCGACATAGACGCGGAAAAGGCGCGTCTGGAGAAGACCCTCGGCAAGCTGGCCAAGGAACTGGGGGGGCTGCGTGGTCGGCTTAACAACCCGAAATTCGTCGCCTCCGCCCCCGAGGAGGTGGTGGAAGAGGCCCGCGAGAACCTGGCCGCGCGGGAAGAGGAAGAGACCAAGATCAAAGAGGCGCTCGCCCGCCTTGCCGAACTTGGATAAGACACAAAGAGCAAAGCCGCCCCGCCCCTGCGCGGGCGGCTTTCTTTGAATTTACTTGCTTTTTCTGACGTATTCTTGAGATTTTGAGATAGGAAACGGGGAAATTCAGCCAAAGCTGGCCATTGTCTTTGCGCGCCACCTGTTTCAGCTTGGCGAAAAGAAGAAAAAGGATTCCGTATGCCAAAAGGATATTGGGTAGCCCATGTCGATGTGGACGACATGGAGCGGTACAAGGACTATGTGGCCGCGAATGCAGCACCTTTTGCGGAATATGGTGCAAAATTCCTGGTCCGAGGTGGCCCCAAGGAAGTGCGTGAAGGCCAGATGCGCGCTCGCACCGTCGTTATCGAGTTCAAGGATTTCGAAACCGCCAAGGCCTGCTATGACTCCGTCGCCTATCAGGATGCCAAGGCCCTGCGCGATCCGGTCTCGACCGGTGACATGGAGATCATCGAAGGCTATGACGGCTGATCGCCGTTGGCCGCCATTCATCTGCAGGATCATCTGACCTCATGCTGAAAAAGTTTTTTCAAGCCTTCCGCCCGCCGCAGCCCCCGGCCCTGCCGGACCCGGATGCAGAGCTGGCGCTCGGCGCGCTTATGGTGCGCGTCGCGCAATCCGATCGCGAATATCAGCTGGAAGAAATCAGCCTGATCGACAGGATCCTGGCACGGCTCTACCAGCACAACGCCATAGAGGCCGCGAAGGTGCGTGCCAACTGCGAAAAGCTGCATGCTGCCGCGCCTGAGACCGATACATTCGGCCGTCTGATCCGCGAGACCACAGGCCTTGAGGAACGTCTGGCAGCGCTGGATGCTCTGTGGGAAGTGGTTCTGGCTGACGGCAACGAACATGAAGGCGAGGTCAAGATCGTCGAGGATGCGCGCAAGGCCATGGGCCTGTCTTATGCCGACAATGAGGCCGCTCGTGACCGCGCCCGCCGCAAGCTGGCTGGGACCACGGAGGATGCCACTTGATGTTCCGAGATCTGCTCAATCGCCTGCTCTCTCCGGTCGACACTCCACTGACTGACAAGGACGCACGCCTCGCTCTCTGCGCGCTTTTGGTGCGGGTGGCGCGGTCTGACCACAATTATTCCGACGTCGAAAAAGATCGGATCGACCGCATCAGCCAGTCCCGCTATGGGCTCGATATGGGCGGTGCGATCATCCTGCGCGAAGAGGCCGAGGCAATGGAGGCCGAAGCCCCCGACACGGTTCGCTTCACCCGGGCGATCAAGGATGCGGTGCGCTATGAAGACCGGATCGGCGTGATTGAAGCCCTATGGCAGGTAGTTCTCGCGGACGGAAAGCGCGATGCCAGCGAGGACAGCCTGCTGCGCCTTTCTGCCAGTCTGCTGGGGGTCAATGACCGGGACAGCGCCTTGGCGCGACAACGAGCGGAGGCTGCGCTATGATCGCCTATCTGGGAATGTACGACCGCCCCGAAACCGCTGCCGCCAACGACCAATTTTGGGCGGCCATTCGTACAGGTCTTATGGGCACCTATGATGACCTCCCTGAGGCGCTGGATCGCAAGACCGACGCCTGGAGCGCATGGGGGGCAAAAGACCTTGTTCTGGGCCAGACCTGTGGCTGCCCCCTGCGCACACGCCTTTACGGCGAGGTCCAACTGGTCGGAACACCCGATTACGGCCATCAAGGTTGCCCGCCCGGGCACTATTACAGTGTGTTTGTTGCACGCAAGGGCAGCGACGTCGGCCTTCACGGGTTTGACGGAAAAGCCTTTGCCTATAACGACAGTCTGTCCCAATCCGGCTGGGCAGGACCGCTCATCCACATGCAGGATGCCGGGCTATTACCAGGACGGCTTGTTGAATCCGGCAGTCACCGGGAATCGGCCCAGGCGGTTGCCGAGGGCAGTGCGGATTTTGCCAGCATCGATATCCTGTCCTGGGAGATGATCCAGAAGTACGACGCCTTTGCTGCGGATCTGGACGTGATTGATCGCACCGCAAGCACACCCGGATTGCCCTTCATCACCGCCCTTGGCAATGATCCTGCACCCTTGTTCGCTGCCATTGAAACTGCCATTGCAACCCTTGATGCAGATGCGGCAGAGACGCTGCATCTGAAAGGTTTGGTCGCGATACCCATGTCAGACTATCTGGCCGTATCGACACCGCCCGGCCCCATTCTGACGGAGCAGAGAATCCGGGGGCGCGCGAACGCCTGAACCGGCGTCCGTTTTGGCGGCACCACTGACCGTTTCGCGCGGATCGGGACAGGATCTGGCGGTTTGCACATTGCATTCCGCCTTTTTTTGGGTCCAATAAGACAGAATTTTATCAATCGGACGATGCACACCTTGACCGCCACCATGACCGACACATCGCAAGCCTCAGAGACCGCACCAGTCCTAGAGATCCGCGGGCTGCACAAATCCTACGGCGATCTGGAGGTCATCAAGGGCGTCGACATCACCGCCCCGCGTGGCTCGGTTGTTTCGCTGATTGGCTCGTCCGGGTCCGGTAAGTCCACCCTTCTTCGCTGCTGCAACCTTTTGGAGGACAGTCAGCAGGGTGAGATCCTCTTCAAGGGCGAACCGATCAAATGGACGGGAACAGGCCAAAGCCGCCGTCCGGCTGACCCCAATCAGGTTCTGCGCATCCGTACCAACCTGTCCATGGTATTTCAGCAGTTCAATCTGTGGTCACATATGACCATCTTGCAGAATGTCATGGAAGCCCCGCTGACGGTTCTGAAACGGGATCGAACCGAGGTCGAGGCCGCGGCGCGCAAGTATCTCGACAAGGTCGGCATCGGCGACAAATGCGATGCTTATCCGGCACAGCTTTCAGGCGGGCAGCAACAACGCGCCGCCATCGCCCGCGCCCTCTGCATGGAACCCGAAGCGCTCCTGTTCGATGAACCGACCTCGGCGCTTGACCCGGAGCTTGAACAGGAAGTCGTAAAGGTTATCAAGGATTTGGCCTCAGAAGGGCGCACCATGATGATCGTGACACATGACATGAACATGGCCGCCGATGTTTCGGACCATGTCGTCTTTCTCCATCAAGGTCTGATCGAAGAACAGGGGGCGCCGGAAGAGGTGTTTGGCGATACCCGATCTGAACGTCTGCGCGGTTTCCTGTCTTCGACCAAACGCTGATAGCAACAACCAACAAACCAACCAAACGGGAGTAAACTCATGAAATCCATTCTTCTCGGCACAGCTGCCCTTGCCCTGACCGCAGGCGTCGCAATGGCTGATACCGTGCGCCTTGGCACCGAGGGCGCCTACCCTCCCTACAACTTCATCAACGACAAAGGTGAAGTGGATGGCTTTGAACGCGAGCTGGGCGACGAGCTGTGCAAACGTGCCGAGCTGACCTGTGAGTGGGTGACCAACGACTGGGATTCGATCATCCCGAACCTGACCTCGGGCAACTACGACGCGATCATCGCGGGCATGTCGATCACCGAAGAACGCGAGGAAGTTGTCGACTTTACGCAAGGTTACACTCCGCCGTCGCCCTCTGCTTATGCAGCGATGTCCGACGGTGTGGATCTGACCGGCGGCATCATCGCCGCGCAGACTGCAACCATCCAGGCCAACCATGTGGTCGACACGGGCGCGACCCTGGTCGAATATCCCACTCCGGATGAAACCATCGCGGCCGTGAAATCCGGAGAAGCCGATGCGGTTCTGGCTGACAAAGATTTCCTTGAGCCGGAAGTTGAAGCCTCCGACCTGATCTTTGTGGGCGACGATGTGCCGCTGGGCGGTGGCATCGGCATGGCTTTCCGTGAAAGCGATGACGAGCTGCGCGCCAAGTTCGACGCCGCCATTACCTCCATGAAGGAAGATGGCAGCTTGAACGCGCTGATCACCAAATGGGAAGTGGGCGGAACCTGGTAAGCCACGCCTGCCCGATCCAACAGACCGGCAAAGGGGGGCGATGCTCCCCTTTGCTGCATTGTTCCCGTTGCGCGCATGATCGGCCCCTGCCGGGACAGATGCGGGTGACATAGACGACGAGGTCAGCCATCTTTTCCTATTGCTCAGACCCGGCCAGCCTGGAGGGGCTCCAGTGGCTGTCATGTTACCTGACCACCGGAAAGCACATGGGCTTTTATGTCGCTTTCGGCACGGTCTTGTTGCTGCTGGCCATCACCGCTCCACTTGCACTGTTGTTCGGCTTTGGCGGCGCCATCGCGGCCCGCGCCCACTTCCTGCCCCTGTCGTGGTTCGGTAAGGGCTATATCGCCATCGTGCGCGGCGTACCTGACATCGCCTTTTTCCTGTTCTTCGTCATCGCGCTGGATCAGGGCATTGAATGGGTGCGCCACAAGATCAAGTGCCCGGACTGGGATCAGCCGATCCGTCAGGGCAGCGACTTTCTCGTCTGTGACATTGCCAAGATGCCTCTTGGCACCTCACCGCAATGGATCCACGAAGTCTACGGCTTCTCATTGGCAGTGGTGACCTTTGCCATTGTCTTCGGCGCCTTTGCGGCAAACGTTCTCTATGGCGCCATGAGCGCGGTCCCGCGGGCGCAGGTCGAAACGGCCGAGGCCTATGGCATGACACGGCGGCAAGCGTTCTGGCGCATCACCGTACCGCAGATGTGGACTTATGCCCTGCCGGGGTTGTCGAACCTCTGGATGGTACTGATCAAGGCGACGCCGCTTCTGTTCCTCCTTGGCGTTGAGGATATCGTCTACTGGGCACGCGAACTGGGGGGCAGCAAGACTGCGAAATTTACCGACTATCCCCATGGCGACTGGCGCATGTGGTATTTCCTGGCTCTGCTGGTCTTCTACCTCGCCTTTACCAAGGTGTCCGAGGTGGTCTTGGCGCGGATCACAACCCGCCTGTCACATGGGCAGGCCACCCTGGGCGGTGAAGCGCAAAGGAAAGCGACATGAGCTGTCTTGAGACCATTCAGGCCTATGCCTTTCGCTCGCTTGGCTACGGGGAACGCCTGCTGCCGCGCAGTGATTTCACGTTATGCGAACATTTCACCCTGATCGGTTCGGGGATGATCTGGAACATCTATTTCGGCACCCTTGCCGTCATCAGCGGGTTCTTCTTTGCAAACCTCCTGGCGGTGGCAAAGAACTCGTCCTCCGCCATGTGGCGAAAACCGGCAGAGTGGTTCATCTTTGTCTTTCGGGGCTCACCGCTCTTCATCCAGTTCTTCTTTGCATACTTCCTTTTCCTTGAACTGAAGGGCTTCTCGCCCATCCTCGACGCCTTCTCGTCGGCCTGGCTGGGCGCTTTGGTGGTTCTGTTCTTCAACACCTCCGCCTATAGCGCCGAGATCTTCTATGGCGCGCTGCGCTCCATTCCCAAGGGCGACATCGAAGCGGCAGATGCCTATGGCCTTTCGGGCTGGCACCGTTTCCGGCGGATCATGTGGCCCACGATGATGCGTCTGGCCTGGCCGTCCTATACGAACGAGGCGATCTTTCTCTTCCATGCGACGACGCTGGTGTTCTTTTCAGGCTTTCCGGCCTGGCGGCAGCAGGGCGATGCGCTGTACTACGCCAACTATTTTGCGGATAAGACCTTCAACCCCTTCGTGCCCTACCCGATTCTGGCGCTCTACTTCATCATGCTGACGCTTTTGATCATAGGTCTGTTTGGACTTGTGAACAAAAGACTGAACCGTCACATCCCGCAGGAGCGCCGGACAAAAATGAGGCTGAGGCCGAACCTGATCCGCTGATTTCGCACCTTGCGCAGCAAAAAAATATGGCTCCTTCGGGGGCCATTTTTTGTGCGCAGATCCGGCTGGAGCAATTTTTGATCAAATTTTGATTGCGTCTTTCATTGGCTCGGGTAGAACTATGAACACCAACAATGGAGCCCCTCATGGACCTCTCAGGCCTCAGAACCGTCCGCATTGCCGCCTGCGACATGAACGGGCAGATGCGCGGAAAGCGTATGCCCGCGAGTCTTGCCTGCAATTTGGAGGACGGCACCGCCCGCATGCCCGTCTCCGTGCTCAACGTGGATATCTGGGGCCGTGATATCGAGGACAGCCCGCTGGTGTTTGAGACCGGCGATGCTGATGGCGTTCTGTTTCCAACCGACCGGGGTGCGATTCCCATGCCCTGGCTCAGCACGCCTTCGGCGCTTATTCCAATGACCATGGTGCTCGAGGACGGCACGCCCTTCCTTGGCGACCCCCGACAGGTTCTGGCAGAGGTTCTGGGCCGATACGCCGCGCGCGGCTGGCATGTGGTCGCTGCCACCGAAATGGAGTTCAATCTTGTCGACGACAGCGGCGCCCAGCCGGGGCCGCCCATCGATCCGCTCACCGGGCGTGAATTGGATCAGCAATCGGTTTTGTCAGTGGCGGAGCTTGACGCCTTCGATGCCTTTTTCTCAGATGTCTACGAGGGCGCCGAGGCGATGGGTATACCGGCAAAGGATGCCATTTCCGAAGCCGGACTAGGCCAGTTCGAGATCAACCTCGACCATCAGGACGCCATGCGCTGCGCCGATGATGCCTGGCTGTTCAAGGCCTTGGTCAAGGGTTTGGCGCGCAAGCACGGCTTCGCCGCCACCTTTATGGCGAAACCCTATGCCGATGAGGCCGGCAATGGCATGCATGTGCATTTTTCTGTGGTCGATGATGAGGGCGACAACGTCTTTGACGATGGCACCGAAAAAGGATCTGACCTGCTGCTGAACGCCGTTGCCGGATGTATCGCGGCGATGCCCGCCAGCACGCTGATCTTTGCGCCCCATGGCAACTCCTACGACAGGCTCATTCCCGGCGCCCATGCGCCCACAAGCGCCGCCTGGGCCTATGAGAACCGCACAGCCGCCATCCGCATTCCCGGCGGCAGCCCCAAAGCACGGCGGATCGAGCACCGCGCGGCGGGCGGCGACATCAACCCCTACCTGATGCTGGCCACCGTTCTGGGTGCGGCCCTTGTCGGGATCGAGGACGCGATGCAGCCCCCTGCCCCCTCCAGCGGCAATGTCTATGACATCGAGGGGCTGCCGCAGCTTGCCCCCACCTGGGCCGAAGCGATTGACCTGTTCGAAAGCGATCCGCTGATTGCCCGGATCCTGCCAAAGATGGCAATCCGCAACCTGGTGATGACAAAACGGCAGGAACTGGCCGAATTCGCAACCCGCCCGAAGGAAGGCCACTGGCTGTCTTGGCTGGAGGCCGTATGATCCCTTGTCCGAGCGCTCCGCATCCGCTACGGTAAATTTGATCAAATTGGTGACCTATGAAAATCGGCATTCTGCAAACCGGCCATGCCCCCGAAGACCTCATCGAAAGCTCGGGCGACTATGATGAAATGTTCCGCAGCCTTTTGGGCGGGAACGGGTTTGACTTTGAAACCTGGGCGGTGGTCGATGGTATCTTCCCGGACGGGCCCGAAGACGCAGACGCCTGGCTGATCACCGGCTCAAAACACGGCGCCTATGAGCCCCATGACTGGATCCCCCCGCTTGAGGATCTGATCCGTCAAATCGATGAGCGCAAACAGCCCATGGCCGGGATTTGCTTTGGCCATCAAATCATCGCGCAGGCTCTTGGCGGTACCGTCGCCAAGTATGAGGGCGGCTGGGCCGTGGGTCACGTGACATACCAGCAAGGCGGCAAAGCGCTGACCCTCAACGCCTGGCATCAGGATCAGGTGATCCAGCGCCCCGAAGGCGCCCGCGTTCTGGCAGGCAATGATTTCTGCGAGAACGGTATCCTGGCCTATGGCGACCACATCTGGACCGTGCAGCCGCACCCAGAGTTTTCGAATGGTTTTGTCCAAGGGCTGATCGAGAAGCGCGGTCGCGGCGTGGTGCCAGATCCTATCCTCGACAGCGCCGCCAAAGATCTGAAAACCCCCGTAGATAACCCTGAAATCGCAAACTTCCTGACCGAGTTTTTCAAGAAAGAGAGAACCTGATGTCCGCCTGGCTCGACGCCCTTCCTGACGCCGCAAAATCCTATCTGGAGGGCCGTCGTCTTGACGAGGTTGAATGCATCATCTCGGACCTGCCGGGCATCGCCCGGGGCAAGGCGGTGCCGGCCAGCAAGTTTGCCAAGCAGGACTATTTCCACCTGCCCGACAGCATCTTTTACCAGACCATCACCGGGGATTGGGGCGAAGCCGCCGATGAGGACGGCTTCATCGAAAAGGACATGACGCTTTATCCCGACATGTCCACCGCCACGGCGGCCCCATGGACGGGCGACTGGACGCTGCAGGTGATCCACGACGCCTTTGACCGTGATGGCAACCCTGTGGCCTGCTCACCGCGCAATGTGTTGAAGCGTGTGGTGCAGCTCTATCGCGACAAGGGCTGGGAGCCGGTCGTCGCCCCCGAGATGGAGTTCTTCCTCGTGGCCCGCAACGTGGACCCCGCCCATGAGATCAAGCCGATGATGGGCCGCTCGGGCCGTCCTGCGGCTGCACGGCAGGCTTATTCTATGACCGCAGTCGATGAGTTCGGCCCGGTCATAGACGACATCTACGACTTTGCCGAGGCGCAAGGTTTCGAGATCGACGGTATTACCCAGGAAGGCGGCGCAGGACAGCTTGAGATCAATCTGCGTCACGGCGATCCGGTGAAACTGGCGGACGAGGTCTTCTATTTCAAACGCCTGATCCGCGAGGCAGCCTTACGCCACGATTGTTTTGCCACCTTCATGGCAAAGCCCATCGCGGATGAACCCGGTTCGGCCATGCATATCCATCACTCCATCATCGACATGGAAACCGGCGAGAACATCTTTTCCGGTCCGCAAGGGGGTGAAACGGACGCCTTTTACCACTTTATCGCGGGCCTTCAGACCCACCTGCCAGCCGGGATTGCAGTGATGGCGCCTTACGTGAACTCCTACCGGCGCTACGTGAAAGACCACGCTGCGCCCATCAATCTGGAATGGGGCCGTGACAACCGAACCACGGGCATCCGCGTACCACTGTCTGGCCCCTCTGCACGCCGCGTGGAGAACCGTCTGGCCGGGATGGACTGCAATCCCTATCTGGGCATCGCCGTGTCCCTGGCCTGCGGATACCTCGGCCTGATCGAAGAGGAACGCCCCCGCCGCCAGTTCAAGGGAGATGCCTATGAAGGCGAAGGCGACATTCCCCAGGTCATGGGACAGGCTTTGGATCTCTTCGACGAAGCAACCAAGCTGCACGAAGTGCTCGGCACCGAGTTTGCCCGCGTTTATGGCATCGTCAAACGCACCGAATACGAGGAATTCCTGCAGGTCATCTCCCCTTGGGAGCGCGAGCACCTGCTGCTGAACGTCTGACCCTCGCCCCAAGCCGCCCGCGCGGCAAAATGCCCAAACACCCGCGCCGCATCTCTCGGCGCGCCCCGTCTGCATGAGGTGACCCCATGGCCTTGAATCTGCTCTATACCAACGACCGCAAGGGTCAATACCCCACCAGCTGGTATGCTGCGACCGCAGCCGAAACGGCCCCCTTCGCCGCGCTGCAAGGCGACACCCGCGCCGACGTCTGCATTGTCGGTGGAGGATACACCGGCCTTTCCGCCGCGCTGCATCTGGCCGAGGCGGGGATGGAGGTGGTCCTGCTGGATGCTCACCGGGTCGGCTTTGGGGCCTCGGGCCGAAATGGCGGCCAGCTCGGCAGTGGCCAGCGGATGGATCAGGAAGACCTCGAAGATCTCATGGGCGAAACCGAGGCGCAAAAACTCTGGCAGCTGGGCGAAGAGGCCAAGGATCTGGTCAAATCCCTGATCACGCGCCATGACATCGACTGCCACCTGAAACCCGGTGTCGCCTGGACAGGGTCTTCGCGCGGGGATGTGAGCCATCTGCATGATTATGCCCACCACCTTCAGGATCGTTATGGCTACGATCAACTAGAGGTGCTGGATCGCGATGCCTGCCACGCCATGTGCCCGTCGCCCGACTACCAGGGCGGTTTCCTGGACCACGGCGCCGCGCATCTGCACCCGCTGAACTACGCCCTGGGCCTGGCCCGCGCCGCGCATCAGCTCGGCGCCAAAATCCACGAGCAAACAGAGGCGCTTGAAATTACCGAAGGCGCCGAGATCAAGGTCCGCACAGCGACGGGGACCGTCACGGCGGACCACCTGATCCTAGCCTGCAACGGCTACCTTGGTGGGCTCAACCGCAAGGTCGCCGCCCGCGTGATGCCGATCAACAACTTCATCGTCGCGACCGAGCCGCTGGGGGACCGCGCCGCCGAAGTTCTGACCCGCGATGTGGCTGTGGCCGACAGCAAATTCGTAGTCAATTATTTCCGCCTCAGTCACGACAAGCGGCTGCTGTTCGGCGGCGGCGAAAGCTACGGTTACCGTTTCCCCGCCGATATTGAGGCCGTGGTCCGTAAGCCGATGCATCAGATTTTCCCCCATCTGCGGGATGTGCGCGTTGACTATGCCTGGGGCGGCACGCTCGGGATCACCATGAAGCGAATGCCCTATCTGGCGCGGCTGTCTGCGAATACCTTGTCCGCCTCGGGATACTCAGGTCATGGCGTTGGCACCGCAACACATGCAGGTCAGCTGATGGCACGGGCAATCAAAGGTCAGGCGGAGGGCTTTGATACCCTGTCCCGCGTTCCCGCCCCTGCTTTCCCAGGTGGGCCGCGGATGCGCTCCCCGCTTTTGGTGTTGGCCATGACTTGGTTCGCCCTGCGGGATCGGCTCGGCTTCTGAGGCCCGTTCCGGCGCGCAAGAGCGCTGGCCCTATCGGAAACACAACAGTTCTGTGAAATTTTGGAGCGTTGACGTCGCAGTCAGCGCATTCAACTTGGCTTTGTGCGATCGTTGTTTTAGAATATTGAAATGGTAAATTTGGGAAATTGAAATATGACGCTGCCCCCCAACGTTCACGACGCCGAACCGATCCCCGCAGCCGCGCGCGAGGCGATAGAAGCCCTGATGCAATCGGGCGACCTCTTCCGCTACACGGCGCCTCAGGATGCACCGGTTGCCCTGCTGGAGCAGGAATTCGCGGATCTGATCGGCTGCAAATATGCGCTTGCGGTGTCGTCCTGTTCTGCAGCTCTGTTTCTGTCCTTGAAGGCGCTCGGCCTGCCCCGCGACGCCCGCGTATTGATCCCCGGTTTCACTTTCGCGGCCGTCCCATCCTCGGTCGTTCATGCCGACTGTGTGCCAGTTCTGTGCGAGGTGGGTGAAAACTACCGCATCGACATGGCGGACTTCGAGGCACGGATAGATCAGGATATCTCTGCTGTCATCATCAGCCACATGCGCGGTCATACCTCCGATATGGATGCAATCATGGCCTTGTGTGACGCACGCGGCATCCCCGTGATCGAGGACGCCGCCCATTCGCTTGGCACGACCTGGAACGGCGAAAACATCGGCACCATTGGTCGCGTCGGCTGCTTCTCCTTCCAGTCCTACAAGATGATAAACGCAGGCGAAGGTGGTATCCTTGTCACCAATGATGCGGATCTCGTGGCGCGCGCAGTGATCATGTCCGGTGCCTATGAACACAACTGGCAAAAGCACAAAGGCCCGCGCGGTGAGAACACTCCGGATCTGGCCGAGGCCTTTGCCAAATGGCAGAATCAGCTGCCGCTCTATAACCTCCGGATGAGCAATCTTTCCGCCGCTGTGATCCGCCCGCAGCTACCGGAACTGGCGCGCCGGGTGCGGGACGGGCTGAAGAACCACGATTACGTGGCGGACCGCCTGAATGCCTCCCCATATTTCGATGTGCCTGCCCCGCTTGCACCTGAACGGCGTGCCCCGGATTCGATCCAGTTCAATCTGGTTGGCATGAGCGAGGAAGAGATCAAAGCCTTCGCCACCTCCGCCGCGGAAAAAGGCGTCAAGGTTCAGGTCTTTGGCCTGTCCACGGACAATGCCCGCGCGTTCTGGAACTGGCAGTTCCTCTCTGATCTGCCCGAATTGCCCCAGACCCGCGCAATGCTGATGAAGGCCTGCGATGTGCGCTTGCCGGTGCGCCTGACCAAAGCAGAGCTGGATGTGATCTGTGAAATCCTACTCGCAGCTGTCAGCGAAACGATGGACAGGGCCGCAGCCTGACCCAAAGCCTGCCGACGTATAGGCAGCAAAACAGGCCACAAAATGGCGTGGTCGCGCCGCGCGAATGGACGGCACCCTGCCCGACGGATCCCAGGCAACCCACAGGGGCTGTTTCGGGGATCGGGCGGGCGCCGATACCTCGCTTCACGCACCGCATAAGATACAAAAAACCCGGCACTGCCGGGTTTCTTTGCGCGGTGAGCGCCAGGTCACAATCACATTGCGTGATTACTTGATCTTGGACAGCTTGTCCTGAAGCTCGCTCAGCTGGCGCTTTATCGCATCCAGATCTTCTTGCTCGCCGTCATCGGCCGCCCCGTTGTCCGGCTCAGGACCGCTGGATCCGCCAGTCCAACTGCCGGACAACCCACCGGTCATTGCCTTGAGGAAAGCTTCCTGCTGCGCCTTCATCGCCTCAAAGCCGGGAATACTCGCCATCGGGTTCATGGCGTTCATATTCTCCATCATCTTTGACTGGCTGTCGCGCAACATATCGAACGAGGCCTGCAGGAATTGCGGCATCACACCGCCCCCCGGCACCATGTAGCTGCGCACAAGATCGTTGAGCACGTTCACGGGCAGAACATTCTCACCACGGCTTTCGTGCTCGGCGATGATCTGCAACAGGTACTGACGCGTTAGATCATCGCCTGTCTTCAAATCAACGATCTGAACCTCGCGGCCATCCCGGATGAACCCGGCAATATCTTCCAGTGTCACGTAATCACTGGTTTCGGTGTTGTACAGGCGCCGACTTGCGTAGCGTTTTATCAACAGGGGCTTGTCCTGTTCCGCCATGTCATACCTCCCCAGACATGATGCACTGCAGAAAACCCTATGCGAGCGCAGAACAAAAGAAAAGCCTCGCGCGTGCTTAGCTTTTGTCAGGCACCAGCCTATCAACGAGCCACCAATAGCCCTTGACCTAAAGCATACTTGAACTTTTACACAGTCCTCCTCGCACTGGGTAGGATAGAGGAAAAGCGCATGCGCGTATTGATTTTGGGCGCAACCGGGTCGATCGGAACCGCAATCACCCGGGAGTTGGTGCGGAATGGGCATACCGCCATCGGCCTTGCTCGTTCTTTCGCAAGCGAGGAAAAGATCAGGGCGCTGGGAGCCGAGCCTCTCGCCGGTGACCTGCGACACCCCCGGGAATGGTCTGCTGCCCTTGCTAAAATGGATGCGGTCATCCACGCCGCGGCGACTTTCGAAGCCGACATGGCGGAAACGGACCGAAAGGTGGTCATGGAAATTCTGAGCCACGCCGCAGGGCGCACTTCACCGCTGCGCTTTCTCTACACAGGCGGCTGTTGGCTGTACGGTGTGACGGGTGCGAAAACTGCTGATGAGACATCGACAAAACGCCCGCTTCAGAGCTTTAAATGGATGCTGGAACAGGGAGCCAGCGTTCTGCAAGCACCCGGAGTTTCCGCGGCCGTCGTACATCCGGCTCTTGTTTATCATGAGGAAGGCGGCGCCTTCGCCCGCTACCTAGCCGCGGCCAAAGCTGGTGAGCCGATTGAGGTTTGGGGCAGCCTGCGAACACGCTGGCCCCTTGTCCACCGGGACGATCTGGCACGGGCTTATCTCACTCTGCTGGAGCGCCCTGAGCTCATTGGAGAGTTTAATGTCTGCGGGCAAACCGGTGTGCCCGTTTCCGAGATCATCGCCGAAGTCGCACGCAGATCTGACCATACGTCTGGCTACGTGGTGCGCACGCTGAAATATGTCCTGTGCAAATACGGGGCGTGGGCCGAGGGACCGACAATGGACCAACAGATCAGCGCCGAGAAGATCCAGAGCCTGAGCGACTGGCAGCCAAAGCACACCTGCTTTCGGTCTTCAGCCTTCTAGCGCCGCACTACGGGGGACCCTCCCCTTGGAACGCAAAAAGGGCAGGCCCCGCGTGGCCTGCCCTTTCTTCACATTCCGGCACCGATTGGGAGGAGAGCGGGTGCCTTCATGTGGACGTTCTTATTTCGCGGCCGCTTTTTTGGCAGCGGTGGTCACCTCTTCGGTGGCCTTTTTGACCGCAGCGGTCGCTTCTTCGCTCATGTCCTTGCCAGCCGCCATCAGCAGCTCAACGGTTTCGGTTTGAGCTTTCTTTGCAATCTCAGCGAAGGCAGCCATGTTTTCAGCGGCAACTTCGGCAGAGGCACTAGCGAAATCGGTCGCGGCCTTGGCGTAATCGGCAGGCTCGGACTGAACTTTGGACATCGCGCCCAGTTTGGACAGGGTGTCTTTGGTCCACTTGGTGGAGATATCCGCAGACTGCTCAGCTGCGCCCAGCGCAACTGCTGCCAGCTTCTCGTTCAGAGCCGCAGAGTTCTTGAATGCGTCTTCCATGGCTTTGGTGTCCATGGGGAATGCGCCCATCATGTCTTTCATCATCGCGGTAAAATCTTGGGTCTTAGCCATTGTACTGGTTCCTTTCGCTGCAGGAGCCGGGACAACCCCGCCTGCCCTTGTCTGCAACCAATATGCTTTCTGCATCGCAGCATTTCAAGAAATTTCTTGCTGCGTTGCAGAAATTTTCCGCAAAGGCTTTATTTTCAAGATCTTGCAACCTTGCGCACATAGTCCCCCGGCGCCGCAGCCAGGGGTGGATGCTGCGAATCGCCGGGTTCGCGGGCCGGAACCTGCTTGCCGGAACGTTTTTTGAGCCAAGCCTCCCAACGGGGCCACCAGGAGCCTTCATTGAACTTGGCCCCCTCCATCCAGGCTTCCGCATCGCCCTTCAGATCATCATTGGTGTAATGCCCGTACTTGTTGCGCGAGGGTGGGTTCACGATGCCCGCGATATGACCCGATTGTGAAACGATGAACGTCTTACTGCGCGATCCCATCTGCTGCACGCCGCGATAACAATCCTTCCAGCGGGCGATGTGATCCGTCTCGCAGGTCACCGCCATCAAAGGTACATCCACATCCCGCACATGCAGCTTGTGGCCGAGGATTTCGAACCCATCATTCACAAAATCATTGCTCTGGCACAGGCCGCGCAAATACTGGATCGCCATCTTGCCAGGCAGGTTGGCGCCATCTCCGTTCCAGTACAGCAGATCAAACGCGGGGGGCGTCTCCCCCATCATGTAGCTGCGGATGGCAGGCCCGTAGACCAGGTCGTTGGCCCGCAGGAACGAGAAGGTCCGCGCCATGATGTAGGAGGGCAGCATTCCATCGTCGCCAATCTGCTCTTCAATGGCATCGACGAAATCATTCTGCAAAAAGGGTGTGAATTCGCCCTGATCGCCGAAATCTGTCAACGCAGTGAAGAAGGTCGCCGATTTCACCGATTTGTCGCCGCGCTGTTTCATCAGCGACAACGTCAGGCTCAGCGTGGTGCCAGCAATGCAATAGCCGACCGCGTTGACCTGCTTCACCTGGCACATCTTCTTGACCTCATCAATGGCGGTCAAAAAACCCTCTTCGATGTAATCCTCAAGCCCCACTTCGGAATAAGAAGCATCCGGATTGACCCAGGACACTACAAACAGCGTATAGCCCTGTTCCGTTACCCATTTGATCAGGCTGTTCTGTGCCTTCAAATCAAGGATGTAGAATTTGTTGATCCACGGCGGGAATAGAACGATCGGTGTTTCATGGACCGTATCCGTGGTCGGTCGGTACTGGATCAACTCCATCATGCGGTTGCGATAGACGACCTCACCGGGGGTTGTGGCAAGGTTGCGCCCGATCTCGAAGGCCGTGTCATCGGCCAGTCGCACGACCAGTTCCCCATCATTGGCCTCAAGATCGGCCACGAGGTTTTCCAGCCCCTGAATAAGCGACTGCCCCTCGGTCTCCAGCGCGCGTTCCAGCGCGTCAGGATTGGTTGGCAGGAAATTCGTAGGCGCCATCATGTGGATGATCTGATCGGCAAAATAGGTCAGTCGCTGCTTGTCGACCGGGTTGAGATCGCCCGCCTCCTCTACAGCATCCCGAATGGCCTCCGCATTCGTCAGGTACTGCTGCTTGATAAACTTGAAATATGGATTCTTTTCCCACATCGGGTTCGAGAAACGGCGATCCCTTGAAGCGTCCTCTTCATCTTCTCCTGCATGCCCGGCAAGCACCTGCTGAGCCTCGGCGAAATTCAGCACGGATTTTCCCCAATACTCGATCTGATGTTCCAGAAGTTTGGCTGGGTTTTCCAGCATCGAGGCCCAGTATGAGGTTGCTGCACGTGCGAACAGTTCGTGATTCGGAGCGTCTAATCCCGGATGATGAGGCTTCTTTGTAGCCATCACCTCAACCAGACGCTTAGAGAGCTGCTCCACTTTCTCCAGATTTTCCTTAAGCCTCTCAAGGTGTTCAGGCGAAGTTTCAGCTTCCAGCACGTCGCTTGTTGTCATCTTAAGGATTCCCCCCTACTCTTTCTGCTGTGCAGAATTCTTACCGTTATAGTCTACGGTAAAGTGACAGGATGTTCGAATCTCTGCGCGCCAACCGCCTATAATTTATGCAACAGGTTGCAGGGCGGACACCGAAAAGGAGCCAATCATGCGCTATATGATGTCCTACGACCTTATGGAAACTACCCGGAACATGAATCAATGGCTGGGGGCGACCGCATTGTCGATGGCATCCTATCCGGCGTTCTCTGCGATCCCGAACCCCGCGCTCAGTTGGCTGGCCGCCTGGGGCGAAGTGACAGAGCGCACTTTTCAGCGTATGGTGGCCCGCCCAGACTGGGGTATCGGCACCTTCACCTGCGAAGATGGCAAGGATCACACGGTCGAAATCGACACCGTGGTGGAAAAACCCTTCGGCGATTTGATCCACTTCCGCGTCGTTGGGCGCGAGGTTCAGCCGCGAAAGGTTCTTTTGGTAGCCCCTATGTCTGGCCACTACGCGACGCTTTTGCGCTCCACCGTGAAGAGCCTTGTTGAGAACTGCGAGGTCTACGTCACAGACTGGCACAATGCCCGCGACATTCCGGTGTCCGCTGGCAAGTTCGACATCGAAGACTACACGCTGTACTTGGTGGACTTCATGCGTGAGCTGGGGCCTGAAACCCATGTGATCGCTGTTTGCCAGCCTGCGCCGCTGACATTGGCGGCCACGGCGTACCTTGCTGAACAGGATCCCGATGCGCAGCCCTCTTCCCTGACGCTTATCGGCGGTCCCGTTGACCCTGACGCCACCCCGACCGAAGTAACCGACTTCGGCCGCCGCGTTACCATGGGCCAGCTGGAAGAAACCATGATCCAGCGCGTCGGCTTCAAATATGCAGGCGTCGGGCGCAAGGTCTATCCCGGCCTTTTGCAGCTGTCCTCCTTCATGTCGATGAACATGGACCGTCACTCCAAGGCGTTCATGGACCAGATCCTGAAGGTCAGCCGCGGCGAGGCCTCAGACCATGACGCGCACAACCGGTTCTACGATGAGTATCTCGCCGTTATGGATATGACGGCCGAGTTTTATCTCTCAACGGTCGAGCGCATCTTCAAAAATGGCGAGATTGCCAAGAACGAATTCATCGTGGATGGCCACAAGGTGGATATCGGCAAGATCACCGATGTGGCCGTGAAAACGGTAGAGGGCGCCAATGACGACATTTCGGCCCCCGGTCAGTGTATCGCCGCTCTGGATCTGTGCACCGGTCTGCCGGAGTCCAAAAAGGCCAGCCATGTAGAGCCCGGTGCAGGTCACTATGGTATCTTTGCCGGCCGCAGCTGGCGAAACAACATCCGCCCGCTGGTCATCGATTTTATGAATGCCAACAGCCGAGCCAGCGCGCCCAAGTCAAAGCGGACCAAGCCCAAGATCGCCGCGGTCTGAAGTCATGCCAGCGGCCCCTGACCCATCCGCCTGCCGGTTTTCCTGCAGCTGCGGGTCGTTGCATGGGCACATTGCCCCTGAGGCGCTGAAGACGGGCACGCACGTGGCCTGCTACTGCGCCGATTGCCGCGCCAATGAGATCTACCACAACCGCCCTGATCCGGCGCCGGGCCCGGTTGACCTGTTCCAGCTCTCTCCGGATACCATCCACATCACCAAGGGCGCCGAACATCTCAAACTCTTGCGACTAAGCCCCAAGGGGCTGTTTCGCTGGTATGCGGGCTGCTGCGGCATGCCATTTGCCAACACACTGATGAAACCGGGTCTGCCTTTTGCCGGGATGCGCACCAACCTGTTCGAAAACCCCGAGATCTTTGGCAAGGTCACCACAAGTGCCTTCATGTCCCGCCCCGGAAAACCGCCAAGAACCAAAGGGGCCTTACCCATGGTCTATGCGCTGTTCACACGGATGATGGCTGCGCGCCTGTCAGGGCGGTGGAAGGAAACCCCGTTCTTTGACATCGCCACGGGCCGTCCGGTGAGCGAGCCTCTGGTGCTCAGCAAGGCAGAGCGGGACGCAGTCACAAAATCCTAAGAAGGGTGCTGCTGTTCGGCAGGAGCCGCAAGCCAGGACATCATGGCGCGTGTAACGAGCTCTGGCTGTTCAAGCGACGGCAGGTGGCCAGCGCCCGAGATGACCTCAAAAGTGGCCTGCGGGATCAGGCTGGCCAAAAGCTCGTGGCGTTTTACGGGGGTCAGACGATCAAATTCGCCGCACAGGATCAGGGCTGGGACATGACAACGGCGCGCCGCCGCCTGCTGATCCATGCGCCGCTGTAGGGCGCGGTTCTGGTTCACGAAGACATCGCTTCCAAAGGCCTGCCCCATCTGTTGCACCTTGTTCAGAATTTCGGCGCGTCCTGCGCCCGGCGCGAGGCATTCTGCAGGGAGCGCCTTTTCCAGCATCTCACCCAAGCGACCGGTCCGCGCACCAATGATCAGTGGTTCCCGCTCGGCGGCCTGCGCCGGTGTTTCTGCCAAAGGCGTCGTCGCCATGAGACACAGCCGCGACACGCGACCCGGAGCACGGCGCAGGATCTCCATCGCAATGATGCCGCCCATCGACAGCCCGGCCAAGGCGAAACGTTCCGGCAACATGTTCAGAATATGCGCGGCAATTGCCTCGATCCGATCTCCGCCCAGGAGTGGGGCAACCGTGA
The DNA here is from genome assembly GCF_014884385.1 of Phycobacter azelaicus. Taxonomy (NCBI): domain Bacteria; kingdom Pseudomonadati; phylum Pseudomonadota; class Alphaproteobacteria; order Rhodobacterales; family Roseobacteraceae; genus Phycobacter; species Phycobacter azelaicus. The sequence continues at coordinate 2,658,544 of NZ_WKFH01000003.1, read as the reverse complement.
TTGGCACATGTGCCGACAAGGCTTCAATCTGGGGGGTAAAGATCCTGGCATCGCACATCATGCCGGGAAGGAGGACCAGCGGCTCGGCTCCAAAGTTCCCATGAGTTTCAACCGCTTTTGAAAATTCCATCTGAAATGCCCCGTCTAATATGCAGCCTGCTGCCCCGCAACTCAGCGGCGAGTCGCCCTATGCCTGAAACAGTGAGGAGAGTCGTCAGGAAGCGCAAGGAGATTGATCTCAGGACGGTACCGGAAAGCCATTCCAGCGGAAGGCACCGTTCTCCGCAAGCGGGGAGAACGGATTGTGAGCGATTTCCCAGACATGACCATCCGGCGCGCGGAAATAGCCAATGTAGCCGCCCCAGAACACATCGCCTGCAGGACGCAGGATCTCCGCGCCCGCGGCCTCTGCCGCGGTTAGCAAGGCGTCCACCTCCTCCGGCGAGCGGGTGTTATGACTTAGTGTCATGGCACCGGTCCCCAGCTCGTCCGGCGGCAGACCAATATCCTCGGCCAGTTTTTCAAGCGGATAAAGCCCGAGTGTCTGCGAAATCAGGTCAAAGGCGATAACACCATCTGGACTTTGGGCGCGTTGCCAGCCCAAAGCCTCGTAAAAGGCTGCGGACCGCTCCATGTCCGGCACGCCAAGAGTGATCAGGCTTACCCGCTGTTCCATCACTGGATCTCCAATTGCCTTAGCCATTTCAAAATATCTTCCACGGCAACATCCGTCTGTCCCGGGGACATGACATCGCCCGCCATAACATGCGCGTAAGGGTCGTCCTCAGGGCCGGGGTTGCGATTGACAATGTGCGTTTGCCCACCCCAGCGTGCCGCAACATCTGCCGTCAGATCCGGGCGCACCACCTTGTCGTGCTTTGAGAACCAGAACAAGGCCGGGAGGCGGACCTCTTCGACCTTGAGCCGCATCACCGCCTTGACCAGCGCCGCCATGGGCAGGACTGCGACCGAGGGGTAGGACGTGGTCCAGTATCTCTCGTGGTCCGCACTACGGACCGGGAAGGACCGCTCTTTGCCTGCAATGAGGGGCAGCCAGACCCTGGCAGCCGGCCAAGTCAGCAGAGGCGCCATCGGATGATTAACCCCGTAATTCGGAGATACCAGGACCAAAGCGGCCACATCGCGCGACAGGTCGTCATCAAGGGCGGCCGCCGTCATCAGGGTCGCCCCGGTCGAGGTCGCAATAACCACCACACGATCGCCGACCGCCCGCGCCGCAGCCAGGGCTTCGGCCAGATCCTGCATCCAATCCTGCACCGTAACTTCGGCCATGGCTGCCCCGGGCCGCCCGTGACCTGCGAGCCGCGTGAAGACAAGGTTTGCGCCCAGAGCCTGCGCGACGCGGTCGGGAACGGGGCGGATTTCCTCGGACGTGGCTGAAAACCCGTGCAAATAAAGGACCGAAACCTTGGTTCGCGTTTCCGATTGCCCAGCCCAGACGATGCGCTTTTCCGTGCCCGGCGTTATGTCGGAATAGGCGCTTTCGACAGTTTCGAAATAGTTGCCTACACCTTTTCCAAAACGGCGCACATCAAAAGAGGCCCTTAAATCCACAGGCTCATTCGGACCAAAGGCCCAAAGGCCCGCTCCGATGGCACCAAGCCCAAGAATGGACCGCCCCAGCCCCGTCAGGAGCTGCCGCATCAGGACATCCCCAAAACCTCCTGCAGCGCCTCTTCGATGAGGCGCAGGCAGGCAGCGTCAGAGAACCTGTGGTCAGCATCCTTGACCAAGGTCAAACGCATATCCACGCAATCCGCATGATCGAGCAGCCTAAGAGCGGTTTCGGTCGAAACAGCCGTATCAGCGGTGCCTTGCAGGCAGCGCACTGGGAACGGCAAGGACAGCGGCGCGCGCAGAACCAGACGCTGGCGCCCATCTTCGATCATGCGCTTGGAGATCCGGTAGGGTTCCATGTAGTCGCTTGGCAGTTCCACATATCCTTGCGCCTCAAGCTCAGCCTTTTGAGCTTCGGAGAAACTGGCCCAGTAGCCGTCCTCGGTGAAATCCGGCGCAGCGGCGATCGTGACCATACCGGCAATCCGTTCGGGCCGGGCCTTTGCCAGAAGCAGAGCCTGCCAGCCCCCCATGGAAGAGCCGACGGGAAGGATCGGACCTTCTGTCAGCGCGTCAACAGCGGCCAACGTGTCCTCCTGCCAATCGCCGATGCAACCCTCCTCAAAGGTACCGGAGCTTTCGCCGTGGCCGGAATAGTCAAACCGCAGGAAAGCGCGCCCCTGCGCCTTGGCCCAGGCCTCCAGATGCACGGCCTTGGTGCCTTCCATGTCAGACTTCAGGCCGCCGAGGAAAACAATTGCGGGGCCCGGTCCCTCCGTTACGTGGTAGGCAATCCGTCGTCCGTTCGCGCATTCCAGATACTGTGTTTGGCCCATATCGTATCCTGCCCTTGTCTCTAGGATAGCGCTGCAGCGCTTTTTTTGCCGTTTGGCTGCACCCTGCCTCAAATGGCCCGCCAAGGTAAAGACCGGAGCGTCTTACTCTGCCTCGGTCAGGCCGTGGGCCAGAACGGCAGCGACAAGCGACAAAGCTCCAAACAGTACAAGCACCGCTTCGGGACCAAGGAAGGACAACACCCCCCCCAAAGCCCCAACAGCAAGCAGTAATACCCCGATCACAGTGTTTGCGACCGCTGTCCAATTGGCCCGCTCAGCCTCAGGTGCAATATCAACAAGGTAGGTTGACCGTCCCTGGCGTACGCCGTAGTAGGCGATCATCACCGAAAGCAGCACCAAAGGCATCGACCAGACGCCTTGTGCGAATCCCGCCGCAGACAGCGCAACCGCGCTCGGCATCGCAAAGGCGCCCATGAGGCCAGAGCGCATCAGAACCTGCCGGGATGATTTATCAGCCGCCCGTCCCCATATCCAGGAGCTGACAAGGGAGGCAAAAGCCGACGCAAGGACCAAGGCGCCGAGCTGGCCAAACTGCCCGTCCTGACCGCTCAGGATCACGAGATACGGCGGTGCCAATGCCAACGATACCAAAAGCCCTCGCACCGCAACGAAGCGTGCCAAGTTGGGGTTACGCCTCAGGATCGACAGATCGACCGCGCGCGTTTCCGCAGAGGGGTCACTGCTGTCTTCCTCTATGGATGTGAAGATTGCAGCCGCGACCATCCACAAAATAGCGGCCAGGGCCACCGCTATGAGAACGATAGGCTGACTGCGTCCGCCGCCAAACATCAGGGTGCCCGCAAAGATCAAAACGCCGATGGCCGCGACCGAGGCAGCCGCACCGGTCACCGCACCGCGTCGGTTCTTGCCGACGGTTTTTCCCAGGATGTCCTTGTAGGACACCGAACAGGCCGAACGCGCCACAGCAAGCAGCGCCACCAAGGCGCAGATCATGACGCCCGCCGTCCAACCAGAAAACCGCAGGGCGACAAGGCAAATCCCTGCCGCAGCCAAGCCCTGCACTGCTGACCCAGCCGCCCAGACCCACTTTCTTTGGGGCAGGCCTGACACCCGCGGCGCCAGAAACACTTGCGGCAGCAAGGCCCCCGCTTCACGGATCGGGACCAGCGCACCAATCAGCACAGCCGGGGCGCCCAAAACGGTCAGCAGCCAGCTGAGTACGAGTTTGGGATCAATCAGCCCATCCGCGACCTTTGTCATGCTGAGGCTCAGCAAATGACGCAGACCATTGCGGGCTTCGCTGGCGGATGGCGCCTTCTCAGCTCCTGTCAGGGTCTGAAAAGCACGTTTTTCCATCAGCTTGTTCCGCTCTTTGCTTGACACATTTTCCATCCCGTTCCACATAGCGCAGACATTTCAACCCGCAACCGGGCGTTCAGTGGGCGCCAAACCGACGAGGAGCTGCCAATATGGCCCAGATTTCTCTCACCCTTCCCGATGGCAATGCGCGCAGCTATGAAGCTGGCGTCACACCTGCTCAGGTGGCTGCCGATATTTCCACCTCGCTGGCCAAAAAGGCGATTTCCGCCACCGTCGATGGACAGCACTGGGATCTGCAATGGCCGATCAATGCGGATGCCTCCATTGCCCTTCACACCATGAAGGACGAAGACCAGGCGAACGAGCTGATCCGCCATGACCTTGCCCATATAATGGCCCGCGCCGTACAGGAGATCTGGCCCGATACCAAGGTCACCATCGGCCCGGTGATTGAGAACGGCTGGTACTACGACTTTGACCGCGCAGAGCCCTTTACTCCCGAGGATCTTGGCGCGATCGAAAAGAAGATGAAGGAAATCATCAACAAGCGCGAGCCCGTGACCACCGAGGTCTGGGACCGGGAACGTGCGGTGAAATTCTATGAGGCCAATAACGAACCTTACAAGGTGGAGCTGATCGACGCCATTCCGGGTGACGAGCCGCTGCGCATGTATTGGCACGGCCATTGGCAGGATCTGTGCCGGGGTCCGCACCTGCAGCACACAGGCCAGGTGCCGGGCGATTCCTTCAAGCTGATGTCCATCGCGGGCGCCTATTGGCGCGGTGACAGCTCGCGCCAGATGCTGCAGCGGATCTATGGCGTTGCCTTCACCGGCAAGGAAAAGCTGAAGGCTCACCTGCACATGCTGGAGGAAGCCGCCAAGCGCGACCACCGCAAGCTGGGCCGCGAGATGAACCTTTTCCACATGCAGGAAGAGGCCCCCGGTCAGGTGTTCTGGCACCCCAATGGCTGGAAAGTCTACACCACCCTGCAGGACTACATGCGCCGCCAGCAGGAACGCGGCGGCTATGTCGAAGTAAACACGCCGCAGGTGGTGGATCGCAAGCTATGGGAGGCCTCCGGCCACTGGGACAAATACCAGGAAAACATGTTCATCGTCGAAGTGGACGAAGAACACGCCCGCGAAAAGGCCGTGAATGCGCTCAAGCCAATGAACTGCCCCTGCCATGTGCAGGTGTTCAATCAGGGTCTCAAATCCTACCGCGACCTGCCCCTGCGCATGGCCGAGTTCGGCTCTTGCGCGCGCTATGAACCCTCGGGCGCCTTGCACGGCATCATGCGGGTGCGGGGCTTTACTCAGGACGATGGCCATATCTTCTGCACCGAAGATCAGATCGAAAGCGAAACCGCGCGGTTCATCGAATTCCTGTCGAAGATCTACGCCGACCTTGGCTTCCACGACTGGACCATCAAGCTGTCGACACGTCCGGAAAAGCGGATTGGATCTGATGAAAGCTGGGATTTTGTGGAAAAGGCGCTGGGGGATGCCTGCAAGGCTGCGGGCTATGACTATGAAATCCTCGAAGGCGAAGGCGCCTTTTATGGTCCCAAGCTTGAGTTCACCCTGACCGACGCCATCGGGCGGAACTGGCAGTGCGGCACCCTGCAGGTGGACCCCAACCTGCCGGAACGGCTTGATGCGACCTATATCGGGCAGGACGGCAACAAGCACCGTCCCTTCATGCTGCACCGGGCAACACTGGGATCCTTCGAACGCTTCATCGGCATCCTGATCGAAGAGCACGCGGGCAAGCTGCCCTTCTGGCTGGCGCCGCGTCAGGTTGTTGTCGCCTCCATCACCTCGGAGGCGGACGATTACGTCAATGAAGTCGTGCAGACCCTGCGCGATGCGGGCGTGCGCGCCGAGGCGGATATCCGCAACGAGAAGATCAACTACAAGGTCCGCGAACACTCAGTCGGCAAGGTTCCGGTGATCTTGGCCGTGGGGCACCGCGAGGTGGAAGAACGCACCGTTTCCGTGCGCCGCCTTGGCGAAAAACAGACCAAAGTGGAAAGCCTTGCGGATGTAACAAACGCCCTTTCGCGCGAAGCAACCCCGCCGGATCTGTTGTAACAATTCCTCCTATCAGGCAGATTTTTCCGGCTCCCTTTTGGGGGCCGGTTTTCGTTTATGCGGCAATTCCCCTTGAAATACTGGCCTTTGCATGAACCCTGACTGTCACGATGTCTGACGCACGCGTGAGGCACAGGCTCGTGAATTCAAAGCCCATCAAAGCTCGTCTAGAGTGATTTTGCACCCAAAGCGGATCACGTAGATCCCACCCAACGTTTTCGAGGAGGACACTTTCATGTCAAAGCACACCAAATCCCTTGCCGTCGCCAGCGCCGTTGCAGCCGCCCTGACGGCAGCTACCACCATGCCCGCCGCCGCTCAGAGCAAAGAGAAATGCTATGGCGTTTCGCTGGCTGGCAAGAACGACTGCGCAGCCGGCCCCGGCACCACTTGCGCAGGCTCTTCGGTCGTTGATTATCAAGGCAACGCCTGGACCCTAGTGGACGCGGGCACCTGCCTTGATATCGAGCTGCCCGCAATGGCCGATGGCACCGAACGCAAGGGCTCGCTTGATCCGCTGGAGCGTGATCTGCCCGCGTAAGCCCACACGTCCGAAGGGGGCCTCGTCCCCCTTCGAACTTTCTCTGCCTTGATTAGATCACACGTCAGGACACGCCATGTTGGACAGCACCAGATTTGACCGGCTGCCTGCCACCCCCGGCGTTGGCTACAAGCCGCAGCATTTCGAAGCCCTGATACGCCCCACGGAGTCGGCCGACGGCCCAGGTCCGGTGCGCTGGCTCGAAATCCATGCGGAAAACTACATGGGCGATGGCGGTCGCCCCCTCGCACAACTGCGCCACCTTTCCGAGCGCTTTGCCATCTCCGTGCACGGCGTGGGCCTTTCCATCGGAGGTGAAGGGCAGCTGGACAAGGATCACCTTGCCCGCCTCAAAAAGCTGATCGGCTGGCTGAACCCTGCAAGCTTTTCCGAACATCTGGCCTGGTCCACCCACGACAGCCATTTCCTCAATGACCTGCTGCCCCTGCCCTACACCGATGGCACGCTGGCGCGCGTATGCGACCACATCGAGCAACTGCAAGACACCATCGCCAGACCCATGCTGCTGGAGAACCCGTCAAGCTATCTCGCCTTTGCAGAAAGCGACTGGTCCGAACCGGAGTTCCTCGCTGAAATCAGCCGTCGCACCGGCTGCGGGTTGCTTCTGGATGTGAACAACGTCTTTGTCTCCGCCACCAACCTTGGCTTTTCACCGACCGGGTATATCGACGCCTTCGCACTGGACAAGGTCGGAGAGATCCATCTTGGCGGCCATGACGAGGATGAGGATGACCACGGCGCGCCACTTTTGATCGACAGTCATGGCCGCGAAGTGGTGGATCCGGTCTGGTCGCTGCTGGACTACACTCTGCGCCAATCCGGGCGTAAACCTGTGCTGATCGAATGGGACACCGATGTTCCCGAGTGGCCTGTCCTGCGGGATGAGGCGGCGCGGGCAGACACTGCACTTGCGAAAGTCGCTCCTGCCCCGGTGGCGCCATGAGCCTGACACAAGCAGACTTCACCCGTGCGCTGCTGGCGCCGGAGGCCCGGATACCCGAAGGCCTGCAAGATGCGGCGGGGCGACCCGCAGGGCGCCGGTTCGCGGTCTATCGCAACAACGTTGCTGCCTCTTTGACCGAAGCCCTGCACGAGGGGTTTCCGGCCGTTGCCAGCCTTGTTGGCAAGGAGAATATGGATGGGCTGGCAGGCATCTATCTGCGGCAGCACCCGCCAGCCTCTCCGCTGATGATGCATTTCGGCGCCGAATTTCCCGCGTTCCTGGCCGACATGAAGCAACTGTCGCACATCGCATATCTACCAGATGTCGCCCGGCTGGAGTTGGCTCTGCGACGATCCTATCATGCAGCGGACGCCCCTGCCCTTGCCGCAGAACGTCTGTCCAACCTTTCGCCATACGACGTGATGGCCGCGCGGTTTGTGCTCGCGCCATCGGTTAAACTGGTCCGATCCGAATGGCCACTTTTTGACATATGGCGCTATGCCACCAAGCCGGGCGCACCCAAACCCCAATCAAGCGCGCAGGACGTGCTGGTGACGCGCCCTGAATTCGATCCGGTTCCACATGTGCTCCCCCCTGGATCTGCTGACTGGATCTCGGCGCTCATGGAGGGGCAGAGCGTCGGCGACGCCTATGACGCCGCCCTCAACGTCACACCCGATTTCGACTTATCCGCACCGCTTGCCCTACTGATTGAGGAGGGCGGTCTGACCGACCTCATGACATAAAGGAAATCCCTATGCGTACCCTTGTTTCGCTTCACAACGCGGTCTTCGAGACGATTGAGACCGCGGGGAACTGGATATTGCCAATAGCCGCGCGCTTTGTCTTTGCCGCAACCCTGCTGATGTACTTCTGGGTTTCAGGCCTGACCAAACTGGGCGAAGGTTTTCTTGGGCTTTTCTCGCCCTCGATCGGGGCCTACTCGCAGATCTTCCCCAAACAGCTTGAGGCGGTCGGCTATGACGTATCCCAGTTCGGCGTCTATCACTGGTTGGTGGTGGTCGCGGGCACCTGGGCAGAGTTCATTCTGCCACTGCTGTTGGTTATCGGGCTTTTCACACGCCTGGCCGCCCTTGGCATGATCGGCTTTGTCGTGGTGCAATCGCTGACGGATATCTACGGCCACAACGGCACCGACCTCAAGACGCTCGGGGCGTGGTTTGACCGCTTTCCCGATGGGGTGATCCTTGATCAGCGTCTGTTCTGGGTCTTTCTTTTGAGCCTTCTGGTGGCAAAAGGCGCAGGTGCCCTGTCCGTCGATGCCCTGCTGCGCAACAGGCAGCCCGTACACGCCCCGGCCTGAAGCCATCTGCCGGTACCGGCCCTCTGGCGCACAGACCAGAGGGCTATTTTTCCAAGTCTCTTCAGGAAACTCCAAGCGCAGCCTGAACGCTTTTGTCCCAACCAAGGAACAACTGGCCATCCTTTTCAATCAAAGGACGCTTCATCAAAACCGGATGAGTGTGCAGCAGTTCAAGCACAGGTGTGGCTCGTTCCTCTTCGCTCAGTCCACGCCAGGTTGTGGACCGCGTATTGACCAGCTTGTCACCAAAGTCAGAGAGCGCACGCTCTAGAACCTCTGTCGGCACGCCGTCAACACGTACATCCACAAGCTGCGCCTCAGGCAATTGTTTTAGGGCCTTACGGCATGTGTCACAGGCCTTCAGTCCATAAAGCTGCATAGTGTGCGTCCCTCCTCTCGGGCTGATTCTCGCAATTTACGGTAGAATTCGCATCAGATCCTTGATTTTCACTCTGTTCATGCAAGAGTTAACATTGCTTAACCTTTGTTAATGCGTGGTGTGTTGCCTTACACCGCGCCATTGATGCGTAGGTCAGGCGCAGATGAGTGCCCCGTCATTTTCGGGGGAGACTTTAAGGTAGAAGGAGACACGGGAAATGCCAAGTGGCACCGTGAAATGGTTCAACACCACAAAGGGTTACGGCTTTATCGAACCCGACACCGGCGGCAAAGACGTCTTTGTTCATATTTCTCAGGTTGAGCGGTCTGGCCTGAAGGGCCTCGCCGACAACATGAAGGTTGGCTATCAGCTCACCGAAGGCCGCGATGGCCGCGAAATGGCCGGAGAACTCGTGGAGCTCTGACTCGCTGCAGAGCTTTTCTAACAGGTACAGGCGACCTCGCACCGGTCAGACGGCGCGGCATTCACATCCGCACGTCACAGTCGGGTCCGGCAAACAGCAACTTGCGCCTCTTCACGTGTTGAGAGACCTCCAACCCCATGGGGTTGGCTGAGAGTGATCGAACATCCTCAATGCACCACTGCGTCACAGCAGTTGCTGAGCTATCTGCGCAGATACTCGATTAGGGTGCATGCTGGCTCTGCGGCGCGCAGAGCTGTTTGGCCGAGACTTTTCCACTCTCGCTCGCTGAACTCTGGGAAAAACGTGTCCGCGCCCGCAACTTCCAGGTCGACCTCGGTGATCAGCAACCGGTCTGCCCGCGCCATCATGGCCTGATAGATCCCTGCGCCCCCAATGCCATAGACGCGCCTGTATCCTTGCGCGTAGGCGAGGCTGACCGCCTCTTCGACAGAGGCGCAAACAGTATCGGCCACGTCTCGCCTCGAAGACACAACTATGTTTAGTCTGTTTTTCAATGGCTTGACCGGCAAGCTATCCCAGGTCAGGCGGCCCATGATGATGGCGCCGCCGAGCGTTTCGCGTTGAAACGACTTGAGATCCTCCGGTGCGTGCCAGGGGATCGTGTTGTCCTTGCCGATGGCTCCGCCATGGGCGCGGGCCGCAATCAAAGTAATCATCGCTGCTCCTGTGCGGTCAGACGGCGACCGGCGCCTTAATGGCAGGATCGGGGTCATAGCCGATGAATTCAAAGTCGTCGTACCGGAAGTCGAAAATCGAAGCGACATCGCGCTTGATCCGCAAGGTTGGCAGGGCCTTGGGCGTGCGCGACAGTTGCTCGTTCACCTGCTCCATATGGTTCGCATAGATGTGGGCATCCCCCATGGTGTGTACAAAATCTCCGACCTCGTAGCCCGTTACATGGGCCAGCATGGCCTGCAGCAGCGCGTATGAAGCGATGTTGAATGGCACGCCAAGGAACATATCGGCCGAGCGCTGGTAGAGCTGCAGATGCAGCTTGCCGCCCAGAATGCGCACTTGCCACAGGGTGTGGCAGGGCGGCAAAGCCATGTCTGGTACGTCGCCAGGGTTCCAGGCAGACACGATCAGACGGCGACTGTCAGGTGAGGTTTCGATCATACGGACAAGCTCTGCAATCTGATCGACGCTGCCCGCGCGGTACAGCGGCTCATCCCCTGTCGTGCCCGGCGCGAGCTCAAGCTTTGGAAAGCGGCGCCACTGATAACCATAGACGGGACCGAGATCGCCATTCTCATCGGCCCATTCGTCCCAGATAGAAACACCGTTTTCCTTGAGATACTTGATGTTGGTATCACCCGACAGGAACCACAAAAGCTCATGCACGATCGACCGCAGATGCAGCCTTTTCGTGGTCACCAGTGGGAATCCATCCGCCAGCGAATACCGCGCCTGCATGCCGAAACAGGACAGCGTCCCCGTCCCGGTGCGGTCACTGCTGCGCACCCCGTTCTCCAGAATGTGGCGCAATGCGTCATGGTACTGCTGCACGATAGCCTCTCCCTGGCTGCTGCCCGCGCGGCGGGCTGTTTCGCCATTGGTCTTATCCGCTCCCGACGGTCCCGCCAAGCCTTCGCGCCCTTCCTGGCGCCAGACAACTATTGCATTCCGGCCAGCCCCGGAATGCAATCTTCACGGCAAGACCCAAATCCGTTGACATTTTGACAACTGGGGCGAATTCTAAACAAAAAACGCCCAGAGTTTCGAGCAGAGGCAGTCACATCATGAACAAGATTACAGGCGCATTCATTGCGGCGCTTGCGCTGTCGGCGTGCGGCAACGGCAATCCTTTTACCGAAGAGACCACCGATACAGGTGCAGATACCGGCACGGATACCGGATCAGGCATCGACGGCGACGGCCGCCCGCCGGGTACGGCTTCTCCTTCTGCAACCGTCGCCATCTTTCGGCGTGAAGGCACCAGCACCGAGGAAGCCTATCGCGGCAATGGCTATGCCACAGATATCAGCTATAACAGCACCAACGACACGTTCTCTGTAGATAACCTGGCATTTGACGGCGATGGCACCTACGCGCGCGGAACGGCCGTCAGCAGCCTTGGCCCCTTTGCCGTATACGAAGCGGACGCACAGTATACGGATATCAACGACAGCGAGCCGATCAACCAGTTCACCCACCGGGCCATCTATGGCGTCAGCACCTCTGGCAACACCCAGTTCGCAATCGTGCGCACAGGCGCCTATGCCGACTACGGGTTTGGTGGCTTCATCTACCAGCGCGACAATGGCGTGACACTGCCCTCTGCCGGGCAGGCCCAGTATAACGGCGCTCTTGCCGGGATTCGTGACTTCAATGGCGCTGGCGGTATCGAATACACAACCGCAGATGTGCAGATTGCCATCGATTTTGACGATTTCAACCCAACCACAGGCGGGCGCGGCGACGCGGTATCAGGCTCTCTAACGAACCGCACCATCTACGATACCAATGGGACGGACATCACCAACGACGTGATAAACCGGATCAATACTGACAACAATCTGACCCTGTCCAGCATTCCGGTGGCTACTTTCAACGTGGGTCCTGGCAATCTGGACGACAACGGTGAAATCATCGGCACGCTTACAAGCAGGTATACCGATGCCAATGGCGAATCGCAGGTCTATGAGTCCGGCAATTACTATGCCATCGTTTCCGGCGACAACGCGGAAGAGATCGTCGGCGTTGTTGTGCTGGAGAATACGATCGATCCAGTAGCCAGCACCGTGCGTGAAACCGGTGGCTTCATCGTCTACAACAACGTTCCCTAATGCAGCGCGCCAAGCGCATAGGACAAAAGGCAAACCGGGGAGCCGCGCTGATGCTTTGCGCGCTGCTCCCTTGCCTTGGTACGGGCACGGCCAGTGCCACCTCCGACGAGAAGGCCGTGCTGACGCCATCACAAATGCGCACGGCCGCCGCAGATCTGCTGCGCCTGCGAAATCCCCAACAGGCAATGGCGCTGGCGGATGCTCTGATCGCACGAGATCCGCACGACCGTTCTGCCCTGTTGATCAGATCACGCGCCGCGCGCGACCTTGGCAACTACACGCTGGCGCGCAAGGCGGCGAAACGCGCTTGGTCCCTTTCGGAAACGGATGAAGAGAAATACGCAGCCGCCCTCATCACGGCTCAGGCGCTTTCCTCGGGCGGTCAGCGTACCCTGGCCCAGTTCTGGCTGCGCCGCGCGGTCGAACATGCGCCGGACGAGCGGCTTGAGCGCCGCGCTGTACGGGATTTTCGCTATCTCAGAGCAACCAGCCCCTGGCTTCACCGGTTTTCGTTTTCCGTGTCACCGGAATCCAATATCAACAACGGATCCTCGGAGCGTTCTTCATTTCTGAACTACCGAATGTCGGAACTTCTGCTCGGCCAACCTGTCGAATATCAACTGGGCGGTACACAACAAGCCCTGTCCGGGATCGAGTACGAATTGGGCATCCGATCCAGATATCGCTTTCACCAAACGGAAACGCGCGCTCATGATCTGGCCTTCTCGCTGACTTCGCGCACCTACACGCTGTCATCTGATGCCAAAGCACAGGCGCCTGGCGCAGAAGGAAACGATTTCGCCTTTACCTCCTACCAGGTCGGCTATGGGCTCAAAGGGATCAACCTGGACCGGCATGGTGAATTCCGCGTTGCAGTGGATCTTGGGCAAAGCTGGTATGGCGGCGAAGAATATGCTCGGTTCCTGCGTCTGTCTGCCGGGCAAAGCTACAAACTGGAACGTGGCCGACGAATAAACGCGCGCCTGTCACACGAAATTCAGGATGGCGTGGCAACCAGCGACCAGAACACATCACGCGGGGATCTTTCCTACAGCTTCAAGCTGGCGTCGGGCGCAACGCTCTGGACCAACCTGTCGCTGGCCGGAGCTACTTCGAACAGAGCCTCGGATGAATTCCAGGAAATCGGCCTTCGAACCCAGCTGACCCTCGGAAAGCCGGTTTTCGGTGCTGTTGCACGCTTTGGTCTTTGGGGACGGGTGAGGGACTACGATGTCTCCCCACACAGCCCCGACGGCCGACACGATGATTACTATCAAGCGGACATCTCTCTGACCTTCAAGAAGATCGACTACTACGGCTTCAATCCGACGCTCAGCATGACGGCGGCAAAAGTCGACAGTAATATCGGCCTGTTCGAATCCAATCGTTTCGGTGTGAACTTCGGTATTCAGTCCGCTTTTTGACCATAGCCCCTCGACTTTTCGAAACGCACGCTTAGTCTCCTTTCAAGACATGATCAAAGCAGGGAAAGCCACATGCCCCTTACCTATTTGCACACCATGGTCCGCGTGAAAGATCTGGAGAAATCCATGGCCTTCTACAAGCTGCTGGGCCTTGAAGAGACCCGTCGCTATGACAGTGAAGAGGGGCGGTTTTCGCTTATCTTCATGGCGCCGCCGGGCCAACCGGAAGCTCCGATCGAACTGACATATAACTGGGACGGCGACGAGGGTCTGCCCAGCGACAGCCGACACTTTGGCCACCTCGCCTATGGCGTCGACAACATCTATGAGGTGTGTCAGCACCTGATGGACAACGGCATCACCATCAACCGTCCGCCGCGCGACGGCCGCATGGCTTTCATCCGCTCCCCCGACAACATCTCGGTCGAACTGCTGCAAAACGGTGATGCGCTCGCGCCCGCCGAGCCCTGGGCCAGCATGGAAAGCACCGGTCACTGGTGATATCAACGTCACCGCACTGGCTTGGGCATAGCTCTCAACAAAGAAGCGGCTCCCATTGGGGGCCGCATTTTTGATGTGAATGCTGCAACCGCACCGATACGCTGGAGCTTTCCGCGCAAAGTCACGCCAACGCCCACGGGCCAACTGCGCGTCAGCCATGATGCGGTCCTTGCAAGGTTGATTTTTCGGGAAGAGGCATTCTTGCCGGTGTCAGAACGCCTGCACGGTCTTGTTGTCCACGCGCGATGCAGTTCTGGATCTTGAATTCTTCAAGTCGGAACGAAAGGCTTCTGGTTTCGTGGGCGTTCCGATCCCAAACGCTTTTGAGCAGACCTTGCAGCAATTCTTGCTGCAGCCGGGCATTCTGCCGTACAGGCCTGTGATAACTTGTCAGTAGATATAGCGGATCTGGTCAGACCAGTACCGTTCCACGCGTTTCAGCGCAGTGGTGATGTCTTCGATCCCCTGTCCACTGATCACGCCCTTGCCTTCAAGGCCTTCGGCATGACGAGAGAACAGCCCGGCCACGATATCCCGGATTTCCCGGCCTCGCGGTGTCAGGCGTACGCGAACCGACCGGCGGTCGATCTCGCAGCGCTGGTGGTGCATGTAACCCATGTCGACCAGCTTTTTCAGGTTGTAGCTTACATTGCTGCCCTGGTAGTAACCACGCGTTTTCAGTTCCCCAGCGGTGACTTCGTTGTCGCCGATGTTAAACAGAAGCAGTGCCTGCACGGCATTGATTTCCAGAACGCCAACGCGTTCGAATTCATCCTTGATAACATCCAGCAACAGGCGATGCAGACGCTCCACCAAAGCCAGGGCTTCAAGGTAGCCAGTCATGAACCCTTTACGGTCCTGCTGGCCAATAGGCATTTCCATACTCATTCGCATCTCCGACTCGAATTTGCTGAGACACAGAATGCCGACAATTCCCGAAAAATCAGTTAAGCTGAATTTTTATGATTATTGGTAGGTTTGTGCGATGTCGTGTATAAGCTCCGCGAACGGATCCGGCGCAGCAACTTGCCCCGTAACCCATTGATATAAGTCCTGATCATTCTCGTGAAGCAGGCGGTCATACAGATCGATCCTGGCCTCGTCCATGCTGTCCAGGTTGGCGTCCGCAAAAGCAGAGAGCAGAATGTCCATCTCTTTGATACCCCGCCGCATGGATCGCATCCGAAGCCGTTTTAGACGGTTTTCACGGGTTTCGAGGCTGTTCGTGCGTTCGTTCATGAGAATCGCTTCACCTTATTGAGCAGCGTTTTGCAACAGCGTGCGGAGCTTTTTCTCAAGCCGCGCGGCCCGCTCGGAGCTGGCACGCAAGTCAGCGCGCAGGTCGCGCAACTCGCTCAGCACAGAAGAAAAATCACCCGTTTCCAATTCCAGATCGCCCGGTTCGGGCATGCCGTCGCCCTCACCGGTCAGAAGCCAGCTCATCGAGACGTTGAGCAAGCCCGCCATCATCGACAGCTTGTTCGCCCTCGGCTCCGAGAGGTCCTGTTCCCAGCCCATGAGCGTGCTTTTCTTCACGCCAAGACGCCGTGCCAGCTGGCTTTGGTTCATACCCGCAGCCTCCCGCGCGGCAGCGACCCTGTCGCCAAATGTGGCGGCTTCCGGACCAAACCAGTCTGTTGTTTCATCGGCCATTTTGGCTCTCCCTTGAATGATCGGGGCGTTGCCGCTTGATCGCGAATTGGCCGCACCCTATGACAGTTCTCAACAACATTCAAACCGAGGCTCTTTCGCCATGTCTTTCCTGTCAGCAACGCTTTCTCGTGTAAAACCGTCACCCTCGATCGCAATTAGCACGCTAGCGGCAGAGCTGAAGGCGCAGGGCCGCGACGTGATCGGTCTGAGTGCCGGGGAGCCGGATTTCGACACCCCTCAGAACATCAAGGACGCCGCCGTCGCGGCCATCGCAGCAGGCAAGACAAAATACACAGCTCCTGACGGGATCACCGAGTTGAAAGAAGCTATCTGCGCCAAGATGAAGCGCGATCACGGGCTGACCTATACCCCCAAGCAGGTCTCGGTCGGCACCGGTGGCAAGCAGACGCTTTACAACGCACTGATGGCAACCCTCAACCCCGGCGACGAGGTCATCATCCCCGCGCCCTATTGGGTCAGCTACCCGGACATGGTTCTTCTGGCGGGTGGCACCCCGGCTGCAGTCGAAGCTACACTTGAGAACAACTTCAAACTGACGCCGGAGCAGCTTGAAGCCGCAATTACGCCCAAGACGAAGTGGTTCATCTTCAACTCTCCCTCGAACCCGAGCGGCGCCGGATACAGCCGTGCCGAACTCAAAGCGTTGACCGATGTGCTTATGCGTCATTCCCATGTCTGGGTGATGACCGATGATATGTACGAACATCTGGTCTTTGACGGTTTCGAATTCTGCACCCCTGCCGAGGTTGAACCCGGCCTATATGGGCGCACGCTCACCTGTAATGGTGTCTCCAAAGCCTATGCCATGACCGGCTGGCGTATCGGGTACGCCGCAGGCCCGGAGCAGCTCATTGCCGCCATGCGCAAGGTGCAGTCGCAGTCCACCTCCAACCCCTGCTCGATCAGCCAGTGGGCGGCGGTTGAGGCGCTGAACGGCACGCAGGATTTCATTGCCGAAAACAACGTGGCCTTCAAACGGCGCCGCGATCTGGTGGTTGCTGCCCTGAATGATATCGACGGGATCACCTGCCCCACACCCGAAGGCGCCTTTTACGTCTATCCGTCCATCGCGGGGCTGATCGGCAAGACCACGCCCAAGGGCACCGTCATCAGCGATGACGAAGCCTTTGCCACAGCGCTGCTGGAAGAGCAGGATGTCGCGGTGGTCTTTGGCGCCGCCTTTGGCCTGTCGCCGAATTTCCGCATCAGCTACGCCACCTCGGACGAAGCCTTGACCGAAGCATGCCACCGGATCAAGAGCTTCTGCGACAGCCTGACCTGAACTGAGAGACCTCTACCATGTCCGTAGCGCTGCCAGAGTATTACTTCCGCGTTCGCGAAAACGGTGCCTTCGTGTTCCGGGTGGACACGGAAAACCGCCAACGTCGGATCGATATGGATCAGATCGCCGTCGTCAACATCCGCAACGGAGAGATCCGCGCCCACGGCGACAGGGAACTCAGCCCCCGTGATCTAGCAGAGATCAAAGACTGGATGGAACAGCGTACAAAGGTGCTGGCGCAGCGCGACATCGACGACATCCATAGGGCAGTGGACCATCTGAACCTCACCGCCCACTGGGTGCAAAGCCGCGCAAGCGAAGAGCAACTCGAAGAAGTGACAGATGCGCTTTTGATGGCCATGCACGATCTGCGCAGCGTGCTAGTGCGCAAAAAGGCCGACCGGCTGACAAAGAACCGCAAGGTCTAGAACGGAAAGCCTTATGAGGCGGCAGGCGTCAATTTGCGAACAGATCTCCGCCAAAACCTCATCAGCAAAAAGAAACCAGCACAGCTCAGCCCCAAGGCAAGCCCGTACCAGACTCCCGCGCCTCCCCAGCCAAATGTAAAACCAAACAGGTAGGACGCTGGGATCCCCACCGCCCAATAGCTGAGGGCTGCAATGACCATTGGCACGCCTGTATCCTGAACGCCGCGCAACAGGCCCAGCGCCACGACCTGCATCCCGTCCATCAGCTGAAACAGGGCCGCCGCCGCCAAAAGCGCGGCGCCGATGATCAGAATTTGTGGCTTGTCAGGGTCATCCGGCGCTAGGAACAGGGAAATCAGCGGACCCGGCGCTGCAAGGAACAGCACGATCGTGAGAACTGCCATGATCAGTGAAAGCGCAATGACAACCTTGGCTCCGCTTTCCAGATGCGTTCTGTCATTGCGACCGAAAGCATTGCCCGCCCGGATCGTCGCCGCATTGGACAGGCCCAAATGCACCATAAAGGTCAGCCCCGACAGTGTAATGGCAATACCGTGGGCCGCCAGCGTCGCCGTGCCCAGCCACCCCATCATCATCGCCGAGGCGGTGAACAGGCTGATCTCGCTGAGATTGGTCAGACCAATTGGCAGACCAAGGCGGAACACCTCCCGCAGCATCTCCCAATCGGGGCGATGGAAATTGCGCAACAGCTCATGCTGGGCAAGCGCCCGCAGCGCGTATATCAGCACCGCAACCAGCGAAATGCTCTGGGTCAGGATCGAGGCCAGCGCCGCCCCTTTGATCCCCATCTCGGGCGCACCGAAATTGCCAAAGATAAGTGCATAATTGACCACCGCGTTTATGACTGCGGCCAGAACCGTGACCCACAGCACAACCTGCGTGCGCTCCAGCGCGGCAAGGTACGACTTGAGGACCATAACCAGAAGGGCCGGAAACAATCCCCACCCCGCAAGACGCAAATAGACCGAGGCATCCAATGCCACGCCCGGTTTCTGTCCCAGCATCAACAGTATCGGCTCTGAATACCACAAGGCAGGTAGCGCAATCACACCGTAGGCCAGCGATAGCCACAGCCCCATGCGAGTCGAACGGCGAATCTGGCGCTCTTCGCGCGCACCGGCCGCTGCTGCCACCAATGGCATGACCGCAAAGGCAAACCCGGCACCCAGCATAAAGAACACAAAGAAATAAGAACTTGCCAGCGTGACCGCTGCAAGCTCTTCCGCACCGTACCAGCCCAGCATGATGGTGTCTGTCATGCTGATCGCAAACTGGGCCACATGCCCCCCGATAAGTGGTAGCCCCAGCACAGCGACGGCTCGAGCGTGCTCACGATATGTCATCATGGTCTCCATGGATCCGCCTTAGGCCCGGCGGGCTAGTCTGGCAATAGGCCACGTTCCAAAATTGGATCGCTCCTCGCCCAGCTCCCGGCCTCCGGGCGTTTGCACGGAATGACGCAGTGTCACCAAGAATTCGCACAAGATTCACTACACAAGCGGCGCGTAGCGGCTACCGTTGCTTCATTGATTGGAGAGGAGAACATTCATGCGCGAACAGATTGCATTGGTGGGCCTTGCCGCCTCCGTGGCCGCTGGCTCGGCAGTAGCGGAAAATCGGATCGACCGCATTCGCCCAGACGCACCGGAACTGGCGGCCTTTGGCACCTACCCCATCGGCGTTCAAACGCTGGAGTTCGTGAACCCCGGTCAGAACGATATTCTGAACACCACAAACGAAAGTCAGCCGCTGTATGATCGCCCGATCACGGTCGAGGTCTGGTATCCTGCGGCCCCTGGCACCCCTGAGGGCGGCACTTATGAAACTGTGCTGCGCGATGGCAGCACCCCGACAACTCTGCACGGCCGTGCAGCCCGTGCAGCCGATCCGGCCACTGGAGAGCGCTTTCCCCTGGTGGTGATCTCGCACGGCTATCCCGGCAACCGTTTCCTGATGTCACACCTGGGCGAGAATCTGGCCTCCAAGGGCTACGTCACAGTCTCCATCGACCACACCGACAGCACCTATTCGGATCAGGGTGCCTTTGGATCAACCCTTCTGAACCGCCCCTTGGATCAGAAGTTCGTCATTGACCAGATGGCGGCGCTCGAGGGCCCCCTGGGCGAGATCACAGACACCTCTCAAACCGGGGTGATCGGGTATTCCATGGGCGGCTATGGCGCGCTGGTTTTTGCCGGCGCCGGAGTGACCGAAGCCTCCACAGAGTACAGCTGGGGCACGCCTGCGGGTCTGCTGAAGCGCAACATGGCCGGGACCGAAAGCCACGCAGCGCTGATGGATGACCGTGTCAAGGCGGTGATTTCGATCGGTCCCTGGGGCATGAACACAGGTTTCTGGGATGCAGCCGGTCTCGCGGGCGTTGAAAAACCCGTCCTGATGATGGCAGGCAGCGTGGACGATGTGTCGAAATATCCGGCCATGCGTCAAATATTTGAAGGGATGGTCAACACCAACCGTCACCTTTTGACCTTTGAAGCGGCCAATCACAATGCCGCCGCCCCGATGCCCGCCCCGATCGAGAGCTGGGCACCATCGGATACGCTCGATTTCATACCCTTCGAACACTACGCGGATCCGGTCTGGGACACCAACAGGATGAACAATATCACCCAGCATTTCGCCTCCGCCTATATGGATCTGCACCTCAAGGGCGATGCCGAAAAGGCTGCCTATCTTGATCTCATTGAGCGCGCTGCCGATGGCGTCATCGACGTGAACGATGAAGGCAAGGAACAGGCCGGTCACAGCTACTGGAAAGGCTTTGCACCGCGTACAGCGCAGGGGCTCACCTTTGAGACGCTGAGCAAAGGCGAATAACCGCAGCGAAACCCTGCCGCGGCTTTTGCATCAGCCGACGGCGGGGTTCATCTCATAGCGCGCGCAGCATGATCTGCAGCGCCAGCGCAGCAATCACGCCCCCTGCGAGCAGCTCAAGCCCCGCCGCAAGTGCGAGCGCACCGCGCCCCTCCATCCTCTGCAATGCACCTTCGCGCAAAAAGACCGAGGCGACGGCGACAGCAACCGTCACGCTTGCCGTGCCCAGCCCCATGGCAAAGGCTCCGGCGATGCCGGCAGGCAGAACATCCATCCGCCAGGTTACCAACAGCAGGAAGACAGCCCCGGTGCAGGGACGCATGGCAACGGCGCCAATGATGGCCAGCGCGTCGCGCAGCCCGTGCACCTGAGCGGCCTCTTCAAGCGTCGGCCCATGGCGGTGCCCACAGGTCGGACAGGCGCCATCCTCGTTGTGATGGTGATCATGGTGATGGTGGTCATGCGAATGGCTGTGGTCGCAGCCTGAGTGATCTGCCTGCCCGGTTTGCGTGCTGGCTGACTGACGCAAGGAGACGAGCCGCCGCCCGCCGCGCCAGACCAGATAAAGGCCCAGGCAGGCGATCAGACCGTACGACAGGGGCGCCAGCACCTCTTCGGCGACATTCGTCATGCGCTCCCGGCTCCAGTCCAATAGAACCAGGCCACCGGCCACCAGCACCACAGCCGTAGCCGCCTGTGCCAGAGAAGAGGCCACTGCCAGCCCCGCAAGACGCACGAGGGCAACCGGCCTGCCGATCCCATATCCGCCGATCACCAACTTGCCATGACCCGGCCCCGCAGCGTGAAAGAAACCGTAGGCAAAGCACAGGGACAGGAGCGAAAGCAAAGCGCCCGGTTGCCCCGACTTTAGCGCTCTGAGGCCGCGCGCCAGAGCGTTCTGCGCCTCACGCTGCCCTTCGGCAGCCCAGCGCGCCACATCCTGTGCCCCGCCAAAGCCCCAAAGCCAGATCGCCACTGCGATAACGATAAGGGCTAGCCCCGCTGTCAGGTTCCGCATCTCAGCTCCCGCAGATCACATGGACCGTATCGGCAAAGGCGGCGCCGACCTCGGGATAGGCCTCTTCGGCCTGATCAGCAGGCATGGCATAAAGCAGCTCTTCCACCAGGGTGTAGGCCCGGTCAAGGTCCGGCGGGGTGATGTCGACATCGCAGCCGCCTCCGGCAGTCACGCCTTGATTGACGGTGTAGGCCGTATAGTAGGTCGGATCATAGGCCTTGATCACCACACCATCCGCGCTGACTGGACCCGCCAGCGGTCGACGGTGGCGCGTGATGATCCGCCCGTCGACAACCTCGGTCGAGATATGCTCGGGAGGAAGCAGGGAGATCGGAGTATCGCCACGGCGCAGGTAGATATCACCCTCAAAGCCGACCACCCAGTTGAGATCGAAGCCCTTGAGCAATCCCAACTCCGCGGTGTTCAGCAGCCCGTCCATATCATTATCAAGGCCCAGATCCTCGAACACAAGGAGCGAGTAGAAATCATCATAGGCCCAAGTAACCTCGACAGCTTCAAGCCGCCCCTGCGCATCAATGCTGAGTGCCAGACCGGTATCGACGAACACATGCGGATGCGCCTGCACATTCACAGGCGCACCGGCCAAAAGGGCAAGCCCTGCCAGGAAGGCAATGCGGTTCATCATGAAAAAGGGTGTAGCCCCACTCGTGCCGCGCGGCAAGTGCGCGGCCGGTGTCTACCGTGTCCAGACGGCGAAAGTCAGCGCACGCGGGCATCCGGGTGCAGGGCTTTGCCGAGGATATGATCCGAGCGATGGATCACATGATGGGCCTGACCGATGATCAGTGGATCCGGCTCCTTCGCGATCTCAAGGTCTTTGCCAGGATAGTCCAGCGTGCTCAGGAAATGCCGCATGCAGTTCAGGCGGGCACGTTTCTTGCAATTTGACTTCACCACCGTCCAAGGTGCATCGGCCGTGTCAGTGTAGAAAAACATCGCCTCCTTGGCCTCGGTGTAGTCATCCCATTTGTCCAGTGACGCCTTATCGATCGGCGAGAGCTTCCACTGCTTCAGCGGATCTGTCTCACGCGATTTGAAACGAGCCAGTTGCTCATCCTGCGTCACCGAGAACCAGTATTTGTAGAGCCGGATACCCGAGCGCACCAGCATCTGCTCCAGATCCGGTGTCTGGCGCATGAATTCCAGGTATTCGCTGGGCTCGCAAAATCCCATTACCCGCTCCACCCCGGCGCGGTTGTACCAGGAGCGGTCATAAAGCACGATCTCACCACTGGTGGGCAGGTGCTGTAAATAGCGCTGAAAGTACCACTGGCCGCGTTCTTCGTCTGTTGGCTTGTTCAAAGCCACCACACGCGCATGCCTTGGGTTCAGGTGCTCGGTAAAGCGCTTGATCGTCCCGCCTTTGCCCGCCGCGTCGCGCCCTTCGAACAACATCACGAACTTCTCGCCCGTCTCAAGTGCCCAGTGCTGCACCTTCAGGAGCTCCGCCTGCAGCTTGGCTTTCTCTGCTTCATAAGCTTTACGGGCCATTTTGCGGGCATAGGGGTACTTCCCGCTTTCAAAGGCACGCCGAATCTCTTCTGGGCCAGGCGTTTTGGGTGCGGTCCCTGCCGCGGGGCTGTGCTGTCCGTTGATGGTCGCTTGAGGCTCGGGGGCGGATGTCGACATGGGCTACTCCAATCAGAAAAACTGAAAAGTAGGGTATCAGGTTTCCCGCCCTGCCGCGCTGACCTGTATCAAGCTCGGCCGATATCCCCAAGTGACGCTGCGAAGCACTTGCCTGCAAACAACAGCATGAACAGCATGGAGCAAAGCAGGGAGGAACGCAGCATGCAGGCCGGTTTTATCACGCTGAACGGCAAGCCGTTCTTCATCAGGCGCTGGGGAGATCCTGCCCTGCCGCCCTTGCTCATGCTACACGGATTTCCCGAATATGGCGGCGCCTGGGAAGAATTGGCAAAGCACTTGTGTGATCATTTCCATTGCATTGCACCCGACCAGCGGGGCTACGGCCAAAGCTGGGCGCCGCCGAAGGTGGGCGACTACGCTGCCTCGAAACTTGTGGCCGACATGGCGGCCCTTATCGCCGAAAGCAAGGCGCCCGTGACCGTACTGGGCCACGATTGGGGCGCGGCGGTGGCCTATGGGCTGGCGATGTTCCGTCCGGAATTGGTCTCTCGGCTGATCATCGCAAACGGAGTGCATCCGGTGCCGTTTCAACGCGCATTGGCGTCGGGCGGCGCTCAAGCGGCGGCCTCTCAGTATATTCTTGCACTTCGCGAAGAGGGCAGCGAAGCGGGCCTGAAGAAAGATGAGTTCGCGGGCCTGCGCGCCCTGTTTTCCACAAACATGGATCTGGGCTGGCTCAGGGGGGATCGGCTGGCCCGGTATCAGGCCGAATGGTCCCGCCCGGGTCGGCTGCGCGGCATGGTGAATTGGTATCGCGCATCGCCCCTGCAGATCGCGGCTCCGGGCGCGCCGATCCCGATGCCGGACCTGCCGCTCCAGCGGTTGCATGTGCCACAACCGCACCTGCTGGTTTGGGGCGCAAATGACACGGCCCTTCTGCTGGAAGCAACCGAAGGGCTGGAAGAGTTTGCACCACAGCTGACCCGCACCGAGATCCAGGGATGCGATCACTGGCTGCATCATCAAAAGCCGCAGGCACTGGCAGAAGTCATCTTGCGCTGGACGGCTCAAACGGTGTGAGGGACGCCCACCGGCAGCGGGTCTTTACCTGTGCCCCCAATCCTCAGGATCTTCTGAGTTGTTAGGACTGAGCCCCAGGATATCTCCCTTCGTGGAGCAGCCAAGCCCTAGGACCGTTCGGTTGGCGTAGGAGAAATAGGCTGTGACCTGGTTTATCTCGAGGATCTCGCCATCATCGAAACCGGCATTACGCAGGGCCTGCACATCGGCTTGCTCCACACCGGCTGGCACCAGTGTAAGCTTCCGGGCATAGGCCATCGCCACCTTCTGCGCCGCATCGAGCGGAGCGGCATCAGGATCGCGCGCCTCGATGGCCGCTCTTATCTCAAGCCCGCGCGCCTCATCACCCAGCAAACGCTGCAGCCCGGCGAAATGATGCTCGACACAATAGGCGCAGTCGTTCAGCGAAGAGACCCAGACCCCCAACACCTCCAGGAACCACTTTGGCACTGCATTGCCGGTGTGGTGCAGTACGTTCTTGTAGATCGCCATATGGCCCTCCATGGAATGTGGACGCAGGCTGTGGACCATCATGATGTTGTCGACATTGCCGTCCGGGCCGGTGACGCGATCATAGAGCTTCTTGAGCTTGCCGGTGGCTTCGGCAAAAGGAATGGTTTCGATCCAGGCCATGTATGTCCTCCCATGGTTTCGACGCAGCTTAAACAGGATCCCCGCCAGCGCCAGAGCCTTCGGCTCCAGATCAGATCAAATTGACGGCAGGGCAGCCATCCGGGCCACCGCATCGACGGCCGCAACAATGTCTTCCTGTCGCGTGCGATGGTTGGTTATGGCGGCCCGCAACATCGTCACGGCACCCACGCGCGTAGTGGAAAACACCGCCTCGCCGGTTTCCTGCAACCGTCGTGCAATCCGGCTGTTTAGCTGCGATTGTTCTTCTGGCAAAAGGTCTACACGCGCTGTGAAAACGCAGATATTTGAGACCACATCAGCGCCAAGGGCCATATTGGGATGTCTCTGAACCTCCTCCCCCATGACGCGGGCAAGTGCGCAATTGCCCGTGATCGCTGCGGCAAAGGCCGCCTCCCCGTAGGCCTCCAGCGCGCACCAGACCTTGAGCGCGCGATTGCCACGCGAGAGGTCAATCCCATAGTCGCAATACCAGGGATCGCCCCCGGCAAGGCCGCTTTCGGCCCCTTCCAGATAGGCCGGGCGCGCGGCAAAGGCGGCGCGGTGCGCTGCCTCATCCGCGATCAGAACAAGGCCACAGTCATAGCCCACATACATCCATTTATGGAAATCAAGCGCGATACTGTCGGCGCGATTGATCCCGTCACTCAAGGCCCGCCAAGGGTCATCCGCGATCCGCGTCCAGGCGCCAAAGGCCCCATCCACATGCAGCCACAGTCCGTGATCTGCAGCGAGATCCGCAAGCGCATTCAGGTCATCAAAGAGACCCAGATCAACAGACCCCGCAGTTCCCACCAACAGGAAAGGCACGCCCCCCGAAGCCCGGTCAGCCGCGATCATCCGGGACAGTGCCTCCGCATCCATCTGCCCGTTAATCAGCGGCACTTGACGCAGGTTGTCGGCCCCGACACCGATCAACTCCAACGCCTTGCGGGTCGCATTATGCACCCCCACACCGGCATAGGCCGTCAGCTGCACAGCCCCCTGCCCGGTCTTGCGCACATCAGGCAGCGCCCGCACTCGCGCTGCCTGAAAGGCGATCACCGTCGCCTGCGAGGTCCCCGTGGTCAGAACACCACTCGCTCCTTCGGGCATGCCCATCTTGCCTCGGGTCCAGTCGATCACCGCGCGCTCCATGTAGACCGCACCATGATCCCGCCCGCCAACATTTGCGTTGATCACAGCGCCCGCCATGCCCGCGATCAGATCAGAGGCCAGCCCGGAGCCCTGCACCCAGCCCCAGAAGCGCGGATGGATATTGCCGCCGTGGTGAGGCAGCACATCCCGCTCGATACGGCCAACCAGATCACCACCCTGCCCGATCAGGTATCGCTCCGGCAGATCATCCGGCACAGGCTGCCAGGGACGATCCCGAACCTCCTGAAGCTGATCGAGCGAGGCCTCCAGCATGCGATGCGCCGCGGCCCGGAAAGCCGCCCAATCCTGTGGATCCAGATCGTTCCCTTTTGTCATTCGCGCGCCTCTCCCATCGCCTGTTGCAGACTACATGGCACATCGGCGCAGGCTTATCCACAAGACCTCTCCCCCTCTTCCCCGCGGCGCTGACACCTGCCATAATGCCCCTTAACCAAAAGCAACCAAGAGCAGCCCGACAAAGATGGCCAACGATCTTCTGAGCACGCCTGACGCCGAAACCTATGACGCCTCCTCGATCGAGGTGCTGGAGGGGCTGGAACCCGTCCGTCAGCGCCCCGGCATGTATATCGGCGGCACGGACGAACGCGCGCTGCATCACATGGTCGCCGAGATCCTCGACAACTCCATGGACGAGGCGGTCGCTGGCCATGCCAATCGGATCGAGGTGGAGCTGCACGAAGACTACTCGGTCACCATCCGCGACAACGGACGCGGCATTCCGATCGACCCACACCCCAAGTTCCCGGATAAATCCGCACTCGAAGTCATTCTGTGTACCCTGCACGCAGGCGGCAAATTCTCCGGCAAGGCCTACCAGACCTCGGGCGGTCTGCATGGGGTTGGTTCGTCCGTTGTGAACGCCCTGTCGGATTCGATGGTGGTTCAAGTCGCCAAGAACAAAGAGCTGTTCGAACAACGGTTCTCGCGCGGCATCCCGCAGGGGCCGGTCGAAAAGGTCGGCGCGGCCCCCAACCGCCGCGGCACATCGGTGACCTTCCACGCGGATGAAGAGATCTTTGGGCACCACCGTTTCAAGCCCAAGCGCCTGTTCACCCTTGTGCGCTCCAAGGCCTATCTGTTCTCAGGGGTTGAGATCCGCTGGAAATCCGCGATTGATGACGGCGAAACCCCGCAGGAGGCCACATTCCACTTCCCCGGCGGCCTGAAGGACTACCTGTCCGAGGTGCTGGGCAAGGCCACCACCTATGCCGATGCGCCCTTTGCGGGCAAGGTCGAGTTCCGTGAGAAATTCGGCGAGCCGGGCTATGTGGAATGGGCGATCAACTGGACCCCCACCCGCGACGGCTTCATCCAAAGCTACTGTAACACCGTTCCCACGCCCGAGGGCGGCACCCATGTCGCTGGGTTCTGGGCCGCGATCCTGAAGGGCATCAAGGCCTATGGTGAGCTGGTCGGCAACAAGAAGGCAGGCCAGATTTCCCGCGATGATCTGTTGACCGGGGGCTGCGCGCTGGTGTCCTGCTTCATCGCCGATCCGGCCTTTGTGGGGCAGACCAAGGATCGCCTCTCGACCGAGGCCGCCAACCGCATGGTGGAAAACTCGGTCCGCGACCATTTCGACAACTGGCTGGCCGCCGACACAAAATCCGCAGGCGCCATTCTTGATTTCCTTGTTCTCCGCGCCGAAGAACGCCTGCGCCGCAAGCAGGAGAAGGAAACCCAGCGCAAAAGCGCCACCAAGAAGCTGCGCCTGCCGGGCAAGCTGACCGATTGTACCTCCAAAGACCGCACAGGCACCGAGCTGTTCATCGTGGAGGGCGACTCGGCCGGTGGATCGGGCAAGGGCGCGCGCAACCGCGAATATCAGGCGCTGCTACCGCTCAAGGGCAAGATCCTGAACGTCCTTGGCGCGGCGTCGAACAAGCTGGGATCAAACCAGGAGATCAGCGATCTGTGCGAGGCGCTGGGGGTTGGCCTTGGCACCAAGTTCAACCTCGATGATCTGCGCTATGACAAGATCATCATCATGACCGATGCGGATGTGGACGGCGCGCATATCGCCTCGCTCTTGATGACCTTCTTCTTCACCCAGATGCGCCCGCTGATCGATGGCGGCCACCTGTACCTCGCCTGCCCGCCCCTGTTCCGCCTGACCCAAGGGGCAAAACGGGTCTATTGCCTTGACGAGGCAGAGCGCGATGCCTGGCTGGAAAAGGGCCTCGGCGGCAAGGGCAAGATTGACGTGAGCCGCTTCAAGGGTCTGGGCGAAATGGATGCGAAGGACCTGAAAGAAACTACCATGGACCCCAAGACCCGCAAGCTGATCCGGGTGACGATTGACGAGGACGAACCGGGCGAGACCGGCGACCTGGTCGAGCGTCTGATGGGTAAGAAACCCGAACTGCGGTTCCAGTATATTCAGGAGAACGCGAAGTTCGTGGAGGAGCTGGATGTTTGAGGGGGCAAAATGAGCAACTTTAGTATTACAAAGTTTGTTCCTCAATTTCTTAAGGAAAATCCAGAAGAGCGTTTTACAGCAAGGGAAATTGCTCATTGGATTGTGCGCACTTACCCAGACGAAACCGAGAAAAAGCGTTTGTCTAGCAACGCCAGAAAAGTCCCATTGAATACTCCAGAAGCAATGCTTCAACAGATTGTGGCGGAAATTGGGGCACAGCGTTCGCGATTGGAAAAAAGGCACGGTGTAAGGACGACCGAAGGCAGACCTCGAAAATACTTCTACTCTTCAAAAACTGAAGAAGAAGAGGTTTCAGGCAACCTCCTAAATCCGTCAGATAGCCCGAGTTCCAACGCGAACAGTGCGTTGAGTGAGCATGATCTCTACCCACTTTTCCGAAGGTACCTCAGAGATGAGCTAAGCGTTCTAAGCAAGCGAATAGACGAGCGTAAATCATGCAACAACAGGGGGATGTCTGGAAACAAGTGGCTATTTCCGGACTTAGTTGGCATGGAAGATCTAAGTCGGGCATGGGACAGAGAGGTCATTGATTGCGCCAAAGAGTACTCCGACAAGAAAACCAACCTTTGGTCATTTGAACTTAAACTGAAGATCAATGGAAGTAACCTTCGCGAGGCATTCTTTCAAACTGTTAGCAACTCTTCTTGGGCCAACTTTGGATATTTAGTGGCTGTAGAGTTTCATGGCGGTGATACGCTTAGCGAGTTACGCCTTCTCTCCGGACTACACGGAATCGGAGTCATTAAGTTTGACCCAGAAGACTTTTCGTCCAGCGAAATACTCCTGCCTGCTAGAGCAAGGACTGACGTCGATTGGGGAACAGTAAACAGAATAGTTCAGCAAAACAAAGACTTTAAAGATTATATTCGACTAATCCGTCAATTCTATCAAACTGGCGATCACCTTAGCTCGGTATGGCATCACGACCTGGACAGAAGGCCCGCGCCTGACCTTGGGAAGGCGTGAAGCACCTTCGTCATGCTGAAAGCATGCCTCCGGCATGACGGGAAGGTCAGGCGCGGGCCGTGCGGCTAACGCCTCACGACCCAAGAGGCCACCTTGCAAACCGTGCGTCTTGAAGCAGGTGTTTCACGCAGGTCACAATTGCCCGTTTCCATTGCCTCTACCTACCGCTAACCTCGCCCAAAACAGGGAGACGTCCATGACCCCACAGGATTTGCAGTCCGTTCTGGCCGAAGGCTTTGCCGATTGGGTGCAGGCGCTGGATCTGACCGTGACCGAGGCAAGCCCAGAGGAAACAACCCTGCGCATGCCGCTGACACCGAACCTTGCGCGCATGGGCGGCATCGTCTCAGGCCAAGCCTTGGCGGCGCTGGCCGATACCTCGATGGTGCTGGCGGCCTTTGCCCACAACGGAGCCGTGCGGGCGCTGGCGACAACGGATCTGCACACGCAATTCCTGCGCCCCGGTGTGGGCAGCGCGATCCTCTGCCGCGCCATGGTGGTGCGGGCCGGGAAATCGCTGGTCTTTGCCCGCGCCGAGATGAGCGAAGAGGACAGCGGCAAGCTGGTCGCCACCGCCACCGCAAGTTTCTATGCCGCGTAACACCGCTATGCAGCCCGCGCCTGCTGCGCTAGCGTGATGCCATGATCCTGCGCCTTGTCCTGATTGCCCTGATCCTCACCTCCTGCGGGCGCGAATTGACCCCGCAGGAACGCGCCTTCCTGTCGGATATCCACGGGGAAGATGTGCAGATGGAGAAAGTGCGCATCGTGGATGGCGCCCCGGTTCCGACCCGCACCTTTTATCGCAAAGCGCGCCCGCGTATCGCCTGCCGCGAACGCATCCTGCCGCCGGTGAAGGAAGGACGCGTCACCTCCTCCCCGGCGGCGATGACCGTCTTCAACCGGATCCTGTTCATCAGCGACTGGTACACAGAGGATTACCTGCCCGCCTACCCGGAGCGGCTCTATCTGGTGGAGGCGATGCTGCTGGCCCATGAGATGACCCATGTCTGGCAATGGCAGAACCGCACGCGTACCGGCTATACGCCGCTGCTCGCCGCCGCCGAGCACAGCGGCAACCCCGATCCCTATCTGTTCGAATTGGATCAAAGTCCCGATTTCCTCAGCTACGGCTACGAACAGCAAGGCGCCATTGTCGAGGAATACGTCTGCTGCCGCGCATTGGCGCCGCAGGGCGCGCGCACCAAGCGGCTGCATGCCATGCTGAAAGAGGTGATGCCGGTCTCGGATCTGCCCAAGCGCCGTCAAAGCGATGTCTACCTGCCCTGGAAGGACGCCGACCTGCGCGGGATCTGCGGCTAGCCTTTGCCTTCGGCTTGAATGCTCTCAAGGTAGGTCATCAGCGCTGCCAGCGGGCGTGGTGTGGGAGTCAGGGTGCCGTTTACCTCGACCGGGATCAGCTCCCCTTCAAGAAGCGTTCCGAACTCGGGCATTCTATCGGCGCCGACCTTGCCGCGCCCGTATCCGTCAATCTGCGACATCACCTTGGCGCGCGGGAATTCCCCGCCATGGCGGGCCGTGATCCGGCGCAAATCAGGCGCCTTGATCGAGGTATCACGGGCCGCAATATCGGCATTGCTGCCGTGGCAGAGCGCGCAGTTTCGATCAAAAATCGCCTGCCCTTCTTCAGGCGTCGGCATGCTGTTCACAACTTCAGTGCAGGCAACTGCGAGCCCGGCAACAAGGGGAAGGGCAACGAGGGTTCGGGTGATATTCATAAGGCTCGCTCCTGCCGGTTTGATCGGTTAATTCGCATCTTTTCCGTCAAGTCTATCCACCTCTTCCGGAAGCGTAAACCGCCCGCATGGGTAAAGGTCAGACGGGATCGGCCTGAGTGACGACGCCGTTTTCCAGGCGCAGCACACGGTCCATCCGGGCCGCAAGCTCAAGGTTGTGGGTGGCAATCAGGGCCGCAAGATTTGAGCTGCGCACGAGATTCATCAAAACCTCGAACACCTGATCCGATGTACCCGGATCCAGATTGCCCGTGGGCTCATCCGCCAGCAAAATACTGGGCTGGTTGGCGAGCGCCCGGCAGAAGGCAACACGCTGCTGTTCGCCGCCCGAAAGCTCTGCTGGACGGTGGGCCGAGCGTGCGGACAGGCCGACAAGCTCCAGTAGTTCTTTGGCGCGAACCATTGCCTGTTTCTGGCTGGCCCCATTGGCGAGTTGCGGCAAGATGATGTTTTCAGCGGCAGAGAATTCCGGCAACAGATGATGGAACTGATAGACAAAGCCGATATCCCGGCGGCGGAGGCAAGTTCGGCTGCCCTCACCAAGTCCTATTACCTCCTGCCCCGCGATCGACAGGCTGCCTGCATCCGGTGTGTCCAGAAGGCCTGCGATATGCAGAAGGGTCGACTTCCCCGCGCCCGAGGGGGCCACCAGCGCCACCACCTCACCCGGGTTCAAAGACAGGTCCAAGCCGCGCAACACATCCACCTGGGATGCACTGCCACGATTGTAGGCTTTGGAAATCCCTTTCAGCTCCAGCGCTGCAGGTGTCTCAGTCTTATCCTCACTCATAGCGCAGCGCCTCGACCGGGTTCAGGCGCGCGGCCCGCCGCGCCGGAAAGATCGTCACCACAAAAGAAAGGCCCAGCGACAGCGCCACGGCAGACAGGACATCGGGCAGGTTCAACTCGGCCGGCAGAGCATAGATCCCCCGGATCGAGGGATCCCAGACGCCGCCGCCCATGACATAATTCACGAACGAGAAAATCGGATCGATATAAATCGCAAACAGACACCCCAAGATCACACCGAAGACCGTGCCGATAACCCCGGTAAAGGCACCGCAGATAAAGAACACCCGCATCACGGATCCTTCGCTGAGGCCAATGGTCCGCAGGATGCCGATATCGCGTCCCTTGTTCTTGACCAGCATGATCAGGCCCGAAACGATGTTCATGGTGGCGATAAGGACGAGGATGGACAGGATGATGAACATCACATTGTCCTCGACCTCAAGTGCACGCAGAAACCCGCCCGAGGTATCGCGCCAGGTCCAGACGCCAATCCCCTGCCCCGCCGCCTGCAACAGTGGCACCACCATGCGATCCACGGCTTCGGGATCCTGCACCATGACCTCGATCTCATCCGCCGCACCTTCGCGGTTGAAGAACGCCTGTGCATCGGCGAAGGGCATGTAGAGACGCGTGCGGTCGATGTCATAGCGGCCAGCGGTGAAAATATAGACCACCTCATAGGCATTGACGCGCGGGCTGGTGCCAAACGGAGTTTTCACGCCATTTGGAGAAATCAGCTTGATCCTTTCACCGACCCCCACACCCAGTTCGCGAGCCACACCCGATCCTATGGCGACCCCCTCTTCAAAGCGGGCCAGATCGCCCGAGAAAGCCTCACTTTGCGCGACTCCGGGAATGGCCTGCAGGTCTGCCGCTGAGATCCCAAACACCTCGACGCCCGCATTGCGCTGGCGCAGGTTGGCCATGACCTGCCCCTTGATCAGAGGCGCAGCCCGGATCACGCCGGGGACCTGGCCTGCACGGGCGGCCATGTCGGTGAAATCCTCGATCTTGCGGTCTAGACGCCCGTCCTCGGTCACTTCCCCATAGGAGTAAAGCGTCACATGGGCGTTCGCGCCCAGGATGGTGCCCACAAATTCGGAACGAAAGCCCGAGCGCACGGCCAGAGTGGCGATCAGTGCAAATACCGCAAGGGTGATGCCAATCAGGCTGATCCATGTCATAACGCTGACACCGCCCTCAGCCCGACGCGCGCGCAGGTAGCGCCAGGCGATCATCCATTCGAAACGCGAAAACGGTGGCGGTGTATGGGCCATTGCTACTCCGGTCTTTGCCGCCTCAATTCAGCCGGACCCTATGACCGCCGGTGAAAAGGGTCAAGCAAGCGCTACCGAAGTCGACCAGAACGCCCAGAAGGCGCCGATTGAAACCTTGATGCAGCAGAAACGGCTAGTCGTCGTAGGCAGGGCAGGATTTGGGACGCTTTTCGCCGATCACGTCCGGGGCCGTGCCCGCGAATTGGCCATCGCGCCAACACAGGTGGCGGGCAGAGAAGGCGATCACGCTGTCATCGGCAAGGCTGATCGAATAAGTCTTGTCCGCATTGGCCGTCGTCTTCACCTTGACCGAGCCGACAGCGCCGCCGCCGGAGCCGTCTAGGTTCGCTGTTCCGTCTACCTTCAACTGGCCGCCACCGGTGTATCCGGTTGCATAAAGCACGCTGTCGACGACGCGAAAATCATTGTTGATAAGGTAGTTCCTCGCCGTATCGCTTTCCCAAAGGCGCTTTATGTGCCGATCAACCTCGACCCAGTCAGCCGCATAAAGAAGAATCCCCTTGTATGCGGCGTTCTTATTCATGTTTCGGCTGATGTTTCCGTCTGCTGCAAGGTCCAGCGTTTCTATGGCATCGCCGCTGGACACGGTCCCCCCGACCGAAACCTTGGCCAGGTCCTTTCCATCAATTTCGAAGACCCAACCGTTACTTGAGGTGACATTCTGCAGAGTGGTTACATTTGCAAAACCGTTCTGGATCAGCCCTCCGCTCAACCCGCGACGCCCGGTCAAAAGCCCCATTTGGCCTGGGCGAGACACGTTTTCAGCGCCTTTGGTCAGGTAAACTGTGCCGTTCAAGACCAAGTATTTTCCGACAGGGAACAGGGTTCGCTTGAACTCGGCCTTTGGCTCTGCTTGCGCCATTGACGCCACAAGCGCCGCGCACATGATCAGCAAGTACCGCATAACAGTATCACCTCCACACTCATTTCCACCCATTGGAGAAATCTGAGCAGAGCCAAGGCCCGCCTGTCAAGCGTGAAGACGAAACGCAAGAAAGCAGGCCCAAAAGCCTGCTTTCTTTTGTCAAATGCCCCCAGAAAAGGTGTAAGTGAGTTAGAAACCGCGCCCTGCTGTGTGCGGTTCATAAATCTTGGCGATCTTCTTCACTGCCTCTTCCGGACTCAGCTCTTCGCTTTCGCCGGTGCGGCGGCAGGTGACTTCTACCACGCCGTTTTTCAGCCCACGCGGACCGACGGTGATGCGCCAGGGCAGACCGATCAGATCCATGGTGGCAAACTTACCGCCTGCCCGTTCCTTGCGGTCATCATAGAGCGGCTCAAGACCTGCGGCGACAAGGGCAGCATAGATCTGGTTGCAGGCCGCGTCAGCCTCGTCGTCGCCTTGCTTTAGGTTGACGATCCCGCAATGGAACGGCGTGACGCCCTCCGGCCAGATAATGCCCTTGTCATCGTGGCTCGCCTCGATGATGGCGCCAACCAGACGGGACACGCCGATACCGTGGCTACCCATGTGAACGGGGACGGATTTGCCATCGGGGCCTTGCACAGTTGCGCCCATCGGCTCGGAGTATTTGGTTCCGAAATAGAAGATCTGCCCCACTTCGATGCCGCGGGCGCTGCGCTGACGCTCGGCCGGGATCTGGTCGAACAGCGCCGCATCATGGGTTTCGTCAGTGCGAGCGTATAGTGCAGTGAATTCTTCCATCACGGCGCGGCACTGGTCCACATCGTTATAGTCGATGTCCCGCTCGCCTAGGCGAATATCGGTAACGGCGCTGTCATAGAAAACCTCGCTTTCGCCGGTGTCGGCCAGAACCAGGAATTCATGGGTGTCATCGCCGCCAATGGGGCCAGAGTCCGCGCGCATCGGGATCGCCTGCAGGCCCATGCGTTCGTAAGTGCGCAGGTAGCTGACCAGGTGACGGTTATAGGCGTGCAGCGCGTCTTCCTTGGTCAGGTCGAAATTGTAGCCGTCCTTCATGTAGAACTCGCGCCCCCGCATCACGCCGAACCGCGGGCGGATTTCGTCGCGGAACTTCCACTGGATCTGATACATGGTCAGCGGCAGATCTTTGTAGCTACTGACATGGCTGCGGAAGATGTCGGTGATCAGCTCTTCGGCAGTCGGCGTGAACAAGAGGTCACGGTCATGGCGGTCGGTGATGCGCAGCATTTCCTCGCCATAGGCATCGTAGCGGCCGCTCTCGCGCCACAAGTCCGCCGACTGCATTGTCGGCATCAGAACCGGGATATGGCCCGCGCGCATCTGTTCCTCATGGACGATGCCTTCGATCTTTTTCAGCACCTTGAAGCCCAGCGGCAGCCAGGAGTAGATCCCGGCGGCGGACTGTTTGATCATGCCGGCCCGCAGCATGTAGCGGTGGCTGACGATCTGGGCTTCGGAAGGGGTTTCTTTCAGAACAGGCAGGAAATAACGGGACAGGCGCATGTCGCTCTCATTCGTTCGAAGGGTTTCCAAGCGGTCTAAGCCATCCCCGCGCCTCAGGCAATCGGGCTTTGTACACGCACGGATTTGCCCGAGACCTTTCCTGACGCGAATCTAGTTGAACAGTGATTTCATTTTGTGAATGCTGGATCAAATTCATTGGAGGCACCGATGCGCGACACAATCACCGAACCCGCCCGCGAAATTCCCGTCGTGCATCGTACCGATGTTCTTGTGGTGGGCTCTGGCCCCGGCGGGTTGGCGGCGGCGCTGGCGGCTGCCCGCTGCGGGGTTGAGGTCACCCTACTGGAACGCTTCGGCTGCTTTGGCGGCAATATCACTGCGGTTGGTGTCGAGGGGTTTGCCTGGTATCGCCACGAACAGACTGTCGAGGCCGGCGGTATCGGCTGGGAGTTCGAAGAACGCGCCAAAGCGATGGATGCCGCCGTTCCCGAAAGCCAGTCCCTGTCTTATGAACTCGACGCCGAAGGCTTCAAACTGGTGGCAGACCGGCTGGTTGAGGAAGCGGGCATCCACCCGATGCTGCACCGCATGTTCGTGGCTCCCATCCGCGAAGGCAACCGGATCACCGGCGTCATCGTCGAATCCAAAGCCGGGCGCGAGGCGATCCTGGCCCAGCGCGTGATCGATGCAACGGGCGATGCGGACATTGCGCATGCGATGGGCGCCCCCACCATCAAGACCCCGGTCGAGGAAATGCAGGCCGCCAGCGTCATGTTCCACATCGCAGGCGTCGACAAGCAGAAGTTCATGGACGGGGTGAAGGCCGACCCGCAAACCTACAAGGACTGGTCCACCGGCGAATGGGAGGTAGAGACCTCCGGCAAAGAGGATGACATGTTCTCTCCCTTCCTCGCCAAACCCTTTGCCCAGGCCCTGCGAGACGGGGTTATCCCGGCGCATCTCAATACCATTGGCGGCACCTGGGGGGCCGTCCATGACAGCGGCGAGATGACCTATATGAACCTTGTGCACCTGGCGGGTTGCGATGGTACCGATCCCGACAGCATGACCCGGTTCGAGATTGAAGGGCGCAAGCAGGCAATGCATGCGATCAATGCGCTAAAGGCCTACACGCCGGGCTGCGAAGGGGCGCGGCTGCGCAACTTTGGAATGACGATCGGCATACGCGACACTCGAAAGATCGACGCCCACCACAACATCACCGAGGACGAGACCCGCAACCAGGGCCGTTTCGAAGACACCATCGGCATCTACCCAGAATTCATCGACGGCTACGGTATCCTGATTCTGCCAACCACCGGACGCTACATGCAAATCCCTTACCGGGCGATGCTGCCAAAGGGTGTCGAGAACCTGCTTGTTACTGGCCGGGCGATCGGCGGTGACAAGGTCGCTCATGCCGCAACCCGCAACATGGCCTGCTGCGCCGTTGCCGGTCAGGGGGCTGGCGTTGCTGCAGCGCTCTCGATCAAATCGGATAGCCCGCTTGCAAGCGTCGACGTGACCGCCGTTCAGGCAGAATTGAGGCTTCAGGGCGTTCGGATCCACTAAGATCAGACTTTGATCCCGCTGGCGTGTTCTCCGATCGGCCATTCACGGTTGCATGCGCCCGCAGCATGGGCAATGACTTAAGAGAATATCGAACAGGCCATTCAGGGGCGCTTTGAACATGGCACTTCCAGCCAAGAAGCAGTTTCAATACTGGGGCGTTGCCGCGGTCGTTTTTGCAATCGTGCTCTGGGTGCTAGGGGATGTGCTGTTGCCCTTTGTGCTGGGCGCAGCGATTGCCTACCTGATCGACCCCATTGCCGACAAACTGGAAGACTGGGGCCTCAGCCGCACAGCCGCCACCGCCGTCATCACAGTGGGCGCGATGCTGACTTTCATGCTTTTGCTTCTCGTCGTGGTGCCGACACTGCTCTATCAGCTGAGTGATCTGATCCGGGTTCTGCCCGAGGCCTTCCGCGATCTGCGCAGCTTTGCCCAAACACATTTTCCCTCCGTCTTTACCGAGGGAAGCCGCGCGCAGCAGACCATCGCATCAATCGCGGGCACACTGCAGGGCAAAGGGATCGAGCTGTTCGAATCCCTCGTTGGATCAGCTGTTTCGGTCGTCAATATTCTGGTTCTCTTCGTGATCGTACCGGTGGTGGCCGTCTATCTACTTCTCGACTGGGACCGTATGATTGAAAGGATCGACGCCCTCTTGCCGCGTGATCATGCCCCGATCATCCGCAGGCTGGCCGGAGAGATTGATAATGTTCTGGCCTCCTTCATCCGTGGTATGGGCACGGTCTGCCTGATCCTTGGCGTCTATTACGCGGTCGCGCTGATGGTCGTGGGACTGAATTTTGGACTAGCCGTGGGTTTCATCGCCGGTCTTGTCACCTTCATCCCTTATCTCGGGGCGTTGATCGGTGGTGCCCTCGCCATCGGGCTGGCCTTGTTCCAGTTCTGGGGAGAGTGGTGGTCCATTGCTTTGGTCGCGGGTATCTTCGCCGTCGGCCAGGTGATCGAAGGCAACTACCTGACACCCAAACTCGTAGGCGGGTCTGTCGGCTTGCACCCTGTCTGGCTGCTTTTGGCGCTATCAGTCTTTGGTGCGCTTTTTGGTTTTGTCGGCATGCTGGTGGCCGTTCCTGTGGCTGCGGCCCTTGGCGTGGTTGCACGTTTCCTGACCGAACAGTATCTGGACAGCCGCCTCTACCAGGGACTGAGCCACCGGGATTCGCAAAAATAAAATGGCGCAACAGCTGAGTTTCGATCTGCCCGCCAAGACTGCGCTGGGCCGCGATGATTTCTTTGTCGCGCCATCCAATGCGATGGCAGTCGCCCTCTTGGATCCCGGTTTTGCCTGGCCGAGCGGAAAGCTGGTGCTGACCGGTCCTACCGGATCGGGCAAGACCCACCTCGCTCATGTCTGGGCCAGTGCCTCGGGAGCGCGTATCGTGCAGGCCAGTGACCTGTGTGAGACCAAGGTACCCGTGCTGGCAAGCGGCCCCGTGGTTGTCGAGGATGTGCCCCTGATTGCCCAGAACACCCTGGCGCAGGAAGCCTTGTTCCACCTTCACAATCTGGTTCTCGCCAACGGCTTTAACCTGATGATGACGGGACGCGCAGCACCGAACCTTTGGGGCCTATCCCTGCCGGACCTGCAAAGCCGCGTTCAGGCCGCCACCCATGCTGAGCTCCAGCCGCCAGACGATGCTCTTTTGGCCGTGGTGCTGGCCAAACTCTTTAATGATCGCCAAATCACGCCGAAACCCGATGTGATCCCCTACCTCGTGGCGCATATGGATCGTTCCTTTGCTGCCGCAGCCCGCATTGTCGAACAGCTCGACCGGCTGTCGCTTGCCGAAAAGCGCACATTGTCCCGCCCGCTAGCCGTTCGCCTGATGTCCGAGGACCCGAACCTCAACGATCCGGAAACCAATGCCGGTTCGGGCAGTTGACCCGAATCCTGCCCTCCCCCATCCTGACCACACGCCGCAATACGGAGCGCCCATGACCGTACTTGAGACCGAAATGCCGGCCGCCGCCGACTGGGGTCCCTTTGGCCGACCCCTGTTCGACTCTCCCGATGCGCGCGCCCTGTCCCGCGTTGGCGTGGTGGATGTCGGCTCGAACTCTGTCCGGCTTGTGGTTTTTGACGGTGCTGCCCGAAGTCCGGCCTATTTCTACAATGAAAAGATCATGTGCGCCCTTGGTGCGGGCCTTTCTGAAACCGGCCACCTGAACCCGGAGGGACGCGCCCGTGCCCTGGCCGCCCTGCGCCGGTTCCAGTGTCTCGCAGAAGGGATGGGGCTGCCGCCCCTGTCTGTTGTCGCAACCGCCGCAGTGCGCGATGCCGAAGATGGACCTGATTTCTGCGCCGATGTGCTGCGCGAAACCGGTCTCAAGATCTGGGTGATCGACGGCCGCGAAGAAGCGCGGCTTTCAGCGCAAGGGGTTCTCTTGGGCTGGCCGGGCTCCTATGGTCTGGTCTGCGACATCGGTGGCTCCTCGATGGAGCTGGCCGAGATCCACGGCGGCGAGGTGGGTAAACGGGTTACTTCTTCGCTGGGACCGCTGAAATTGCGCGACATCAAGGGCGGCAGACGCGGGCGCAAGGCGCATATCGCGGCCGTCATGGATGATTTGCACGCCGAAATGGGCAAGCAGAACGATCGTCTGTTCCTTGTGGGGGGCAGCTGGCGGGCCATTGCCCGGATCGATATGGCGCGGCGCGGCTATCCGCTGAAAGTTCTGCATGAATATCGGATGAGCGCCAAGGACGTGCGAGCAACGCTGAAATACATCGACAAACGCGACATGGAAGCGTTGCGGGCCGAAACGGGGATCTCTGCGGCGCGGATGTCGCTGGTGCCATACGCAATCGACGTGCTCAACCGGCTGGTCAAGACGTTCAAACCCAAGGATATCGCCGTCTCAAGCTACGGGATCCGCGAAGGGCTGCTTTATGAGCAGATGCCCCAGCGCCTGCGCGAACGCGACCCGCTGGTC
Organism: Phycobacter azelaicus; assembly: GCF_014884385.1. Taxonomy (NCBI): domain Bacteria; kingdom Pseudomonadati; phylum Pseudomonadota; class Alphaproteobacteria; order Rhodobacterales; family Roseobacteraceae; genus Phycobacter; species Phycobacter azelaicus. Next base: position 2,618,462 of record NZ_WKFH01000003.1, on the reverse strand, counting down.
GAGGCCAGTCGCTTTGCCGAGGCCAAGGACGCCCGCATCCCCGGCTTTGGCAAGACGCTCTATGACTTTGTGATCCCCTTGTTCAATAACGGGCCGCACACGAAAAAGCGCCTGATCAAGGCCGCGTGCCTGCTTCATGATGTGAGCTGGCGCGCGCATCCCGATTACCGCGCCGAGGTCTGTTTCGACAATGCCACCCGAGCCAATCTCGGCGGGCTGAAACACTCTGAGCGGGTCTTTCTGGGGCTGGCCCTGCTGCATCGCTATCGCAACAAACGTCAGGGCACCGCTTTCGAATATCTCTATGATCTGCTGGATGAGAAGGGTCAGAAAGAGGCAGAGATCCTGGGCAAGGCCATGCGTTTTGGCGCCATGCTGATGGTGAGCAATACTGACAGTATCGGCAAACTGAAATGGCAGCCGCGCAAAAAGCACCTGACGCTTGAGCTGCCGCGCGCCGCCGAGCCGCTGTTTGGAGAGGTCGCCGAAGCCCGCCTGAGCTCGCTCTGCGACGCACTTGAGGCTGAATGCAAAGTCAAAGTCGTCGGCTAAGACCGCGCCCGGATAGAGGCTGGACTAGAGGTCAGTCACACCCGCCTTTGGTTCTGGCTGCTCGGGCGTCTCCGGGGCCGGGTCAGGCTTCCTGCGAATGATAATGTCACCATTTGGGAGGATTTCCGGCATTTCGTAGCGGCTCCAATCCTCGACCTCGGACGCGATTTCGGCAAGTGCCGGTCCCATCTGGGCAAGAAACTCGCGCATTGACGGGCCAACCTCGCTGGCAAAGCTCTCGGCAAAAGCCTGCAGATCCTCCAGCGCCGGTCCCATTTCCTGGCGCAGACCTTCCCAGAACATCTCGGCGCCTTTCTCCATCAATCCCTTGCCGCCGTCTTCTGCTTTTTCGGCAGCCACGGGTGCTGCAAGGCAGGTCAGGCAAAGGGCGCTTATGCATGCGAACTGTTTCATGGTTGCAATATAGGCGTGACAGAACGCAATTTTAAGTCAGGTCGAGATCCAGACTGACAGGAAAATGGTCCGAGGCCAGCAAAAGCGCCTCTCGCAACACCTCGTCTGCATAGCAGGCCGCATCCTCGAATGGATGCCAGATCCGCCAGCGCGGATGGCAGCTTTCAAGACCCTTCGAGATCATAACGTAGTCGAGGCAGGCCCGGAAATAGCGTTTCTTCTCTTCGTCATAAAACCGCGCGGTACTGGGTGGGCTGCCGGGCCGCGGCTGGCTCAGGATCTGGGCATGCGGGTCGCGTAGCTCTTGTCCCATTACAATCTCGACAGAGGACTGCCCGAAAAGCCGTTCGTATTCATCAAGACCCGGACCGTCGTTCAGATCGCCCATCAGGATCACTTCCTCCCCTGCCGCAACATGGTCAGAGATACGTCGATGCAGCCAGATCGCCTGTGCCAGTTGGGTGCGACGATTCTCAATGGCGCGTTGAATGATCGCATCATGGCCTTCGACGCCGTAGGGCGCCTTGGATTTCAGATGCGCGCCGATGATGCGCAGGGACGTCCCCCCTTGTGTAAGCACTTTCAACTCAAGCGGTGGCTTGGAGAACCGCACCTGTTCCGGCACAGAATCCGTATCCAGGTCTATCTCGAAACGGCCGTCAAACCGTGGCGCTTCGGCGCTGGCCTGCGGGTCGTGTTCAGCGCTGAGGACTGCAGGGTCATACATCAGCGCAATTTCCTGATGGGTATCAGTAGCAAAACCGCTGACCACTTCGCTTGTGCGCAGTCCGGCCTCTGCAGCAAAGGCACCAAGCGCGCGCACGGTGCGCTGGCGCCGTCCGGTATTCGGCGCCTCTATGACCATCACCGCGTCCGCATCCAGCGTCTGGAACACATGCGCCAAAGACACGCCTTGCGTATAGCGATCAACGCCGTGACGGCCCGAGGGTTTGTTGTCCAGCATCAACTGGTCGTTCTGGTCAAAGAGGTGGGAGAACCACTCGATATTATAGGTGACCAGCCGCATGGGCCCCGCATCCATTGATCTCGTCCCAGGCGCGGTTGACGTCTATCATCCGCTTTTCCGCCAGACGCACCGCCTCTTCGGGCACGCCGCGCGCCATCATGGCATCCGGATGAGTTTCCCGCACAAGGCGCCGCCAGTGCTTGCGGATCTCCTCGAGCGGCATATCCGGAGGCACCCCCAGTACCGCATAAGGATCCTTCGGCGCATCCGTCACGAAACGTGCACGCAAGGCTTTAAACTGCTGCGAAGTCTGGCCGAAGATCCGGCTTACATCCTCCAGGAATTCATTCTCGCCCGGATGATAGAAACCATCAGCCATGGCAATGTGAAACAGACCTTCCATCAAGTCGCACAACGTCGCCGGATCATCCGCAAACATGCGCTGGATGCGAGCGGCATAGTCCTGATAGCCCGCCACATCGGTGCGCGCCATGTTGAAGACCCGCGCTGCCCCAGCCTCATCCTCGCGGGCAATCTGAAAGACTTCGCGAAAAGCGGTGACCTCATCGCGCGTCACCTGCCCGTCTGCCTTGGCCATCTTGGCCCCTAACGCGATGACGGCGATGGCAAACCCCACGGTGCGTTCAGGCGGCGCCCTCAGCTTGTCAAAGACATGCGCAAGGCTTTCCCCCTTGGCCAGCGCGCCCAGCGCGTCGGATATACGGCTCCACAACGACATGCGGTAACCCTACTGACCTTTTGCGCCCCTGTCAGTGCCGCAGCACGCAAATGCCCGGAATTTTCTTAGCGCAGCACGCGGATCCCATGCGGCGTGTCGAATTCGGCCTCCATTTCCGCAGAACCGGTCTCGAACACCAGGCGCCCATCCTTGAGCGGCAACAGCTCTTCCAGGTCCGCCGCATCGGGATGAGAAATCACAAGTCGGCGCAACGCGCAGCCCTGCTGATCAAGCCGTGGCGCAGGATGGGCACTGTGCCACTCGATGAGCGCCGGAAAGAGATTGTCAAACGGCAGCTTGCCATCGGCAGGCACCGCCATATCCCAAACCAGATCGCCGCGCGTCAACGCCACGGGCTCTCCTGCGCCTTTCGGAAGGCTCTCCAAAAGGGCTGGCAATCCGGTCGCTCTGCAAATCCAGTTGGTCAAGCGCGGCGTGCCGCTGAAGTTGTCGAGGTCAAACCAGCATGGGCTGCGTTCGGGCGTTGCGTCCGGGTCGATAGCGATGGCCTCCATATAGAGACCATCAGCCAGCCCGAGGAGCCGATTGTGGGTGCCAAAGACCTGATGTTGCCCCCCAGCCTGCAACGGAACACCAAGGGCAGCCTCTACGTGGTTGACTGCCTCCTCCAGTGTTTCACCGGCAACTGCAATGTGATCCAGCTCCATCATCGGATTTCTCTCCTTTACGTGTTGGCGCACCTTAGCTGTAGATCTCAACGGCACAACATCAAAGCCAATGAGCCGCGCCAGCGAGTCATCATAAGCAAAACCCGGCGCTGTCGAGGCGCCGGGTGAGTTTGCAAAACAGTTTCATCCCATCAGCGGGTCAATAATCAGCTGCGTGCCTTGCGGATCAGCTCCAGGATATCCTGAGCGGCCTCCGGGATATTGGTGCCGGGGCCAAAGATCGCCTTGACGCCATTGTCATAAAGGAACTGATAATCCTGCTGCGGAATGACGCCGCCACAGATCACGATGATGTCCTCGGCCCCCTGCTCTTTCAGCGCCTGAACCAGCTGCGGTGCAAGCGTCTTGTGGCCTGCGGCCTGGCTTGAGATCCCGACGACATGCACATCGTTGTCGATCGCGTCCTGCGCCGCTTCGTCCGGGGTCTGGAACAGCGGGCCGACGTCCACGTCAAAGCCGATATCGGCAAAGGCCGTTGCAATCACCTTGGCACCGCGGTCGTGGCCATCCTGGCCCATCTTGACCACCAGAAGACGCGGACGGCGGCCTTCCTCGGTTGCGAACTCATCTATGGACTTCTGGATCGCGGCAAAGCCTTCGTCGCCTTCGTAGGCGGCGCCATAGACGCCCGCCAGGGTCTTAACCTCTGCCGAGTGACGGCCGAATTCCTTTTCCATCGCCATGCTGATCTCTCCAACCGAGGCCCGGGCACGGGCGGCTTCGACAGCGGCGGCCAGAAGGTTGCCGCCTTCTTTGGCCACGCGGGTTACTTCATCAAGGGCTGCCGTGCAGGCTGCATCATCCCGCTCCGCGCGGATCTTTTCGAGCCGTGCAATCTGGCTTTCGCGCACAGCAACGTTATCCACATCCAGGATGTCGATCGGGTCCTCTTTGTCCTTGCGGTATTTGTTGACGCCGACGATCACCTCTTCGCCGCGGTCGATCATTGCCTGACGCCGCGCGGCGCTTTCTTCGATGCGCAGCTTGGGCATGCCAGAGGCGACGGCCTTGGTCATACCGCCCATCTCCTCGACCTCTTCCATCAGGGCCCAGGCTTTTTCGATCAGCTCGTTGGTCAGGCTCTCCACGTAGTAGGAGCCCGCCAGCGGATCGACCACGTTTGTAACGCCGGTTTCTTCCTGCAGCACCAACTGGGTGTTGCGGGCAATGCGGGCCGAGAAATCGGTCGGCAGAGCGATGGCTTCGTCCAGCGCATTGGTGTGCAGACTTTGCGTGCCACCCAGAACCGCCGACATCGCCTCATAGGCGGTGCGGATGACGTTGTTGTACGGGTCCTGCTCTTGCAGGGACACGCCCGAGGTCTGGCAGTGGGTGCGCAGCATTTTAGACCGATCGTTCTTTGCGCCGAAATCGGTCATCACCCGGTGCCAAAGGGTGCGCGCCGCGCGCAGCTTGGCGATCTCCATGAAGAAGTTCATGCCGATGGCAAAGAAGAAGGACAAACGACCCGCGAATTTGTCCACGTCCATGCCTGCATCAATAGCCGCACGCACATATTCGCGCCCGTCTGCCAGGGTATAGGCCAGCTCCTGCACCAGGTTCGCGCCCGCTTCCTGCATGTGGTAGCCGGAAATCGAAATGGAGTTGAACTTGGGCATCTCGTTGGAAGTGTACTCGATGATGTCCGAGATGATCCGCATCGACGGTTCAGGCGGGTATATATAGGTGTTGCGCACCATGAACTCTTTCAGAATGTCGTTCTGAATGGTACCCGCCAGCAGGCTCTTGTCGTGGCCCTGCTCTTCGCCTGCAACGATGAAATTGGCCAGGATTGGGATCACCGCGCCGTTCATGGTCATCGAGACCGAAACCTTGTCGAGCGGGATGCCGTCGAAAAGGATCTTCATGTCCTCGACGCTGTCGATGGCCACACCTGCCTTGCCCACATCGCCAACAACGCGCGGATGGTCGCTGTCATAGCCGCGGTGGGTCGCAAGGTCGAAGGCAACCGAAACGCCCTGCTGACCGGCCGCGAGGTTGCGGCGGTAAAAGGCGTTGGATTCCTCCGCCGTGGAGAACCCCGCGTATTGGCGGATGGTCCAGGGACGGCCTGCGTACATCGTGGCCTTCACGCCGCGTGTGAAGGGGCCAAAGCCTGGCAAGCCCCCCATATGGGGCAGCGCCTTGGTGTCGTCCTCGGTATACAGCGGTTTGACGTCGATACCTTCGAGCGTCTGCCAGGTCAGCTCTTCAAGCGGGCGTCCACGCAGCTCTTTTTCAGCCAGAGCCCGCCAATCGTCTGTCTTCGTCATGGGGTCTTCCTCTCGTCAAGTCGTTCTGGAGCGGGTTATCTCCCGCCGCCTGTTTGTCTGGATCATTCATCAGCCGGATCTGGGACAGCCCATCAGCACCTGCCGCCAGCCACATCAGATCATCCGCATAGCGTTCGCGCAAAGCTGCGGTTTGCACCTCGTCAAAGGGGCGCCAGCGCCCTTCTCCGTCCGGCAGGGCGCGAGCCGCCGAAGTGGACATCATCGCACGCAGCTCTTCCAGCCGGGGCGAGGCGGCATGGCGCATTCGGGCGCTTTCGCGCGGACCCTTGAGCCCCGTCAGGAGTTCCAACTGTACCTCAGGTCGCCCGCCGAAGGTTTCAAACGGCAGCACACGAATGTCGACGCCCGGCATGGAGCAGGCGATGTCTGTCAGCACATCGCGCCAGCTGCGGGTGCTTTCCAGCAGCCGATCCAGCTGTCGCCCGGTGGGCACACCGTGGCCGCGCGCAACAGCATAGGTCAGCACCGAGGTCCAGTAGGCTTCAAGGCTACGCAAATTGACCGCCAGTGTGGAAACTCTTCCGTCGAAGGCCTCATGAAACCGGGCCAGCCGTTCGCCGATCCCGTCATAAAGCCCGCCAAGACGCAGGTTTTCACGCATGCTGCCCATCATGTTCTCATCGCTGATCAACAGCTGTTTGACCCCCGCAGAACAGCTTTGGTCAAGGCGCATTTTCAGCCGACCTTTGGCTCGCTTGGCGCCCTTGGCCGCGGGTGTTACCGATGGTTCGGGCAGAATCCCGTGATACAGCCCGTGGCGTGTGCGGTCCGGCCCCCAGACCTCCAGTCCCTTCTCAGCCAGTGCCGACGCATTGAACCGAAGGTAATCCTGAAACGAGGTTGTGGCGCACCGATGGGCACCCAGATGAACAATCACTTGCATCGCTTTTCCAGTCCTTTGGACGGGGCCCGCCTTGGCGGACGATCAGAGGGAGACCACAGGATCATGCGACACGCCCCCTCTCAAAGCGGTTAATGCGCGCTGAATTTTTTTGTTCTCCCCGGCATTCAACCATCGCATTCGCGCCGGAGCGGCATATATTACCGGCAACAGGAGAGACCATGAAACCAATCCTAGCCCTTGTTCTTGCAGCCTTTCTACCAGTGTCAGCGCTGGCGGAGGATACCGCGGCAACAGACGCACCGGTGCTTGTCCTGCCCGAATACGACGGCACCCTTGACGCATTCCTCTGGCACAAAAGACCCGTCGTCATATTCGCCGACAGCCCAGAGGATCCACGTTTCCAGGACCAGATGCAGCGACTGGAGAACGGCGCGGCGGATCTGCTGGATCGCGACGTCGTTGTGCTCACCGACACCGATCCGTCAAAACGCTCTGACCTGCGCAAGGCTCTGCGCCCACGCGGGTTCATGCTAGTGTTGGTTGGCAAGGATGGCGGGGTTAAACTGCGCAAACCCCACCCGTGGAGCGTGCGCGAACTCAGTCGCACGATTGACAAGTTCCCCTCGCGGCTGCGCGAAGTGGAAGAACGGCGCGGCAGCTGACCTCCTAGCCGTTGCCGCGGACATAGATAAGAGCTCCCGCCTGCCGGTCCACAACGATCATGGCGTCTCCTTCGGGGTCGAAGATCAAGCGCGACTGCGGGTTCATGATCGCCTGATAGTAGATGCTCTTGACCAGTTCGCTCATGCAGTTTGCCCCTGCAAGGCCCGAGTTGAGCACGCTGATACCCTGCGGCAGATCGCGGGACATGATGTCCTCGGTCAGCATGTTGGGTGTCTTGCCGCCGACGTCGAAGGCAACAGGCTTGCCCTCCGACAACATCTTCATGCCCGTGGAGACCGACCGTGCCTTGGAAACCAGCGAGCTGATGCGCGGACTTTCCGTGTGAAACACGGCGGCCGTGCAGCTTGACGAGGACTCGAAGAAATACGTATCGCCCAGTTTCACCCACGGTGACACATGCGCACGCACTTCCTCTTCCTTGTCCAGCGCGCAGGCCGACAGAAGGAGCATCCCTGAAATAAAGCCCAGTGTAGTACGCCGCATCCTTTGCCTCCAGAACCCCTTGACATCTTACAGCAACGGAAGCGCCACACGGACGGGCCGCCATGCGGTCAGCATGCAGCCCCGAAGCGCGGGTCTCCCGCTGGAACAGCTTGGCACCGAGGTCTGAAGAATTGGTGCATTTGGGCAATTTTCCAGAAACCAAAGGACCATGGGCAGCCCCACAGACAGGAGGAAGCCTGTCCTGATCAAGACCGGGCGCAGTTGCCCCCGGTGGATGGGCTGCCCTTTGGCTCACCTTATTCGAACTCCATGATTACATCGTCAACCGCAAGGCTGTCGCCCGCGCTGGCATTGATCTTGGAGACCACGCCCTTCTTCTCGGCGCGCAGAATGTTTTCCATCTTCATCGCCTCCACGGTGCAAAGCGCCTGACCTTCCTGCACCTCTTGCCCGACTTCAACATCGACCTTCACGATCAGACCGGGCATCGGGCACAGCAGCAGTTTCGAGGTATCCGGCGGCAGTTTCTCGGGCATCTTGCGGGCCAGTTCGGCCTGACGGGGCGTGCGCACATGCACCTTCAGGTCGGCGCCGCGGCTGCGAATGCGGAAACCGCCCGAGATTTTGCCCACTTTAAGAACCAGCATGTCATCATCGGTAGAAACACGCGCCAGCTGATCGCCCGGCGTCCAGTCCGAAGCCACGCGGATGGCCGCGCCATCGGCAAAGCGAACAGTGGAGCCATCGTGATCGGCATCGATCACCACGTCAAAAGACTCCCCCTGCAAGGTTACAACCCAATCGGTACCTACTTTGCGTTCGTGGTTATCCATGCGGCCCGACACGCGGGTGCGGCGGATTTCGGCCACACGGTGCATCGCGGCAGTGGCCGCCGCAATACGGCGCAGCTCCCCTTCGGGCAGTTCTACCCCTTCAAAGCCATCCGGGTATTCCTCGGCAATAAAGGCGGTGGTCATGTCACCACTGACGAACTTCGGGTGATCCATCACAGCCGACAGGAACGGCAGGTTGTGACCGATGCCCTCGACCTCGAACCCATCCAGCGCATCGCGCATGGCGGCAATCGCTGCATCGCGGGTCGGCGCCCAGGTGCAGAGCTTGGCGATCATGGGATCATAATACATCGAGATCTCGCCGCCCTCGTAGACGCCGGTGTCATTGCGGACCGCAACCGCGCCTTCGGGCGCATCGCCCTGCCATTTTCCGTTCTCCAAAAGCGGACCAGAGGCCTGCTCTGCCGGCGGGCGGTAGCGGGTCAGCCGACCGATGGAAGGCAGGAAGTTGCGATAGGGATCTTCGGCGTAAAGACGGTTTTCAATAGCCCAGCCCGTCAGTTTCACGTCGTCCTGAGTGATGCTCAGCGGCTCGCCACCGGCAACGCGGATCATCTGCTCCACCAGGTCAACGCCAGTGATCAGCTCGGTCACTGGGTGTTCCACCTGCAGGCGGGTGTTCATTTCCAGGAAGTAGAAGTTCTTGTCGCCATCGACGATGAACTCCACAGTCCCGGCAGAGGCATAGCCCACCGCCTTGGCCAGTGCCACGGCCTGCTCACCCATCGCCTTGCGGGTGGCCTCATCCAGGAAGGGCGACGGCGCCTCTTCGACCACTTTCTGGTTCCGGCGCTGGATCGAGCATTCCCGCTCACCCAGATAAATGCCATTGCCGTGGGTGTCGCAGAGCACCTGAATTTCGATGTGGCGGGGCTGGGTCACGAATTTCTCAATGAAGATCCGGTCATCCCCGAAAGAGCTTGCTGCTTCGTTCTTGGAAGACTGGAAGCCTTCGCGGGCTTCCTCGTCGTTCCAGGCAATCCTCATGCCTTTGCCGCCGCCCCCGGCAGAGGCCTTGATCATCACCGGATAGCCGATTTCCTGACTGATCTTCACCGCTTCGTCGGCGTCTTCAATCAGCCCCATGTAGCCAGGCACGGTGCTGACATTGGCGTCCTGAGCGATCTTCTTGGATGTGATCTTGTCACCCATGCTTTCGATGGCACCAACGGGGGGGCCGACAAAAGCGACGCCCTCGGCGGCGAGCGCCTCGGCGAATTTGGCGTTTTCGGACAGGAAGCCATAGCCCGGATGCACAGCCTGTGCGCCGCTTTGACGAATGGCATCCATGACCTTGTCGATCACGATATAAGACTGGTTCGCAGGCGGCGGGCCAATGTGCACGGCTTCATCTGCCATCTGTACATGCAGCGCCTGCTTGTCCGCGTCGGAATAGATGGCAACCGTCTTGATGCCCATCTTGCGCGCGGTCTTGATAACGCGGCAGGCGATCTCGCCCCGGTTGGCGATCAGGATCTTATCAAACATTGGCAGTCCCTTGTTTTCTTGTGGGCCCCGGTTTTCCATTGGGCCGGAATACAAGATGCCGCCCCCGAAACACATCCGGGCACGGCATCTGAGTGGTGGGTGAACCGGCCCAACCGGACCGGAATGTCAGTGCAAGAAAACCGGGCGTGCGATCAGCACTTTCCGGGGTTTTCCTTGCAGTAAATGAGGTTTGCTGCGGTGCCGACAGCGGCGCCCGTGACAGGGTTGCCGTCCAGCAGGAGCGAGCCAAGCGCCCCTGCGCTGGCGCCGTAGACGACCTGTTCGCCGGTTGTCTGCCCACAGGCTGAAAGCCCGCCGCATAGGGCGAGGGCAAGCGCGATGTGATTTGCCTGCATTGCAACGTTCCTTTTCTGCTCTGCTGTGTTTTCAGAACAGAGATGGCTGAGCCATCCAACTCCTGCAATGACGGGATCTCAACAGAAACAGATCCGGCGGCACTTTGCCGGAAACTTGGTACCTTATGGCGAGGTTCCGCCAATGTGTGCAGAGCGCTAAGATGCGCGAAAAAAGCGGGCAGGCCGCGGATGGGGGCGCGGGCCTGCCCTTCCAAGTCGAGGGACTGGAACAGATGCGTAGCGACGCGGGAACACCGTGTCGCTGCCCAACGGTTGCAGCTTTTGCGTCGGGCGGGAAGCCCGAGCGTGCTCGCACCGCACGGCTGCGCAGTTTCCCGCTGAAACCGAGCTCGGCTGTGCGAAATCGCGCCGATCGCAGCTCGATCGCCAGATGCAACAAAGGTGCTCATCACAGGGGTATCGGGCCGCGAGGCGCGCATCAGTAACCCCCATCCTCAAAAGCTTCGGGAAAGGACTGGCGTGCCAGATCGACATTGATGACCAGAAGCGCTTCATAGTCCGCTGGATCAAAATCCTCGTCTACTGCGACCACTTCGCGCCCGAACAGCCAGCTCAGGCGCCCTGCATCCAGGTTGCCGCGTTCAAAAGGCTGGTCGCCAAAGTGTTCCCAAAGTGCCTTCATAAAGGCGGCGTCGGCGCGCCGGTCCGGCGCGCGGCGGTCGCGATACCGCTCACGCTTGGTGATCGGCGTCACCCCCTTGGGGTTCGGACGGCGGATTGTGAATTGAAAATCGGTACCCGGAAGACGGCCCGGAAAGCCACGGTGTTTCAGCATGACGATGCCCCCGATCCGGCACCGCGCACGGCGTTAGGGGCCGGCCACAGGGCCGGACCCCTGTCGGTGTTACTTATATTTGCCGGTGTATGTCGGTTCGACCGAAATGGGCTCGGGCTCGACAATGACAAATTCTTCTTCTTTGCTGCCGCAGGCTGCGACGGCCGCCAGCAGGCTTGCCAGCGTGAAAAGCTTGATGCTCTTGGACATTTCTGTCTCCTGATTTTTGCCTTGAAACCACGGCCAGACGGCATCCGGGCATGGCTCGACCTCAATAAACGGGCAATCACAATGCTGCCCGGTGCGATGATAGCCGACAAACCACCGATTTCACACCGAAAAGACTGCAGGAGAAGCCATTGTGGCGACAAAGCCGCAAGCGCGGGCACAACCTCACCGCGAGCCGCAAGATGTTGTGTTGCCATCAAAACCCCTCCCAGATGCAGGTGTCGCCAGACGGACGATACACCTCAAAGAACTGGGTGGCCGCCGCATCCTGCACGCCAAACGGCAGGGCGCGATCGGAAAAGGAGATCACGACCCGCTCTGGTGCAATCGCCTGTTCGGACATGTAGGGCAAAGCAAGATTCTTGCACAGGTGGTCCATATCTGCCGCCGCCTGATCGTGGGTGATGGCACCGCCTGAGCGCGCAATCTGCGGTGCGACAAACCGCAACCTCAGCCACAACTGGCCCGGCTCGGTGTCAAGTAGGATCTCGTTGAGGGTGACAGGCTGACCAGAGGGAACGGAAACAGATGCAGCGGCTGTGTCAAAAGCCGCAGCGGGCGCACCGATTAGGGCTACGAACACAACAACCATCCGAAGACCAGCATAACCGCAGCCCCGACCCCATACACAATGGGCTCCTCCTGCCGGGGCTGCAGGCGCTGCGCACGCGGCGCGCGCTAACCGTATGCCTACGGGCCAGATCATGGAGCTGATTCGCCCCTCATGTCAAACGTTGTTACAATTTTGTGCAGAAAGAAGTCTTTCCGCGACATTGTTCGGCGCGGCGCAATCACCGCACACGCATGTGGGTACCGATCCAGCCAGGCACTCACCCCGCGGTGGCCACCGCGGCACAAACTGTCATATGATTTGCAATTCACAGCTTGACCTCCCCCCTCGGCCTGCATGCCGCAGCCAACGGCGCCGGTTTTTCGGGTCGACCAGAACAGCATCGACACGCTCGGCCAGAACGGCGGACACAGGACCAATCACACGGCCACCGGCAGTGACTCTGAGTCCGTCAGCACTCCTGACCACCCGCACCACCGGAGAGAACCCGCGCACATTCTGCAGCGCCCGCCAGACATCTTGCCGGATCTGATGCGCCAGCCGCAAGGGATCCGCCATGGGCAGATCCGTGGCGGCCGCCACATCAAAGCGGGGCGGAGACTGACGGCACAGCGTCAAAGCCCCCCCTTCGCGCAGGATATTCCAACCGGACGTCATTCAGATCACAACGGAATGTTGTCGTGCTTCTTCCACGGGGTCTGAAGCTTCTTGTTGCGAAGGCTCGCAAAGGCCCGCGCCACGCGACGACGTGTGGATTTGGGCTGGATGACCTCATCGATGAAGCCGCGCTCGGCCGCAACAAAAGGATTGGCAAAGCGGTCCTCGTAATCAGCCGTGTGGGCGGCAATCTTCTCTGCATCGCCCAGATCCGCGCGGTGGATGATCTCGGTCGCGCCCTTGGCGCCCATCACCGCGATTTCCGCCGTAGGCCAGGCATAGTTGAAGTCAGAGCCCAGATGCTTGGACGCCATAACCACATAAGCGCCACCATAGGCCTTGCGGGTGATCACCGTGACAGTGGGGACCGTTGTTTCGGCATAGGCGTAAAGAAGCTTGGCACCATGCTTGATAACGCCGCGGTATTCCTGCGTGGTGCCCGGCAGGAAGCCTGGCACGTCAACCAGGGTCAGGATCGGGATATCGAAACAGTCGCAGAAGCGCACGAACCGGGCGGCCTTACGGCTGCTGTCGATATCAAGACAGCCGGCAAGAACCATCGGCTGGTTGGCAACGACACCTACGGTCTGCCCCTCGAGGCGAATGAAACCGGTGATGATGTTTTTGGCGAACTCTTCCTGGATTTCGTAAAAGTCCCCTTCGTCCGCAACTTTGACGATGAGCTCCTTCATGTCATAGGGCGTGTTGGGGTTTTCCGGGATCAAGGTATCAAGGCTGTCTTCAATACGCGCCGGATCGTCAAAGAACGGCCGCACCGGCGGCTTTTCGCGGTTGTTCAGCGGCAGGAAGTCCACAAGACGGCGCACCTCGGCCAGCGCCTCGACGTCGTTCTCGAAGGCCGCGTCAGCCACGCTGGATTTCTTGGTATGGGTACCCGCGCCGCCCAGCTCTTCGGCCGAGACCTGCTCGTTGGTAACGGTCTTTACCACATCCGGCCCGGTCACGAACATGTAAGAGCTGTCTTTCACCATAAAGATGAAGTCAGTCATCGCCGGGGAGTAAACCGCTCCGCCCGCACAGGGGCCCATAATAACCGAGATCTGCGGCACCACGCCCGAGGCCATCACGTTGCGCTTGAAGACTTCCCCATAGCCCGCAAGGCTATCGACCCCCTCCTGGATCCTCGCACCGCCAGAATCGTTGATCCCGATCACCGGTGCGCCGTTCTGCACGGCCATATCCATGATCTTGCAGATCTTCTGCGCATGCGTGGCCGAAACGGAGCCGCCAAGAACCGTAAAGTCCTGGCTAAAGACATAAACCTGGCGACCGTTGACGGTACCCCAACCGGTGACAACACCGTCTCCTGCAGGTTTTTGCTGATCCATGCCGAAATCGGTACAGCGATGCGAGACGAACATGTCGAACTCTTCAAAGCTGCCCTCATCCAGCAACAAGTCAATCCGCTCGCGCGCTGTCAGCTTGCCGCGCCCATGCTGGGCATCGATCCGCTTTTGCCCACCGCCCAGCCGCGCGGCGTCGCGGCGCTCTTCCAGCTCGGAAAGGATATCTTTCATGGCACAGGTCCCCTTTGATTTTGCAGAGGACTGTAACGCGCAGGTGGCAGGGACCAAAGCCCTTTGTCGCAAATTTGCAAACCCTTTGCATACATGATCTGCAAGTTTGAATAATTCGCAAATTGTCGGCCTATCGTTGTGAATACGAGCTCATTTTGAAGCCAACGCATGTCGCATCTTGCTTGCTGGACTTTCGCGATCGCTGCGCGCAATTCCCGCCGCAAAGGCGGCATGTTCGCCCCAGCCCAACGCCCCCATTCAGAGACCCAAACCAGCCGGGAGCCAACCACTTGGCGGTGTTTGCCGACTTGGGTAAAGGCCCGGCGCCGGAGGCGAGCGGGACGACAAATCCGTGATCGCCGAACAGTGACCCGCCCTACACTCGCTGCGCTCGCCTGCAGCAGGAGCTAGGGTGTGATTTGCAAGCGCGCATGGACAGCCAACTGTTGCCCCAATGTCCGGCCCTGATCTCAGCGACAGCCCGACAGATTGAACACAACGCCGCACTGAAACCTGACCTAGAGCGCACATAGCTGTGTGGAATTGTGCTGATGGACAAGGCGGCAAGGCTGCATTAGATCCTTGCCATGACAACTAAATCCGGCGGCACCGCGCCTACATTTTCACCACCCCATATTGGCACGCTGATCCTTCTGGCCGGGATCTCAGCCCTCGCGATGAATGTCTTTCTGCCCTCCCTTCCGGGGATGGCGGCCTATTTCGAAGTGGACTATCGCCTGATGCAGCTCTCTGTAGCACTGTATCTGGGCGTGAACGCTGTCGTGCAAATCCTTGTCGGTCCGATATCGGACAAAATGGGTCGCAGACCTGTCATTCTGACCAGTATCCTTCTGTTTCTGCTCGCCACCCTTGGCTGCATATTTGCCCCAAACGCCGAGGTGTTCCTGTTCTTCCGGATGGCACAGGCTGCCATTGCGGCCACCATGGTCCTGAGCCGGGCTGCGGTGCGGGACATTTACGACACCGACAAAGCGGCCAGCATGATCGGCTATGTCACCATGGGCATGGCCGTTGTACCAATGATCAGCCCCGCGATCGGCGGCGTGCTCGACCAGGCCTTTGGCTGGCAGGCAAATTTCTGGCTGCTGGTCGTCCTTGGCCTCGCCACCTATGCGCTGACCTACTTCGATTTCGGAGAGACCGCGCAAAAGAGCGGCAAAACACTGATCGCCCAGTTCCGTGAATACCCCGAGTTGTTCCGATCTCCCCGGTTCTGGGGGTATTCGCTGGCCTCCGGCCTCGCCTCCGGCGCGTTCTTTGCCTATCTGGGCGGAGCTCCTTTTGTCGGAACACAAGTCTACAATCTTGACCCAGCCGTCCTGGGTCTGTGCTTCTCCGCCCCGGCGGTCGGTTATTTCCTGGGAAATTTCGTCTCGGGCCGATACTCAACCGCGCTTGGCGTCAATCGGATGGTTCTCTGGGGATGTGTCATCAATGGCGGCGGCGTGGCCGTGTCCCTCGCTATCGCAATCGCAGGGCTGGACAACCTTTATACCTTCTTTGGCTTCATGACATTTGTTGGCATCGGCAATGGCATGGCAATCCCCAACGCGACCGCAGGCGCCATATCCGTGCGTCCGCACCTGGCGGGATCTGCATCGGGTCTCAGCGGCGCGATCATGATCGGCGGCGGCGCAGGCCTCAGCGCTATGGCTGGCTGGGTTCTGGTGCCCGGAGCAACTGCGGTTCCCCTTTTGGCCATCATGTTCGCAACTGCTATTCTGGGCCTTGTGGCAATCATACTGGTCATAAAGCGCGAGAAAGCGTTGCGCCTTTGACCTCGGCCTCTCTCGGCTTGCCGAGAGAGGTTTGCATTTATACACTAGCGGGGCGTGAGATTTGCAAAGGTACGCCCGATGGCCACCCAGAAACTTTATGCCGGCGCCAAGCTGCGCGAAATGCGGACCCGGCTTGACCTGACCCAAAAGGCCTTTGCGGCCAAGCTGGGGGTCTCCCTTCCCTATCTGAACCAGATGGAGAATAACAACCGTCCGGTGTCCACGACTGTGGTTCTCGCACTGGCTCAGGAGTTCGGGATGGACGTGACCGAGTTGAGCGCCGGTGACAGCGAACGCCTTGTCAGCGACATGCGAGAGGCCATGGCAGACCCCGTCTTTGCGGACGATCCACCGCCGCTCGCGGATCTGCGCCTCACTGCATCCAATGCCCCAGCTCTGGCGCGCGCTTTTCTCACACTGCACCGCGCCTACAGGCAAACGCATGAAAGACTTGCCTCCCTTGATGAGGCGCTCGGACGTGAGGATGCCCGCATTCAGGCCAGCCCCTGGGAGGAAGTGAGGGACTTCTTTCACTATTGCGACAACTACATCGACGCGGTGGACCGCGCCGCCGAACGGTTCGCCGGAGAGGCAGATGTTCGTATGGCCGCGCTGTCGGCACTGGAGACTGCGGGGATCACCGTGGAGATGGCCGAGATGACAGGCCTGCGCGGCTATGATGCAGCAACGAAAACGCTGCGGCTATCCGGTAGAACCGCGCCTTCAACACAGGTGTTCCAGCTTCTTTTGCAGGTCGCCTTGCTGGCACAGAACGATCTTCTGGAGGCGACGCTCGACTTTGCCCGCTTCCAGACGAGTGAGGCCCGCGCCATCGCCAAGATTGGCCTCGCCAACTACTTTTCCGGTGCAGCACTGATGCCCTATGGGCGGTTCCTGTCGGCAGCGCAGAATTGCCGTCACGACTTGGAAATTCTGGCCACGCGCTTTGGCGCCTCAATCGAGCAGGTCGCCCATCGCCTCTCGACCCTGCAGCGCCCCGGCGCCAAGGGTATTCCATTCTTCTTTGTGCGGGTAGATCAGGCCGGAACCATCACCAAGCGCCATTCAGCCACGCGCCTGCAATTTGCCCGCTTTGGTGGGGCCTGCCCCTTGTGGAACGTGCACCGGGCCTTTGAAACGCCGGGCCGCTTCCTGCGCCAGCTTGCGGAAACACCCGATGGTGTCCGCTACATCTCCTTGGCGCGGGATGTGTCGAAACCGGGTGGATCCTTTGGATCGCCTGTGCGGCGCTACGCCATTGCGCTTGGCTGCGAGGTACGTCACGCGGAAGCGCTGGTCTATGCCGACAGTCTGGATGTGACGAATGCTTCCGCCTATGAACCGATCGGCATTTCCTGTCGCATCTGCGAGCGCAAGGATTGCCACCAGAGATCTGTTCCACCCCTAGAGCGGCGGCTCAGCATCAATGCCAACGCGCGCGGCGTGCTGCCTTACGAGGTCAGTTGATCGGGCACATTCATGCAGCAAAAAGGGGCCCGCTCCGCGGACCCCACAAACCATCTAAAGAACATCAAAAGATCAGACTTTGGCCAGCATGCCCCAGATCTCATCCTTAAGGGCGGCACGCTTTTTGCGCATTTCGACCTCAGCCAGCTCCTCGACCGGCTCCACGTTCGTTTCCGCGCGATGCACGGCGCGGTTAATCTCGTGATACTCGTCCGCCAGCTTGGCAAAATGGGCGTCGGACTGCTTCAACGCGCTGATTGCAGCTACTTTGTCGGGGAATTCCTCGGCCAGTTCATGCGGTGTGTTGGACATCTGTTCGCTCCTTCTCTTCATCTGTCTTGTGGACAGTAGAACAGCCCGAACCCCCTCACTTTGACGCGGATCAAGTCGCCCGCTGAAATGCATTTTTTTCGAAGATGCGCTTGCGGTACCCAGTCGTCAGCTCTCCTCCCCGACCCGCCTCAGCAAAGCGGGTAAACCCGAGATGTCCTCGGACCTGACGCGCCGCACCGCAAGCGTCTGCACCCCATCTTTCTGCTTCCAGTAGGGTTCCAGCACATAGACAAAGAAGGTGATTTCTATGTTGTCACCTGCGATCCCCTCAAGCCCGCGGCCATTGAGGCGCACCTTTATGCTGCCGTCCTTGACAGGCACCGACAAAGACCCATCGGCGGCCGCCTCTGCATCGACTTGCAGGCTGATGGCATCCCCGTAGGTCACATCCCTGATGATGATGAACAGCTGATCCGGGTCTGCGATCGCTTCGGTGATCCCCCATTCCTCGACAAGACTGCCGCCGGTCGCCGTGTTCTTGTTCAGGTGGTCGGTGATCTTGGTGTAGACATCGTTATAGGCAACACGCGTCCCGTTCTTGATCTCGAAGGCCGAGATACTGCGCACCCAGGCATCTGCCTTGGCACGGGCCAGGCGACCGTAGGTCCCATATTCGCCGCCGATTTCCAGCCCACCCGCATAGGCCGCAACCACATCCCGCCCCCGCCCCGGAGCAGGCGGTTCAAACCCCGGAATCGTGCCGAGGAACACCAGCTCATCCTGCTTCCTGTCCCAGGCAAAAAAACTGCCCGCAGCATATCCGCCGGAGTTAATGAACCCATAGTTCGTTCGGGAAAAGTCGAGATTGACCGGCACCGTCTCTGTTGAGCCGAAACAGCCCGCCAATGTGATCGCACCGGCGGATAGCAACGCTCCCATTTGCAGCCTTCTCATGTGCCTCCCCCTAGATTGATCGCCCCTAAACGGACGTCACGATAGGAGAGTTCTACCACCATGTCACCTCTGATAGGCGAACATGGTGGTCTGTGCGGGCTATCTTTGACTGTTCTGCCAATCCGGGTGGAACCATGGCTGCGCGTTGGAGGACGGCAGGCGCCGCCCCAGGATGTGATCGGACGCCTTTTCGCCTGTCATGATCGAAGGCCCGTTGAGATTGCCATTGGTGATCCGCGGAAAGATCGAGCTGTCTGCCACGCGAAGCCCTTCGACGCCGATCACCCGGCACTCCGGGTCGACCACCGCCATCGGATCATCCACCGCGCCCATCTTGCAGGTGCCGCAGGGGTGATAGGCGCTTTCCGCATGCTCGCGGATGAACCCGTCGATTTCCTCATCCGTTTGCAGGGCATCACCGGGCTGGATCTCGTGTTTCACGAAGCGCTTCATCGCGTCCTGAGCAAAGATCTCCCGCGTGAGACGCACGCATTTTCGGAAATCTATCCAGTCCTGTTCGGTTGACATGTAATTGAAAAAGATCCGTGGATCGTCCTTGGGATCGGCCGATGTGAGCGTGACCTCTCCGCGCGAAGGCGATCGCATCGGTCCCACATGGGCCTGAAATCCGTGTCCCTCGGCCGCTGCCTGACCGTCATAGCGCACCGCGATGGGCAGGAAGTGATACTGGATGTCCGGGTAATCCACCCCTTTGTCGGACCGGATGAAGGCGGCGCTTTCGAACTGGTTGGAGGCGCCAAGACCGGTCTTTGTAAAGAGCCACTGCGCCCCGACCAGCGCCTTTCCGAACAGGTTCCAGTACTTGTAGAGCGTGATCGGCTGTTTTGAGGCGAACTGGAAATAGAACTCCAGATGGTCCTGCAGGTTTTTTCCAACTCCCGGACGGTCTGCGATCACATCAATCCCATGCTTAGCCAGGTGGGCCGCCGGACCAATCCCCGAGAGCATCAGCAGCTTGGGCGAGTTCAGCGAAGAAGCTGACAGGATTACCTCGGCATTGGCGCGGATGACCTCGACCTTGCCGCCGCGCTCGATCTCCACGCCGACGGCGCGGCCATCCTCGATCACCACCTTGCGGGCAAGGCCCCGGATCAGGTCACAGTTTTCGCGCCTCAAGGCCGGTTTCAGATAGGCATTGGCGGCTGACCAGCGCTGGCCCTTATAGACGGTCATCTCCATTGGGCCAAAGCCCTCTTGCTGCTCGCCATTATAATCGGAAGTGACCGGATAGCCCGCCTGTTGGCCAGCGGTGACAAAGGCATCATGCAGCGGATTATCGCGCGGGCCGCGCGTCACATGCAGCGGGCCGTCGGAGCCGCGCCAGTCCGGATCACCGCCATGGCCGCGGTCGTCCCAGGTCTCCATCCGTTTGAAATAGGGCAGCACATCGGCATAGGACCAGCCCGCGGCGCCGCTTTCGGCCCAGTGGTTATAGTCGCCTGCATGACCACGCACATAGACCATACCGTTGATCGAAGAGGACCCACCGATCACCTTGCCGCGCGGGGTGACCAACTGGCGGTTGTTGAGATGTGGCTCAGGCACGGATTTATAGCCCCAGTCGTAGAGCGACATGTTCATCGGATAGGACAGCGCCCCCGGCATCTGGATAAAGGGGCCCGCGTCGCTGCCGCCATGTTCAATGACCAGAACAGACTTCCCGGCCTCCGACAGGCGGTAGGCCATGGCACAGCCGGCGCTACCGGCTCCAACGATTACATAGTCAGCTCTCATCGCTTGTCTCCATCACCGGCAAAAGGCCGTAGAGGGGTTTCTTTCGCTCTCGCCACATGACTGCCCTTCCGGGCAACGGGGCGGGTGGGTGGGCGTTGACCGGAAGGGCAGTCAGAACGCCGCTTCCACATCGCCCATACGCACATAGACGGATTTGACCTGGCCGAAGTGCTTGATTGCCTCCTTGGAATTCTCCCGCCCCACGCCCGAGGCCTTTACCCCGCCAAAGGGCGCTTCGACCGGCGCGTCATTGTAAGAGTTGATAAAGCAGCTCCCGGCCTCAAGCTGGCCGATGACGCGATGGGCGCGGGTAAAGTCGCTGGTGAAGACACCGGCGGACAGGCCGAATTCCGTGTCATTGGCGCGGGCGATCACATCCGCCTCATCCTCGAAATCCAAGACCGACATGACCGGGCCAAAGATCTCTTCGCGGGCGATCACCATATCGTCGGTCACATCGGCAAAAACGGTCGGCGCGATAAAATATCCGGGCCGGTCTACGCGGGTGCCCCCGCAGATCAGCCGCGCGCCCTCTGCCTTGCCCTGCTCGATGTAGCCCAGAACGATCTCCATCTGCCGCTCGGACACCATCGGGCCAAAGTTCGTGGTCTCATCCTGCGGATCGCCCATAACCGCACCGCCAACGCGCTCGGCCAGACGCGCAAGAAACTTCTCCTTGATGTCCTTATGTACAAAGACCCGCGTGCCGTTGGAGCAGACCTGTCCGGAGGAATAGAAGTTGCCGTTGATGGCTCCGCCCACGGCATTGTCGATATCGGCATCCTCGAAAATGATCAGAGGCGATTTGCCGCCCAACTCCATGGTCACATGTTTCATACCCTCGGCCGCAGCCGCATAGACCTTTTTGCCGGTGGGCACCGACCCTGTGAGCGAGACCTTGTCGACGCGCGGATCGGTGACGAGCGCGCCGCCAACCTCTCCCATGCCCTGAATAACGTTGTAGACCCCGGCGGGCAGGCCTGCCTCATGCAGGATTTCGGCCACCTGCAGCGCGCACAGCGGTGTTGTCTCGGAGGGCTTGAACACCATCGCATTGCCGCAGGCCAGCGCGGGGGCCCCCTTCCAGCAGGCGATCTGCGTCGGATAGTTCCAGGCGCCGATCCCGACGCAAAGCCCAAGCGGCTCGCGAACCGTGTAGACCCAGTCCTCGCCCAAGGGAATGTGTTCACCGGTCAGGCTGCCTGCAAGGCCGCCGAAGTACTCCAGCGCATCGGCACCCGAGGTGGCATCTGCGATCAGCGTTTCCTGCAAAGGCTTGCCGGTGTCGTAGGTTTCCAGCACCGACAGATCATGATTGCGCTCGCGCATGATATCGGCAGCCCGGCGCAGGATGCGACCGCGCTCGGTGCCGCTCATCATGGCCCAGGTCTTTTGCGCTTCTTTGGCCGAGGCCAGCGCCCGCTCTACGATCTCGGGGGTTGCGGCATAGACGGTTGCGATCTCCTCGCCACTGGCGGCATAGGTCACCGGGATCGGAGTGCCGTTGGTGTCCTCGACGTATTCACCGTTGATGAAATGGCTGGCTTTGGGCTGTGCAGGATGTGTCATGCTCTCTACCGTTCTGAAAGGGGGTGTCATTCGCCGCGCGGGAAGCGGGCGTTTTCCTCAACCACGTTGAGGTCCATGTGATTGCGCATGTAGCGTTCCGAGGCCTTTTGCAGCGGCTGGTAGTCCCAGGGGTAATAGCCGCCCTGGCGCAGCGCCTCATAGACGACCCAGCGGCGGGCCTGGCTGGCGCGGACATCGGCGTCAAAACGCGCCAGGTCCCAGCGGGCTTCGGATTTGGCCCGCAGGCTCTGCAGGGTTCCCGCATGGGCCGGATCCTCCGCCAGATTGCGCAGCTCGTGTGGGTCTGTGTCCAGATCAAAGAGCTGATCGGGATCCAGCGCGCAGCGGTTGTACTTCCATTTGCCGTAGCGCAGAGAGACCAGCGGCGCATAGGACGCCTCGGCCGCGTATTCGATCGCCACAGGCGCGGTGCGTTCTTTGCCCTTCGCAAGGGGAACCAGGCTTTCACCGTCGGTCCAGGGTTCGATCTCTGCCAGGTCCAACCCGGCGAGCGCCCCTAAGGTTGGCGTCACATCCAATGTCGAGACCGGCGCATCAATGCGCCCTGCCGGAAGATCCGGTGCCGAGATCATCAAGGGCACGCGCGACGAGCCCTCAAAAAAGCTCATCTTGAACAACAGGCCGCGCTCGCCCAGCATGTCACCATGATCCGAGACAAACAGGATGATCGCCTCTTGCCGGGTTGTTTCCAGCACCTCGAGGATCTCGCCGATCTTGTCATCCAGGTACGAAATATTGGCGAAATAGGCCCGGCGCGAGCGGCGGATGTCGTCTTCAGTGATATCAAAGCTGCGCCAGTCGTTGGCGTCAAAGATCCGCTTGGAATGGGCGTCATGCTCGGCGTATTCCATCGCCGGAACCTCCGGCAGCAGGTGCTCGCAATCCTCGTATAGATCCCAGTATTTCTTCCGCGCGACATAGGGATCATGCGGGTGGGTAAAACTGACGGTCATCGCCCATGGCCGGTCGTCCTTGCCGCGGGCCAGATCGTACAATTTCGCCTTGGCGTGATAGGCAACCTCGTCGTCATACTCCATCTGGTTGGAGATCTCAGCCACACCTGCCCCAGTGACCGAGCCCATATTGTGATACCACCAGTCGATCCGCTCTCCGGGTTTGCGATAATCCGGCGTCCAGCCGAAATCGGCCGGGTAGATATCGGTGGTCAGGCGCTCCTCGAACCCGTGCAGCTGATCGGGGCCGACAAAATGCATCTTGCCGCTGAGACAGGTGTAATACCCAGCGCGGCGCAGGTGGTGCGCATAGGTAGGGATATCGCTGCCAAATTCGGCGGCGTTGTCGTAAACGCCGGTACGTGACGGAAGCTGCCCGGACATGAAACTGGCGCGTCCCGGCGCACAAAGCGGCGATGCAGTATAGGCATTGGCGAACCGGGTCGAGCGCGCCGCAAGTTTCTTTAGGTTGGGCGCATGCAACCACTGCGCTGGCCCATCCGGGAACAATGTTCCGTTCAACTGGTCCACCATCAGGATCAGAATGTTGGGTGCAGGCATCGGCGCTCTCCTGGGCTTCCTGTCCTGACAGGCACACCGGCGCCTGCCGCAGTTGTTAACGGGCCATTGCAGTCCCTATCACGTCCTACGAGCAAGCCAAACATTTTTTAAATCGCGATACAACTTTTAAAACCAACATAACAGCGGTTGAAACCGACGCCCATGTGCCGCAAAACTGCGACATGGGCAGAAAACGTATCCGTGACATCCGCAACGAAGAGCTGATCGAAGCCACAATCGTGGCCGTGCACAAACGCGGCTATGGTGTTGTGACAATGGCAGAGATCGCCGCCGAGGCTGGCGCATCGGCCGCATCGATCAACTATTACTTCGGCTCAAAAGAAGGGCTGATGGAAGCCACCATGCGCCACCTGTTGCGCAAGCTGAGACGGGCGATGGTCAAAGGCTACGGACAGGCGAGAACCCCCAAAGAGCGTCTTTATGCGGTGATGGATGCCAATTTCTCCGACGATCTTTTTACCGTGCCACAGTGCAGCCTATGGATGCAGTTCTGGGCCAGCGCGCCCTATTCGCCGCGCCTGTCGCGGCTGCACCGGATCAACCGCTCGCGAGTACGCAGCCACTTTCTGGCAGAGCTGCGGCGTCTGGTTCCCGAGGCCAGCGTGGAAACCGCGCGTCAGGCGCTGCAGTGCTATATGGACGGGGTCTGGCTGCAGGCCGCACAGACAGAAGGCAGCGTCGATCCCGAAGCCGCCCGCGCCGCAGCGCATCGCGTTGTGGACATGGCCCTTTCGTGAAGACGTTCTGACCGCGTCCTAGACCTTGGTGGCCGGAACCGGTGGCGTAATCGCGCGCCGTTTCAATACCGCCTCGCGCCAGGTGATAAAGCTTATTGCGCCCAAGATGAGCGCACCTCCCGAGACCACCCAGATATCCACTGCCTCGTCAAAGACCACAGCGCCCAGAAGGGTCGCCCATATCAGTTGCAGAAACGTGACTGGCTGCGTGACCGCGACCGGCGCTGCTGAGAAGGCGAGTGTCATGGTGTAATGGCCCGCAGTGGCGAAACAAGCAACACCAAACAGAATGGCCAGCTCAGCCAGCGTCGGCGTCACCCAGACCGCTATGGCAAAGGGAGCCAGCCCCGCCGTCACCCAAAGCGACAGCATCGCAACGACAACGGTTGGATTGGTCCCATCTACCGTAAACTTCACCAAGAGATAGGATCCACCAAAGGCCACGGCGGCAATCAACATTGCGATATGTCCGGGTGAAATTTCACGAAAACCGGGCCGCAGGATGATCACCGCCCCGATCAGCGCGGCGGCGATGGCCGCTATCCGGCGCATGGCCAGCTTTTCGCCCAGAAACACTGCCGCACCAAGGGTCACATAAACCGGCGCCAGGTAGTTCATCGCCGTGACTTCGGCCAAAGGTATTCGCGTCATGGCAAAAAACCACAGCATGACGCCAAGCGTGTGAAGCGCCCCGCGCCCCGCAAAAAGCCCCCAGAGCTTTGGCGTAAGCGTTGCGCGTCTTAACGCACCGATCATCGGGATCAGAAACACAAGGCCAAGCAGATAGCGAAGAAAGGCAGACTGAGCCGGAGGGATACGCCCGCCAAGGTATTTTACAAGGGCTGTGACCGCCACGAAACAAAGACCGGTGACAAGCATCCAGAAGATGCCTTTTACGGGATTATGGACTGTTTTCTCTGTCTGCTGCGGATCACTCATGATGCAAGAAAGAACACCCAAACCAAGGCGGGCACAACCCTGAACATGACAATTACTCTCAACGTCACTTCCCCTGCGCCGCCGCCCCCTGCGTCACATCAGCAACAGCTTTGCGGCGATAGCCCACATGGTTAGGCCAATGACAATCTCAAGCACCTGCCAGGACCGGGGCCGGGCAAAGACGGGCGCCAGCAAGGTCGCCCCGTATCCAAGAGAAAAGAAGAAGGCAAAACTCGCCAGCATGGCGCCCAACCCAAAGAACAGCGGCTGAGGATATTGAGCGGAAATGCTGCCCAACAGAACGACTGTATCGAGATAGACATGCGGGTTGAGCCAGGTCAGCGCCAGAACCGTGGCCAGCACAGGCAAGAGCGCCTTTGAAGTTTGACCGCTCTCTGGCTTCAGTGCCTCCCCACCGCGTCGGGCCGCCAACAGGCTACGCGCGCCATACCAGATCAGGAACCCCGCACCAGCCAACCGCATGACGAGTTCAAAACCGGGAATGGCGTCAGAAACCGCACCAACCCCCACCACACCAGCATAGATCAAGACGGCATCGGAACCCGCGCAGGTCAGACATATCCAAAACACATGCTCCTGCCGCAATCCTTGGCGCAACACAAATGCGTTCTGCGCACCAATCGCCATGATTAGGCTGAAGCCAAGCGCGAAACCGGAAACAAGGCTAGACGACATGAGAGACGATCCTGTTGCTGATCTTGATCTGTGGCTTTGACTATTTCACCGCGAGGGGATAATCCAATTAAAGGTACTTCCCCTGATTAAGATTTTCTAATGCAGCTTGCGCCCAACCAACTGGCTGCTCTGGGAGCGGTTTTACGCCATGGCTCCTTTGAGGCAGCCGCCCATGCGCTGAATGTCACACCCTCGGCTGTGTCCCAGCGGATCAAGGCCCTTGAAGACCGGATCGGCACCGTTTTGGTGAATCGTGGGCAGCCCTGCATCGGCACTGCGGCTGGGCTGCGCCTCGCCAAACACGCCGAGGATGTTGCCTTGCTTGAGGGGCAGATCGCACGCGATTTGTCATTGCCCGCGGATAGCACAGCCGCCCAGCTACGCTGCGCGATCAATGCCGATAGCCTTGCCACCTGGTTCGTCCCCGCCATGGCCGCCTGCCCCGACCTGCTGTTCGACCTGGTCATTGACGATCAGGATCACAGCGCCGACTGGCTGAGGCGCGGGGAGGTCTCTGCGGCCGTGACACATGGCAGCAAGGCGGTGACGGGCTGCGATCTTTTTGAATTGGGTGCGCTGCGGTATGTGGCCACCGCGAGCCCCGCCTACCTAGACCGCTATTTCGCGGCAGGCATCAATGTGGCAACCCTGTCGGCAGCCCCTTGTCTGATTTTCAATGCCAAGGACGCGCTGCAACGCTTCTGGATGGAGAGGCATGTCGCTCCCGGGTTGACCCCGCCTGCGCACTTCCTTCCCTCAAGCCAAGCCTTTGTGGATGCCGCCAGGGCGGGCCTCGGCTGGGGGATGAACCCACTTTCTCTCGTTGAAGAAGAGCTTGCGAGCGGCCACTTGGTCGAACTCCTCCCCGGCACTGCCTTGGACGTTCCCCTTGGCTGGCAGGTCAGCCGGGTCATGGCCCCTGCCCTTGCCCCCGTCACGCGAGCGGTCGTCGAAACTGCCCGGCAGTATCTTATCAGGAATTAACTGCGTACCGGCCTTTGCCTTGCCGCGGTGAGGCCGCCCACCTAGGCTGCGCGGACAGCTTGCGAGGAACACACCATGAAAGCCGCGGTATCGGGTCTTGCCTTTGCCATCAGTCTGCTTGCCAGCCCGGTCTTTGCGGGGTTAGAGATCTGTAATTCGTCGGGGCGCAGCCTCAGCATCGCAGTCGGCTATGCCGAAGGCAAAAGCTGGATTTCCAAGGGCTGGTGGAACATTGACCATGGCGACTGCCAGGAGCCTGTGCGCGGCGATCTGCAAAACCGGTACTACTATTACCTCGCCACCGATGCAGGCGCGCCGTTTGCCAGCGGCGATTACGCCTTCTGCACCACGCCGGATGTCTTTACCATTCACGGTGACGAGAACTGCGCAGCCCGGGGATATGACAGCACCGGGTTCCGGCAGCTCGATACCGGCGAGACGGCGCGCCATTTCACCCTGACGCTGGTAGACGATGCGGCAGCGCCGCCACCCGCGACGCCTCCGGGCACGGCGGAGCCGGCCGACAGGGCGACCCCCGGCACCCATGGGGAGCCTTATGCCGATGCAGCCATCATGCAGGGCTGCAGCTATGAAGGACAGCGCGTCTGCAACTTCCACGCCTCAGGCACCGCCTTCTACGTCACCGAAGACTGGCGCACGCCCTCCGCTCTTTTTGACCTGATGCAGCAGCTGTCACCCGGCACGCCGATTTTTGTCGACGGCGACATCGTGGACTTCTATGACCGCACGGCCGACGTTGTGCTGCGCAACGTCACTACGCGCCCCTGGACGATAAACGACAATATTCTCAATACCCTGCAGGGCACCTGGTATTCGGTTGATGACCCGAGCGCCCGCTTCAATGTCCTCGGCGCTGAACTCGACAACAGCTATGATGACCAGTTCACCAGCCGCGAATACATCGCGATATGGGACAGCTGTGGCACGTTCGAGGGCGGCGGCCCCTACCTGTGGACCTTGGAAGAGGAAACCGGCGATACCGCTTGCTATGCGATTGAGCAGATCACCGATCTGGAACTTGAGCTGATGTATCTGCCGCGCGGCAACATTCTGCGCTATCGCAGTCTGGACTAAGGACCCGCGACATAGGAAAAGGCCCGCACATTGGCGGGCCTATCTTCATTTCCGCAGTGCGTTACGCCGTCAAAGCTGCGCCATCACCTCGTCAGAGGCTTCGAAATTGGTGGTCACCCGCTGCACGTCATCGTCATCTTCCAGCGCATCCACCAGTTTCATCAGTTTCTGCATGCCTTCCAGATCCAGCTCGGTGGTGGTGGTCGGCTTCCAGATCAGCTTGGTCGATTCAGATTCGCCCAATTCCGCTTCCAGTGCGTTCGACACCTCGTTCAAATCGGTGTCAGCGCAGTAGATGATGTGGCCGTCTTCCGAACTTTCCACATCCTCGGCGCCCGCCTCGATCGCGGCCATCATCACGGTATCCGCATCGCCAACTGAGGCCGGATAGGTCACCTCGCCCTTGCGGTCGAACATGAAGCCAACCGATCCGGTCTCCCCCAGGTTGCCGCCATTCTTGGTGAAGGTAGAGCGCACGGTCGATGCGGTGCGGTTCTTGTTGTCGGTCATCGCCTCGACGATCACTGCAACGCCGTTCGGGCCGTAGCCCTCATAGCGGATCTCGTCGTAGTTTTCCGCATCGCCGCCGGTCGCTTTCTTGATCGCACGTTCAATCACGTCCTTGGGGACCGACTGGCTCTTGGCTTCCTTAACCGCCAGACGCAGACGCGGGTTCTTATCAGGATCCGGGTCGCCCATTTTCGCGGCCACGGTGATTTCCTTGGCCAGCTTGGAAAAGAGTTTCGAGCGCGCCGCGTCCTGGCGCCCTTTGCGGTGCTGAATATTCGCCCATTTTGAGTGGCCTGCCATGCGCCGGTCTCCATTCTTAGCGGTGTTTTGCGTGTCGGAGCGTTTGATACAGGCAGGTCTTGCTAGCCGCAAGGGATTGGTGCCACCAGAGCGGCGCTCGTCAGAATCGTCTTGCTGGCCAGACCGACCACGAAGACGACAACAATCACCACCGGCAGTTGCGAAGCTTTTTCGAGCACCTTTGCGGCAAAACTTCTGTGCACCTCGCCAACGACACCGGGCTGGCTCCCCTTGACCTGTTCCCGCCACGTCCCTTCGACCAGGAACCAGACGGAAAACAATGCAGGCACAAGCGTCAGAAGGTCCACAAAGGCAGGCGCCCAGCCGTAAGCACATATGAAGGCTTGTACGGCACCAGAAAACGTAACTCCAACCACAACAAGAAAAAGGATCAGAATGCCAATGCCGATCCAGCGAAGTGTCATTTCTTTTCGACGGACAGCTTCAGGCTGAACCCCAAGGCTTCAGCCAGGGCAATCACAGATGTCAGTTCAGCCCCGCTTTTGGGAACGCCATTCGCCCAGCGCGACAGAGTTGCGGGCTGAAAACCGTACCGCTCCGCAATCTCGACCATGCTCAGACCACTTTCGGAAATCATCCGGCTGACTGCATGCCCCGTTTGCAACCGCGCGATTTCCCGCGCCAACGACGTCACCGAACTATGAAAATCCTGAGGCGACAGCCCATCTCGGGCTGCCTCCTTGAGCGCGGCAAGATCTTCCGCAGAAGCCAGACCGCCGGAAAGGTCAACTCCCCCGCCGCCATCATGGTCAAACAATTCAACTGAAGGGGACGAAGCTGCTGCAGAAGACATGGAATGATTCCGGCTATAATTGACTTGGAGATCAATATAGAGGGACGAATATTGACTTGCAAGTCAATCCACGTCCGGCAGGTTCATGATTTCCTGAATAATTTTAGCAATCTTTGGGTAATTTTCTTTCGTGATCAGGGACTGCACGACAGAGGCCCCCTGATCGATCGCCTCCGCCCAAAGAAGGGCAAGCCGCGGCGCGGGAGCCCGCACCGCCAGGATCACTATGTCGAGATCAAATGCCTCAAGCCGAAGGGAGGCAAGATAAGCGTCCTGTTCCGCCTGCATTGGGAACAGCCCGTTCAGATCCTGTCGAAAGGTCACCTGCGACAAGAACTGCCACAGCTCGGGCGGCTTCCAATCGCTCCAATCGCCCGTGGGGGGCGCCCATGTGGAATGCAAGGCGCTAGGCGAAATAGAAAGCCCGTCTAGCGACAGAAAATAGTCCATTGCATTCACATGTGATTGACGCCATTCAAAATCGCTCTTGCCCGGCAAACTATCGGGCTTGTGCCTGCAACGCCCATAGCTTTGATGCACTTTGGCTTTTAGAAATGGCATAAATCACCTTGAGACACCGGAATTTGTTTAGGGAACCGCAGAAATGACAGTTGATCAAGGTATTCTTTTTTCGGTCTTCGCGGGAGTTTTTGCCATGCTTCTATGGGGACGTTTCCGCTATGATCTGGTGGCCTTTTCCGCCTTGATGATCGCGGTTCTCCTTGGTGTTGTTCCTGCCAAGGACGCCTTTGCGGGCTTTGGTCACCCCGCTACGCTTGTGGTTGCCCTTGTACTGATCGTTTCGGCCGGATTGGTGCGCTCAGGCGCCGTTTTCCTGATCACACGCACCTTGGTGGACAGCACCCGAAAGCTGGGACTCCACATTGCCCTGATGGGCGGGGTTGGCGCGGTACTGTCGGCCTTCATGAACAATGTTGCGGCCCTTGCCTTGCTCATGCCTGTCGACATCCAGACCGCACGCAAAGCAGGCCGCGTACCGGGCCTTAGCCTGATGCCGCTCAGCTTTGCCACGATCCTCGGTGGTATGGTGACGCTGATCGGTACACCGCCCAACATAATCATTGCCTCAATCCGGCACGAAAGCCTTGGCGCGCCCTTTCAAATGTTCGACTTCGCCCCTGTGGGGTTGGTGGCTTCCATCGCCGGACTGGCCTTTGTGGCTCTGATCGGCTGGCGCCTGATCCCCCAGCGGGAGAACGCCGCCGGAGCCTCCGAAGCACAGATCGCCGACTACATTGCCGAGCTGACCGTGCCCGAAGGCTCCTCCCTGATCGACAAGCGGCTTGGCGCGTTGGACGCTGAGGCCGAAAAGGCGGATGTGGCCATCCTGGGCCTGATCCGCGATGGCAAGCGTATCTATGGGCGAGCCACGGGATACAGCCTGCGCGCCGCCGACACACTCGTGATCGAAGCAACGCCGGAGGCACTCGACGAATTCCGCACCGCCCTCTCGCTCGATTTCACTGATGCCGCCCGAAAGGAAAAGCTGACCGCGGCAGGCGAGGGCCTTGAACTGGTCGAGGTGGTGGTGCCCGAGACGTCCCGCGTCAATGGGCGCACGACCCAGGGCGTCGGTCTGGCCTGGCGCCAAAGCACCGTTCTGCTGGGTATCTCGCGCCAGGGTCGCCGTCTGACCAGCCATATCCGTCAGACCGTAATCGAACCGGGAGATATCCTGTTGCTCTTGTGCCCGCGCGAGCGCGGCGCGGATGTCACGGAATGGCTGGGATGCCTGCCGCTTGCCGAGCGCGGCCTGGCCGTCACCGAAAACGACAAGACCTGGCTCGCCATTGGTCTTTTCGCGGCCGCCGTGCTCGCGGCCTCTGTCGGCATTGTCTACCTGCCAGTAGCACTGGGGCTCGTGGCCATCAGCTATGTATTGGCCAAAATCCTGCCCGTAGCCGAGATCTATGACCACGTGGAATGGCCCGTTGTTGTGCTCTTGGGATCGATGATCCCGCTTGGCGCCGCACTGGACAGCTCAGGCGGCACGCAGTTGATTGCAAACGGCCTGATTAACCTCACCCAAGGTTTGCCCGCCTGGGCAATCCTCACGGTGCTGATGGTGGTCACCATGACCCTTTCGGATGTGCTGAACAACACAGCCACCGCGATTGTCGCGGCGCCGGTGGGCATCCAGATGGCAAGCGCGCTTGGTGTTTCGCCCGACCCATTCCTGATGGCGGTTGCTGTCGCAGCCTCGGCGGCTTTCCTCACCCCTATCGGGCACAAGAACAACACGCTGGTGCTGGGTCCCGGGGGGTACCACTTTGGGGACTACTGGCGTATCGGCCTGCCGCTTGAGATCCTGATTGTCGCTGTTTCGATCCCTGCCATCCTGATCTTCTGGCCGATGTAAGGCGGCTTCACAGCGGCCAGATGAGTGGAATGAATGCCGAGGCCAGGAGGCCGATGCTCAGGTTCAATGGAATACCAACGCGCAGGAAATCAGTGAACCTATAGCCACCGGGGCCGTACACAAGCATGTTCGTCTGATATCCTATGGGCGTCGCAAAGGAGGCCGATGCGGCCACCATTACCGCAACCACAAGGGGTCGCGGATCAAGTCCCATGGCCTGCGCCAAACCGATTGCGATGGGGGTGACCACCACGGCCACCGCATTGTTTGACACAAGCTCGGTCAGGATCGAAGTCAACAGATAGACGGCCCAAACCATCAGGAAGGGGGGCAGTACCGACAGCCCGGGCGCAAGCGCGCTGACGATCATCTGCACCGCGCCAGAACTTTCCAGCGCCGCCCCTATCGCGAGCATGGAGAAGATCAAAGCAAGAAGGCGCCCATCGATGAAGGAAAACGCCTCGTCGGCATCGATGCACCTGCTGACCAGAACGAGCGCGACCGCGATGATCGACAGCATCAGGATCGGCGCAACACCAAGGGCTGCCAGCACCACGATCCCGATCAGCGCTAGGATGGCATATGGCGCATGACTGCGGCGATAGGCCCGCTGTGTTGGCTGAGAGACATCCGCCATGTCGGTATCCGCAGCAAGACGCTGGATGTCGGCGGGCGCGCCCTCGAGCAACAGGGTGTCGCCAACCCGAACCACAAGGTCATCCAGTTGCACGCCAATGTTCTGATTGCGGCGATGCACCGCCAAGACGTAAACACCATACCGGCGACGCAGGCGCATTGCCCCGAGGGACCTCCCCACCAGTCGGCACCCCGGCGTTACCAGAACTTCAACGGTCTTGGTCTCCACCGCAGACACCTGATCGACGCGCTTCAGTTCCTTGTTGCGTTGCAGGCTCAGCAATTCGGTCATCTGAGTGCGCAAGACGACCCGGTCTCCGACCTGTAGCTCAACCCCTTTGAGATTGCGGCGCAGCGAAACATCGCCCCGGATCACGTCAATCAGGCGCACACCAGGCCGTTTGAAAAGCTGCACTCCGGTCACTTCACGGCCCACAAGGTTGCTGTCCGGTGGAATCACGGCCTCGGTGAAGAACTTCATCTTGGATCGGTCGCTGAGAAGATTTGCCAGGTTTTCCCGCTCCGGCAGGAGCCGTGGCGCGATGAAACGCAAGTAGAGCATACCCCAGGCCACCAGGATAAGCCCCAACGGTGTCACTTCGAAAATCGTGAAGGGCGCCAGCCCCTGTGCGCGGGCGACACCATCGACCAACAGATTGGTAGAGGTCCCGATCAGCGTCAGGGTCCCGCCCAGGATCGCCGCATAGCTGAGCGGGATCAGCATCTTTGAGGCTGATACATCCAGCGTGCGCGCGATCTGGATGAAGATCGGGATCATCACCACCACCACCGGCGTATTGGACACGATCGCCGAAGCAGCAACGACAAAGGCCATCAACAGGGCAATTGCAAGCCGGGGGTTTACCTCTGCCTGTTTGCGCGCAACTTGAGTGAAGGCATCCAGCGCCCCCGTGCGCACCAGGGCCCCCATGATGATGAACATGGCCGCAATCGTCCAGGGCGCAGGGTTCGACAAGACAGGCAGCGCCGCGTCATATGGCAAGACCCCCGTTGCCAGCATCAGCGATACACCGGCCAAGGCCACGACCTCGGTCGGGTAGGTTTCTTTCAAAAAAGCCAAAAACATCGCCGCAACGATCAACAGTGCGAGAAGGGCATTTCCGTTCTCAGCGATTTGAACAACCTGCATATCCGGCAATAACTCACATTCGTTGAACTGATGCCTGCCACCGTATCACTCATAGTCGCAGACCATGCCAGCACTGAGTGTTCCCGATCCGGCAGGGTGAGGCAAGGGCTTGCGCCCTCTCCTCAGGACAGATGCGAAATTTCGGATACTCGGCCAGCAGAATGCTCAGGTTTGGAACAAACGTCCGCCTCTTCAGGAACCTGGGCCTTCCTTTTGCAGCAGCCCACCTTCACGCACCATGCGGATGACCTTGGCTGCGCCCGTTCTGTCGTCAGTTTCGATATAAACACCCGACAGAGTCGCGTCTCCATTGGCCGGGGTGAAGCGACTTTTCGGCATGCCGGTAAGAAACCGCCGCATGGGTTCGGCCTTTTCCATGCCAATGACAGAATCATAATCGCCGCACATGCCTGCATCCGTCAGATAACCGGTACCTTCAGACAGTATCTGCGCATCGGCAGTCGGCACATGGGTATGCGTGCCCACCACAAGCGACGCCTTTCCATTGCAAAAATGCCCCATGGCCATTTTTTCGGAGGTCGCTTCGCAGTGCATGTCCACGATCACCGCCTGCGCCAGTCCGCCGCGCGGGTGCGCTTTCAACACCCCTTCGACCGCACCGAAGGGATCGTCATAGGCGCGCTTCATGAAAACCTGGCCCAGCGCCTGCGCTACAAGCACCTTGCGCCCGCCGGGTGCGTTGAGCAGCCGGTACCCGCGCCCCGGCGCGCCCTTGGCAAAATTCAGAGGGCGAAGGATACGCGGCTCTTTTTCGATGAACTGCAGCATGTCCTTCTGGTCAAAGGCATGATCGCCCAGCGTCAGGCAATCCGCCCCGGCGTCGAGCAGAGCCTTGGCGTGGTCGCCGCTCAGCCCCATGCCATTTGAGGCATTCTCGCCATTAACGACAACGAAATCGAGCCGCCACTCCTGACGCAGACGCGGCAGGTTCTCGGTGATGGCGCGGCGCCCGGCGCGGCCCATCACATCGCCTAGAAACAGTATCCTCATGACCTCTCTCCTAGGCAGCGCAGCCGGGCAGAGCAAGCCCTGCTGCCAGTATAGACAGCATTCAGGATGGATATGAGGTCACAATGCGGGGCCTCACCGCGGAAACTGAACGATCCGGCTTTCGGTAACGATCATGTCAAGCGGTTGGTCGGTCGGCTCAAGCGGCAGGCTATCGGCCTCTTGCGCATCAAAGGCAAAGCCGATGGCAAGGGTCGCGCGCCGCGCCCGCAGCTGCTCAAGGGTGCGATCATAAAAGCCCCCGCCATAACCCAGCCGCCCACCACTCAGATCAAAGGCGACCAGCGGCACAATCACGATCTCGGGCTCAAAAAAATCATCGACCTGGGGCACCTTGGCCCCAAACGGCCCATCACGTAGCGCGCCCTCGGGCTGCCAGCGGCTGAACCGCAGCGCCAGCCCCTCCCCTTGGATCACCGGAACCCCCACATCGCCATGGGCAGCCGCTTCGGCCATGGCGGGCATCGGATCGATCTCGGTGCGGATCGGCATGTATCCCGCGAGCGGGACACCCCGGTATCCTGCCAGCACCTCCGACAGATGCCCGGCCACGCCCGGCTTTTTCAGTTCAAAGGCCGCCTTTCGGCGCGCAAAAGCTGCCTTTCGTGCGGCGACTTTGACGTGGGCCAGTTCGGTCATAGCAGCACCATAGAAGCGGTTCCGAGGAAGATGAAAAAGCCCATTACATCGGTTGTGGTCGTCACAAATGTGCCAGAGGCCAGCGCCGGATCGACGCCTATTTTGTCCAACACAACCGGTACCACGGTTCCCGCAAGACCCGCGATCATCATGTTGATGACCAGCGCCCCGCCGATGACCGCACCCAACATCGGAGAGCTGAACCACATCATCCCAACGATCCCAAGCGCGACCGCAAAAACAAGGCCATTGAGCATGCCAACAAGGATCTCACGGCGGATAACTCGCCAGACGTTGGAGTCCGTCAGGTCGCGCGTGGCAAGCGCCCGCACGGCAACGGTCAGCGACTGGGTGCCTGCGTTGCCGCCCATGGAGGCCACGATGGGCATCAGGATCGCAAGGGCGACGATTTCCTGTATGGTCGCTTCGAACTGTGAAATCACCATCGAAGCACAAATCGCGGTCACAAGATTGACCCCCAGCCACGGCAAACGGCGCTTGGAGGTTTCCGCCACACTGTCCGACAAAGAGCTTTCGCCGACCCCTGCCAGGCGCAGGATGTCTTCTTCGTGCTCTTCATCGAGCACCGCCATGGCATCGTCGATGGTGATTACGCCGACAAGGCGCCCCTCGCCGTCGACCACAGGAGCGGATATCAGGTGGTACTGGTTAAAGGCATAGGCGACGTCTTCTTCGTCCTGATCGACCGGGATCACCTGAAATGTCTCTTCGAACAGATCGCTCAAAGCCACATCCCGGCGCGAGGACATGATCCGTCCAAGGGTGACGTTACCAACCGGGTGCAGGCGCGGATTGACCACCACCACGTGATAGAACTGCGCTGGCAGGTCTGAACGCTCACGCATGAAATCGATGGCCTGACCCACGGTCCAGTGTTCGGGCGCCATCACCACTTCGCGCTGCATCAGACGCCCGGCGGAGCTTTCAGGGTAGCTCAGCGATTGCTCGACCGCGATCCGGTCGGAATCCTCAAGCGCTTCGAGGATGGCTTCCTGCTGCGGCTCTTCGAGATCCTCGACCAGATCAACCACATCGTCGCTGTCCAGATCCCGCACCGCTTCGGCCAGAACTTGCGGTGTCAGAATCGAAATGACTTCTTCGCGAATCGATTCATCCAGCTCAGACAGGATTTCACCGTCGAACTCGCGATCATAAAGGCGGATTAGCCGCGCCCGGTCAAAAGCGTTGATCTGCTCCAGAAGGTCAGCGATATCCGCCGCATGCAGCGGCTCCATGAGCGCAGCCAGACGATCCTGATCGTTGGTGTCCACGGCATAGAGAATCTGCGCAACAAGCCGACGATCCAGCATGTAGGCATCCTCCGGGGCGGTTTCGGTGCCGATGATGTCGTCGCCATTGCTCATGAGCTGCCCCTTTTTGCCTCGCCCCATGAATAGAAGAAGCTGCTACCGGAAAACAATGACAATGACGCAATTTACCCTGCCAAGACGCAGGCGTATCTTATAGCTGACCATTTCACAGGAAGGCACAGCGCAACAATGACCACCCACGGACGCATCGAGAAGCCCGCCCCCCAGATCCTGCGGGGACAGGTTCTCTCCTTTGTCCGCGATCCATTTGCGGAAGAAAGTCCCAAGGACGCCGCCCAAGTGCACGAAGCTGTTGTCCTACAGGGCGGCTCCATCGCGGCCCTCGGAAGCTTTGATGCGCTACACGCAGAGTTCCCAAACGCAGCGGTGCACGATCATTCCGGCAAGTTGATCATGGCGGGCTTTGTCGATGCGCATGTTCACTACCCGCAAACCGCGATCATTGCGAGTTGGGGCAAAAGGCTGCTCGACTGGTTGAACAGCTATACCTTCCCCGAAGAAATGCGTTTTGGGAGCCGTACCTATGCGGATGAGCTCGCCGCCCGATATCTGGATCTGACCACGGCCCATGGCACCACCACGGTCTGCAGCTATTGCACCATCCA
This sequence comes from Phycobacter azelaicus, assembly GCF_014884385.1. Lineage (NCBI taxonomy): Bacteria > Pseudomonadati > Pseudomonadota > Alphaproteobacteria > Rhodobacterales > Roseobacteraceae > Phycobacter > Phycobacter azelaicus. The sequence goes on along the minus strand of NZ_WKFH01000003.1, from coordinate 2,581,108 downwards.
TCCCGAAAGCGTGGATGCCTTTTTTTCCGCTGCGCAGGCGCGGGGCCAGCGGGTGGTCGCCGGCAAGACCTGCATGGATCGCAATGCCCCCGAAGGATTGCGCGATACGCCTCAATCCGCCCATGACGACAGCGCGGCCCTGATTTCGCGCTGGCACGGGGTGGACCGGCTGTCATACGCCATCACCCCGCGGTTCTCGCCCACCTCCACGCCCGAGCAGCTCGAGGCGATGGGCGCGCTCTGGGCCACGCACCCGGACTGCCTGATGCAGACCCACCTCAGCGAGCAGACGGATGAGATCGCCTGGGTCAACAGCCTTTTCCCCGAGGCGCGCGACTATCTTGACACCTATGAGGCCTTTGGTCTTTTGGGCGCGCGCGGCGTCTATGGCCATGCGATCCACCTTGAGCCGCGCGAACGCGACCGGCTGCGCGAACATGATGCGGCGCTGGTGCATTGTCCAACCTCCAACACCTTCATCGGCTCCGGTCTTTTTGACATGGCAGGCCTCAAGGCCGCTGGGCATCGCATCGGTCTGGCAACGGATACTGGCGGCGGCTCCAGCTTTTCTATGCTGCGCACCATGGCAGCGGCCTATGAGATCGGCCAGTTGCGCGGAACGCCAATGCACGCATCAGAGCTACTTTGGCTGGCCACGCAAGGCTCGGCCCGGGCGCTGCGGCTTGATGACAGGATCGGCAATATCGCACCGGGGATGGAGGCGGATCTGCTGGTGCTGGATCTTGCCTCAACCCCCGCCATTGCCCAGCGCACGGCGCGTGCGGCAGATATCTGGGAGGCCGCATTTGCCACCATCATGATGGGCGATGATCGCGCCATATCCGAGGTCTGGATTGGCGGGCAAAAGGTCTGAAGTCAGGCAATTTCCGCGAGGGCGCGCGCAAGCCGCCCGTGCCGCTCAAGCAGGTTTGGAAGATCAATGCTGGTCACCTCTCCGCCTGAGATGATCTGGCGCCCTTCCACAAATAGGTGCTTCACTTGGGCTGGACCCGCCAGCAACAACGCTGCCGGATCCCAACTGCCGCTGGAGGCAACGCCGGTCACGTCCCAAACCGCCACATCTGCGCGCTTTCCGGGGGCAAGCCGCCCGCAATCGGGGCGCCCCAGAATATCGGCGCCGCCGCGCGTGGCAATTTCAAGCGCTTCATAGCCGCTCATGGCGTCCGCGCCGTTCGCCACCCGTTGCAGCAGCATCGCCTGACGCGCCTCGCCAATGAGGTTTGCCATGTCATTGCTGGCAGACCCATCCACCCCAAGCCCCACGGGAACCCCCGCATCTCGCATAGCACGCACCGGGGCAATTCCACTGCCAAGTCGGCAGTTGGAGCAGGGACAATGGGCGACGCCCGTGCGGGTGCGGGCAAAAAGATCGATTTCAGTCGCATCGAGCTTTACGCAATGGGCGTGCCAGACATCGCTACCCGTCCAGCCCAGCTCTTCGGCATATTGACCGGGGCGGCAGCCGAACTGCGCCTCGCTATAGGCGATATCCTCATCGTTTTCGGCAAGGTGCGTGTGCAGCATCACGCCTTTGTCGCGCGCCAGCAGGGCTGCATCGCGCATCAATTCACGGCTGACCGAAAACGGCGAACATGGCGCCAGCCCGACCCGGCACATGGAGCCTTCGCCCGCGTCATGAAAGCCATCGACTACGCGGATCATGTCTTTGAGGATGGCGCCTTCTTCCTCGACCAGGCTGTCTGGTGGCAGCCCTCCCTGGCTTTCACCGATGCTCATGGCGCCGCGCGTCGGGTGAAAGCGCAGGCCGACTTCGCGCGCGGCATGAATGGTATCCTCCAGCCGCGCCCCATTGGGGTAGAGATACAGATGATCCGAACTGAGCGTACAGCCCGACAGGGCCAGCTCCACCAGCCCCAGTTGCGCCGATACGAACATCTCTTCGGGGCCAAACCGCGACCAGATCGGATAAAGCCGCTGGAGCCAGCCAAAGAGCAGCGCATCCTGCGCGCCCGGCACCGCGCGGGTAAGATTCTGATAGAGATGGTGATGCGTGTTCACCAACCCGGGCGTCACGACACAGCCCCGTCCCGATACACGATCACCAGAGGTGTTCAGCCCTTGGCCCACCGCCGCGATCTGCCCGCCCCGGATCAGAACATCGGCATCGTTCAACACGCGCGCATCATCATCCATGGTGATGACGGTCATGGCGTTTTCAATCAGGATTTCCGGCATTGCTTCACACTCCTATGTCGCCCGTTTCGGTGATGAAGTGTGAAGAGGGTCCGACAGAATACGGGCAAAGGACTCGGACCGAATGAGGGATACCGCATCCTCGGCCCTTTGCTCAAGTCTGTTTCAGGCGTTTTGGAGCAGCCTGAGGGCTTCGGCATGCAGATCCGCGTTTGCGGCCGCCAAAACCTGGCCACCCTCGTGAACAGGCGCGCCCTGCCAGTCGGTGACGATCCCGCCTGCTGCCTCGATTACTGCGATGGGCGCCTGAATATCATACGCATTGAGGCCTGCCTCAATCACCAGATCAATATGGCCAGCCGCCAGCAGGGCATAAGCGTAGCAGTCCATTCCATACCGGGTCAGTTGAACTTGGCCCGCGACACGCTCAAACCCCGCTCGTTCTTCAGCCGTGCCGACTTCGGGAAACGTGGTGAAGAGGATCGCCTCAGCCAAGGTCGCGGTGTCCCTGGTTGCAAGCCCAGCAACCCCGCACGGACCCGACATCTGCGCAAGTTCTGCGGACCCGATGAACCGCTCGCCCGTGTAGGGTTGATCAATCACGCCCAGTACCGGACCATCCGCATCAGACAAGGCAATCAGCACACCCCAAGTAGGCGTGCCGCTGATAAATCCGCGGGTTCCGTCAATCGGATCGAGAACCCAGGTACGCCCAGACGTTCCGGTAACTGGCGGAAACTCCTCTCCTAGGATCCCATCCTCGGGCCGAAGTTCGGACAGAACCGCTCGGATCGCCTGTTCAGCTTCACGGTCGGCGACCGTTACAGGGTCAAAACCAGCCGCCAACTTGTTTTCGGCATCAAGGCCGCGCTGGCGGAAATAAGGAAGGATCACGGCGCCCGCCGCATCAGCCGCCCGATGGGCGACATCCAGATCGGAAAGAGAGTTATCGGTCATGAACCAGCGCGTGCCATTGCATTCCGCCAGTTACAATAAAAAAGACCCCTCAGGGGTCTTTTCCATTTCAGGCTGCGTCGCTTAGAACACGGGCCAGTTCAAACAGGCGTCGACGCTGGTTTTCCGGGATCGCATAATAGGAGCGCACCAGATCCAGTGCTTCCTTGTCGCCCATCAGATCCTCTGGCACCGACCCCTTTTCCGAAGACGTCTTGTCCTCGTCCTGCAGACCGTCGAAGAAGAAGCTGACCGGAACTTCCATTGCATCGGAAATATCCCAAAGTCGAGAAGCGCTTACCCGGTTCGCCCCGGTTTCATACTTCTGAATCTGTTGGAACTTGATACCGACTTTTTCGGCAAGTTGCTGCTGTGTCATGCCAATAAGCCAGCGCCGGTGACGGATCCGCTTCCCGACATGCACATCTACTGGATGAGCCATGTGCCATCTCCTAGTTATAACAAAGTGGTTCGGGCCTGTTCAGCCGCGACGTTCTGCAAAATCCTTCCGGAGATCGCCACTGATCCGATCAAACGAACCACCCCAAACCGCGACAAGGGCACAACCGTGAAAATGACCTTACGCCCTCCTCGGTTGAATTCAAGCCTCACTGAGACAGGCAGAGAGCTGCGAGCATCCAAATGCATGATTTCATGTGTCATTTTGTCTTGCTAGTTTGACCAATAACATATGAAATACACACTCCCCATAAATAGTGAGGTGAATTTCCGGCAACTGTTGCCAAACAGTCAAGACGCGAATCACTCATTTGAAGCAACCGCTTGAGGATATTATGCAGGCTTACCTTGTGACCTCCTTTGACACCCCTGCCCAGCTTGCCGACCTGCCTGCCCCCCGCCCCGGCCCCGGTCAGCTCGGTGTAAAGATTGCAGCCTGCGGACTGAACTTTGCAGATTTGTTGATGCAGAAAGGCACCTATCAGGACACGCCCGAGCCTCCGTTCGTGCCCGGATTGGAAATCGCGGGCACCGTGACCGAGCTGGGGGACGACGTAAGCGGGTTTGAAGTGGGTGACCGGGTCGCGGTTTATTGCGGTGAGGGCGGTCTGGCCGAAATCGGCGCGTTTGCTGCCAACCGCGCCGTGCCAATTCCAGATGGCATGAGCTTTGAAGATGCCGCAGCCCTGCAGATTGCCTATGGCACCAGCCTTGTGGCCCTGGATCATTGCGCGCGCCTGCAGGCCGGAGAAACCCTTTTGGTGACCGGAGCAGCCGGAGGTGTCGGCCTGACCGCGGTCGAGATCGGCAAGCTGATGGGCGCGCGCGTAATCGCCCATGCCCGCGGCGCCGATAAGCTGGAGGTCGCACGCAACGCCGGAGCGGATCACCTGATCGACGACAGCGAAGACCTGCGCACCATCGTCAAGGACCTGGGTGGCGCCGACGTGGTCTATGACGCGGTCGGCGGACCGGTCTGGAAAGCCGCGTTTCGCGCAACCAACCCCTGCGGGCGCCTGTTGCCTATCGGCTTTGCCAGCGGTGAGGTGCCGCAGATCCCTGCCAACCACCTGTTGGTCAAGAACCTCACCGTGATCGGGTTTTACATCGGCGGCTACCTGAAGACCCGTCCCGAGGTAATCCAGACCGCCTTTTCCACCCTTTTTGAGTGGCATCAGGCGGGACTGATCAAACCCCATATCAGCCACGTGCTTCCACTGCAGGAGGTTGCAAAAGGCATGGAGCTTTTGCGTAGCCGCGCTTCGACCGGGAAAGTGGTGATCACCCTCTAAGTGGGCACCCCAAATTCATTCCTGCATCAACTTGCGGCCCGGAGCGGTGTCGGACGCAAGGCTGCAAAACCTTGGCGAATGATGTTCGCCAGATCACCAACATACTGGGCGCGCACTCGATCGGCCCCATAGAGATTGATCTGCTGCACCGGCAAGTCAGGCAGCAGATCGCCGTGATCAATGACCTCCTGATGGCCCGGCTGGGTGCCCTCCAGCAAAACTCCGATCGCCAGATCGGCGCTGACGGTAGCCTCGACAGTTCGGTCGGATTCACTGTCAACCGCCATATCCCACTCGATCCCCGCCTCATCCAAGGCCGCCGTTGCAGATGCCCGGAAAATGCAGTTGCGGCAAAAGCCCAGCCGAAGTGGTCTTTGACGCCAAGCCGACCCGTCCGCAGCCCCGATCCAGCGCAATGGCATTTCATGAATGGCCTCGCCGCCCTCGCTCGGCATCCCTTCAGTGGTAATGATCAGGTCATAGGCTCCTTTCGCGAATCCTGCCTTCAAAGCGCGGGTATTCGAGGTCACGAGGTTGACACTCACCCGGGGGAAGGCGCTGTTAAAGCGCTGCAACACGCGTGGAATAACCGGGTAGACCACGTCATGCGGCACGCCCAGCACCACCTCCCCTTCAAAGGCCTGATCTGTCAGGCGGGTGATCACCTCATCATTCAACGCCACCATGCGGCGGGCATACCCCAAGAGCTGCTCCCCGGACGGGGTCAGCGCAATGGTTCGCCCCGACCGGTCCAGCAAGTCCAGCCCCAAAAGCTCTTCTAAACGCTTGAGCTGCATGGAGACTGCAGACTGGGTGAGATGCAAAAATCCAGCTGCCCGCGTGACGCCGCCATTGTCGGCAACGGCAACAAAAGAGCGCAACGTCGTCAGGTCGAGGTTTCGTATCATAACAATCCTTGATGCTTTGTATCAAAAACATTCGCTTTCAAAATAGAGCACATCAATCCATATACATCAACATAAATGATGAACAGAGCCGAAGGCATCAACAACCAACGAAAGGACAATAAGCATGACCTATATTTCCCTCCCCTCGACCCGCGCCAAAGCGCGGCGCAGCCTGACAGACCGCATCGCCTTGGCCATTGCCCTGATGCGCCAGCGCCGTGCGCTCGCAAAACTGGATAAGGCCGCCCTGTCGGATATCGGCGTCAGCCAGGCAGAAGCCAGCCGCGAATCCCGCCGCCCGTTCTGGGATGCCCCCGATTTCTGGCTCCGTTAAGCAGGGCTGTCTCAGATGAAAATCACGGCCTGAAGGCGCATCGATCATTTGATGCGCCTTTTCATATTTTTCCGCTGAATCTTTTTATCACGGACTTGAACCGTTGCCCCAAAGCCCCGATATTTCGCAGGAACGCTGTAGCAAGGAAATCAGTTTGATACAGCGAGGGAGAGTTTTGGAAACGGAGACCATGATACATGGCACAGTTTGACACCATTCGTTCTGCAGCAGGCGCCCGCTCTGCCGAGATCGATGCGGGCCTGCGCGCCCACATGAACAAAGTCTACGGCACGATGTCCGTGGGCACTTTCATCACATTTCTGGCAGCTTGGGCCATCTCCGGTCTAGCAGTCACATCCGATCCTTCGGGCGCAGCCGCTCAGCTGAGCGCAGACAAATACCTTACCAGCTTGGGCTACGCGATCTACGCATCCCCCCTGAAGTGGGTCATCATGTTTGCTCCGCTGGCCTTTGTCTTTGGCTTCAGCGCCGCGATCAACCGCCTGTCGGCATCGGCTGCACAGCTGGTGTTCTACACCTTTGCGACCGTGATGGGCCTGTCGATCAGTTCGATTTTCCTGGTTTTCACCGGCGAGTCGATCGTTCAGGTGTTCCTGATCACCGCCATCGCCTTTGCGGGCCTGTCCCTGGTGGGCTACACCACCAAGAAGGACCTGTCGGCCATGGGAACCTTCCTGATCATGGGCCTGATCGGCCTGATCGTGGCTTCGATCGTGAACATCTTCCTGGCCTCCTCGGCCATGGCCTTTGCGATCTCTGTCATTGGCGTTCTGATCTTTGCGGGCCTTACCGCCTATGACACCCAGAATATCAAGAACACCTACCTGCAGATGGCCCATTCTGGCGATCAGGAGTGGCTGGGCAAGGCCGCAATCATGGGCGCCCTGAGCCTCTATCTGGACTTCATCAACCTGTTCATGATGCTGCTCCAACTGCTTGGGAACCGCGAATAAGCGAAAACGCGAGCCAACACTTCAGTGAAGGGCGGATCATTTTGATCCGCCTTTTTTTGCACCACGCAATGAACGGATGAGGTGAAAGTTTCAGATCTCCCGTCAGATCAAACAGGCAGTCTTGCGTCCCTCTTGCAAAATCTGCGCGCCCTCCGTGCCCAAAACCAGCCAGACCGATTTCCCGCCACCCTCAAGGAAGTTGAAAATCTACATGACAGACCGCGACAGGTTCGCTCGGTACTGAAGGGGTCCCCGCCATCACCACCCACAGCCCCACGGGCGCCGTGATGGGCTGTGCGATCTATCCGAGCCAAGCCAGACCCGGCCCGCCTATCGCATGCTATTATGCAAAGCGCATCTCACACTGCCACGGCCGCGCAGAAAAGCTGTATAAGGCTGGCGGCCGTCACAACAGTTGAAGAATGGGGGGGCGACACGCAGGGGAGAAAGCGCGGATCAAGAGCAGCTCAGCCCGGTCGCCAGAGCCACAGTACCACGTTCGCTGCCAAGGACCCGCACGTCACCGGTTGCAATGCAGCCACTTTCCCGCGCCGCCAGTTCCTGAAAATCCGTTGGAGTGATGTCAGGCAGGCTGGAAATCACGCTACGCGGCGGCGTACTGAGAACAGCAAGCCCGCTAGAACCAGCGCGCACCACCGACAGCGAGAGCGACCGGCCCAAGACCTCGACCCTCATCTCCCGGTTCCCGGCCTGCTGCTCGGATGTAGGGGCCAATGGGACGCCAACAAGTGACAAGGGTCCGGAAACCACCGGAGACGGGACAGGCTCCACTCCGGCGACTGTAACGTCTGGCCCTGGTACGACTGCGAACATGAACGCCGCTGTTAACAAAACACGCATAATCACAAGAAAACCCACCTGGCTCTATTTACCCTCCTTAACAGCATAGCAACGAATTGGGGCGAAAAGGGGACTAACCTTTCGTACAGGTCGTCTATTCTAAGGTGCAATTTGTTCAAATTTGAAACGCAGCGCAGCGGCTTTGTTGGGCTATCGGGTTGCCCATAAGGCGTTGTCAGCTCTCTCTGGAACAACGAAAAAGGGCCACGCGCGCTGCGTGACCCTTTGAAAACCTTGTATGCCGGGTTGGCTTACTTGATTTTGCCTTCTTTGTACTCGACATGCTTGCGCACAACCGGGTCGTACTTCCGCACAACCATTTTTTCGGTCATGGTGCGTGCGTTTTTCTTGGTCACGTAGAAGTGGCCCGTGCCCGCGGTCGAGTTCAGGCGGATCTTGATGGTCGTCGGCTTCGCCATGGTGCTTCTCCTGCGTCCGAAAAGGCAGGGGGCCTCTCGGTAAATTCCTATATGAGCGTGCGCTTTTACCTGCACTGCCCCCCAAGTCAATAGGATTCGGGGGGATATTTTGCGCAGAAGGCCTGTAAGCCGGATTCTGTCCCGGGGCATAGCCCCATGGACGACCATTCATCTGCGATGCGCATTGCTGCGCACCTCTAGCTGCCAACCCGGCCCCTCTTGGCTAAAGCGTGCCTAGCGGCGGTTTCCCGTTGCCGGGACCTGCCCGCGCGGGGGCCCTATTTGGCATTGCTCCCGGTGGGGCTTGCCGTGCCACCCCTGTTGCCAGGGGTGCGGTGGGCTCTTACCCCACCGTTTCACCCTTACCGTGCCCTGATCCGTTGCCGGGGACGCGGCGGTTTCATTTCTGTGGCGCTTTCCGTCAGGTTGCCCTGCCCGGGCGTTACCCGGCACCGTTGCTTTAGGGAGTCCGGACTTTCCTCGCGGAAGGCAAGCCTTCTGCGCGGCCGTCCAGCCTTCTGCGCAGGCCTGCACCTATGCGTTCACCCGGGCGTGGTCAAGGGGTTCAGCCCCAGAGTTCCGCCTGCCCCAGCGGCGCAAAATCCTCGGCACAGAGCGGCCCCTTAGCCTGCGGTCGATAGCGCAGGCGCACGGCGGACAGCAGCGTCAGATCATCCACAGGCGCTGTGTAGCCAATGTCGCGCGCATAGGCCCGGAATCGCGCCGCGTCGAGCATCTCCGGCTCCATCAGACCATGGCCGCCCGCCCCCTCAGCCCCGTGCCGGGCAAGCCCCTGCCGCGCAAGCCGCGCCCAGTCAAAACGCGCGCCCGGATCGAACTTGCGATCTGGAGCCATGTCGGAATGGCCGATGACCCCATCGGGAGGAATGCTCCAGCGCTGCATTGTCCCGGCCAGAAGCTGCTCCAAGCGTGCCATCTGGGGCTCTGAAAACGGATGATCTCCGCCGTTGTCCAGCTCAATGCCAATGGAGCGAGAGTTGATATCCTGCTGTCCGCACCATTCCCCAGCCCCTGCGTGCCAAGCACGCTGGTCTTCCTCGACCATCTGCCAAAGCGTGCCATCGCGCCCGATCAGGTAATGGGCCGAGACTTCGGCCGTCGGATCGCACAGGCGCTCCAGCGCGGCCTTGGCGCTTTGCATGGCCGTATAGTGCAGAACAACAAGACAGGGCGTCAGTTCATCTCGGCGCGCCGTGAAATTCGGGCTTGGGTGCCAGATGGCGTCATGCGCACGCGCAGCCATCACGAGCCGCTATTGAGAACCAGACGATACGGCGAGGGATCCCAGCCACAGGCATAACCGTCCCCGTCAGGGTCAAGCGCGTAGCGGTCCCGCTGAGGCCCGCCTGCATCGAGGAAAGCGATCTGAGCCAGCTCAGGCGACGCATAGCCCGCGCAGTTTCGCGCAGAGCGGGCCTTGAGATTGATGCCTGAACGACTGTAGATCCGATTACCCACCGGGTTCGACGTGCTGAGGGCGTACTGCACGATGTTTGGATCCCGCTGGCTCGGCGCGACACTGGGCAAAGCGGTGGGCGCTACCACCTGATACTGCGCGCGCTGACGCTTCAGGCGCTCGGCATCACTTTCGATGGTCTGCCGCGCCGATACCGCATCAAAGCTGTTCTCATCCGAAAGGCCCGGGTTACCAATCAACTGAGGCGCCGGATTGGACGGGCTGGCCTCAAGCGGCGCTTGTCCCGAATTGTTCTGGGCCGCACGCAAGGCAGCAGCGGTCTCGCGAGCGATGTCCTCATTGCTCGCGGTTTGAGCAAGCGTTCCTGCGCCGGTAACGGACCCGGCGCTACGCGGAGCCGCCTGCAGGTCACCGGAGGCCGGCAGCGGCTCACTTGCGATGCGCGCAGGCGGGATTAGCGCATCGCCATTGATCGTCGTCCCAATATCGGGGCGCGCTGCGAAGGGGTCATTGTCTATCCCAACCCCGGCGGCACTGTCCGGCACCGGAGGGGTGCAGGCTGCAAGGGCCAAAAGACTGCCGATGGCGGCGAGGGAGACGAAGACGCGCATCTGGATCACCTGTGTATGGTCAAACGGGTACTGCTTTTGTTTTGACCCGTTTTACCACCATTTGCCCGGCTTTGCCACAAAGCCTGCGGCCTGCTCCAGCGCGTAGGCGGTGTTCAGCAGATCGCCCTCTTCCCAGGGACGGCCAATAAGCTGCAGGCCCAGCGGCAACCCTTGTGCATCAAGACCGGCGGGAACCGAGATCCCCGGCAGGCCTGCCAGGTTCACGGTGACGGTGAAAACGTCGTTGAGATACATCTGCACCGGATCCGCATCGGTCATCTCCCCCAGACCAAAGGCCGCCGAGGGAGTTGCCGGGGTCAGGATCGCATCGACGCCGGTTGCGAAGACATCTTCGAAGTCCTTTTTGATCAGGGTACGTACCCGGCGCGCACGGTTGTAATAGGCGTCATAGAAGCCTGCCGACAGCACATAGGTGCCGACCATGACACGACGCTGCACCTCGTGACCGAAGCCTTCTGCGCGGGTTTTCTCGTACATCTCGGTGATGCCGTCGCCCTGCGCCAGCGTCGCACGGTGGCCGTAACGCACCCCGTCATAGCGCGCGAGGTTCGAAGACGCCTCTGCCGGGGCAATGACGTAATAGGCAGGCAGGGCATATTTGGTGTGCGGCAGCGAAATATCGACGATCTCGGCACCTGCGTCCTTCAGCATGGCTGTGCCATCGGCCCAGAGTTTTTCGATCTCGGCGGGCATGCCTTCCATACGGTATTCCTTCGGGATACCGATTTTCTTGCCCTTGATGTCACCGGTCAGCATCGCCTCGAAGTTCGGCACGGCCAGATCGGCGCTGGTGCTGTCCTTGGGGTCGTGTCCGGCCATGGCCTCAAGCATGATCGCGGCATCTCGCACCGATTTGGTCATCGGCCCGGCCTGATCCAGCGAAGAAGCGAAGGCAACAATGCCCCAGCGCGAGCAGCGTCCATAGGTGGGCTTGATACCCACGGTGCCGGTAAAGGCCGCGGGCTGGCGGATCGAGCCGCCGGTGTCGGTGCCGGTCGCCGCAAGGCAGAGGTCCGCCGCCACGGCAGAGGCCGAGCCGCCCGAAGATCCGCCCGGTGTGAGCTTGGTGTCCTCGCCCTCACGCCGCCAGGGGCTGACCGCATCGCCATAGGCGGACGTTTCGTTCGAGGAGCCCATGGCGAATTCGTCCATGTTCAGCTTGCCCAGCATGACCGAACCCGCATCCAGCAGTTTTTGCGACACGGTGCTTTCATACTCGGGCTTGAAGCCTTTCAGAATGTTCGACGCCGCCTGGCTGTCCACACCCTTGGTGCAGAAAAGATCCTTGATCCCCACCGGCAGGCCGCACATCGAAGGGGCATCGCCCGACTTGATACGTTCATCGGCCGCCTGGGCGCGCTCCAGCGCAATCTCGGGCGTCTTGTGCACGAAGGCATTAAGCGCATCGGCCGCGTCAATCGCCTTGAGGCAGGCTTCGGTCAGCTCGACAGATGTGGTGTCGCCCTTACGCAGCGCATCGCGTGCCTCGGCCAGGCCCAGTTTGTTCAACTCGCTCATGTCTTACTCCACCACCTTGGGGACCGCAAAGAAGCCCTCGCGGGCGTCGGGGGCGTTGGCCAGCACCTTGTCCTGCTGATTGCCGTCATTGACCACATCCTCGCGCCGCTTCAGGCGCTGCGGCGTGACCGAGGTCATCGGCTCGACCCCGTCCACATCCACTTCGTTCAGCTGTTCGATGAAGCCCAGAATGGTGTTGAACTCGTCCGCCAGGGCAGGCAGCGCGTCCTCTTCGACCTTGATCCGGGCCAGTTTGGCCACCTTGGCGGCTGTGCTTTGGTCAATCGACATGGAAACCCTCATCTCGTGTTACAGACGCGTTTACCGCCGCACCGTCCGCGCCGCAAGCCTGCGCCGCGCAATTCCCACGCCGGAGGCCGCGGGACAGTGGATTCCTGCAGGAGCGGTGCTAGAGTTTGCGCAAATCACAACAAAAGGGAGAGTCACCATGAAGATCATCTGGCTGGGCCACGGCAGTTTCCGTTTCGAGACCGAAGACAAGGTGCTGCTGCTGGACCCCTGGCTGACGGGCAACCCCAGCCTGCCCGAAAACCAGCACGATGCGGCCATCGCGGGCGCCACCCATATCATTCTGACCCATACCCATTTCGACCATGTGGTCGATGTGCTGCCGCTTGCCAAAAAGCTGAACATCCCGGTCGCAGGTCAGTACGATCTGATGGGCTTCTGGGGCGAAACCGAAGGGATCGAGACCATCGGCTTCAACAAGGGCGGTACGGTGGATCTGGGCGGCGTGAAACTGCCGATGGTGCCCGCCTCGCACAGCTCGACCTTCTCCACCCCCGAAGGCCTGCGCACCGGCGGATCGGAAGTGGGCTATGTGCTGCAGGCCGAGGGCAAGACCGTCTACATCAGCGGTGACACTGCGATCATGGCCGACATGGACTGGATCGGGGATTACTTCAAACCTGATGTGGGCATCCTGTGCGCAGGCGGTCATTTCACCATGGACATGAAACAGGCGGCCTATGCGGCCAAGCGCTATTTCAACTTCAAGACCGTGATCCCTTGCCACTACAAGACCTTCCCACTGTTGGAGCAATCGGCGGAAGATCTGGTTGCAGGCCTGCCCGATGTGGACGTGATCGAACCCGAAGTAATGACGGCGATCGAGATCTAAACCGGTTTCGTGAACGCCGACCGCGCGCGGTCGGCCTTTTCCCGGCAATAGCAGCCCGTCGCATGGTCATTGATCAGCCCCATCGCCTGCATGAAGGCAAAGACGGTGGTGGGGCCGACGAATTTCCAGCCGCGTTTCTTCAGCGCTTTTGACAATGCGATGGACTCGGAGCTTGTCGATTGCGTCTGCGGCTCGGGCAGGTTTTCCGGGTCCGGCTCATAGCTCCAGAAAAAGGCCGCCAAGGATCCGAATTCCTCGACCAGCTCCTGCGCGCGGCGGGCGTTGTTGATCACCGCTCCAATCTTGCCGCGGTGACGGATGATACTGGCATCCTTCAACAAGCGCTCCACATCCGCATCGGTGAAGGCAGCGACCCGGTCCCAGTCAAAGCCACAAAAGGCCGCGCGGAAGTTCTCCCGCTTGACCAGGATGGTGCGCCAGCTGAGACCCGACTGGAAGCTTTCAAGGCAGATCTTTTCAAACAGCCGGATGTCGTCGCCAACCGGATAGCCCCATTCCGTGTCGTGATAGGCATCAAACTCGGGCGCAGAGGCGCTCCAGGCGCAGCGGGTACGGCCATCTTCTCCGGTCACGATCTTATTCATCGACATTCTCCGCACAGGATAAAAGGTTGGCCAGCAGCGGCAGTTCAGGATCATGGGACAATCGCCCCTTGCTGCGCCAAGCGATCGACAGCGCGCACTTGGCAGCCGCCCATTGCAGCAGGCGCAGGCGATCAACCCCAAAGCCCGCCGACCACAGAGCCGCCAGCGCCAGGATGCGCCCTGGGTCGCAGATCCGTTCTTCGCAGCCCTTGGGAAGGCGAAAGGCATTGGCCAGCTCATAGCTGCGCTCTCCGACCAACCCCTTGGCATCAAAGGCACAATAGCCCCGCGCAGCCTTGCGGATATTGTCGTGATGCAGATCTCCATGCAGCGGGCGCTGATCCACCTGAGAGGACAGCAATTCCTGCGCCATCGACCGTGCCTTGGCCATCGCTGCGCGCAGCTGCGGTTCACAGTCGTCCGCCAGTCTCAAATCGAACAGCGCAGCGAACCGCTCCATGAGCAAGGGGTATCCCTCGGTCGGCTGAGCCGCCCCCCGATGCAGCCCCGAGGCAACGCCAAGAAGCTCTTGCGCCGCTGGCATGTCATGCCCTGCGCGCGCGGTATCCCCCAAGGACGGGCCTTCAAGCCATTCGATCAGGGCCGCATCCGGCCGGGTGGCATAGACCCGCGCGGCGTGATCCGGGGGAGCCGCCGCAAGGAACCTGAAGCCCTGCGCCTCGCTGCCCATGCCCCGCGGCCCATAGACCTTCAGGACCGCGCGGTGGCCATCGGCGCGCGTCACGGTCCAAAGGTTTGCGATTGCGGTCTGCGCCAGGGACGCCGGTTCTGACAGGGCAAAATGCGCCAACAGGTCTGCGCTCGGCATCTCGAGGCCGGTCATTGACGCCCCCTAGCGTTTAGCACTGAAGAAGTCCTTGAGCATTGACGCGCACTCCCCTTCGGCAATCCCCTCATAGACCTCTGGCGCATGGTGCGCCTGGGGATGGGAGAAGACACAGGCCCCATGAGCGACCCCGCCCGATTTGGGGTCGGAGGCGCCGTAATACACCCGTGCAATCCGCGCCGCTGCAATTGCCGCCGCGCACATGGCGCAAGGTTCAAGCGTCACATAAAGGTCAAAGCCCGCGAGCCGTTCCGAGCCGCGCGCAGCGCAGGCCGCCCGGATCGCCAGGATTTCGGCATGGGCAGTTGGGTCCGACAATTCGCGAGTGCGGTTACCGGCCCGCGCCGCCACTGTGCCATCCGGCGCAATCAGCGCAGCTCCGACCGGGACCTCCCCGCGGGCGGCAGCAGCGCGCGCTTCTTCCAGGGCGATGGACATATGAGAGCGAAAGACCATACCCCTCCCTGCCGCAGAATGTGCGCTTTCGCAAGGCGCCGGAATGCTCTATGGCAAAGGGATGAGCAAGACACCCGCATCCCCCAAACGCCCCTCTCGCCCCAAGGCACCAGCCAGCAAGGCTGCCCATTCATCGCAGCGCGCCGACAAGGACAACGAAACCACGCCCGATGGCGACCGGATCGCCAAGGTGCTATCGCGCGCGGGCGTTGCCTCGCGGCGTGAAGCCGAGCGGATGATTTCGGAAGGGCGGGTCGCGGTAAACGGCAAGGTGATCGACAGCCCTGCGTTGAACGTGACCAACAGGGACCGCATACTGGTGGACGGCCAGCCCCTGCCCGAAGCCGAGGCGCCGCGGCTATGGCTCTATCACAAACCGGCGGGCCTTGTGACCACCACCAGCGATGAGCTCGGCCGCAAGACCATCTTTGACGAGCTGCCCGAAGACCTGCCGCGGGTTATGACCGTGGGGCGGCTTGACCTAAATTCCGAGGGGCTGCTCTTGCTGACGAACGACGGCGGTATCAAGCGCAAGCTGGAGCTGCCCTCGACCGGCTGGCTGCGCCGCTACCGGGTCCGTATCAAGGGTCGCCCGCAGGAAAGCGATTTCGAACCGCTGCGCAAAGGCCTTGTAATCGAAGGCCAGAAATTCCAGCCGATGATCGTGTCTCTGGACCGCCAGCAAGGTGCCAATGCATGGCTAACCGTTGGCCTGCGCGAGGGAAAGAACCGCGAAATCCGCCGCGCCATGGAGGATATCGGCTTTTCCGTGAACCGCCTGTTGCGCCTTTCCTATGGACCCTTCCAACTGGGCGCCTTGAGACCGGGAGAGGTCGAGGAGTTGCGCCCGCGGGTAATCCGCGACCAGCTAGGCCTCGAACCAGTGGAGAAAGAAGACTCGTCTGGACGCAAACTCACCCGTGGCGCCCGCCCAGGCCGCAAACATTCTGGAAAAGCGCCGCCCCCCTATCGCGGTGAAGAGCCGTCACGCGGCAAACCAGGCCCAAAAACAGGGGCGCGCGCATCAAAACCAGCTCAGAGAGAGAAGAATACGATAGGAAAAAAACCCCGTCCCGACGCAAATGACCGGTCCCGCGCCGCAAAAGGGCCTATCGGCAAGAATCCCCGGCGCTGAGCCATCTGAAACAGACTTCCCCCTAGTAAGCGGGCGTCCCATCTCTTAGGTTTCAAGCATGAACACTTAAACCCAGGGGGAGCCCGCGTGCAGAAAGTCGCCTTTGCAGCACTGATGATCCTGATGTTCGGTCTGAGCACTGGCTGGATCGTGGGAGCCTGAGCGGATGGCTCAAAGGTACGGCGGAAAATTCAGCCCAAACGGAAGCGCGGATCAAGCCAGCGCCGTATCCGATATCGAGACGGGCGAAAAAAGCGGCTCCTTTCGCAATGCCAAGGTAGATCCGGTTGGCGCGCGCGCCAACACGATGTTCGTCCCCGGCGGTGTCTTACTGATGATGTCGTTGAATGACGGTGCAACAGGCTTGGCCCTCGGCGGGATTGCTGCCGCGCTCTGGACCGGTGGGGCCTTCTTGTTGCGCGAGGGGCTGCGCGCGGAGGCGGCCTTTGCGGCCCGAAAGGTTGCCCGCAAGCCCGCCTTGCCACGAAAGATCCTGGCTTCCATCCTGACCGGCGCCGGGGCGGCGCTGGCGGCCTGGAAGGCAGAGCCTGGGATCATGATTGCCGCCATCTATGGCCTTGCCGCCACGGGCCTTCATCTTGCAGCCTTTGGCATTGATCCATTGCAGGACAAGGGGGTGGAAGGCGTCGATGATTTTCAGCAAAGCCGGGTCG
This sequence comes from Phycobacter azelaicus, assembly GCF_014884385.1. Taxonomy (NCBI): domain Bacteria; kingdom Pseudomonadati; phylum Pseudomonadota; class Alphaproteobacteria; order Rhodobacterales; family Roseobacteraceae; genus Phycobacter; species Phycobacter azelaicus. The sequence goes on along the minus strand of NZ_WKFH01000003.1, from coordinate 2,564,286 downwards.
CACGCGCTGTGGATGAGGCCGAAGCTTACCTTGACGCCATGCGCGACGCCGCACTGCGTGCGCAGGACCGGGATCTAGAGGCCCGTGTGGAACGTTTTCAGTCGGTTGCCCGCGAAATGTTCCGCACAATCGAGGAAGACCCCCGCGATCTGACCGGCGCGCGCAAATACCTGACCGTCTATCTGCAGGGCGCGCGCGATGCGACTGTCAAATTTGCTGACATTTTTTCCCGAAGCCGAGATACACAGGCCCGCAAGGATTACCTTGCTCTGCTGGAAGATCTGGAAAAGAATTTCGCTGCCCGAACCAAAAAGATGCTGCTCGAAGACCGCAGCGATCTTACCATTGAAATAGATGTGTTGCGGGAGCGCCTGCAGCGCGAAGGGGTCCAGCTGGACCGCAACTGACACTTCGACTTAAGGAACGCCATTGATGTCCGAGACCGTTCAAAAGAAAGCCCTTGAGGCAGAGGCCCTCGTCACCGAAGTGACAGCCGTGGAACTGCCTGCCCCGGCAGGCAATATCCAGCCTCTTGCCGGCGCAGATGCCGCCACCAGCGAAGCAATCCAGCAGCGCATTGGCGAAATCGACATGAAGGACAGCAACTCGATCATCGGCTTCGGATCTCGTGCACAAGGAGAATTGCAGACGATCAGCCAGGCGATGCTAGCCGATGTCCGCAACAAGGATGTCGGACCTGCCGGGGACTCCTTACGCGATATCGTCACAACTATTCGAGGCTTTTCGGTGTCCGAATTGGACGTGCGCCGCAAACCGACTTTCTGGGAACGGCTTTTGGGCCGCGCTGCGCCTTTTGCCAAGTTCACCGCCCGCTATGAGACCATTCAGGCGCAGATCGACAAGATAACCGATGACTTGCTCGGCCACGAGCATACCCTGTTGAAGGACATCAAGTCTCTCGACCTGCTCTATGAAAAGACGCTGGATTTCTATGACGAACTGGCGCTTTACATAGCAGCCGGTGAGGCAAAACTGGCGGATCTGGACGCGAACGACATTCCCGCCCTTGAGGCAGCAGTGCAGGCCGCAGCCGAAGAAGACAAGGTGATCCGGGCGCAGGAGCTGCGCGATATGCGGGCCGCGCGGGACGATCTGGAACGCCGGGTGCATGACCTCAAGCTGACGCGCCAGGTAACCATGCAGTCGCTACCCTCGATCCGGCTGGTGCAGGAAAACGACAAATCCTTGGTAACCAAGATCAACTCGACCCTCGTCAACACAGTGCCCCTGTGGGAGACACAACTGGCGCAGGCGGTCACCATACAGCGCTCAGCTGAGGCCGCTGCAGCGGTGCGGGACGCCAACGATCTGACCAATGAGCTTCTCACTTCAAACGCCGCCAACCTGCGCGAAAGCAACAAGATGATCCGCCAGGAAATGGAACGCGGTGTCTTTGACATCGAGGCCGTAAAACAGGCCAACGCGGATCTGATCGGCACCATCCAGGAAAGCTTGCAGATCGCCGATGAAGGCAAGGCCAAGCGCGCAGCTGCCGAGGAGGACCTCAAGAAAATGGAGGCCGATCTGCGTGACACGCTGGCCGCAGCCAAGGCACGGCGCGATGGCACCGGGGACAACGCGGGCACGGCCGTTCCCTCCTGAGGCGATGGCAGAGCTGGCATCAAATAACGGCGGCTTGCGGACAGGGCCAAGGGGTTTGCGACGGGCCGCAAGCCTCTTGGTATTGGGTATTGGCCTTTCCACCATGGGCTGCATGCCTGCGGGACGCGGCGAGTCTCTGGTGCCCCAACCGCGCCCCGCCTCCCTCGCTGTTCCAGTTGCACCATCGGCTGCCAGCGCAGAGCTGCGCCAGTATTACCGTGTTCTGCAGCAAGATCTTCTGACGCGGGGCCTGCTGCGTACAGATGGCGGCGGGCCGGACACGCCCTACGACGCGGAAGATCTGGCGACGAATTTCGAGGCTATCTCGTTTTTCAACGAATACGCCGGACGCGGAGGCGGCGCGACCGGCGGCCTTTCTCGCTGGTCCGGCCCCGTACGCATTCAAGCCGAGTTCGGCCCCTCGGTGCCACAGCGCCAGCGCCGTGTGGATGATGACCGAGTGGCCAGCTTCGCGGCAAGGCTGGGCCGGATCACCAAACATCCCATTTCCGCCGTGCAAAGACGTGGAAACTTTCACGTAATTTTCGCAGGCAAGGACGACAGTGCCTTTGTTGCTGAACGCGTGCGCGCGCTGCTCCCCAATATCAGCCAGAGCGACTTCCAGCTTTTCGTGGATCCGCCCCGCACGCACTATTGTTTCGTACTGGCCGGCGGCGCGCAAAGCAGCCCGTTCGACTATATCCGCGGCGTCGCCCTGATACGCGCCGAACACCCGGACCTGGTCCGCCACAGCTGCATTCACGAGGAAATCGCCCAAGGTTTGGGCCTTTTGAACGACAGCCCCAGAGCGCGCCCGTCGATATTCAACGACGATGACGAATTTGCCTTTCTCACCAGCCATGACGAAAAGCTACTGCAGATGCTTTACGATCCACGCCTGACCACGGGAATGAGTGCCGAAGAAGCCCGCCCGATCACCCGTATCATTGCCCGCGAACTGATGGGGCAGCCCCTGTGACACTGGCAGCGCGCGCCCTTGAACACGACAAGAAGAGGACCTGACAGATGGGTATTTTCGACTTCCTAACCGGAGAGTTCATCGATGTCATCCACTGGGTGGACGATACCCGCGACACCATGGTCTGGCGCTTTGAGCGAGAGGGCCATGAGATCAAATATGGTGCCAAGCTGACGGTGCGCGAAGGACAGGCGGCGGTCTTTGTCCACGAGGGCCAACTGGCGGATGTCTTCACCCCCGGTCTTTATATGCTTGAGACCAACAACATGCCGGTGATGACGACGCTGCAGCACTGGGACCATGGGTTTCAATCGCCCTTCAAGTCCGAGATTTATTTCGTCAGCACCACGCGCTTCAATGATCTGAAGTGGGGCACCAAGAACCCGATCATCTGCCGCGACCCGGAATTCGGGCCGGTGCGCCTGCGCGCCTTTGGCAGCTATTCGGTACGCGTGGTGGATCCGGCGCGTTTCCTGACCGAGATTGTCGGTACCGATGGTGAATTCACCATGGATGAGATCAGCTTTCAGATCCGCAACATCATCGTGCAGGAGTTCAGCCGGGTGGTGGCAGGTTCAGGGATTCCGGTGCTGGACATGGCGGCCAATACTGCAGATCTCGGCAAGCTGGTCGCTGCAGAAATCTCGGCCACGGTGGCGGAGTACGGGCTGTCGATCCCCGAACTCTATATCGAGAATATTTCCCTGCCGCCCGCTGTGGAACAGGCCATGGACCGGCGCACCCAGATGGGCATTGTCGGAGATCTGGGCCGCTACACGCAATTTGCAGCCGCCGAGGCGATGGACGCCGCCGCGCGAACGCCCAACAGCGGCATGGGCGCGGGTCTTGGTATGGGTATGGGCATTGCGATGGCCCAGCAAGTGGCGCAGGGCGCAGCGGGTCCAGCCGCAGGCCCATGGGGCGCCCGCCCCGCGCCCGCTGCTGCGCAGGCCCAGCCCCAGGCCGCACCGGTCGCTCCGCCGCCACCGCCGGTGGAACATGTCTGGCATATTGCCGAGAACGGGCAGACGACAGGCCCCTTCTCGAAAGCACGTCTTGGCCGCATGGCGCAGGAGGGGCAGCTCAAACGCGAAACCTATGTCTGGACCCCCGGTCAGGACGGCTGGCAGCGCGCAGGGGACGTGGCCGAGCTGGCGCAGTTGTTCACCATCCTGCCTCCTCCTCCTCCGCCGCCTGCTCCTGGTGCCTGAACCACTTCTGGTTTTCTGTCCAAACACAAGCCTTGTGAGAAACGCACGTGTCCTCGCCGCCACCGCCGCCCACTGCGCCCCGAACCGCATCAGAGTCCGCTCCTGTGACGGATCGGGCCAGAGCTCCCAGCGAAACGCACCGTTTTCCGTGCGAGCAATGCGGCGCCGACTATCGCTTTGATCCGCAAAGCGGCACGCTGTGCTGTAGTCACTGCGGGCATGAAGAAAAGATAGCCGCTGGCCCCTGGCGTGGTGGCGCGCTGCGCGAGATGGATTTTCTTGCAGCATTGGATCGGCAGCTCCCAGAAGCTGACATGGAGACCACCCGCGTCTCCAAGTGTCCGAACTGCGCCGCCGAGGTGGAGTTCGACCCAAGCAACCACGCCCGCGAATGCCCGTTCTGTGCAACGCCCGTGGTCACCGATACGGGCGAGAGCCGCCATATCAAACCAAAGGGCGTTCTGCCTTTTGCCATGGATGAGCGCAGCGCCCACAAGGCCATGACCGACTGGCTGGGCCGCCTCTGGTTCGCTCCGAATGGCCTCAGGGAATACGCACGCAAGGGCCGCCGGATGGAGGGGATCTACGTTCCATACTGGACCTATGATGCCGATACCCGCAGCGCCTATCGGGGGGAGCGCGGAACCGTCTATTATGTCACCGAAACCGTGATGATCGACGGCAAGCCCACAGCGAGACAGGTGGCGAAAGTACGCTGGCTCCCGGTATCAGGTCGTGTGAAGCGCTTTTTTGACGATGTACTGGTGCTGGCCTCCAAAAGTCTGCCCAAGCGCTATACCGATGCGCTGGAGCCTTGGGACCTGTCGGCCCTTGAGCCCTATCAACCGCAATACTTGGCAGGCTTTCGGGCCGAAGCCTATGCGGTTTCTCTGCAGGACGGTTTTGGCGAGGCACGAGAGCGCATGGACCGGGTCATTGAACGTGACGTGCGCTTTGACATCGGCGGCGATCGTCAGCGCATTGCGCATATCGACACCGAGGTCTCGGACGTCACGTTCAAGCACGTCCTGCTGCCAGTCTGGCTGGCTGCATACAAGTACCGGGGCAAGACGTACCGGTTTGTGGTGAACGGTCAGTCCGGCCGCGTGCAGGGAGAGCGCCCCTACTCCGCCTGGAAAATTGCGGGCGCGGTGGCCGTGGCACTGATCCTTGTCGGCGTGGCCGTTTACGTAGGAAATCAATAGGTACAACCGCCGCTGGGAAGGGACAAAGCCGCGCCATTGCGCGGCTTTAGATCCGCACGTTCAAGCGGCGGATCAGCCCTTCGTGATCTCGATCTTCTTTGCGGTCTCAGGCTTTTCGAGCGCCTTCTTTGGCACGCTGATGTGCAACACGCCATCCTCCATTCGCGCGCTGGCCGCAGCCCCGTCCGCATCCTCGGGCAACCGGAATGCACGGCGGAACGCACCATACTGGCGCTCGCTGAAATACCAGGTGTCACCCTTCCTCTCAGATGAGGTCTTTTTCTCGCCGCTGATGGTCAGAACGCCATTGTCCACCGAAAGCTCCACATCGTCATCGGTGACGCCCGGCAGCTCCATCGTGATGTCATAGGCCTTGTCGCCGGACGATGCTTCGGTTGCCGGATGCAGCCAATCCGCAACTCGTGCGCCTAGAGCGCGAAAGGGATCATAGAGCGAAGGCCAGAAACCGCTATGCTCGGTCTTTTCCACCATGAATCATCCTCCTGATTGAGACGCATACAGCCTAGCACAACCCAGTGCCGATCCCCTTGATCCATCTCAAATCATCTCTTGCGGGCCGTGATCCCCATGGCCATTGTGGCGCCGCGCAACCGGAGGAGAGCCAAGAATGACCACACTGCCTGACCTTGCGGCGCTCGATGCCCTGTTCACGGCCCGGCACAGCTGCCGCGCCTTTCGCCCCGAGACGGTGGAGCGCACCGTGATTGAGCAGATCCTGTGCACGGCGCAGCGGGTGCCCTCGTGGTGCAACGCCCAGCCGTGGAAAGTGACGATCACCAGCGGCGCCGAAACAGACCGGCTGCGCAAGGCCCTGACAGAGGCCGCCATGGCCGGTGGCCACGCCCCGGATCTGCCCTTTCCCGATGGCTATTCGGGTGAATACAAGGCGCGCCGCCGCGAATGCGGATGGGCGCTTTATGAGGCCGTGGGCGTGGAGAAAGGCGACCGCGCCGGATCTGCCCGCCAGATGATGGAAAACTTCAACCTGTTCGGCGCGCCCCATTGTGCGATCCTGTCCTCTCCGAAAGAGCTTGGATCCTATGGCGCGATGGATTGCGGCGGCTTTGTCTCCGCCTTTACAATTGCGGCGCAGGCGGCCGGGGTCGCAAGCATCGCTCAGGCTGCCGTTGCCTCATTCGCGCCCATGCTGCATGAGATGCTGGAGATCCCCGAGGACCGTCTGATCCTCTGTGCGATCAGCTTTGGCTATGCAGACAAGGACCACCCAGCCAATGGCTTCCGCACAAGTCGCGCAGGGTTGGAGGAATTCGCCGACTGGCGCAGCTAACGATCATCTCAAGAAACGAAGGACAGCCCCATGCGAGCCCTCATTCAGCGCGTCAGCGACGCCTCTGTCACAGTTGACGGCGAGATCATCGGAGAGATCGGCGACGGCCTGTTGGTGCTTGTTTGCGCAATGGACGGTGACGGAGTGGCCGAGGCCGACCGGCTGGCCGCCAAGATCGCCAAACTGCGCATCTTTCAGGATGAGGCGGGCAAGATGAACCGCTCGGTCAAAGACATCGGCGGCGCGGTGCTGGCTGTCAGCCAGTTCACCCTGGCCGCCGATACACAGCGCGGCAACCGGCCCGGTTTTTCTGCGGCCTCGGACCCTGACACCGGATCGCGGCTCTACGACCATTTCTGCGCGGCTTTGGCAACCCAGGACCTGCCGGTTGAGCGGGGTCGTTTTGGTGCGGACATGAAGGTGCGTCTTTTGAATGACGGACCGGTCACGATCTGGATGGATACCGCTGACTGGTAGTGGCTGCGATTCTCATCTCCTAGCCATTTAATGACCACACATGGCTGAAGGTCGCCTGAAAAACGCAACGGAACAAAAACGGCATACATCTGTCGCTTTTGATCACTTTTTCTCAGCCACCGGTTTTCTTTCACAAAAATGCGGCATATCACTGCGAAAAGGCGACCTGCTGACCGCACCAATGCCCCTCGACGGAATTGGATCATCGCAGCGGCACAGGGATTAAAGCTTGCGAGGCCGCTGCAAATGCGCAAATCTTGAATAGCCAATCAAGAAAAAGCTGCGCAAAGCGGTACATTCAACTGGGAGAAATCGATGAAAGACCAACTGCATTTCATGGCCCGTCAGGCCGCCAAAGGCATGATGAGCCGCCGCGAGTTCATGGGCCGCGCCGCCGCGCTGGGCCTCACGGCTGCAGCTGCAAACGCGCTGCTGTCCACTGAAGTGATGGCGGCAGGCCCTCAAAAAGGTGGCACCATCCGCGTCGGCCTGCAGGGCGGCAGCACCACAGACAGCCTGGATCCGGCGCTGGCAACCAACCAGGTAGCGCTGTCGGTCATCCGTCTCTGGGGTGAATCGCTGGTCGAGCTTGCCGACGATGGCGGCATCCAGGGCAAGGTTGCGGAAAGCTTCTCTGCTTCGGCCGACGCCCGCGTCTGGACCTTCAAGATCCGCCAGGGCATCACCTTCTCCAACGGGAAACCCGTCACCGCCGAAGACGTGGTGCAGACGATGGACCGGCACTCGGGCGAGGATACCAAGTCCGGCGCTCTCGGAATCATGCGCGGCATCAAGAATGTCACTGGCGAAGGTGACACCGTCACAATCGAGCTGGACACCCCCAACGCCGACCTGCCCTATCTGCTGGCAGACTACCACCTGGCGATCCAGCCCGGCGGCGGCAAGGATGATCCGTCGGCGGCCATTGGCACCGGCCCCTATGTGCTGAAAGAAGCCGACATGGGCGTGCGGTTCGTCGCCGAGAAAAACCCCAACTACTGGGGCGATCTGGGCAATGCCGAGACCATCGAATACATCGTAATCAACGACAACACCGCACGTGTTGCCGCGCTTCAGTCCGGTCAGGTCGACATGATCGACCGCGTGCCGCCGCGTACCGCGAAACTGGTGGGCCGCGCACCGGGCATCAACCTGCACACCACCAGCGGCCCCGGCCACTATGTGTTCATCATGCATTGCGACACCGATCCCTTTGCAAACAACGATGTGCGCATGGCGCTGAAATACGGCATCAACCGTCAGGAAATGGTCGACAAGATCCTGAACGGCTTTGGCTCGGTCGGTAACGACACCCCGATCAACGCCTCCTACCCGCTCTATACCGAGTTCGAGCAGCGCGAATATGACCCGGACAAGGCCATGTTCCACCTCAAGAAATCCGGCTATGACGGCGAGATCCTGCTGCGCACCTCGGACAACTCCTTCCCGGGTGCACCGGATGCGGCGGCGCTGTTCCAGCAGTCCTGCGCTGGCGCAGGAATCAAGCTGAACGTCAAGCGTGAGCCGAACGACGGCTACTGGTCCGAGGTCTGGAACAAGCAGCCCTTCTGTACCAGCTACTGGGGCGGCCGTCCCACCCAGGACCAGATGTTCACCACGGCCTACCTGTCCTCGGCGGACTGGAACGACACCCGCTTCAACAACGAGCAGTTCGACCAGCTGTTGCTGGCGGCGCGGGCCGAGCTGGATACCGGCAAGCGCACCCAGATGTATGCGGACATGTCCACCATTCTGCGTGACGAAGGCGGCCTGATCTGCCCGATGTTCAACGATTTTGTCGATGCAACATCGGACCGCCTGGCGGGCTGGGTCAACGATGCTAAAGGCTTTGCCCTGATGAACTCCTACGCACCGCACAGAATGTGGGTGAAGGCATAAGATGCCCCTCATTGTGAAACTGTTGGTCCAGCGCATTGCGCTGGGCCTATTACTCTTGCTGCTTGTTTCCGCGCTAATCTTTGCGGGAACCATCATCCTTCCGGGCGATGTGGCGCAGTCCATTCTGGGACAATCCGCAACCCCGGAGGCGCTGGCGAACCTGAGGGCCGAACTCGGCCTGAATGAACCTGCCCTGCAACGGTATTTTTCCTGGCTGGGCGGATTGATGCAGGGGGATCTGGGTACGGCCCTGACCTCGGGACGGGATATTGGCGAGAGTATCGCACAACGTCTGTCCAATACGCTGTTTCTGGCCTTCTGGGCGGCAATTGTCGCCGTGCCGATGGCCATTTTCCTCGGTCTTCTGGCGGTACGATATCGCGAGCGCTGGCCCGACAAGTTGATCTCCGGCGTCACGCTGGCTTCGATCTCCATCCCCGAGTTTCTGATCGGCTATGTGCTGATGTTCTTTTTTGGCGTGAAAATGGGCTGGTTCTACCCGACCGCCGCAGCCTTCCGCCCAGACGCGCCGCTTTTGGACAAGCTGGACGCCATTGCCCTGCCGGTCGCCACGCTGACCCTGGTTGTCCTCGCGCATATGATGCGCATGACGCGCGCTGCGATCCTCAACGTGATGCAGTCGGCCTATATCGAAACAGCCGAGCTGAAGGGCCTAAACACCTTTCAGGTAATCTATCGTCACGCCTTTCCGAACGCCATTGCGCCAATCGTAAACGTCGTGATGCTGAACCTTGCCTATCTGGTGGTGGGCGTCGTGGTGATCGAAGTGGTCTTTGTCTATCCCGGCATGGGACAATACCTGGTCGATAGCGTTTCCAAGCGGGACGTTCCTGTCGTGCAGGCCTGCGGTATCATCTTTGCCGCCGTCTATATCGGCCTCAACATGATCGCCGATATCGTCGCCATCCTTTCCAACCCGAGACTGAGGCACCCGAAATGAGAATTCCTGTTGCTGCAGCCATTGGGATGTTCTTCACAGCGCTGTATTTCCTTGCGGCGATCTTTGCTCCGCTACTGGCGCCCTATGGCTATGATGAAGTCGTCAGCTCCGGCTTTTGGGATCCGCCAAGCGCCGAGTTCCTTCTGGGCACCGACGGCATTGGCCGCGATCTGCTGTCGCGGATGATCTATGGCGGGCAGACCACGATCTTTGTGGCCACTGCTGCGACCATCCTGTCCTTTTCAACCGGATCCGTGCTGGGCTTTCTTGCCGCCGTGGCCGGAGGATGGGTCGACCAGCTGTTGTCGCGCTTTGTGGACCTTTTGATGTCGATCCCCTCGCTGATTTTTGCCCTTGTGGTGCTGTCGGTGATGCCAGTGACCCTGCCGGTGCTGATCCTTGTGATGGGCTTGCTCGATTCCACGCGCGTCTTCCGCCTGTCGCGCGCCGTGGCTGTGGATATCGAGGTGATGGACTATGTCGAAGCCGCGCGTCTGCGCGGTGAGAAAACCGCCTGGATCATCTTCCGCGAAATCCTGCCCAATGCCCTGTCGCCGCTGGTGGCCGAAATGGGCCTGCGCTTCATCTTCATGGTTCTGTTCGTTTCCACCCTGTCCTTCCTCGGCCTTGGCATTCAGCCTCCGCAGGCGGACTGGGGCGGCATCGTGAAGGAAAACGCCGAAGGCATCGTCTATGGCGCTCCGGCAGCGCTGATGCCGGCCTTTGCCATCGCCACGCTCGCCATCTCGGTGAACCTGGTGGCGGACTGGATCCTGAACCGAACCACCTCGCTGAAAGGAGGCCGCGGATGAGCGATCCCCTCGTAAAAGTCCGTGATCTCAAGATCGGCGCGACGGTCTACCCACCCGGCGAAAAGCCCCATGACATCGAAATCGTGCACGGCGTCAGCTTTGATCTGGAAAAGGGCAAGGTGCTTGGCCTGATCGGTGAATCCGGCGCCGGGAAATCCACCATTGGTCTTGCCTCCATGGCCTATGGCCGGGGCGGCGTAAAGATCACCGGCGGTGAAGTCTGGATCAACGGGCGAGACATCCTGAAAAGCTCTTTCAAGGATATTCGCGCCCTGCGTGGCGGTGAGGTCACTTACGTGTCGCAATCCGCCGCGGCCTCGTTCAATCCGGCCAAGAAGATCATGGAGCAGGTCACCGAGGCCGCGATCGAGCAGGGCAAGTTTTCCAAGAAGGACGCCGAGGCGCGCGCGCGCGCCCTCTTTGCCAAGCTTGGCCTGCCCGATCCCGACAACATTGGAGAGCGCTACCCGCACCAGGTCTCGGGCGGGCAGCTGCAGCGCTGCATGACGGCGTTGGCCCTGTGCCCCGAACCCGATCTTGTCGTCTTTGATGAGCCCACGACGGCGCTGGATGTGACCACGCAGATCGACGTACTGAAGGCGATCAAGGAAGCGATCCGCGACACTGGCGTGGCGGCACTCTACATCACCCACGATCTGGCCGTTGTGGCGCAGGTCAGCGATGACATCATGGTACTGCGTCACGGCGACATGGTGGAATATGGCGATGTAAACCAGATCATCAACGCGCCGCAGGAAGACTACACCAAGGCGCTGGTCTCGGTCCGTTCGATCGAACATGAAGAAAAAGCACCCTCGGGCGAGCCGGTGCTCAGCGTCCGCAACATCACCGCGCGCTACAAGGGCACCAAGTTCGACGTGTTGCACAATGTGAACGCGAACCTCTACCCCGGTCAGACGCTGGCTGTTGTGGGGGAGTCCGGTTCCGGCAAATCCACCCTCGCCCGTGTCATCACAGGCCTTCTGCCGCCGCGTGAGGGAGAGATCGAATTTGCAGGCCGCGTGTTGTCGCCCGATCTGCCCAGCCGCAGCCGCGATGATCTGCGCGAATTGCAGATGATCTACCAGATGGCCGATGTGGCGATGAACCCGCGCCAGACGGTCGGCACCATCATCGGACGCCCGCTGGAGTTCTACTTTGGCATGAAGGGCGCCGAAAAGCGCAAGCGGATCATCGAGCTTCTGGACGAGATCGAACTGGGCGAAGACTTCATCGACCGCTATCCGGCCGAGCTGTCGGGCGGTCAGAAACAGCGCGTCTGCATCGCGCGCGCGCTGGCGGCAAAGCCCAAGATGATCATCTGCGACGAGGTGACCTCGGCGCTCGACCCGCTGGTGGCGGACGGTATTCTGAAACTGCTGCTCAACCTCCAGAAGATCGAAAACGTTGCCTACCTGTTCATCACCCACGATCTGGCAACGGTCCGGGCGATCTCGGACAATATCGCCGTTATGTACCAGGGCCGCGTGCAGCGTTATGGCAGCAAGTCCGAAGTGCTGTCGCCACCCTTTGATGACTACACTGATCTCTTGCTTGGCTCGGTCCCGGAAATGAGGCTTGGCTGGCTGGAAGAGGTCATCGCCAACCGCAGGATGGAAAGTGCGGGCAACTGACCCTGTCCGGCCGATCTCAAGACACCTTACGGGCCCGCATCCGTCGCGGGCCTGTTTCCTTTCTCCGATAGATCCTCACGTGCAAGGATAGATGAACATGGACCGCAAACTCCTTCTGATTATTCTGGACGGCGTGCCCTGGCGCAATTTCCGCCGTCTGTTCGGTAACCTTGAAGGCTGGGTAGACAGCGGCGATGCCCGTGTCTGGAAGCAGCGGGCAGTACTGCCCTCGATCTCGGCCAGTTGCTATGCCTCGATCCACACCGGTGTTGCCCCGGCCGAGCATGGCTGCACCGGCAACGGAAATGTCTTTCGCCTGTCGCACAAGGACGTCTTCAGCCAAGTCCGCGCAGGCGGCGGTGTGACGGGCGCTGTGGCGCACAGCTTCTGGTCCGAGTTCTTCAACCGCCATCCCTTCGACTACGTGCGCGACATCGAATATGATGAGCCGGACAGCGAGACGATCAACCACGGCCGTTTTCACACCATGACCGGCTATGGGCTGATCAACCAGATGACCCCTTCTGATGTCGATCTTTTTGGCACGCTTACCAACCTGGCCCACCGCTTTGGCCTCAACTACGCCATGCTGCATACCTGCACGCTCGACAGCATGGGGCACCGGTTCTTTCACGACTGCCAAGAGATGGACCATGCCTGCGCGGTGATGGACGAGATGCTGGCCCCCTTCATCCCGCGCTGGCGCAAGATGGGGTACGAGGTGATCGTCACAGCCGATCACGGTCAGGATGAACGCGGCCATCACGGAGGGCGCAGCCCCCTGCAACAGGAAACCGCGCTTTACTATTTTGGCGATGCTGAGGGGCCAGCCGAGGATACTGTTATCGATCAGTTGCAGCTTGCGCCGACAATCCTGTCTCGCCTTGGCGCCCCGGTTGCGGAGACCATGAAGGCCAAACCGTTTCTGACGTAACCCTTCTGCAACCAAAGGCAGTGAAGTTTGGGCTGCGCGGTCCCATCACGAAAGGAACATCCTGTGAAACGCCTGCTCTCTGCCCTCGCCCTGCTGGCCAGCCCTGCGGCGGCAAGCGACTACTGCCACGAGCTGTGGTACACACGGAACGCAATCATGCACCAGGCAGGCTACTGCTTTGGCTCGGTACTGGGACAGGCCGTCTTTGGCACCGGGCCCTGCATCGGCAAATCCGTCACCCTCAGCCCCGAGGACAACCAGACCGTTGCGCGACTGCGCGCGGCGGAAAAGGAACTATCCTGCCGGGTGAACACTAAGCAGCCGCACCTTGAACTCGATGACCTCTTTGTGCGCAGGCAGCTGTGGGATGTTCCGATCCCTGACGATGGCGAAAGCGCCTGCATCGGTTGGATGGGGCCAGAGGTCATCCTGCACGCCGGACAAGGCGCCGACACGCCAGTCGTAGGTTCGATCCTGCCGGGACAAACCGTATCATACGGGCATTGGCCGGGCGCCGGTTGGACCTATGTTACGGTCTCTCCAGGCCAGGGTGACTGGCGCACCATTAGCGTTGGCTGGATGAACTACGAACGCATCGGAGAGGTGCCTTGCCAGCAGTACGCGGGATGACCGTTCAATCGTAGGGCCAGACCTCTTGGCCAAGCGCCTCGATCGCTACTGAAATCCTCTCAAAACTATCGCGCGCACGCTGAACCGAATGGCGGGCGCGCAGGTAGCCATGTACCAGACCCTCTTCGTTTATCCAATGGGCGCTGCCGCCTGCGGCAAGGATCCGATCCCGGTAGATGCGGCTGTCATCGCGCACCGGGTCGCAATCGGCGGTGACCAGAACGGTCGGCGGAAGGTCAGAGAAGTCGCTGTCATGCAGCGGTGCGAAAGTGGGATCTCCCTTGGGCAAGATTCCCCCTTCGCAGCGGATACGTTGATAAAACAGAATCTCGTCTCGGGTCAGCATCGGTGCGTCGGCATGCTCAACATAGGATCCGGCGTCCACATCACCGCCAAAGGCGCCATAGATCAGAACCTGGCCCAACAGGCGGTCCGTTTTCCCGCGTGCGTGATGCGCCACGGCCGCACAAAGGTTCGCACCCGCGCTGTCACCCGCCAGGACAACGCCACCGTCAAACTGCGCAAGGATCCACTCAAAGGCTGCCCAGGCGTCTTCGAACATGGCCGGGTGCAAATGCTCGGGTGCCAGGCGGTAGTCGACCGCAACGACCCGGTAGCCGGTCTGTGCGCAAATCTCAGCACAGACATCATCATGGCTTTCAAGGCCCCCAACCACGAACCCACCGCCGTGACAGAACATCACGCTACGCGTCGGATGACCTGCCTGATAGATGCGAACCGGCACACCTGCGGCCTCACGGTCCGTGCAGGCGACGATATCCGGGCGCGGCGCGCGGAAACTCTCGGCCATGGCATCATAGATCGCACGCTGCTCGGCAATGGACCGCTCGGCCGTATCCGCCGGGAAGCAGGCTGCGGTCTTTTGGATGAAGTCCCAGGTTTCCGCATCGATCAGCATTTCATAGTCCATGACAAGGACGCCTCCGGTAGTTCTTTGTGCAAAGCCTAGGACACGAGGTCGCGGAAAGGGAATGCCAAAAATAGCACAAAGCGCCCGTTTGGGGCGCTTTGCATGTTCATACTGTCATTTTTCAGGCTGCTGTCTGTGCCGCCGGAAGATGCTCCCAGGGACGGGTGAAACCGCCAAGAACCTGACCGATTTCTACGTCGCTGGAGCCATTGGCCGCAACCTGAGCCACCAACCCACGTTTCTTATCGTCGATCACCGCCTCCACGCGGGCAGGCAGGCCCGCTTTCAAAAGCGCCTCATTGTAGATGCGCGTAATGGCGTTCTTGCGCAGGTCCGGCTTGAAAACCTTTCCAACCGCGGTCTTCGGTAGTTCGTCCAGAACGGTCATGTGTTTCGGGATCGCGGCACGTTCGTGGATGTGGACCTTGCAGTAGTCCATCAGTTCTTCTGCGGTTACGCTCGCCCCGTCGACCAGTTCGACAAAGGCGCAAGGCACTTCGCCCGCGTGCAGGTCCGGCTGGCCGATCGCCCCTGCAAAGGCAACGGCATCATGGCCTAGCAGGGCCTCTTCGATTTCGGCAGGGTCGATGTTGTGACCACCGCGAATGATCAGGTCCTTAGCCCGCCCGGTGATCCAGACATAGCCATCGCCGTCAATACGGCCCAGATCCCCAGTGCGCAGGTAGCTGTCGTGGAAATAGAGCTCGGTGTTCTTCTCGGCCTCAGTGTAGGTGTTGCCCGCATAAACGCCGGGGTTTGAGACGCAGATCTCACCCACCTCGTCGATGCCGCATTCCGCCAGACCATCGGCAGTGGATTTGATGATCTTCACATCCGTGTAAGGGAAGGGAATGCCGATCGAGCCGATCTTTTTCTCCCCGTCCACCGGATTACAGGACACAAGGCAGGTCGCCTCAGTCAACCCGTAGCCTTCGACGATATTGACGCCGGTCGCCTTTTCAAAGCGACGGAACAGCTCCACCGGCAGCGGAGCAGAGCCGGAGAAGGCTGTCTTCACGGTCGAGATATCCGCATCAACCGGCCTCTGCATCTTGGCGGAAATCGCCGTGGGCACGGTGATGATGAAAGAGATCTTCCAGCGCTCGATCAACTTCCAGAAATTGTCGAACACACCGTCTCCGCGATAGCCCTGCGGCGTGGGGAAGACCACATGTGCGCCCGACGCCACCGCCGCCATGACGATGACATGGCAGGCAAAAACGTGGAATAGCGGCAGAGGACACATGATGTTGTCCTCTTCAGTGAATAGCAGGCTGTGGCCGATCCAGCCGTTGTAGATCATGCCGGAATAGCGATGCTGCGCAACCTTGGGCATCCCGGTGGTGCCGCCAGTGTGGAAGTAGCAGGCGACCCTGTCTTCGGTGCTGTCGGCAAAGGTCAGCGTGGTGGGCTGCTTGCGCAGCTCCTTCGTGAAGCTCTTGTAATCGGCATGAGCCAGCTGCGCCTTGTTCTCCAGCTTGGGCCGCACCAATGGCACGATCCAGGATTTGGGGGGCGTCAGATAGCGGTTCAGATCCACCTCGAGGATGGTCGTCACATGGGGCGCATGGCGCGCCGCCTCGGCCACTTTCTGTGCCACATCCGTCTTCGGGAAAGGCTTCAGGGTTACCACCACCTTGGCATTCGTTTCACGCAGGATCGACGCGATCTGCTCAGGCTCCAGAAGCGGGTTGATCGGATTGACGATACCAGCCACGGCACCGCCCAGCATGGTCACCAGCGTCTCGGTACAGTTGGGAAGCACATAGGCCACGACGTCTTTCTCGCCGATGCCGAGCTCACGGAACATGTTTGCCGCCTGGGTCACCTGATCTTTCAACTGACTCCAGGTCAGGGTCTCAGCCTTGTCGTTGGGCCCAGAAAAAATCTGATAGCTAGTGGCATTGTGGTTCGGGAACTTACCGGCCGTGCGCGACAGCAGCCCATAAAGGGTTGTGGGCAGATCCCGCTCTGCCCACGGCATTTCATTTTCAACCGCCTTGGTGTCTTCCAACGTGGCAAACGGCATTGATGTCCTCCCCTGCCCCCTTTTTTCGGGGGTATTGTCTCCTGAAGGTAAAATGGGTGCAAAACCCGCGCTGTGCAAGCGCAGCACAGAGGTCACGTCAAGGCAAGCAGCCTTTTTACGCTGCGACAAAACACTGGCTGACCAGAGGGAAACCCGTTCAAGGCCGCATATGGCCCAGCCGGAACGCAGGTTTACTCAGCGGCAAGCCCGTCAGTGAACTGAAGCCGCGCAAGACGCGCATAAAGGCCGCCCTCAGCCACCAGCGCATCATGAGTACCGGTGGCAACGATGCGCCCTTGGTCCATCACCACGATACGGTCCGCCTTTTTCACGGTGGCCAGACGGTGCGCCACAATCAGAGTGGTGCGCCCCTGGCTGAGCTCATCCACAGCCGCCTGCACAAGACGCTCGCTTTCCGCGTCCAGCGCCGAGGTCGCCTCATCCAGCAGAAGAACCGGAGCGTCCCGCAGGATCGCACGGGCAATGGCAATCCGCTGCTTCTGCCCACCGGACAGCATCACACCGCGCTCACCGACATAACTGTCATAGCCCTCCGGCAGCGCCGAAATGAATTCATGGGCCGCAGCCGCCTTTGCGGCGGCCTCGACCTCAGCATCCGTTGCATCGGGACGGCCAAAGCGGATGTTCTCACGGGCGGATGTGGCAAAAATCACAGGATCCTGCGGGACCATGGCAATATGCTGGCGGAACGCATCGCGCCGAAGCTCGTTGAGCGCCACGCCATCGAGGCGCACAGTGCCTTCATTTGGATCATAGAAACGCTGGATCAGCTGAATGACTGTGGTCTTGCCTGCACCGGAAGGACCAACGAAGGCAACGGTTTCCCCCGGCTTGATCTCAAGCGAGACATCATCCAAGGCCAGAACGTCCGGGCGCGCCGGGTAGCGGAACATCACATTGTCAAAGCGGATCTCTCCCCGCACCGGCTGCGCCAGCGCCTGCGGGGCAGCAGGGTCGACCACCGGGTCAGTTGCATTCAGCAGTTCGACCAGCCGCTCTGTCGCACCGGCAGCACGCTGCAATTCGCTCCAGATCTCGGACAGAGCCGCGACAGAACCTGCCACCAGCACGGCATAGATGACAAACTGAACAAGCATACCCTCACTCATGTTGCCACTGCGCACGTCGACAGCCCCCATCCACAGAACCCCAACGATCCCGGAAAAGACCAAAAGGATCACGATGACAGTCAAGTAGGCCCGTGTGCGGATACGCTTGCGAGAGACGTCATAGGCTGTCTCGGTCATCTCTGCGAACTTCTGGCGGCTAACTGTCTCATGGGTAAAGGCCTGAACGGTCTGTACCGCGCCCAGCGCTTCGCCCGCGTTGCCCGAAGAGGCCGCGATCCAGTCCTGATTCTCCCGGCTGATCGTGCGCAAACGCCGCCCCAGCACCAGAATCGGAACAACAACGGCCGGTACGATCAACAATACCAGTCCGGTCAGCTTGGCTGAGGTCAGAAGCATCAGGATCATGCCACCGCCAAACAAAAGCAGGTTGCGCAGCGCGATAGACACCGATGAGCCGAGGACCGACTGGATTAGCGTGGTGTCCGTGGTGATCCGGCTCAGGACTTCTCCGGTCATGATACGTTCGTAGAACTCTGGGCTCATGCCGATCACCCGGTCGAAAACCGACTTGCGGATATCGGCAACCACCCTTTCACCAAGGCGTGTGACCAGCGCGTAACGCAGGCCGGTGCCCACTGCCAGCAAGGCTGCCATGCCCAGCGCTGCAAGGAAGTACTGATTCAAAAGCGCCGTATCCGAGAAGCGGAAATTATCCACCACGCGGCGGACCGCCAATGGCAGACTGAGTGACACGCCCGCGGTCAGGACCAGCGCACAGGTGGCCATGAACATCAAAGCCCGATAGGGTCTCATGAAGGGCCAAAGCGCCGCCAGCACGCCGATTTTCCGCGACCCCTGCCGCTCTTCACTTGCGTTCGGTGCTGCCGTCCTGCGCGCCATCCCAGATCCTTACAACGTCGTTCTGTCAAGGCGCCGTGCCCTGCCAGATGGTCTTCCAATGTCCCGGAGGTTCATGGCCTTGCAAACACATGAGGTCAAGCACTGAGGCCAAGGGCATCTAGCCGCAGAGTTGCGGCCACCGCCCCCTTACCACGGGGGGACAGATGGGCTTACTGCATCAACGAACCCGCAAAAAAAAGGGGTAAAGTGTACCATTAGGGGGAGGTTTGGAGCGGGTAGCGGGAATCGAACCCGCACCTTAAGCTTGGAAGGCTCTTATGATACCATTTCACCATACCCGCTCTTAGTGAGACGTGATTTAGGTGAAGCCGGGTAAGAGGTCAACCACCTTCTTTTCTGCCCAGCCCGCGAAACCGCCGACCCGCCAAACCTTCCAAGAGTTCAATAGTTTTTGCGGCTTTGAAACGTCATCCTAACAGCAATTGCCTGATCGCCTTGGTCACAAAAGGCCGAAAAAATCCGGCCGCAGTCATCTGCCCCTGGTCGGCTTGCGTAACAGTACCATATGCAGTCTGTAAGACTGCTTTGAACCAGCATTGCCGCGGACACAATAGAGAGTAAACATGAGCCCATCCCCCTCTCATACGGCCATTTTGGTGGCCCACGGACAACCCTCGGCTCCGCAGCCGCCGGAGGATGCATTGCGTGCCCTCGCCAATGATGTCGGTGCTCACCTGCCTGACTGGAATGTGCGCTCGGCGACGCTGGCCTGCCCCGGCGCTCTTGAAGAGGCAATGGTGGACGGAGCCGTAATCTATCCGTTCTTCATGGCAAAGGGGTGGTTCACCACAAAGGTGTTGCCAGATCGTTTGCAAGGACGCGACTACGTGATGGCTACTCCGTTCGGCCTAGACCCTGGTCTGCCGGAAATGGCAGCCAAGGTGGTGCGGCAGGCCCAGTCGGACGCTGGATGGCAGGCGGATGACATCAATCTTCTTCTCGCCGCCCATGGCTCTGCACGCGGCCCAAAGGCAGCAGAGGCCGCAATGGCGTTCCAAACGCGCCTTGCGCCTTTGTTGCCCGGCGCCAGGATCGAGCCAGCCTATGTAGAACAGGCCCCTGGAATTGACGAAATCGCGGCACAGCTACCGGCCCGCACTCTTTGCCTCCCGTTCTTTGCGCAAAGCGGCGACCACGTGAAAGACGATATCCCCGAGGCTCTGGACGCTGCCAATTTCGCGGGTATCGTGATGCCGGTCATGGGAGCCATGAAAGATGTACCGCAATTGATTGCCAGGGCAATCGCCCGCACAGCAGTCGGCTCCGTTTCCCACCTGTCAGAATAGGCAAAATGAAACACCTGGCCCGTGGCGCCGCAGTGTTGGGAGCAAGGGTTTCAGATATATCCCCTTAAATTTTAAACGTTTACTTCAAGGCCTCCCTGCCATGGAGAGGCTTTGATTTACCAATCCTTATTGACCCGCCGGTAACGCTGAATGCTGGCGGCCTGGGCACCGATGCGCTCGTTTGTGTGTACGGCCGTGCATGAAATGAGAACAGGATCGAGAATACGCCATGGCCCGTCCAGATTGGGTAGATGACCTTGTTGCCAGTCTCACCGGCACCAACCGCGCCGATATCATCGGTGGCAGCACAGGTGACGACACCATCAGCGCCGCGCGCGGTGACGATACCGTTGCGGGCGAAGAGGGCGATGACATCATCGATGGGGGCGATGGAAATGACGTCATCTACGGCGACATGGGCGATGGCTTCGATCAGGGCGTCGACGCGAGCCCACTGGTTCTGGACATCAATAATATCCAAAGCATCTCTCACGACGGGTACCTCGGCTCGGCCGGAGATAGCGCAGTCTTTCGCGACGTGGCCACGCTGCCGGATGGCAGCAGCGTCTGGGGTCGCCTTGTTCTGGTCGAGAAAGACAATCCCAATCTGATGGTCGAATTCGGCTATGCCGAAGGCGCGGAGATTCTGCTGGACGGTGATCAGCCGGGGGACCGCGCGACGTTTCGACTTGAGTTCTTTGATCCTGTCACTGGCAATCCTGTCTATCTGAACTCCACCGCGACCTTCAACGACGTGGACGACAACAGCGGCTTTGGCGACGCCGAGGCTGTCATTGTCGATGGCAACAGCTTCACCTCTTTTGGCGTTTCAGCGGATACGTCTCTGAACACGGCGACCGACGGCAACATGGTCACGGCCACCGGGACAGAGTCCAACATGTACACCGACCAGGATTCCTGGTTTTCGGCCGAGTTCGAGGACCGCTCGTCCATCGAGTTCACCTTGCAGACCCGTGTTGGCCTTTCCGGTTTCACACTCTCCGGTGACCTTATTGACGACCCGGTGGTGACGGTCATTGACCAAGGGGCAGATACCATTGTTGCCGGAGACGGCAATGACGTGGTCTACGGCCAGGGCGGCAACGACGCACTTTATGGGGACGCGGGCGACGACAGGCTGGATGGCGGCGACGGCGACGACCTGATGGAGGGCGGCGTCGGCAATGATACGATGATCGGCGGTGCCGGCGGCGATACGATCGCCGGTGGTGACGGGAACGATTATATCGAAGGGGGCGAAGGTGACGACTATCTGACGACCGGACTTGGCAACGATACCCTGATCGGTGGGGAGGGTGACGATACCCTCAGGAACTCGGCCGGTGACGACAGCCTTGTCGGCGGTGTCGGCAACGACAGCATCGTTGCCACGGAAGGCAACGACACGCTTGAGGGCGGCGAAGGCAACGACACACTCTATGGCGGTGTCGATAACGATCTGCTGGTCGGCGGCGCGGGCGACGACCTCATGTACGGCGAGGCTGATCAGGACGTCTTCCGTATGTCGGACGGTTTCGGCAATGACACCGTGTACGGTGGCGAGGCAGGAGTAGACTACGATACTGTTGATCTGACGGCCGTCACGAGTGGAGTCTCGGTGACTTATACCGGACCCGAGGCCGGCACGATCACGGATGGTACGGACACGATCACCTTCTCTGAAATCGAAGCCCTGGACCTGACAGACCAGGCCGACACCGTGGATGCCTCGGCCGACACGGCTGGCGTTGTGATTGATGCCGGCGCAGGGGATGACACGGTCAAGATGGGCTCTGGGGACGATCTCATCACCGGCGGCGTCGGCTATGACCAGATTGTCCTGACTGCAGCAGGCGGTGCCGATACCATAAGCGACTTCGACATCGGAGACGACGATGCGAACAGCTTCTACAACGATCAACTTGATGTTTCGGAACTGACCGGCGGCACCGGACCCTTTGGTGCCGTCCGCACCAGCGACGTCGTTGTCAGCGATGATGGTTTCGGAAATGCCCTGCTCACCTTCCCGAGCGGAGAAAAGCTTGTGCTGAGTGGTGTCACGCCAGCACAGATGAGCACCCATGCTCAGCTCTACGCGGCCGGTATCCCCTGCTTCACTCCGGATGTTCTGATCGCCACCGAAAGAGGGGCCGTTCCTGCAGGCGAGATCATGGTCGGAGATCTGCTACAGACAGCCGACAACGGGTACCAGCCGGTGATCTGGGTCGGCCAACGCACTCTGAGCGCCGCAGAACTCGCCCTGCGTCCCCACCTGAGGCCCTACTGTCTGGCGCCCAATGGCATTTTGTCTCCGGAACGGCCTATGTGGGTGTCCCCTCAGCACCGCTTTATGGTCAACAGCCGCACCTTCGAGCGTGACCTGCCCTTTGGAGAAAGCTTTCTTTCGGCGAAACTTTTGTCCCGGATCGATGCCAACTGCCGCCAGCGCACTTCCGCGCCCCAAGGTGTGACCTATGTGCACCTGATGACTGAGCAGCATGAAGTGATCTTTGCCGAAGGAATCGCGACTGAGACCTTCTGGCCGGGCCCCGAGGCGATCCGCGGGCTCTCCTCGGACAATATGCGTGAGCTGTTCGAGTTGTTCCCGGAACTGCGCCTTGCACAATACCTCACCGGCGACGAAGGGCGCGGCCAAGTACGCAACACCTACGGCGAGCTAGCACGCCTATCGCTGCGCGGCAGTGACCTTAAAAAGATCCGCGCTGCCTGATCCCGCAGCGCGTCGTAGTCCTCCGAAATTTCCAACCGTCAGCGCGCTCCTGCCGCTTCTGATCTAAACCATATGCCGCGCACGGGCGCCGCGTTCGATGGCGGCAGCGTGGAGCCGGTCGATGTTCAACTCGTACCGGATCTCTTCAAGCAGGCGCAGCTCGGTCTCAGCAAGGCTGCCATCGGCCGCGGCAACATCGCAGGCCAGCGCATAAGCGGTTTCAAACAGGCGTTCGGGCAGATTGTCCCGGATGAGGCCGAACAAAGCATCAAGGCCATCTTCTTGTTCAAACAGGTCAAAAACCGTCTGCGAAATCGTATTGATCCGGTCGATGTCAAATTCAGCAAAAATCGGCAGCATGTTGACAGCTGACTGGATCTTGACCAGCTCGGCCGTGCGGATGTTTTCGTCCGAGGCGGAAATTGCCACCATCAGAGCGACAAGGCAGTCCTGCGGGGTCATCGGATGGGGGGCTTGCTCGCTCATTGGCGCAACCTTTTCATAGATCTGCATTCACGGTGGACGATAAGCGCGGTTTTCTGCAGGCGCAACCATGCCGCCCAACGCCGCACGAGACCGGGCCCGGTTTGCGCGGCTGATTGCCCGTTAGCCAGCTGTCGTGAGAGGTGAAAACGGGCGATCCGCACCAGTGTTTGTTGACTCATACTGCACCGGCACAATAGAGGGAGTGGCCGGATACAAGGTGTATGCCGGTGAAGCGGATATCGGCCCAGAGTGGCCACCGATGGAGAATAACATGTCTGAACTGCGCGAAACCGCTCTGACGAGCAAAGCCTGGCCGTTTGAAGAAGCACGTCGCATTCTCAAACGTTATGCCAAGGGCGCGCCGGAAAAGGGCTATGTGCTGTTTGAAACCGGCTATGGACCGTCGGGGCTGCCGCATATCGGCACCTTTGGAGAGGTTGCCCGCACCACGATGATCAAACGCGCCTTCGAGGTGATCTCGGACATCCCCACAAGGCTGATCTGTTTCTCGGATGACCTTGACGGGATGCGCAAAATTCCTGGCAATGTGCCCAATGCCGAAAGCCTTGAGGCGCATCTGCAAAAGCCGCTGACCTCGGTCCCCGATCCCTTTGGCACCCACGACAGCTTTGGCGATCACAACAACGCCATGCTGCGGCGGTTCCTCGATACCTTTGGGTTCGAATACGATTTCTACTCGGCTACGGAATTCTACGGCACGGGTCAGTTTGACGAGATCCTCAAACGCGCCTGCGAACGGTATGACGAGATCATGGAGGTCATGCTGAAGAGCTTGCGCGAAGAGCGTCGCCAGACCTACTCGATCTTCCTGCCGATCCACCCGGAAACGGGCCGCGTGCTTTACGTGCCGATGAAAAAGGTGGATGCGGAAAACCACACCATCACCTTTGACGACGAGGACGGAAAGGAATGGACCCTGCCCGTCACCGGCGGCAATGTGAAACTGCAATGGAAACCCGACTTTGGCGCCCGTTGGGCCGCGCTTGAGGTCGACTTTGAAATGTACGGCAAGGACCACAGCACCAACACGCCGATCTACGACAAGATCTGCCGGATCCTGGGCTGGCGCGCACCTGAACATTTCACCTATGAATTGTTCCTCGACGCAAACGGTCAGAAGATCTCCAAGACCTCGGGCAATGGAATTTCGATCGACGAATGGCTGACCTACGCCTCGACCGAGAGTCTGGCCTATTTCATGTATCAAAAGCCCAAAACGGCCAAACGGATGCATTTTGATGTGATCCCCAAGGCGATGGACGAGTATCACCAGCAGCTGCGCGCCTATCACGGGCAGGATCTGAAGGCGCAGCTCAACAACCCGGTCTGGCACATCCATGGCGGCGAGGTACCGGAATCCAAGATGGTGGTGCCCTTCTCGATGCTGCTTAATCTGGCCTCGGTGGCATCGGCCCACGACAAGGAAACCCTTTGGGGCTTCATCCGCCGCTATGCGCCGGAAGCGACGCCCGAAACACACCCTGACCTTGATGCAGCCGCGGGCTACGCGGTGAAATACTACGAGGACTTCGTTGAGCCGGAAAAAGTCTTCCGCGCTCCCAGCGACGCCGAGCGAACCGCCTTGGAAGAGTTCCGCGCCAAACTGGCCGCATTTGACGGCGAGAATACCGGCGAAGCCCTGCAAGGCGTTGTTTTCGAGGTCGGACGAGAGCATTTCGGCAAAGAAAACATGCGCGACTGGTTCAAGGCTCTGTACGAGGTGTTGTTGGGCGCAAGCCAGGGGCCGCGGTTTGGCGGTTTCGTTGCCCTCTACGGCGTAGACGAAACCATCGCCTTGATCGACAAGGCGTTGGCAGGGGAGCTGTCATAGCACCTCACGCTCGTTCACGAGATCGTGAGGGGCGCCAGTTTTGGCGCCCCTTTTTTTGACAGCGTGTCCGAAGGCCCTAGGCTTTTATGAAGGTCGGCAGCGGGAGGGTGCCATGAGAAGACTTATCGCTGTTCTTATTTTACTAGTGCCTTGGGGTTTTTCCGCTGCCGCCGCCGAGAAAGACAGGATAACATCCGTGATCGCAGCCCAGATTGAGGCTTTTCGGGCAGAGGATTATGGCCGAGCCTTCGAATACGCTTCCCCCTCGATCCGCAGTCTGTTTGGAACGGCAGAAACCTTCGGTGACATGGTCGAGCGCGGCTACCCCATGGTCGTAGGCCCTAAAGATGTGCGTTACCTGGATCTGAGGGAAGTCGCCGGCTCTCAGTGGCAGCGCGTGCTGATCCGCGACCGAAACGGGCGTTTGCACCTTCTTGACTATCAGATGGTCGAGCGGGGATCGGACTGGAAAATCAACGCTGTACAGATATTGCGCGCGCCGGAGGGCAGCGCCTGATGCACAGGCAGCGCACGCCTGCCTGAGCCGCAGTTAATCCAGACGGACTAAACCCTTTTCGCAACTGCGCCTCTTGCGTTTTGCGGCTAAGGAAAGGGTTTTCCATGAACAAGGTGATCACCGACGGTTTGCAACTGATGCCCGCCCGTTTCGAGGAGGGCCTTGATCAATGGTCAAGTGGTGATGGGACACCCGGCTCCGACACCTATGACGGTGCCATAAACGCGGCGCTTGTGGCGGCGGATGCCGATTTCGGCGGCTGCCTGGAATTGCAGAAAACTGCAAGCACCCAGCGGCTTCGCTACATGGGGCAAACGCCAATCCTGCCGGGCTGCTATCTGCAGGTGAAGGCCCGCATCAAGGCCATGAGCGGAGCACTTCCCAGCGTGCGCATTGCAGGATGGGCGGGCAATTCCAGCAACGGGAATGTATCTGGTGTCGTGCAAATCGGCAGCAGCACCAGTCTCTCGTCTTACGGCCGCGTTGTTGAGGTTTCGGCCATCGTTGGAACCGGTGGCCGCTCGGGCGTCGATATGCCCTGGGGGATCTCCGCAACATATGGTCACTTGGGTCTGGATCTGACCGGTCCGAACGGCGGTGTGGTGCGCATTGACGATATCGAAATTACCGATATCACAAGCGCCTTTTTGCGGAATATGCTCAGCCTTGTGGATGTGACCGACTTTGGCGCAGTCGGGGACGGGATACAGGACAATACCCCAGCATTTGAGGCGGCGGATGCTGCCGCGAATGGGCGGCGGATCCTCGTCCCTGAAGGCAACTTTCGTCTGAACAATACCGTTACGCTGGATCACGAGGCAATCTTCGAAGGCACCGTGACGATGCCGACCGACCGCATGCTGTTGTTGCGGCGCAATTTCGACTTTCCGTCCTATGCCGACGCCTTTGGGAGCGAAGAGTTGGGCTTCAGAAAGGCCTTCCAGGCCCTCTTGAACAACGTGGACCATGAATCTCTGGACCTGAAGGGACGCATGATCTCCGTAACCGCGCCGATCGACATGCAGGCCGCGGTTCCAAACCGAACCTCCTATGCAACGCGCCGCGTCATCCGGAACGGACAGCTTTCGGCCGTAGGCGGCGCGGCTTGGGACACGGAGATTGTGACCGCGCAAGGCACCTATAGCACGAGCGATACACGCAAGCTGACCAATGTTTCCAACATCGCCAATATTCCAGTCGGCGCTCTGGTCGAAGGTAATGGCGTGGGGCGCGAAGTCTATGTGCGCGAAAAGAACTCTGGCGCCGGAGAGCTCACGCTGAGCAAGCCTCTGTTTGATGCGGTAGGCACGCAGAATTTCACCTTTCGAAATTTCAAATACATGCTCGACTTTTCAGGCTTCAGCCAACTCAGCAAATTCGGCATGACCGAGATCGAGATCCAGTGCAGTTCCCATTGCAGCGCGATCCGGCTGGCGCCGTCCGGTACGGTATTCAGCCTCGATCATTGCTTCATCTCGCGCCCGAGTGATCGTGGGATCACCTCCATCGGAACCGGTTGCCAGGGCATTCTTGTGGACAATTGCCAGTTCCTGTCCGCCGAAGAACCGCTGAATGTCGCAAACCGGGAGAGCATCGCGCTGAACGTCAACGCCAATGACGCCAAGCTGCGCAACAACCGCGCCACCAAGTTCCGCCATTTTGCCCTGCTTGCAGGCGGCAACCACACTGTGACTGGAAATCACTTCTTTCAAGGCGACGAAGTCGCCAACGGGGTGCGCACTGCGGGCCTGGTGCTGACCGAGAACTACAATGCCTCAACCGTATCTGACAATTACATCGACAATTGCTTTATTGAGTGGACGAACGAATATGACGCGACCCCGAATTTCACCGGGGGGTTCTCTTTCAGCGCCTTGTCGATCACCGACAATGTATTTCTCTCCGGCGATGTCGCCCCGTGGTTCAGCTACATTGTGGTAAAACCCTATGGAACGGGCCATTTCCTTAACGGGATCACCGTTTCAGGCAACAAGTTTCGCTCGATCAATGGCTCGATTGATCGAGCAGAGCGGGTCGACACCAGCTTTTCGGACCTTGATTTCAGCCGCACACAGATGGTCTTTTTCGAAGGCAACACCTACCACAACGTAACCCACGGTGCCGCCAGCCCTTTGCGCCTGGAACATGTGCAAAACAGTGCGGCGTCGTCCTGGACGGTGAACACTGACCGGCAGCTCCCGTTTGAGGGCCGTGCCCGCAAGGTGGACGCGGTTGCTGCCATCGGCCCCATTCGCACTGGGGGCGGCAGCACTCGTTATGCAACGCCCTATATCGAGGTGGAACAAGGCAGCAATCGCGATCAGGTGAGACTGCGCTGGCAGGAAGCCCTGAGAGGCGAGGTTCAGGTGATCGTGCGCGTGGATCGATAAGCGCCCCCGACCGATACCGAGCCTGCGAAATCTCAGCCGGGCGCGAAAAGGTCTTCGGGGCTGAGGTGAAAGGCTTTTCCAAATCCGCCATTGAGATAACCGGCCTTCACCGCAAAGCAAACAAAGCAGAAATCGGCGAAGCCGACATAAAGCTTGGCCTTGGGCTGGACACGCAAATAGTGATCGGCCAGTCGGCGATGCTCTTTGTCGGAGTTTGAAATGAAATGCGCCCTGCCCTGCAAACTGATCCTCGGGTGGGTCAGTGGATCTCCACGATCACCGGGCTCGCCCACCAAAAGAGAACATGCCGGGTTTTCTTGCAGGGCCTGCGTATGGGCCGACAGGCTTGAGATCAGGCTGATGGGCTGCCCATCCGGGCACAGTCCAAAGGCCACACGGGTAACAAGCGGGCATGCATCCTGGTCGACAACGCCCAAGGCCGCAAACCGCGCCCCTGCCAGAAGTGTTCGTGCCAGTTGGCGCGCTTCATCGTCGGTGGGACGGATCGGATTGGTCATCATCAGCTCAGATAGATCGGAAACTCAGAACCTATGCCACAAGGCTACACGCAGGCCAAGGCTGCGTTGATCGGCCTCTTTGTATTCCAAGCCAAAAACCACCTCCTGATGCGCGCTGATCTCGTGGCGCAGGCTTGGGATGATGGCGTATGACAAAGATTGCCCGGAGGTTTTGGAAGTTTCGATCTGCAGCATGGGCGACAGCCGACCGGGATTATTCAATCCGACCGTTGCATCCAGTTTCCATGTCGGATCATCGGCCCCATGGCGATACTCATAGGTCGCATCGATTGAGGCCCAGCCACTGCCATGTTCGGTCTGAAAACCGTGACCCGCCGACAGGGTAACGCGGTACATGCCCCCCCAATCCCCCCGGAAATGCGCTCCACCGGCCGAGATAGCGAGGGCCAAAGGAACTGCGCTGTTCTGCTTCGAAAGCGGGATGCGAGCGAACAAAAGAGCATGCCCTGAATCGTGGTGGGATTGGTTCAGGTCAACGCCAATGGTCAGCCTGTCTGACCAGCCATACTCTCCAAAATAGCTGAGTTCATGACGCCATTCGCCCGTTTTTGTCTCGCGCAGAGTTGCACTGGCAGATGCAAACCCCTGGCCCATAGCTTGCATCCATGGCCCCGCCCGCAGCGGCGCGGCAAGAAGCACTACAATAAACAGAAGCGGTATGCCTAGTCGCAAGTCAAAACTTTTGGCTGTACAGGGTTTACAGCCTCAACCCTTGCTTGTTTTTGCCGTAAACTCAACCTTCGCAAAAGAAATCTGTCCATTTTCTTTGGAACCATCGTAGGCTGGTCCTGTTGCACCTTGCGCAAGGGAGGAGATCATGCCGACAATTTCCAAATCGGGCGAAGTTCAAACTGTCATTACCACTTTCGATACCATGCCAAGAACTTGCCTCGACCTGCTGGATGCGCTGACCGATGCCTATGAAAACTACATCTCGCGCCAACCCGGTTTCATCGCTGCAGGCCTCCACGTGAACGACGCCAAAACCCGGATTGCGAACTACTCTCAATGGCAGCAGAAGGAGGATTTCCTACAGATGCTGCGCACGCCAGAAATGCGCGAACGCAACCGTCATCTCAGTTTGCTCTGCCGTAGTTTCGAACCGGTGATGTATGAGGTCGCTGGGACTTTTGGTAAGTGAAAAGAACAATCATGATATGGATCAAGGCTTAACAATCAGGCGCCTTGCATCTTGGTGCTACGCCCGAATGACTGGAGGACCCAAATGTATCACAATATTCTCGTTCCGATTTCCTTTGACCCGGACCGCGATGTCTCTGCACCGCTCAAGCTGGCACGCCTTCTCGCGACGCCGGAGGCCAACATCACCCTCCTGCACGTGGTAGAGCAGATCCCTTCTTATGCGATCTCTTACATGCCCGCTGATTACATGGCTGAAGCGCGTCAGGCGATTGAGAACGAGCTGTCAGCTCTGGCCGACACTCTGCCCAATGCAAAGGGACTTGTGATCGAGGGGCACTCTGGCCGGTCGATCCTGGATTGGGCAGATCAGAACAAGCCGGACCTCATCATCGTGGCCTCTCACCGTCCGGGCATGCAGGACCTCCTGCTCGGCTCGACCGCTGCTCAAGTCGTTCGCCACGCCAAATGCGCGGTTCACGTAGTCCGCTAGTAAGCGCACAGGCCAAATGTCAGCGCCCAGAAAGGCAAACGCACGGCCGCCCCACCGATGATAGACATACTGCAAGGTCCCACCGGTTGGGGCCTGGCGCGGTGTGGCAACGCTTACAACGGCACTCTTCCTGCCATGAGATCTGTCACGCGCTGTAGGCTGCCAGAGGGAGCGCGATTTTGCCAAACAGCTTGACCTCGCCCCACAAGAGATTGCTAGTGTGTCACGATTAGGCAGGGAATTCCTTCTGGGAATCCAGCGTCTTTTTCGGGACGCATGAACAGTTGGGCCCCGCGGGAGGAAAAGACCCCAATACGGTCGGTTTGGAAGCAGGCGTTGAAGCAACCTGGGACGAAAACGATGTGGTTTGATAACGACTGCGCGTCCGTGAACTTCGATACTTTATTGCAGGAACCCGAGCTCTGCGACTAGTGCTTTTGTGCAAGCTCGATTTGGGTCGACAGGTCGCTGAACTCTCAGACAGATGTCCAAATTCGGGCTTAAAAACAACCAAATAGGAGCAGTGAGTGGAGGCGAGTACCGGAATCGAACCGGTGTACACGGATTTGCAATCCGGAAAATTTCGTTGATTTCAAAGGGAAAAATTGTAAACGGACTTGTTTCGTTCAGGGTCACTTTTCAATAGGTTACGAGACCCAAGTAAACGGTTTTCCACAGGCTCTTGCTCTGGCGAAAAGGCAAAGAAAAACCGCTGAGGGGGCGGCCACCCACCTCAACGGCATAGAAGAATATTTCCATCCTAATACCTACGGCATTTCCAGTCTGACCTCAACCCAATTGGCGGTGAGATCATGAGCTGGCGCATCGCAAATGAATGCGCCGAGCGCCGCTTTGGAAGCGCCGCGCGCAAGCAGATCATAATGTTTCTGGCCGACAAGGCGAGTGATGACGGCTCAGGCATCTGGTGCTCTAAAGGGACGATCCAGCGCCACACAGAGCTTAGCGAGAGCACGGTGAAGCGCACCATCATCGACTTCCTGCGCGAAGGCATTCTGATCGAGACAGGGCGGCGGCACTGCAAGAATGGCTACACCGTCATTTACCGCATTGTCCTGGAGCGCGTCGCCGCGCTCGAACCCACAGCCGAGCCCGACATCGACACGGGGGTCACTGTGAACCCCGTCCAGCCTGAACCCGGTACGGGGTCCACGGTGAACGGGGTACGGGGTTCACGGTGGACCCCAAACCATCCTAAAACCATCCATAAACCACCTACGCGCAAGCGCGAGGCGGCGGAGGAGGTTGAAGATCTTGAAGCTGAGAAGATCTTGGCGGCCTATCCCGAAGACAGGATCCGAGACCGGCGAACCAGTCTGCGCTTGATCGCAGCGGCTGTGAAAGCCGGTGTGGAGCCCGATGACCTGAAGCAAGCGATTAAAGCCTATGCCAAGGAAAGCGAAGGCTACACGCGCAGCAAGGTCTGTTTCTCGGACAACTGGTTCAAGATGCGCCGGTGGGAGAAGGGACTGGCCCAGATACAGGCGGACCGCGAGAAGGCGCGAGAGGCCGAAGCCAAAGGCCGTGCGAGCCTCGCCGAATGGATCCACGAGCGCCATCCCCTCTGCCGCCATATTACGAACCGCCAGATCGAGGATTTGATCGCGTCGAAGCTGGTGACGCCCGAACAGGTGCGCGCTGCGGGGCTGCAGGCGTGATCTTACGACCATTTCTCGCTGCCCATAAAATCAGTTTTGCGACTGTATCCCCGATTTCCTCACGTATGGGGGCGGCTTCAGTTATCTCTTTCTTATGCCTGGCGACATTTAGCTGCGAGGTGGAAAATCGAACAACGAAAAGGAAAAAGATATGGCAAACCCACGCCCCACGAACGGCCCGTCTACCACCGGAAATAAATCTGGTTCTGGTCGCGGAAACAATCCGCCCAAGGGAAAATAAGGAGCCTGTGGCCCGCCGTGTGCAGGATGCACAAAAGCTGCTGCAAAAGGCACCGCCACGAAAGCTACTGAAAAACTGATTGGGATGGTGGTTGTACCGCCATCCCGTTATCGAGGTGCAAAGTGTATTATTCAAAAGACAAAGAGTTGAACAAAGTGATTGCAGAGGAAGTTAAGTCCGGGGCGCGGTATGTCTCCGGAAAGAAGCATGCCAAGCTTTTCTTGGCAGGTGGTGGATTGCTGGTATTCTCCCGAACGCCGAGTGATCGACGTGCGTTTCGGAACGTAAAGGCTGAACTATCCAGGATACATCGCCAACAGGCCGAGGTGTGACCGTGTCCGACACTCAGCCGATTGCTCAACTCCCGGCGTCAAACTCAGCACTCCTCTACGCTGTATCAATGTTTTGCGCGCCCGAATGGCAACACTCAGAACGCCGCCGCTACGCACGCTCGGAGATGCGTTTGGAGGGAGGGGCTGACCGAACGATTGAGTTAATTGACCTGCTTAGGCAGTCGTTGAGCCAGGACCAAGCGTCAACTCTTTGGGGAGATGCAGTTGAACAGCTCCTAAGGCTTGGGATTTCCCTGGATGCGCTCGAACTCCACACGCGGACCTATTCGGCAACTCCGCAGCAGGCACTTTGGGTGCTTCTTGCGTTTGACGTTATGCCTTCCCTTGGCAGAACGTGGGGTTTTTGGTGCCAGGATGAGGCGCTTTTGCCTCAGATGCCCGAAGACGACCTTTGGTTTTTACCGCATCAAGATCCTGCGAACCCAGATCGTTTGATCTTGCCCGTCGAGACAGTTCTTTCATGGTGGTTAGAGAAAGTTGACGACCCTTTGGATCGGATTTGGGGAGAATACGACGACGAAAGAAGGCGTACCCTCGACAACTGGAAGTCAGGCCGAACAACACCAGCGCTTTCTAGGATCATTGAGTGGTTCGGTGACGAGCATCAATTTTCATACAAGAGTTCAGACGAAGCTCGACTGTCGACAATGCAGTTTCGCTCGCTGTTGCTTTGGGCGCGTGCGATCGAGCAAGCCTACAAGGATCTCGTTGGTTTCTTGACGCCAGGTTGCTCACCGAACGACACTGATCCGATACGCAACAAGACTTTGCAATTGATCGAGCTCTTTAGGTGGAGCTACGAGGCCACTTTGGCCAGCCACGACCCTTCGGTAGAACGAGAGAGAACGAAATTCTCTGCCGCCTTCCCCAAGTGGGTAAAGGCCAGCGTTTTCTCGGCCATTACAGCCAACGAAAACGGTGACTTGCCTGCACCCGAAACCATTGGTCAGTTTTTATCACTGATGTTGATGTCTATGCCGGATGACAACGTTTTGCCTGATCTATTTGAAAACTTGCAGGCCAGGTCACCCAAAATGTGGATGCCCAACCAGGAACGACTTGGAGAGCGAGAAGCAGTTCAAGCAACCATTGAGAACGTGCTCGTGATGTGGGGCGGCGATGAGCCTGCGCGTCAGTTCTATGTCGCCTCGGGTCTTGAAAAACTTCGAAAATTGCCCCGCATTGACGAGTTCGAAGCAGATTTCGCCTACCTATGCGCCCTCAACGCACTGTCATCGGGTGATTTTAATGAAGCGCGTCAATATGCCGAAAATGCTCTCGAGCTCTGTTTGACGCTATCCGTCGGTCCACTGAAACTGGATATCGCACGGCTCAACTTCTCACTGGCTGTTGCTCAGGATGCGTTCAACCGTGGCAGTGCGGAGCGCAGTTTTCGAATTCTTTGCAAATCAGTCCAACCTCAAGATGCAGCTCGCTGGAATCTCGGCGAAGGCCCGATCGATTATTCGATGCGGTTGGCTGCCGCTGATCACGCGGCTTGGTTCTGGGACAACATTGTTCGCCCGTATGAAGGTGTGGAAATCGAAGCGCCGCTTCAACAAGAATCCGAGATCATTCGCGCATACGCAGGTTTGCTTTTCTCTGGCGCTTCGGAGGTGGAGGTGCGTGCCTTCAAAAAGAAGTTTGGCGGCCAGCTGAAGCACAAGTTGCGAGATGTGCGCGGCGACACGTTCTTCACTGTGGCATCAAAGATGGTGCCGGATCTTGTGCGTGTGATGCGGCAAATGCCAACCTATTCCGGGCTCCCTACAGAACCCTCTGAATTGGCCAACTCGATGGCCGCAACGCATTTGAAGCTAGTTAGCTTGCTTCCCACGGATGTTCTGAATGCGCGGGACTATTTGAAACAGACTGCGCTGATGCTGGCGGCCGAGCGAAAAGATGTAGAGATGATCAAAGCACTCGTTGACCGTCATGTGGACATCGATGCGCAGGACGTGATCGGCCGGACCGCATTGCATGCAGCCGCTAAGGTTGGAGCTGATCGATGTTTTGAGATCCTCCTTGCCGCTGGTGCCAACCCGACACTTAAGACCTTCTCCGGAAAGACACCTGCCATTTTTGCCGCAGAATTTGGGCGGGCTACGATCTTTGAGATGAGATTGGCATGTTCGGCATATCAAATGGGCAGTAGCGAGCTTGAGGAGGCACACAAGCTGGCGCAGGAATCCGCGGAGGATTTTAAGGCAAAGCGCAAGGCATATGCCATCCAGGGATACGAAGTCGCTGGACGGAAGGGCTTTCAGAGGATTGCTGCTTTGGCATTGGAGATGCTGGATGAGTGAGCTCTGCCTGTGTTTATTTGAGATATGGGGATTTTTCCCCAAGTCATCCAATGGCAGATTTAGGGTTTGGTCACATCAAAGCTGGTGACGCCTGAACAGGTTCGAGCCGACGCGTTGTATGAGTGTGGTGATGTGACCGGGTTGTGTTTCGTAATGGTAACCTTAATGCGCTCAATGTTATGATGAGATAACATAAGGCGTGAATTGAGCAGGGCGTTGGCTTGTCGTTTCAAGAGGCGAAAATTGACATTAATGTTTTCTCAGAGTAACATATAGCAACTTAGTGTCGCTTGGAGATATCATTATGGCTGTTTCGATCAAAGTGCCCAGAGCGGCACGTAAAGAGCTCGTGACACTTGGGGAAAACATTCGCGTTGCACGACTGCGCCGCAAGTTAACTGCTGAGATTGTCGCGCAGCGCGCTGGCACAACGCGCCAGACCATCGCCAAGATCGAAAGCGGGAACCCTGCAGTCAAGATCGGCACTTACGTGGCAGTACTGCAGGCGCTCGGCCTCTTGAAAGGTTGGGGGGATATCGACGATCCGGTTGGCGAGCAGATGGCCCTGGATGACCTCCCGCAGCGTGCGAGACTGAAAAATGGTTGAGGTCTGGATCGACTGGAAGGGGCTGAAACGGGTCGGCACGCTCCACCGCACAGCGGGACGCGGCCGAGAGCGGGTGTCCTTCACCTATCATGACGATTGGCTTGCCGACGAAAACGCCTTCGGGCTTTCGCCGGACATGCCTCTCGTCAAAGGGCAATTCGTGCCTGAGGCAGGGCAAGACATGCTTGCACCGCTTGGGGATTCTGCCCCTGATACCTGGGGTAGAACGGTCATGCGGCGCTATGAGGGGCGCATGGCAGAGGCCGAGGGACGACGTCCGAGAGTGCTGCAAGAAACCGACTACCTGCTTGGTGTGAATGACGAAACCCGTTTGGGTGCGCTGCGCTTCAGGGTTGATGGCGAGTTCCAAGCGCGCGAAGGCATTGGCGTGCCTGCCCTCGTGAGCCTCGGGGATTTGCTTCATGCGTCTCAGCGCGTTCTGCGCGGCGACGAGACCACTGAGGACCTGAAAATGCTGTTTGCTCCGGGCAGTTCTCTGGGCGGCGCGCGGCCAAAGGCCAGCATCCTCGATCAACACGGCCGTCTTTCTGTCGCCAAGTTCCCAAAGGAGACGGACACCTATTGCGTGGAACGCTGGGAAGCCATTGCATTGGAGCTCGCAAGACGCGCCGGAATCACGGTTTCTGATCACACGCTTGAAATGGCTGGCGATAAGCCGGTTTTCTTGTCCCATCGGTTTGACCGGAAGGACGACGGCAGGATCCCATTCATCTCCGCCATGGCGATGCTGGGCGGCAAGGATGGCGAAAACTACAGCTATTTGGACCTGGCAGATATCATCACCTCAGAAAGCGTAACGCCCGACCAAGACCGCGAGGAACTCTACCGGCGGGTTGCCTTTTCCATTCTCGTGACGAACCTCGATGACCATATGCGCAATCACGGGTTTCTGCGTGGGCGTGGCGGATGGCACCTCTCACCGGCCTACGACATAAATCCCGTGCCGAACCAGCCGCGTGTGCTCAAGAGCTATGTCGACGATGACAATCCGGATGCCAGTATTGCTCTGCACCGCGCGCAAAATGAATCCTATCTTCTCGAACGCGGCGAGGCAGATCGCATCATTGCAGAGGTCGCAGAAGCGACTATGGCTTGGCGCGACGTTGCCCGGGCTTTGGGGGCTGCGGAGAGGGAAATCAAAGAGATGACGACAGCCTTCGAGCACGAGGAAGCGGATCTGGCGCGAGCGTAAACTGGGGCAGCTGTCGCCTCTCGAGGACAAAGCAACACACCAGTGTGAAATTTACGCTGAAGCGCAAATCTAGAAATATTACGCTGCAGCGTAAGATGTCGAGAATAATGGCCGCTGCGATCCCGGAAGTTCCTGCGCCCTTTCGGAGCAGGTTGTCGAGACCAGTTAAATTCTGAGTGCCAAACCCAGATCCTCAGTGCCGTGTTTCCGATTGCTGAACATAAGCGGGCAGCCGTGTCCGACGCGGGGCCAGCCCCGCTTCAACAAGAAAATTCCCCTGCGCCAGCGCATTCCTCGCGAGGCAAGTTTCTCGCTGACAGCCTCTTGGTGCCAGCTTTGGTCATGTTCATCGAAACACTCAAAGTGAGGATGAAAAAATGGCTACTCAAACTCTGAAACTGAACGTCAAATCCGGCGAAAAAGACGGCAAGAACTTCTGGGACCGCTGCGGCGTCCTCTTCGTCAACACTGACGACAGCGGCAACATCACGTCGATCAACGTCAAACACAGCATGTTCCCCGATGTCGAAATGGTCGCCTTCCCGCGCCGCGATGAAGATCCGGTCACCGAGTGACCTTAGCGCCAGGGCGGGTTTCCCGCTCTGGCTTTCTTCTGGGGCGACAGAACTAAGCTGTAGTTCGGCTTTCAGGTGAAATTTCGTGGGCATGGGCAATTTATTTCTGCCGTATTCACTTCGCTATCGGGTGGACTGTAAGGACGTATTCGCACCACGTCGCCGGTGCCCTTGGGTTCCCGATCATGGTCAGCTAGGCTTTCGAGATGTGTAGGAACGCCGCTGATTTCAGATTTGTCGATGTACATCCAAGAGTACTGCTGGTCGGGGCCTGTCCTGGACGTGAAGAGGAACGGGACGGAAGGCCTTTCGCAGGGCAGTCCGGTCAAAATCTTGAAATCATGCTGCGACGCTTGCAGGTCCTGCATCCGCTGGTTTTTCCATCGCCGCAACTAGATGCCTACAGCTTAGTCAATGCACATTCACTGCCAAGATATCCCGAGCGTGAGGGATATGATGGGAGCACGCAGCCACGCAAACAGGACGTTCTGGCACCCGAGAACCGAGCTAGGCTCATTGCCCGTTTGCAGCGCGTTCAGCCCGAAATCATCGTTTACCTGGGAAAGGCGGCACAGTTCGTGTTGATTGTCACTGAGAACTGACCCGGTAGCCCTATAAATTGTCACTGAGAATTGACCCATGTGAACACACTTCCCCGACGGTTTTGGTTGGGGGGATTAGGAGTGATCGACATGGGATTTTTGAGTGTCATTCGACGCTGGGCATTGCGTGACAAAATGCCAATCAGGGAGATTGCCCGGCGGACGGGTTTGTCTCGGAACACGATCAAGAAGTATCTGCGTGAAGGTGCGGTGGAACCGCAGTTCAAGACGCCCAAGCGTCCAAGCAAGCTGGACCCCTACGCGGATCGGCTGTCAGCCTGGCTTTTAATCCAGACGCGGAAGTCACGCAAAGAGCGGCGGACAGTGAAGCAAATGCATGCTGATCTTGTGAAGCTGGGATATAATGGTTCCTATGAACGCGTGGCAGCTTTCGCCCGGGCATGGCGTGAAGATCGGCATCGAGCGGAACAGACGACGGGGCGCGGCACCTACGTGCCTTTGGTGTTCGCGCCCGGCGAAGCCTTCCAATTCGATTGGAGCGAGGACTGGGCCAACATCGGCGGTGAGCGCGTCAAACTTCAGGTCGCTCATATCAAGCTATCGCACAGCCGCGCTTTCTTGGTGCGGGCCTACCCGCTGCAAACGCACGAGATGCTGTTTGACGCCCACTGGCATGCATTCCGCGTGTTCGGCGGTGTGCCTGGTCGCGGGATCTATGACAATATGAAGACCGCCGTTGATCGTGTGGGCAAAGGCAAGCAGCGGGACGTCAATGCACGCTTCAAGGCTATGGCCAGCCACTACGTGTTTGAGCCCGAGTTCTGCAATCCGGCGGCCGGTTGGGAGAAAGGCCAGGTTGAGAAGAACGTGCAGGATGCGCGCAACCGCATGTGGCAGGTCATGCCGGTCTGCGCCGATCTGGCAGAGCTGAACCAATGGCTTGAAGATCGCTGTATCGCCCTTTGGACAGAGACGCCGCACAAGGCTTTGCCGGGGTCCATCGCTGACGTGTGGGAGGCCGAGAAGCCTACGCTGATGGCACTGCCGCCGGCATTCGATGGCTTTATCGAACACAGTAAGCGTGTGTCACCCACATGCCTGATCACTTTCGAACGCAATCGCTACAGCGTTCCCGCCAGCTTTGCGAACCGCCGTGTCAGTTTGCATGTCTATCCCGAACGGCTGATCGTGGTCGCTGAAGGGCAAACGGTTTGCAAGCATGCGCGGATCATCGAGCGGTCTCATCGCAAGCCCGGCAAGGTCATCTATGACTGGCGCCACTATCTCGCTGTTATCCAACGCAAACCGGGCGCACTTCGGAATGGTGCGCCGTTCACGGAGATGCCGGATGCCTTCCGTCAATTGCAGGATCACATGCTGCGTAAAGAAGGCGGTGACCGAGAGATGGTCGACATTCTGTCTTTGGTCCTTCAGCACAACGAAGAGGACGTTTTGTGTGCAGTGGAGCTGGCACTTGAAGCAGGCGTCCCCACCAAGACGCACATCCTGAACCTGTTGCATCGATTGATCGACCGCAGACCGACAGATCACCCCGAGGTCGATCCGCCGGACGCACTGGCATTGCAGACAACGCCAGTGGCCAACGTCGGTCGCTATGACGGGTTGCGACAGACTGAGGAGAAGCGCCATGCGTCATGACCCAGCAGGAGCCTCTATCGTCATCATGCTGCGCAGTCTTAAGCTCTATGGCATGGCAAATGCGATTGAAGACTTGGTCGCCCAGGGCGCGCCAGCGTTCGAAGCTGCCACACCAATGCTGTCACAGCTGCTCAAGGCCGAGATCGCCGAACGCGAGGTACGGTCCATCGCCTACCACACGAAGGTCGCCCGCTTCCCCGCATACAAGGATCTGACGGGCTTCGACTTTGCATCGAGTGAGATCAACGAAGCGACAGTGCGGCAGCTACACCGATGCGAGTTTATCGAAGCGGCCGAGAATGTCGTTTTGATCGGCGGTCCCGGAACGGGCAAGAGCCACACAGCCACAGCAATCGGCGTCCAAGCCATCGAACATCACCGGCGTAAGGTGCGCTTCTTCTCGACCGTGGAATTGGTCAACGCGCTGGAGCAGGAGAAGGCGCTTGGTAAGGCAGGGAAACTGGCTGAGATGCTGACGAAGGTCGACTTGGTCATCTTGGACGAACTCGGCTACCTGCCGTTCAGTTCATCTGGCGGGGCGCTGCTCTTCCATCTGCTCAGCAAGCTCTACGAGCGCACCAGCGTCATCATCACCACAAACCTCAGCTTCTCAGAATGGGCGCAGGTCTTCGGGGATGCAAAGATGACAACCGCGCTCCTCGATAGGCTGACTCACCGCTGCCACATCCTCGAAACCGGAAACGACAGCTACCGCTTCAAGGCCAGCGCTGAGGCTGCAAAAAAAACACGAAAGGAGGCCAAAACATTGACCGCGTCATAAACCACGACGCATAACTGAGGGTGGGTCAAATCTCGGTGAAAATACCGGGTCAGTTCTCAGTGACAATCAACAACCGTGGGGACACCTTGGGCAAATAGGGGTGAGGCAACCAACAGCGCGCAAGTGGCAACGGTAGTAAGAAAGCGGATCATCGGAATGCCTCCAGATCGAATTGCATGAAGTCTTGTTCGCGGGCCTGCGCGGCCGCCATGGCCAGCTCAGTCGCGCTAAGCGGGCGGGTATGGGCGGCTTTGAGGCGCGTGCGGATCGCGATCAGGCGAGCGAGCTCGGCCCGCGCATAGGTGTTGAGCGACATGGCCGCGTGAATGTCATCTGTCTCACCAATGCGGGTGATGATGTTCTGCACGCGCAGCGCGGCTGCTTGCACTGAGACCAAGGAGTAGTCGCCATAGATCCCTGCGCCGAACGAGGTCAGGCTCATGGTGGAATCGGCGAGCAGAACTGAGTCGATGGTGCCAAGCGCATCAACGCCGCCGACGCGGGCAAGGTAGAGATTGTAGCGCTCGGGGATCACCTGAACGTAGTGCTG
Source organism: Phycobacter azelaicus (assembly GCF_014884385.1). NCBI lineage: Bacteria > Pseudomonadati > Pseudomonadota > Alphaproteobacteria > Rhodobacterales > Roseobacteraceae > Phycobacter > Phycobacter azelaicus. The sequence goes on along the minus strand of NZ_WKFH01000003.1, from coordinate 2,523,682 downwards.
GGTTTCGGCAAACGGCGGCACGCCGCCGTAGCGCTGCACATTGCCGGGACCGGCATTGTAGGCCGCGAGCCCGTGAATGATGTTGCCGTCAAACATGGCAAGCATCTGCGCCAGATAACGCGCGCCACCGATGACCTGGATGTAGGGGTTTTCATAGTAGGCCGGGTAAATCCCGAGATCCTGCGCTGTGCCGGGCATGATCTGGGTCAGGCCGAATGCGCCGACCGGGGACCGTGCGCCGATTGTGAAGCGGCTTTCTTGCCAGATCAGCGCCTGCAACAGGCAACGCCATTGCTTGGGCGAGAGACCCGCCGCGCGCACGCCAGACATGTGGTGCGTTTCCTGAGCCGCGCGAATGATCAGCTCTTCAATCGATCCCGAGGCATCGCCGAACATCTGGGCTGCGCCTGGGTTTGGGTCGACCGAACCATAGAGCGTGTCTGCAGCGCTCTCAGGCGATGAACCAGCTTCCAGGCTTGCGACCAGTGCGCCTGAGTTCCCGCTGGCAAGCGTCGAGGCATCGAGAATGTCTTCTAGCGCTTGAAGTTGTTCATGTTCGAGCTCTTCGAGCTCTTCTTCTTTGGTCAGCCGATCTCGCTGCAGAGCCAGATCTTGTTCGCCCTGCTGCAGCACGCGCTCGCGCTGCAAGAACATGCCCGCATCAAAGGTCGGCACGCCTTGGGCATAGGCAAATGGCGCGGCGAGCGACACCAAGCCTGCAAAGATATGCAGGCAATGCTTACTCACCGAGACCACCAATCGGTCCGAGCAGCTCGAAATTGCAGTTACTGCGGCTGACTTCGGCAAACGAATTGAAGCATTTTGCTTCCGACGGCCGGTATTCCGCGCAGGCTGTCAGAGTCAAAAGGGTGAGGGTAAGCACGCAAAGTCTACGCATCAATCGTTCTCCAAAAATCGAGGTTCTGGCGGTAATCCGCGCCGACCAGCGCTTCGCCTTTTTCCATGCCGCCAAGGATCGTGAGGTAAGGGCCAAGGGCGCTGAGATCAGCGTCAATCACCACCGAGCCTTGATCATCGCGCACCAGCGCCAGACGGGAGTTGCTGCCGGTGCCGAGCAATACGCTGAGCTCTTTTTCAGCGAGGCCCAACATGGTGTAATCACCGGCCGAGGCGCGGATGTTGGGCAGTAGGAGCTGCGTCGGCACGGCCTCGACAATCGTCTTGCCGGTGCGGGTTTTTTCAAGCTGGCTTGCGTATTGGGTCATCATCACGACAACCGCGTTCTGTTTGCGCGCCGTGACCAGCCAGTTGCTCAGCCGGTCCGCAAAATACGGGTTGTCGAGTGCTTTCCAGGCCTCATCGATGATGATCAACGTCGGCTTGCGGTCCTCGATTACACGCTCCACCCGCCGAAACAGATAGGACAGGACCGCCATGCGTTCTTTCTCGCTTTCACTGTCGAGAATGCCGGTAAGGTCGAACCCGACGACATCACCATCGAGCGAAAAAGTATCCTCAGAGCTTTGCCCGAAAATCCAACCGTAGCGGCCGTCTGCGGTCCATTCCTGGATCCGCTCGAACAGATCCCCTTCATCCGCCCCGGCCACAAAGAGGGAGGCCAAATCCTGCCAGTTGCGCAGCGTGGCATCGCTGGCTCCGGCGTTCTGGCGCACCACTTCTTGGATGCGATTAATTTGAACTGGGCTCAGGGGCTTGTCGGAGCGATGCAAAAGGGTGGCCAACCAATCGGAGAGCCAGGCTTGCCCGCGCCCGTCGATTTCTGTGCGCAGTGGGTTGAGGCCAGTGGCTTCACCTGCCTTGATGGCGCTGTAGCGCCCGCCATTGGCGCGTACGGCCATTTCCATGCCAGCGCGATAGTCGAAGACAAACACGCGTGCGTCGCAGCGCCGGGCTTGGGTCATGAGGAAGGCTGACAACACCGACTTGCCGGAGCCAGGACGACCGAGGATCAAGGTGTGCCCACCGGTCGGCTCTTTGTCCGGCTGACCTGTCTCATGGTAGTTGAACAGGAAGCCCGAACGCTCCGGCGTCGGGAAGAGAGTGATCGGCTTGCCCCAAGGCACTTTGTGTCCGGGTTTGCCCAGTTGACCGCGATGCAGCGCTGCGAGATCAGCAAAATTCGTGTTGGTGATGGCGGCCTTGCGGCTGCGCATCTGCCCATTGCCCGGATGCTGCGCGACATAATGCGTCCGAGTTGCAAAGCTCTCATTGACAAGATTGACGCCTTCACTGGCCGCGATGTTGCGTACCTCGGAAGCGATGGCTTCCAGCTTTTCCTCGGTCTCGGCGAAAACCGTCACCGTCATGTGATGGTCGCCAAAACTGAGGCGCTTGGATTCCAGATCGTCCAGCGCGTCTACCAGTTCTTCGGCGAGTGAAATCGCGCCGTCATCGCTGGCCTTCATTAGGCGCTGTTGGCGCTTGATCCGGCTGGCCATGATGTTGCTGTTGATCGGCGTGAAGGAGTGTGTGACCACCATGTCGACGGGCAGGTTCAGCTCATCGAACATGGTGCAGTTGGTTTTGGCCGGATAGGTCTTGATCGCAAAGCTGGTGCCAAACCGCTTTCCCGCTGTCCCGTCGTCGAGCGCAAAGCCGCGCCCCTGAAACGTGACACGCGTATTGGCCACATCATCGGCAATGACGCCAAAGCGGGAATTCGCGAAGAGCGGTCGCTCTTGGCCAATATTGAGTGCCCCGAGGAACCCGAGTAATTCGCCGCTTTCAGCTCCAAGAAGGCGCGGGCTCATCTCTGCGAAAGACGAGAGCAGAAAACCGACGACCTCCTCGAGCTTGCGCAGCTGCTTGGCTGTCTGGTCTTTCAACTGTGCGATCGAGTCTGAACGCTTCAGGCGCAGCCGCGCGCCCATGGGAGGGCGTTTCAGCACCGTGAGCGTGAGTGTCTTGTCCCGCAGACCCGCCTGCGCCATGGCCACCTGCCAGCGGGTGTCCAGCGCTTGCGCAAACCCTTCCTCGCGAACCGGTGGCAAAGCAGTCTCGATCGCTTTTGAAACCTTGTGCACGTAGAAACTGTACTCCGGCCCGATCTGCGCAATGATCGCTGCAAAAAGCGCGCGGATCTTCTCCAAGTGCGCGTCATCGCTGGTCATGCTGTTGACGCCATCAAGGCGGATGCACTGGAACAGGGCATTGCCGCGCGTGCGGATCGTCACGTCATTCACGAGGCTGACATAGGGCAGCATGCTGGCCATAGGGCGCTCTTTGCGCGCCCAGTCCGGTAGCGTCGCAAGATCATCCGAGGGGTTATGGAGCATAGCTGTCCCCCGAATGGATCTTGCGGTTCGGGGTGGGCGGCGTTTCCTGCAGGGTGGTGACCATCACCTCAAGAAAGGCAGGATCCCAATCGGCCGCTTTCCAAAGTGCGGGATAGGCCAGAGCGGCGATGATGATCACCGGCCAGCTTTGGACCCAAAGAAACAGCAACACAAACCCGAAGAGCCAAACCATTGCATACATGATTGGTAAGCCGATGAGCTTTGGCGGCCGGATCAGGCCCAGGAAGAGGCGGGTTTGCGTTGCCATGCCGGATTTATGCGCCCCAGATGGCGGTCACGATGGTCGGCGCAGCTGCGATGCCTGCGATAGCGACCAGCACCCAAAGAGCCTGGCGGAAATCCAGAATGCCAAAGAGCCAGGAGAGGAACACGCCAATCAGGGCCAGGGTGCCGATCACAATGCCCAAGGGGCCGGTGATCGTGTCGACAATGCCTTGAAGAAGGTTCTGCACCGGGGAGAGATCGATGCTCTGTGCAAGGGCCGGGTTGGCAATCATCAAACTGGCCAGAGCCAGCGACAGGATCGTGCGGAGTTGTGTGTGCATCAGGAGGCTCCAGTCAGTCGGTCACGCACGGCCATGACCCGGCGCACGTGATTTTGGGTTTCTCGGTAGGGAGGGATGCCGCCATAGCGCGTGACCGCGTCTGGTCCCGCGTTATAGGCAGCGAGCGCGAGTTCGGGCGTGCCGAACTGCGCCAGCATCATCAGAAGGTAGCGGGCTGAGCCGTCGAGGTTGGCCTGCCAGTCATGCGGATCCACGCCGAGCTGCGCGGCCGTCGCGTGCATCAGCTGTCCAAGGCCAATCGCGCCTGCGGAACTGCGCGCATTTGGGCGATAGGCGCTTTCGATCTCGATATTGGCTTGGAACAGCGCCTGCCATTCGGAAACGGAGAGGCCAGCACGGCGCAGCGCGGGGTGCCCGCCATAACGATGCGCCGTGCTTTCAATGGCTGACAGGACTTCGGGGCGGGGAACGGCGCGGGCGGGTGCAGGAGGCGGAGCTTCAGGCTCAGGCACTGCAAAAACGATCAGCTCTGGCGGGTTTTCACCAATCCCGTCGACATAGCTTTGCGCAAAACCTGATTGGGGGGATTTGGTCTCCAGCTGGCCATCGGCTCGCATGGAAAGCACGAAGCCTTCGGAATAGGCCGGGGCAGCTAGGAATGCTGCGAAGACGGCAAGTGGCTTAGCCCGCGTCGTCCAACTTGTGAGAGGCGATCTTGCCTTCGAACATGGGGATCGAGACGATCGAAACACCAAGCCCGGCGAGGAAGCTGGATAAGCCGTTGATTGTCTTAAACTCTCGGGCCGCCATGTTGTTACGCGCGGTGACGAGCAGGCGACGCGTCTCGCCATCTGGCGAGACGCAATGCACGGTCCAAACTCCGGACCACTGAGCACCTGTACGTTTGGGCGTAACCCGGCACACAACATCCGCCGAATGACCCTCGGCAAGTAGTGTGCGCAGCCCGTCTTCACTGACAACATTAGGGGCGTCTTGCATCAAATTCATAGGATCGAGCCTTGCAGAATTGTGCATTGGCCCGGCAGTCCCTCATGGACTACCGAACCGATACAATATTATAATCTTGCAATCAATAGGTGCAATTTGAGTTGTTGCGCCCTTCATGCGTTGAAACAAATTTACTGCAACGGAGTGGCTGAGCCAAGATAATATGGGGCTTTTGAAACAAACATGCGTGGCTATGGTCGTTCTGAGCTGGGGATCTGCCGCGATCGCGGGCAGTTGTTTGCCGCCTGCGCCGCCGTGGATGCCGACCGATGCCGATGACGTGCAGGCCTATGCGGATCTGTTGAAGCGCGATGCGGAGGCTTATTTTGCGGATGTCGAGAATTATTTCCGTTGCCTAGATCAGCAGAGGCGAGAGGTCTTCGAGCAAGCGCGCGTGGTCAGTGGAGACTATGCGCGCGTTCTGGAATTCCTGAACGACATGAGGAAATGATACCCGTCCTCAAGTAGAGAAAACTGCCGTTCAACAAAGCTGCCGCGAAGGTCGCCAACGCGGACAAAACGGCCGTTGCCCCCTCGAAACGAACGACCGCATTGCACGCTTTGCGACAGCAGCGAAAAACAGCAAGGGTGGAGAGCGGTCACTTGCTGCGAGCTGCACAAGTGGCCGCTTCCGGTGAATATGTTTACTGATCGGCGGGAACCCAATCTGGCAATGGCGTTCCCCCGGTGTAGTGGTTCTCGGCGGGGTTTTCCCGAAAGAGGACGTAGAGATCGACAGGGTCGGAATTCAGTTCTTTTTTCAGGATGTCCGCGATGGCATCGGTCAGAGCCTTCTTGCGACCCGCATCCCGGCCAGGGCGCAAATCGACGGTGACCAACGGCAGGCCATCTCCCAGAATGCCGAATGCCTCACGCACGGCGACGTAGTCGTACTTGATCTCCTTGGGGGCAAGCGTGTCGAGCACGGCCTGTTTTACGCCTTTGCGGATACGGGTTTTGGTGTCATAATCGGTGCCTTCGGGCACCTCGACGCGGATGACGGGCATGGAATTCTCCTTGGTTTGGGTTTTGTTTCAGGTATTCAGCTCGAGGGCGTAGTCCGCCACGTCCTGCAGAGACGCGCCGATGCGATGAGGCTCGACGCCGAGGCGTTCCAGGGGGAGGCCATATCGGTTGAGCCAGATGGTCCGGTATCCGAACCAGGTGGCGCCGCAGATGTCCCAGCAGTTGGAAGAGACAAACAGGATCTCTCCGGCGTCACAGTCAAAGGTATCTGGCCCCATCTGATAGGCTTCTGGTGCGGTCTTGAAGCGTTTGACCGTGTCGACGCTGAGCACATGGTCGAAAAACCCATCAAGGCCCGAGGCCTTCACAGCCTGATCCAGCATCCAGGGCGTTCCGTTCGACAGGATTGACAGAGCTATGCCCGCCTCCTTGAGGCGTTGGAGCTGTTCGGCGTTTTCCGGAAAGGCCGAGAGTTCGGCATATTGCCCCATCAGGCGGTCGCGCGCGTCCGGGGTCAAATCCTGCCCCAAGGCTTCGCAGGCATAGTCCAGGGCATCGCCCGTTACCTGCCAGAAGTCCGCATACTGGTCGCACATGTTGCGCAGGCGCGTGTACTCGATCTGCTTGTCGCGCCAGATGGTGGCGAGCTGGGCCCCTTTTCCGGGGAACAGATCTTCGGCCAGTGCACCGACGGAATAGACGTCGAACAAGGTGCCGTAGGCGTCGAAGGCGATGGCTTTGAGGGGCATGGGGTGGTCTCTTTCGTGTTGAATGTCGATAGGTCGGATCACCCGGACACCTGCGGTGGCCGCAATGCCCGGATCAGGAGAATGGTCAAAAGGGCGATGAGGCCTGCCGCGGCATAGCCGAGGGTGAAATCCCCCGTCAGGTCGGCCAGATAACCCGCAAGCAGCGGCCCGGCGGCCTGACCAGCCGAGAACACGAACACCAGAGCGGCAAGGGCGTTCGCGGCTCCTGCCGGGCCGAAATAATCCCCTGCAGAGGCGGACATGATCACCGGAATGCTCCAGGCGGCCAGGCCGAACAGCAGGATCGACAGGTAAAGGCCGGGCATCCACGCGCCGAAGCCGACCAGAAGATAGGCGGTTGCTAAAACCCCAAAGGCCAGTGCCATCCCGGCACGGCGGCCCAATCGGTCAGAGATTGATCCGAACAGGATGCCGGAAAACAGGCTGAGGAACCCGAACCCCGCCCAAAGGCGCCCGGCATCCTCGGGCGACATGCCATAGGTATCGACCATGCTGGTGACGATGAAGGTGACATAGGCCATGTAGGTCGCACCGTAGAGGGCAAAGATCAGCCCCATGTGGATCAGCATCCGAAGCTTGGTCCTCCGGCTCATTTCAACCCGGATGGCCGTGTGGTCTTCCATGGCGCGTCCAAAGGGATCGGCACCAATGTTTTCGGGGCGGTCACGCAACAGGGCAAAGGCCAGAACAGCAACGCCCGCCGATATGGCCGCGAACAACAGCCAGCCCAATTGCCATGTTTCGAACCCGGCCATGGGGGTGAGTTTCGGCACGACAAACCCGGAGATGATCACGCCCAATCCGGGGCCAGACATCAGGATACCCGCCGCAAGGCCTCGGTGAGAGGGGTGGAACCAATGCGATGCCAGGCTCATCACCGGCACGACCACGCCGCCGCTACCCACGCCGGTCAAAGCATAAAGTAGCCACAGAAGCAGGAAGTCCTGCCCAAGCGCGATCCCCAGCATGGTGACCGCGATGAGGACAAGGCTGGCGCTGGTTGTGACGCGGTTTCCAAACCGGCGCAGAACAACGGGCACCAGGGCAACTGCCACCAGATAGCCAATCAGATAGGCAAAGCCCAGCACGCCGCTCTGGCCGTAGTCCAGGCCCAGCGATGCCGACATAGACGGCAGGAGCATTCCGAACGCAAAACGCGCCAGCCCCAAACCGCAGAAAGTGGCCACACCGCCAGCGATTGCAACGATCCAAGCGTAGTGAAGCCTGCCCGGCCTGTTGGAGGTCATGGTATCAGCCATAGAGAGCCTCAACGTCGGCGAAACGGTCGCCGCCCCAGAAGGGTTCATCGTCGATCATGATGAAAGGAGAGCCGAAGACACCGCGCTCCAGCGCTGTTTCGGTCACCTCGCGCAGGCGGTCCTTGACCGCCTGATCTCCTGCACCTGCCAGCGCCTCGTCCCGGTCGAAGCCGAGGCTTTCGGCAGCATCCAACGCAACATTCGGATCGGCGGTATCGCATCCATCAATCCAGAAGGCCTTGTAGGCTGCTTCGACAAAGGCCCCCATCTTGTCAGGGTCCTGGCGTTCGATCCAATAGGCCAGACGTGAGGGCGGCACCGAACTGGCCGGGAAATTTGCAGGGCGCTGCATGCCCTCCACGCCGTCTATTTTGGCGCGTCTGAACACATCCTTGAAAACGTAGTCACTCTTCAGGGGATGAGCCAACGGAGCCCCACCGTGGGCCTTGTAGACCGCGCCGATCAGGAAGGGCCGCCAGTTCACATCACGCCCGATGGCTGCGGCGAGCGCCCCCACCTTGCGGCTGGCCAGATAGCCATAGGGCGATGCGAAGTCGAAATAGAAATCGAATGATTTTGTCATGGGTCTTTCCTTGTAGCCGGGGCTCACCAGGGTTCCTTGAAGGGCCTCAGGTCCATCTCGAAACTCCAGGCGGTCCGGGGTTGGGCGTGCAGCTGCCAATAGGCTTCGGCGATATCGTCTGGCTTCAGGATGCCGTCTTCACCACGGGCCTCGAACATCGCAGGGAACAGGTCTTTGGTGTTCGGGTTGTCGATCAGCCCGTCGATGATGACATGGGCCACATGCACCCCTTCCGGGCCAAGTTCGCGCGCCATGCTCTGGGCCAGCGCCCGCAAGGCGTGTTTGCCCCCAGCAAAGGCTGCGAACCCGGCATTGCCACGCAGCGAGGCCGAGGCGCCGGTGAACAGGATGGTGCCCTGACCACGCTCTTTCATCCGCCCCGCAACCTCTCGGCCCACCAGGAACCCGGCCAGCGCGCACATCTCCCAGACCTTGCGATACACTCGGGTCGTGGTCTCGGCTACGGGCATGCGGACATTGCCGCCGACGTTGAAGACACAAGCTGCGATGGGGCCTATATCTTCGGCTTCTGCGACCAACTGCTTGACCGCATCTTCATCCCGCGCATCAGAATGCACCCCAGTGGCTTGCCCGCCAGCAGCTTCGATCTCCGCAATCAGAGGCGACAAATCTCCACGACGGCGAGAGGCCACCACATGCAGACCTTCCCGCGCAAACCTGCGGGCAATCGCAGCGCCGAGATTGTCTCCGGCGCCAATGACAAGGGCGGTCTGGGTCATGGGGCGTGTCCTTTCGGTGGCCATGTCTCTTGACTACCCGACGCCCTTTCATTTAACAAATTAATAGTTTTGATCTCAGATATACATGATGTGTATGGCATGAACCTCAGACAGCTCGAACAATTCCTCGCCGTGGCTGAAACCGGCAGCTTCTCAAAAGGGGCTGCCCGGGCGCATGTGTCTCAACCCGCGCTGTCCACGGCCATCGGTAAGCTTGAGGATGATCTTGGGGTGCAGTTGTTCAACCGTCTGGCCCGGCAGGTCACCCTGACGTCAGAAGGCCATCGCCTGATGGCCAGCGCCAAGACCATCGTCGGTGAATGCGAGACTGTTCGTTCGGCCCTGAAACAGACCGCCGAGCGCGAGGTGCTGTCCATCGGCATCTGCGACACGATGGATCTACCCTCGCTGGCCGCCACGCTGGAGCAGTTCCGGCGCAACCATGGCTTTGTCCGCCTCAAGGTCTGGGAAGACAACAGTCAGACATTGATCAACCAGTTGGCCAACGGACGGCAAGATATCGTGTTCCTGGCCGACACAGGAGACGAAAATCTGCCGCCTTCCTGGGAAAAACACGTTCTGTCGACCGAGCACTATGTCATTGCCACGGCGCAAGACCACCGCCTCGCTGAGCAGAAATCGGCTCCACTCACCACGCTGCATGACCTCCCCTTCATCGCGCGCAGGCATTGCGAATACCGCAAGGTCTTCGGACAACTTCTGTCACAGCAGAACATCCGTCCCAAGGTAACCTATCGCACCTCGCAGGATCAGCGCGCCTTGGATCTTATCCGTGCGGGGTTGGGTGTCGGCCTCTTTCCGAAAAGCCTGGTCAGCGATGATCTGCATGTCCTTGAGGTCGAAGATCACGAACTGAAACGGAACCTGATCTGCTGCTGGAAGGAACCCCAGTCGGCAGGTGTCAGTGCATTCCTGGAATTTACCGAAATATCAGCCACGTCCTGAGATGTGCCCGGCACCCTTCAGTTCCCGACAAGGCGCAAGGCGTTGGCCTTGATCGACAGCATCTGGTTGCCGTCAAAAGCCCCGCGCGCCAGGACCCGGATACCGACGGTCAATGAAACCAGAGAGCGGGCAGCGTCCTCTGCTACGATGGTTTCGGGTATGCGCCCCTGATCCTTGCCGCGTTGCACAAGGGCCAGAAAAAACTCTTCGAGGTTGTCCAGCGCACCCCGGACGATTTCTTGCACGTCCTCATCATGGTTGGGCATCTCCAGCGCCGTGTTGATGATCAGGTTGCCCTTTTTCTCGAAATCGGTCAGCCCTTGCGCGACCACGCCGTCGAACACGGCCGCGATTGCGGCAATCGGGTCATCCAGCGCCGACAGCTGCGCCAACAGCGGCCCCTGGTTGTCGCGCACGAACTTGGTCAGGACCTCCTTGAACAGCTCTTTCTTGCTGCCGAAAGCGTTGTAGAGGCTGCCCTTGTTGATCCCCATCCCTTTGGTCAGATGGGTGATCGAAGTGGCTTCATACCCTTTCGCCATGAAGACGTCGGCGGCCCGCTCCAAAGCCTCATTGGTGTCGAATGCTTTTTCCCACGGCATGGAAGGATCTTTCGTCTACTGAGTCGCTCCAAACATAGGTTTTTATACCGATCATTCAACAAAATCCAAACGTGAAGCCCGAATCTGTTTGCATCTCTCGACCTTAAATCAAGTGAAATCAAAGGCTAACGCGATTCAGAACGTTCTCCGCAAAAACAGTCTTGAACGGTCGGTATAAACTACCATATAAGATTAAACCGAACGGTACAAACCCAAGCGCCGATGTTAGGAGCCACCCCATGACCAACTTCACCACCCACACCGTTGAAACTGCCCCCGAAGGCTCGAAGCCGATCCTTGAAATGGCGACCCAGAAATACGGCTACACGCCCAACCTGCTGGCCAACATGGCCGAGGCGCCGGCGATGATTGAGGCCTATGTGACCCTCAGCCAGATTTTCCAGAAAACGAAACTGTCCGAGACCGAGCGCCAGGTCATCCTGCTGACCATCAGCCGCCTGAACGAATGCACCTATTGCATGGCCGCCCACACGACCATCGCCCAGATGGCCAAGGTCGATATCGACGTGATCGAGGCCCTGCGCACCGGCAAGCCGCTGAAAGACCCCAAGCTCGAGGCGCTGCGCAGCTTTGCCACCGTCGTCAATGACACCCGCGGCTATCCGTCTGAGGCGCAGATCGAGGGCTTCCTGGCGGCGGGCTACACGCGCCAGACCATGCTGGAAGTAATCGTCGGGATCAGCCTCAAGGTTCTGTCGAACTACACCAATCACCTGGCGGGGACGGAACCCGATGAGGGATTCAAACCCAACGCCTGGTCGCCCGACATGAGCGACGAAGAGCACGATGCGCACCGCCAATACGCCATCCAGCACTACCTGTCCGTCGACTTCTGGCGCGGCCGGGCGGCGTAACGCACAGATTTCTGGCGTCCAATCCGAATTGGACGCCTCCCCCTTCATCACAGGAACCGTACAATGGAACAGATCATCCGCGAACTTGTCCTCATTGGCATCGTATTGGCCGTCACCCTGGGAGCATGGCTTGTCATCCGCCGTTCGGGGGGCACACCAACGCAAAACGCCGAGCGCGTGCTGTCGGGCGTGATGGGATCCTTCCTGCTACTGGGCGGTGTGGCCAAATTCTTCATGCCGTTCTCCAACATGTTCGCCCAGCAGATCGCGCTGAGCGAACTGCCCTTCCCGAAACTGTCAGCTTTTGCCGGGCAAGCCGGTGAAATCTCTGTCGGCCTTATCCTGTTGGGTTTCTTTATCCTGGGCCGCCGACTGCACGGACCGGTTGCAGATGCGGTTTTCTACCTGACCAACCTTGTGATCGTCGTGATCATGCTGGTGGCGGTCTATGTCCACCTGCGCCCGAATGTCCCGGCTGAGGTGCTGCCGTTCCAGTCCAAGCCGCCGGTTGTCACCCTGATCGTTATGGGACTGGCCATGTTGAACGCCTGGCTGCGCCGCCGCAACACCACATCGATCGCGGCCTGGGCCTGAAGCGCCAATCGCAGTCCGAAACCCGACACCTCCCAAACTGGCCGGGCTTTTGCCCGGCCTTCGTTTCCCAAACATGCGAGAACCAAAATGACCGACAGCACGTACACCACCGCACCCGGAACCAAACGTTCCACCCCGACCAAGATCGCCATCGCCCTTTCCGTCATGGCTCCGGTCGCGTCGATCCTGACCGGGGTCATGACATGGGCCAACACCGGGTTTGGCAACGCATTCCTTGCCGATTGGGGCATCTCGTTCCTGAAAGCCCTCTTTGTTCTGATGCCCTTTGCCCTGATCGTAATGGGCCTTCTGGCCCGGGTAATCGAGGCAGCCCTGCCGAAACTCTCGCCTCTGGGTCAAAACATTGTGCTTGGCGTCATCATGGCCTTTGTCATGCAATCCCTGATGGCGGTGATCACCGCCGGAACCACCGCCGGGTTTGGCGACACCCAAATCTTCGCGGGCCTCTGGTGGAACGCACTTGTGACATCCTTCCCTGTTGGCCTCGTTATGGCGCTGGTCATGACCACTCTGATCCGGCCACGTCTGATCGCCATTTTGCGCAGCTGATCTCACATTTGAGTGATTGCTCAATAATCATGTTGAGCAATCACTCAAGAAAATTTATTCATCCTCCAACGCCACACGAATAAAGGATTCGAAACGATGGCCACACCGTTCAAAGAAAAATACGGAGACTGGGCTCTGATCACCGGGGGAACCTCGGGCATTGGAGCCGAACTGGCCGACCAGGTCGCAGCCAAGGGGCTGAACGTGGTCGTCGTGGCCCGCAAGGAGGCCGAGTTGAAAGCCAAGGTTGCTGACCTGCAGTCCAGGCACGGTATTCAGGCCAAGTACATCGTGGCAGACTTGGCCACCGATGAAGGCATTGCAGCCGTCAAATCCGTGGACAAGGAAATCGGCCTGCTGATCCCTGGCGCGGGCATGGAGGTCAATGGCGCCTTCGAAAAGACAGATGCCGCGAAAGAGGCACAGTCCCTGCGTATCAATGTGCTGTCCACATTTGAACTGACCCACCACTTCAGCCGAAACATGGTCGCGCGCGGCAAAGGCGGCATCCTGTTGGTCTCGTCGATGGCGGGGCACGCAGCATTCCCTTATTTCGCCAACTACTCTGGCGCCAAGGGTTATGTCCTGAACCTGGGCGCAGCACTGCACGGTGAACTGGGGCCAAAGGGTGTTGACGTGTCCGTCCTTTCGCCCGGCCTGACGAATACGCCCATGGTTGCCGACAATGGCGTGGACTGGTCGAAAATGCCGCTCAAGGGCATGGAACCGGCTGACGTTGCGGCCGCAGGTCTGAACGCGCTTGGACGTCGTTTTGCCGTTGTGCCCGGCCGCCGAAACAGTCTGATGATCCGCATGATGGGTCTGACCCCGGCCAAACTCGCCATCCGCATGAGCGAGAAGATGGTCCGCATGGGCATCAATCCCGCCAAAATCTAACCCTCACTCGGAACATACCAATGAGCTGGATCCTTCTTATCTTTGGCATCGCCCTCTGGTGGGCCGCGCATCTGTTCAAACGCATCGCCCCCAACACCCGGGCCGCCCTGGGCACAACCGGGTGGCGGCTGGTGGCCGTCGCGGTACTGATCTCGGTCGCGCTGATGACCCTCGGCTTTCGCGCAACGCCATTCGTCCATGTCTGGAGCCCACCTGCCTACCTGACCCATGCAAACAACCTGCTGGTTCTGGTCGCGATCTTCTTCTTCACTCCGGCGGCCAAGCGCGGCGTGATTCTGAATGGGGTGCGTCATCCCATGCTGACCGGCTTCGCGCTCTGGGCTGTCGCCCATTTGCTGGTCAATGGCGACCTGGCTTCGATCCTGCTGTTCGGTGGCCTGCTGCTTTGGGTGCCGGTTTCCAAACTTGCAACCAATCGGGCCGAAGGCCCCTGGGTTGCCCGCCCTCGCGGCACCATCATCTGGGACGGCGCCTTCTTGCTGGCCAGCGTGATCGCCCTGTGGGTGGTCGGCCAGATCCACACCTGGCTGGGCTACAGCCCGTTCGGCTGACCCTGTCTCAACTCTCCATGAACGAAAGGAAATCCCATGGCTGACTTTACCATCCACACCATCGAAACCGCGCCCGAGGCTGGCAAGCCGCTGCTGGAAACCTCGCTGAAGAACAACGGCCGCATTCCCGGCCTGCACGGCACGATGGCCGACGCTCCGCCGCTTCTGGCTGCCTATAATTTTGCCCATCAGCAGTTCCTGGCCACCAGCCTGACGGATGAGGAAAAGACCGTGGTCTGGCAGGCCGTCAACGTCGAGCAGAACTGCCATTATTGCGTGCCCGCCCACACCGGCATCGCCAAGATGATGAAGGTCGACGACGCCATCACCGAAGCCCTGCGCAACGAAACTCCGCTGCCCACAGCCAAACTTGAAGCGCTGCGTGATTTCACCCTGCTGGTCGTCCGCAATCGCGGTTTCGTGGATGATGCCGACACCCAAGCCTTCCTCGACGCGGGCTTCGAGCCCCGCAACATCCTGGAAGTGATCCTGGGCGTGTCTCAGAAGGTGATGTCGAACTACACCAACCACTTTGCGCATACCCCGATCGATCAAGTGTTCCAGAAATTCGCTTGGGAAAAGAAAACCGCAGCCTCGGCTGAGTAACCACAATGTTGGGGCGGTGCATGCTGCCCCAACCGCTCACAGGAGACTTATGAATGTACACTGTTAATAAAGTGGGCGGAATTGCACTTGTACTCGGTGGGTTGCTGAACATTCTTCGTATGGCGCCGATTTACCTAAGCGAAGGCGTTACGATCTGGAACTTCCCGCCGCATGATCTTGCCGGGACTCTGATGGTGGCCGGCGGATCTGGTTGGATTCTGTCCCACATTATGGCGATTATCTCTGTACCACTCATGCTGGTTGGTGGTTTTGCTTTGCTGGAAGACTTGTCCGCCAAAGGGTATCGCGGTCTCGGATTTGCAACGCTTTCATTCCTTTCAGCCGGGTCTGTTCTATATCTCGTTGCCGCAGTAGCGGATGGGCTTGTGCTTCCGTATGCATCAGAGGCGTTCACCGAACAGCTTTCACAAGGTTCCGAAGCAGCTGCGCTAATAATTGAACTAATCCACTTGGCCGCGACCAACTATGGGGGCACAATGGCGATGTTTTTCATTTTGACTTCCGGGCTCATGGGCTTGACCCTTCTGCGGGCCTATGACCAAAGATTTATCGGGTACCTCGGGGTTGCGTTAGCTACTCTAGGGGTTGCCGGGTATATTTCCGGCACGTTGACTTTCAGTGTGTCAAAGAGCTTTTGGACTGTCGGCCCCTTGTTATTCTCGAGTTTTGCCTACCTGGCCGCAACTGGCTGGGTGCTTCATCTACAAAAACAGAAAGCGACATGAACAAGGCTGCAAAAAAACCAGATGTCCTCCGTATCGACATCGTCTCGGACGTCATGTGCCCTTGGTGCGTGATCGGATATCGTCAGTTAGCGCGGGCCTTGGAAGACACCGGTACAGCCCATGAGCTTCACTGGCACCCGTTTGAGCTGAACCCGCAGATGCCGCCCGAGGGGCAGAACCTGCGCGAACATATCATCGAAAAATACGGCTCCACGCCTGAGCAGTCAGAACAGTCGCGCCACCAGATGACTGCGATTGGCGAGGATCTGGGCTTCCCGTTCCGTTTTGCCGATGACATGCGGATGCACAACACGTTCAACGCGCATCAGTTGCTGCACTGGGCCCGCCAACAGGGGCGGGTGCATGACGTGAAACAGGCGCTGTTCGCGGCTCATTTCACCGACCAGCGCAACCTGTCCGAGATCTCTGTTCTGGCCGATGTCGCGAACGAGATCGGCCTGGATCGGGCTGAGGCCTTGGCCGTTCTGCAAGATCAGCGCCACGCGGAAGAGGTCCGCGCCCATGAAGCGTTCTGGCTCAAACAGGGTATTCAAGGTGTCCCCGCCGTGGTCTTTGACAGCCAACACCTTGTCACCGGCGCACAAGGGGTGGAAAACTACACCAACATCCTGAGCCAACTTGCCAAAATGAAGGACTGATCCATGGCCCGCACCGCCAGCTATGACCGGGACGCCGCCCTTGAGGCCGCCATGACCCTATTCTGGCGCAAGGGCTATCACGCGACGTCGCTGAAGGATCTTGAGGCTGCCCTGAAGCTGAAGCCGGGCAGCATCTATGCCGCCTTTGACAGCAAAGAGAACCTCTACCTGCTGTCGCTACAGCGGTATTTCGAACGTTCCCGCCAGGGGTTCCGCGATCACATGGCAAGGGCTGCATCCCCGCTTGCTGGGCTGGCCAGGCATTTTCGATCATACGCCGACCTCGCCCCGGAAGACGCCTCGCGTCAGGCATGCATGCTCACCAAGACGCTTGTGGATACAAAGACGACGGACCCGAAGATCGCTGAGGCGACTCAGATCTACCTCGACCAGATGCGGGAAGAATTTGCGACTGCCTTCACAGAGGCCCGTGAGGCGGGAGAGCTGCCATCAAATGCCGACCCGGATCGTCTTGCTCGGCGCTTTCAAGCAAACGTCACCGCCCTGCGGGTTGAACTGCACCGGGGATCGTTAAATAGCGCTATCCATGAACTGACGGAAGACATGGCTCAAGAGATCGAAAGTCTGCGCTCCAAGGGGCAGTGATCTACGTTTGACCATCGAGCTAGCCTGCTATAGCCGCTGAAACTAAGCAACTGGAAAGCTCGGTTACGTTTGTGGGAGGCATATACCGGACATTCATGAAGGGATTGCCCAATGATCGTTCCGGGCCGTCCGCGCGACTTTGCAAAGTCCGTTCTCTGCGCATTGTTGTCATTGGGGCATCTCGCAGCATCGATCAAAATTGGGCTCTTTCCGGCCGTTAGCTGCGTTTTCCACCAATGTCTGGTTCAGTGGTAAGCTCTGAGTTGTGTTGCGCTATAGGCTCGCCGTCATTGTGCAACGCAGCCTGCGTCTCGCCGTTGTCCCAGCGATACAGAAGGCCGATTTCTTCACCTGTTTTGATGCATGAAATACGGCCGATGGCTTCGGCCGTTGTGCGAACACTCGTAATTTCGGGCAATATCAGCCCCTCTTGTTTAATAACTCTTGTGGGTCGATTTCGAGAGCAAGTGCGATCCGCTCCAGAACATCGATTGATGCTGAATTTTTGGCGAGTTCGATCTCGCTGATATAGCTGCGATCTACATCCGCAGCCAAAGCTAGCTGTTCTTGGCTCAATCCTCTGGAATTTCTTAGATTCCGGACATTTAACCCTACTCGTTCCCGTACTTTCATGGCCTCTATTCGGCCAGATCACAAGAACCGCTCTACGGAATATATTCCACAAAACGCGCGCGAGCATCACAAACACTATGCTCGCATATGGTGTAAAGGTCGGGATTTCAGGTAGCTTAACAATAATGCAGTAATGTAGTCGAAAGGCATTTATTGATATGTGGTCCAGACTTATCAGAAATTGGAGCGCTGGAGCTGTCGTGGCTCTGCTCTCAGCTGTGGCTCCGCAGGCGGCTAAGGCCTATCAGGTTGACTGCGCCATTCTGCTTTGCCTGGCTGGTGGGTGGCCCGCGTCAGCAGAATGTGCCCATGCCCGTGCCGTGTTTATCCGTCGGATCACGCCCTGGCCGATTGAGCCGCCGTTGCAAATCTGGCGTTGTCCGATGGGTGTTTCTGAGCGTGTGCCTTTGCAAAGCACGGCCCCGAAAATCTGGGAGGCCAGCAACCAATCAGGTCAGCAGCTCGCACAAGTCATTCTGGCACAGGTAGTCGAAGGTGGTGCCGATATCGACATCAGTGGTCTGGAATTCGATTTCGTACGCTCGATTCGTGTCTGGGATGTTCGGCACTACAGCCATCGCGAACGCGGTCGCGACGATGATTGTTCTGAGAGTTACAACATGCGCCTCGGGACCTATGGCACGCAGGGCGAATTCGGCTGGCAAAGCACGACACCAGCGGCCGCCCCGCAATGGGTTCTGCCGTCACGGCGCTGTTCATCATCGAATTGGCGACGAGGAGTTGGCGTGGAATGGGAAGATCACGAGGGCAACCACGGATATGAGTGGGTGGCCTACTAGGGTTATTCGCCGATGTCTTTCATGCGTTCCGCGATATCGCCCGCAATGCGTTCATATAGCGCGGCTTGTTTGTCCCTTGGCGTCCCAGGCTTTGGGTTTCTTCGACGGATGCGTTTGGCGAGCCAGAACAGCATACGGGCCGCTGGATCGGATGTCGCATCCGGTTCTGCGGCCGGATACTTCTCCTCTAGGGCGACGACGATTTCCTGAGACAGGCTGCGCCGGTTCAGTGTGGCATGCGTTTCCAGACGCTTCTTGAGCGCGGCAGGAAGCAAGAGTTTGAATTGGACCAAGGCTTCTTCTTTCATGATTGCATGATGGACAATATTTGTCCTCAATGATATGGACATTTTATGTCCTTTTGTTGAGGTGTAAATATGAAGACAACCCAGTTCAAACTTAACCTTCCAGCGGACGTGAAAGCCTGGCTCGAAGAGGAGGCTGTGCGCAACTTACGCTCACAGGGCGCTCAGGTGGTGTCTTGTTTGCGGGCAGCCATGTCGCGGCAAGAAGCCGTGGGTGAGAGGGCTGAAAAATGAGCCCAAGCCATATTCAGCTGATTCCGACCCCAGAGCTTGCGCTTCTCTTCGGCTACAGTGAGCCGAGCGCGTCCTTCTATGACTTCTGCCGTAGGACGGGTATCGCTCCGGTGCCAGGGCGGCGCGGGTGGTATGACCCGAAACTCATTCGCGCGCGATTGGATGCTGTTCAGGGCATCAGCGCGGCAGAACGCGAGGCCACTTCGCAACCGAGCCTCGTTGCACAGCGGAGAGCGCGCCGTGCCCAGAAGTAACCTTCCCAAGGGCGTCCACCGTGTCCGGCGCAAAGTTGTGTCTGGTGTTCGCTACCATTTCTATGCCTGGCGGGGCGGCCCCAAATTTTGGGAGGGGACGGACCCGAACCCCAAAGAGCCCGAATTCTTCCATGCGTTTTCACAGTGCGGTACGCCCGTGAGCCCGGCTGAATATCTGACGACTCACTTGGTCGACGATTTTCTGTCCAGCGCGTCCTTGCCCAAGGCTGAGCGTTCAAAGGCTGATATCCGCAAATGGCTGGAGCTGTTTCGCGAAGAATTCGGTGCAGATCCTGTCGCGATGTTCGAAGAACGCGCCTCGCGGGGCGAGGTCAATAATTGGCGCAAGAAGTGGCTCCATTCGCCCAAGCAGCACGACATGGCGGGCACCCATGCGACACGCGTTCTGAATTGGGCGGTGGAAGAGGGAAAGCTGAAAGAGCATCACTGTCACAAGCTCAAGAAGCTCTACCAATCGAACCGGACTGAGATCATTTGGACGAGTGGCGACATAGCGCAGTTCAATAAGCACGCGCCGAAATGGGTGCAGAGGATCCTGACCGCAGGATGCGAAACCGGCTTGCGAGCGGCCGATCTGGTTCA
Organism: Phycobacter azelaicus; assembly: GCF_014884385.1. NCBI lineage: Bacteria > Pseudomonadati > Pseudomonadota > Alphaproteobacteria > Rhodobacterales > Roseobacteraceae > Phycobacter > Phycobacter azelaicus. The sequence continues at coordinate 2,504,050 of NZ_WKFH01000003.1, read as the reverse complement.
GGTTAAAATGGACCAATTCGAAGACACGCCGCACGGCAAGCGCCTTCGCTTCAGGACCAGTAAGCGCGGCCAGATCGCATATATCCCGGCCACATCGGCACTTGAGAAACTGATCGCAGAGACGCCGGAGGGCCAAGATGTGCTGCTGGTATCAGAGCTTGGCAGGCCTTTGACGGCCCGTTGGGCATCGAACCAGATCACCAAGTGGCGGCGCGAAGCTCAGATCCCCCCTTGGATCGATGGCAGGGAGAAGACTCTGTCTGATACGCGCGGGACGGCGGCGACAAGATTGCTAAATGCCGATCTGTCTCTGCGCCAGATTGCGGTGCTGATGGGGTGGTCGGTTCGCTACGCGGCGCAGGTTATCGAGCATTATGCGCAGGTTAGCCCGGACGAAAGCGATGCGGTTCTGCGCAAGCTCAATCGAGCGAAATCACTGTCTCAAGACACAAAAATGTAAACGCCCCTGTAAACGCAGGGCCTCAAGCACGGCAAGGAGTGATGTAAGTGATTGTTTTTAAATGGAGGCGAGTACCGGAATCGAACCGGTGTACACGGATTTGCAATCCGCTGCGTCACCACTCCGCCAACTCGCCTTCTACCTTGCAACCAAGGACTTTGTGGTGTGGCGCAGGACGTACCGTGATTCATGACCAAGTACAAGTCCAAACATGCTCGGGTTTGCTTCGGTGCCTGCCCCATGAGAACAGGCACCGCCGATAATCTACGCCTTCAGGCGGAATCGCTGGATCTTGCCGGTTTCCGTCTTCGGCAACGCCTTGGTGAAGACCACGGAGCGCGGATACTTATATGGTGCGATGGCGGATTTCACATGATCCTGCAATAGCTTGACCAGCGCATCTGACGGTACATGGCCGGACGACAGAACCACATGCGCCTCGACGATCTGACCGCGGGCCTCATCCGCAGCGCCGATGACGGCGCATTCGGCCACCGCCTCATGCGCCAGCAGTGCAGCCTCCACCTCGGGGCCCGCAATATTGTAGCCCGATGAGATGATCATATCGTCGTTGCGGGCGGCGAAATGTAGGTAGCCTTCTTCGTCCATGACAAAACTGTCGACCGTTACATTCCAGCCGTCCTGCACGTATGTCGCCTGCCGGTCGTCCGCCATGTAGCGGCAGCCCGTTGGCCCCTTGACTGCAAGGCGGCCGATGTCCCCACGCGGCGCCTCATCGCCATCAGCGTCGAGCACGCGCACCTGATAGCCCGTGACAGGCTTGCCGGTGCAGGCCGGTTTGTGGTCGTCAAAGCGGTTGGAGATAAAGATATGCAACATCTCCGTGGCACCGATCCCATCAAGCATCGGCTTGCCGGTCTTTTCCATCCATTCGTCGTAAACCGGGGCAGGCAGGGTCTCCCCTGCTGATACGGCAGCCCGCAGGGAGGAAAGATCCGCCCCCTCTTCCATGGCGCGCAGCATAACGCGGTACGCCGTTGGTGCGGTAAAACAAACAGTCGCCTTATACTTCTCGATGATCTCGATGAGGTTCGGGGGCGATGCATTCTCCAGCAGGGTTGCCGTGGCGCCAAAGCGCAACGGGAAGATCGCAAGCCCCCCGAGGCCAAAGGTAAAGGCCAGGGGGGGCGAGCCAACAAACGTGTCCTCAGGCTGCACGTCCAGCACCTCGCGGGCGTAGCCATCGGCGATGATCAGAAGGTCCCGGTGAAAATGCATCGTCGCCTTGGGCGATCCCGTGGTGCCCGAGGTGAAGCCCAACAGCGCCACATCGTCGCGTCCGGTCTGCACTGCCTCATAGGTCACCGGTTTTTCAAGGGCCAGCCTATCCAGTTCGGCGTCGTGGTTCGAGGTGCCATCAAAGCCCACCACCGATGTCAGGAATTCAGATGTCTTGGCGCATGAGACCAGCTCATCCATCAGCCTGGTATCGCAGAGGGCATGGGTGATCTCAGCCTTGTCGATGATCGCAGAGAGTTCCCCCGCGCGCAGCATCGGCATGGTGTTGACCACGACCGCGCCTGCCTTGGTCGCAGCCAGCCAGCAGGCCACCATGGCCGGGTTATTGGCCGAGCGGATCAGCACCCGGTTGCCCGGTTTGACGCCCAAATCCTCGGTCAGCACATTTGCAAGGCGGTTTGTCCAGTCCGACAGTTCCTTGTAGGTGCGGCGGCGCCCATTGCCAATCAGCGCCGTGTGATCACCAAAGCCTTTGTCGACCATGGCGTCGGTCAGTTCTACCGCTGCATTCAAGTGCTCCGGGTAGTCAAACCCATCCAGCAGGAATTCGGGCCATTGCTCGATCGGCGGCAGGTTGTCCCGTGTGAAGGTATCGATATGCGCTGTCGGTCCCAGCATGATCAGTTCCCCCCCTGAAAGGCGCCAAGGGTCTGGCGCGCAATGACAACCCGCTGCACGTCTGACGCACCCTCATAGATGCGAAGCGCCCGGATATCGCGGTAGAGTTCCTCCACCTTCTGGCCGTGACGCACACCGTCGCCGCCATGAAGCTGCACCGCCTTGTCGATCACCTGCTGGGCCTGGTCGGTGGAGAACAGCTTGGCCATCGCCGCTTCGCGGGTCACGCGAGCCGCGCCAGAGTCTTTGGCCCAGGCGGCGCGGTAGACAAGCAGCGCGGCTGCATCGATATCCAGAGCCATGTCGGCGATATGCCCCTGCACCATCTGCAAATCGAACAATGGTGCGCCCTGCACATGTCGGCTGGTCACGCGCGCCAAAGCCTCGTCCAGCGCGCGGCGAGCAAAGCCAAGCGCAGCAGCAGCCACGGTCGAGCGAAAGACATCCAGCACCGACATGGCAATACGGAACCCCTGCCCCGGCGCGCCGATTATCGCGCTTTTCGGGATGCGGCAATCGGTGAAGCGCAGCGTGGCAAGCGGGTGCGGTGCGATCACCTGCTGGCGCTCCACCACCTCAAACCCCGGCAGACCTGCGGGAACAATAAAGGCCGACAGCCCCTTGGCGCCCGGCCCCTCTCCGGTGCGGGCAAAAAGCGTGTAAACGTCCGCAATCCCACCGTTAGAGATCCAGGTCTTTTCTCCATTCAGAACATAATCATCGCCATCAAGGGTCGCGGACATGGTAGAATTTGCCACATCCGAACCTGACTGCGGCTCTGTCAGGGCAAATGCGGAGATGGCCTGCCCCGATCGCGTCTGCGGCAGCCATTCTGCCTGCTGTGCAGGACTTCCAAACAAGGAAATCGCTCCAGTTCCAAGGCCTTGCATGGCAAAGGCAAAGTCGGCCAGCCCATCGTGGCGCGCCAAGGTCTCACGGATCAGGCAGAGGCTACGAACATCGAGCATTTCGCCTTCTGCCGCTCCGGAATACTGGGCCCAGCCGCCCTGCCCCAGCGCCGCAACCAGCGCCCGGCAGGCCGCATCCGTATCGGAATGATCGATCGCGCCAAGGCTCTCGCTCGCCCAGGCATCCAGATCCACCGCCAGTTGCCGGTGGCGGTCCTCGAAGAAGGGCCAGTTCAGAAATGTCCGGTCGGCCATGATTGCACTCCCTGTTGGCTGCCTTTTGCAGCTCTTTCGTCATGAAAACGCCCGCCAGGAAACCTTGGCGGGCGCCCCTGTCTCAGTCTCCTTCGAAGACCGGTTTTTCCTTGTTTACAAAGGCATGGTAGGCGCGCTCAAAGTCGGCGGTCTGCATGCAGATCGCCTGGGCCTGAGCCTCGGCCTCGATCGCTTGCTCGATCGACATCGACCATTCCTGCGCCAGCATGGTTTTGGTCATCATATGGCCAAAGTTCGGACCAGCCGCGATGCGCGTGGCCCAGGACCGCGCTTCCGCCTCCAGATCATCGGCAGGAACCAGTTTGTTGTGAAAGCCCCAAGCGGCCCCTTCTTCGGCGCTCATGGAGCGTCCCGTGTAGAGCAGCTCAGCCGCACGGCCCTGCCCGATGATGCGGGGCAGGATGGCGCAGGCGCCCATATCACAGCCAGCAAGACCGACACGGGTGAACAGAAAGGCTGTCTTCGCCTCTGGCGTTGCGATCCGAAGGTCCGAGGCCATGGCAATGATCGCACCCGCGCCAACGCAGATCCCGTCGATGGCAGCAATCACCGGCTTGCCACAGTTCACGATCGCCTTGACCAGATCGCCGGTCATGCGGGTGAAGGCGAGCAGTTCCTTCATGTTCATCTTGGTCAATGGGCCAATGATATCATGCACATCGCCGCCCGAACTGAAGTTGCCACCGTTGGATGCAAAGATCACCGCCTTGATGTCATCATCATAGTGAAGCGCCCGGAACCAGTCGCGCAGCTCGGCGTAGCTGTCAAAGGTCAGCGGGTTCTTGCGCTCAGGCCGGTCCAGCGAGACGGTCGCAATCCCATCCGCGACGCTGCACAGGAAATGTTTGGTATCGGTCGAAATCATCAGCTCTTTTCCTTGTTTTCCAGTCGGCGGGCGACAGCATCCAGCGCCTCGGACATTCCTTGGGCGGCATCGGGCGGCACATCCGCAAACATCTGATCGATCCAGCCCTCATGCGCGGCCGCCTGACGGGCGAATTCTTTTCGCCCCTGCTCGGTCATTCGTACGAGGCTTGCGCGGCGATCCCCGGGCACCGGCGCGCGCTGCACGTGCCCATCCTCAACCAGCCGCTCGACGATGCCGGTAACATTTCCGTTTGACACTTTCAGCACGCCCGACAGCTGGCTCATCTTGAGGCCCTCCTCATGCTGCACCAGTGCCGCCATCACATCAAAGCGCGGCAAAGTGGTCGCAAAATCGCGGCGCAGGTTCTCGCGGATCTCACTTTCCACGGCACGGGTTGCCTTCAGCACCCTGAGCCATAGCCGCAATCTGTCTTTTGAAGTCTCAGGCACCTGTCAGATCTCTCCTCCGGAAATTGGCAGGGCAGAGCCATTGACGGACCCAGCCCCCTCGCTTGCCAGCCAAAGCGCGGCATCGGCCACTTCACCGGGCTGAATGAACCTTCCTTGCGGGTTGCCCGCGCGCAGGGACTTGGCCGCCTGCTCTGCCGTCATACCAGTCTTGGCCACGATATTGTCCACCGATCTTTGCAAAAGCGGCGTTTCAATGAAACCCGGACAGATCGCGTTCACCGTGATACCGGTGCGTGCCAGCTCCACAGCCAGCGCGCGGGTGAGGCCCAGAACACCATGTTTGGCGGCGCAGTAACCCGATACATAGGGATAACCCTTGAGACCCGCTGTGGAGGCAATCGCAATCATTCGCCCCCAACCGGCCTGCTTCATCCCCGGCAAGGCCGCCTGCCAGAGGTTGAATACCCCGGCCAGATTGACCGAGAGCGCATCGTCGAAGTCTTCCGCTGTCATGCGGTCAAAGGGTTTCGAAGGTGCTGCCCCCGCATTGGCAAGCGCAATGGCGACAGGCCCATTCTTGGTCGCCGCTTCTTCGATTGCCGCCCCGACCGCCGCCCGGTCCGTCACATCGCAGGCCAGCGGCAAGGCCGAGGTTTGCGCCGCCACCTGCTCCAATGGCTCCATGCGACGCCCCAGGATGGTGACGCGGGCGCCTTCGGAAGCAAAACGCGCTGCCAATTCGGCGCCAACGCCAGAGCCACCGCCACTGATCACAACGTGTTTTCCCGCGACACTCATGCGCGGATCACCTCGGCGTCACGATCCGCAAGGCGCCAGGCCTGATCTCGACCAGCCTCATAGGGCAACGGCCAGTGGCCCAGACGATCTCCGATCTTGGTCGCCTCATGCAGAGTCCAATAGGGATCGGCCAGATGCGGGCGCCCAACACAGATCAGATCTGCACGTCCCGCCATCAAGATGGAATTGGCGTGATCCGCCTCGTAGATATTGCCGACCGCCATGGTGGCAATGCCCGCCTCATTCCGAATCCGATCCGAGAACGGCGTTTGGAACATCCGACCATAGACCGGTTTTGCGTCGATTGAGGTCTGCCCGGCGGACACGTCGACGATATCTGCTCCCGCCTTTGAAAACGCCTTGGCAATCTCAACCGCCTCTTCCGGGGTGACGCCTTCATCCCCCACCCAGTCATTGGCGGAGATGCGCACAGACATGGGTTTATGCGCTGGCCAGACCGTGCGCATCTCCGCAAAGACTTCAAGCGGATAGCGCATCCGGTTCTCGAGCGACCCACCATAGTCATCCTGGCGCGCGTTCGATTTCGGCGAAATGAAAGACGAAATCAGATAGCCGTGCGCAGCGTGTAGCTCGATCATGTCAAAACCGGCACGATCGGCCATTTCTGCGGCGGCGACGAACTCTGCCTTGACCGTATCCATCTCGGCACGCGAGATTTCACGGGGCGTGGCGTTGTTTGGCGACCATGGCAGGGCCGAAGCCGAGACCAGATCCCAGTTTCCGTCGGGCAGCGGGGCGTCCATTTCCTCCCATCCGAGCTGGGTCGAGCCTTTGCGGCCCGAATGGCCGATCTGACAGCAGATCTTGGCCTCGGTTTCACCATGCACAAAGTCTGTCAGTCGCTTCCAGGCGGCCTCGTGCTCGGGCGCGTAAAGGCCGGGACAGCCGGGCGTGATCCGCCCTTCGGCGCTGACGCAGGTCATTTCCGTATAGACCAGGCCCGCGCCGCCCTTGGCACGTTCGCCATAGTGGATCAGGTGCCAATCGGTGGGGCAGCCATCGACAGCCTTGTACTGCGCCATGGGTGAAACAACGATCCGGTTGCTGAGGCTCATATCCCGCAGCTGATACGGGGCAAACATCGGCGCCCGCACCGGGGCATCACTGGGCACCCCAGCACGCTGCTGGAACCACCGTTCCGCCGACTTCAGCCACTCGGGGTCCCGCAGACGTAGGTTTTCATGGGAAATCCGTTGCGAGCGGGTCAGCAGCGAGTAGTTGAACTGGACCGGATCCATATCAAGGTAGCGCTCAACTTCTTCAAACCATTCAAGTGAGTTACGCGCCGCAGATTGAAGGCGCAGCACATCGAGACGCCTCTCTTCCTGATAGCGCTCGAAGGCGCGCTCCATCGAAGGCTCGGTGGTCAACAGTTCGGCCAAGGCAATGGCACTGTCAAAGGCAAGCCGCGAACCAGAGCCAATGGAAAAATGCGCCGTCGCCGAAGCGTCGCCCAAAAGAACGACATTTTCATGATACCATTTCTCGCACAGAACCCGCGGGAAATTGATCCAGACAGCGGAGCCGCGCAGGTGGTCCGCGTTGGACATCAACTCATGGCCACCCAAGTGATCGGCAAAGATCTCTTCGCAGGTGCGAATGATCTCTTCCTTGGACATACTCTCAAACCCCCAGTTCTCCCAGGTTTCGGCCGAGCACTCGACGATCACGGTGGCTGTATCCGCATCGAACTGATAGGCATGGATCCAGACCCAACCGTGCTTGGTCTTTTCAAAGACAAAGGTGAAAGCGTCATCGAACTTCTGGTGTGTTCCGAGCCAGATGAATTTGCAGGGCCGCACATCGATGTTGGGCTTGAAGTGTTCAGCGAACTCATTGCGAACTCGTGAGTTCAGGCCGTCGCAGGCGACCACGAGGTCATAATCCTGCTGATAGTCGGCCGCTGGCCCAACTTCGGTTTCAAACCGAAGGTCAACGCCAAGAGCGCGGGCGCGCTCTTGCAGGATCAGCAGCATCTTCTTTCGACCGATCCCGGCAAACCCATGCCCACCAGAAACGGTGCGCTCTCCTTTATGCACAACCGCGATGTCGTCCCAATAGGCAAAGTTCCGACGGATTTCAGCAGCGCTTTCGGCATCATTTTCCGTCAGGTTTTCAAGAGCATCATCCGAGAGCACGACTCCCCAGCCAAATGTATAATCTGCCTTGTTGCGTTCGAATACAGTGACCTCGGCGTCTGGCTGGCGCAGCTTCATGGAGATCGCAAAATAGAGCCCCGCAGGACCTCCCCCTAAGCAGGCAACTTTCATGATACGATCCTCCGCAACAGTTTGCTTTTGCCAAGGAGGATAAGCGAGACGACAAACACTTCAAGCTTAAAGTTTCATGCTTGAAATTTAAGAGGACGACCTCGGCAACATCTTGGAAACCATTTTGGGCTATTGTGAAGGGGATAACTATCCGGTGCTTGGCCTTTGAAGTCAGCCAATCGATTTCCCACTTTACATTTTATTTCAGATGGCAAGGAGAAATACTTAATGTGAATATCCTGTGGGTAATCATTTGATATCCTCGATAAGACGTTGCCCGTCTCGCGTCGGCTCGACAGCAGTGGACTTATCATGACGCGGTGTACAGCAGTGGCTCATCTTGCCGCAGGCAAAAGCGACCGCGCAGCCCCTCAGAACCTGTGGATAAACCTGTGAGCGAACAGTGGGCAAAATGCCCACATCGTCGGCAATGTATGGTTTGGGCAATTCAGTTAAAAATATCAAAAACTTTTAATTATTTCTGACGATATTGTGCAATCGCATTCTGACCGCAGAGGCTTCTACGCCCTTCGATCCAAGCACTCTCACATCGACCTGTGAGGAGGTTTCGAACCTACGCCTGCTCCTCATGGGCAAAAAACTCAGGGACAGGTCGCCCAGTGCCAAAAATGGCATTGGCACCACACGTCGTCAGCACGCGCGCAAGGCAAAGGTTAAGACGTTGAAGGCTAACCCATTGTAAAGTTTCAAATTTCGCGCAAGTACCGCATGATCGCTGGCCTGACAGACTGATCGCCGCGATGGCGCGAATCCGAAATGATCTTCCGCAATTCAGAAAGGTTTACACGCATTAACAAAGACTTAACTGGCCCAATTGAAGCAGGCCTCATCGAGAGGGTCCTAATGCCCATTGCCGCCAGACAGGCTGCTTCTATTGGGCGCCCGGCATCCTCACCACAAAAGCTGAGCGGCGTGTCAGAGCGGCCGCATCGCTCTACGATCTGCTCAATAAAAGTCAGGAAGCTAACATTCAGCGTATCGTAGCGTTTGCGAACGCGCTCATTTTCCCGATCCGCCGCAAAAAAGAACTGCTTCAAATCGTTGCCACCAATCGAAAGAAAATCGACTTCTTCAAAGAACTTATGGGGTGCAAACGCCAGCGAAGGCGTCTCCAGCATCGCGCCCACGTCCAGCCGCTCAGGCAGCGGATGTCCCAAGATCCGCTCGCGTTCGAGCGTCTTGTCCACCTCTTTGCGTGCGGCTCGGTATTCTTCGAACTGCGCCACAAAGGGGAACATGATCGACAAGGGGCGCCCATTTGCAGCCCGGATCAGGGCCTGCAGCTGCATTCGCATGATTCCCGGCTTGTCCAGCCCGACCCGAATGGCCCGCCATCCCAAGGCTGGATTCGGCTCATCCGTGGGTTTCATATACGGCAGGACCTTGTCCGAGCCGATGTCGAGCGTCCGAAAAACCACCCGTTTTCCGTGCGCGGCATCCAGAACCCGCTGATACAGTGCAACAAGCTCAGATCGTTTAGGCATCTGGTTTCGCACGAGGAATTGTAACTCGGTGCGGAACAAGCCCACGCCTTCGGCGCCCGATCCATCCAAGGACGGCAGATCCGCCATCAGCCCTGCATTCATCAACAGGTTTACCCGTGCCCCGTCACGTGTCACCGCAGGCGTTTCGCGGATCGAGGCATAGCGTTCCTGAGCGTCCGCCTGCATCGCAATCTTGTCGCGAAAGGCGCTGACAACGGTTTCATCGGGGCGCAGGTGCACAACTCCCTGATCGCCATCCACCATGATGTGATCGCCGTTCAGCGCCTCTGTGGTGATGCGTTTTGCGTTTACCACCAAGGGGATAGCAAGCGCGCGTGCCACGATGGCAGCATGGGAGCCGACGGAGCCTTCCTCCAGCACGATCCCACGCAGGGAGCGTCCGTATTCCAACAGCTCACCCGGGCCGATATTCCGCGCAATCAAGATAGGATTCTCGGGCAGCTCGGCCCCTGTTTCGGTGCCCTGCCCTGTCAGAATCCTCAGAAGCCGGTTGGAAAGGTCATCAAGGTCACTCAGCCGCTCGCGCAGATATGCGTCCTGCACCTGAGACATGCGCGCCCGCGCCTGGGACTGTTCTTTCTCGACCGCGGCCTCGGCGCTCAGCCCGCGTGAGATATCCTCTTCCATACGCCGCATCCAGCCCTTGGAATTGGCAAACATCCGATAAGTTTCAAGGACCTGCAATTGGTCCTTGTCACCGTTCTCCGAGATCTTCAGCATCTTGTCGACACCGACACGCAACTCTTCCACGGCCTCGGTCAGGCGTTGCAGTTCTTTATGAGGATCATCCGCAATTGGATTCGTCACGACAACCCGCGGTTCATGAAGCCAGACGTGCCCTTCGGCCGCCCCTTCCTGAGCTGTTGTCGCCGAGATCAGAACAGGCTGCTGATGTAGGGGGGACAAGGCCGCGCCCTCGCCCACAAAGGCACCAAGCTCAGCCATCTCTGCGATGACCATAGCTACCACTTCCAAGGCATAAACCGCATCAGCCGAGAATTCCCGCGCATCCTTGGACTGCACGACCAGAACGCCCATCATCTCGCCGAGGCGCTGGATGGGTATGCCCAGGAAAGAAGAATAACGCTCCTCTCCGGTCTCCGGCATGTAACGGAAGCCCTTGGCATTGGGCGCATCCGCCGTATTGACCACCTTGCCATATCTGGCGACACGGCCAACAAGACCCTCACCGATGCGCATACGGGTCTCATGAACCGATTCGACGTTCAGACCCTCGGTTGCGCAAAGCTCGAGCGTCTCTTCATCACGGAACAGATAGACCGAGCACACCTCGGTCCCCATGCTGTCAGCAATCAGGTGAGTGATTTTGTCCAGACGGGCCTGGCCGGGCGCATCCCCAGCCATCGCCTCGCGCAGGCGGCCAAGTAACCTGCGGCTTTCTGATTCAGTACTGTCGACCATGGGCCCTGTTCACGCAGTTATTGTGGCAGGCAGCCCAAGTGTGATCAGGCTGCTTTATCCAATTCAAAGGCATCATGCAGTGCTTGCACGGCAAGTTCCATGTATTTCCGATCAATGAGAACGGAAATCTTTATCTCTGAGGTTGTAATGACCTTGATGTTAATCCCCTCATCCGAGAGCACCTTGAACATCTTGGCCGCAACGCCTGACTGAGACCGCATTCCGATGCCCACGACCGAAACCTTGGCAACTTCCTTGTCGGCGACCAGTTCGGCAAAGTTCAGATCGCCCTTGTCCTTGATCGCCTGAAGCGCCTGTTCGGCGCGGGCAACCTGATCGATAGGGCAAGAGAAGGTCATGTCCGTGCGCCCTTCTTCCGAGATGTCCTGCACGATCATGTCCACATTGACGCCCGCATCTGACAGCGCGGTGAAAATAGTCGCCGCAATGCCAGGGCGGTCAGCCACCGATTGCACGGTTAGCTTCGCTTCGTCGCGGGAATAGGCCACACCGGCCACAACATTGGATTCCATGATGTCCTCCTCAGCACAGACCAGCGTGCCGGCATTGTCATTTTGTTCTTCAAAACTCGATAGCACCCGCAGGCGTACCCGATAGCGCATCGCCAGCTCGACCGAGCGGGTCTGCAAAACCTTGGCCCCAAGCGACGCCAACTCCAGCATCTCTTCAAAGGCGATCTTGTCCAATTTGCGTGCCTTGCTGCAGATGCGCGGGTCGGTGGTGTAGACTCCATCCACATCGGTGTAGATGTCGCAGCGTTCCGCGTCAAAGGCGGCGGCAAAGGCGACTGCGGTGGTGTCAGATCCGCCCCGCCCCAAGGTGGTGATACGGCCCTCCGGGCTGATCCCCTGAAAGCCGGCCACAACGGCGACCTTCATGCCTTCGGCGAACTTGGCGTTGATATTGTCGGTCGGGATCTCTTCGATCCGCGCCTGGCTGTGCGCGCTCGTGGTCTTGAGCGGCACCTGCCAGCCCTGCCAGCTGCGCGCGGGCACGTCCATTTCCTGCAAGGTGAGTGCCATCAGGCCAGCCGTCACATTCTCGCCCGACGACACAACCGCGTCGTATTCACGGGCGTCAAACAACGGCGAGGTCTCGTTGACCCACCCAACCAGTTCATTGGTCTTGCCGGACATGGCCGAGACGATAACGATCACGTCATAGCCTTTTGCGACTTCAACGCCGACACGTTTGGCCGCGCGGCGGATCCGGTCCAGGTTGGCGACCGAGGTGCCGCCGAATTTCATTACTAGTACGGGCATGAGGCAGTCGTCTCCGTGCGCTCGCAGATTCCGATCACCGCCTCATAGGGGAGCGGCCCCGTCAGGGCAAGACTGCGCATTGTAGCAATACAAGGGCCAAACCGTCGCATACGGCCTTCCCAACACGCCTTAACCACCCAAAAGCTGTCTTTTGGCACCCTATGCGCTCAGTTTCGCCAGAACCGGATCGTGAGAATCGCATAGACGGCCAATAGTTCAAGCCGGCCGATCAGCATGGCCGCACTCAGTATCCATTTGGCCGGATCGTTCAGTGTCGAAAAATTGCCGGCAGGCCCAATGATATCACCAAGACCCGGCCCAACGTTCGCAACCGCCGTTGCCGCTCCTGACAGCGCCGTAATGAAGTCGAGCCCGGTGAGGGCCAGGGCCCAGGCCACGATCCCAAGGGTCACGACAAAGAACATGAAAAACGATATAACCGAACTCAGCACATCCGGCCCCACGGGCCGTCCTTCGAAGCGCGGTATAAAGATCCCGTTCGGGGATCGGATACGCTGGATCTGGACCCGGATCGAGGCAAAGAGGATCTGATAGCGAAAAATCTTGACCGAGCAGGCGGTTGATCCCGCACAGCCCCCAATGAGGCCGATAAAGAAAAACACCATGATCAGGAAGCTGCCCCACTGCATGTAATCCACGCTGGCATAGCCGGTGCCGGAAATGATCGATGTGATGTTGAACAAGGCTTCGCGAAAGGCTTGTTCTGGATGATGAGGAAAGACGTAGACCAGCACGCTGGCGGTTATGATGATCAAGACCAGGATCGTGCCCAAAAAGACGCGGATCTGGCTGTCTCGCAACAGGGGGCGCCCTTGCCCATTGATCAGCTGCACATAGCGGACAAACGGCAGGGCAGCGACAATCATGAAGACGGATGCCGCATATTCAGCCGGGCCAGAAAAGGTTCCGAATGAGGCATCGTAGTTTGAAAACCCGCCCGTTGACATGGTGGTCAAGGCATGGACCAGCGCATCGAACCACCCCATGCCAAGCATCATGTAGACCGTAATGCACAAGAGTGTCAGCACGACGTAGATAAGTGAGATCTGCTTTGCAATCGCTTGGGCACGCGGGAGGATTTTACCCATCGTGTCAAAGGCTTCTGACCGAAAGATCTGCATGCCGCCGACGCGGAGTTCCGGCAGAAAGACCATTGCGACCACGATGATCCCGATACCGCCCAACCATTGCAGGATACCACGCCACAGCAAGATCCCGCGCGGCAGGTCATCAAGACCGGAAATCACCGTGGACCCGGTTGTCGTCAACCCTGACATGGCCTCAAAGAAGGCGTCGGTAAAGCTCAGTTCGGTCGCGCCAAGCATCAGAGGAATAGCCCCGAAGAGAGGCAAAGCCGCCCACACGAGGGTTGTCAGAAGGAAGGTCTGACGGATGCTGAGTCCCTGCTGAACCGAGTTCCCGCAGCTCAGCGCAAGAAGCCCGCCGGCCAAGATGCAGAACAGGCCGCTTTCCAGAAACACCGGCCATTCGCCCTGACCGTCATAAAGATCAATCAGGAACGGAAAGACCATCATGGCGCCAAGAATGACAACCAGTAGTCCAATGACATATGCGACCGGGCGAAGATCCAACATTGCGGGCAGCGTTGGCCCCCTGCGCCCGGACTGTCAAGTCAAACCAACCCGAGCGAGCCTGCCCTTCGCTAAGCCTTTTTACCGCCATCTTTGACTGCGGCGGCCTCGGGAAAGCTCGGCGGCTTGGAGGGAGCACGTTTCGCTTTGGGAGCCGTGTCCTTGGCAGCAGAAGACTGAACCGCTTTCGGCTGGGCAGAGGCTGTCTTGGCCGATCCTGCGGATGTCCCGGTCGCCTTGCTGGCTGGAACAGCCGATGCGGATTTTGCGGGGCCGTGTTTTGATGCGGGTGTTCTCGCGGTCTTGGCTTCAGGGTTTGGAGCGTCGCTTTTTGGGGTTGGCACAGCTTTCCTAGCAGGCGCCTTGCGCGTTGCGGGCTGACGCGTCGGCGCCTTTCTGGCGGTTGGCTTTGCCGCCGCAGCCTTGCCCGCTGTTTTGCGCGTTTTTGCTGCGGGCTTGCGCTTTGCTGTCGCTTTGGGCGCAGGGTCTGCGGGTTTCACCTGCGTCGCCGAGGCAGCAGACGTTGCAACCGCAGCCACAGGCTTTTTGACGGGCGCATCAAATGCCCCCACACCGCTCGCGGCCATGGCACGGGCAAGTCGCATCTGCTCAAAAGGGGCCTGCGCAGCCAATGCAGCCATTGTCCGCCAGTATTTCATCTGCATCCCAGCCGCCTGGCCAACCCATTGTGCAAAGGGTGCAGGCTGGTTGTGGAGGATTGGCAAAAACATCATTGGGAACTCCTTACGTCAAAGAGATCCGGCACCCCTGTCTGGCATGCATATTTGTATTCCGCAGCCACCTGGGGTTCGGACGCACGAAGAGCCTAACATGGAAACGCTGCGTCGCAGCAAGAAAATGCGGCAACGCAGCGCAAGATGAAAAGGGTTCCGTGAAACCTAATGTGGCTGCTCTGCGGCTCTGTGCACCGCAGACCGACCGTGCGTCAGCCCCGGTGGATCAATGTCGCAAAAAGCTGCGGATCCAGGCTCGTGTCAGCAAAAAGCGAGCCTTGGGTGAGCACGCTGACTGCGTCGTGACTATGCAGGCTTTCCTGATGGCTCGCCACGACGCGGAAATCGCCGATACGAGGATCACTTTGCAATGCCTCGCAGAACAGACGCGCCGCATCCTCAACGAAGATGGGGTTGGCGGCATTCAGCTCGGCAAAGGCTTGTTCATCCTCGCGTTTGACCATCACTTGCGTTTCTGTCGGCACAGCGCGGCGGCAGTGATCGATCAGATCCTCGAACCACAGGCAGGGCGCATCCGGTTCCATCTGCACCGAGATTCGCGCAACGGACCGCTGGGAGTGCGGCGTCGCAAGCTGCCCGCGCGCCTGGCGCGCGTGCTCAGACAGCTCCAGCGAACACGGACAGGTGGAGGAGTAGACATAGTCGAGATGCACGATCTTGTTGCGCACCCCTCCCCGGTCCACAAGTTCAAGCGCGATATCGTAATACTGATAGCCCGAAAGGCCTGAACGCAGGCTTTGCACCTTAACCGGGAAAGAAAACCGCATCTGGATGCGCGCATCCATGCTTTCCAGATCGCTCAGGTAATCCTCAAGCGCGGCTTCAATCACCTCAAAGCTGAAAGTTTTCTCGGCGTGTTTATAGAACGACCGCATGATCCGGGACATGTTGATGCCCTTCTTGTCGGCCTCAAGGCTGACGGTGCCGGTCACGCTGGTCTCCAGCGTCAGATCCCCATTGTCACGGGTGTGAAAGCGAATCGGCAGGCGAAAATTCGAAATACCCACATGCTGGATCTGTTCGTTCGCGCCCCGGATCAGACTGGAGGGACCATTTTGAAGATCGGGCAGCGTGGCACGATAGGTATCGTCCGACAGGAAATCCTCGGGATAGTTACGCGACAGCTCCGGATAGTTCTGCACCGCGCGTTCTGGAAGTAGGCGCGCCACCGCAGGATCAAGCTGCGCGATCTCTGTCTCGGTCACGGTTTTCGCCCAATGGCGCAGTGTTTCGAGGGCCGCCTCTGCCTCGGTCCGATTGGGTGCCTCTTCCATGCCGCGCGTGTGGATATTCATGGAAATATTTCCTCCGCTGCTGCCGCACTCGGTGGTGCAACAAGATCCAAGTTAATGCGTTACGCCGGAAAAGACAAAACGGATCAAACAAATGCGGCAGGTTCAGGACAGAAACTGTCACAAGGCGCAGGATCTGCAGCCCCGGCCCGGCTCAAACGGGCCGAGGCAACGCGTATTCAGGCCTCGGCGGCTGCAAGAGCACCTTTGAGATCGCCAATCAGATCCTCAGGGTCTTCCAGTCCAACCGAGAACCGCACGAGACCCGGCGTGATGCCAAGCGCCGCCTTTTGCGCATCGGGCAGCCGCTGGTGGGTGGTGGTCGCCGGATGGGTCGCGATGGATTTGGCGTCCCCGAGGTTGTTCGAGATCACCGGGATCGTTAGCGCATTGAGGAAGGCAAAAGCTGCCTCCTTTCCGCCCTTCAGATCCAGCGACAGAACCGTCCCGCCATTGCCGCCAAGCTGCCGCTGCACCAGCGCGTTTTGCGGATGATCCGCTAGTCCGGGATAGATGGTGCGCGCCAGCGCTGGATGGCCTTTCAGGGCCTCTGCAATGCGCAGCGCACTTTCGACCTGTGCATTGACACGCAGGGAAATCGTCTCAAGCCCCTTCAACAAGGTCCAGGCATTGAACGGGCTGAGCGAGCCGCCAGTATGTTTCATGTAAGGCTCAACCGTGCCGCGAATGAACTCTTTTGTGCCTAGGATCACACCGCCCAGCACCCGGCCCTGCCCGTCGATATGCTTGGTTGCAGAGTAGACGACCACATCGGCGCCCTGTTCGATGGCGTTGGAAAAGACAGGCGTGGAAAAGACATTATCCACGATCACCGTGGCGCCCACTGCATGGGCGATCTCGGAAACCGCCGCCACATCGATCACCTCAAGCGTGGGATTGGACATGCTTTCAAAGAAGACCGCCTTGGTATCGGCCCGCACCGCCGCGCGCCATTGGTCCAGATCGGTGCCATCGACGAAAGTGACCTCAACCCCAAAACGCGCCAGGATGTTTTCGAGAATATAGAGGCAGGATCCAAACAGAGCCCGTGCCGACACAACATGATCCCCGGCTTTCAAGGCAGAGGTCAACGCGCCATTGACCGCGGCCATGCCGGATGCGGTGGCAAAGGCATCCTCGGCGCCTTCCAGCGCTGCGATCCGCTCTTCGAACATGGCCACGGTGGGGTTGCCGTAGCGGGCATAGATGAATTCATCCGGGCCGGTTTCCAGGAACCGCGCCTCGGCCTGTTCGGCGCTGTCATAGACGAACCCTTGAGTGAGGAAGATTGCCTCGCTCACTTCGCCCCACTGGCTGCGCTTGGTCCCGCCATGCACCAGCTGCGTACGGGTGCTCCAGTCTTTTTTTTCGCTCATCTCATTCACTCCTGCGCATCCGCGCACAAAAAAACCCCGTTCGGCCAAGCGAAAGGGGTTCCTTCACATCCTGACCTCTTTAGCGGTGAGTTTTACGTGGTCCGCAATCCGGTAACAAATCGCCCACGTGGCAGGATGTCTCCTGCCGATTCCGATGAAGTCTCTTACCGCTTTGCCTTCCTCCTTGGCAACCACAGACGCACCTGAGCGCTGCAATTTGATGTGGTCTTGCCCACGATCACGGGTTTGTGCGCAACTGCACGCATGACCTTGCCGACCAAAGGCACCATGTGATCAACTCACACCCGACATTTTCCGGAGGACACCGCGTGCAGGACCCACTCGAACTTTACTACTGGCCCACGCCGAACGGCTGGAAGGTCTCCATCGCGCTGGAAGAGATGAGCCTGCCCTACCGCACGATGCTGATTAATATATCAAAGGGCGATCAGTTCGCACCGGAGTTCCTAAAGATCGCGCCCAACAACCGCATGCCCGCGATCATTGATCCCGAGGGGCCCGGCGGTGCGCCCATATCGATCTTCGAAAGCGGCGCAATCCTGCAGTATCTTGCGCGCAAGACAGGGCAGTTCTACGGACGAACCGAGCGCGACCGTGTCGCAGTGGATCAATGGCTGATGTGGCAGATGGGCGGCGTTGGCCCGATGGCGGGGCAGGCGCATCATTTCCTGAAATACGCACCCGAAGATCTGCCCTATGCCAAGGAGCGCTACCGGTCGGAGGTCGCCCGCCTGTACGCGGTTCTGGATCGCCAGCTAGCCAAGAACGAATATGTGACGGGTGCAGACTATACGATTGCCGATATGGCGATCTGGCCCTGGGCGTCGCTGTGGGAGGGCCAGGAACAGACCTTGGATGACAAGCCAAACCTGGCCCGATGGCTCGACATGCTGTGGGAACGCCCCGGTGTCATCGCTGGTCGGAGCCTTCATGCGGACCTGCGCGCAGACCGCTCCGACAGCAAGGCGCAACAGATCATTTTCGGAAACGAAGCCTAGGCACTCAGCCGCAGCGCGCCTGGCGCGCTGCCAGGCCCAAGGCTGTTTGCGGCTCATCTCTGATGGGCCGCTCAGGCATGGGAGTACCTTGATTCAGGCTTCCGGCTCGTCTTCTTCTTCGATCCCGTATTTCTGCAAGACCCCTCCTTGGGTCATGAAGAACAGGAACATCGCCACCGGCAGGCCGAAGGTCTTGAAATAGACCCATGTGTCGGTGGACAGGAACCGCCAGATCACCTCGTTGGCAACCGCGAGCCCGAGGAAAAAGGCACAGATCCGACGGGTGAGGATCATCCAACCCTCCTCTTCCATCGGCATGACCTCTTCCATCACCACCTTGAGCCAGCTCTGCCCGCGCATCAGACCCACCGCCAGCAGACCGCCGAACAACAGATAGATCATCGTCGGTTTCATCTTGAAGAACCGTTCGTCATTGAACCAGACCGACAGCCCGCCGAACAGCACCACCAGAACCAAAGTTGCCAGCTGCATTTTCGACAAATGCCCCGTCAGGCGCCACAGGGCTGCGGTCGACAGCATCATCAAAGGCACAAAAGCCGCCGTCACCAGAATGAAACCCGCATAGTCCTGCCCGCCGATCAGGAAGGTCTCCTCCTTGAGTTTCAGGTAGCCAATGAAAAAGAGGATGATCGGGCCGAACTCCAGGCCCATCTTCAGCATCGGGTTGATCTTCTTGCCAGCCATTGGCGCTCCTGTTGCTTCTTCGCCGCGGCCGTTCAGCCGCCCATTTCCACGATCACCGCGCCCAGCGCGATAAGGGCCATGAGGGCAATCCGCCGAGGCCCCACTGTTTCCTTGAGGACCAGCCAGCCAATCAGCGCCGCAAAGACGGTCGAGGTCTCCCGCAGCACCGCCGCCTCGCCTACCTTGTCGAGCCGGGTCGCCAACATCACCGCCCCGAATGAGGCAAAGGCGACAAGCCCGCCAAAGATGCCCTTGACCAACAGCGGACCCAAGGCCGGTCGATCTGCCATTCTGCGCCAGCGTATATAGGCCACCGGCGGCATGGCGATCCCGTCGATCATGAAGAACCACGCCAGAAAGGTGAACGGATCGGCTGTCGCCCGAATACCATAGGCGTCATATGTGGTGTAAAGCGCCACGAACAACCCCGTTACCACCGCGAGGCCCAGCGCGACCATCAGGGTATCGCGGTTCGTCTCGAGATAACGGTAGTTGTAAGCCGCAAGGCCAAAAATCCCCATCAAGAGAACTCCAACGCCCAGCCACTGCACCACCGTGAAGGTCTCGGAGAACAGATAGTAAGCGCCAATCACCGTGAACAGTGGCCCGGTGCCACGCACCACTGGGTAGACCACCGTATAACTACCCTTGGTATAGGCGAGTGCCTGCAGCACCTTGTATGCCACATGAATAACCCAAACGACGGCAAAGATTGCCCACATATGCGGTTCGGGCCAGGGCACCACAAACAGAGCAAAGGGCGCCGCCATCAAACCATAGGAGGCATCAATCGCCCCGCGCGACAGCCAGGGATCGTGGCGTCCCTTTTGCAGCGCGCCAAAGACCGCGTGCAAAAAGGCCGCCATCAGAGCAAGCCCCAGCGCCACCTGATGGCCCGCCTCGGTCCCTTCCAGCGAGATCAGCCAGTCGCTCACCCCCGGCCCTCCGGCACCAAAGAAGGTGCGAAGACGCAGATCAAGACCGGTCCAGCCCGGTCAGCGCGGCAGCGAATTCCTCGGGATCAAAGGGCGCCAAATCGTCGATCTGCTCTCCCACGCCGATGGCATGGATCGGCAGGCCGAACTTGTCCGCCAGCGCCACCAGAACGCCGCCCTTGGCGGTGCCGTCGAGTTTTGTCATCACCAGGCCCGAAACATCCGCCAGCTTCTGGAAGGTCTCGACCTGGCTCAGCGCGTTCTGGCCGGTGGTGGCATCTAGCACCAATAGAGTGTTATGCGGCGCGCTTTCGTCCTTCTTGCGGATGACGCGGACGATCTTAGCCAATTCCTCCATCAGGTCGGCGCGGTTCTGCAAGCGTCCTGCCGTATCGATCAGCAAAAGATCCGCTCCATCCGCCTCGGCCTTGGTCATGGCGTCAAAGGCAAGGCTGGCCGGGTCCGAGCCTTCCGGCGCGGTCAGCACCGGTACGCCCGCGCGATCGCCCCAGACCTGCAGTTGCTCGACCGCCGCCGCTCGGAAAGTATCGCCAGCCGCGATGACAACGTTCTTGCCAGCCGCCTTGAACTGGCTTGCCAGCTTGCCGATGGTTGTGGTCTTGCCCGAGCCATTGACGCCCACTACCAGCACCACCTGCGGGCGCTTGGCATAGATCGGCAGCGGCTTGGCGACCGGTTCCATCACACGAGCGATTTCGGCAGAGAGCAACTCCTTGATCTCTTGCGTCGACAGTCGTTTCCCGAACCGTCCCTCCGCCATATTGGCGGTGACCCTAAGAGCCGTATCCACCCCCATGTCGGACGCGATAAGCAGCTCTTCCAGCTGCTCCAGCATGTCGTCGTCCAGAGTTCGGCGCGGCTCGGACGTGCCAGAGCGCCCCATGAGACGCCCCAGAAGGCCCGGTGATTTCTGCGCCTTCTCAGCGGGCGCCGGTTCAGGCCGTCCTGCAGGATGTTCAGCCACCGGTGTCTCGGCGATCTCCGGCTCTGCTTCGGTCGCCTCTGGTGCAGCAGTTGGCGGAACCTGCGCCTCGGTGGGCGCTTGATCCGGCGCCCCTTGTTCGCCGCCCTCCGCGACAATTGCATCCAGACCGTCCTCCAGTTTCGAAGAGGACTTGAAAAGCCGGTCCTTGAGCTTTGAGAAAAACGCCATCGGTGTCTCCGCGAGTAGGTCTTCGTCTCACCTAATGCGGATTTGCGCCGGTTGCAAAGCAGATGAAGGCAGCCAGCTCACCAAAACGCAAACAAAAACCCGATCTGTGCCGCCCAGTAAAGCGGCCAGACCACGAAAGGAGCGATCCGGCGCAGCGCGTGCTCCTCTCGCAGAACAAAAGTTTCAAAGGCAAGCACCACGTCTGATGCAATGAAGGCCATCGCCGCAGGCAGCGCCCAGATCAAGGCGCCCTGCGCCGGAAGCGTGGCTGCAGCAACTCCCATGGACAATATGATGGGGATATAGGCCAAAACCGCCCCTTTAAGCGCACCGGCTCGGGGCCCCAGCACGCGCACCATGACAAGGCCAAGGCTGACAAGCCCCAAGGCAACCAGTAGCCCCGGCATCTGGACAAGTCTGGCAAACTCACTCCCCGGCACCGTCAAAAACAGCGCCGTATAGGCCAGATGTCCGGCAGCAAAAGCCCCGACACCGGCCATGAAGGCGCGCTCGCCCTCCCGCGACAGGCAGTAGTCACCCACCGCACACAGCAGCAGCCCACCGCCGAGCAGAATTGAAGCATCGGACAGAAAGGCCAGCACTGCAAGCATGGCCACTGAAGCCGTTTTCAGAACCGAGCGCAGCAGCCCCTCGGGCCGGGACGTGAAGAACAGGTAGGCAGAGGCGCAGCCCGCCGCCAGCAGCAGAAGTGTTACGTCCATTCCATCCCTCTAACTGGCCGTTCCTCGGTTTATGCTGACCGATCACACACAGCGGGTCAAAGGTTACCCAAGGACAACCACGCCATCACGAATTCCTGAACGGCATACAGAATCCGCCTGTTTGACCTGACGCTGTCCGTAAGGCTTGGCCTCAGCCTCATCTGTCTGGCAAAGTTGCGGTATGTGTTGGTTCAAAGTGATTCCCTTATGCGCGGCCCTATCCGCTCCAGAAATCAGCCTTGCCGCTGAACCCTTGGACGCAGAGGCCTTCGATCGCTACACTCGCGGCAAAACACTGTTTTATGGGTTTGACGGCACGGCCTACGGGGTCGAGCGCTATCTCCCAAACCAGCGCGTCATCTGGTCTTTCATGGATGGTCGGTGCCAGGAAGGCTACTGGTATCAGCAGGAAGACCAGATCTGTTTTCTTTATGAAGACCGCACCGATCCGCAATGCTGGCGCTTTTCGATGACACCAAACGGGCTGAGCGCGCGCTTTCAGAACGACCCTGAGGCAACCGAGCTTTATGAAGCCGACGATATCGGCGAAGAGATGATCTGCCACGGCCCCGACGTTGGCGTTTGACTGAACGTAGCGATATCCCGTCGTCTCAGAAAAGCGATCCTTGCCCGCCCTCTTCCGCTTTGGGTTTCGCCTTTGGCTTGTTGGATCGCTTGGCTGGCGCCGCTTCTCCCGGTGCGCGCCCCCCTGCCGAACCGAGATCCACCGTTCCGTCACTGAATTCGATCTGCAACGCGTCAGCCTTTTGCGCTGCTTCGCGCGTGGTCACGACATCCTCGCCAGAGCGTACCACCGCATAGCCCCGCGCAAGTGTGGCCTTGTAGCTGAGGATCTCAAGCTGTCGCCCGGCTGACGACAAAAGCTGGCGCTGACGCTCAAGCCGTTGGCGCTGAACGATCTCGAGCCGCTGAGCGAGCTGGGAGATGCGCTCGTTTCGGCGCTGTATTTCCTGCCGGATCGGCCGTAGGGACAGGCGTGACGAGAGGTTACTGAGGCCGTTGGCTCGTCCAGCAAGCAAGCCACGCAGGGTCGCCGGACGCAGGGCCGCCGAAGCCTCGCTCAACTGCACACGGCGGCGCTGCACCACCGAGGTCAGCGCACGCGGCAAGCCATCGCTGGCCTGATCGAGCCGTTGACGGGGTGTTTCCAACAGGGTCTCCGGGCGGGGCAAGGCGCGGGACAGGTCGCTCAGTCGCTGGCGGCGCTGCTGCACCGACTGCCCGGCCGCCCGCGCAAGACGCGCACCCTGGTTTTCGCTCCAGGCCAGCAGATCCAGGCGGACAGGGACCGCCAGCTCCGCTGCCGCCGTGGGCGTCGGCGCGCGGCGGTCAGACACGAAATCTATCAACGTGGTATCCGTTTCATGCCCGACAGCGGAAATCAGCGGAATATGAGACGCCGCTGCCGCACGAGCTACGATCTCTTCGTTGAAGCCCCAGAGATCTTCGATTGAACCGCCACCACGCGCCACGATGATCAGGTCCGGGCGCGGCAAGGCACCGCCCGGGCTCAGCCTGTTGAAGCCTTCGATGGCGCGTGCCACCTCGGGCGCGCAGTTGCTGCCCTGAACCGCAACCGGCCAGACCAGCACCTTGCGCGGAAAGCGATCACGCAGGCGGTGCAGGATATCGCGGATCACCGCGCCAGAGGGTGAAGTCACAACACCGATGATCCCAGGCAGATAGGGCAGCGGTTTCTTGCGCTCGGGCGCGAACAGCCCCTCGGCCTCCAGCTGTTTCTTGCGCTTTTCCAGAAGGGCCATTAGCGCGCCCTGCCCGGCGACGGCGACCTCTTCAACGTTCATGTTGTACTTGGACTGTGCACCAAAAGCGGTCAGGCGGCCTGTGACGACCACTTCCAGCCCCTCTTCCGGCACCACCGAGAGGCCCGCGATCTGGCCCTTCCAGGTAGTGCAGGCAAGAACGCTACGGTCGTCCTTGACGTCATAGTAGAGATGACCCGAACGGGCCTTGAAGACGCGCCCTACCTCGCCCCGAACCCGAATGCGTCCGAATGTACTTTCAAGCGTGCGCTTCACCTCTCCCGAGATCTCGGAAACGGTGAATTCCGGCGCATTTTGGCCGGGGGCGGGATCGTCGATCAGGTCGGACATAGGCTGCTCTTTGTCGTCTCGGGTCGGATGGCATGCTCGGCGCACAGCCTGCGACCAAGCGGTTCTTGTTTTACAGGCTTGCGCAGCATAGAAGGCGCGACAAGCAAGGCAAGCCCTCGACGCACGGGCATGGGCGCGAGCGCGGACAGATCGGAGACAGTGCGATGAATATCCTTATCCTTGGCAGCGGCGGGCGCGAACATGCACTGGCCTGGGCGGTGATGCAGAACCCCAAGTGCGACAAGCTGATCGTGGCCCCCGGCAATGCGGGCATCGCCCAGATCGCCGATTGCGCCAGCCTTGATATAGAACAGGGCGGCGCTGTGGTGACCTTTGCCGAGGAAAACGCCATCGATTTCGCCATCATTGGCCCCGAAGCCCCGCTGGCTGCCGGCGTCGCCGACCGCCTGCGCGAGGCTGGCATTCTGGTCTTCGGCCCTTCGGAAGCGGCTGCAAAACTGGAAGCCTCCAAAAGCTTCACCAAGGAAATTTGCGATGCGGCCAAGGCGCCCACCGCCGCCTATGGTCATTTCACCGACGCAGAGGCCGCCAAAGCCTATGTCAAACAGCAAGGCGCGCCCATCGTGGTCAAGGCAGATGGTCTGGCGGCCGGCAAGGGCGTTATCGTCGCCATGGACGAAGAGACCGCGCTTGACGCCATCGACGACATGTTCGGCGGCAGTTTTGGCGGCGCAGGCGCCGAGGTGGTGATCGAGGAATTCATGGAGGGCGAGGAAGCATCGCTGTTTGTGCTCGTGGATGGCGAAGACGTTCTGCCCATCGGCACCGCGCAGGATCATAAACGCGTCGGCGAAGGCGACACTGGCCTCAACACCGGCGGCATGGGCGCCTACTCCCCCGCTCCGGTCCTGTCGGCCGAGATCGAGACCCGCGCCATGGAAGAGATTATCAAGCCAACCATGACCGAAATGGCCAAGCGTGGCGCGCCCTATCAAGGCGTTCTTTATGCGGGCCTCATGATCAAGGACGGTCAGCCGCGTCTGGTCGAGTACAACGTGCGCTTTGGCGATCCTGAATGCCAGGTCTTGATGATGCGCCTTGGCGCGCAGGCGCTGGACCTGATGCATGCCGCCGCCGAAGGGCGCCTAGGCGAAGCACAGGTCAACTGGGGCGATGATCATGCCATCACGGTCGTGATCGCCGCAAAGGGCTACCCCGGCTCCTACCAGAAGGGAACCGAGATCGCGGGCCTCGACGCCCTGCCCGAGGACAGCAGCAACATGGTCTTTCATGCGGGCACCAAATCCGAAGGCGGCAAGATCCTGGCCAATGGCGGCCGCGTCCTGAACGTCACGGCCCGTGGAAGCAGCCTCACTGAAGCGCATGCACGTGCTTATGCCATGGTCGACCAGATCGACTGGAAAGATGGCTTCTTCCGCCGCGACATCGGCTGGCGCGCCCTGAAATGATCTTGGGGCGCCACAAGCGGCGGTGGGCAATAGCCGGGCGACAAATGGCTTCAGAGGTATTTGCAGATCTGCTGCGGTAGGCTAGTACAGTTTGCCAAGCCCTGGAGGCAGAATGGACAAATACCCGGATCCCGCCACGCTTGATCGCCTCTATGCCGGTCGCGATCTGGCTCAACTTGCGTTTGAGTTTTCACCGGTTGGCATCGTGGTCACCGAGAACCGCGTGCTGCGCGAATGTAATCAACGCTTTTGCCAGATGTTTGGTTATCAACGCGAAGAGATGCTGGATCGGCTTTTTGCCTTTCTCTACCCGTCGGATGAGGAGTTTCACAACCTGCGCAACCGGGGTGACACCAGCCTCGGCCAGGGCAATCCCTATTGGGATGAACGGGTGATGAAACGCAAGTCCGGGGAATTGTTCTGGGTGCGCGTGCGCGGACATACCTTTACCCCGGACGAACCTTTGGGCCGCGCGGTCTGGAGCTTTGCCGATCTGTCTGGCGTACGCCCCTACCAACCGCTCACGCGGCGTGAGCGGGAGGTATATTCCCTGTTGCGCGAAGGCAAGACCAGCAAGGAAATCGCGCGCATCCTGGATCTGAGTTACCGAACGGTCGAGGTACACCGGGCGCGACTGTTGAAAAAAGTCGGTGCCAACAATACGGCGAGCCTGTTCTCCTCTCTGGGGGATATCGGCGGCGATCATATCGTGCGCAGCAACAGTCCATGACCCCGGAACGTCTGACTGCGGAGGATCCGCGCCTTCCGGAAGCGCTTGCCCTCATTCAGCGCAGCTTTGCCTATATGGAGGAGCGTATCGATCCGCCCTCGTCGATACGGGAGCTGACAGTTCAAAAGATGTCGGAGCAATGCGATATCGGCGAAATCTGGGCTCTTGGCGCGCCCATAGCGGCATGTATGTTCCTGACGCCCAAAGAAGAAGGCCTCTACCTTGGCAAGCTTGCGGTGGACGGGAACAAACGCGGCGCAGGATTGGCCCGCTGCCTCGTGGAGAGGGCTGTACAGCGCGCCCGAGAGCTGCACCTGCCCGCCATTGAGTTGCAAACCCGCGTGGAGCTGGTCGAGAACCACGCCGCGTTTTCCCGTCTGGGTTTTGTGCAAACCGGGGCAACCGCGCATGACGGATACGATCGCCCCACCTCTCTGGTGTTTCGCCGCTTCGTCTAGGGTCTGGCGGCACGCTCCCGCCCGCCGCGCCGCATTCAGGGAATGCAGCCGACCGTTGGGCCGGGCGCCGCGCAGGGCGCGGCGCGGCAGCCCCCTGCCTGGAGCGCGGCAGTTCAGGAGCAGGTCAAAGCCTTTGCAACCGTCTCCGGCCCTGAAAATGGCCCGATGTCCCTGGCCTCGACAGCTGTCTGCTTAAGACGGGACGCCACAACGCGTGACCAGGTCGCATCTACCGTGATGATCTCGGGGCCCTCGCCACAGTCACGTATGCCAGAGGTGATGAAGTCCTCGCCGATCCGGTGGTTGGTCAAGCCCGCCAAGGTTGCAATCTCTGTCAGCTTGCCGCCTTCAAACCGCCAGATACGCAGCGTCTTGGCCAGATGGGGGCGATCGATATAGGAAAGTTCCACCTGCCCATCCCCATCTAGATCCGCCGCGCCGATGGGGGCAAGCCACCGGTTTCTTTGCCCGATGTGGGGGGTTTCGGCAATCTTTCCGCCCGCGCCATAAAGCGCCAGCGCCGCACCTTTCGCCATATCGGCTTCGACCACCATGACGGCATCAATCTGGCCATCCAGTGTCAGATCCACCAGACGGGGCTGAAGGTCCTCAAAGACATGATCCTGCGGCAGCTGGATCTCAACGGACGCAACGGTTCCGTCATCCCGCTCAACTGTCACGGTGAGGCCACCCCACTCAACCGCATCCCCAAGCACAGCATGGGCATAGCGTGTTGTCGGATCGGTAAACTCGGCCGAAAGAATGGTGCCCGCCGCGCTCGAGGACCATTGGCCGCTGTCATCTTCCCCTGTTTGGGCGAAGGCAGGCTCGCTGAGCGCAATAATTCCCCCGAGAAGCAAAGTGCACAGCGTTTGCCCTGCGCGGCGTGCAGAACGGGGCCAGATGCGGCCGGGTCGACGCCGCGCCATCTGCCCCCGAAAGACCATCAGATCTGCTTTTCAGGCATCTGGACAATCAGACCGTCCAGCGCGTCTGTCACCTTCAGCTGGCAGGTCAGGCGCGAGCGAGCCGCGTCAGGTTCAAAGGCGAAATCCAGCATGTCCTCTTCCATGTCATCCTTGGCGGGCAGCTTCTCGACCCAATCTGGATGAATATAGACATGACATGTGGAGCAAGCGCAGGCCCCGCCGCAGTCTGCCTCGATGCCGGGAATATTGTTGTCCCGTGCGCCTTCCATCACGGTCAGCCCATTGGCCACCTCCACAACATGCTCGGTGCCATTGTGTTCGACATAGGTAATCTTTGCCATGCTTGCGTCTTCCCTTTCTCGGTACTTGCCAGACTGTTTAGCCAAGCCCCCGCCGCGACACCAGAGCTATCTGGCAAACGGCCCGGCCCGACTGGACAACCCCGCCACATGTTCTACATATGTTCTTGAGCGCGTATTTGAAGGCACATGATGTTCGAGAAGCCTGTCATCCCGCATGAGCCCCCAAACTGCATCCGGGCCGACCAGATGCAAGCGGTGCGCGAAAATGCACGGATCGCCGTTGCAGGGCTGGTAATCCTGCGCCAGCGCCCCGGCACTGCAAAGGGAGTCATCTTCCTCACGCTGGAAGATGAAACCGGGGTTGTGAACGTCATCGTCTGGCGCAAGATCTACGAGGCGTTCCGACGCGCTGTGATTTCAGGGCGTCTTCTCAAAGTGACTGGCCGCTTGCAGCGCGCCCATTCGGTCACCCATCTTATTGCAGAGCATATCGAAGACGTGTCAGGTCTTCTGGATATGCTGCTGACCCCGCAGGGTCGCGCGCAGGATCCGGCCTTTGCGCCGCCCAAGGAAATGGACTAACCTGCGGCAAAACCCGCCGGTCTGACCACAGGCCACGAGAGGTCCGAGCGCATGATCCGCCCCTTATTGCTATTGCACAGTGCCTGCGCCCTTGGCCTGCTCGCCATGGCGGGCTGCATGCAGCCTGTCGACCCAGACCGCGGCGCGGAACGCCCGCCTCCACGCAGCGCCCCTCCCGGAGCGCCTGATGGCACCTGCTGGGACCGGCATATCAGCCCCGCGATCATCGAAACGGTCACCATGCAGGTCCTGGTTCAGCCAGAGCAACGGGATGCGAGCGGCACTCTCATTCAACCCGCAGTCTTTCGGACCGAAACCCGACAGGACATCGTGCGCCCGCGCAGCGAAAGCTGGCTTGAAATCACCTGTCCCGTGGACATGACACCGGATTTCATTGCCTCGCTGCAACGCGCTCTGACCGTAAGGGGGCACTACACTGGCACTGTAACCGGAAAGATGGATCGGGACACGCGGCTGGCCGTTCTGAGCTATCAACGACGCAACGGATTGGAAAGCCAGAGCCTGTCACTGGACAGCGCCCGTAGTCTGGGTCTGATCTCTGTCATGCGGTGATCAGGCGCGCTAAATTTTGGCGGTAAGGACGTGCCCCCTGTGCAGAACTGGCGCAACAACAGTTTCCCGCGCCGCACGGCTCTGATAGTGTCGCGCGCGAACGACGCACCGGCCCGACCTTCTACACCCAGCGGGCGCCTTCACTGGAGACGAAACCATGCCGCAAGATCGCCTGCCCGACACAGGCTTTCTGTCAGGGGCCTCGGCTCCTTTGAGGGAAATGCTGGACAGTCAGGCCAGCGACATTCGCCTATCGCAAGGCGAAGTGCTGTTCGAGCAGGGCGACACGGGCGATGCCCTTTACGCCATCATCGAAGGGGCACTCGAATTCTCCATCCTCTCTGCTGCAGGGCGTAAACTGACTCTCGACCTGATGCGGCCAGGGGCAGTCTTTGGCGAGATTGCCCTTTTTGATCCCGGCACTCGCACGGCCACCGTCACCGCCACAGAGCCAAGCCGACTACGCCGACTGCGCAACCGCGACATCCTGAATCAGATCCAAAAATATCCCGACCTTGCCGGAGACCTGCTGCGCCTCGCCGGTCAGCGTATGCGCTGGATGAATGCGCAATTGAACGAACAGGTCTTCCTGCCGATGCCCGTGCGTCTCGCCCGCAAGCTGCTTTATCTGACCCCCGAGGCTGGCAACGGTCGCCTCGGCCTGTCGCAAAGCGAGCTGGCAGAATTCGTCGGCGCCACGCGTGAGGCCGTATCCAAGACTTTGTCCAATTGGAAACGCAACGGAATAATAGAAATCAACCGTGGCGCCCTCCAGATCCTGGACCGCAAGGCACTTGGGCTCTTGGCAGAGCCGGAATTGCTGTGATCCCCCCAAAGCCGCCAAGTATTCCTCACGTCAGTGTGAACTGGATCACAGACCGCGCCATTTGCAGATGGCAGGCTTGATGTCAGGTTAGGCATTTAACGTTCCATCCCAATGCCGCCTGTTCCAATCAAGAGCCATGTGCCCGCCAGCGCATGGCTCTTTTTAATTTTTCATTGGCCCTCGGAACACAGAAAAGGCCGGGCAATCACCCGACCTTTTCTGGTTTTTATGCCGACTGGGTCGGGCAAAGCTGTCCAATCACTCAGGGAGGTTGAGCGCCACGAAACGCGGCTCTCCGCTGCGACGCACCAGAAGCAGCAGCGACTTGCGTCCGGCTTCCTGCGCTTCGTCGATACGCGCCTCGAGGTCCGCAATCGCAGCGACCTTCTGCTGCCCTGCTTCGGTGATCACATCCCCGGCCCGCAGGCCCTTTTCCCAGGCTTCGGAGGCTTCATCGACCGACATGATCACCAGACCATCGGTGCCTGCAGGCACGTTCAGCTCCCCACGCAGCTCTTCGGTCAGCACACTGACGGACAGACCAAGCAGTTGCTTTTCGGTCTGCTCGGGCGCGTCCTTGTCGTCACCGGACCTAGACGCCTGACGCTCGGCCTCCTCGCGTCGGCCCAAGGTGACCTTCAGCGTTTCGGTCTTGCCTTCTCGGTACACAACGACCCGCACTGTCTTGCCCACCTCGGTGTTTCCAACGGTGCGCACAAGGCCGCGCGTATCTTCCACCTCGATCCCGTCAAAGCTGAGGATCACATCACCAGACAGCATGCCAGCATCCTTGGCAGGACCATCCGGAACGTCCGTCACCAATGCGCCCTTAGCGGCATCTAAGCCCATCGCCTCGGCCACATCGTCCGTCACGTCCTGAATGCGCACACCCAGCCAGCCACGGCGGGTCTCACCAAAATCCTTGAGCTGCTTCACAACCTTGCTGACAACATTGGAGGCCATCGAGAAACCAATCCCGATCGAACCACCATTGGGCGACAGGATCGCTGTGTTCACACCAACCACATCACCATCCATGTTGAACAGCGGGCCGCCCGAGTTGCCGCGGTTGATAGCGGCATCGGTCTGGATGTAATCGTCATATGACCCGGACAGTTCACGGTTACGCGCCGATACGATACCGGCAGACACCGAGAACCCCTGCCCAAGCGGGTTACCCATCGCAACCACCCAGTCACCAACCCGGGCGGTGTCGCTGTCGGCAAAGGTCACGAATTTCAGCGGCATGGGCGCTTCGACCTTCAAAAGAGCAATATCCGTGGTCGGATCCGTGCCCACAACCTTGGCCGGAAGTGGTTGCACCGGCTGACCTTCACCCGGAAAAAACTCGATCTCGATTTCATCGGCTTCTTCGATCACGTGGTTGTTGGTTACGATGTAACCGTCCTCTGAAATCACGAAACCAGACCCGAGGGCCGACGAGCGGCGCGGACGTGGTGTGTCGCCATTGCCGCGGTTGCGATCCTGAAACTCGCGGAAGAAGTCTTCGAACGGGGACCCTTCGGGCACGATGCCCTGCGGCCCCGTGCGTCCCTCGATCACCGTGGTGGTCGTGATGTTGACCACCGCCGGGCTGACCTGCTCGGCCAGAGGCGCAAGGCTTTCGGGGCGGGCCTGAGCCATCAAAACCTGCGCCAGCACCATCACGCCGCTGATCAACGCCAGCATGAACAAGCGCCACGGGGGGCTGCTCCTGACTTGTGCGTCCGAATAAGAAATTGCCTGTGACTGCACGGCACTACTCCTTGTTGTCGGTATTCCGGTCATCGCCATTCCGGTTTCTCCTCCTGACCTGTCTCTGCGGTTCCGCGGATAGGGCAGAATTACAGAATAGGTCTAATGTAGGGGCTCAACCGCTTGCTGCAACGAATGTTGCACGTCTTCAAAACGATGTGAAAGCCATTGTAGCCCTCTCCGATCGTTTTTACCTCGCGCAAAATGAAAAAGAGGCCGACACCACGGTCGGCCTCTTGATATGTTTCACGTCGAGTGCGGGATCAGCCGCTTGCCGGGATTACTGCGATGCAGGCGCCCCGGTGGAGGACTTCAGGTAGTTGAAGAACTCTGAATCCGGAGAGAGTACGAGGGACGAATTACCGCCCTGCATCGAGCGCGCATAGGCTGTCAGGCTGCGGTAGAAGTCAAAGAATTCCGGATCGCGGCCATAGGCCTCGGCAAAGATGGCATTCCGCTCTGCGTCCGCTTCACCGCGGATGATCTCGGCTTCGCGTTCCGCTTCGGAGACCAGCTCCACCTCGGTACGGTCAGCCTGCGCGCGGACCCGCTGCGCGGCCTCCTCACCACGGGCGATCTCGTCGGCGGCCTCCCGCTCACGCTCGGCGCGCATCCGCGCAAAGGTGGCTTCAAGGTTGGCCTGCGGCAGATCGGTGCGCTTCAGACGCACGTCGATCACCTCAATGCCAAAGCCGCTGGCCTCGCTGATCGCACCATTGCGGATACGCAGCATCAGAGCGGCACGATCCGACGAAAGGATATCGTTGGAACTGACCGAGCCAAGCACCTCACGTGTCTGGGCGCGCATGATCTTGTCGAGGCGGTTTTCCGCACCCGGAACACCTGAGGCACCGACCGCTTCGCGGAACTGCTGTACATCCGTGATCCGGTAGCGGGCAAATGCATCGACCACCAGACGGCGATCATCTTCGGGGGTGACTTCCAACGGGCCGACCTCGAGGCTGAGGATGCGGTCATCATAACGCACAACCTCATCGATCACCGGCATCTTGAAAGCAAGGCCGGGCTGTTCCTGCACCGCGACCACACGGCCAAAGCGCAGCACCAGAGCCTTTTCACGTTCATCCACGATGAAGATCGCAGACAGGCCCGCAAGAACCGCAACAACTAGGATCGGGAGAATAAGGGTCGACTTGTTCATCAGTTGCCCTCCGTCCGGCGCAATTCATTGAGGGGCAGATAGGGCACCACGCCTTGCCCACCTTCGCTAACGGACTGATCGATGATGACCTTGTCCACGTTGCCAAGGACCTCTTCCATGGTTTCAAGATAAAGGCGTTTACGGGTCACATCCGGAGCCTTTTCATATTCTTCCAGAACGGCCGAGAAACGACTCGCCTCACCGCGGGCCTGGTTGACCACCTGGGCGCGATAGGCTTCGGCCTCTTCCAGCGTCTGTGCGGACTGACCACGGGCCGCCGCCAATTTGCGGTTGGCATAAGCGTCAGCCTGTTTTTCCAGACGATCACGTTCCTGACCGGCGGACTGCACTTCGCGGAAGGCGTCCTTCACGGGTTCCGGTGGGTCGGCCTGGTCAAAGTTCACACGGACGATATTCACACCGCTGTCATAGCTGTCGAGCGTGGTTTGAATCAGCTCTTCCAGACGGGCCGTGATGACGCCACGATCACGGTTGAGGATCGGCGCAAGTTCGGACTGGGCGATAATCTCGCGCATGGCCGATTCCGCCACCGCCTGAATGGTGGCGCGCGGATCGCGGAGGTTGAAGAGGAACTGCGCCGGGTCGTTGATGTTCCAGACTACCTGGAAATCAACGTCGATGATGTTTTCGTCACCCGTCAGCATCAGGCCTGCATCGACACCACGCGTACCGGACCCGATATTCTCGGTCTGCTCGACCAGAACAGGGATAACCTCGTAGGTGACAAACGGCCAGGGCGCGAAGTTCAGACCCGGCTGACCTGTCGCAAGATACTCACCGAGGAAAAGCTCGACCGAGCGTTCTTCGGTTTTGACCGAGTAGAAGCTGGCCATGCCCCACAGCACAGCGGCTGCTACCGCGCCAATCGCCAGGGTGCCTTTTGTGAAAAGAGGCGCGCCGCCGCCAGAACCGCCACGGCCACCGCCGCCGGTACCATTGCCGCCACGACCACCCATAAGGACACGGAATTGCTCCTGGCCCTTTTTCAGAAGTTCGTCGATCTCGGGGATTTGGGGATCCTCGGGGCGACGGCCACCGCCACCACCACCGTTGTTGTCACCCCGGTTGCCTCCGCCACCGCCGGAAGAGCCTCCGCCCCCCCAGGGGCCACCGCTATTGCCAGCCATATGTCTCCTATCCCTTTGCTGCCGCAATTTGCGGCAAGAGTTTTACTGTGCTCTAACCTGTATCTTTTGGCCCGATATTCAAGCCGTCCGCACAGGTGTTTTCATGGTTACCAGTTCCTCGGACATGGTCGGGTGTACCGCCACGGTCCGGTCAAAGTCTTCCTTGGTTGCACCCATCTTGACCGCGATGCCCGCCAGTTGGATCATCTCGCCCGCACCCGGTGCGACGATATGGCAACCCAGCACCTTGCGCGTGGCCTGGCTGACGATCAGCTTCATCAGCACCCGCTGGGCGCGCCCGGCAAAGGCCTGCTGCATCGGCTTGAAAGAGGTCGCATAGACCTCGATCGGCTCTTGCTGCGCCGCCTCTTCTTCGCTGAGGCCCACAGTGCCCATTTCCGGTTGCGTGAAGATCGCCGTCGGGATCAGGTCATGATCGGGGCTGGTGGGGTTGCCGTTGAAGACGGTTTCCACAAAGGCCATGCCTTCGCGAATTGCAACGGGTGTCAGGTTCACCCGGTCGGTCACATCGCCAATGGCATAGACAGACGGCACCCCGGTCTGGCTGTATTTATCCACCAGAATTTCGCCCTTGCGACCGCGCTCGATACCGAGGCCTTCAAGCCCCAGATCGTCGGCATTGGGGGCGCGGCCCGTGGCATACATCACCTGATCGAACAGCGCCTCATCGCCATTCGTGGCCTTGACGCGGATCTTGTCGCCCTCGCGGGCCATCTCCAGCACATTGGTGCCAAGATGCAGATCGATGCCGGACTGGCACATTTCCTCGGAGACCAGACCGCGCGCCTCGTCATCAAAACCGCGCAGGATCTGCGCGCCGCGATAGTATTGAGTGGTCTTCACACCAAGACCGTTCATGATCCCGGCGAATTCACATGCGATATAACCGCCGCCGACAATCAGGATACTCTCCGGCAGCTTATCGAGATGGAAGATATCGTTCGAGGTGATCGCAAGGTCACTGCCGGGGAATTCGGGCACGATGGGGCGGCCACCAGTGGCGATCAGGATATGCTTTGCACTTTTGCGGGTGCCGTCCGACAGTTCGACAGTATGAGAGTCTGCCAGCTTGGCCCGAGCATCAAAGCTTTCCACACCGCTGTTTTTCAAGAGGTTCCGATAAATGCCTTCAAGGCGATCCAACTCCGCCTCCAGCTTGCCCTTGAATTCATCCCAGTTAAAGGCGCCTGGTTGGATGTCCCAGCCATAGGCCTGCGCATCTTCGACCATACCGGAATACTCGCTGGCAAAGACCATCAGTTTCTTCGGCACGCAGCCCCGGATCACGCAAGTGCCGCCATAGCGGTCCTCTTCGGCCAGCGCGACCTTGGCCCCGCCAGCCGCGGCAACTCGTGCCGCACGCACGCCGCCCGAGCCGCCGCCAATGACAAAGAGATCGTAATCAAAACTCATGGAATTGCTGCCTTCCTAGTCCGCAAGGTCGGTGAACAGATTGTCGGTTTCGACAAAATCCAGCTTGTCCTGCTCGACCGTGCCCTCGTTTATGTCGCGCGTTTCTACCGTGCCATCGCCATATCCGATGATGACGGTGTCACAGATATCGATAAATAGACCGTTTTCAACCACGCCCGGGATCTGGTTCAGCACCATGGCGAGCTGGCGCACGTTTCCGATCCGCTTGAGGTGCAGGTCCAGAATGTAGTTGCCCTCATCGGTCACAAACGGAGCCTCCCCGTTCATCCGTAGGGTCGCTGAGCGGCCCAGGACATCCATGGAAACAAGGGTTTCCTCGATCAGCGCCTGCGTCGTCTGCCAGCCAAAGGGAATGATCTCAACCGGCAGAGGAAAGGCGCCCAGGGTTTCCACTTCCTTGCCCGCATCGGCGATAACGACCATTTGATCAGAGGCCGTGGCGACGATCTTTTCCTGGAGTAGAGCACCGCCGCCGCCCTTGATCAGGTTCAGATCCTCGTCGAATTCATCCGCACCGTCGATGGTGAGGTCCAGCCACTTCGCCTCGTCCAGCGAAATCACATCGATCCCCATCTCGCGCGCCAGCTCGGCAGTGCGACTCGAGGTGGGAACGGCGGTGAATTTCAAGCCCTGCTCGCGCACCATTTCGCCAAGACAGCGCACCAGCCAAGCCGCCGTCGAGCCAGTGCCAAGACCGACCCGCATACCATCCTCAACCATGTCGGCCGCCCGTTTGGCTGCAACGAACTTGGCCTTGTCGATGGGAGAGAGCTCTCCGGTCATGTCATCTGCTCCGCAGCAAGAGGTTTGAAGGCCTTATAAGGAAAGCGGGCCGCAACTGCGAGGGGCAATTGGGCTTTTGCCTCTATCGCGCCGTTTCACAGGGTTCTTGCGGCACAAGGCCGGGCAAGGCGCGCAAAATGTGACAACATCAAGGCCGTGTTTCCTATTGGAAACGCCGGAAACGGACGTTACCCCTAAGACAAAGCTACCTAAGGTTTCCCCATGACGCCAAGCTATCGCCTGCACTACGCTCCTGATAACGCCTCGCTAATCATCCGCCTGGCGCTCATAGAGCTCGGGCAGCGCTTTGAGACCGTATTGGTCGACCGGCGCGGCGGTGCACTGGACGGCGCCGCCTATCGCCGTCTCAACCCGCACGGTCTGATCCCGGTTCTGGAAACCGAAAACGGCGCCCTTTTCGAGACCGGAGCGATCCTCCTGTGGCTTTCAGATCGGCACGGCGCCTTAGCGCCGGGTGTAGATCACCCGGGCCGGGCTTGGGTGCTGAAATGGCTATTTTTTGTGTCAAACACCCTGCATGCCGATCTGCGTGTCCTGTTCTATCCGCACAAATACATCGGAGCAGACCCGACCCATCAGGACGCCCTTTACGAAGGCATCTCAAGTCGGCTGAAAACGCATCTTGCCAGAATTGAGGCCGCGGCCGCCGAAAGCACGGGCTGGCTTGCAGCGCAAAATCCGTCGATCCTCGATCTCTACCTTGCCTGCCTGATGCGCTGGATGGCGCTTTATCCCGAAGGGCGCAAGCGCAACTGGTTTGAACTTGCCGACACACCACGCCTGGCCGAGATGCTTGCCCGCCTCGAAGAGCGGCCCTCCGTCGTCCAAGCCCAGCAAGCCGAAGGCCTCGGCATGACACCTTTCACCTCCCCCTCTCCCGCTCAACCTCCAGAAGGATCGGCCACCTGAATGTTCCTCTCCGTTTTCGATATGTTCAAAGTAGGCATCGGCCCGTCGTCCTCTCATACCATGGGACCGATGGTAGCCGCAGCACGGTTCCTCGAGTTGATGCGTGCATCGCCCTTTGACTTTCACGGGCTACGCGCCTCATTGCATGGCTCGCTCGCCTTTACCGGTGTGGGCCACGCAACCGACCGGGCAACGATTCTCGGCCTCGCCGGATTTGTCCCCGACACCTATGACGATGAAAAGGCAGAGGCCGCACTGGCGGCCATCCATAACACCAAATCGCTTGCACCCGAAGGCCTGGGAGAGCTGCAATTCGACCCAAAGACCGATCTTATCTTTGACTACGATCATGCTCTACCCGGCCATGCCAATGGCATGATACTGATGGCCACCGATGCGCAAGGGGACGTGATCCTGCGACAGGTCTATTACTCAGTTGGCGGGGGATTTGTCCTGACCGAAGAGGAACTCGCCGCGGGCAAGGCCACCGATGAGGGTGCCCCTGTTCCCTATCCTTTCAAGACCGCTGCCGAGATGCTGGAGATGGCAAAGGCAAGCGGCAAAAGCATCGCTGCCATGAAACGGGCCAACGAAGTATCGCGCTGCAGCGCCATCGATTTTCAGAACGGGACCGCCCGGATCTGGCAGGTGATGAATGACTGCATCGACCGCGGGCTTGAACGGGACGGCATCCTCCCCGGAGGGCTGAGCGTGCGGCGCCGGGCCAAGGGCATTCACGAGGCGCTTTTGGCAGAGCGTGGCATGAACTTGTCCGCCCCCCACACCATCAACGACTGGATCAGCGTCTACGCCATGGCCGTCAACGAGGAAAACGCCGCTGGCGGACAAGTGGTGACTGCCCCCACGAACGGGGCTGCCGGCGTTTTGCCTGCAGTTCTTCGCTATTATCTGGACCATGTCCCCGGCGCCTCCGAACGCAATATCGAGGACTTCCTGCTCACGGCCGCAGCCATCGGTGGCTTGGTGAAGTTCAACGCCTCGATCTCGGGCGCAGAGGCAGGCTGTCAGGCTGAGGTCGGCTCGGCCGCAGCAATGGCTGCCGCCGGCCTTTGCGCTGTTCTGGGCGGCAGCCCGGAGCAAGTGGAAAACGCCGCCGAAATCGCGCTTGAGCATCACCTCGGGATGACCTGCGATCCGGTCAAGGGTCTGGTCCAGGTCCCCTGCATTGAACGCAATGGGCTCGGTGCGATCAAGGCCGTCTCGGCCGCTTCTCTGGCGCTGCGCGGTGACGGCCAGCACTTCGTGCCGCTGGATGCCGCCATCGAAACCATGCGCCAGACTGGCGCCGACATGAACGAGAAATACAAAGAGACCTCGCTTGGCGGGTTGGCCGTGAACGTGCCGAATTGTTGACCAGGCGCCATTCCGTACCTTGCCCTTCCCGAGGCGCGCGCCTAGCGTGCGCCACATGACCCAAGATCGACCTCTCCTTGGCATTTTGCTAATGCTCGGTTTCTGCATCCTCGCCCCCTTGGGGGACGCGGTCGCGAAACTCCTGGGCGAGCATATGCCGCTGGGGCTGCTGATTTTTGCACGTTTTGCGGCACAGGTGATCCTGCTGATGCCACTGGTGTGGATGGGAGGACGAATTTGGCGCATGACGGGGCGTGTCTTGCGCCTGACCTTCCTGCGCACGTTGCTGCATATCGGCGGAATTGGAGCGATGTTCACAGCGCTGAAACACCTCCCGCTGGCGGATGCCATCGCAATCGCTTTTGTCATGCCGTTCATCATGCTCATGATCGGCAAATTCATCCTCAATGAGGAAGTTGGCCTGCGTCGCATTCTTGCTTGCCTGGTTGGCTTTGTCGGCACGCTTCTGGTCATTCAGCCAAGCTTTGCGGCGGTCGGCCTGCATGCGCTCTGGCCGTTGGCAGTTGCGGTTATCTTTGCCCTTTTCATGATGGTAACGCGCCAGATCGCGAAGGAGACCGACCCCATCGGCCTACAGGCCGTCTCAGGCGGCATGGCTTGCGTCTTGCTGGCGCCGATGCTGCTGATCGGGGATGCCTTTGACATCGACGGCCTGCAGCTCGTCATGCCGGATCTGTGGATCAGCTTCCTCATGGTCAGCATCGGCGTGCTGGGCACCGGTGCACACCTGTTGATGACATGGAGCCTGCGCTATGCCCCTGCCGCAACCCTGGCCCCGATGCAGTATCTTGAAATCCCTGTGGCAACGCTGTTTGGATGGGTGATCTTCAGGGAACTGCCCAACACCATGGCAGCGGTTGGAATTGGAATCACTGTTGCGGCGGGGCTTTACGTTATCCTGCGTGAACAGTCAGTGGCCCGGCAGGCCGCAAAGAACCCTATCCCGCAATCGCCCGCATAAGATCGGCTAGATAGCCGCGCGGCACGATGCCCAGCAGGCCCGGCCCATCCGCCTCGACCCACATGTCGCCTTCAGCTCGATTCGACGTTCCGATCCGGCTGGCCGGGCACATCTTCAGCCCCTCGATTGGCCAGACCAAGCCGCCGGACCGCCCCGTTACCTCCTGCATAGGAAAAAGAGATACGACCTCCTCCGCCTGCATCGGCAGGGTAATGCGCCGTGTGACGTGGAACACCAGCTCATGCGCGCCGATCAGGATGCACGGACTGCGACCGGGCTGGATGAGTGTGTGAAAGGCAGCCAGCTGATGGTCTATCCGCGCGCCGAGGAAACCTGCGCCGAGAACAACGGGGGCTCGAATAGCGCGCAAGGCCTTGTCGAAATCCGTCGTATCCTGCTCTGCCACATGATGCAGAACCTTCTGAGGCAAAAGGCTACGTGTATGCCCGGGCAGCGAATCAAAATCCCCGATAACAGCCTGCGGAACATGCCCTTGGGCCAGCGCCGCGACAGCACCGCCATCGGCCGCAACCAGCGTCGGCGCAAGGCTCAGCGCCTCGTTCAGGTCATCAGCGTCCATATAGCCGCCGCCGACCAGTGTAACTGGCCCGGTTTCGTCAACAATCAGCTTCTTCATGCGGGGATTTCTCTCAGATCTGGAAACAGGTCACAATCTAAACACAAAATGATACGATCAATTGCACGGATTCGCGCAGAATTTGTCGTTGCTGCTCCATAGTATGAATAGCGAAGACGTTGGTGAGGACGAGCTGCCCTATGGTACAAAATAACAAAGTTTTGACCGTTTCCTACGGGACCTTCTCCTGCACGCTTGAAGGGTTCGAAGATTCCTTTGGCACAATGAAGGCCATCGCAGAGTATTTTCGCGACCTGGCGTCCGATGATCGCTATTTTGGCGCAGAACCCCCGCAGCCCGATGCCGACATGCTTGCCCGTATCGCACAGCGCGAGATCGCGCGTCAGGTCGAGGCCCGCACCAGCGACGGAGGGATTCACCTGCGCGCCGCAGAAGCGGCAGCGACCGTGACAAGTGCACAGC
This sequence comes from Phycobacter azelaicus, assembly GCF_014884385.1. Lineage (NCBI taxonomy): Bacteria > Pseudomonadati > Pseudomonadota > Alphaproteobacteria > Rhodobacterales > Roseobacteraceae > Phycobacter > Phycobacter azelaicus. The sequence goes on along the minus strand of NZ_WKFH01000003.1, from coordinate 2,463,725 downwards.
AGCAACACGCTGCCGTATCGACAGATCCTTCGCCGCAGGACGACAGCACCTCGTCGGCAGAGCCCCATGCTGAGCCTGACATGGCCTCCGAGGATCAACCGACCGCAACTGCGTTGGTCGAGAAGACCGAGGCAGACACCGGAGCAGACACCACCGACAGAGAAGCCGAGGTGACAGCCGCAGCGGCAGAGGCGACAAGCCCGCCCCCGCAGCCTGACGCATCCAGCCCGAGCACCGTGGCTACAGAACAGGACGCCCCTACACCCGACGCAACCAAGATCGCTGCGATCTCTGCAGCTGCCACCAATGCAACGCATGCCGCGGAAACGCCTTCAGACGGTGAAGAAAAAAGCGAAGCAGAAGAAGAAGCGCTCCCTGATGCCGCAGAAATTGCAGTCGAAGATGTCTCTCTGCAGACACCTTCGGACGAACCTCCGTCTTCTGCTGAAAGCATCGCCGCAAAGCTGCGGCGCATCCGGGCCGTGGTGTCAAAATCCTCGGGCGATGACTACTCCGAAGACGAGCACGCAGAGAGCATCCTCCCGGAAGCCGCAAGCAATATCACCGATGCGATTGCCACGGATGCACCGACAGAAGAAAACGCCGAAACCGGCTTTCTTCAGGCAGGTGATACAGCGGCCGAAGAGGATGACGAGATCGACCGCGTCCTGTCTCAACTCAGCGCCGAAGGCAAGGCACAAGACGAGACCTCCACGCCAGAGGATGCTGTGCAAACCGTCGAACCGGCGGCCACCCCCAGGGCCCCGGCGCCGCGACGTGCGCGCGTGATCAAGGTAAAGCGTGCAGAGGTTCCGGAGGCGGTATCTGCAGGTATGCCCACGCCTGCCGCTCCAGCGCCAACGCCCGAGGCACCTGCAGACGAAAATCGCTCCGACAGCAGGGCAGAAAGCTCGCTGTCCGAGGAAGATGAAGAAGATCTGATGCGCGAGCTGGCAGCGGTAGAAGCCGAACTGCTCGCCGCTTCGGAGGATGATACGCCGGGCGAGACCCAAGATGACGCGGCCTCACAGAACGAAGCTGCAGCGAAAGAGGAGCTGCGTGTCACACCTGCGGCCGAGCCAACAACGCCGTCGCGACAGGCGCCGAATGTGGCAGAAAGCGACGTCTCCCGTCTCATGGACGCTGCAGATGCCAAGCTTGACGCTCCGGAGACAACGTCTTCCCGGGAAACCTACAACCATTTGCGCGCCGCAGTCGCTGCCGCAAAGGCGGACCCGGCATCTGGAGGAACCGCTGGATCTGAGGACAGTGAGGGCGCTTATCGCGAAGACCTCGCCAGTGTTGTCACGCCACGGCGCCCAACCGGTGGCGCCGTGCAGCCGCTGCGCAAATCCAACCCGGTGGCGCGCCCTGCCCCCCTCAAGCTGGTGGCCGAGCAGCGGATCGATCCGGCTGAGCAGACCTCAGCCCCAGCCGAGAAGGCAGCAGTCAGACCACGCCGCATATCGGTTCTTGCTGATGACGGGGGCGCCAAGCCAAGCGCAGAGGGAGGCTTTGCCGCCTATGCCCAGAAATACGGCGCGATCGAGCTGCGTGATCTTCTGGAAGCCGCTGCGGCCTACATGAGCTTCGTGGAAGGGCGCGAGCATTTCTCCCGTCCTCAGCTGTTGAACGCTGTGCGCAAGTCCGGAAAGGCAGAGTTCAAGCGCGAAGACGGGCTGCGCACATTTGGACAGCTTTTGCGTGAAGGCAAGATCGAGCGTTCCGAAAACGGGCGTTTCGTCGCCACCGAAGATATCGGCTTTCAGCCGGCCAAACGTGCTGCGGGCTGAGCAGCCTCTATCCTTGCAATGCAAAAAGGCGGACCAAAAGGCCCGCCTTTTTTGATGCTGTGACCTACCCGACACACGAATGCGAAGGACGGGGCAGGCATGGCCTAATTGTCTGAGGACTGATCCTCATCCGGATCTGCTTGCCCTACTCCTCGGAAGATGAATTTGAACGGCAACACCCACAAGATCCCAAGCGCCACATAGACCACAAACTCCAGCCAAATCGGCGGACGATCCATCCAGTTCAGGATCGTCACCGCCACGACAATATAAAGCGGCATGCCGACCAGCAGCAGAACCAGCGACCAGCGGCGGCGCGCCTTGTAGCTAAGGCCCCTTTTGTCCGCCATCAGTCAGCAAACGGGTCGGTCACCAGGATGGTGTCGTCCCGCTCCGGGCTGGTGGACAGAAGTGCGACCGGGCACTGGATCAGCTCTTCTACACGTTTGACATATTTGATGGCATTGGCCGGCAGATCGTTCCAGCTGCGTGCGCCTTCTGTGGACTCGGACCAGCCCGGCATTTCCTCGTAGATCGGCGTGCAGCGCGCCTGCTGATCGGCGGCGGTGGGCAAATAATCCAGACGCTCCCCGTCCAGATCGTAGCCCACACAGATCTTCAGGGTCTCGAACCCATCCAGCACGTCAAGCTTGGTCAGCGAGATCCCGTTGATACCGGAGGTTGCACAGGTCTGGCGCACCAGGCAGGCATCGAACCATCCGCAGCGCCGCTGACGGCCGGTGGTGGTGCCGAACTCATGACCGCGGGTGCCCAGGCGTTCGCCATCCGCATCCGGCTTGCCGTCCGGGCCAAGCAGTTCGGTCGGAAACGGACCTTCGCCAACGCGGGTGGTGTAGGCTTTGACGATGCCCAGAACATAGTCGATCGAGTTGGGGCCGATGCCCACGCCGGTGGCCGCCTGGCCTGCAATCACATTGGAGGAGGTCACAAAGGGATAGGTGCCAAAGTCGATGTCCAGAAGCGCCCCTTGCGCCCCTTCGAACAGGATCCGTTTGCCTGCTTTGCGCTTCTCGTTCATCACCTTCCAGACCGGCGCCGCGTAGGGCAGAATCTGGGGTGCGATCTCTTTCAGCTGTGCGATCAGCGCATCGCGGTCGATGGGTTCGACGCCAAGGCCCTTGCGCAGCGGATCATGATGCTGCAGCGCGCGGTCCACGCGTGCCTCAAGCGTGGCATCATCCGCGAGGTCCGCCACGCGGATGGCGCGGCGACCAACCTTATCCTCGTAGGCCGGACCTATGCCGCGACCGGTGGTGCCGATCTTGGTGCCCTTGCTGGCGGCCTCTTCGCGAGCGCGGTCCAACTCGCCGTGCAGCGGCAGAATCAGCGGCGTGTTCTCGGCGATCATCAGCGTCTCGGGCGTGATATCGACGCCCTGGGCGCGGACCGTCTCGATCTCCTTGACCAGATGCCAGGGGTCCAGGACCACACCATTGCCAATCACCGAGAGCTTGCCGCCGCGCACAACGCCAGACGGCAGTGCGTGCAACTTGTAGACCTTGCTGTCAATCACCAGCGTATGGCCGGCGTTATGGCCGCCCTGGAAGCGCGCGATCACATCGGCGCGCTCGCTCAGCCAGTCCACGATCTTGCCTTTTCCCTCGTCACCCCACTGGGCGCCGACTACGACGACATTGGCCATATCAGGTCCTTCATAACTGTCTCGTTCAAACCCGAGCCGGTATAGCGGTGTGACAAGGACAGGAAAACCGCAAATTCGCCGCAGGCGGCCACCGAGCGCCGCTTTCTTCGCGCTTAGTCCTCAAGCAGACTGACCGGAGCGCCATGTGGCGTTACCAGATAGGCATTTTCCCACTCGCTGCGGGTAGTTTCGATCTCTTCCGGGACGGCTGCGCCGTCTTCAGCCAGAATCGCCTCGAGCGTTTCCAGCCATGCCGCGAAGTAATCATCGCCGCCGTTCAGCTCTTTTGAGAGCCCATGACGGGCCAGCATGGCAGAGAAACGCGCGACCCACTGCCCCCAGGTAAAGCAACCCGTTTCGTTCAGATGCACGGTCAGGGCAAAAGCCTGCGCGTGCCAGGGCTGCTCGAACACCGGATCAGGGGCAGTAGGGGAAATACAGTCGTTCATCGCCCGCCTCAGACCAGTTCCAGGTAACTTTGCCACAGATCCAGAACCACCTCGTCTTCGGGGTTTTCCGGGTGGCTCCAGAGTTCACCCGCCGGGAAGACCACGGCGTAAAGCGGCTCTGGCGCCTCCCCCAACCCATGCGCGGCACTGTCCGGCAGAACATGGGTGCCATGCAGGCGCAGGATGCGTCCGGTTGCGCCAGTGGCATAGGTGGGCAGCCGGGTATGGCCGCCACTGACCCGACGATTGCCACCGGGATGACGGGTGCGCACGGCCTGCCCTTCTACAAACAGCGGCTCCGGCCCGCCCTCACGATCCGCCGGACCGCCCTTGGCAAGAACACCAGCAACCGCATCTGCAGTCAGTCGCTTTTCCGCCAGAGGATGCGGCGCATCGCTGCCCTGCCCGGCAAGATCATCCTCGCTCAACACGCCCTTGTGAACCAGAAGATCCGCGAGAGCCGCGAGCCAGATCTCGTAATAGCTGAAGCGGGTGTAATCGATCGGGGAAAGCTGTTCGCGGGCATGTCGCGAGGTATCGATGTTCCACTGTCCAAGGGCGCCACAGGCAAGGGTCACGGCCAAGGCGCGGGCGTGCCATTCGGTGGCGAAAACGGGCGCATTCGGGGCATCAGGGCGGACCGGGCCATCTCCGAATCGCCCGCCCATGTCATGAACACGGCTCACGTCTTACCCTCGGGCGATCTGGGCAGACCGGTGCCAACCATGCTGTCGCGGGTAACCAGTATTGCCAGTTGATCCTCGGTTAGACCTTCTGTTCCCTTGGGCCGCATCGGAAGCACTAAATAGCGCACCTCCGCCGTCGAATCCCAGACCCGCACTCGGGTTCCCTCGGGGAGCGACACGCCAAAATCGGCCAGCACCGCGCGCGGCTCCCGCACCGCACGAGCCCGGTAAGCGTCAGACTTGTACCAGGCAGGCGGAATGCCCAGCAGCGGCCATGGATAGCAGCTGCACAGGGTGCAGACGACCATGTTGTGCTGTGCAGGCTTGTTTTCGACCACCACCATATGCTCGCCCTGCCGTCCGGAATACCCAAGCCCGGCCAACACCGGATCAGCATCCGCAAGCAGCGCATCTTTGAAAGCCGGATCGCTCCAGGCACGGGCAACAACACGGGCACCGTTCTGCGGACCTATCTTATTCTGATAGGTATCGATGATTTCATCCAGCGCTGCCGGATCAATCAACCCTTTACGAGTCAGAATCGTCTCAAGTGCCTTGACCCGCAGCGCAGGATCTGGAGGGAGCAAGGCATGCGGGTGATCAGAGTGGTCATGTGGCATATTGAAACCCTGCCCCTGCGAATGCCTGTCTGTCCAGCCAGAAATACCGTCAAACCCTGCAAAACACGGGTATTCCTGACCCGGATCGGCACCACAGGTGGCAAAGCTCCGCCTCTGTTGTCCAGATGGTGCCCCGTCAGAATGCTGCACGGACAACTCCACCCTTGCCCCTGCCCGGTTTCTTGCCTATTTACCGCCCGATACTTCTGAGCCAATCGCCGCAGGGACCCATGGAAAACGTTGTACTGATCATCCATCTTCTTCTGGCTCTGGGCCTGATTGCCGTCGTTCTGATGCAGCGCTCCGAGGGCGGCGGTCTTGGCATGGGCGGCGGTGGCGGCGGCGGTGCCATGACAGGCCGGGCTGCGGCAACCGCGCTCAGCAAAGTAACCTGGATCCTCGCAGTCGCCTTTATCGGGACATCGATCACCCTGACAGTGCTTGCCGCACAGAAGTCGGCGGGATCTTCCGTCGCTGATCGCATTACCGCACCTGCAGGTAGCGAGACCGAGGATCTGACACCCGCTGCGCCCCTTGGCAGCGATCTTTTGCCACCGGCAGAAGGTGACAACGCGCCGCTGGTACCAAGCGCCGACTAAAGACTACACCTAGAAAACACAAAAGGGACCGTAACAGCATCTTGCGGTTCCCTTGCGCCTGTTGGCCGAATCCTTTATATGTAAAGTCCCGTGGTGCTGCGGTTTTCACGAGCCGCCGGGCAGCTGAAATCTGACTTCTCACGGGGGCAGCCGAACACTCATGGCGCGATTTATCTTCATCACTGGCGGCGTTGTATCATCGCTTGGAAAAGGGCTGGCATCGGCGGCTCTTGGGGCATTGCTGCAGGCGCGCGGATACTCCGTGCGGCTGCGCAAGCTGGACCCCTACCTCAACGTCGATCCGGGCACGATGAGCCCATTTGAACACGGCGAGGTCTTTGTCACCGACGATGGCGCTGAAACCGATCTGGATCTTGGCCATTATGAACGCTTCACTGGCGTTGCCGCGCGCAAGACCGACTCGGTCTCGTCGGGGCGGATCTATTCCAACGTGCTAGAGAAAGAGCGCCGCGGCGATTACCTTGGCAAGACCATTCAGGTGATCCCGCACGTCACCAACGAGATCAAGGAGTTCATCTCCATCGGTGAAGATGAGGTCGATTTCATGCTCTGCGAGATCGGCGGTACCGTGGGTGATATCGAGGGCCTCCCCTTCTTTGAAGCCATCCGCCAGTTCAGCCAGGACAAGCCGCGCGGCCAATGTATTTTCATGCACCTGACGTTGCTGCCCTACATCAAGGCCAGCGGAGAGCTGAAAACCAAGCCGACCCAGCATTCGGTCAAGGAGCTGCGCTCAATCGGTCTGGCGCCCGATATCCTGGTCTGCCGCTCCGAAGGGCCGATCCCGCAGAAAGAACGCGAAAAGCTGGCCCTGTTCTGCAATGTGCGCCCCGACAGCGTCATCGCCGCGCAGGATCTGAAGTCCATCTACGAGGCGCCGCTGGCCTACCACCGTGAGGGCATGGATCAGGCGGTTCTGGATGCTTTCGGCATTGCGCCCGCCCCCAAGCCCAACCTCAGCCGCTGGGACGATGTGGCCGACCGCATCTACAACCCCGAAGGCGAGGTGAAGGTGGCCATCGTCGGCAAGTACACCCAGTTGGAAGATGCCTACAAATCCATCGCCGAAGCGCTGACCCACGGCGGTATGGCCAACCGGGTCAAAGTCAAGATCGAATGGGTCGATGCAGAGCTCTTTGACCGCGAGGATGCAACGCCCCACCTGCAGGGCTTTCACGCCATTCTGGTGCCCGGCGGCTTTGGCGAGCGCGGCACCGAGGGCAAGATCAAGGCCGCCCAATATGCGCGTGAGCACAAGGTCCCCTACTTGGGGATCTGCCTTGGTATGCAGATGGCGGTGATCGAGGCGGCGCGCAACGTCGCAGGCATCACCGAAGCGGGATCCGAGGAGTTCGACCATGAGGCGGGCAAGAAACGGTTCGAACCCGTGGTCTACCACCTGAAGGAATGGGTGCAGGGCAACCACAAGGTCAGCCGCAAGGCCGATGACGACAAGGGCGGCACCATGCGTTTGGGCGCCTATGATGCCACGCTCACCGAAGGCTCCAAGGTGGCTGAGGTGTACGGCAGTACTCACATCGAGGAACGCCACCGCCACCGCTATGAGGTGGACATCAAATACAAGGACCAGCTGGAGGCCTGCGGGCTGAAATTCTCTGGCATGTCCCCGGATGGTCGCCTGCCAGAGATCGTGGAATGGTCAGATCACCCCTGGTTCATCGGCGTTCAGTTCCACCCGGAATTGAAATCCAAACCCTTCGCGCCGCATCCCCTGTTCAAGGATTTTGTGCGCGCGGCCAAGGACACCTCGCGTCTCGTCTAAAAGCGGACACGAGGCAAGTTCAAAGCGACGGCAGGCCTTACGGTCTGCCGTTTTGCGTTCTGCCGCGCGCCATGGGTCCAGTCCCTGCTGTTTTCCCCTGTCTCTGATCTTGTGAACCTTTAGGGTGGTCGCGGGTTCACCAGTCGTGAGCCTGGCATTTTGATTTCAGGAGATTCCCATGCGCCCTGCCCTTTTTGCTCTTGCTCTCACGCTGCCCTTTGGCGCCTTTGCCCAGGCCGCCGCAGCCAGCGGTGAAGAGCGGTCAGACCTCTTGCTGCAACTGATCCGCGACAACGGCTGCAAGATGACCACGGCCGAAGCAGACGACATGCTGCCCAAGCATGACTTCACCAAAAGCGAAACCCGAGACATTATCCGGAGCTGGGGCGAACGGGGCATGGTCGAGATGAAAGGCATGGTCATTCAATTCTCGGACAAAGGTTGCAAAGGCTGACCAGAGCCTTGCAGAGCCTGTGAAAAAGGCTCAGTTTGAAGACATGATACGTGCCTTTCGCAACCTGATCGAACGCCAAATCCAGACGGCCTCGGCCCAAGGAAAACTGTCCGGGCTGGAAGGTGAAGGCAAGCCGCTGCCCGATCGCACCGGACAGGAGTTGGTAGACCCCGGCCTTTCGGCAGGCATCCGCATCATGGCCGAAGCAGGCGCCGTGCCAGAAGAATTCAAAATCAAGAAGGAACTCGACCAGGCGCGGACGGACTATGCGTCCCTGTCAGATGAGGCCGAGCGCCGTGCGGCCATGACCCGCATCGCAGATCTTGAAATACGCTACAATATGGCGCGCGATGCCCGAAAATCCTTCTTTCGTTAGCGCAACCGGCTGATCCCGCAGTTGTTTCTGCGCGGAGGCACGATATAGACGATCAAAGATAGTCCAACAGTATTTGCGGAGATCCCTACACATGGCGCAAGAGACGTCCACCCAGCAGGCACAATTCGACCGTATCGCAAACGGCAAAGGCTTTATTGCGGCTCTGGACCAGTCCGGTGGCTCCACTCCGAAGGCACTCGCGCTTTATGGCGTCATGGAAGATGCCTATTCAAACGACGAAGAGATGTTCGGTGAAATCCAGAAAATGCGCGCCCGCATCATCACCGCACCGGATTTCAACAGCGACAAGATCCTTGGTGCTATCCTGTTTGAAAAGACGATGGACAACGCCATCGACGGCATTCAGGTGCCGCAGTACCTGTGGGAGAAGTGCGGGGTGGTCCCCTTCCTCAAGGTCGACAAGGGTCTGGCCGACGAACAGGACGGCGCGCAGATGATGAAGCCGATGCCCGATCTGGACGCGCTTCTTGCGCGTGCGGTTGATGCGGGGATTTTTGGCACCAAGATGCGCTCGGTCATCAAGGACGCCAACGCCGTCGGGATCAAGAACGTGGTCGCGCAGCAATTCGAAGTGGGCAAACAGATTGCAGCTGCCGGTCTGGTGCCGATCATCGAACCCGAAGTGGACATCCACTCCGCCACCAAGGCCGAAGCCGAAGCGATCCTCAAGGCAGAACTAACAGCCGCCCTTGACGCACTGCCTGCAGGCACCAAGGTTGCACTGAAGCTGACCATCCCGAGCGAAGCCGGTCTCTATGATGATCTGGCAGATCACCCCGAAGTTGTGCGCGTTGTGGCACTTTCCGGCGGTTACAGCACCGATGACGCTTGTGAGAAGCTGTCGCAGAACGCCAAGATGATCGCCTCCTTCAGCCGTGCGCTGACAGAGGGTCTGAACGTCGCCATGAGCGATGCAGACTATAACGCTGCACTTGGCGCCAATATCTCCAAGATCTACAACGCCTCTCTGTAAGGTCTGCACATACCATTTCTGGGCCGCGCCTGCGTTCAGGCGTGGCCTTTGTCTTTTTTCTCGGCCAGAGCCTGCCTATATTGCACCCAGCAGATTTGGTACGCGCATTTGGGACAGGACCGATTATGGCACAGGATGACCACAAGATTGATGGCCGTTTGCACGGCGAACAGTTCGAGCCAGAAAGTGCAGAGAGCCTGCTGATGCGGCTCGTCTACATGGTCATCATATGGTTGATGATCCAGTTCGCCCAGACCGTTCTTGGTGTCGTGACCGTGCTGCAATTTCTGGTCATGGCCCTGAACAACAAACAACCAAATGAACGCATTGCTGATTTTGGCACTGATCTTGGCATCTGGGTGGCCAAGGCGGCACGATATCAGACCGCAGCCAGCAATGTGAAACCCTGGCCGTGGACTGATCTGGACTGAGCGATCTGGACTGTCGACCGTTGGCTCCAACGGCGTGCGCGCTACGCGCGATTATCGCAGCACGAAGGCAAAAAGCATCAGGACGATAAGGGCCAAAACCCCTCTGATCGCCAAAGACACCCGGCGGCGCATCGGTCTGTTTTTCATCAGATCAGTCATAATCGAACCTTTCAGACAGGATCCGGTCCGATGGTGCACCGCGCGCAATCAGATGATCCTCGACCGAATCCATCATCGCAGGCGGTCCGCATAGGACAAAGAGCCAGCTGCGAACTTCCTCGGGCTTGAACGAACGATCCAGCAAGGCGCTGTCGATCATGCCGGTCTCTCCTGTCCACCCTTCGGGCGGCTCCGAGAGAACAAAAACCGTATCCTCTGCCTCCAGCTCCTCGCGAAAGACGATCTGTTCTTCGGCTCTGTTGCCATAAAAAATTCGAACCGCGCGAGGATCATCGGTCAGGCGCAAGTGACGCAGGATGCTCAGCATCGGCGCTATGCCAACGCCGCCCGCAATCAGCGCGATCCCAGGCTCAGCCCGTCCTTCGATTGTCAGATTGCCGTAGGGCGCATCAAGATAGACGCGCGTCCCGATCTTGACCTGGTCCAAGCTCCCCGTGAAATCACCCAGCTCTTTAATGACGAAGGACACATCTGGACTGGCACCTGGGGCAGAGCTGATCGAGAACGGGTTTTCATTCAGGGAATAGGACGAATGGCCGATGTTGAGCCAAGCGAACTGCCCAGCCTTGTAGGAGAGGCCCTTATGGCCCTCCGGCGAGACGGTAACGCCCCACTGGCGCGGCGTGAGACGCTCGATTTTCGTGACGCGCCAGGGACGCGCCCGCGCGGGCTCAATGACATAGACCCAGATCAGCGAGCCCACGGCAAGTCCGGTCAATGCAGACCAGAGCCAGATCAACTCCGTCTCTGCACTGTACCTGCCGGCACTTAATGCATGATGCAGCAAAGCGCCTGCGATCAGCACAGCGCCGATCCCGTGCATAAGCCGCCATGTCTCGTACTTATAGTCAAGCTGCGGGCGATAGACCGCAAGAGCCACCAGCGCTGGCAGCAAAACGAAAGCGAGGATCCCGCCAGCCATGGCCGAAATATCGGTACTGACCGTCAGAACCCGCGTCGTGTCCCAAGGCCGCGGGCCTCCGGCAGGAGCCCCACCATAGAGAAAGGGGTGCAACAGGGCAAAGACCAGCGCCGCGCGGGCCATTACTTGATGAAACCGCATGGTCACATCCATGCCAATGCCAGACGACACCTTGCGGAAGCGCCCTGACAGCACGAACTCGATCAAGATCATGGAGAAGGCGAGCATGCCCAACCCGGTCCCAAGTTCGGCCCAGAAGGGGCGCGGCCCACCTCCGAACACCCAGGAAAAGCCTAGAGGCAGAGTTACAACAACAGCGTATAGCAGGAGAAGGAATAGCGATTTCATACTGTCTTCCTGACCCTTCTCCCCACCTCGGTCTTTGATCCTGCTCAACCCATGGAATCAGCCGTCCTGTCCACCTGTGATCCATCCCACAGGCGCGCGGTCTGCTGCAGGACTTCAGCCGCGCGAGAGGGCACCAATTTGTAGAACACCCAGTTCTTGATCTTCTTGCTCTCAACGAGGCCAGCGTCCTGCAAAAGGCGCATGTGATTTGTGACGGTTGGCTGCCTCAAACCGATCTTGTCCGTTATGAAGCCGACACAGACACCATCCTCCACCAAGTCGCCATCCTCCTGTGGTGGGAAATGCCGTTCGGGATCGCTGAGCCAGTGCAGGATCTGCAAGCGGTTTTCATTCGCCAGCACCTTGAGCGCCGCCGCGATTGACATGAGATCAGCAGGAGTATAGTCAACCATCTATATAGAGCCATCACTATGTAGATAGACACATGCCGCAGCCGCGCCTTTCGTACAGTTTCATCCACTGCGACGTCTTCGCATCCCGTCCCTATGCTGGCAACAGTCTTGCGGTCTTTCCCGACAGCACAGGTCTTAGCGCGGCGCAGATGCTGACCATGACTCAGGAGCTTCGCCACTTCGAATCGATCTTCCTGCAAAAGGTTGACGGACGCATCAAAGCGCGCGTCTTTGACCTGTTCGAGGAACTTCCTTTTGCAGGTCATCCCATCATCGGCGCGGCCTGCAGCCTGCACCGGGCCAGTGGCGACGCCGGAACCAAAAACTGGAACTTTGCCTTGCACAGGAATCGCAGGGTGACCGTCACCACCATGGCCCGCGCCGGACGCTACTTTGGCACGCTGGATCAGGGGCGGCCAATCTTCCTTGGCATAGCGTCCGACTGCGCCCGTCAGCAAATTGCCGAGGCCTTCAATCTGGCCCCAACGCAGCTGGCGGATCTGCCACTGGAGGTCATCTCTACCGGGTTGAAATATCTCGTGGTCCCGATGACGGGCGGCTTGGAACAGGCCCGCATCATCAAATCGGATCTTGAGGATCGGCTTAAGGCGCTTGGCGCCGAATTCGCTTATCTCTTTGATGTAGAGCGCTTTGAGGGGCGTCACTGGAACAATGACGGGTTGATGGAAGATGTGGCCACCGGCAGTGCAGCCGGGGTCATCGGCGCATATGCGCTGAAACACGGGCTGGTGCAGCCAAATCGCAGCTTCCCCCTGAAGCAGGGACATTTCATGGAGCGACCGAGTGAGCTGCTGGTGACGCCATTCGGCAGTTCTGACGATGTATCCCATGTCACCGTCGCCGGAGAGGTCTCGTTTGTCGGCTCAGGGGAGCTGGTGGCCCCATGATCCCATTCTACAGCCCTTCGGACATTCGCCCCCACTTGGGCATTGCCGCGCTGATCCCCGCCGCCGAGCAGGCCTTTCGCGCCATTGCAGAGGGAAAGACAACTACCCCAGCCCAAGTGCTACACCCCAGCGAGGTCTCGGACATCCATGTCAAATCGGCAGTGATCGCAGGCAGTCCAATCTTCACGGTCAAAATGGCGGGCTGGTCCGAGCATTTGGCCAACCGGGAGGAACCGCCCTCCAGCGGCATGATCGCTGTCTTTGACAGCCAGACCTGCAAACCGCTTGCGATCCTTCAGGACGATCACCTGATTTCTGACTACCGCACCGCTGCTGCAGGAGCCGTTGTTGCCCGGCTGCTGGTCCCGAACGATGCAAAGACTGCCCTTATCGTCGGCACCGGCAGTCAGGCCAGATTGCAAACCGAAGCGCTGCTTCTGATGCGTTCGATGTCGATGGTTCAGATCTGGGGACGGGACAAAGCAAAGGTGCAAGCGCTGATCAGAACACTCAAGGGCCAGTTCCCAGCAACTGGCTTTGAAGAAGCGACGGATTTGGAGCGGGCCGTCCGTGCTTCTGATGCTATCGTCGCTGCCACTGGCGCGAGAAAGCCGTTGATCCATCCCGATTGGCTGCGCCCCGGTCAGCACATAACCTCGGTCGGCTCGGATGATGCCACCAAATGTGAGATCCATCCCGCCGCCCTGGCCAGTGCGCAGGTCTTTGTGGATTCAAGATCATCCGGGAAAGCCTTCGGAACGCCACGCCAGGCCATCCTCCAAGGCCTGATCCGCACTGAAGATCTGCAAGAACTCGGCACGATCATTGATATCGTTAGGAAACCGCTCCCTGAGCGAACCAGCATCGCCTGCCTCTCTGGCCTAGGCGTGCAGGACCTGACCGCCGTTCAGGCAATCTGGCCCGCCCTAACGGCTCAGAGCCCCCTCAGTCCGTGAACTGAGGCGCGCGTTTCTGCATTTGGGCAGCGATGGCTTCCATCTGGTTGGGCCGACCGATCAGAGCCACCTGCTCGCGGCTTTCCTCCTTAAGAACGGTGGCCTGATCCGCCGTTTCGGCGACATCGATGAGTCGTTTGGCCGCGCGGATCGCTTCTGGGTTCTTGCCAGCGATCTCTGCGGCCAAAGCCTTGGCGCGAGCGAGGGGATCGTCACTCACTTCGGTCAGAAGACCCCAGTCCAGTGCCTGCGGTGCCTCGAAGACCTCTGCCGTATAGGTCAGTCGGCGCAGGATGTCCGAGCGCACAAGCCGCGGCAGCAAAGCCATGCCACCCATGTCAGGAACAATGCCCCATTTCATCTCCATCACCGAGAAGCGGGCGTCCGGCGCAGCTACACGGATGTCAGCGCCTAGCGCCAGCTGCAGTCCGCCGCCGAAACAGACGCCGTTTACTGCCGCAATGACCGGAACAGGCACCTGCCGCCAGGCCATGGCCACAGCCTGAACCTCGTTTGCATCGCCATGGCTGCGCGCCATCAGCCACTGTTCGGGGTCCATTTGCCCCATCTTGGCAAAGCTCATCAGGTCAAGTCCGGCGCAGAACCCCTTTCCCTCTCCCGTCAGCACCACAGCGCGCGCCTTGGAAGCGGCAACCTCCTCGGCCGCAGCGATGATCGCCTTGATCATCTCGTCGTCCAGCGCGTTCATCTTGTCCGCGCGTGTCAGCGTCACATGGGCGATGTGGTCTTTGTATTCGACAGATACCCGTGCCATTTACGGCCCCTCCTGAAGTCCCGTTTGCCGCAGACTGCCCCGGAATGAAGCGGTGATCCAGACTAACGCCGGGGCAGATCCGCTTAACGCTGAATGGGAGGGAGTTCCGCCACCGGCATCCGGGCGAACCCATCGCTATCCAAAGTCATCACATAAAGCTGGTCCCCCACGATCCGCGCACCCGTTGTGATACCAATGCTTCCTGCCGGATCCTGCAGCGTGCGCAGGATGGTGCCATCCGCATCGAACTGCATGACCATCCCGCGGTGGATCGGCGCGGGTCGCACCTTTGGCCCAAGCCGCCAAAGCACCTTGCGCAGGAAGGGATAGGGCATCAGCACCTCGGACGGCACCCGCGGGCTTGCAAAGGCGAGCCAGAAGGTGCCATCCCCCTGCGCCTCCAGATTATCGGGATAGCCCGGCAGATTTCCGAGAAAGAGCTCCTGCGTGCCGGCCTGCGGCCCTTTGAGCCACAGACGATGCACCCGTGCGCGGCCTGTTTCATTGATCAACAGGAAATCCTCATCCGGGGACAGGGCAACGCCATTGGTGTAGACGAACCCGGTCGCGATCTTCTCGACTTTGCCATCCGGGGTCCGGCGCGCAACATAGCCGGTATCGGACTGTTCCCATATGGTCAGAACCGATGTGGGCTTTGTGCCCCCCATGGTTTCGGGATCGAACCGGTCCGAGGAGTTGGAGAAATATATTGTCCCATCACGGGCAACATCCAACTGATTGGCATAGACCACAGGCGTCCCGTCGATTTCGCTCACTAGGGTTTCCAGCGTCCCCGGCCCGCTCCAGCGCAGGATACCGCGAAAACTGTCGGCGATGTACAGATCACCATCCGGCCCTGCCTTCAGACCCAAGGGTCGCCCGCCCAGCGCCTCGACAAGTTCTGGTGCCGCGCCGTCGATCCGATAAAGGTTTCCGGCCAAATCTGTTGTATAGACCGCCCCATCCGGCATCACCGCCAGATCCTCGGGGCCGATGGCACCATCTGGAAGCACCACCTTTTGCGCGGCTTCCAGCGCGTTGTTTTCCTCGAAATCCCCGGT
This sequence comes from Phycobacter azelaicus, assembly GCF_014884385.1. Classification (NCBI taxonomy): domain Bacteria; kingdom Pseudomonadati; phylum Pseudomonadota; class Alphaproteobacteria; order Rhodobacterales; family Roseobacteraceae; genus Phycobacter; species Phycobacter azelaicus. The sequence goes on along the minus strand of NZ_WKFH01000003.1, from coordinate 2,448,293 downwards.
GAACCCGGGCCCCTTCGGCGGATCATAGGATACCGGATCCACCGGCACCGGCCAGAACAACAGATAGGCCAGCCCCACTGCCAGCACCGATAAAACAATTCGCATTGATGAAACTCCCTAAAATCAGCGCCAGTTTGCGCGGGGCACGGCCTCCCTGCAAGCCCTACCAGCCCCCTTGATGACGAGGGGCGCTTCACGCTATCTGCCTGTCATGACCACACCTCGCTACACCCCGCTTGCTCAGTCTTTACCCGCAACCGTGCCTTTCGTAGGACCCGAAACGCAGGAACGCGAACGCGGCGCGCCGTTCATTGCGCGCCTTGGCGCCAATGAAAGCGTCTTTGGTCCCTCTCCAAAGGCCATTGCGGCGATGCAGGCCGAGGCAGGAGAGATCTGGAAGTATGGCGACGCCCAAAGCCACGATCTGCGCATGGCGCTGGCCGACCATCACGGGATCGCGCCCGAAAACATCATAGTGGGCGAAGGGATTGACGGACTGCTGGGGTATCTTGTGCGTCTTCTGATCACGACTGGCGATCATGTTGTAACATCGCTGGGCGCCTATCCGACCTTCAACTATCACGTGGCGGGATTTGGCGGCACGCTCCATACAGTGCCCTATAAGGACGACCACGAAGACCCGGCAGCGCTATTTGCCAAAGCCACCGAGGTGGGCGCGAAGCTCGTGTACCTTGCCAACCCGGACAATCCGATGGGAAGCTGGCACAAAGGCGCCGATATCGTTGCCGCTCTGGATCACCTGCCGGAGGGTTGCCTGCTCTTGCTTGACGAGGCCTATGTGGAATGCGCCCCGGAAGGCACCGCCGCTCCGGTGAACATCAACGACACCCGCGTTATCCGCATGCGCACGTTTTCCAAAGCCTATGGCATGGCGGGCGCCCGCGTGGGCTATGCAATGGCCGAAGCAGAGCTAATTTCTGCCTTCAACAAGGTGCGCAACCACTTTGGTATGAACCGCGCAGCGCAGGCAGGGGCCCTGGCGGCCCTGCTGGATCAACAGTGGCTGGCTCATATCCAGGCTGAGATTGTCACAGCGCGAGCCCGTATCGCCGAAATCGCCACGGAGAATGGCCTTCAGCCCCTCCCTTCGGCCACCAACTTCGTCGCCATCGACTGCGGGCGGGATGGTGTCTTTGCCAAGGCGGTGCTGGACGGGCTTGTGGATCAGGGCGTCTTCGTGCGCATGCCGTTTGCGCCCCCGCAGAACCGCTGCATTCGCGTCAGCTGTGGCCGCCCGGAGGACCTGGACGCCTTTGCCAAAGCGCTGCCCATCGCACTGGAGCGGACGCAGGGCGGCTAGGCCGCGAAGTCTAACCGGGCGTTTTACCTGAAATTCACCGCTTTTGCTTAACCTCGCTCCCATAACGACCGAGGAGCTGCGCCATGCGAAAGTTCAAGGACTACCACGACGACCCTTCCGAGGAGCGGAAGAAAGCGCCAGACCTGTTGGAAGCGACCTTAAGCTTCATCGGCATCAACCTGATGTGGGTCTTCTTTGCCATCTGGGTTCTTTATGGAATGGTGCCGGTGCTGCTACTGGCGCTGTTCATCAACCACATGATCACACGGCTTGAGATCAAGCTCGGACAACGCCAAGCCTGATCCCCTCTCCGGTCAGGCCGCAGGCGTACCCGCCTCTGCGATCACGGCTGCGGCTGCATCCAGTGCACCGGCCCCGTGCGGGATCTCAAGCGCGCCAAGGCCTGCCTCGATACTCCCCAGCATGCCCATAACCATGTGGCCACTCAGATGTCCCATGTGACCGAGACGAAAGAACCCGTGCCATTCGGGGCTGTTTGGCGGCGCCATGCCAAGGCCAATCCCGAGCGTCAGCCCAAGGGTCTGTTCCAGCCACGTACGCAGCTCAGTGGCGCGCGAGCCACCAAGCCGCAGCGCCGTCACGGCATGCGAACGCAAGGACGCGTCGGTGACGTTCATCTCAAGCGGGCCCTCCTGCCCCCAGGCCTCGCACGCGGCCCAGATCGCACGAGCCAGGCGTTCATGGCGGGCCCAGACGTTTTCAACGCCTTCCTCATGGATCATGTCCAGCGAAGCCCTCAGCCCGTAGAGATGGTGCGTTGGCGCGGTGCCCCCGAAGTACTGGTAGAACTCCTGCGGGTTAGCCCGCGGTATCCAGTCCCAGTAGCGGCTGACCCGCGGCATGGCGGCCCGCACCTCTGCCGCCTTGTTGTTGAAGAATACAAATGACACGCCCGCCGGCACCATCAGGCCCTTCTGGCTGCCCGTCACCATGACATCGACACCCCATTCGTCCATCTCAAACCGGTCACAGCCAAGGGACGCGATGCAATCCGCCATCAAGAGGGCCGGATGATCAACCTCATCAAGGGCAGCACGCAGTCCGGGCACATCATTGCGGATCGAGCTGGAGGTATCCACATGCACTGCCAGCACTGCCTTGATCTGGTGGCCATCGTCCGCTTTCAGGCGCTCTGCAATCCGCGGCAAGTCCCAAGGGGCATGGTTGCCAAAGTCAATGACCTCAACTTCGAGGCCCAGCCCCTCGGCCATTTCCGACCAACCGATGGCAAAGCGCCCGGATGAGGGCACCAACACCTTGTCGCCCGGCGCCAACGTATTCGACAGAGCCGCCTCCCAGGCGCCGTGGCCGTTCGATATATAGATCGCCGCGTGATGGGCCGTGCGTGCCACTTTGCGCAAATCCGGGATCAGTGTCGCGGTCATTTCTACCAGTTCACCTGCGTAGATATTCGGCGACGGGCGGTGCATCGCCTGCAGAACGCGATCCGGTATCACCGAAGGGCCAGGGATCGCCAAATAGGGTCGCCCCCCAGCCAGAGTGCCCTTGGAAAGGTCAGTGCCGCTCATGTCGTGGTATCCTTGCAAATCGAGGCCGCATGACGGTCGGCCTCCTCTCAAAATTGCTGTCACCCTACAATTCGGTTATGGAAGGTCAATTCCGGAAATCGAATCCGGTTCGCAAACACCCAGCAGTCACTATAGCCGGAAACTCCCTGCATGAAGAAAGAACACACCTCCTCGCGTGAGTTGATTGTCTGGCTGTGGCGCGGCTATCTGCGCCACTACATGGGCCTTTTGGGCATCGCCGTCATCTTCATGCTGCTCGAAGGCGGCACGGTAGGCGCGCTGAGCTACATGATGCAGCCTATGTTCGATCTGGTGTTTGTGGCCGGAAATAGCGATGCATTGTTCTGGGTCAGCCTTGCCTTTCTGATCATCTTCACCGTCCGCGGGATCACCAGTGTCTGCCAAAAAGTGATCCTGTCGAAGATCTCACAAACCTCTGCTGCGCATATGCGCAAGGACATGCTGGCGCATCTGATCCGGCAGGACCCGGCCTTTCACCAGGTGCATCCGCCCGGCTTTCTGATCCAACGCGTACAAAGTGATGTGGGCGCAATCAGCATGGTCTGGCAAGCGGTTGTCACCGGAGCCGGGCGCGACATGGCCCAGATGATCGCCGTCCTTGGCGTCGCCATCAGCGTTGACTGGCGCTGGACGATCATCATGCTGATCGGCCTGCCGCTCCTGCTGTTGCCGATCTCAGCGCTGCAACGCTATGTCCGCAAAAAGGCCGCTGCGGCACGCGATCTGGGCGCCACACTGGCCACGCGTCTAGATGAGATCTTTCACGGCATCGTACCGATCAAACTCAACAGCCTTGAGCGCTATCAGGCTGATCGCTTCGGCTCGCACATGGATCAGTTTGTGCGCTCCGAAGTGCGTGCGTCTTTCGGCACCGCCTCGATCACCGGTATGATCGATGTCATGGCCGGACTCGGCGTGATGGGCGTTGTTCTTTATGGCGGTCAGGAGATCATCACTGGCGAAAAGACCGTAGGCGAGTTCATGAGCTTCTTTACCGCCATCGGCCTTGCCTTTGATCCGATGCGCCGCCTTGCCGCTATCAGCGGGATCTGGCAAAGCGCTGCTGCATCGATGGAGCGTATCAAGGAGCTGATGGATACGCCGATCAAGCTGCTGCCCCCTGCCACGCCGGAGACTCCGCCCAAAGGCCTTCCCGAGGTGCGCCTGGACCATGTCAGCTTGAACTACGGTGAAGCGCAGATCCTCAAAGACCTGTCCTTGGTCGCCGAAGCGGGCAAGACCACAGCACTGGTCGGTGCATCGGGCGCTGGCAAGTCGACGATTTTTAACTTGCTCACCCGTCTTGTCGACCCGCAGTCAGGCCAAATCACCATCGGCGGGGCCGCTGTGGCTGATCTTGCCTTCGAAGACTTGCGGGGCCTGTTTTCTGTAGTCTCGCAAGAGGCGCTGCTGTTTGACGAGACCCTGCGCGAAAATATCCTTCTGGGCCGTACCGATGTCAGCGAAGAGCGCCTGAAAGAGGTGCTGGACGCCGCCCATGTCTCCGACTTCCTGCCCAAACTGGCCGACGGTCTGGACACATTGGTTGGCCCGCGCGGATCGGCCCTGTCAGGCGGTCAGCGCCAGCGGGTTGTCATTGCCCGTGCGCTGTTGCGGGATACCCCCATCCTGTTGCTGGATGAGGCAACCTCGGCGTTGGATGCACAATCCGAAAAAGTCGTCCAGCAGGCGCTAGACCGCTTGTCCGGCGGGCGGACCACCCTTGTGATCGCGCACCGCCTGTCCACCATTCGCAACGCGGACAAGATCGTCGTTATGGAACGGGGTGAGGTCATGGATCAGGGCACCCATGAAGAGCTGTTGGAGCGCGGCGGCATCTATGCAGATCTCTACCGCTTGCAGTTCAAGGAGGGCAAAACCCTTGTGGACCGTGAAGGGGTGGAAGCTCAGTTGCCCGCACAGAATGCGACCGAGCAGGAGCGAAAAGGAGCCCTGCGGCGTCTCCTCAGCCGTCTTTTGGGCTAGGCGCCTTCCGGTAGGCCTTCGCCAGTTTTTCAGGACTGGTTCCACAGGCGTATCTTGCCAGGATGAACAGATTGGCTGCGCCGCGGCGCAGCCAGCCCTGACGCAGGTACCGGTTGGCCGAGGTATTCGCCAAGGCAGATAGCGCCACAAGCCCCTTCAGGCGCCGCACCAAGGCGACATCCTCCATCAGCGGCTGGTCGGGATAACCGCCCGCCGCCTCATAGTCAGAGCGGCGGATCAAAAGGCCCTGATCTCCGTACGGCAGCCCGAACAGACGTGACCTCATGTTGGCCCACCCGGCGACCCACAGGGCCCCTGCCCCCGCAGCGCGAAACGCTAGACGGAAATGGGCAGGCCTGCCCCGCCCCGCCTCGATGTGGGTCTCCACAACCTCGCTCCAACCCTGCGACAAGCGGGTGTCTGCATGCAGGATGAGCAGCCACTCTCCCCGAGCGGCCTTGCATCCTCGCTGCAACTGGCCGCCGCGCGAGGGTGCGCCGCTCACCACCTCTGCTCCGGCTTCGTCGGCGATGAGACAGGTCTGGTCTGCTGATCCGCCGTCGGTTACGATCAACTCGCGGATCAGCCCTGCGGACAGACCTTCCATGAGCGCCTCAAGGCAGCCCGGCAACTCGTAAGCGCTGTTAACTGTCGGGATCACGACGCTGATCGGAGCGGGCATGGCAAATTCCTGTTCAACTTGGCAGACATTCCTATATCACCGGCCTATATCACGGGCAGGCCTATATGGCTCTCGTGGTCAAGAATACGTCCAATCGCATGCCTGCCGCACCAAAGGAGAACAGACATGAGCGCCCGCACAATTCTATCCCTGACCGGCCCGGATGCCCGTGATTTTCTGCAGGGTCTGGTCACCAACGATGTGCAAAAGCTGGATCAGGGCGGCCTGGTCTATGCCGCGCTTCTAACGCCACAGGGAAAATACCTAGCGGATTTCTTTCTGATTCCTGAAGGGGAAGATATCCTGATTGATGTGGCGGCAGACCTTGCGGATGGCCTTTTGAAACGGCTGAGCATGTATCGCCTCCGCGCCGATGTACAGATTGAGAAAACCGACATTCAGGTGCGGCGGGGCACTGGCGAGGCCCCGCAAGGCGCTTTCACCGACCCCCGCCACCCTAACATGGGCTGGCGACTTTATGGTGAAGAAGGCGGCGATGATGGCAGCGATTGGGAGGCTTTGCGCATCGCCCATTGCATCCCCGAAAGCGGTATCGAGTTGACCCCCGACAGCTACATCCTTGAAGCAGGTTTCGAGGCGCTTAATGGCGTCGATTTCCGAAAAGGCTGCTACGTGGGTCAGGAGGTAACTGCGCGCATGAAACACAAGACGGAGCTGCGCAAGGGGCTGCAGTTGGTTTCTATCGAAGGCTCAGCCCCGGTCGGCACCGAGATCACGGCAGACGGCAAGAGCGTCGGCACCCTTTTCTCACAGCAAGATGACCGTGCAATTGCCTATCTGCGATATGATCGCGCCAAGGGTAAAACCCTGCACGCCGCAGATGCAAAAATAGGCTGGGACGGCTAGTCGAGCCGCGCGCAGCTTTCACTCGACCGACCTTGCACGCCGCGTTTAGGCTCGAAGCGGACAATCAGACCTTAACCTGCTCGAGATAAACCTGCTGGAACACGCGTGAGCCGCGCGACTGCACCATGAAAGGAAGCCCGATGCGTGCCCTGTTTGCTTTTGTCCTTGCCTGCCTGCCTCTGCCGACCGCAGCGCAATACTATTGGGAATACAAGGATTGGCGGGTCTGGGTCGAAGAAGTCGACACCGGAGAGGACCTGCGGCGCACCTGCAGTGCTCGGACCGGCGGCGATGGAGATCCTGTGATCAGCATCGAGATGTCAAATGGCGATGCGGGGCCGCCGGATTTCTATCCTTACCCAAGCATCACCGAACGGGCGCCACGCCATTTTCCAACCCTGATGCAGGACGGGCAACCGGTACGCTTCGTCATCGACACTGGCGCGGTCTTTTCTACAACCGCACAGTCCTGGCTCACCGAAGAAGGGTTGTTCGAGGCATATGCCGCGCTTAACCTTGCCGACAATCTGCCAACACTGCAGGCCATGAAACGCGGCAGCGTTATGGAGATCCGAACCGGTGGACGTACGCTTTACACTGCGTCCCTTGCCGGGTTCACGGCGGCATATGGAAAGATGATGGACAGCTGCGGATACAGCCTGTCGCTCGACTGAACATGAAAACCCCGCGCGAGGCTCGCACGGGGAGCTGGGACGGGCCGACGCTCGCGTATCAGGCGCGTTCGGAGTATTCCATGGTTTCGGTGTTCACCACGATCATCTCGTCCTGACCAACGAAGGGCGGCACCATGACCTTGACCCCGTTGTCCAGAATGGCCGGCTTGAAGGAGTTTGCAGCCGTCTGGCCTTTGACCACCGGCTCGGTCTCGACGATCTTGCAGGTGACTTTTTGCGGCAGCGTCGCATTCAAGGCCTCGGCTTCGTAGAACTCGACGACGATGGTCATGCCGTCCTGCAGGAAGGGACGGCGATCGCCCAGCAGATCCGCAGGCAGTTCGATCTGCTCGTAGGTTTCCGTATCCATGAAGACCAGCATGCCGTCGCTTTCATAAAGGAACTGCTGGTCCTTCTGCTCCAGGCGCACGCGTTCGACCTTGTCAGCGCTGCGGAAGCGTTCGTTCAACTTGGAGCCGTTACGCAGGTTGCGCATTTCGACCTGAGCAAAGGCGCCGCCCTTGCCGGGTTTCACGTGATCGACCTTCACAGCGGCCCACAGACCGCCATTATGCTCCAGAACATTGCCAGGGCGGATTTCGTTACCGTTGATCTTGGGCATCGGAAAATTCCCTCTCGGGTGGTTGATGAACTCTTAACCGCCCCTATATCTGGCGATGAGTAGGCTGGCAAGACAACGATATGTCGTGTGCAAGACCGGAAAGCTATGCGCAATTTGCATGAAAGCTATGCATTTGTGGGCTACCCGAATCGTCACACTTCCGTCATAAGGAGCGTCACGCCGAAATTGCAATAGCAAGAACAACAAAGGAAACGGGATGCGAGATTTCGTTGACGGCACCGCTTACAACAACGAACAGGGCAACCGCGCACGCAAGCTTTTTGCGGCCGTGGTCCTGGCAGCGCTGGATGATGCCATCGCCGACGACAAGAAGTATGGAAACGGCCCCGAGCAGATCGCCCGCTGGGCACGGTCGCGTGACGGACGTGAGGTTCTGTCCTGCGCCGGGATTGACCCGAACGAACGCGTGGTCGCCGGCCTGATGGAATTCGTCGGACGTGGTGTGCGCACCTCTGTCGCGCTGTCGCGCGAGGAAAGTGAGCGCCGCAATGCCGCTCAGGCCGAGGCTGCCTGATCCAAATCGCCGAATTACTTACAGAAAAGCGCGTCCTGGGGGGCGCGTTTTTCTTTTGGAGCGCTCTCCACCCCAAATCAGCTATGGCATGCTCTCTGCTCTGCCAGTCGACCGGCTTTTGCCATCGAATGCAATTGACCTCCCGGCCGGGTCGTTGCAACTGTCTGTCTCGGCATTGGTATCGCCTGTCAGGAGGAATGGGATGGCAGCAAAGGCTTTGATGCTTCAAGGCACCGGCAGCAATGTCGGCAAATCCCTGTTGGTGGCGGGTCTGGCGCGCGCCTATACCCGGCGCGGGCTAAGGGTGGCCCCGTTCAAACCGCAGAACATGTCCAACAACGCCGCCGTCACCCCCGAGGGAGGAGAGATTGGCCGCGCACAGGCCCTGCAGGCGCGCGCTGCCATGCGTGCCCCGCATACAGACATGAACCCCGTCCTCCTGAAGCCCGAGACGGATACAGGCGCCCAGGTTATCGTACAAGGGAAGCGGCGGGGTACCCGCGCGGCGGGATCTTTCATGCGGGACAAATCAGGTCTTCTGGAAGCCGCGCTTGAGAGCTACCACCGCCTCGCAGAAAGTGCTGATCTGGTCCTGATCGAAGGTGCAGGCTCACCGGCAGAAACCAACCTGCGCAAGGGCGACATCGCCAATATGGGGTTTGCCTGCGCGGCAAACGCACCCGTGGTGCTGGTCGGCGACATCCACCGGGGTGGCGTCATAGCCCAGATTGTCGGTACAAAGGCCGTGCTTGATGCGCAGGACCTAGAGCGCATCGTCGGCTTTGCCGTAAATCGGTTTCGCGGCGATCTGAGCCTCTTTGACGGCGGGCGCGATGATATCGTCGAACGCACTGGCTGGCCTTCACTTGGTGTCATCCCCTGGTTCTGGGATGCCTGGAAACTCCCTGCCGAAGACATGATGGATATTGCCTCCCGCAAGGGAGGCGCCTGCAAGGTGGTGGTCCCCCAACTGGAGCGGATGGCCAATTTCGATGATCTCGATCCGCTGGCCGCCGAACCGGATGTCTCCGTCGAGATTATCCCCCCCGGTCGGGCACTTCCGGGCGATGCCGACTTGGTACTCATACCCGGCAGCAAATCCACCATTGGCGATCTCAACTATCTGCGGGCCCAGGGCTGGGACATCGACATCCTCGCCCACCACCGGCGCGGCGGCCATGTGCTGGGGCTGTGCGGCGGCTATCAGATGCTGGGCCAGACCATCGACGACCCCGAAGGCGTGGACGGCCGCCCCGGCAAGGTTGCGGGGCTTGGGCTGCTGGATGTGGAAACCACCATGCAGGGCGACAAGCGCGTCACCCTGACCGAGGCCCGCACTATCGAGGGCGCCCTGCCCATCTCAGGTTATGAAATCCACATGGGGCGCACCACGGGGCCCGATTGCGCGCGGGCCTGGCTCAGCGTTGAAGGTCGGCCAGAAGGGGCCTCATCTGCCAACGGGCGCGTGCGCGGCTCCTATCTGCATGGGTTGTTCAGCTCCGACGTCTTTCGCGCTGCCTTCCTTGCTGATCTAGGCCATGAAAGCCGGACATCTTACGAGGACGGCGTGGATGCAGCGCTTGATGATCTGGCCGCGCATCTCGAAACCTACATGGACCTAGATCAACTCCTTGCCTTGTCGCAAGAGATTCAGGCCCCAGGTTAACGCCATGGCGCAGACCGCCGCGCAGCGCGCAGCGCCGCACCCAACGGGAAAGAGGGGGGGTGAACAACACCTGATCCGGTCTAGGAACCACGCCCAAGCCGAATCGGCATCACCGTTCAAACCAGACCAGTTTTAGTTGGGCCTGTCATCAGACAACTGCTTGCACGTGTCCGGGATGACCGCCGCCCTCAGAGCAAGTCCTGAGCGGCCAGTGCCCGGTGGATTTCACGCCGAACCAGTTTGCGCACATTGCGGGTAATACGTTCCCCAAGCGCGCCTTGCAGCTCTTCCCGAACGATCTCGGCCACCAGTTCCCGAAGACTGTCCTCATCTATGAAGGCATCATCTCCAAACACAGCGTCAAAGGCTTCGTCAGCCACGGCCTCCTCCGCGATGGTGCGGGCCATTTCCTGATCATTATCCGCCAAAGGCTCCGCATCTGCGAAGCCAGCGCGCGCCTCCGTGTCTGTGGCAGCAAAGGTCGCATCCGCATCAAGCGTATCCTGACCCGAATCTTCCGCCGCAGACGCACCGCTATTGACCGTCTCAGACTCCTCCTCGACATGGTCCTCCCAGTGCAGCGTCTGGATATTGGTGCCTGCATAGGGATCGCTTGACAGGCCGTCGGGTTCCCACTGCTGTTTGGACTGCGCGACCTTCGCTTCAAGCTCGGTGATCTTCTGCACAACCGCAGAAACCCGCTCCGAAGCCTGCAAGACCGGCTCCGGTACCTCAGTCGCCGTGGTGTCCTCAGCCTCTTCGCCTTCAGCCCCAGGCACTCCAGCCGCCTGATAGAGCGTGGCCCAAGGGTCTTTCCAAGGGGCTTCCTCCGCGGCGCTCCTTGATGAGTGTTCCGGGGTGTCCCCCGGCTCGAGCTCGATCGTGGCATCAGGATCCGAGACATCACCTTCAAGATCTTCTGCGGCGGGCTGCGACGGCGCGTCAGCGAGGCCTGCCATCTGTGCGCGCTCTGACACCCCGTCCGCAGCTTCTGGGTCGCCCTCTTTCAGGCTCTCCTCGCCTCGGTCACCGGTTTCCGGAATGCGTAACGCAGGGGTCAAAACAAGGCGCGGTGTGCCTCGAGTCTCAGTCGCCACATCACAGGACGCTGAGGCGCTCTCAGGCCGGGGATTTTGGTTCTCGACCTGCGCGTCCCGTGCCTCCTCGCTCACCAGACGGCGGATTGAGGACAGCACATCTTCGATTTCAGCCTGCGTCACGGGTTCTGACATGTCTTTTCAACACCACTCTTGCCAATGACCAAAGTGTAGCCGCCAAAGGGTGGCCACACAACAATTACGGTAAATTTTCAGTTTTACGGTCTCACAGACTGTATCAGTTCCGACCAAGCGCCTTCATGACCCGGTCAAGATCCTTGCTGCGTTGGCTGACATTGGCCGGGGCATCTTTTACCAGATTATAGTAGAGCGTCGGGTCGTAGATCTCTACCGCAAGGCCCAGATGTTCGGCCGTAAGGAGGCCCTGCGCCTGCAGCAACTGATATGCCGCTAGCGCCTGATTGGCGCGGGCCTGTACTCGAGCGGTCTGCGCGTTCAATAGCTCCTGCTCGGCCTGCAGAACGTCCAGCGTGGTGCGGGCGCCCAAAGTTGCTTCTTCACGGATACCGTCAAAGGCCACTTGCGCCGCACGCACCTGCTCGCCGGATGACACAAGGCTTGCCCGCGCCGCCTCAAGCGACACATAGGCCGCAGCCACGGCCTGGGATACAGAACGCTGTGTCGAAATAAGGGCGCCCTTTTCAGCGTCGAGGCGCGCAACATCAGCCCGCCGGGCTGCTGCAAGGCTGCCGCCGCCATAAAGCCGCTGAGAGAGCACGAGGCTGACGCCCGAAGTGTCGGAATCGCGGCCCCCATCAAGGTTGATGGAGTGGCCGGCGTCCGCTCGCAGCCGCAGGCTGGGGCCTAGGTTCTTCGCCGTGCTCGCCGCCGTGTGTTCAGCCGCCTTCACCGCATGTTGCCGTGCCAACAGACTGGGGTGATTTCGCATCGCAACCGACTCAGCAGCTTGGAGCGACGCTACTCGTTGCGGCAGGGGCGGCTGCCCCGCAACCACATTGATCGGAGATCCAACAACCTGCTGATAGGTGGCCTTGGCTTCCAGAAGGTCACCCTGGCTTTGGGTCAGATTGGCACGAGCACCGGCCACGCGGCTTTCGGCAAGGGCAACGTCGGTGCGGGTCACTTCGCCCACTTCGAAACGGTCCTGTGCGGCACGCAGTTCTTCGCGCAACAGACGCAGGTTATTGCTGCGCAGCCGCACAGTGTCCTGCTGCAAAAGCACATTCACATAGGCCTGGACTGCCGAAAACAGAACCTGTTGTTCGATATCCAGAAGGCTTTGACGCGTGGAGAGAACCGTTTCTTGCGCCGCAAGCTGGCTCAGCCGCGAGGCGCCACCATCATACAGTAGCCATTCCAAACTGACACCGGCCTCAAGAGTGTTGGTGTCGGTGTCCGAAAACCCAAACGTCGTCGGGCCACGGTTGTACCGGTGGCTGGCCGTCACGGCGAAATCTACAATCGGACGCAACCTGGCAACGGCAACGGCAACACTTTCGTCGGTGGCCCGCAACAGCGCGCGGTTCTGCTCCAGAAGACCGCTGGTCTTGTAAGCTCCGATCATCGCGTCGGAGAGGTTGTCAGCTTTTGCAGCCTGCGGCGTCGATAGGGCCACCATCATCGCGCCAGCACAAACAAACGTTTTCAGAAACTTCACCGGGGAAATCTTTCGCATCGGTTGCCTTGTCGTTTGCCGCGCCGCCAGCCGCGGGGTGTTCAAATTATGTCTGCGCTCCTGTTCTGGGAGCGCAGTTCTGTTCCTTTCAAAGAGCTCAGAGCGCAAATTCCCGCGCCGCGGCAAAACCGGGTAGAACCGGTGCACCTGCGTTGAACTCAAACCGCCAGGACAGCTGGCCAGCCGTCTTGTAGCCGATTTTCACCTCTCCGAGCGCACCGCTCATGAAAATGACCGCGACCCGTCCGCCTTCACGAAGTTGGTCGAGAAGCGTGGACGGGACATCCTCGGCTCCCCCCTCGATTATGATCACGTCATAGGGACCATGCTCTGCTGCGCCCTCTGACAAGGTACCTACGTGGACGATGGCGTTGTCGGCACCGGCATCCGACAGCTGTGCCTGAGCATCCGCGCCCATTTCCTCGTCCTCTTCAACGCCGATCACCATCTGGGCAACGCGTGCCACGACGGCCGTCGAATAGCCAAGCGCGCAGCCCACATCGAGCACCAGTTCGTCGCTCTGGATATCAAGTGCGTCCAGGATTTTCGCAAGGGTGCGCGGTTCCAAAAGAACACGCCCCTGCCCCAGATCCAGATTCTGGTCTGCATAGGCCGCTTCCCGCTGTGCGTCGGGAACAAAGCTTTCGCGCGGAACCGCCAGCATCGCTTCGATAATTGGATATTTCGTCACATCCGAGGGGCGGACCTGAGTGTCCACCATCATCCGGCGACGTTCGGCGAAGTCAGTCATGTGCTAAACTCGTCTGTTCAGTCATTTGAGACAGGTTGTGCCACATCGCGAAACCCTCGGCAACGGTGGCTGTGCGAAATTGCGCCATAGATGCCGGGAAGCGTCGAATTCTTTTACTCAAAGCCTGTCGAGTTCGCTGCTCATGACCCTTTATCCCCCTGAAACGCGGCGAATAGCCAGTACGCACGGCGCGCACCGTACAAATGCGCTGCCCGCAACACGGCCCACAGCCGCAACAGGATGCCCGGCATGATTTGTTCTTTATGCGCGACAGGCGGGCAAGCCGTAGCATTAGCCTCGCCTTCGGTCGCTATCTGGCGCATTTTTTGCAAAAGGGTGTTGCGGGTATGAGGTCCAGACGCTCGCTGGAGATGGCTTCACCGCAAATCTGGCAATAGCCATAGGATCCATCTTCCAAGCGGCCCAGAGCCGCATCAATCTGGCGCAGTTCGTCCAGTTCTGCCTGACCGAGTCGCTCCAGGACCTCGTCACCTTGACGCTCGGATGAGCGATCTTCCCAGTCTTTTGGCATAGGTGCATCCAACTCATGCTCGACCTCAACAAGATGTGCTGTCAGGGCCGTCCGGCGCGCCTCAAGGGTTTGTTTTCGATTTTCAAACGTCATCTGTCTTTTCCTCCCGAAATCAGTTTTCCAGCGGGTTCTCTCCCAAAGGTGACGATAGTGCTTTGACCTTGGTCAATAAACTCGCAGGAAATGGTGAGGCGTAGCGCTCGCCACCTTACCTCTGGCTGCAAGGCCGAACCAATGCTAGATGCATCCCAAAGGGACCGAAGTGACGCATAACGGAGACCAGAATGCTAAAGTACATCCTGACAGGGATCGCCTTGATGGGACTGACAGCCTGCGAGACCGCCAAAGGGGCAGGTCGTGACATCAACAAAGCAGGCACGGCCATCGAACAGGCGGCCACGGACATACAGAAAAAGCTGTGACCGCCAGACGGTCAGCGATGACTGTACAGCCTGCGCGCCACTAGCCAAGTCACGGGAAAAGCGGTCAGAAAACCAACGGCCGCGGCAAATAGAATTGGTTGCAAGCTATCTTGCCCCAAAACCAGCGCCGCAATAACTGCGCTTCCTGCCAGCGTAGAGCCGATGAACAAATGCAGGATGAATGCCAGACGGAACATGTGAAGCCTCTTTGATTGTCTTGAACGGGTCAGGGCACACATATCCCGAATACAGAGTTTATCATTGATGTGGATCAGGCACAGAAACTTCGACCGACTTAAACCTGCGCAGGCGGTTCACTGGTGCTTTGAGGCTATCATGCGGCCCAACCAAGGCTGACCACCCAGCGCGTCTCGCCCCAGCCGAAACCTTCACGCGCACCTGAAGGTAGGACCAAAACCATCGTCCCACCCACCGGGCATCTGACCGACGGCATAGCTCAACTGACGGGTTTGCTCAGCGCTTCAGCCGAACCTGGCGCTCGCGCACTGCCTCGGCTTTGGCTTCGACGCGGATAGGTTCCAGGTGATGAGAAACCGGCGTTCCGCCGCGCGGTCCGCCTTTCTTCTCGGCCAGGGACATCACCGCAAAGGCAAATTGCACCCCGGCAAATACGATGCCGTTCATGAACCAAAGGATACCGACTGCCAAAAGACCCACGTCAGAGGTGCTGACCAGACCCCAGAGGTTCATCACGTTGAACCACAGAAGCAGCCCGACAAAGATCGCCGCAATCGCAAAGCCCAAGGCCACATTGCGAATATAGAGACGAACGAGCTTTGGCATCGGAAACCCTCCAGTTGATACAAGTTGGATGGTAACACTCAGAAGAATGCGGTCCAGCATAATAAATAGAAAATACATGCAATCGGCGGAATTTGACCTGCCTGCCCTGCACCCATTGGGGAAACTGCGGCTGAAAAAGCAAAAAGACGCGCCGAAGCACGTCTTTTGCGAGCAAAAGGGGAAACCCTCTTGCCGTTCGCAGATCAGAAGGCGTCGGGGCGTGCCTCGCGAGCCATGTGATCCAGCACAGCATTCACGAATTTGGGCTCCTTGCCCTCAGGGAAGAACGCGAATGCCACATCAACAAACTCGTTGATAACCACTTTGACAGGCGTTTCGGCCTCAATCAGCTCAGCGCCAGCCGCGCGGAACAGAGCCCTCAAGGTGGGGTCAATCCGTGCAATCGGCCATTTCGCCACCAGCGCACGATCGGTCATCTGGTCGATCTTCGCCTGATAGTTGACCGCCTCTTCAACCAGCTTGCGGAAAAGCTTGGTGTCGCCTTCGGCGTATTCATCCCCTTCATAGACAGCGCCAAAGCGATGATCCTCGAATTCAACGATCACCTGGTCAAAGGTCTGACCGCTCTGCTCCATCTGGAACAGCGCCTGCACCGCAAAAAGCCGCGCTGCCGATTTCATCTGGGTCTTGCCATTGCCCTTGCGGGCGCCGCCTGAGGTGCTCATGCTGTGGTGGGTCCGTTATCTATGCTGGCCAGATCTTTGCCAGCCAGTTGGATGGCGTCGGAAGGCGCCTTGAAGCCGACTCCCTTGGTCTGGGCGCCCCACTTACGCGTCAGTGCGATCAGATGCAAGGCCGCAGCAGCAGCGCCGCCCCCCTTGTTCTGATCCGCCGGGTCCGCGCGTACCTCGGCCTGGGAACGGTTTTCCACCGTCAGGATGCCGTTGCCGATGCACAGGCCCTGCAACCCCATCAGCTGGATCGCGCGACTGCTGTCGTTGCAGACCGTGTCGTAATGGGTGGTCTCGCCCCGGATCACGCAGCCCAGCGCCACATAGCCGTCAAAGTTCGAGGTCCGGTCCGCAATCGAGATCGCCGTCGGCACCTCCAGCGCGCCGGGCACCTCGACCAGATCCCAGGTACCGCCCACGGCCTCGATCTCGGCCTTGGCACCTGCGACCAGGTTGTCGGCAATGTCTTTGTAGTACGGCGCAACCACGATCAGCAGCTTGACCGGCTTGTCAAAGCTGGGACGCGGCAGGATGTAGTGGCTTTCGTGTCCGGCCATATCACTCTTCCTTCAGAATGGGACGGGTGCCGACGATCGACAGCCCATAGGCATCAAGGCCCACATATTTAGTGGAGGGCGAATCCGTCAGCAGGATCAAATCCTTCAGGCCCAGGTTCGACAGGATCTGCGCGCCGATCCCGGTCTGCTTGATCGTCAATGTGCGCGATCCGTCGTCCTCATAGGCATATAGGGCATTTCGCGGCTGACGGAACAGGGTCACGACCCCGCGCCCCTCGGCTGCAATGATTTCCATCGCACGGGGCAGCTGGCGGGCGGATTTTGGGCCGAGGCCCAGAATATCGGTGGCCTCGTGCAGCGCATGGGTGCGAGCCAGAACCGGCTCGGGCGTGGTGATATCGCCCTTGATCATCACCACATGTTCAACCCCGTGGGTCTGATCGGTGAACAAGCGCATCTCCCATTCGCCGCCGAATTCAGAAGTAACCGTCTCGCAGGAGGTTTCCGTCACCAGGTTGTCGTTGCGCGCGCGATAAGCAATCAGGTCGCTGATGGTGCCGATCTTCTGGCCGTGTTTGGCGGCAAATTCCACTAGATCCGGCAGGCGCGCCATGGTGCCGTCTTCCTTCATGATCTCGCAGATCACGCCCGAAGGATGCAGCCCCGCAAGGCGCGAGATATCGACTGCCGCCTCCGTGTGACCCGCACGCACCAAGACGCCGCCCCGTTTTGCGCGCAGCGGGAAGACATGGCCGGGGGTTGCGATAGCAGCCATGGTGTTCTGCTCGTTGATCGCAGTTGCCACGGTCAGAGCCCGGTCAGCGGCAGAGATGCCGGTCGACACTCCTTCGCGCGCCTCGATCGAGACAGTAAAGGCGGTCTCATGCCGCGAAGAGTTGTTCACTGCCATCATCGGCAGACCAAGGCTGTCGATCCGCTCTGCGGTCATCGGCAGGCAGATCAGCCCGCGCCCGTGGGTCGCCATGAAGTTGATGGCATCGGCATCGGCGAATTGGGCCGGAATCACAAGATCGCCCTCGTTTTCGCGATCCTCATGATCCACGAGGATGAACATGCGTCCCTGGCGGGCCTCTTCGATGATCTCTTCGATCGGGCTGATTGCGTCGCGCAGGCGGGCCTCGACCGGCCCCGGTGTTTCAAAGCTCATGTCCCGGCCTTTCATGCTCCGTTCGGCAAGCGCCAGCGGCTTGCCACGTTGCCAGCGGGATAACGCAGCCAAGCGCCAAAGGCCAGCCCGGTTGGCTCTCTTGAAATCGGAGACGCGACGTTTGCAGATGCGCAAAGGGCTGCTAGCCTTCCGGCATCGGATCAACAGTGAAAGCCAAGCCCATGCGCGCCTCCCGTATCCTGCAAGCCTATGAGGCCCACGCCGAGGGCGAACCCGGCCGTGTGATCACCGGCGGCATGCCGCTGCTGAAGGGTGCCAGCGTGTTTGAGAAAATGCAGGACATGGCCGCCAATCACGATGAGATCCGCCTGATGATGCTGCGCGAGCCACGCGGCAATCCGGGTCTGTGCGGCAATGCGATCGTGCCGCCCTGCCACCCAGAGGCCGACGCGGGCTTCATCATCTTCGAGCAGACCGAATACCCGCCCATGTCCGGCTCCAACACCATCTGCGTGGTGACGGTGCTGCTTGAGAGTGGGATCCTGCCGATGGTGGAACCGGTGACCGAGCTGACACTGGAGGCACCCGCCGGGTTGATCCGGGTGCGGGCCGACTGCCGGGACGGCAAGGTCACACGTGTCAACTTTCGCAACGTGCCCGCCTTCGCCGTGCATCTGGATGCAGAGGTCGAGGTCACGGGCCTCGGCACCGTCAGCGTCGATGTAGCCTGGGGCGGCATGTTCTTCGTTCTGGCCGACGCAGACCGGCTGGGCGTGGATCTGTCGGCAGAGAACGGCAAGGAGATCACCCGCGTCAGCGAAGCCATCCGCCACGCCACGGTCGAACAGCTGCCCGTCAGCCACCCGGAAAACCCTTCGATCACCGGCCCCACGATCACCAATCTCTGGGGCGCGCCCATTACTGCGGGAACCCAGGGGCGCGGCGCCATCACGATCTCGACCGGCCCCTTTGACCCCGCCCGCCCGCAGGAGGCCAGCGGCATCCTCGACCGCTCCCCCTGCGGCACCGGCACCTGTGCCAAGATGGCGGTCCTGCATGCAAAGGGGCAGCTTGACCTGGGGCAGGACTATGTGAATGCAGGCCCGTTGGGCACCACCTTCACCGGTCGCATTGTCGAGGAAACCAAGGTCGGCCCCTACCCGGCCATCGTGCCGACGCTGTCCGGTCAGGGCTGGATCTACGGGCTCTCCAGCTACACGCTGGACCCAAGCGACCCTTTTCCCAAGGGCTATACCGTCGGCGACATGTGGTGATCCGCGCCGCGCCAGCGGCGCGCCCGGCCCAACGCCTTGAGGCTGCATCTTCGATGCTGACTCAGGGGGCGGGAGCACTCCGCCGAGCGGAAGGGAACCGCTTCAGAGGGTGTGATGGCGGAAATACTCACCCGAAGAAAGATAGGCAGCGGCGCCGACGGCTGTGCTTCATTCGCTTTCAAGGGGAGCGTCGCCGATCACCACGACCGCAGCCCCCGGCAGGCCCTGACTGCGGATCAGATCCTGCACACGGGCGCGCATTTCGGACCAGCTTTCGTTGAACTTCGGAGCCGCGCCCGCCGCATCCAGCACCGGGTGCGCGGCCAGAACAGCCTCGGGGGTGTTCGGCCTGTGCACCAGCGCCAGCTTGCTGGAGTTCCTCACCGCCTCCAGTGCGCGCCGCTCGACCGCGGGCATATGGGCGCCATAGGCGATGATGCGCAGCGCGTTGGAGGAAAACAGCAGCCCCGTGACGTCCTGTCCCGAGGTCTGCCGAACGCGGGCATAGGTCTTGTAATCCATCCCCAGCTCTGCCGCCCGTTTGATCCGCATCTGCAGCACCAGCTTCGGGATTGTATTTGGCATCAGACGTTTCTGAGCCTTCTTCCAGGCATGAATGCGCCAGGCGCGCCCGGCCTCCATGCTGGGGCCGTTGTTGTGGCCGATCCCGGCGATACCAGCTCCGCTCATGACCCGGCCTCTGCCAGCCGCGCCACATAGCGGGCCAGGGTGTCGATTTCGAGGTTCACCTGATCGCCCAGCTTCACATCACCCCAGGTGGTCACCTCCTTGGTGTGCGGGATGAAGTTGATGCCGAAATCGCAGCCTTCCACATCGTTGACCGTGAGGGAGGTGCCGTTCAGCGCAACCGACCCTTTCGGCGCGATAAAGCGGGCCAGATCCTTCGGTGCGCGCAGGGTGACGCGGGTGCTGTCTCCCTCATCCTTGATTTCCACCACCTCGGCGACACCATCCACATGGCCCGACACGATATGTCCCCCCAGTTCGTCACCCACCTTCAGTGCACGTTCCAGGTTGACCCGTTTGCCCACGGTCCAGGCGCCGATATTGGTCTTGGAGACGGTCTCTGCCGAGATCTGAACATCATACCAGTCCGCGCCCAGCTCGATCACTGTCAGACAAACCCCATCCGAGGCGATGGAGGCCCCAAGATCGATCCCCGAGGTGTCATAGGCGGTCTTGATGCGCGCGCGCAGGTCGCCCTGCTGCTCCAGTTCGGCGATGGTTCCGACATCAGTGATGATACCTGTAAACATGGTGGCGCGCTCCGTGACCGTTCGTCCTTGCGCCCAGAGGTAGTGCCTGCCCGAGCGCTTCACAAGCCTTCCCCGCACGCTGCACTCAGCAAATGACCTTTGAGCAAGACCGATTGCTCATGGGCCGAGCAGGACATAGTTTCGCCGCAGTGCGCGGTTAAGTAGTCCTTGGGTGGACCAGCCCTTCATTAACCATGTTCAGGTAGCATCCCGCAAAAACCAGAGTCGTCCGATGTCCAGAGCCAACCCAAATCCGCATCGTTGCTTCCTGTTTCTGCAGGGACCGCACGGGCCGTTCTTCAATGGCCTCGGCAAGATGCTGCGTATGGCCGGGTGCTCGGTCTGGCGGGTCGGTTTCAATGAAGGGGACAGCGTGTTCTGGCGGCATCGGTCCAGCTATATTCCCTATCGCGGCAGCCCCGAGGACTGGCCAGATACGCTGGCGCAGATTTGCGACACCCGGGGAGTAACGGATATCGTACTTTACGGCGACACCCGCCCGATCCACGCCGAGGCCGTGCGCCTGGCCAAGGTACGCAACCTCACGGTGCACGTTTTCGAGGAAGGCTACCTGCGGCCCTATTGGGTAACCTACGAACGGGATGGCTCCAATGGCAACTCGCGCCTGATGGAAATGCCCGTGGCGGAGATGCAGACGGCCCTCGAAAGATCAGACATGGAGGCCCCGCTACCCCCCTCCCACTGGGGGGACATGCGCCAGCACGTCTTTTACGGCGCGCTTTATCATTGGTTCGTGATGTTCTGGAACCGTGGCTACAGAAGCTTCCGCCCGCATCGCGCCCTGCCCGTTGCCCGTGAATTCCAGCTTTACCTAAGGCGCCTCTTGCTGATGCCATTTCAGGCGCTTGATCGTCGACTGGCCACCTGGCGGATCCGCAATGGCGGCTTTCCCTATCATCTGGCTCTTTTGCAGCTTGAGCATGACAGCTCCTTTCAGATGCACTCCCCCTTTGACAGTATGAGCGACTTTCTGGAGGAGGTGATCGCAGGCTTCGCCGTCGGCGCCCCACGTCACCATCATCTGGTGGTCAAGGCGCACCCGCTTGAGGACGGCCGGGTGCCCTTGCGCCGGGTTGTGCGTCGTCTGGCCCGCGAGCATGACATCAGTCACCGCATCCACTATGTGCGAGGGGGCAAGCTTGCGCAGCTATTGAACGAGGCTCGCACGGCGATCACCGTCAACTCCACCGCGGGACAGCAGGTCCTTTGGCGCGGCATCCCGCTCAAGGTTTTTGGCCGCGCAGTCTATGACAAGCCCGAGTTTGTTTCGACACAAAGTCTACCAGATTTCTTTGCCACCCCGGCCCGCCCAGACAACCGTGCCTACAAAGACTATCGCCGCTATCTGCTCGAGACATCCCAACTTCCAGGCGGGTATTACTCACAGAAAGGGCGTCGGCAACTGCTTCGGCAAGTGGTCGATATGATGTTGGCTCCGGACGATCCCTACGACGCGCTGAAACGAGGCACAGCGGCGCCGCGGCAACAGTTGCGCGTGGTGAGCTGACACGGCTTTCCAGCAAGACTGGATTTTCATCCTCTGTTAGGCTATGGTTTTCCAAAAAATTGAGGCAGAACAATAATAGGTCGAGGAGACCGAGCAGTGTCACACGTCCCATTCCGCTGGGCGCGCCCCGTCGCGATTCTGGCCGCTCTTACGCTGGCGGCCTCCTGCGGCCTTCCCAAAGTAGGCCCAAACAAACGCCAGATCTTCGCCGGCTCCGTGCAAAAACAAGGCGATGCGTTTATCGTATCTGTCAATGACCGCGTTGCCCGAGCGACTGCCGTGGTCCCTGCACTCGGTTTTTCAGACAGCTTTACATCCGCAGGACGGCTGACCTCCGATACGATCCGCCCCGGCGACGTACTGGGTCTGACCATCTGGGAGAATGTCGATGACGGGCTCCTCGCCGCCGAGGCCAGCAACGCAACCGCGTTGGAAGAGGTTCAGGTGGACAACGCCGGGTTCATCTTCGTGCCATACGCCGGCCGTTTGCGTGCCTCCGGCAACACGCCCGAACAGCTGCGTGAGATGATCACCGAGAAACTGGAAGACCAGACACCAGATCCTCAGGTTCAGGTCCGCCGCCTTGCAGGGGACGGCGCCACCGTCAGTCTGACCGGGGCCGTCACTGGCCAGGGCATCTATCCGATCGAACGCCCCACCCGCACCCTTGCTACCATGCTGGCGCAGGCGGGCGGTGTCACCATTCAGCCCGAAATCGCACAAGTGACCGTTATTCGCGGAACCTCTCAGGGCAAGATCTGGTTCCAGGACCTTTATGATCATCCTGAACTCGATATCGCCCTGCGCGGCGGCGACAGGATCCTGGTCGAAGAAGACACCCGGTCCTTTACCGCGCTTGGCGCCACCAGTGCACAGGCCCGCGTACCCTTTGAAAGTCAGGATCTGTCTGCGCTGGAGGCCATCGCACAGGTCGGTGGCCTGATTTCCACAGCGTCGGATCCGACCGGGGTCTTCATCCTGCGCAACGAGCCCGCCGAGATCGCCAACCAGGTTCTGGGACGCGACGATCTGATCGGCGCGCAGCGCCTGGTCTATGTGCTCGACCTGACGCAACCAAATGGGCTTTTCATCGCTCGGGACTTCGTGATCCGGGACGACGACACCCTTTACGTCACCGAGGCGCCTTACGCCCAGTGGACCAAGACCATCTCGCTGCTGGTCACACCACTTGGCTCGCTCTCCAGCGCCGCCTCGATTGTCGACTGATAGCAAGCGGATGCAAGACATGCCGAATGGCAGCGCCAAAGCCGGGGCCATCAGGTCCCGGCTTTTCGTCTATAACGGCGGGTTCCTGACCCAAAAACGCCTGAGGCGCATTCTGGCGCTGGCAGGCTATGACGTACGGCTCGGCCTGCCCGGCGACGGCGATATGGTCGGGATCTGGGGAAACTCTCCCACCGCTCATCGCGGCCGCGCCGTGGCGCGGGAACGGGGCGCTGATTTGCTTCGGGTGGAGGATGCCTTCTTGCGCTCCGTGCATCCGGGCCGCGCCGGAGAAGCCCCAATGGGCCTCTTGCTGGACAGCTCAGGCGCACACTTCGACCCCTCCACCCCATCGGATCTGGAGCAGCTTCTGGCCACACATCCCTTGGATGACAGCCAAATGATGCGCCGCGCCCGTGACGCCATCGGGCGGCTAATGGATGCGCACCTTAGTAAATACAATGCCTTCCTTCCTGCGGCGCCGGTGCCGGATCCCGGCTATGTTCTGGTGGTGGACCAGGCGCGCGGGGATGCCTCGGTTACAGCGTCTGGCGCCGATGCGGCGCGGTTCCGGGAGATGCTGGTCTTCGCGCAAGAGGAAAACCCGGGTGCGCGCATTATCATCAAGACCCACCCCGAAACCCGCGCCGGTTTCAGGCCCGGTTATTTCGGCCAGAAGGACGCCAATGACAGGATCAGCATTCTAAGCGATCCCGTCTCGCCCTGGCCGCTCTTGGAGGGTGCTGTAGGTGTGTACACCGTCTCATCGCAACTGGGGTTCGAAGCCATCCTGGCAGGTCACAAGCCCCGCGTCTTTGGCATGCCCTTTTACGCCGGATGGGGGCTGACGCAGGACGAATTCCCGCCCCCACGCCGCCACCGCCGCCTGACGCGGGCGCAGCTCTTCACCGGCGCGATGATCCTTTACCCCACCTGGTACGATCCGTTCCGCGACCACCTATGTGAGCTCGAGCACGTCATCGACAATCTGGAAGCCCGCGTGCGCGCATGGCGGCAGGATCGGGTCGGCTGGGCCGCCTCGGGCATGCGCCTGTGGAAGCGAAAGCCCCTGCAGGGCTTCTTTGGCCGCGAGCGGAAAGTGCTGTTCACCGAGGACTCCGAGAAGGCGCGCAAAAGCGGGCGCAACTGGATGGTCTGGGCCTCGAAGGCCGATACATCCCACGCCGGGGCGTTTCGACTAGAGGACGGGTTTCTGCGCTCAAGGGGCCTTGGGGCCGAGCTGGTCCCGCCCATGTCGCTGGTCCTGGACCGGCAGGGCATCTACTACGATCCGCGCCACCCCTCGGATCTTGATGATCTGATTGCAAAGCGCGCGGAGATGAGAGATGCCGAGACGCAGCGTGCCGAACGGCTGATTAAGTCCCTGACGCGCGACAGCATTTCAAAGTACAATCTGGGCGGCGCAATCCTCGAGCTGCCATCCGGCCACCGGATCCTCGTGCCGGGGCAGGTGGAGGATGACGCCTCCATTCTCACTGGCGCAGGCAAGGTGCGCAGCAATCTGGACCTGCTGCGCCGCGTGCGCGCTGAAAACCCGGATGCGGTGATCATCTACAAGCCCCACCCGGACGTCGAGTCAGGCCTGCGCAACGGAGAGGTGCCAGCCGAGATCATCCCAGAAGGTCTGGCCGATGTGGTGGCACGCAATGCCGATCCCATGGCGCTGTTGGATGAGGTGCAGGAGGTCTGGACTATGACCTCGCTCCTGGGGTTTGAGGCGCTCCTGAGAGGGGTAAAGGTCACGGTGCTGGGCACGCCCTTTTATGCTGGCTGGGGGCTGACACGCGACATGATCTCTGCCCCGGCCTGGCGCAAGGCCCGCCCGGGTCTGGCCGGTCTCGCCCATGCGGTGCTGATCGACTACCCAAGGTATCACGATCCGGTCACGGGCCTGCCCTGCCCGGTTGAGGTGGTTGTGGAACGGCTTGCAAAGGGGCAGCAAGCACGGGCGGGCCTGGCCAACCGGAGCCTGTCGAAATTACAGGGCCTCTTTGCCAGCTATGCCCACCTGTGGCGCTGAGCCGGACGCCACCGTTATGCCAGAGCACGCCGCCAACGGTGCAGGATATCACCGCCAATCGGGCGGGTCTCGACCAGTTCGAACCGAGGCGCCTCATCCAGACGCCCGAGGCCAAGCGCTCCAATCGACGGCAGCCCTTCGGCGCCAATGCCGATACCGGCGGTAAAGCCGATCAGCTCATCCACCAGGTCAAAGGCCAGAAGAGAGGCCGCAAGAGCACTGCCCCCTTCGCAGAACACCCGCGTCAGCCCGGCCTGACCAAGCTGCTGCAGAACATCTGAGGCTGATAGCTGAACGCCGTGGCTGGCGCAGGGGATCAGGCGCGCGCCCAGCCCCTCCCAGGCGCGCAGGCGCTCGACATCCGCCCCCTGCCCGTGACAGAGCCAGACCGGAACGTCGTTTGCAGTACGGGCAAGCTGGCTCATTAGGGGCAGGTCCAGATGGCGCGAGGCGATCACCCGCACCGGCTGCCGATGGACACCAAGGTCGCGCACGGTCAGCGACGGATCGTCGGCACGCACCGTGCCCGCCCCGACCATCACCGCATCATGGCTGGCCCGCATGGCATGCACCGCGCGGCGCGCCTCGGGGCCGGTGATCCACTTGCTTTGTCCCGATCCGGTGGCGATGCGACCATCAAAACTGCCCGCCAGTTTCAGCGTCACCAGAGGGCGACCCTGTTCGGTCTTGAGGAAAAACCCGGCATGGTCGCGCGCAGCCTCTTCGGCAAGGACACCGGTTGTGACTTCGATCCCCGCATAGCGCAGCATCTCGAAACCCTGCCCCGAAACCCTTGGGTCGCTGTCTCCGATGGCGGCGACGACACGGGCCACACCCGCATCGATCAGGGCCTGCGCGCAAGGCGGCGTTTCCCCGTGGTGCGAGCAGGGTTCCAGCGTCACATAAGCGGTAGCACCGCGCGCGGTCGCCCCAGCCTGTGCCAGCGCCTCGGTTTCTCCATGCGGGCGCCCGCCGGGCTGGGTCCAGCCCCGGCCCAGAATGCGCCCGTCCTTGACCACCACGCAGCCAACCGCCGGATTGGGCCAGCAGTTGCCCTGCCCGCGCCGCCCCAGCGACAGGGCCAGCGCCATGAACCTCTCGTCCATGGCCTGATCATAGCGTTGCATCGGTCAGATCACTCTTCGGGAGGCGTATTCGGGCGCAGCTCGTGCACGAAGTCTTCGAAATCGTCGGCCGCCTGGAAGTTCTTGTAGACACTGGCAAAGCGCACATAGGCGACAGTGTCGATCCGCGCCAAAGCCTCCATCACGATTTCGCCGATCATCTTGGACGGGATATCCGTCTCGCCCATGCTTTCAAGGCGCCGCACGATGCCGGAAATCATCTGATCGATCCGTTCTGGATCAATCGGGCGCTTCTGCATTGAGATCCGGATCGAACGCTCGAGCTTATCGCGGTCAAAGTCCTCACGCCGCCCGTTGGTCTTGACCACCACCAGATCGCGCAGCTGCACGCGCTCGTAGGTCGTGAAGCGGCCCCCGCAAGCCGGACAGAAACGGCGGCGGCGGATCGAAACATGGTCCTCGGCAGGACGGGAGTCTTTGACCTGAGTATCGATATTTCCGCAAAACGGACAGCGCATCTGCTGGGCCCCTTGTTGATAAATGCCTGTAATCTGCGCGTCATCCGGCGCACTTATCCACAAGTATAGGGGAGCCTCTAGAGTTTGGGTAGAGGTGAAATCAAACCGCTAGATCAAGAGGTTCCCGCAAGATGTGCCGCGACTTTCCGCAGGTGCGGCGCATCACGGTGCTCAAACAGGTATACGCCTTGCCATGTCCCCAGAACTGGCGCCCCGTCCAGAACCGGAATCGAAAGGCTGACCGGCATCATCGCGGCCTTGATATGGGCGGGCATGTCATCTGGTCCTTCGTAGGTATGGCGCAAATAAGACATGGACGAATGGGTGCTGGGCGGCACCAGCCGGGCGAAAAAGGCCCTGAGATCGCCTTGCACCTCGGGATCAGCGTTTTCCTGCACCAGAAGGGAGCAGGAAGTGTGGCGCACGAACAGAGTCAGCAGCCCATCTCGCGCACCTTGGGCCTTCACCCAGCGCCGCAGATCACGGGTAAACTCATAGAGGCCCTGCCCGTCTGTTTCGATCTGGAATTCCGTCTGCATATGGAAACAGATGCCTCAGCGCAGCCCATCCCGCAACAAGATTGACCTAGGGCCGCAGGTAGAACGGGTCGGCGAAGTGATTGTAGCAGTAACTGCGGGCCAAATTGGCACTGATGTTTTCCCCGGGTCGTTTGATCGACAGAGAGTAGCTGCTCGATGTATCCGCCCCCGGCGGCGGAGTCAGGGCGAACTTCACCGATCTTTTCTGGGGGCGATTGACCGACGGGCCAACCCCTTCCCAGATATAGATCCGCTGAGCAGCACCCGTGCGCAATTGCCTGATGGCGAAATCTCCAATGCCGCACCAGTAATCCTGCGGAGAGCTGCCGACCCGGCTGACCACCTCCCAGACCCCTTCCTGAACCGGAAGCACCTCGTGACGGTTCCAGGCCCACCACGCCTGGGCCGCGATGGGCTGCAGGGCAAGTGTGACGACCAACAGCAGGCCTGCACGTTTCGTTCTTGTCATGTCCGACCTCCCGAGAGCTAGTTTTTTGCGGGCTCAGCGCACCCCGTATCAGGGGCGAATTGGCCTTTGATTACAATGAGTGCGCGCCATTTGGACCGACATGGAATCCCCCGCCTTCAAACCCAGCTGGATAATGCTTCTTTCGGCGGGAACATCACGGGCCTTCTCGCGTGATATGGTAAACTGAACGGCTGAGCGTTTTCCAGTCGTCTCGCTGATGCCACGCCCACGGTAGACATAGATCATGTCGCGCCATCCCGCGCCAAGGACTCGGCGTGCATATTCCGAAGCCCCACACCAGAACTCATCCAACGTGCCCGAGCTCCTTGGGACCACTTCAAACACCAGATCGTCGACCGCGTTGACCTTCACCCCGTTGGGCAGGGTAAAGGCCTGTGCGGGCGCGGCAAGCTGCATCATCATGGCGCAGCACATTGTCGGAAGAAAATGTTTCATGGCAATAGCCCCCTGTTCTTGTGAACAGGATAAACCCTGCACAGGCGGAGGCAATGGGATAGCGCCTTCACAAAATCGTAGGTCAGCAAAGACTCGCCGTCAGGCGGATCGTCCCCGCGCCAGGGAACGGTCGACTTGGATCAGGCCGGTCGTGTCGGGAACGGAATAATCTCAGCACTTTTCTGTGCACCTAGCGCCTGCTCCAGAATGGCCAGCACCTCGGGATTCTGGGCGTCACCGCCCTCAGGCCCAAAGGCTTTGCGCGCCTTCGCACGCAGCATCGCGCGGGCTTCTTCCGCGTCGAGGGATTTCAGCTGCTCGCCCTGCTCTTTCATGACGTCAACCATGAACTGGTTGGCCTCGGTCAGGTAGCTGAGATGCAGCAGCTTTTCTTCAAGAGCGGTCAGCGCGGCAGCGGTTCCCTGGGTCACAGACATCATATCCCCCGACATGCGATTTCTTAACAAATAGTTTACGCATGCAGCCCCGAGGGTGCAAGCAAGGGGGGGCGGATTGGTTAACGCAGGGGACCAGAACCTAGAAATCTCAAATCGACACGTCTCAGCCAATATCGTCCCAATATTTCCACAATCTGATCGCAGACTGGGTCATTATGCGAAAGGGAATGAGATGTTGAAATGGGTAGTATTGGTCTCTGCCTGTCTAATCGGCCAAACGGCGCGAGCAGAAGAAAGGACTTTGATTTCCGCGACCCAACTCAGGGATGCCGTATACAACCGGCAAGTGGATCGGGTTGAAACCGAACTAGAGATTGCGCAGAAAGCGTTTGAGGCTGGTGAAATCACAGCTGATGATATGCGCGTCCTTTTCAGCATATTCGCGGTCACCCATCCTGATTTGATTTCATTTGTCGGGAACTGGCAGGAGGCACACCCCGCTTCGCCCTATGCAAAAGTTGCACAGGCCTGGGTGTACTATCGCGCAGGGTGGATCGTTCGTGGGAACAAATCGGCCCGTCAGACCCATCCAGAAGCGATGGAGAAACACCGGCTACTGCATCATGACAGTCTGGAACTTGCGCTTGAGGCCTATGAAGAAAACCCCAAACTGATCCCCGCATCTGACGCGATTGTCCTGTTGGGCAATACGGGCGGAAACAAGCAGAGGTCATTCGAAGTATTCGACCAGACCATGCAGGATGTCCCCAATTGGGGCACCATCGAGAGAGCTTTCACCTTCACCCATCCGGGCTATGGGGGCAGTTACGAGATGGGGCAGGCCATCTGTGAACACTACGCCCCGTTGGCGGAACACGAGCGCAACAACCTCACGCGATACTGCCACATCGCTTTTCTGATTCAACGCAATCCCATTAGAGAGTGGCCGAAGATGGCACTTGCCTTGCTGAAAGAAGAGAATGATCCCGATCTTGACTACCTGGTTTTCATTGCACGCCTGAACAATCATCCCCAGACACTGGAGGACGCGGAGTATCTGCGCGACTACGGTGATAAACACGGCTTCGATACGCTGCGGCGCGCCAGATATTACGACAACAACACCGCAAACCGCTATGGCTTTGCACCGAAGTACTTCGAGATGCTGGAGCGAGAGAAGTTGCGGGCGAAAGAGGCATTGGAACATGACCCCTATTCGCCGGAATTGCTTGATATCCTGTCACAGACATCCACCCGAATAACGAAAACACAGAACGGTTGGCGCTTTGCCCCCGACAAAAACTCACCCAGTCCGGAGCAAGAGATCGACTTTTTAGTGCGCAGAGTTGTGGTTGCTCCCTACAATCCTGAACAGTGGGGCAAGCTGGCGCATGCCTTGGAATCCCTCAGTCGCCGCTCCCATCGAGACGGTCGTGACTTGATCCGCTGGGATGACTTCTATGGCAATGCTGTCTACTACAGCCAGCACGATCCCAAACATCTGGAAACCTTTCTGCACAAGAAAATCACTCAGCTAATGCTCTTTCGGGGAGCACGTGAAGAAGGGATCAAATTCAACGGCTGGGACATTGCCCTGCGCCGTGTAGACGAAGTGAACGATATTATTTGTCCGATCATCCGTGCAGGGCGTCTGTTAGAGTTCATTCGCCCGCAGGAGCCACAAAATAGTGCTTTTGTCGAGCAGTATCAGCCCATTATCGACACTCTTGCACGCGAAGCCACTCAGGCAGGCGATTGCAGACAGGTACTGGATGCCGATATCGAAGCATTGGCGTTTGCCCCCACCGTCATGGACATTGGCGCTCTGCGGAAAACCTTCGCCGATGCTGCATCCACAGAGTAGCCTCTAGGCGCAGGGCCGCCCAACAGCACTTCAGAGCGCGAAAAAAAGGCGCCCCTTGGGGCGCCCTTTGATCACTGGTCCAGGAAGCTGCGCAGCTTGCGGCTGCGGCTGGGGTGCTTGAGCTTCCGCAAAGCCTTGGCCTCGATCTGGCGGATCCGCTCGCGGGTCACGCTGAACTGCTGGCCGACCTCTTCCAGTGTGTGGTCGGTGTTCATCCCGATGCCGAACCGCATACGCAGAACACGCTCCTCGCGCGGGGTGAGGGAGGCCAGCACGCGGGTGGTGGTTTCCTTGAGGTTTTCCTGAATGGCGCTGTCGAGCGGCAGCACAGCATTCTTGTCCTCGATGAAATCGCCCAGCTGGCTGTCTTCCTCGTCCCCGATGGGAGTTTCCAGAGAGATCGGCTCCTTGGCGATCTTCATCACCTTGCGGACCTTCTCAAGCGGCATCTGCAGCTTTTCGGCCAGTTCCTCCGGCGTCGGCTCGCGGCCGATCTCATGCAGCATCTGACGGCCGGTGCGCACCAGCTTGTTGATCGTCTCGATCATATGGACCGGGATACGGATGGTGCGGGCCTGATCCGCAATGGAGCGGGTGATGGCCTGACGAATCCACCATGTGGCATAGGTCGAGAACTTGTAGCCGCGGCGGTATTCGAACTTGTCCACCGCTTTCATGAGGCCGATGTTGCCTTCCTGAATGAGGTCGAGGAACTGCAATCCGCGGTTGGTGTATTTCTTGGCGATCGAGATCACCAGGCGCAGGTTCGCCTCGACCATTTCTTTCTTGGCCTGCCGGGCTTCTTTCTCACCCTTCTGCACCTGTTGCACGATGCGGCGGAATTCGGAGATGTCGAGGCCCACGTACTGGCCGACCTGCGCCATGTCGGCGCGCAACTCTTCGACCTTGTCGGTGGAGCGTTCGATGAACATCTGCCAGCCGCGACCGGGCTTTTCAGACATTTCCGCCAGCCAGTTCGGATCCAACTCGCGGCCGCGGTATTCTTCGACAAACTCACGGCGGTTGATACGGGCCTGGTCGGCCAGTTTCACCATCGCGCTGTCGATCTGCATAACGCGGCGGTTGATGCCATAAAGCTGGTCAATCAGCGCTTCGATCCGGTTGTTGTGAAGGTGCAGACCATTCACCAACTCGACGATTTCAGCGCGCAGCGCCTGATAGGTCTTTTCGTCCTGCTCACTGAATGAGCCGTCTTCATTTAGCGTCGCCGAGATCCGGCTGTCCTGCATCTCGCTCAACTGGGCATAATCCGATGAGATCCGATCAAGGGTCGACAGAACGCGGTCTTTGAGCGCGGCTTCCATCGCCGCCAGCGACATGTTGGCCTGTTCGTCCTCGTCATCGTCATCGTCACTGGCAATCGGGTTGCCATCGGCGTCAAGCTCGGGGCCTTTATCTTCCTTGGCGGGTTTGGCCGCATCAGCAACAGCACCGGTGTCCACGACCGGCTCGCTGACTTCACCATCCTCGTCCATCTGGTTCCCGAATGTGGTCTCGAGATCGATGACATCCCGCAACAGAATATCTTCGGACAAGAGTTCATCGTGCCAGATGGTGATCGCCTGGAAGGTCAACGGGCTTTCGCACAGCCCTGCGATCATGGTGTTGCGACCGGCCTCGATCCGCTTGGCGATTGCGATCTCGCCTTCGCGGCTCAGGAGTTCGACAGAGCCCATCTCCCGCAGGTACATGCGCACCGGATCGTCCGTGCGGTCCAGCTTTTCGGCAGCGGCACCGGCAACAGCGACCTCACGGTTGGAGTCGGTGGTCACAAGTTCGGTCGAGCCCTTGTTCTGCTCTTCCTCCTCGGCCTCTTCATCTTCGATAATGTTGATGCCCATTTCAGACAGCATCGACATCACGTCCTCGATCTGCTCCGAGCTGACCTGATCCGGCGGCAGAACCTGATTGAGCTGATCGTAGGTGATATAGCCCTTCTCACGAGCCTCTGCGATCATCTTCTTGACCTGGGCCTGGCTCATATCCAGCGAGATTTCGGCTTCCTGGTCGTCAGGTTTACGCTCGTCAGTGTCTTTGGCGGCCATTCATTGCTCCTCTAAGAGGCTGGGGCGATTCGGATGTAGCGAATCATTAGCCGGAACTAATGATTCGTCACCCCGTGTTACCCATTTTTCTTTCGCTCTTCCTTATGAAAACACCGATTTCTCTCAGATGTGTCACTTGTTGGAAAAGCCGATTCGGTCCAGGAGGGCACCAAAGGCGTCACGTTCTTCGCGATCCAGTCGCGCGCCGTTCTCGCCCACGTCATACTGTGCCCTGTCTTCATTCTCACTTCTTACGGCCCTATTGCGGGCTTCGGCGGCTTGTTTCAGACGCCAAGTCAGCGCCTCGTCGGCAAGGCCTGAGAGATCCTCCTCCGCCTCTGCCAATTCTGCGTCCAGCCCCCTTAGCGCCTCGAGCTTTGCGAACTCTTCGGCCAGCGTCAGTCGCGCGGCCTCCTCATCGCCTGGTTTGCGCAGACAGGGGACAATTGCCACATGGCGCAGGGCAAAGAGGTTTTCAAGGGCATGGGAGCCAAGAGAGTACTCAATTTCCTCTTTCAGCCGCTCTGGGGCAGAAATGCCATGCATCAGAGCCATGTCCCGCAGCCCCATCAGGTCCGGGTCCGGGCAAAGCATGCGCTCCAGATTGGTCTCGAACTCAGGGATGACCGAAGGCGTTGTGATCACCACAGCAAGGATTACCGCCTCCCGGGCACGGGCCAGAGCAGCTTCATCGGCTGCAGCCAAGAGTGAGCTGCGCGTGGTCTCAAGCGGCACGGGCGCCGCCCCCTGCCCGCGCCAAGGCGCACGGGTGCCATCGCGAAAACCTCCCCCGCCAGCGCGACGCGGCGAAAAACCTCCCTCACGAGGTGGACGATTGCCACGGAACAACTGCCAGCGCAGTTCCTTGATGTCCTCGCCGTAATGTTTGCGGATTGACGGATCCCGGATCAGGCGGATCCGTTCCCGCAGGGCCTTGTCCAGCGCCGCCTTGCGCTCGGGGCTGTCAAAGACCTTTCCTTCGGTTTCGCGCTGCCACAGGAGCTTTACCATGGGTAGGGCCTGATCCAGAACCGCCTGCACGGCTGAGGGACCTTCACTGCGGATCATGTCGTCGGGATCTTTGCCCTCGGGCATGATGGCAAAGCGCAGGGATTTCCCGGCCTCAAGGCGCGGCAGGGCCAGATCGATCAGGCGCATGGCGGCGCGGATCCCGGCCTTGTCCCCATCCAACGCGATGATCGGCTCATCCGACATCCGCCACAGCATCATCAGCTGGTTTTCCGTGATCGCAGTGCCCAGCGGCGCCACGCAGGAGGCAAAGCCGCCCTCGGACAGGGCAATCACATCCATGTACCCTTCGGCCACGATCAGCGGCGTGCCACGCCCCGCTGCCGCGCGGGCCGGACCGTGGTTGTACAGGCTGCGCCCCTTGTCGAAGAGTTCGGTCTCGGGTGAGTTCAGGTATTTGGCGTTGTCATTCGGATCCATCGCCCGCCCGCCAAAGGCGATCGCCCGCCCGCGCGCATCGCGAATCGGGAACATGATGCGGTTGCGGAAGGTGTCATAGGGCTTGCCGCCCTTGTTCGAGGGCTTCGCTAGCCCCGCACCCATGATCAGATCCTCGGGCACGCTCTTGCCGCGCAGGTGATCCCACAGCCCCTGCCAGCCATCGGGGGCAAAGCCGATTTCCCAGCGCTGCAAGGCCTCCCCTGTCAGGCCACGTTTTGCCAGATAGGCGCGTGCGGCGCTGCCACCTTGGGTATTGAGCTGCAGACGGAAGAACTGCACCGCCTGCTCCATCACCTCGGCAAGCTGGCTTCTGCGATCCTGTTTTTCCTGCGCCTTGGGGTCGCGTTTGGGCATTTCCATGCCCGCTTCACCAGCCAGGATCTCCACCGCCTCCATGAAGGGGACATTCTCGGTCTCCTGCACGAACTTCAGGGCATCACCCTTGGCCTGGCAGCCAAAGCAGTAATAGAATCCCTTGCGGTCATCGACGTGGAAACTGGCCGTTTTCTCGTGGTGAAACGGGCAAGGCGCCCAAAGATCGCCCTTGCCCGGATTAGATTTGCGCTGATCCCACATGACCTTGCGCCCGACAACATCAGACAGGCTGATGCGGGTGCGTAATTCGTCAAGGAAACCGGGCGGCAAGGACATGTCAGTTCGATTTCAGCTGTTTGGTCATCGCCTGGATCTGATCCCAGTTTTCAAGGCACTGCTGCTCCAGTATGGCGCCAAGGTCGGCGTTGCGAAGATCGCGGCGCTTCATTGCATAAACATGCTGCGCCAGCTGCGGGATCGCCTTGGAGTATTGTTCGGGCCAGTCCGGGCCGGAGGCGAGAATCACCTCTTCGACCTTTTCCAGCTTCACACGGTCCATCCGTGCGGCCTGAACTGCGGCCATGACCTGCCCTTGGTATTTGCAGCTTTCTTCCTTCTTTTCAGCAGCCTCCAAAGGCGCGGCAAGGAAAACAACCAGAAAGGCTGCCACTGGTGAAATCGCAGGGGCAATGCGGATCATTGATACGCTCCATGAATCAGTCGGTGATCCAAGGAGACTACCCCCGCGCGGCGACGGCTTCCATGGCTGTTTTCAGATCATGCACCAGGGTCTGCGCCAAAGAGCGGAACACCATGATCTGAAAGCCGTTTACCCCGATGCGGGTGATGGAGGCCATCATGTGGCGCAGCTCGGTGCGCGCGGTGTGGCCGCGTTTGAAGGTCTGGCTGCGCAGATCGATGGGGCAAAGGCGGGCAAGAACATCCTCGCACCCTTGCCCTTCAAGGCGCACCACGGCCCAGGCGTCGCTCTGGTCCGTCAGCGCCGCGTATTTCGCTAGCGACGGGTCCGGTGCGGGACCAGCCAGCAGCACCATGTCCCTGCCAAACCAGATCGCGCGATTGCCTGCCTTGCCCGTACTGCGCCCCGGCGCGGGCAGTTTCATGCCATGGGCCGCCTCCAAGGCCGTGCTCAAGACCTTCGCCTGCCCGTTGAAGGGTGCAAGGGTGGTGAGATGGCCCAGATCCTCCTCGCTGAGGGTCAAAGCGCCGACCGAAACGGGAAGCAGCCCAGCGCAGGGACTTTTTGCAATGAGTTCAGCCACGGGCGCGCCCTCCTTCCGGGTCAAAGAACTGCGGCTCGACCACCTCGCACAGGGTATCGATACCGCGCATGTGATCGACCAGACGGATCTGATCGCCAATCCGATCCCGTCCGCCACTGAGGAAGGCCAGCGCGATGGAATGCCCCAGCGTGGGCGAGAAACAGGCCGAGGTCACATAGCCCTGATCAAAGATACGCTCCACCGGCTCCTCCGGGTTAAACAGATGCGCCCCGGCGGTAAGCTGCTTGACGGCGCCGATGGGTTTGAGGCCCACCATCTGCATCCGGTCCTCTGCCATCAGCCCCTCACGCCTAGACATGGGTTTGCCGAAGAAATCCTTCTTCTTCGACATCATGCCCTGCATCCCCAGATCGAATGCAGTCACGGTGCCATTGATCTCGGCATGTGTGATGAAGCCTTTTTCGATGCGGAGCACATTGAGCGCCTCCATCCCGTAAGCGCCACCCCCCATGCCTTCGGCGCGGGAAACCAGCTCGCGGAACAGCGCATCGCCATATCGGGCCGGCACGGCCAGTTCATAGGCTTCCTCGCCACTGAAAGAGATGCGGAACAGCCGCCCCGAAACACCCATGAGCGAGACATCGCCGCAGGCCATGAAAGGCCAGCTCTCGCTGTCGATCTCATCGTCCAACAGAGCATTCAAAAGCACGCGCGCCTTGGGGCCGGCAACCGCGAATTGCGCCCATTGTTCGGTGACCGAGACGATCCGCACATCCCAATCGGGGCGCAGCACCTGGGACACAAATTCCAGATGCGCCATCACCTGACCGGCGGCTGCGGTGGTGGTGGTCATCACGAAATGCTGCTCTCCCAGCCGCGCGGTGGTGCCATCATCCATGACAAAACCATCCTCGCGCAGCATCAGACCATAGCGCGCGCGCGCGACCTTCAGGGTCGAGAACATGTTTGTGTAGACATAATCGAGCAGCTTGCCCGCGTCCGGCCCCTGGATGTCGATCTTGCCGAGGGTCGAGACATCGCACACCCCGACGTGGTTGCGCACATAAGTGACCTCGCGGTCGCAGGACTGGCGCCAGTTGGTCTCTCCGTTTTTCGGGAAATAGGCGGCGCGATACCAGAGGCCCACCTCCAGCTGATGAGCGCCGCGCTCGTCGCTTGCCCTATGCGAGGTCAGGAAGCGCTGCGGCTTGAACCCCTGCTCTGCGGCCCCTGCCCCCATGGCACCGATGCTGACCGGCACGAAGGGCGGGCGGAAGGTGGTGGTGCCGGTTTCGGGAATGCTGCGCCCGGTGGCATCAGCCAGCACCGCCAGGGCGGCGACGTTGGAGTTCTTGCCCTGATCCGTCGCCATGCCTTGGGTGGTGTAGCGCTTCATATGCTCGACCGAGCGGAAGTTCTCCCCGGCGGCCTGTTTCACATCCTTCACCGTCACATCGTTCTGGAAATCGAGCCAGGCGCGCCCCTTGCCCGGCACATCCCAGAGTGGCGAAATCCGGTAGGGATCATTTTCGGCCTCAGGCAGATCGGCGGCAAGGGCTTTCAGACCCAACGCCTCCAAAGCCTCTGCCGCAGCCGCGGCCCCTTCACGCAAGGCACCGGCAGTGGAGAATTCCCCGTTGCAGGCACCTGCCGTGACCATCCCCGGCACGCTTCCGTCCGTGGGCACAAAGGCGGCAATATCACGCCGCCAGGTGGGCCGCGCGTTCAGATGGCAGGTCAGATGCACCGAGGGGTTCCACCCCCCCGACATGGCAAGGCTATCTGTCTGGATTTTCTCTTCGCCCGCGACGGACCGCACGGTGATGCTCTCCAGCCGCTTGCGCCCGCCCGCATCGCAGACCTGCGCGCCCTTGATCACCGGGAAAAGGCCACTTTCTGGCGCGTCATGACGGCTGTCGATCAGGGCCGCAACATGGACACCCGCCTCGGCCAGATCGCGGGCGGTGCGATGGGCATCGTCATTATTGGCAAAGACGGTGACCCGTTCCCCCGGCGCCACGCCCCAGCGATTGAGATAGGCGCGCACCGCACTGGCGGTCATGATCCCCGGACGGTCGTTGTTGCGAAAGGCCACGGGGCGCTCGATGGCGCCTGCCGCCAGCACTGCCCGTTTCGCCGCGATCCGCCAGAAACATTCCCGCGGCAGGTGGCTCTCCTTCAGGGAATGACGGCGAGGCCTGTGATGGGACACACGCTCCAATGCGCCATAGGTGCCCTGGTCATAGGCACCGGTCACGGCCGTGCGGCTCATCAGGCGCACGTTCTCCATTGCCGAAAGCTCTTTCAGAACCTCCGCCACCCAGAGATGGGCGGGCATGCCGTCTACCTCTTCGACCTCGGCCAGAAGACGCCCGCCCATGCGGCTGTCTTCTTCGGCCAGGATCACGTCTGCGCCCGCGCGCGCGGCCACCAGTGCCGCCATCAGACCGGCAGGCCCCGATCCGATCACCAGAAGATCGCAAAAGGCATAGGCCTTTTCATATGCATCCGGATCCGCCGCGCCGCTCAAGCTGCCCAGCCCCGCCGCGCGGCGGATCATCGGCTCGTACAGCTTTTCCCAGAAGGCCGCCGGCCACATGAAAGTCTTGTAGTAGAAGCCCGCGCCGAGGAAAGGCGCGGCCAGATCATTGACCGCCATCACGTCATGCTCGACCGAGGGCCAGCAGTTCTGGCTGCGGGCGCTCAGACCCTCGTACAGTTCTTGCGTGGTGGCGCGGATATTCGGGTCCTGATGCGCGCCGCTGCCGATAGTCACAAGCGCGTTCGGCTCCTCGCTACCTGCGGTCAGGATGCCGCGCGGGCGGTGGTATTTGAAAGAGCGCCCCACCAGGTGCACCCCGTTGGCCAGCAGGGCAGAGGCCAGCGTATCGCCCTCCAAGCCCATCATGTGGCGGCCGTTGAAGGAAAAGGTGACGGGCTTGCCGCCTTCGATCAGTCCTTTGCCGGGCAGTCTCATCGCGAACCTCCAAGCCCTGCATCCGAGGCAAGCGAAACCTCATGGATCTCATGCGTGGCAGTATTGCGCTGCACCTTAAGCCAGGCGCCGCAGCCCATTTCATGATGCCAAAGCTCATCCAATGGGCCAGAGGGGTTTTCTCGCAGGTTCACATAGGCGTGCCAGGCATCTGGATCGGCATCCTCGGCCGGGCGCGGCAATGCTGCACCCCGATAGGTAAACTCGCGGCGATCCCTCTCGCCACATATGGGACAGGTGATCCTCATCTCTGCCGCTCCCCTGCGTTGTCGTTCCTAGGGTGTGTCATGGCCGGGCTTGCCGCCTCAGTGCAGGTTGTGCTGGGCACCGGTCCCCTCCTCGTCCATGAGGCCGACGCCACTGCGGAAGCGGTCCAGCTTGTACCGGGTCGCGGCGCCATGCGGGCGGTCGGTGGCAATAAGGTGGGCGTAGACATTGCCCGAGCCGGGCGTTGCCTTGAAGCCGCCATAGCACCAGCCGCAATTGAGATAGAGCCCATCGATGGGCGAATGGTCGATGATGGGCGATCCATCCGGGGTCATGTCCATGATACCACCCCAGCTGCGCAGGAGCCGCGCCTTGCCCACTGCGGGAACCATCGCCATGCAGGTCTCCATCGTATGCTCCACCATCGGCAGGTTCCCCCGCGCGGCGTAGGAGCTGTAGAAATCAAGATAGCTGCCAAAGACCAGCCCGCCCTTGTCGGACTGGCTGATATAAAGGTGCCCCTCGGCAAAGGTGATCACGTGGTCGATGAGCGGTTTGATACCTTCCGAGACGAAGGCCTGCAGCACGTGGCTTTCGATCGGCAGGGTCAGCCCTGCCATCGCCGCCACCTGCCCCGAGCGCCCCGCCGCCGCCAGCGCCACCTTCTTGGCGCGGATCGGCCCACGCACGGTCTGCACTCCGGTGACGCGGCCATTTTCCACGTCGATTCCGGTCACCTTACAGTTCTGGATAAGGTCGACACCGCGCATGTCGGCACCTCGGGCAAAGCCCCAGGCCACCGCGTCATGACGCGCCGTGCCCGCACGGCGCTGCAGCAGGCCACCCATGATCGGAAAGCGGTTGTTCTCGAAATTGAGGAAAGGCGCCATGCGGCGCACGCCCTCGCGATCCAAAAGCTCCGCGTCATCACCCTGATTGATGATAGAATTGCCGCGGCGCACGATAGCATCGCGCTGCCCGTCGTTGTGAAACAGGTTTATGATCCCGCGCTGGGACATCATCGCGTTGTAGTTCAGCTCCTGCTCAAGGGTCTCCCATAGGCGCAAACTGTGGGAGTAGAACTCGGAGTTGCCGGGCAGATAGTAATTCGCCCGCACGATGGTGGTGTTGCGCCCCACGTTGCCGCCGCCGATATAGCCGCGCTCCAGCACCGCGACATTGGTGATACCGTGTTCGGCCGCCAGGTAATAGGCTGTCGCCAGCCCATGGCCGCCGCCGCCGATGATGATCACGTCATATTCGCGTTTCGGGTCGGGATCGCGCCAATGCGGGCGCCAGCCCTTGTTGCCGGTCAGCCCTTCCTTCAGCACCCGCCAGCCGGAAAACCGCATCTCGAGACCTCCACCTCTCTGTCGTATCTGCAGTTGGCCGGGCCTGTCGCAGATCTTGCAATAGTGCTAGCGGCTTTGCCGGGGCTGTCCTACCCCTTTTCGCGGAAAACCCAACGAAGCCACAGCCAAATCTGGAGGCACTGCACGCAATCTAAGCAGGTATGTCTAGTGCAAAACGCGACCTGTTGTGACGCAAGTTGAATAATAAAATGAGACGGTCCCTCAGTCGACTTCCGACGCGCTGCAATCAGAAAGCGCCTGCTGCAAATGCGTCAGTAATCCCTGCCACTTCTGGTCAAGCGGTTTGCCCTCGGGCGCAAGGCTCTCCACAAGTTCGATCGCATCCTGAGCCTCGCGTTCACAGGCGCGGATTTCGGCTTTGCGTGTCTCTCCGAACAGAACGGCCTGAAGATCGCCCGCGGTAGCAACTTCCGCGCGCAACGCGGGATCGGCAGTTTCGCAGCGATCCAGAAACATGGTCCGTGCGGCCTCTATCCCGGTGGCAGCGCCAGTCCGCGCCAGCATCTGCGTGATCCGGGGATAGGGCGCGCGATCCTGATAGTAGGGCTGCTTGACCATGAACGGCACCGCAACAAAAGGGTTCATCTGCTCGACGTCCGGAAAACAGGCCAGTAGCGTCTGGCGCAGGGCAAGCTGGCTGTGGGCATAGGCGGTGAGTCCCTGCTCATCCGCAAGATCCAGTGTTTCTTTCACCTCGTCGAGGGTCAAGAGAAAGGAAACCGCAAAGGCATAGCCCTCGGCAGCGGCATGAATCAGCAGCGTGCGCCCCTTGCCATCCAGTTGCGTCGGCTGAAGCTGCCCTTGCGCCCGAAGGAACTGAAACTGCGCCAGCAGTTCGGCCTCGGCCCGATCCCACTCCGCCGGAGATCCGCCGGTGCGTTCAGCCATCTGGTAAATGGTGTTGCCAAACCCATTGATAACCTTCAAGCCAGCCGGAAGCTGATCCGCAAAGGAAACGGCGGGCAAAAAGCCCGCCGCTCCAAAAGAGACAACTCTCAACAATCTGAGCATGGGCTAGAGGCCCTTGGCGCGGTAACTGGCGGCAACCTTGTCAATCGAGACCAGATAGGCCGCGGTGCGCAGATCCATCACGTCGTCACGACCATGCCAGACCTCACGCATGGACTGATAGGCGATGCGCATGGTGTCATCGAGCCCCGAGCGCACCAGCTCCAGCTCATCGGCGCCGCGCAGGTATTTCTCCTTGAATCGCGGATCCAGCGTCCAGGTCTTGCCAAGGCTTTCCGACAGCTTCTCCAGCTCATCCACTACCAGCTGGTGGCGTGCCTCTTCCTGGCGGCGCTGCATGCGGCCAAAGCGGATATGGCTAAGGTTCTTTACCCATTCGAAGTAGGACACCGTCACACCGCCCGCGTTGGCATACATATCGGGGATGATCACCGTGCCCTTGTCGCGCAGGATCTCATCCGCGCCCGCCGTCACCGGGCCGTTGGCGGCCTCGATGATCAGCGGCGCCTTGATACGTGCGGCGTTGGACATGTTGATGACGCCCTCCAGCGCCGCCGGGATCAGGATGTCGCACTCCTGCTCCAGCAGCTTGGCCCCGTCGGTGGTATGGGTGGCATCCGGGTAGCCAGCGATGCCGCCGTGCTTGACGATCCAGTTACGCACGGCCTCCACATCCAGCCCCTCTTCGCGGTGTAGGGCACCGTCGCGTTCAATGATGCCTGTGATCAGGGCGCCGTCTTCCTCGCTCAGGAACTTGGCGGCGTGATATCCCACATTGCCTAGGCCCTGCACGATGACACGCTTGCCGTCGAGCTTGCCGGAGAGGCCTGCCTTGGCGATGTCCTCGGGATGTCGGAAGAATTCGCGCAGCGCGTATTGCACGCCGCGACCCGTCGCCTCGACCCGGCCAGCGATACCGCCGGCATTCAGCGGCTTGCCGGTGACACAGGCACGTGCGTTGATGTCGGTGGTGTTCATGCGCGCATATTGGTCGGCGATCCAAGCCATCTCGCGCTCGCCTGTGCCCATGTCGGGCGCAGGCACGTTCTGGCTGGGGTGGATCAGATCGCGCTTGGCCAGCTCATAGGCAAAGCGGCGAGTGATCAGCTCCAGTTCGTGTTCCTCATATTCGCGCGGATCGATACACAAGCCGCCCTTGGAGCCACCAAAGGGCGCTTCGACAAGGGCACATTTATAGGTCATCAGCGCCGCCAGCGCCTCAACTTCGTCCTGGTTGACGCCCAGCGCATATCGGATGCCGCCCTTGACCGGCTCCATATGTTCGGAATGAACAGAACGATAGCCGGTGAACGTGTGGATCTTGCCGCGCAGGCGGACACCAAAACGCACGGTGTAGGTCGCATTGCAGACCCGGATCTTTTCTTCCAGTCCCGGCGGCAGGTCCATGATGGACACCGCTCGATTGAACATCAAATCGACGCTCTCGCGAAAGCTGGGTTCATTGTGGCTGCTCATTTACGTTTCTCCGTGCTTTTCGGGCGACTCAATGTAGGTGTTTACGGCAACTCTATGCATGGAAGTTTAAGACATGCGACCATTTTGACCATTCCATTCCAAAGAATCAGCAAAAGAGCAAAGGGACAGTGATTCGATATCCGTTTGGACCATCATTTATTCCCCCTGCTAAACAATGAAGCCGCACGCCCCCTCATTGGCTAAGACTTTGGTAATAATCGTTAAGGTTTCGCCCCGGCCACGCCCCATTTCCGCCATCTTCCCCAAGCAAACATGAAGACCGGTTGCAGAAGGGCGTAGTCCGCCCTTTGGCATTGCACAGAGCATGGGGGTGTGTTGCATGTGTGCGCATCGCAAGATCGAAAACGGTTCCAGAAAGTCCCTGCTGGCAGCACGGTTTGCCAAGGTGCGTGCATTTGCGCAGGACGACAGTGGCGCAATGGCCGCCCCCACGGTTTTCTTTTTCCTCGCGATGCTGGCTGTGGGGGGCATCGGAATTGACCTGATGCGCATGGAGCGGGATCGCACGATCCTGCAGTACACGCTCGACCGCGCGGTTCTGGCCGCAGCGGACCTTGACCAGCCTCTCGCCCCCGAAGTGGTCGTACAGGATTATCTGACCAAAGCCGGTCTGGAAAAATACTACGAGCCGCCGAAAGTCACCCAAGGTCTGGGCTACAAGAGCGTCGAAAGCACGATCAACACCGATTTCAACTCTCACATGCTCAAGTTTTCGGGCGGCGGCGATCTGCCGATCTATGCCAACTCCCGCGCCGAAGAGACCATCGGCAGCGTCGAGATTTCTCTTGTTCTCGATATTTCCGGCTCCATGAACTCGAACCGGCGGCTTGAGAACCTCAAGATCGCGGCGCACAGCTTCATTGACCAGATCACCCAAAACACCGAGGCCGGCAATGTTTCGATCTCCATCATTCCCTATGCCACGCAGGTGAACGCGGGTGAGTCTCTGCTCAGCAAATACAATGCCGGGTTCGACGATCTGCCCTCCAGCGAATGGAACTACTCGCACTGCGTGAATTTCGTCTATGATCAGTTCGCCAAGACAACGCTGGATCCGGCCGAGCGGTTGGAGCGTACGGCCCATTTCGATCCGTTCACCTACTACCCCTACAATACAAACACGATGCGCCCGGTCTGCCCGACACGGGCTGGATCGGCGATTTTGCCCTTCACCAATGACACGACTGTCCTGCACAACTATATCGACGGCCTGACGGCCTGGGGCAACACGTCGATCGACATTGGAATGAAGTGGGGCTCGGCCCTTCTGGACCCAAGCACGCGCCCGGTGATCAATGCCCTGATCAACGACGGCGAGGTCGACGCTCAGTTTGTCAACCGCCCGACCGAGTACAACAATGGCGATACGCTGAAGATCATCATCTTGATGTCGGATGGCGAAAATACCAACCAGTACTTCCTGAACCCATCGCGGCGCAGCACCATGTCGGACGTCTGGTACAACGCCGAAACAGGGCGTTACTCTGTGTATCATTCAAACGGAACCAAGAGCTACTATTGGCCGCACCGCGATGCATGGTATGATCACCCATACGGAAACGGTACCTACACGACC
Organism: Phycobacter azelaicus; assembly: GCF_014884385.1. NCBI lineage: Bacteria > Pseudomonadati > Pseudomonadota > Alphaproteobacteria > Rhodobacterales > Roseobacteraceae > Phycobacter > Phycobacter azelaicus. The sequence continues at coordinate 2,404,382 of NZ_WKFH01000003.1, read as the reverse complement.
TGCGGGTACTATTCCTGCACCACCCATGATGAGCCGGGAGAGGCTGTACAGCTGCCATACCACGTGCTGCTGTCGCAAGTCTCGCTCGCTTACAATGCGCGGTTCAACTACGAATTCAGCCCCAGCGCCTGGGCGGATTGGTACCACGCCAGCATGAGCTTCCACAATCGCGTCGCCAAGGACCAACACACCAAGAACATCTGCGACCGTACCAAGGATCAGGGCGTGATCGTTTATAGCGTCGGGTTTGAGGCGCCCCGCAACGGTACGCGTGTGCTGCAGAACTGCGCCAGTTCCCCGGCCCATTTCTTTGACGTGGACGGTCTGGAAATCTCCGAGGCCTTCTCGTCGATCGCCACTTCCATCCGCCAGCTGAGGCTGACCCAATGATCCGCCGCATCCCTACTGCTGTTTCGCGTTTTCGCCGCCAAGACGATGGTGGCGCCACGCTGGAATTCGCCATCATCATCCCGGCCTTCCTGATGATCCTGATGTCCACCGTTGAACTGGGATTGGTCAACATCCGTCAATCTCAGCTGGAGCGGGCTCTGGACCAGACCGTGCGCGAGGTACGTCTGTCCACAGGGGCCAACCTACAACACGACACCATCCGTGACCGTGTCTGCGAGCTTTCGGGATTTATCGACAATTGCGCCACGTCTCTGCGTCTTGAAATGGTCAGCCAGGACCCTTTCAACTGGACCGGCATTGACCCTGAGCCCGATTGCGTGAACCGCATCGAAGACGTGCAGCCTGTTCGCAGCTTCACCAGTGGCCAATCCAATCAGTTGATGCTGATCCGCGCATGTATGAAGTTCAGCCCGATCTTCTCAGATTGGGGCTTGGGCGGAGATCTCGGCAAGGATGCCGACGGTCGCGCAAGCCTCTTCGCGGCATCGGCCTTTGTGCAGGAGCCGAGGTAAACCATGTTCAAAGCCCTGAGACACCGTCTGACGTCATTCTCACGAGACACCGAAGGGTCCGTTTCGGTAGAATTTGCAATCTACACCCCTTTGCTTCTGGGGTTGTTGGCTGCGTTTTACACCTTCTTTGATGCGTTCCGGCAGGAAAGCATCAACTTGAAGGCAGCCTATACCATTTCGGACCTGATCTCCCGCGAGACAAACTACGTCAACAACACCTATCTGGACAGCATGTACACCATGGGCACCCTGCTGTTGCGTGGTGACACGACCTATGACATGCGGGTCTCGGTGGTGCGCTGGGACGAGGCTGATCAAAGCTATTACGTGGACTGGTCCAAGGTCCGCGGTGGCGGGTTCACTGAATGGACAGATGCAACCATCCATCTGGTCAAGGACGATCTGCCCTCGATGCCCGATCAAGAGCGCGTGATCCTGGTAGAAACAAAGAACACGGTGGAACCCGCTTTTCGCGTCGGCCTGCCCACCATGGAAATAACCAACTTCGTCTTCACCCGTCCGCGTTTCGCGCCACAGGTGGTGTTCGTGGACGACACGCCAAACGGCAATAGTCACAGCGACAACGCAATGGGTCTCTGACCCGCCAACCACACTGGTCGTTCGGGGTCACGTCGCAGGACGTGGCCCTTTTCGTATCACTCAAGCCCCAGGTCCCGCTTGGCGATCATGGCAGCCAGGATTTCAGACATCGCCTTGCTGTGAGCGCCGGGTGTGACGCCGCCCACTCCGATGCGTCGGCCCATGCGCCACCACAGGCCGGGAAACCAGGCGCGGGGGCCGGGGGTTTTCCGGCGCATCAGAAAGCCGTTCGATGGCTTGAAGGCGAAAAAGCCGCGGTCGATGGTCTCAATATCGGCGACGCGCGCGATCTCGGTGCCATCGCTACAGCGCAGGACCTCTTCGGTCAGCTCGATCCGATACGCTGTGGCCTGCCACATGCGCACGGCCAGCACGAGCGCACCAAGCCCTACCACCAGCAGAAACACCAGCCAGGCAGCGGAGGGAGGCGTTGAGAAAGCGACATACAACAGGATCACGCCAACGGCCGCCAGCATGCCAACCCCCATAATGCGCCGCGGCGCCGATGCTTCTATCGTTGCCACTACCTCGTCCTTCATGCGCCTGCCTCCTGTCGCGTCGTCTCGCGCGGCATAGCCTGAAACGGCGCCGACGAACAGCCCCGGCGTGGCCCAAAGCTCCCTACTCTGCAGCGAGCTTTCGAATCGTCACCTCATGGCCGCGCTCCTCCGGCTCATCGTCAATCAGCTCGGTCGGGAAGCCATCTGCCAGAACGCTAACGCCTGCGGCCTCTTCGAGCCGCTCGATGATCTGGTCCGATTGCGCCCGTGCACCATAGCGGGCCTGACCGTCCTTCATGATACGGATCACCTCGGGCGACAGCTCAAGCGGCACGTCATTGCGCTCGGCAATTTCCTGAAATAGGCCGACATCCTTCAGCACAAGATCCATGGTGAAATTGACGTCACGATTGCCCGACAGGATCAACTGGCTTTCGGTCTCGTGCACAAAGGATGTGCCCGAGCTGATGCGGATCGCCTCATATGTGACCGCCAGATCGATGCCCGCCGCCTTCATCACCGTGAGCGCTTCACATAAGGTCAAAAGATTAGCCGTCGCTAGGTAGTTGGTCATCACTTTGAGTGTGCTGGCCGTGCCGATCTCACCGGTGTGCAACACCCGCCGCCCCAGAATGGTCAATAGCGGCAGAACCCGATCAAAGCCCGCGCGCGACCCACCAGCAAAGATGGAAATGTTACCGGTATCCGCCCGGTGACATCCACCGGAAACCGGACATTCCATAGCAAGCCCACCGCGCGCCTCAAACGCGGATGCCAGGCGCCGCACCTCAGCTTCGTCGGTGGTCGACATTTCGATCCAGATCTTGCCGTCTGACACATGAGGCAGCATCTCCTGCATTACGGCATCACAAGCCGCTGGCGACGGCAGGCAGGTGATCACGACATCGCAATCTTTCATCATTTCCGCGGGAGAGCCTCCGGCAGCCGCTCCTCGGGCCACAAACCCTGCAACCAGCCCCGCATCAAGATCGTGCACGCTGAGTGTCACACCATTGCGCAGCAGGCTTCCTGCCAGCTTGCCGCCCACATTTCCCAACCCGACAAAGCCGGTTTTCAATCCTGCTTCCACAATGGTGCCCTCACTTTGCTGATGTCCTATCGCTACAAGCTTGCGGGGGTTCCCGGCCCAAAACACCAAAGAAAGCGACAGGCACGGACCGTTCACGACCGAAAAGGCATTCGCACCGGCCATTGGAACCGCCTCCCTTGCGCGTTTTCGCACAATCAGTGTCGGCCTGTGCGTATTTGCCGGGGCGGAAATCCTGCCTATTTCTGTTTCTAGCGTACACGCCAGGAGACAGCAGCATGTCCATCAGACCAATCCTCGAGACCCGCAACGCCATGCCCACGATGGAGGGCGCCGGCGTGAAACTGCATCGCGCCTTCGGTTTTCAGGACCCGAGCGAGCTGGACCCGTTTCTGCTGTTCGACGATTTTCGCAATGAGTTCCCGCAGGACTATCTACGTGGCTTTCCCTGGCACCCGCACCGGGGGATCGAGACGATCACCTATGTACTTTCGGGAACCGTGGAACATGGCGACTCACTCGGCAACACCGGCACACTCGGCGCCGGCGACGTGCAATGGATGACCGCCGGCTCCGGAATCCTGCATCAGGAGATGCCGAAAGGAAACATCAACGGTCAGATGCATGGCTTCCAGCTTTGGGGCAACCTTCCCTCCAGCCAGAAGATGACCGCGCCTCGCTATCAGGATGTTCAAGGCAAGGACATCCCCGAGATCATCGACGACGACGGCACCCGCGTGAAAGTCATCGTGGGTGAGTTTTGGGGAAAAACCGGCCCGGTGGACGGTATCGCTGCCGATCCACAATACCTGGATGTCTATGTGCCGGCCGGTGTGCGCAAGACCTTCAAGATCGATACCTATCGCCGGGCCTTCGCCTATATATTCGAGGGGCAAGGCGCCTTTGTGGACGCCTCGCGCCCACAAGGGGTACTGCTGGAAAAAGAGGTTGCCGGAGAAGAATTGCACATTAGGGATATGTCAGGCGACCGCACCCTGGTGCGCTTTGGCACCGGCGATGAGATCACCGTTCAGGCCGGTCCGGACGGCATTCGTTTTCTGCTGATTTCCGGCGCACCGATCGAGGAACCCGTCGCCTGGCACGGCCCCATTGTGATGAACACCCAGGAAGAGCTGCGCCAGGCCTTTCGGGATTTGAACAACGGCACCTTCATCAAACCAGCGCATTGAGCGCCAGCGTACTCATCTGCCTCCGGCCACGCTGGAGGCAGCTTTCGCGTCAGGCCGAAACGGCCTTGCGCACCATGTCCCAATAGATCGTTTCGACCTCTTCCAGCGACAATCGGCCACCCGCGCGATACCAGGTCATCACCCCGTTCAGCATGGCAATCACCGCCAGCGTGGCGATTTTGGTATCCGGGATCTGGAAAACCCCTTCGGTCACCCCCTGCTTTAGAACGGTTTCCAACGCATTCTCATAGCTGCCGCGCATCGCTTCGATCGTGGCGAAGTTTTCTGCCGTCAGATTGCGCAGTTCCATGTATGCGATAAAAACCGCGTCCGGGCGCTCCATGTGATAGCGGATGTGGAAGCGCACAAAACGCTCCAGCTCGCTCACCGCATTGTCCGTCGTAGGCTGGCTCTTCCAAGCCTCGATCAGATCACTCATGTGGCCCTGCATGAGGCTGAACAACAGGCTCTGCTTGTCAGAGGTGTAGTTGTACAAAGCTCCTGCCTGTACGCCCACATCCGCCGCGATTTGCCGCATGGAGACCGCCGCGAAGCCATGCTGCGCAAACAGCCTCAGCGCCGCTTCGCGAATGCGCGGGCCAGTGATATCGGAATGAGAGCCTTGCGTACGTGCCATGACATCAAGCTAACTGAACATATGTTCAGAAAAAAGCCCTCCTTGTGCGAGAAGAAGCAATTGTGCATCAAGGAGGAGTGCGTCGCCACGCGCCCCCACGGAGCCGAGACCCGTCAAGATGATCCAACGTCATATCCTTAAACCCGCCCTGCTGATCGTGCTGGTCGCCGCAAGCCCCGCCTGCACCCGCGTGCCGGAAATAGAGGATCGCCTGACGCCCGACCTGAAAGGCGCCGATTACCCTGCGTTGCTGCCTCTGGACGAAGGCGTTCCTCCGCTCCCGACTCCGCAAGAACAGAGCGCCGAACTGGAACAACAGCTCGATGCCCGCAGCGCGCGTCTCAAAGCGCGGGCCGAGGCCCTGCGGCGCGCTCAAAACTGACCGGTTTTTGTCATCAAGGCCACCGTCACCCTTCTTTATAAGCGCTGCTCTCGCGCGCAACGTTGCACCGCCGGCCCGAACCCGCTAAGGCGGGGCAAACGAGTTGAGACAAAGGACCTCCCGCCATGACAGAGCCGCTTCGCCTTGGAATTGCAGGTTTGGGCACCGTCGGCGTAGGCGTGGTGAGAATCATTCGCCGCCAGGCCGAACTGCTTGAGGCGCGAACTGGCCGTCCGATCGTGATCACCGCCGTGTCGGCCCGTGATGCAGAGAAGGACCGCGGCGTGTCCCTCTCCTCCTACGCCTGGGAGACAGATCCAGTCTCACTCGCCCGGCGTGACGATGTGGACGTCTTTGTGGAACTGATGGGCGGTCATGAAGGCGCTGCCAAGGAGGCGACCGAAGCCGCTCTGGCGTCGGGCAAGGATGTTGTGACTGCAAACAAAGCACTCTTGGCGATTCACGGACAAGCCTTAGCCGAGCAGGCCGAGGCAGCAGGTCGCGTGATCCGTTTTGAAGCCGCCGTTGCAGGTGGCATTCCAGTGATCAAATCCCTTACTGAGGGCCTTGCAGGGAATGAAATCACACGCGTCATGGGCGTGATGAACGGCACCTGCAACTATATCCTGACCCAGATGGAAGCCTCCGGTCGCGGATATAACGCACTGTTTGAGGAATGCGGGCGCCTTGGTTACTTGGAAGCGGATCCGAACCTGGACGTGGGCGGGATCGATGCCGGTCACAAACTGGCGCTCTTGGCCGCGATCGCCTTTGGCACCAAGCCCGATTTCTGCAATGTCCAGCTCGAAGGTATCCAGCGCATCGCCATCGAAGACATCCGCCATGCGGCGGACATGGGCTTCCGGATCAAACTCCTTGGTGTGGCCCAGAAATCCGCCCGCGGCCTTGAGCAGCGCATGGCGCCCTGCCTCGTGCCTGCGAGTTCTCCGCTTGGTCAGCTTGAAGGCGGCACCAACATGGTCGTGATCGAAGGCGATGCCGTGGATCAAATCGTTCTGCGCGGTCCAGGCGCCGGTGAAGGACCGACCGCCAGCGCCGTCCTTGGCGATATCTGCGATATCGCGCGGGGGTTCCGCATCTCTACTTTCGGCCAGCCAGCGACATCCTTGCAAGAGGCGCCTTCGGCAATTTCTGGCCTGCCCGCTCCCTACTACCTGCGATTGTCACTGCAGGACAAACCGGGCGCGCTGGCAAAAGTTGCCGCGGCCTTGGGTGATGCCGGCGTTTCAATTGACCGGATGCGCCAGTATGGACATTCCGAACCCACGGCCCCGGTCCTTATCGTCACCCATAAATGCACCAGCGCCATGCTCGATGATGCCATTTCCGGCCTGGCGTCCACGGGCGTGGTTGATGGCGCCCCGGTGGCCCTGCGCATTGAAGAACTCTGACGCGCGCGCCATCAAAACAGCGCATGGAGCGACCGCACCCCGGGCGCTTCACGCATCATCCCTTGCCCGCAGCGCCCCGCACGGGGTATCGACAATCAACCGAACCGGATTGACACAGGATTATTGAGTATGACCTCGACCAGCTCTGACGACACCTTTCACGACCGCATGCTATCCCTTGGCCTCGCACGGGTCGCCGAACAGGCTGCGCTTGCCTCTGCCTCTTTGGTGGGACGCGGCGACGAAAAGGCCGCCGATCAGGCAGCGGTAAACGCAATGCGCGAACAGCTGAACCTTCTGGACATTAAGGGCGTCGTGGTCATCGGCGAAGGCGAGCGCGACGAAGCCCCGATGCTGTACATCGGTGAAGAGGTCGGCACCGGCAATGGCCCCGGCGTGGACATCGCGCTTGATCCGCTCGAAGGCACCACGCTGACCGCGAAGGACATGCCCAATGCGCTGACCGTCATCGCCATGGGGCCGCGCGGCTCGATGCTGCATGCACCCGACACCTACATGGACAAGCTCGCCATCGGCCCCGGCTACCCGGAGGGCGTCGTCTCTCTCGACATGTCCCCGCGCGAACGGGTCGAGGCGCTGGCCAAGGCCAAGGGCTGCGCACCGTCGGACATCACCGTCTGCATCCTGGAGCGTCCGCGTCACGAAGCTATGATCGCAGAAGTACGTGAAACCGGCGCCGCAATCCGCCTGATCACCGATGGCGACGTGGCCGGCGTCATGCATTGCGCTGAATCCGAGGTGACCGGAATCGACATGTACATGGGCCAGGGTGGCGCGCCCGAAGGCGTTCTGGCGGCAGCTGCGCTTAAATGCATGGGCGGACAGATCTTTGGCCGCCTCCTGTTCCGCAACGATGACGAAAAGGGCCGCGCCGCCAAGGCCGGCATCACTGACCTGGATCGCATCTATAGCCGCGACGAGATGGTCACGCAGGACGTGATCTTTGCTGCAACAGGTGTAACTGGCGGCTCGCTCCTGCCTGCGATCAAACGCCAGCCGGGCTGGGTTGAGACCACCACGCTGCTGATGCGCTCGAAAACAGGGTCCGTGCGTCGCATGTCCTACCGCACACCGGTTGACGCAGCTTAAGCCGCGCACCGACGGCCTCTTGCCCGCGCTGTGCAGGGAAGCGTAAAAGACAAAATCGGGGCCGGTTCCGCACAGGACCGGCCCTCTTTGGTGGGAGAAACGCGTGAGCTTTCTTGGGGTTGAACAGTCTCTTTCAGGGCGCCGCTGGGTTGGCCCCGGCATAGATCAGGAACGCGCTGCCGAGGCAATGGTGCAACAAACAGGCCTGCCTGCGGCCGTCTGTCAGGTGCTGGCCCGACGCGGCGTTCCAACCCATGAGGCCACAGGGTTCCTGACGCCAGCCCTGAAGGATCTGCTGCCCGATCCCCGCCGCATGAAGGATATGGAGAAAGCCGCCGCGCGGTTCCTGCAGGCCGTCGAGCAGCGCCAGCGCATTGCGATTTTTGCCGACTATGACGTGGACGGGGGCAGCTCTGCCGCCCTCCTGCTGGTCTGGCTGCGCGCCATGGGGCAGGATGCAACGCTTTACATCCCCGACCGCATTGATGAAGGCTACGGGCCGAATGATGCCGCCATGTCGGCGCTCGCCCGCGATCATGATCTGATTGTCTGCGTGGATTGCGGCACGCTTTCGCACGGGCCCATCGCCGCCGCCAAAGATGCCGATGTCATCGTACTGGATCACCACCTCGGCGGGGAAACCCTGCCGGACTGCGTCGCCGTGGTAAACCCGAACCGGCAAGACGAAGAAGGGGACTTGGGCTATTTCTGTGCCGCAGGCGTGGTTTTCCTAATGCTGGTCGAGGTCCGCCGCCAGGCCCGCGACAAGGGACTGGGCCCTGGTCCGGACCTGATGGCGCTGTTGGATCTGGTGGCACTGGCCACCGTAGCTGATGTGGCGCCCCTGATTGGAGCCAACCGGGCCTTGGTGCGTCAGGGATTGAAGGTCATGGCGGCGCGCAAACGGGTGGGGCTCGTGGCGCTGGCCGATATCAGCCGGATGGATTCGGCGCCCTCTACCTATCATCTTGGCTTCCTGCTTGGCCCGCGCGTTAACGCCGGTGGGCGCATCGGCAAGGCGGATCTGGGCGCGCGCCTGCTGGCCACGGACAATCCGCATGAGGCGGCAGCCCTGGCGGAACGGCTCGACCAGCTCAACACCGAACGCCGCGACATCGAGAACGCCGTGCGCGCCGCTGCACTGGAGCAGGCCGAAGCGCGCGGTCTGGACGCCCCGCTGGTCTGGGCGGCGGGAGAAGGCTGGCATCCCGGCGTTGTCGGCATCGTCGCCTCGCGCCTGAAAGAGGCCGCAGGTCGCCCCGCCGTGGTGATCGGCCTTGACGGCGATGAGGGCAAGGGATCGGGCAGATCCGTCAGCGGCATCGACCTTGGCGCTGCCATCCAGCGCCTCGCCAGCGAAGGCCATTTGATCAAGGGTGGCGGGCACAAGATGGCTGCTGGTCTGACCGTGGCGCGCGACAAGCTCGAAGAGGCGATGAGCCGTCTTAGTGATCTATTGGCCAAGCAGGGGGCTGCAGACCTGGGGGCGGCGGATCTGAAACTCGACGGTATGCTGATGCCCGGCGCGGCCACTGTGGACCTGATCGAACAGATCGAGCAGGCTGGCCCATTTGGTGCCGGCGCCCCCGCCCCGCGCTATGCCTTTCCCGATCTTGAAGTGCGCTTTGCCAAACGGGTTGGAGAATCACATCTGAAACTGTCGCTCAGCGATGGCCTTGGCGGTGGGATCGACGCGATTGCATTTGGCGCATTTGACACGGCTATGGGCCCCCGCCTGCTTGAGCACGGTGGCGCAAGGTTCCACTTTGCCGGTCGCCTCGAGGTCAACACCTGGGGCGGTCGCCAAAGCCCACAACTGCGGCTGGAAGACGCCGCTCCGGCCAGTTGAACCGCTGGTTTCGCAGCCCCAAAAGATTCTTTTCCCGGGCGCATTTTTTCGCTTGCGGCGGGCTGCGGGAATAACTAAACACCGCTCACACGATAAAGTGGCCCGTTCGTCTATCGGTTAGGACGCCAGGTTTTCAACCTGGAAAGAGGGGTTCGATTCCCCTACGGGCTGCCACCTCCCCCTGAATTCTCTTTATTTTGTGAGCTTTCGGACAGAAGGTGTCCCACGTTTTTTCTATCGTGGGACACATGCGCATTAAACGGCCTTATCCCGGCGTGCAGCCGCCTGTGCGGCAAGGCGTGCTCGTTCGAACTTCTTCGTGTAGATCTCAGCGGTTTTCACATCGCTACGCGAGAGTAAGGCCATCACTTCATAAACAGACCGCCCTGCTCGGCGATCTCTTCGGCGCGCGCCTTACGGATGCCATGCTGCGACCGAGTGGCTTTCTTTACCGTCTTGCCGGAAGCATCCGTTTCGATGGTACACAGACCGGCTTCGACAATCCATTTTCTCACACGGTTGCCGAGGCTCCCGGGCGATGCGAAAGGTTTGCCCTGTTCCGTGAGCAGGTAAGCGCTTGCGTCTGCAGGAAGCCCCGCAAGCTCAAGCATGAGCTGCCCGCTCATCGGAACCTCCACCGGCTGGGACCCCTTCTTGCCCGGCTGCCAGGAGATGATCTGACCATCGCCCCGAAATACTTCATTGCGCGGTCCGAGAAGATGAGTGTCTCCGATCCGTCCTGCCGTGTCATTGGCAAGCAAGAACCAGCGGCGTGCCATGGTCCCGGGCCCGTGACGCTTCAGGAATGCGGCCTTGTCCTCCGCTGTCCAAGGGACGGCGCCACCTTTGGATACGTGCGAAGTTCTGACTTTGTACACATGGCCGTCGTGGTGAAACCCGCATTCCGAGCCCCACCGGTATGCCGCCCGCAAGGCCTTTAGGCAGGTGGCTGCGGCCCCGGTCCGGATGCCAAAGGAATCCCGGATGTGGGCGAAGGCTTCCTGCGGCATGTTTACCCTAACCGCGCCCATGCGTGCCTTGCGGTTTCGAGTTGGACAATCACAGGCTTGGCGCAGGCCGCGCTCACGGCTCTCCAGCGTCTTCTGGTCAAGATTGCCCGCCTTCACTTGAACTTGCATCCAAGCCACATACCGCTCTCTCAACTCATCCAGCGAGCCTCCAACTGGTTTGGAAACGCGATCCTGGCGCAATTTCTCACCAAACCGAGCGGCGTCGTAGTGCAGCTGAAAATCCGGATGACCCGGCCCGACAGGGATCGTGATCTTTCGGCGTTTCTCGCCCTCGACGCGGACGCGCCAGCGGACGTTGCCAGCGGCGGTTTTTTCCTGGCAGAGACCGGGGAAGTCAAGATCGATCTTCATGCCACGTCCTCCCAGGCCAATGCCGCATCATTTGCCGTCGGGTTCCGGTCAGCGGCCACCACAAGGGAGTCCGCGATCATTATATCCACGTGAAATCCGCCATCTGCATCGACGTGGACTGCCCCCGGTGTGAGGCCAGCCGCCACGATGGCTTTAATGGTGTTGGCAATGGAAGCTTGGGAAGGCTTTGCTGCGGGCATATTCGGCAACTTTCTTTTTTCTCTCGCGGATTGGCGCGAAACGATGGATCGCTTGCGAGCAGCGGACGCCACTCGCAGGCGGGAGCTGGGTCGCCTCCGAAAAACGAGAAATTGTTTGGTTTGATTGGCCGCGAAAAAAGTGCCGTAGCTTGTCGGCGAACCGCTTACAGGCAAAATGTTCTGCGGTGACAGGGACAAAGCCGCGGAGGCTTTTCCGCACCGCTGGGCAGCCCGGCAAGGGAAAGTGTTGCAGCGCTTAAGGACGTGCGAAATTTCTCCCCGCTTGGCTGCCGAGGATTTCCCCTCGGCCAGACGGATTACTGGAGGAGGGCAGCGGCCATCCGGTCAGCATCCATAAGCCGGAGGACGGCCCCGATCCGGTCTGCCAGGGCATTCAATGCCGACTGGAGGGCCCAAAGCGCATCGCCGCGCGCCGTGGTTTCGGTCTCTTGCCAGCCCCCCGAAGTGCAGCATTCATCGTGCACGAACCACCTCCGTGTTTCGCTCTCGATCTCCATGTCGAGGCCTTGGGCGAGACGGCGCAGAGCAGCCACTTGCTGCTTGCAAAAGCATTCCTGCGTCAGCTCCCCGTGGAGCAGGCCGCAGGCGGGCTGCGGCGGGTTCAGCGGGACGCCGCCTGCGGCCACCGCCGCCTCGAAGGCACGCTCAACGGCCCCAGCTGCCTCGAAGGCTCGGATGACAGCCCGCCTGAGCAGGTGTTGATGGTTTTGCGTGTCATCCATTGGTTTCGACCTCCTGTTCCAGGGTCTGCACCGTGCTACCCGGCGCAGCCGTTTGCTCCAGAGCCTCGCTGAGGCCCTCCGTGAGCAGGCAGATCTCGGCGACATAGGGCGCGTCAGGGTCGAGTAACGCGAAGCAGGCTGCCTCCACTCGCTCCATGTCGTGGACGTGCTCCAGAGAGAGCAGCGCATGAAGTGCTTGGGTTTCGCGAAGAATGCGGTGCGTCAGCGGGCGCGGCGAGGCGAGGTCATCGAGCAGGCGCTGCACACGGCGGAGCCAGAAACTGCCTCCGAGCAGAAGTGCCGCATGCTGGATGGATTGATTATGGTCCTGCGCGAACCGGTGCAGCGCCGTGGCTGGCTGGGGGATATCGAACATGGCTGTTCTCCCTGTTTTTTGCTCCGGCGGGAGTGCCGCGAGCTACAAGAGTGACCACCGCTCCTTCTTGGTCACGAGTGCGAAGCGCTTCCGCTTCATCCGGGTAAAAGAGGACCGGCCGCCCTTCCTGCTGCCTTCACGATGACAGGCAACAGGCAGGCCTGCGGGACCTCGGCGTCTTGAGCAGCTTCGAGCCTTCGAAATTCTACCACCCGTCTGCATCAAGGCTGGCCCTGGCCACCCTTTCCAGTTGTGTCTTCAATTCCTTTGATGGCTTCGGAGGGTTCCATTCTGCGCGTCCTCATGCAGAGGGACGTGCAGAAAGGAACTTCTCCGTGTGCCGCTACCTGAACGCGAACAGCGTCGCGTCCGCGTCTTGCGCAACCTCTGCCAGTGCTGCCTGGCCTTTGATCCGACCGGCCTTCTTGACGATGTCATCCTGATAGGTGGCGGCAGTATCGGGGGAACTCTGGCCGCAGGCCGACAACGACAGGTCGGTTCCTGCGGCGCCCAGCTCGACACCAAGAAAGGTGTGCAGGATCGTCCGCGAGATATGCTCGCCGGTCCCAAATACCTTGCGCCAGCAGTCTGAAACGTAATTGTAGCCGACGCTCTCCCCGTCGTTCCGCACGAACAGAGGCCGCCTGGACGCCATGCAGTCTTGGCGCATGGCGTCCAGCCAGGCTCGGTCACACCCGCGGAGGATCAGCGCGTCGATGAACCTGTTCAGCCGCGGATCAACCTCCGCATCATAGAGCTCGCCACTCTTGGAAAGCTTGAGCCGCAGCTCATACGCGCCGTTCCGCCAGACCAGATTCTCGCCAAATCTGATGCGGGTATCAGCCAGGCGCACGGGCAGCACCGAAAACAGCGCCAGGGCAGCAGCACAGTTCCTTTGCGCCTGCTGCGATCTCGGGCACTTCAGGTCGGGAACCTCTCTGAGAAGCTCGTCGGCGCGGGTGATGATCCCCACCGGCGAATATCCTGTTTTCTGCAGCTTGGCGTATTTCTGCTTCGGCTCTTTGCGGGCCGCAGCTTCACTGCGGCGCTTAAGATCAGCCAAGAGATCCAGGACCGGGCGGCCGGCGTCCATGTAGCGGCCGCACGTCGCAAGCGCCGAGAACGCAGCCAGCTGCGTTGCAGCCGCCAATTTCCGTTTCCGCATGTCGGCTGCATACGCTTTCACAGCCTCCGCCGTGAAAGCTTCTGGCAGACCGGCCTTCCGTGCCGAGCAGGCCAACTGGCGCAGCTTCATCCGGTAAGTCGGGACCATCTTCGGTGAGGGTGCCATGAGGCCTGGCCGGTCGATGCCCGCGACCATGTCCGCGAGAGCCTCCTTCCAGCTGTCGGGCAATTCCTCTTCAGGGATCGACACTTTCAGGCGACGCGGCCTGGCCGGCCCCGGCTTGGGCGGCCGTGCGGCAGCCTCCTTCTGCCGGATGGCGTCGGTCAGCACAATGAGTGCAGGCTGCCCCGGTAACACGGTTTTCAGTGCTTTCTTAAGGCTTCGAAGTCGGTTTGCCGACTTGTACCTTTCGTCGAAAGAAAGAAAGTCAGCCACCGTGAGGTCCCAGATCGATGCGAGCGCCTGGCCTTCGACAAAAGCCAGGAAGTCGTCGAGGATGCGCATCTGCGGCGCCGTCACGCGGTCCATGTCCAGCACCCCGGCGAGGGGATCCCAGCGGGGGTGCTTGAGAATGTCTTCGACGGTTCGATAGTCGGGCTTCTTCATGCGTTCAGCCCCGAAAGATCGAGCACGTATTTCTGTACCTCAGAGCGCTGCGTACGCTTGTTCACCCATCCATAATTGCGCCGGGCGGTCCCAACCGTGTCATCGAGCAACCGCTCGAGGAGGTCCCACCTGCCCGGGTTCTTCTGGATAAGCAGGGACGCAAGGCCGTGCCGGAAGTTGTGCGGGGTCATTGGCAGGCCCGCAAGCCGGGTCTCGCGCTTGAACCAATTGAGAAAGGTCTTGTAGTTCAGGCTTCCGTCCGTCCAGATCCCCGGAAAAAGGTAGGGGGACATGTCCGCATCGGGATAAAGGGGGCGGATTTCGCGCATGTACCACTCGATAACCTCGAGACCGTTCAGGTTGCCGCGGGTGATCGGCGCCCAGATCTCGTTTCCATTCTTGGTCAGCTCTGGCGGGATGTCGATCGTGGCGTGGTCTGCCATCCGGCTCGGCAGATGGAAGGTGATCCCGCTCCCGCTAATCTTGAGGCCCAGAGCGTTGCGGACCCGGATCGGCGCGCCGCGCGTTTCAAGCGCGCAGAAGGCCGCGACAGAGCCAATCGCGCGCACGGCCTCAAGTTCGCTCGGAGTGAGCTCGCTACCAGCTTCCGAGCATGCGTCGAGAAACCCTTGCGCCTTGTTGCGAAGCGCAACGTGAAGCGACAGAAAGGTCAGGGACTGCTTCCTCGACCCGAGGAGCATTTCGCAAAAATCCCGCACCTGCGGCGACATCCCCCGCCCCTGCTTCTTGCCGTCATGCAGGAACCGGTTGTTCGCCAGGTGCTGCTTGAGCACGTCCGGCGAAACGCCGTTCCGCGCCATCACGGTGCGCACGGCTTTCATGTAGTCCTGGGCGGTGCGGGCAGAGATCCGCCCCTGCCCCGCCGTGTTTGCTGTCCAGCGGCGGATCACCAGCGTGGCGTTTTCGGGGGTGAGAAGCGCTGCCAGGCGGTCACGGGCGCCAATGGCCGTGCATTCCGCCAGGGTGCTGACGAACTTCCGCAGGGCCGACGTCTTGAACATGATGTCCTTCTCGGAGTTCGCGCCTTCCCAGGTTCCCTCAACAGAATCGAAGCCGCCACGGGTCGCGACTTGAACCCAGGAGCTGATTTCTTCGGCGATGTGTTCCGGCACACCAGGCAGCACGTTCTGGCGCAGCACCGGAGGTCCGCCATACGGGGAGGCCGGCAGGAAAGGCCGGATCGATTGCTCATTGCGGAACTTGTCCAGCCGCCGCAGCGCGGACTGGACGGATTTCCACTCATTCGGGTTCAGATCGGCCCGGACCTCGGCCAGCCATGCCTGGGAGACTTGCTTCGGGCTCTTCCCGTGCTGCCGCGCAAGATCCGCAAGCTTTCGGACCGGGATCAGCCTCGGGTGTGACTGCTTTCGATCACCGGGCTTGCCGACGAGGTGCTCCATGGCCGCAATCAGCAACGACCACTCATCCTGCCGCGCGCGGCGGGCGCGCGCTTCCGCCTGCTGTCCTGAGCAGCCCTTGATCGCGGCGGCAACCTTGCGCCGCCACGCCTTGTACGCCTTATCGGTCTTGAAATGCCGGGGATCGAAGCCCTCAAGCGGGAAACGCCGAGTGAATTCGGCGTGGTCCGCCGGAATCCGTGCCAGCGGTTGGTTCGAATGCAACGCGCCACACCGTTTTACCGGTGTGATGTAATCCTTCTTGCCTTCAGCAATGGTCCAGTCCAACACGTCCTGGAACGTCATCGGGGCGATAGGGTTGAGAAAACTCATAGGGCCTCTTTTTCGTTGTCCGCTAAATGACAAATTGGCCGTTTTCCGAAAAACCGAAGCCGGAAATGACAAATACCCGTTCATTTGCCGGAACCGAAAATCCAGGGGTGTTTGTCATTTTGTCCGCTGAGGATGTCATCTGTCCGTTGATCGGCCAATTGCCTGCCCGGGTGTCATTTTCGCGGAAAGTTGTTGAATTCGCGGGCAAGACAGCACCCTGACGACATACAAAAGAAAACCTCCTTTCCAGGTGCGGAAAGGAGGTAGTCTCTGGAAGGCTGGTCCAGAAATTCAGGTTTGGTTCAATTGGAGGGCGGTGGCGCCAAGAACAGGCTGGCCGCTGAGCCGCGCGGAGTTTTTCTTTGGGTCGACGTCGGTTCCGGCTCGTCCTGAGCGCGGTTTTTTCGCTCCGCCGCAGGGATGAAAACGAGCTTGGACTGCCGCCGCTTGAATGGCACCGGTTCGCCCAGCAGCCACGCCCGGATCTCGCCTTCAAAAAACAAGCGCTTGCGCGGCCCGAGGTTGAGGTGGGCTGGGAAAGACCTGTCACGGTGCTTGCCTTCGCTGCGACGGCGCGTCGTCTTCGGGCTTTCACCAAGCATCACGGCGACCTTCTGCAATTCCAGCAACGGCGTCCTCAGGACCGCAGGATCACGAACAGTGGCGAGGTCAATACCAAGAGCAACCCAGATTCTGATCCAGGGATACCCCCTCCCCCGCTTCGGAACCCCCATCTCTTTCATAAGCCCCGGAATGGCCGCTCGGGATATACTGAAGAATTTGGCGAGGTCGGTGACGCTCCCAAGATCCGCCTTCCAGTCTGGTATGTTCAGTTGTTGCATTTTCTCTCCGTTTTCGGAGAGGAGTTGGGTTCACGACATATTTCCGAAAAAAACGAAAGCTCCATACGATAGGACCCGTCAGGAGCCTACGCGAAGATCACAGTGAGACATGAGCACAAGCGAATCTTATTCGGAAGCGCATCACACATTCTATAGAGTCTGATACTGAGCTGCTGGAATTGACCTGCCACCCGGAAGCTGGACCGGCGGCAGAAAGAATTTCTCCATAATATGCCCGGCAGGCAATGCGGAGACTCCCGATGCGGAAATCACGGTTCAGCGAACACCAGATCGCCTTCATTCTGAAGCAGGTTGATGATGGGTTGAGTGTGCAGGGGTCTGCCGCAAGGCAGGCGTTTCCCAGCCGACCTATTACCGGTGGCGCAAGAAGTACGGTGGGCTGATGCCGTCCGGTTTGAGACGCCTGAGGCTGCTTGAGGAGGAGAATGGCCGCCTGCAGAGGATTGTCGCCGACTTGTCTCTCGACAAGGCAATGCTTCAGGACGTGCTGGCAAAAAAGGTGTAGCGCCTGCGAAAGGTCGACAGCCGGTCGACTATGTCCAGGGTGTGTTTCAGGTCTCGATCCGGCACGGCTGCGAGGTTCTCGGGGCTGAACAAGTCCACCTATTTCTACAAGTCGCGTCGACCGTCGTAGGCAGCATTGCGAAAGCGCATCCGTGAGATCGCCGAGGCGCGGGTGCGCTACGGATACCGGCGGGTTCATAATCTTCTGAGAGGAGAAGGCTGGGAAGTGAACGCCAAGCGGGTCTACCGGCTATATACCGAAGAAGGCTTGCAGATCCGGAGCAAGAGGCCAAAACGCAAGGTTGCCGCAACGCTCCGGGAAGACCGCAGACCGGCGGCATCTTTGAATGAGGTCTGGCAATGGATCTTCTGTCTGATCAGTTTTATGACGGCCGGAAAATCCGGATCCTGACCAGTGTGGATACGTAATCGAAAGTGTCGGCAGCCATTGACATCCGGCCGCGGTACGCAGGTGCAGACGTCGTCAGGACATTGGAGCACGTGGCGCGGGAATATGGTTCTCCTGCTTCTATCCGTGTCGATCAGGGGCTGGAGTTAATCTCCAAGGATCTTGATCTCTGGGCTCATCTGAATGGTGTTGTTCTGGACTTCAGCCGACCGGGGAAGCCCACGGATAACGCCTTTGCTGAGGCGTTCAATGGGACGGTCCGGGCCGAGTGCATTGACCAGAATTGGTTCTTGTCCGTTGAAGATGCCAGGCTAAAATGTGAGGCGTACCGCCACGAGTACAATAATGAACGGCCGCACAGCTCAATCGGCAATGTGACACCGGCAGAGTTCATGAAATCCATCGGGGCAACCTGCCACCCGATGGCTTAGAAACGGAAAAACGCTCACGTCCGTGGTCCAGCGCAGCCCTCAACTCGCGCAGCGGGTGGCCACAACCGGGTCTCAGGTCTTAACAGTGGTTTAGCGTAAACCAAACGCATGTAAGATTTCGGTCGCGCTGTCTGTGTCAGTGTTTAGACATTTGACTTCGCTCAATTGTCACTTTCCGCTGCACCAATCCGTCCCCGGCTTGGAGCTTTAGGAAGCCACCGATGACGTCCGCAGCGAACACTACCATCGCACCCAAATCGGGGACGCGAATCGCCCACCATCTTGAAGGGCCACGTTGAAACGCAGCTCAACAAGCGCCCTCGCTTGCTCCGACGAAGCCTCATCATGAGGAAAGCGCGTAGGGCGTGGGGACGAATCCCGCCATGCGCCAAATCCTTGATCAAGGAAAACTGCGATTTCCGCCCCATCATCGAAGGTTAGGCGGAATGATCTTGCATGGGCGCAACCAGCCTTGTCACGAAGTTTCACTTCGGCGCTCGGGAAGACTGCCGACAAGATTTCACGCCGAACAGCGTCGCTATCCCAGTTATGCCAAAGTAGATACCCAGGCCGTCCGTCTTGGCCAGTAGCCTCCGAGATGATTTCGAATTTCGTTCGATCATCCCGCAGCGGCATGGTGCGCCATGCTTCGAATAGCAACCGCGCGGTGAGCGGGCCTCGAAGATAGCGATCGTTGTAGCTTACATGTGCGATCCGCCGACCTTCGCCGAAGGCTTGCGGACGCAAGTTACGCACGATTTTCCAGAAGCGGTTGCCGAACTGTGAGACGGGCCCATCGAGTTCGGTCATCACGTCCTTATGGGCGGAATTGCCCTCTCCGAACACGGTAACTTTCTGAAGCGACAGCGCAGGAGAGAGTGTTGCGGCTGAGTATGGTCCGAAGAGCAACGGACTCGCCTCCACAGACCCCCATTTACGGTCCACATGCGCAGCATCCGGATCCATGATCATGACAGCGATTTCGGATCCGCTTAATGTCGCGTTAGCCAGTACTGATGCGCCGGCGATTTTGGGCAGGGTTTCGCTGACATGAACAGTCGCATCGCCCCGCGCGGCAAGCCGAACGAGGTCCAGTTTCTGCGACATATCCAGTGATTGAATGTCACTCTTCTTAAATGCGATGGTGACCGGAACGCCGGCGCGCGCCGCCTCCGTGGCAACCCTGAAGCCGGGCCATTCGGCGATGTCCCAGCGCGATGGTGGATCTGTGAGGAACAGCGTCAGACGGCCTATGGCTCCAGAGTTCAACTGCCGACCCAGCCAGTCCGCGAGCGGCTGCATGACCGGCCGGGTCTCCGGGCCGAACACGCGCATCGCTTCCGGCAAATCGAGCCTTGGCAGAATCTCGTCCCGTAATAGTTTCAGTGCGCCACGGCGATCCATAGGGCCGCCGAATTGCAGGTCGCGCCGCAGCACGCATTCAGGGCAGCCGCTGTCGCAGTCTGCCGGACAATCCAGGCGGCGCATCGCGCGTTTCAGCAGACCGGGGAAGTCTTTGTCGGCCTCACTTGCGAAACCGGACCCTCCTGACGCCTTGTCATACAGAAAAACAGAGCTGCGTCGCGCTTCGTCCGGGCGCAGACTGGGCGCGACCGCTATGCCCATGGTTTCGGCATCCACACCAAGGCGCGCCGCGAGCGCTTCGCGCAGGGCAGAAGCAATGGCGGCAGCCTGCGCGCGGCCCTCTTCGGTGTTCGCCAAGGCGTCGAGTTGCAGTTCGAAGACGTCCGTGGTGTATTCGGTGCCGAGCTTGACCCGTCGCCGGATCTTGCGGGCCGCCTCGTCATTGCCTGGACATTTGCCATCGTGTCGCGGATTGTCGCGAAGCCGCTGCAACGGGAAATGATCGCGCATGTCGCCCGGCATCACCATGCTGGCCTCGTCCGTCTCGGCCGCGGCCCTGCCACAAGTAATGCAGATCGCGTATCCGCACCCGTGTTCGCCGGACGCGGTTAGGAGCACATGCCCCTCTCGTGCCGTTCTGTGCCGACCAATTTCAGGGTCGGGCAAGGAGATCCAGTTCTCGGCGCAGGCAGAAACGCGAGGCAGATCAGGGGCCACAAATGCCAGCTGCTCATAGGCGCTGTGCGGTTTTCGGGTGCCCAAGAAGCCGGAAGGCCGGAGCAGTTCCTGCCTTTGCACGGGCGCGGCGCAGCGCGGGCACGTCATTGCGTTTTGCCGGGTCAGGCCGAAGTGGCCGCAGGTTCGGCAAGAGAGAAGAGTGCGAAGATCTTCGACTGCGCTGGGGTCGTTCCTGTTGCCCCAGGTAGGCATGACGCCCTCTGAGCGATGCACCAGCCCGTTGATCACGACTTCACTTCCGGGCGAATATTCCCTGATAGCGATGTCAAGTTGACGGGCTGGGCCAGCCTCTGCGCCGTCCCTTCCGGCATGATCGAAGGTGACAACATCGACAGGGAAACCATAAGACGGGGTGAAACCGCGGCGGGCAAGTTCCATCATCATGAACTCTTCCCGCATGCGTCTCGCGCGCAAACGGTACAATCTGTGTGCCGGCTCGGTTTCCGGATAGGCCGCCTGTGCCTGCAAAAGCTGTTCATACTCGTCGCGCCAATGATCACGCATGCGGACGAAACTATCCTCCGTCCGGGCGACCAGCCCATTATGACCGGCCAGGCAGGTCCCAGTCACAAGCGTGTCTATTGCCCGGGTCACGGGCTCACCGCCGCCCCAATCGCCCTTGAGCGCGAGTAGGAAATCATCCGCGACACTATCGGGCATGAATGGCGCGTCCGGATCGGGCGTCGCCCCCATGAACGAGGCCATATTTTTCTTGACGTTGATCCCGCCGCCTTCCCGCAGGAACAGCCCCAGTAACAGCGCATTGACGTGCCGTTGCACAAGCGTTGCAGAGTCAAGCCGCACCTGAGGCGCGGCAACCTGCGCCTGCAGAAGGCGGGCAGGTTCGCGGAAAATCATGTTGTCAAGCGGCAGGTCCTTGCAAAAGGTGAAGGCCATCGCCCAGGGTTCGCCTCGGCGTCCTGCCCGACCGATACGCTGGCGATAATTGGCAGGTGAGGGTGGAACGTTCGTGTTCACGACCAGGCCGACATCGGGAATATCGACGCCCATCTCCATCGTGGTCGAGCAGTTCAGGACGTTAATTTGGCCTTGCCTGAATTCCTCTTCATAGCCCTGTAAGCTGGATCGGTCGATCTGCGCGGAATGTTCCTGCGCTCGCAGGAAAGGCGTGAACTCGGCCGTGCGGTCGTGAAGACCTGTCCAATGCCCTTGAATTCGCAAGGCTGCGACACGTTCGTCGCTCTCAAGCCAAGTACGGATACTCTTGCGCTCGGACGTCGAAATGCCCTGCGGTCCACCAACTGGCAACTCGGGCATCACGATTTCCCTCGAAGTCTCCGGATCCCCCACCGCGTTCATTGAGATCCCAGCCGGGGCATAGGGCAGAAGTCGCCGGGTGACCGGGCATTCATAGGACGTCTCGACCGGTGCAATCGACGCTCTGGTCATGGCCAGCCGCCAGGCGCCGGCGGCCGCCTGAACGATCGTCCTGCTTTTTCGCAACGTATCCCAGATTGCCGTCAGAACGGCACCCGCGCGTTCGGCGTCGATCCTGCTTTCGCAGTCTCCGCCTGTGAGGCGATAGACGAGCCTTGTGAGGTTCGACCGCGTATTGAGTGCATCCGGAAAAGTTGTCGGGTTCCTCACGCCGTTCACCTCCTGCGGCGGCAATCCTGGTTCAACGACCATCGAGAGGGCACTGCGGGGGGATATCCAGTGCCGGACGTCCACCGGCGTTTCCGGCAATGCAATGGCAAGGGTGGTCCGGAACACGATATCGACAGCGGCGTGCAGCAGATCTGCCCAAATCGCGTCGTCATGACCGACTTCCAGTAGGGCCTCGGGTTGTTTCAGGCGCGCCTGCTCGACAAGTTCAGGAAAAAGCAAGCGCGCCAGGCCCATTGTCTCCGCGTTGTTCTGCAACCGCGGGCGGCGGAATAGCTCGCGATACAGGAAAAGCTCGGCCAGGGCCGTGGGATCCTCGGCAAGGGTGTTGTCGCCCTTGCTGGGACGGTTCCGCCAAACCGGGCAGGCGAAATTCCTAAGCTCCTCATTGGCGGCGAGCCGGGACACCATTTCGGACCATGCGACGGGTTTCAGCCCACCTTCGGCCGCTTTAAGCTCTGCTTGCTTCTCCTCGATGGTGGATTGCAGGCTCGGAACGCTCGCGACAACCTGGCGAAGGCCCGCGATTTCCTCGCGCAGTTTCGCAGCCTTTTCCGCATCCCCCGACCTCTGCTGGACGGAATGGTAAATGATGGCACGCGTGAGTGTGCGTTCCGCCTCTTGCTGGAGCTTGGCGGAAAAGCGCGCCGTGCCCTGTCGGCTGTCGGTAAACGAGAGCAGACGTCGGCCATTGAAGGGGACCGGAGTGTCAGAAGGGTTGGGAGCGGATGCTTCCAAAAGGATCGGCAGGGCGTTTCCCATGAGGAAGGGCGCGCCAAAGCGCTGTGGGCGCACGATGACGCTTTGGTGCGAACTGCGCTCGCAGCAACCCCGTTCCGCTTCCTCGACCAGGGTGACAGGGAGGACACGGTCGCCTTCTTTCGGGCGCTCGAACAGGCATGCATCCGTCAGCCTCAGAAATTCCTGCGCGCCACTACCCGCAGGGCCTATCAAGACGCGCTCTGCCACGGCCGTCCCGGCTTGCGGTGTCTCGTCGCCGTCCTCGGGCTCCACATCAAGGATGTACTCGTCGTCTCGCTCTTGATCCTGCGTTTGCCGGAGTATCCTGTGGGGACCCTCGCTCACGACATCCGCGATCAGCCACGGCGTTCCGCATTCGTCGCAGGCACCAAGCTCGAACACCGAAGCGCCGCAATCGCAATTTTCCCGTTCAGTCAGATACACTTGGCCGAACGGCCAGTCGGCGTCGTCCTCAGCCAGTGCCGCCCCACGCTTCGCGCATCCGGGATCAATGCAGGCCCAGATCCCGCTTTGCGCGCGATGGAACGCATGCAGGCGCCAGGGCGCAAATCTGATGCCAGTCTCCGGATCCTGCGCCTGCGCTGCCGCCTCCATCACGCGCAAAACTCTTGCCGTTTCCCCCGGGGTATCAGGGTCCCGTCCCAGCACTTTGGCCACGTCACGCAAGCCGATGCCGACACCGCGCATCCGGTCCCGAATATCGCGAAGGCGCGGATGGCTCGCCAGGGAGGCCCACAGAGCGCGGCTATTCTCGGGCAGATCATCTGGATCCAGTGCGGTATCGGGGCCGAGCGGGGGCAGATTGGGCACACGCTCCTGTCCCTCAATCACTTCGACCTGGGACTGTTCCAGACCGGCAAGATCGGCCAGAAAACGCTGTAGCGTTCTCCGCGCTTCATCGCCTTCTCCGATCGTTGCAGAGGTGGCGGCAAGCCGGACGTCCTGCGGTCGCACGCCGAACGCCTCTCGCACCCGGCGCAGCAGCAGCGCCATTTCCGCCGCCTGCGCGCCGACATAGCTGTGTGCCTCGTCCAGCACAATCCAGCGTAGCGTGCCTTGCGACTTCTTCAGAATATCCCGATCCTGCGCGCGCATCAGCATGTATTCCAACATGGTGACGTTCGTCACCAGCAGTGATGGCGGATCGGCCCGGAGCGTCTTACGGTCCCGAATCTCGGCCCCACGCCGCTTTGGTCCGGGGATGGTTTCGGGAAGATGGCGATTGTAGAGAGCATAGGACAGCCGGTCAGCGAGCGGCTCCATCCACGCGCCAAGCCGTTCCTTCTGGCTGTCGATCAGCGCATTCAAAGGATAGAGAACGATCGCTTGCACGCCAGTCTGCCCCGGTCGATGCTGGCGCAACAAATCGTTGAGCAGCGGGATCATAAAGCACTCGGTCTTTCCCGATCCGGTGCCACTCGTCACCATGAAGCTCTTGCCCGCTTCGGCGGTCTCCCATGCCCGAAGCTGGTGGGCGTACGGGGCGACATCGAGGCCGCGGCGCGGCCAACGGCGTGAGTTTGGCCTGCCATCGTTGACGTATTCGCGGTCGAGGGCCGCAACCAGATCTTCTTCGAGGAGCTGTCCGGCCAGATCGTCGAGGCAAACGCTTGCACGCTCCCAAATGCGAGCGGCCTCCAGTCCCGGGTCAGTCACAAAGGCTTCGGGACGTCCTGGCTCACCGTGCAGCCTCTGTGAAATCTCCTTTCGCAGCGCGTTCGAGCGCACGCGCCCCTTGCCAACTACCGCATCTGCGGCGCGGTTGTTCACGCGCGCGAGGGCTTCCGCGTATCCCGAATGGTGCAGGGTAGTGTTGTCCTTCATGGTGCGTCCTCAGGATTGCAGCCGATCGTTGAGCCAGGCCATTGCCGCGGGTAACGCGGCTTCAAAGGCGCCTGTGTCTGTGTGAATTGCTTGCAAGAGCTCGATACTCTGACGTGTAGTCGGAGGCGGACGGGTCCCGAATGCGACTTCTGCGACAAACAGCGGGGCGTCGATCAGCCCGCGCAGATCGGGGTCATACTTCGCGAAATCCCGTGGCCGATTGCGCGCATCAAGATCGTAGAGTCGGGGTGCGGTCGTCGCGTTTCGCCGGACGACTTCGTCGGCGTAGTCACGCAGGGCAGCCTCCGGATCTTGCAGGGCCGAAGGCAATTCTCCAAGGCGCTTTGCGAGTTCGACAATGAGAAACGGATCGTTCTCCGGCAACCCCAGCACCACATGCCCAGTGAGGGCCGGGCGCAATCGCACGATGTCGGCGGTGCGCGATGCAATTGCCCTGCGGATTTCTTCGTCGGCTTTGTGTACGAGCGATGGAGACGCCGAAAAAACCTCGCGAAGGGTTGCCACTTGCTGCCTGAAACCTTCGGCCCAATGTTCCGGCCCGACAAATATCCAACGTGGACCGCCGTGCAGCTCAAGCGAGAGCATGTCGTCGAGATCGCTTTCCGAGACACGCATCAATAGGCGAACCGCGGCCTCCGGCACGTCGCAAAGAGCGTGAACCTGGTCCAGCGCCCCTGGCGAAACCCCATGCGCCAGCAACTGGCCGTCCAGCTTGGAGAGCCGCGACAATTCCGTGTCCGCTTCTCGACTTCGGTATCTTGCCGCAAAATGAGCGATACGCGCGTCGCGGCTTGGGGCGTCTGCGCCAATCAGTGCGCTTGGCTGCGGCGTGACGTAGGGGCGCGGAGGTCTCATCGGAACGCCACGCCAGTTTGGGAGAAGGAACCAGCGACCTTCGCCCAATTCGGCAAGATCCTCTATATTGGCCGTCTCCACGCGATCGGGGTGCTCCATGTCTATGGCGACCGCTTGCACGTCTGCGTCGAAGACAAGCGTCTGCTGTCGTCGGGTGAGCAGCTTGCAGCCCTCAAGGCAGGTCTCGCCCAGCACATGCCGAAGCTTCAGCCTCGGCGACTGCAGACCACCGGAGAGAATACGTAACCGTAGTTCACTGTCCGGCCCCCCTGCCACAAGCATCTCTTCCAGAAGTGGCCGGAAGGCGGAGAGAGGTTGCTCGGTCACAATGGGGCGAACGATCACTGGACTGACCCCTGACCGTGCTCCTTCAAGTCGGATCCGCAGTTCTGTTTTGCCGGTTTCGGCGGGGACCACCCGCCAGTTCCGCAACTCCAGCATGGTGATGTCTCTGTCGCGGGCCAAGACCTCGCCTTCCTGGTCCTGGAATTCCCCCCGCGCCCGGGGAAGATCGAGTGTCCAGGCCAAAGGCGCGTCGCCCTTCGGGCTGACAAGGGCAATGCTCAACCGACCACGCAACGTATCGACCGAACTCACGGCTGCCTCGGCGAGGCCCTTGTCATTGACGGCGACCGTCTCGCCATCCGCGATCCGAAGCTTCCAGCCCATGGGTAGCCCATCCAGTCGCAACAGGCGGATTTCGGGATTGCCCGGGTCCACATCCCGGATGGATATCCCAGGTGGGGCTACATTGACGGTGACGCGCGCCCCAACGCCCTCACCTTCTTTCACGGCGATTTCCACCCGTCCGATCATGTCGCCGCGCGGAAGCCCCAGTCGCCAAGGCTTTGACCGGCCAAATCGATGGAACATTTCGCGATGTGAGAGCTTGCGGAAACCGCGTCCTGCCCGACGGTGGAGAATTGTCGGCAGACCTCGATAGACCGGCGTGCCTGTGCGGTCGAGGAGGCGGTATTCAAGCGGCCCGACGACCTGGATCTCTTCTCGATCATCGGCATCTGCCCGGGTCGCGATGGCGGCATTCCATCCGCGCAGAAGCACGCGCCCGCTTCCGGACAATCGCCAAAGCTGTCCTCCCGCGATCTCTCCATCCGGTTTCGCCGTGATGCCTTCCGCCACATCCGGCGTTAAATCCTTGGCGCATAGCAGCCAGATATGAGGATCCTGCGTCTTCAGCGATGCGCTGCCAGCGTAAGACAGGGCTTCAGCCCCTGTCGCGCCGGTTTCTGCGACGCGCCAGAAGGTTGGACTGACGCCAATGTCGATCGCATCTCCCCCGGCAAGTCGCACGCGTGTCAGAAAAGCGCCGTCGGCCATTGCGATGAGCTCCGCGGCCTGCTCCAGAGGAAAGGGGAAACGGGAGGTCCGGCGCGCGCTGATGCGTCGGCACGTCCAGATGTCGCTGCCCCCATCACGATCCAGTGCCAGTAGGAGGTCCGGGACTGCCGAGGCCAGCGGCCCGACAGGACCGAGGCGCAAGCGATGCCTCCCATGCTCCACCCCAGCAATCAACTCCGGCGCAATCTCGGCTTGTTCCTCGACGTCTATCCAGGATGTCCAACACTCCTCTGCGTCTCGCAGCAAGACACGGCAGAAGGGGTCGGTAACAAGTCCGGAGCGGCGGGTTACGGAAACGGCCTCGGACAGCAGGCTGCGTGCTGCGTCACCATCGAGCCGAAGCGGCAAACCTTCCCGCCAATCTGGGTTCACGCGGTCGAGCCACGGCTCAACCTCATGTACGGCGAGCCCTTCCGGCGCAAGAGTGCGAAGCTCCAGAATCTCCATAGCGAAGTCAACAAACAGATTTCGGAACTCCTCGGTGCGATATCCTATCGGCAACCGTCGGCTGCGCCGCGCCGCGAATGCCAAAGCGACATCGCGCGGACACCCAAGCCCCATCCGTGCCAGATCCGCAACCAGGCCGACGAGCGCCGAACGGTATCCGCCCTGCCCGCTTAGGAGTTTAACTGGAATCCCGCCCTCTGCCGCGATGGTGCGCAGATATTGCGTGCCGCCCTCGATCCGCCGCAAAGGTCGGCCGAGATTCTTCAATCCAGCGCGCGTCATGTCGCGCAGATCTGTTTGAGAAAGAGCGATTCCCAAGGGTTCGGTCAGGAATTCCCAAGAAAGGGCGCCGCCGTCATACTCCCGGCGATACCTCTCAGCCGCCCACAGGACAAATGGGGCCGCTGCGGTGCGAAATTTCCGCAACGCCAGCAGATTTCTGATTTCCTGCGCCAATTGCGAATGACCCTCATCCGAAAGGCGGTAGGTGTGTAGAGGTCCGCCGCTTACCGAAAATTTATTAGTATCAAGAGTACCTTGGAAGACTGTCATTGTATTCGCCTCAACTCGGTTGCGCGATCCTTGCGAATGCGGCCGCAGATTGCAAGCAGCAATCTCAGGTTGAGCCGTGGAAGCCCGGACGACGGAAGCGAGACGCAGTGAAGCGTTGTTAGAGGCCGACGATTTGGCTCTGGGAAGAGCTTGGTTAAGCCGGCCACAAGGTTCGTCGTCGGCAGCAAGCATGACAGCGGCAACGTCACGGGGCCGCCGCTCCGGACACCCGGCTATGCATGCCTGTGTCGCAGTTGCGCGACCTGGGATGCCCGGGTTTCAAGACTGCGGCCCGTATGGCGACCGCGCGGGAGTTCTGGCTTCATCGCCCCCCCTGTCCTGCGCTGCCCGTCAGGTACGAACCAGTCACACCCTACAAGAGTAAGGATTGTCAACGGCGGCGCAAAATCCGGCGACGGGGCGGAGCATAAGTCGGCCAGTCTGGGTGTGACTGGCTCCTGGCGAACTCGCTCCCCACATAGCTGTCGGTTGCCAAGGCGCCTTGGTCTGTTAGGACCAAGGCCAGGCTTGGTTCAGGAGTATTGGCGAGCCTTGCTTTGGGCCAGCCGATAGCTGTCGCCGTTGACACCTTGGCCTTCTAAGCTCAGACGGCGTAATTGAGAACTTGAGGCGGCATCCGATCCTGACAGGGCCACGGCGCTATCGACATGAATTCTCGGCGCTTTATGGACCTGTCGCGGAATTGTGCCGCTCCTTTGAACACGTATCGTGTCGCAAAGGAGAACAGACATGGCATCACGACCGAGCCCGGAGTTCCGCGCAGAAGCGGTTCGGGTCGCATTGACGAGCGGGCTTTCCCGCAAGCAGGTTGCCGCTGACTTCGGTGTTGGCTTTTCAACGCTGAGCCGGTGGATCCAGCAGGAACGCAGTGCCGCCCGTGGCCGCCCCGGTGAATACAGTTTACCTCGTGTGCTGCGCTCTGATGCGCGTTTGCGGTTTGTCATCACAACCTCCAATTCGGAACCGTTGCGACGACCGTTTGAATCCGCCCAGTATTGTTCTCACGACTACCAGAAGATCCTGCGTCAGCATGGCTTTGAGGTCTCGATGAGCGGGAAAGGCAACTGCTACGACAACGCAGCGGTCGAAACATTCTTCAAGACCATCAAGGCCGAGTTGATCTGGCGTCGTTCATGGCCGACACGGCGGGCTGCCGAACTGGCAATCTTCGAATACATCAACGGCTTCTACAATCCGCGCCGTAAGCATTCAGCTCTCGGCCGGAAAAGTCCCTTGGCCTTCGAGGCTCAAGCTGCATAAGTGAGAAATCGGAGCGGCATCAATGCGTGACAGGTCCATTACCACTTGAAGCCACGCGCGTGTCTTGATTGATTGATGCTGAGCCAAAACATCCGAGGCGAGCATGTCATTTTTTGAGCATCCTATACTTAATTCTCCTTATCGAGTGCCGGACAGACACTGGGAGTTGGACGGGGATGGGCGACCGACTGACAAAATCGTGCCGTCCCGCCGCAGATCGGATCTGATTTCGGCCATGCCTCAGGCAAAGTCGGTGAAAAGCGGCGCCAAGCAAACAGAGCTATCTTTGAGCGAAGCCGGTCTCGAAGGTCAGGACATGGCCTACAACGTGACCGAGTTCGTTAATGAACTGCGCAGTCAGGTGGACAGTTGGCGCGCGCTTCGCAATCCCAACGATTGGTCTGTATCGCCGGTGACGCAAAAGCTGCTCCAGCACTGGCGTACGCTGCAATCCGATGAAACCCAGACGATCCGGCCGTTCTTCTGCCAACTTGAAGCGGTCGAAACCGCAATCTTTCTCGCCGAGGTTGCGCCGAAAATGGGGGCTCGCGGCAAACGTTTTCGAGAACGCTTGACGGCCGCCAATGCCGAAGCGAACCCCGATTTGTTCCGCGTCGCCATGAAACTCGCCACCGGTGCCGGCAAGACAACGGTCATGGCGATGCTGATCGCTTGGCAGACCCTCAATGCGGTGCGCAGCCCCGGGGCAAAATCATACTCCCGCGGGTTCCTCATCGTGACACCCGGCATCACCATTCGCGATCGCTTGCGTGTTCTTTTGCCCAACGATGCCGAGAACTATTACCGACGGCTCAGCCTTGTGCCTTCCGACATGATGCAGGACATGCAGCGGGCAAAGATCGTG
The DNA here is from genome assembly GCF_014884385.1 of Phycobacter azelaicus. Classification (NCBI taxonomy): domain Bacteria; kingdom Pseudomonadati; phylum Pseudomonadota; class Alphaproteobacteria; order Rhodobacterales; family Roseobacteraceae; genus Phycobacter; species Phycobacter azelaicus. Next base: position 2,374,645 of record NZ_WKFH01000003.1, on the reverse strand, counting down.
ATCACGAACTATCACGCTTTCAAACTGCGCGAGCGGATTCAACTTGCCAAGGGCACAAGATCGGCACTGAAGGGCCATGGCGAGGAACTCACCACGCTCGAGACCGAAGGGCAGATGGTGCAAAGGGTGATGCCCGAACTCATGGGGCTGGGGCCAATCAACGTCATCAATGACGAGGCCCATCACAGCTATCGCGAGCGGACGGCTGCAGAAAAGCCGAAACTGACCGGCGACGAGAGGAAAGAGGCCGAGGAAAACGCAGAAGCCGCGCGTCTATGGATTTCCGGCATTGAAGCGGCCAAGAAAAAGGTCGGCGTTCGCGTGGTCTATGATTTGTCGGCGACCCCGTTTTTCCTGTCGGGATCCGGTTGGGTCGAGGGCACATTGTTTCCCTGGGTGGTGTCCGATTTCTCTCTCATGGATGCTATTGAATGCGGGATCGTCAAGCTTCCCCGCGTGCCAGTAGCCGACAATCTGCCTTCCGGAGAGCACCCCCTTTACCGCAACTTGTGGAAAGCAATCGGGAAGAAGATGCCCAAGAAGGCACGGGGCGCAGCGCGCCCTGACCCGCAAAGCCTTCCGATCCCGCTCAAGACCGCGATCGACGCGCTATATGGCCACTACAAGAAGACTTTTGATCTGTGGCAGTCCGAAGGGATGGGCATCCCGCCGGTCATGATCATCGTGTGCAACAACACGACGAACTCCGAGCTATTGCGCGACTATGTGGCCGGATACGAACGAGAAAACCCGGATGGCACATTGGAAACCGTCCCCGGAAAATGTGCTCTGTTCTCAAACTTTGCAGATGACGGGGAACGCTTGCCACGTCCGCGCACTGTTTTGATCGACAGCGCGACGCTCGAAGCCAGTGGAGATATCGACAAAGGATTCCGAGACGCCCACGCCGACGAAATTGAAGCTTTCCGCCGCGAGCAAGCAGAACGTGGAGGCACTCAAGATCTGACTGATGCCGACATTCTGCGCGAAGTCATGAACACAGTCGGCAAGAAGGGGCGACTGGGCGAGCAGGTTCGCTGCGTTGTCTCGGTTTCCATGCTCACCGAAGGGTGGGACGCCAACAACGTCACCCATATCCTCGGCCTTCGTGCTTTCGGCACACAGTTGATTTGTGAACAGGTAATCGGCCGCGCACTCCGGCGCATGTCTTATGAAGCCGACCCCGAAAATGGCCTGTTCCGCACGGAATATGCCGACATCATGGGGATCGACGGTCTGAACTTCTCGGACCAGCCACGCGTAGCGCCGCCACAGCCCCCCCGCGACGTGATCAATGTCCGCGCGGTTTCACCCGAGCGTGACCATCTGGAAATAACCTTCCCGCGGGTCCAAGGCTACGTCGCAGACCTGCCGTCCGATCGACTCGACGTGGATTTCTCGAAGCTGGAACAATACGTGCTCACCCCTGAAAAGGTCGCGGCAACTGTTGTGACCATGCAGGGTATCGTCGGCGAAAGTGAAAAACTGTCGCTCGACTATCTGAAGACCGCGCGGCTTTCGACCATCGCCTACAACGTCGCCAAGCATATGGTGTTCGAGAAACTCCGCGACGCCAACCAGCAGCCCAAGATCCACCTGATCCCGGCCGCCAAACGCATCGTCATGCAGTGGCTGCAAGAGGGCCATCTTGTCTGCAAGGGCGACACCGTGCCGGCGCAACTGCTCTATCGTGAACTGGCCGACGAGGTGTGCGACCTGATCTTCGGCGCCCTCATCGACTCACCGCGTGGCGACGGCGTTCTGCGGGCGGTGCTCGATCCCTATAACCCGCAAGGCTCCACCTTGGGCGTCAATTTCAACACCTCGGTTGCCACCCGCTACCAGCCGCACCCGGACAAGTCGCACCTCAACTGGATCATCACCGACAGCGACTGGGAGGCGAAGCTGGCCAACAGGATCGAGGACCACCCCAAGGTGCTCGCCTATGCCAAGAACCACAACCTTGGCTTCGAAGTGCCCTACCTGAAAGAAGGCGAACCGCATGTTTACCGCCCCGATTTCCTGATCCGCCTGGACGCACCCGAGCCGACGACACTGGTGATCGAAGTCAAGGGGTTCCGCGGCCATGACGCCATGCTCAAGGCTGAAACCATGCGCTACAAGTGGATCCCGGCCGTGAACCGACTGGGCAGCTTCGGCCGATGGGGCTTTGCCGAACTGCGCGACGTGCATGACTTAGGGCCGGGGCTGGAAGAGGCAATCTGCGACGCTCTGAAACAGTTTGCGACAGCATGAAACAGAATTCGCTCTTGATCAGCTCCGAATTCGGACGTAATTATTGGGGCATCCGCCCCTTGGCAGTAAGCGTGACCCCTCGACATCCAGGGCAACGCCGACCCCTTGGGGCTGTTTCGTTTCAGGGGGCGGCATGAGCAAGGTCGCGATCCTGATCGACGGCGGATATTTCCTGAAACGCCTGCGTTCTGTGCGCCCCAAAACAGACATCAATGATCCGCAGGCCGTCGCCCGCGACATCAGCCGTCTCGTGTCAGCACATCTCCAACACATCAACAAGATCGAACGTCAGCCGCATCCGCGCGCCCTGCTCTACCGGTCGTTCTGGTATGATGCGCGCCCCTATCTCGACAAAGGGCACCGGCCAATCAGTGGCAAGGGCATCGATTATGCCAAAACCGAACAGGCGCAGTTCCACCTTGCCCTGCATGACCAGTTGCGCCGCACCTCGAATATGGCCGTTCGCCTGGGCGAAGTGCGCCGCGACCCTGACAGCCTTTGGGAGTTGAAGCCCGCGGTTCTGCGCGATCTGCTAAAGAAAAACCGTGTATTCGACGACCTGACGGATGACGATTTCCGGCCCACATTCCGCCAGAAGGCCGTCGATATGCGGATCGGTCTCGATATCGCGTCAATCACGCTGAAACGGCAGGCCGAGGCAATCGTTCTCGTAGCAGGTGACAGCGATTTTGTCCCCGCGGCCAAACTGGCTCGCCGCGAGGGCGTAAAATTCATCCTCGATCCGCTTTGGCGCAAGGTCGAAGACGGGCTATTCGAACACATTGACGGGTTGCGCAGCGGCTTTCCCAAACCGGGCCAAAAGCAGCAACCAGCAGGCGAGGCACAGACATGACCGACAAGAAAACCCCGATCGAGCCGATCACCCATGACACCGACCGCGTGAACATTCCCACGCCGGAACTGGCGCCGATGATGGACCCGGACGATGCCCGCCCCATCAAGGTGGCCTATCAGCGCCGCAACCCCGACCTTGACCCGCAGCTGATCTGGCGCGGCAAGGATATCGACGCGGCTGCCGTCACCGCCGATGCGCCCCCCATTTACCTGCAGGAACAGGTGCATCCCAAGGCGATCATCGAGGATCTGCGCGCCGGCAATCCCCGCAATGGCGAGGGCGCGGGTGTCGATCTGTTCGATCATTTCGGGATCACGGACGAGGACCGCGAGGCCGAGGTGGAATTCTACCGCCACCAGCAGAAATGGTCGAACCGGATGATCCTGGGCGACGGGTTGCAGGTGATGGCGTCCTTGGCCGAGCGTGAGGGGCTGAAAGGCCAGGTGCAGGCGATCTATATCGACCCGCCCTATGGCATCAAGTTCAACTCCAACTTCCAGTGGTCCACGCAGTCGCGCGACGTGAAGGACGGCAAGCTGGAGCATCTGACCCGCGAGCCCGAGCAGGTGAAGGCCTTCCGCGACACCTGGCGCGACGGCATCCATTCCTACCTTCAGTATTTGCGCGACCGACTGGTGGTGGCGCGGGAACTGCTGACCGAGAGCGGCTCCTGCTTCGTCCAGATCGGCGACGAGAACGTCCACCGGGTGCGGGCGCTGATGGATGAGGTGTTTGGGGAGGAGCACTTTGTGAGTTCGATATGGTTCAAGAAAAATGCCTATGACGCTTCTGGCGTGCTTTCCAACGTCTTTGACCACATTCTCTGGTTTTCGAAGACATCAGCCCCAAAGATCAGGAACGTGTATGCTTTCCGAACCTTTGAAAATTCAGACACACAGTTCTTCGATAGCGTTCAGCTGGAAAATGGCGAACGCCGTCAGCTTACCAAGCAGGAACGTGAAAAAATCGTCCCACCGCCCGCTGGATCGGAAGTCTTTGCGCGAAACCCTCTAACCTCGGCGGGTTTGTCTCCAACTTCATCCAGTGCGATGAACTTCCAAGGTGAACAGATTCCGTGTGCCGCCAATTCCCATTGGAAGACGACGCCAACGGGCATGGAACGTCTTACCAAGGCAGACCGATTTGCCAAGAAAGGCAATCGTCTTCGGATGGTTCGCTTTATCGCGGACAATCAGATTATCCCTATGGCGAACCTCTGGCAGGATACTGGGGTCGGTGGCTTTGTGGGAGATGACAAAGTTTATGTGGTGCAAACCGATGCCCGGGCGATTCAACGCTGCCTCCTCATGACCACCGACCCCGGCGACCTCGTGCTCGATCCCACCTGCGGCTCCGGCACCACGGCCTATGTGGCCGAGCAATGGGGGCGGCGCTGGATCACCATCGACACCTCACGCGTGGCCCTTGCGCTCGCCCGCGCGCGGATCATGGGGGCGAAATATCCCTTCTACCTGCTCAAGGACTCCCCCGAAGGCCAGAAGAAAGAGGCCGAGATCACCCGCTCTGCCCCTGCGACCCATGCCACCTACAACGACATCCGCCACGGCTTCGTCTACCAGCGCGTCCCCCACATCACGCTGAAATCCATCGCCAACAACACCGAGATCGACGTGATCTGGGACCGGATGCAGCCCGCCGTGGAAGACGCCCGCGAAGCCCTCAACGCCGCCCTCAAGGGCCACCCCACGCCCTTCGAGGTGACGACCGGCGGGCGCAAGGGGCAAGAGATCGACTTCACCGCCCAAGGCGAGGTCGAGATGCCCAGCGGAGAGATGGCCCCGGCAAACGGCTTCATGGAATGGGAAATCCCCCGCGACGCGCCCGACGATTGGCCCGACGCGGCCAAACATGCGCTGGCGCAGTTCTGGGAGGCGCGCATCGCGCGGCAGAAAGAAATCGACGCCTCGATCGCCGCCAAGGCCGATTTCGAATACCTCTATGACAAGCCCTATGAGGACAAGAAGCGCATCCGCGTCGCCGGGCCGTTCACGGTCGAAAGCCTATCGCCCCACCGCACGCAGGCGGTCAACGAATATGGCGAGTTGATCGACGAGCATGATGCCGCCCAAGGAAAGCGCAGTCGCGCGCAGGAGGCCGAGAATTTCCGCGAGTCGATCCTGGAGAACCTCAAGAAAGCCGGAGTGCAGCAATCGGGCAAGGCGGACAAGATCGACTTCACCGCCCTCACCCCCTGGCCTGGTGACTGGCTGGCCGCCGAGGGGCGGTATATGGAGGGCGACACCGAACGCCGCGCCGGCATCTTCATCGGCCCCGAATACGGCACCGTGCAGCGCGCCGATCTGGTCGCCGCCGCGCGCGAGGCCGCCGATGCCGGCTTCGACATCGTGATTGCCTGCGCCTTCAACTTCGACGCCCACACGGCCGAGTTCCGCAAACTGGGCCGCGTGCCGATCCTGCAGGCGCGGATGAACCCCGACCTGCACATGGCCGATGACCTCAAGGCCGGAGGCGGCAACCTGTTCGTGGTCTTCGGCGAGCCGGATATCGAGGTGATCGAGGATGGCGACAAGCTGCGCGTCGAGCTGCGCGGCGTCGATGTGTTCAAACCCCAGACCGGCGAAGTTGTAGCATCAGAGCCGGACGATATCGCCTGCTGGTTTATCGACACCGATTACAACGAAGAAAGCTTCTTCGTCCGCCACGCCTATTTCCCCGGCGCAGACATCCCCTACAAGCAGCTGCGCACCACGCTGAAAGGCGAGATCGACGAAGAAGCCTGGGACAGCCTGAAACGCACCATTTCGCGCCCGTTCTCGCGCCCGAAATCGGGGCGGATCGCGGTGAAGGTGATCAACCATCTGGGGGATGAGGTGATGAAGGTGATGGGGGTTTGAGGGATGACTTGGTTCGTATTTAGACCCGAGAAAGCACAAGCATATGGAAAGCCCACTGACAACAGATTTCTCGTTCGCGCCGGTTCGACCGCAATGGCGGAGGGCTCACCTCGCAAGAAACGAGACAGGCCGTTGCGGGACAAGTTGCTTCGGGATGGCGTTTTATGCGCCGACAAGGATCCCGAACTGTTGAGGTTCACGCGTGACTACGAGTTCACCAGCGCAAGCGCCGCGGCAGGTATAGTCAAGGACGGCAACGCCAGCGGCCCACAACTCTGGAAGGACGAAAAGACAGGTCGAAGCCTCAAGGAGGCTTTTGGCCGATGACCACCCGCATAGCCGACACCTTTACCGACAGCCTCGCCAAGCTGACCGCGCAGGAGCAAAAGGCGGTCAAGACGGCAGCATTTGACCTTCAGATGAACCCCGCCAATCCGGGCCTGCAGATGCACCGCGTCGACCGGGCACGCGATCCGTATTTCTGGACCGCCCGGGTCAACCGCGACATCCGGCTGGTCCTGCACAAAAAAGACGGCGCCACCCTGCTGGCTTGGGTCGGACATCATGACGACGCCTATCGTTGGGCCGAGACGCGCCGCATCGACACCCACCCCCGCACCGGGGCCGCGCAGATCGTCGAGATCCGCGAGACTGTCGAGGAAGTGATCATACAACGCTATGTCGAAGAAGCCGTGCGACTGCCACGCCTCTTCGCGGACGAGTCCGATGACACCCTTTTGTCCTGGGGTGTGCCGGAAGATTGGCTCGATACGGTGCGTGAGGCAACAGAAGAGACGGTTCTGGACATTGCCGGGCACCTTCCCGCCGAAGCCGGGGAAGCCTTGATACAAGCGGCGACGGGCACACGTCCAACGCCGTCCCCCTCCAGCGCAGACCCCTACGCGCACCCCGATGCCGCACGCCGTTTCCGTGTATTCGAGAATGTGGAAGAGTTGCAAGCTGCGCTGGACGCCCCATGGGAAAAATGGTCGGTCTTCCTGCATCCGGCCCAAGTAGAATACGTCACCCGCGACTTCTCAGGCCCCGCACGGGTCGTCGGCTCAGCAGGCACGGGCAAAACGGTGGTCGCGCTGCACCGCGCCGCGCGGCTGGCGGAAGTGCCAGAGAAACGCGTGCTTCTCACGACCTTCAACCGGAAGCTGGCGGATCGATTGCGAGAAAAGCTACCGCTCGTTGCTGGGCTGGATAAGCTTGATCGAGTTTGCGTTGAAGCACTCGGCTCGTTGATACTGCGGCTTCATGTGCAACACTTCGGAAATCACGAACTTGCCGATGAAAGCACGCTGCGCCATTTCCTCGAAGAAGCGGCTGCTTCCTGCAGCGTCCAGGTTGATCCGGACTTCCTTTTTGATGAGTGGTCACTGATCGTCGACGCTTGGGATGTGCCTGACATGGACACCTATCGAGACCTGCCACGGCTTGGGCGCAAGGTACGCATGGCAACCTCGCGACGAGATGCGCTTTGGATGGTGTTCGAAGCCACACGTGAAAGGCTTCAGGCCGAAGGCTACACAACAGAGGCGCAGATGGCGCATGATCTGCGCCGTCATGGGAATTTCCCATTCGATCATGTGGTTGTGGACGAGGCACAAGATATCTCTGTCGCAGAGTTGCTGCTGCTTGGATCCGCACTGGGTGAAGCTAAAAACGGCCTTTTCTTTGCTGGCGACATTGGGCAACGCATTTTCCGCGCACCGTTCCCTTGGTCAGCTGCAGGCGTTTCCATCCGCGGCCGGTCGAGAAGCCTTAAGGTCAACTACCGGACGTCCCACCAAATCCGTGTTCGAAGCGACACTCTGTTACCAGAAATCCTCGTTGAAGCGGACGGCAGTGAAGACAGTCGCACCGGAGTAACATCAGTATTCGACGGTCCGCCGCCGGAAATGGCGGCTTTTTGCGACCGCGATGAAGAGGTTTCGGCGCTCAGGACTTGGCTTGCGGGATTAACAGAACTTGGTGTTCCTTCGGACGAAATCGCAGTCCTTGTGCGTCGGGAGCAACTTAAAGAGCAAATATGCGCTTCCTTGGGGGATAATACCGTAAACACCATGGTCATGCACGATGCAAAAGGTGCCGAATTCAGGGCTGTGGCAATTGTCGCTCTTGATCACGACGTTCTACCTGACGAACGCAGGATCATGGCCGCGCGAGACGAAGCTCAACTCGACGAAGTCATGGCGACTGAAAGGCATTTGCTCTATGTAGCTGCCACACGTGCAAGGGACTATCTTTGGATGTCAGGAGTAACCCCCGTGTCCGAGTTCTTTTCAGACCTTGTGTCAAAGTAGTCGGCGCCTTTCATTCGCTTACGCGACGGCATGCTCCTGACGTGCTTTGACCTAATGGGATGATCTGCCTTGGAGACCGGCACCTAAAACAGCCACTAAAGCGAAAAACGCTCGCACTGAACGTATGAGCTGTTAGCCCCAAGCGAAGCCTACGGTGCGCCGCACCAGCCCCTGAAAGCCGCCGCCTGAAATGAAACCACTACAATAACTTAGCCAGGCGGAAAACGGGTCGAAAAAGCCGCACCACCTCTGATTAACGGGGAGTAGGCTTCAGCACCGCCTCGATTGATAGCTAATCCTTTGGCCGCGCGTAGATCAGCTCGCCCTTGTCATCGCGGCGGACACCCAATCCCAGGTTCCGGCGACCGGCAAAGAAGGCCTCTTCCTCAGGGCCTGGTTCGCCCATAAGCTTGGTGAAGACCTTCCCCCAGGCAGCGTGTTGTTCATCACTTAACTCGCCGGAATCCAGCCTGCCTTCCCGGGGCTTCGGTGACGCGATCCTTTTTTTGCATCCTGCAGTTGCTCCAGCCCCCTTCCGCTCCACTGATTACAGATCAGTCGTTCTCACACGAGGTAGAAGCTGAAACGGCGCACGCGCTTGGACATCCGTTCCCCTGGTCCTATTAGCCCATATCTTCGAGCAAGTGCAGGGCGCGACGCGCACGCGTTTCTCTACATCAAAGTTGGCTTAATCTGGCACCGCGGCCGCATTGCACAGTTGACCGCGATGACGACGGTTAAGCGTGGTCCGATCCTGTCTACGTCGACGATCACTTCTCTGGTGATGGTGGCGAGCATCGTGTTTCCTTCTCAGGACGGCGCTTCAACGCGTCATAGGGCGCATTCGCTATGAAGCGGCGCAGACGCTCCGGATCATGGGGGCGATCACGGCCCGAGATCTTACCAAGGTGGCGCATATACGCGATCACGGCCGCACTGACGATTACAGCAGTGATGGAGAGGATGGCTTCGAAGGTGGTCATGCACTGAGTATAGCACGGGACCGGTCAGTTGGTCCAAAAGGGATCCCGTCGTCGTCTTTAGGCCACCAGTGCACCCTATGGTCGCAACCTAAGATGATGGCGGTACCTTCCTTCTGCGATAAGCGAATACCTTTGGGATGAGCATCGTTTACCATCTGGAATCTGCGTTCTCCAAATTACGGAGCTAAACCACCTCCTGCGACCGGCAGAGGGCTTGTTTTGATGACACGGCGAGGCTCTTTTTCAAAAGCCACCTGACGGGTTTATCTCGTAAAGCCAGCACGGTAACCGGGTTCCATGAGCAGGCCGATACACCCAACTGACAGAGCCAGGCTTTGCCAACCTACAACGCATCGCTAAGGCGCCGAGGTTCGCTAACGATCTGGTTCGAACCCGAGACGACCTGGGAGGCTGCCCCCACTGGTAGGCGTGGCAGCACCTGATCCTCCCCCACTGAAGTGGTCCGCCGTTATGTTTAGGAAAACGGAGGATCAGAATGGCTACGAAGAGACACAAGCCGGAAGAGATTGTCACGAAGCTGCGGCAGGTTGAAGTGCTTGTCGGGCAAGGCATGGCGCGGGCGGATGCGATCCGCGAGGTTCGCATTACTGAGCAGACCTATTATCGCTGGCGCAAGAAATACGGCGGTATGGGAACCGACCAACTCAGGGAACTGAAGCGCCTCCAGAAAGAGAACGAACGGTTGAGAAAAGCCGTCTCGGATCTGACTTTGGACAAGCTGATCCTGGCGGAGGCGGCAAAGGGAAACTTTTGAGCCCCGCTCGCCGCCGTGCCTGCATCGATCACGTTCGCACCCGGTTCCATCTGTCCGAGAGACGCGCCTGCCGTGTCTTGGGTCAGCACCGATCCACGCAGAGGAAGGTGCCGCATGGCCGTGCCGATGAGGAGCGTCTGGTCGCGGACATGGTCGAACTGGCGCGGCAGTATGGCCGTTACGGCTATCGTCGGATCGCGGCTTTGCTGAGAGATGCGGGCTGGGAGGTGAACGACAAGCGGGTCGAGCGCCTATGGCGACGAGAGGGGCTGAAAGTGCCAATGAAGCAACCGAAGAAGGGACGGCTCTGGCTTTATGACGGATCCTGTGTCCGGCTGCGCCCTGAGTATCGCAACCACGTCTGGAGCTATGACTTTGTCCACTGCCGGACGGAGGACGGAAAGGTCTTCCGGACGCTCAACATCTTGGACGAGCACAGTCGGGAATGCTTGGCGATCAAGGTGAAGCGCAAGCTGAACTCGGGTGACGTGATCGATGCCTTGAGCGACCTGTTCATCATGCGGGGTGTGCCGGATTACATCCGGTCTGACAACGGCCCGGAGTTCGTGGCTCAGGCCGTTCAAGATTGGATCAGGGCCGTCGGCGCCAAGACCGCCTACATCGCGCCCGGGTCACCTTGGGAGAACGGCTACTGCGAAAGCCTCAATGCCAGGTTCCGCGATGAACTGCTCAACGGAGAAGTCTTCTACAGCCTTCGGGAAGCGGAAATCCTGATCGAACAATGGAGGAAACACTACAATACCAAACGACCACATAGTGCCTTGGGCTATCGCCCTCCCGCCCCGGAAACCATCATCCCGATGGACCCGAGACCGGTCATGCACTAACAATCAAAACGGACCACTCAGGTGGGGCTGATCAGTGGAGCGCGCCACTCCTGCGGGATGTCATGCCCCTTGAGGGGCGATACCATGTGCGAGTGTTTTCTTCGCAATTGAGCCATAAACACTCTTGCACGCTCCCGACACTATGAGTAAACACCGGCTCAGACAGAGCGTGGCCCGTTCGTCTATCGGTTAGGACGCCAGGTTTTCAACCTGGAAAGAGGGGTTCGATTCCCCTACGGGCTGCCACCTCCCCTTCAGAAAACAACACAACGCGCGGTTTTCTCAGTCGGGTGTTGTTTCATGTCGAGGACAGGCGCCTGATTGCGCTGGCTATTCTGTCCAAATGGATTTCCTCATCAACACCGCCGGCCTTCTTGGCTTCCTTGGGCATTCCATAAACCACGCAACTCTCCTCGTTCTGGCCTATCGTCCGCGCACCCGCCTGCCGCATCTCCAGCAGTCCCTTGGCCCCATCATCCCCCATGCCCGTCATGATAACACCCACAGCATTCTTTCCGGCATAGCGCGCGACGGACCGAAACATCACATCGACGGACGGGCGATGGCGCGAGACCAAAGGACCATCCTTGACCTCCACACTGTAGTGGGCCCCGCTGCGCGATAGCAGTGTATGGCGATTTCCGGGCGCGATCAGGACATGGCCGCGCAACATGCGATCACCCGAACGGGCCTCCCGCACGGTCACATCGCATGTAGCGTCAAGACGACGGGCAAAGGCACCGGTGAAGGTCTCGGGCATATGCTGAACAATGAGGATCGGTGGGCAATCCATAGGCAAACCCTCCAGCACGATACGCAAAGCCTCGGTGCCCCCTGTGGACGCACCAATTGCGATTACCTTTTCCGTAGTACGCGCCATCGCCTTGCTAGGGGGAGCCAGCATGACATCAGCGTTGAGTTTTTCCTGCACCTTCGGACGACGAACGATCTGCAGCTTGGCCTGCGCCGCTGCCTTGACCGTATCGCGCAGGGTCATGCAGGCCTCCTCAAAGAACTCTTTGATCCCAAGTTCTGGCTTCAGCACGATGTCGACTGCCCCGGCATCAAGCGCCTCTGACAGGGTTTCCGACCGGTCCGTTACCAGGGTGGAACAGATCACCACAGGGATCGGCTTCTGCGCCATGAGGCGCCGCAGGAAAGTAATGCCGTCCATGCGTGGCATCTCGACGTCCAAGGTGATGACATCCGGAACCTGCTGCCGGATCCTTTCCGCCGCCACAAACGGATCCGAGGCAACCGCCATGACCTCAAGATCCGGATCGCCGTCGAGTATTTTCTGCATGGTCTGCCTGACGACAGCACTGTCGTCGATAATCAGAACTTTCCATGGGCCGCTTTTTTTCTCAACTGCCATCACGTCAGACCTTCTCGTAAATGGACGGCCGGATCATGCGCAAATAGGGCCTTGGCGAGACAACTTCGGCGTGGCCCGTCATCAATATGCCCCCTTGTCGCATGCGGTCGATGACACCGTTCAAAGCCCGCTGCTGCACCTCTTCGGAAAAGTAGATCAGCACATTGCGCAGGAACACCACGTCAGCTGCGCAATCCTGAAATCCGGACAAGTTGCTGAGGTTTGCCCACTTAAACTCCGCATGTTGCCGCAACTCGGGCACGATCCGGTAATAGGGACGTTTTTCGAGATCCGTTGCCGTGGTTGAGCGCATCAAATAGCGACATCGATGGGCATCACCAAGACCGTCAATCTCGATTTCTTTGTAGGTGGCACCAGCTGCCTTTTTCAGGACGGGCCGCGAGATATCCGTGCCGATCAACTGGTACTTGCGCAATCCGCCCCGCGCACGTGCAGCATCCTCAAGGATCATGGCCGCCGACCAGAGTTCCGCGCCGGTCGAGCAGGCCGCACTCCACACCACCAAAGGGCGTTCGAACCCGGCTCCTGAAGCGCTTAATCGTTGCAGCCCCTCCTTTTGCAGCCATTCATACTGGTGGCATTCGCGAAAGAAACTGGTCGTATGGGTCGTAAGCGCCTCGGTCAGGCATCTGGTTTCGTTGCCGGTCCCATCGGACTCCAGCAACGACATGTAGTCGTCAAAATTATCCATTCCGAGCATACGCAAACGCCGAGACACCCGTAGTTGAAAAAAATCCTGATTGCGCGGATCGATCTGGACCCCGGCGAATGCAAACGCCCGTTCAGCCAGAAAGCGACACTCTTGAGCAGACAACTTCAAGGGCGGGGCCACCATTTTCATGTCGAATATCCAGTCTTATCCGATACTGAGAACCAAGGATCTGCGACGTCCAGCCTTGCCACAGAACCGCAGATCAGCCGAAATCAAACTCACTTTTGTCATCCGAGATGATCAGGAACCGCTCAACCTCAAGGATCAGCGCCAGGCCATCTCCGGATCGTATCATCCCAGTGACACCTTCGCCTTGCCAATCCGCTCCGACTTGTGCGACCGGTTCCACATCTTCATCTGCAACCTCGCGCACCCGCAGAACCTGATCCGCAATCACACCGATGGAAACCGCCTCGGACCCATCGCCCACCTCAAAGACCACAATCCTTGCGTCTTCAGCCGGTTCTGCGGTCATCCCAAGCCGGGATGCCAGATCCACGATGGCGATCCCCTGTTGTCTAAGATCAATCACCCCAACGACATCCGGCGGTGCCTTGGGCAGCGGAAGCATCTCACAGACGACCAGAACTTCTCTCACCGAACGGACATCCACTGCAAAGATGCGCTCCCCCAGCTTGAACATCAGGTATGTGGCAGAGGAGGCCTCCTCCTCTCCTTCACCCTGCCAGCCCCGACTGTCCGCCACGATTTCCCCGCGCAGTGCTTCATTCCGCATCAGAGTTCCCCTTCCACTCTCAGGACGCAGCCTGATGCCGTTCGAACTCTGCATCTGAAAGCTCTTCCGGGCCCAGATCCAGGGCAAAGCCGCCCTCTTCGGCTGGTGCGCGTTCCGGCTGTGGACTTGTCATCGCAGGCCGCGGCGACGAAGGCGGCACGGCGGCGGCCTGAGATCGTGGCTGCAACCCTCTGGTAGCGGCGTCGGCCACGGTCTTTCCAAGATCGAAATAGGAAATCAAGCCACGCAGTTGATCGGATTGGGTCGCAAGAGATTGCGATACAGAAGCCGCCTCTGTGGCTGATGCCGCATTTTGCTGGATCACCGCATCCAGTTCGCGGATGGCAAGGTTGATTTGGTCAGCGCCAACATTCTGCTCACGCGTGGCGGCCGAAATCTCCTGCACCAGGTCCGAAGTGCGCTGGATGCTGGGCAGCAACGACTGCAGCATCTCCCCAGCCCGTTCGCTTACCGATACCGTCTGGCCCGAAAGCTCACCAATCTCTGCGGCGGCCTGCTGGCTGCGTTCCGCAAGTTTGCGCACCTCCGAGGCCACAACCGCAAAGCCTTTGCCGTGGCTTCCTGCCCGGGCCGCTTCGACCGCAGCATTGAGGGCCAGAAGGTCGGTCTGGCGGGCGATTTCCTGGATGATATTGATCTTTTCCGCGATCGTTTTCATGGCGGAAACGGCTTCTGCAACTGCTGCACCACTTTCTGCAGCATCCTTGGACGACTGAACCGCAATCTTTTCGGTCTGAGCCGCGTTGTCCGCAGTTTGGCGGATATTGCCGGTCATCTGCTCCATTGCAGCGCTTGCTTCCTCTGCAGCGGCGGCCTGCTCGGTCGAACCCTGGCTCAGCTGTTCGGCAGTTGCACTCATGGCAAGGCTGCTGTCAGCCACCGCAGCAGAGCTGACCGTCGCGCCCTCCATCACCTCACGCAGCTTGTCGATCATCTTTTCCAAGGCAATGCCGAGCCCGTCATAGTCAGAGCGGCGCGCAACCTTCACGGTCAGGTCCCCATCTGAGATCCGCTCTGCAGCAGTCGCCATTTCGCCGAGCGCATCGTTCATCTTCTTCATTTCGTTCATCAGATTGCCGATTTCGTCACGCGACGTATGAGAAGTGTCTACGCGGCGATCTCCGGCCGCAACTTTTCGCACCAAGGTGATGGCCCTGTCGAGGCCCCGCCCGATCGAAACCGACAGCACAATCGCCGCAGTCAAGCCCACCACTATGGCAATTGCAGCAACGGTCAGAAGCGTATTGCGCGCGGTTGTATAGTGTTCGGCAGAAAGCAGAGTTTCCTGCTGCATCGCATCGAGATTGTGCTGGGCAATGTCCGCCAAGGCTGCCTTGGAAGAGGCGATCAAGGTCATGACAGGCCCTGAAAACAGCTCTGCAGCCCGTCCCGTGGAGTTCGACAGCATCAGCGAAGTGGCTTCGTCGGACGTACCTTCAAACTGCATCAGCGCCTCGACCGCATCCGCAACAGCTGCAGGATCCGCTTGCCGGTTGGTGCGCTGGAACGCCTCCAATGCCGATGCAGCCTTTGCCAGTTGCGTCTTGACCGCTTCAACATGGGCTTCCCGGCGGGTGATGTCATGCGCCAGAAGCGCAGAGAGTTCAGCTACTCTTGCCGCAGCCGCAGCATCCCGCACGACAGTCAAACCACTGAGTCCTCTGGCCGGCTCCGCAGTGGGTGTGCCCCCAGGGAAAGATCGGCTGGTTTCAAGTCGGTCCAGCGCGGCCAGGAAACGCAAATATGCCTCTTGTCCCTCACCTTGTGAGATTGTCATGGCACGCCCCTCATTGTCGGCATGCAGCAGGTCAGAGATTTCCGCTTCCAACTCAACATAGCGCTCCAAAGCGGTATCCAGCGCCCCAAGTTGGGCACGCACCTGATCATCGGAGGTTTCCTGCAATGCGACGCGTTGCGCCCGAAGGCTTTCCAATTTATCTTTGATCTTGCGGTCCAACGCATCCAGTTCTGCGGCGCTACGCAAAATAAGCATCTCGGCTTGGGCAGCTTCGATCTCGATGAACGTTGCCTCCATTTCTGCGGCGATGAGAGCATTCTTGGAAGTCACGTTGACCAAGTGTTCCAGGTCTGAATGTGATCCGGCCAGACGGGTAATCGATACCCAGGCCAAGCCACCCATCAGGATCAGAACGGTGGCAAAGGCACCGATCAATTTTCGTTTGATAGTCAATTGCATGCCAAAGTCTCCAGATGTCAGGCAGCCGCAAAACGATCAGCAGGCGGCGCGAAGGTTGTTTCAGTTTCAAGAAGGATCACCAACTCCTGGCCGTGGCGGATGACACCGCGCAGGCAGTCCTGAGGCCAGGCAGCACCCAAGGGCGGAACCGGCTCAAGCGAGGAGGGATCATATTCAATAACCTGTTCGACACTGTCAGCGTGAAAGGCCAGTTTGTGAGGGACGCCATCGATCACATTCTCAAAGACGATCATGCGGCCGCTCAGATCCTTTTCAGAGTGTGGCAGTCCCAGCCGGTGCCTGATGTCGATCACCGGAACCACAGCGCCACGCACATTGATCAGGCCTGGCGCAAAGGGGCCGGAATTGGGCACCGGAGCCCACGGCTGGGCATCCAGGATCTCGTGCACCCAGCTGACCGAGAGCGCAAATGCCTCCCCGCCCAGGCGAAAGATCAGCAGAAGACCAGAGCTTGTGATGTCCATGTTTTCGTCTTTCATATCCACCTCTCAAGCTGCCTTCCGCGGCCCCTGCCCCCTGCGCGTCTCAGCCCAGCGGATCAGTGTCACGACATCGATGATCAATGCCACCCGGCCATCGCCGAGAATGGTCGCCCCTCCGAGCCCCGGAATGTCGCGGTGGTAAATACTCAGCCCTTTGATGACTGTCTGGCTTTGGCCAAGGATGTCGTCCACAACGAGACCGGCCCGCACCCCGTCGACGCGCACGACAACGACACGGCGCCCCGCTTCGGGACGCGCCTGCTGGCCAAACAGCTCTTCCAGCTCAAGGTAAGGTACGGTTTCATCCCGGATCTGCAGGAGAGAGCGGCCACTCTCCCGCAAGTTTTCTGCCTCGTCCATTTCGACGCATTCCTCGACGGCAGAAAGTGGAATTACATAGACAGAGTCGCCCAACCGAACCCGAAGCCCGTCAATGATTGCCATCGTTACGGGCAATCGCAGCGTGATCCTTGTCCCCTGACCGGCTCTGGACAGGACAGTTATGCTGCCGCCGAGAGCATCAATGGTCGTCTTCACGGCATCCATGCCAACCCCGCGCCCCGACACCGCAGAAACGATCTTGGCGGTTGAAAAGCCCGGTTCAAAAATCAGTTGATGCAGGTCCTGAACGCTAAGCTCCGCGTTCGCATCGATCAATTCACGCTCAACAGCCCTGGCACGGATCGCCTCTGCGTCCAGGCCTTTTCCATTGTCCTCTATCGAAACCAGAATCTCTCCACCTTCCTGGCAGGCCGAGAGCCACACCGTGCCTTGGGCGGGTTTGCCCAGCTCCGTCCTTTCCTGCGCAGTTTCAAGCCCGTGATCGATGGAGTTGCGGATCATGTGCACCAAGGGCTCGCTGATCCGGTCAATCACATTCTTGTCGATCTCCGTTTCCCCGCCTTCAGTCAAAAGGCGCACGTCCTTGCCCAGATCGGCCGAGAGATCCCGCACCACGCGCCGAAACTTGCCGAAAACACTTTCGACCGGAAGCATTCGGATCGAAAGCGTCGCATCACGAAGCCCCATCACCAGGCGCTGCATGTCTTCCACCACGGTTTCCAGTGTCGGGCTCCCCATTTCTTCGGAGACCGCCTCCAGCCGGGCCTGGGCGATAACGAGTTCTCCCAATGCGTCCATCATGTCGTCCAGCCGCGACGACGTGACACGAATACTTTCGGACTTTGCCATGGCTGTTGCCTTTGGCGTTGCAACAGACCGGGCAGCAGGATCCGTTTTCTCAGACGAAACTGCGGGTGCAGGTGAAGCGGCATCGACGCTCGGGGTATTGGCCGTCTCTGCCAATGGCGTCTCGCAACCAAGCTCCTCAACGGACAGATCCGCATCATCGGCGAAGATAAAGACGTCCTCGATCGCTTCGCGCCCCTCAGAGGTCTCCACTTCCAACACCCAGCCGATCAGAGCATCCGTTGGGTCCAGATCCGTCAATCGCGGCACAGCCGAAACGTCCAGCTCAACCGAGGTCGAGCCCAGATCCTCAAGTTCACGCAACAAAAGGTCGGGCCGCATGCCATTGCGCAAGGCATCAACCGCCGGACGGAACCTTACCCGAAATCTAGTCCTGCCAGCCTGTTCCGCCTGACTTGGGGTGCTCTGCACCGGCTCCGTGCCAGTTGCACCTTTAGTTTCCGCCTCGTTTTCGTGCTGACCGGTGAGACCGGTGAGTTGGCTAACGATGCGCATGACATCTTCGGACTCCAACAGAGCTTCGGCTTCGGGACCATCGCCACCGAGATCCAGGAAGGATATCATCAGATCACGAGCCGACAGCGACAGGTCAATTAGATTGCGCTCAACCTCTAGCTGCCCATCTCTAACCAGGTCATAGGCGTTCTCGAAATGGTGGGTGAAGCGTGACAGGGCTGTGTAGCCAAACATGCTTCCCGACCCTTTGACCGTATGCAAGGCACGAAAGATCTCATCGATCCTGGCCGCGCTCACTTCATCTTCAAGCTCAAGGAATAACGTCTCAAGCTCGGCCAGAAGCTCACGCGCTTCAAGAACAAATGCTTCGGTCGCCTGTTCGATCATGATTCAACCCAACAGTTTTTTTGTCACTGCGATCAGCTTTTGGGTATCAAACGGCTTGTTGATCCAACCCGTTGCGCCGGCAGCCTTTCCCTTGGCTTTCATGTCCGGGGAGGATTCGGTTGTCAGCATTACGATTGGAACACCCGCTCCAGCTGCATCCCGCCTCGCATTGGAAATAAAATCAATACCATTCATGACGGGCATGTTGAGATCTGTAATAACAAGATCCGGACGCTCGGAGCGCAGTTTCTGCAACCCATCCGCCCCATTTTCTGCTGCCACCACTCTGAATCCTTGCGGCTCCAGCGTGAAACAAACCATGTCACGCACCGCCTTGCTGTCGTCAATAGTGAGAATTGTTTTGGTCATCTCCCCGACCTTCCTTTTTCAGAATTGCTTCGCTCCATTAACTCGGATGCGATAGGTCCCAGCTCAAATGGAATTCCACGTTCTCGCAGCTCACGCTCACCAGAAAATAAAAGCTGAATCGCAACCTGCGTTGCCGCTGCACTCTCAATCTCCAAGCGGAAAGTCGTTCTTCCACCACCGCCAATTGCCGCCAACAGCGCGGATTGAGCTGCCTTGGCAGAAATTGGACTTAAGTCATGAGATAAAACAAACTCCGAACCTTGATGCATGACACTCCCCGCCTGAACGGATTTGACAACGGAACTGGATGCGGCAAAGAATGCAGTGTCATTATGAAATTTCAATTAATGGAAAAAATACTCGATATTAAAAACTAAACGATTATCTTCACTCTGATTTTAGAAATCTATGGAACAATTTTGAAAGCGCATATCTGTATCGATAAAGCAAAGCAAAATCATGCAACCCGCTCAAAAAACAGACATAAAAATACTACAACCTGAGGCCCCTCTCATTGGCCTTTCGGGCAAAGCTGAAACACTGTCCACGGACGGTACTGGGGCTTTCTCCCGTTTGATAGACTGCCTATCGGAAGTACGTGAGCTTCAAAGCAAAGCCATTGCGGATCTCGACAGCTTTGCAAATCTGGCTGCAGCAGACCCCGGCAACAGCAGCGATCCACTGCAGTGTTTGCTTGCCAGCATCCAGGCCATGCACGCTGCACTTAAAGACTTTTGTGAACGCCACAGTGATTTGGACGCTCGCAACAGCCAAAGCGAGGTGGAGCGGCTGCTTTCAGACATAAACCGGCACAGTCAGACGCTTTCAGTGGTTGCCACTCTGACCAAGACAACCGCCGCTTCGTACGGCACTTCTGCTTTCGTCGAATATGTAGATGATCTCAGCAAGATCGCTCTGGTGATCCGGGAAGCCTCCGAAGCCGTCTTGTCGACGCTGAAAAATCTGGCTGAACGCGAAGCCGCAAGCCTTGCCAGTTGCACCTCGGCGCAGGACCGACTCAGCCAACTGCTTCAGGTCGCTCGGCAAAGGGCAGAACAGATCAATGCCCTCCAGCAGAAAGAGCGAATCGCAGCTGAAGGGATTACCGATACATCGCGCGATCTGGTCAGCAGGACCAACCAGCACATGAACGTTTTTGTGACAGCCGCGCAGTTCTCCGACAGGCTTGCGCAACGACTTGATCATCTTGCGGCCATTCTGAACCGGAAGGGATGCAATCTAGAAGCCCTGGCCGCCGCTCAGGCACGCAGCCTTTCAAAGGATGTGACGACCGTCGCACAAGAAGTCTCCGATACGATGCAGGCTCTGTTGCAGATCTGGCGGGAAGGCACAGCAATCTATTCTGGCGGCACCATTGCGGACTCGATCGAACAGAGCCTCGACACGCGCAGAAAGACCGCGCAGTCCATTGTATCGCGTTTCTCGGAGATACGAGCAGCGCTGCGCTCCACCTTCAAGGATGCCGAAGCACTGCCGGACATGATCGCGGCCGCCAAAGACAACTTTCAGCGGCTGGAAGACAACACCCGCGCAGTGGCTTACTCGGCGATGAACTCCTCGCTGCTGGCATCCCGGTCCAACAAGGCGCGGCATGCAATGTCAGCCCTGTCGTTCGAGGTACGTGACACAGCGCACAAATGTCTGGCCGCTGTCCAGGCAAGCCAGCGAGAGCTTCAAGCGGTTGCTCACAACTCAGCATTTGGCATCCAGGAACTGATGGATACCGGCACCTCCTTGGAGGAGGCAATCACCCTTTACGAAGGCGAGATAGAGAACGGCCAGCAACGACTGACCCAACTAGACGCCTTGCGGAGCGGAGCAGTCTCCGTGACATCAAAGCTTCTGGAGCAGGTGGAAGCCGCGATACAGTGCATGCGCGACGTGGAGCGGATCTCGGACGAACTGTCCGATATGGCGTCCTTGCTGGACCAAACGGCAAATAACACAGACCCACCACATGAAGTTCTGCTGGAGGTCTGGAATTCCTACAGCATGGATGACGAAAGACACGTCCACGAGGCTCTCTACCCCGGTTTGGCGCAGGTCCCGGGTGAGACAGCCGACACGTCTGATGGCGATGATCTGGACGATGTGTTCTTTTGAGCAAGGCACTTGCCCGCATCACTCTCCAGATTAGGCTGGCCTTTGATCAAGCTGCGCTGAGCAGGGCCAGATGCCCTGTGCGCCGCACAGACAGCTGCCTCATTTGCGTCTCGGCAACACGCAGCAGCCGTTGTTGCTGAGAATGATGCTGACAGGCAGCCATGAACCGGCCCCACAACGCCGTAAGAAGCGCATCACGCGTTAGCAGATAAAACTCATGAGCCAATGACATCGGGTCTTCACGGGAAAGCAGCACACGGCGCGCCTCAATCCACTCCCAATGCGCAGCGGCCGCGTCGTCACCTCTCTCGCCCGAAAGGAAGTCAGCAAAGGCATCTGCCGGGCTGCCACTGACGAGGCGGGTTGCCAGCATCCGTTCGTGAATACCGTTGGCCCCCTCATAGATGGATGTGATCCGCGCGTCCCTGTATGTCTGCTCCAGCCGATATTCGCGCAGATATCCGTAGCCGCCGAGCACCTGCATGCCCTGCTCTGCCCCCCGAATACCGGCTTCGGTGCCGCTCACCTTGGCGAGCGGCGTCAGGAACTCCACCAGATCGGGATTGTCGCCCTTCTCCATGGTGACAAAGGACAGATGCGCGATGGCCCGGGCGCCCAGGGCGGCGGCGTCGATCTCATCCAGCATGCGGCGCACATCCGCGTGGCCATCCAGCGTCACCGGTTGTCCGTCCGCATCGCGTCCCTGCTGACGCTCTGCCGCATAAGATGCCGCTACATCATGGGCGCGGGCCGCATGGGCCACACCCTGCAGAGCGACATCGGCACGGGCGTGGTTCATCATGGTGAACATCGCCATAAGCCCCTGCCCCTCGTCGCCGATCAGCTCTGCCTCGGCGCCGTCAAAGACCAGTTGACAGGTGGGAGAGGCATGCAGGCCCATTTTTTCCTCGATCCGGGTGACGGTAATGCCGTTGCGGCTGCCGTTCGCGCGGGTGCAGGGGCACAGGAACAGCGACAGCCCCTTGATCCCGTTATCGGATGTGCGCGCCAGTACCAGATGCAGGATCTTGTCGCTCATGTCCTGATCGCCGCCGGAGATGAAGATCTTCTCACCGCTGATCTGCCAGCTGTCCCCATCGGGTATCGCGCGGCAGCGCACACGGGACAGGTCCGACCCGGCACCGGGTTCCGTGAGGCACATGGTGGCAAGGGTTTCGCCCGAGGCCAGAGATGGCAGGTAGCGCGCCTTTTGCTCGTCAGTGCCAAACCGCAATAGGGTGCGCGCGGCACCGGGGACCAGTCCGGTGACCATCTGCATCGAATGGTTGGCGCCCGAAAAGATCTCTGACGTGATCGCCAGCATCATCGCGCCCATGCCCTGGCCGCCAAATTCCTCGGGGATGGTGAGGCCCGGCCATCCCTGTTCGGCGTATGATTTATAGAGATCCTTGAACCCTGCGGGCATCGTCACGCGGCCCTCTGTCAGGGTGCAGCCCTCAAGATCGCCCGACTCGTCCAGCGGCGCGATCTCGCCCTCGGCAAAGCTTGCGAAATGCCCCGCAATCTCTGATGCGAACTCCGCATCCCAATCGGGTAGTTCTTTTGCTCCTGCCACATGATTCAGTGTGAAAAGGATGTCCTCGACCGGGGCAACAAATGGCTTCACGGGTTACTCCACAGCATAATAGTCGATTTCCACGGCCGAGGCGCGGCGGATACCGGAACAGACAAACAGCATGTGATTGACCCAGGCATAGCGGTCATCGCCCGTTTCCAACCGCGCAGCGGTACGCATGTAGTAGGTGGTGGGATCCACATCCTCGCCCTTGGCCAGCCGCGCGATCACATCCGCAGGGCCATGGCGGCTGCCAACATTGACGATCTCGATCACCGCGCCGTCCTCGGTTTTCACCGCATAGCGCGTATCAAGATGCGCAGCCCCATCGGCGAATACGGTCTGCCAGTCAGCACCAAGGTTCAGCACCTCGCCGGTCAGATCAGGGCCAAGCGCCTTGCCCCCGATGATCGGTATGATGCGTCGCACGCCCGCACGCCCCTGCCCCAGTTCGATCGGGGCGCCGAGATCCACCCGAAGTCGGAAGGCATGGCGCAGCTTGGGTGCGGGGGTCTCCATCTTACTCGACCCCAAGCAGACGCATGGCGTTGCCCTTGATGATGTCTTCGCGCAGGTGGTCCTTGATGGCGATCTTTTCGAAATCCGCGAGCCAGCGTTCCGGCGTGATCATCGGCCAGTCAGAGCCGAACAACACCTTCTTCTTCAGGATCGAATTGCAGTATTTCACAAGGATTTCAGGGAAATACTTGGGCGACCAGCCCGAGAGGTCGATATAGACGTTGGGCTTGTGCTGCGCCACGGCCAGCGCCTCTTCCTGCCAGGGGAAAGAGGGGTGCGCGAGGATGATCTTCATCTCCGGGAAATCCACCGCCACATCATCCATGTACATCGGGTTGGAATACTTCAGCCGCATCCCGTTGCCGCCAGGCATGCCGCTGCCGACACCGGTCTGACCGGTATGGAACAGAGCAATTCCGCCCTCTTCGGCGATGGCTTCATAGAGGTCATAGGCCATGCGGTCATTGGCATAAAACCCCTGCATGGTGGGGTGGAACTTGAAGCCCTTGATGCCAAAATCCTTCATCAGGCGGCGCGCCTCGCGGGCACCCATCTTGCCCTTGTGCGGGTCGATGCTGGCAAAGGGGATCAGCACGTCATCGTTTTCGGCCGCCAGTTCCGCGACTTCCTCGTTCTTGTAGCGGCGATAGCCGGTCTCGCGCTCGGCATCGACCGGAAAGATCACGGCGGCGATGTTCTGTTTGCGATAGTGGGCAGCGGTTTCCGGCACGGTGGGCGGGTGCTGCCAGGGAGCGCCGAAGTAGTTGGCCATAGTCGCCTGCAGTTCGTCATAGCCGTCATCGGCATGGCAGCCGCAGGGTTCTTCGGCATGGGTGTGAATGTCGATCGCGCGGACCTTGGAAAAATCTACCATTCGTTTGTTCCTGTCAGAGTTTCGCAATGCCGCTGGCGGCGTCGTCGTAAAGACGCTCCAGCAGATTAGCGCGGCGCGTCAGCACCTTGCGGAAGTTGAGGTTGCCCTTGGCGGTGATCTCGGCATCCGTGAGGGAGGGCGGTTCGGCCAGCACAATCGCCCGCGCCACCCGCGTGGAAGAGCCGGAAATACGCCCGGCCCGTTCGTTCAGCCGGTGATGGATCTCGAACAGAAGCTGCGGACAGACCAATGCGCCGCCATCTTCTTCCAGAGTGTAACCGGCCTCCTCGATGGCCTCACGATTGGGGAAGATCATCACGCCTATCTCGTTGCGGTCCTGGCCGGTCACCACGAGATCTGCAGCCAGCGGCGCCAGGGTCGAAAGCATCTCGATGCGAAGACCCGCCGCCCGCACCCAAGTGCCGGTCAGAAGCTTGAAGTCCTCGGAGATGCGCCCGTCAAAGCGCATGCCCTTGTTGATGTCCGCCTTGTCAACGAACACCATGGCATCGCCGGTAATAAAATAACCTTCGTCATCAAAGGCATCGGCGGTCTTCTCGGGGTCCTCGAAGTAGCCCGGCATGACGTTCGGTCCCTTGACGCGCATTTCGCAGCGCATGTCATCGTCCGGAATCAATTTCAGGGTCACACCGGTCATCGGCACGCCCACCACGCCAGAACTTTCGGTCGGTTCCTGCTGGATCATGGTGGCAGGCGCGGTTTCCGTCAGCCCCCAGGAGGAGGTCATCAGCGGCACCTCGCCCTTGATCTCCATCGCCATGGCTTCAAAGCCGGTCCAGACCTCCTGCGGCAGGGAAGCGCCGGCGTAAAAGATCATGTCCAGTTCTTCAAAGAACCGCTGGCGCAGGCTCGCGTCCTTTTTCAGGGCCTCCAGCAGCATGGCAAAGCCCATGGGCACGTTGAACACCAGGCTGCCCGTCACCATCGACAGGTTTTCCACGGTGCGATCGAACAGGCCCTTCACCGGTTTGCCGTCGTCGATGTAGAAACTGCCGCCATTGGCCAGCATCATGTTGAAATTATGCGAGCCACCAAAGACGTGGTTCCAGGGCAGCCAGTCAACGATGCGTGGCGGGCGGGCGCGCAGGAACGGCAGACTGTCGGCCAGCTGGGTCTGGTTCACGCACATCATCCGCTGGGTGGTCAGCACCCCCTTGGGATTGGAGGTCGACCCGCTGGTCATCAGGATCTTGGCAACGGTGTCGGGCGTCACCTTGGCAAAGCCTGCATCCACGTCGACGCCAGCATCGCCTTTCAAGAGATCCGCGAAAGGCGTGACAGTGGCGGCGCCGTTGCGGGTTGCGACGATCTCAACCCCCTCCAGCGCGTCCAGTTTCAGCGCCTCGCCATACTGATCGGCATCCACCACATAGGCCATCTTGGGCCGCACCAGTTCAATGGCGTGCCGCAAGCGACCATGGGCGCCGTGGATCAGCGAATACTGTTCGGCCACTGGCACGGTCGGAACACCGGCATATTGCGCGCCCAGCGACAACAGCCCGTGATCGACGCCGTTGCCCGACATGATTAGGATCGGCGTATCCGCCCCCATGCCCCGCGCCAGCAGGGAGGCCGCAATCGCGCGCACCTGCTGAAGGGTCGCGCTGTAGCTTTCCTCGCGCCAGCCTGCGCCGCTTCGTTCGGCCAGAAAAACCCGATCCGGGGCCTCTGAAGCCCAGTGGTGCAGCCAGTCTCCGGTACGATCGGTGACGGGCCCCAGGTCATAGTCCGAGCGTAAGAGGATCGTGCCATCGGCCCGGTCCTCACGGCTTATCGCATGGGGTAGAAAGGTGGACGTCCGTTTCATCACTTATCCTTTCGCCTGGTGTTTCTGGATGACCTCAAGAGCAGCCACGACCGTCTTGCAGGTCTCTTCGTCCAGCCCATCAAGCATCCGTTTTTCGTGGTCTTTCATCGCCGCAAAGGCTTTTTCATAGAGCTGCCGTCCTGCCAGCGTCACCCGCAGTGCATAGGCGCGTCGATCGGTGGGAACACGGTCCCGCACGATCAGGTCGCGCCGCTCCAGCTCGTCGATGACAATCACCAGATTGGGACGTTCCACATCCATGGCATCGGCCAGCTGCGATTGGCGCAGGCCCGGGTTGTCCACAATCAGCGTCAACGCGGTATAGGTCAGCATGCGCAGCTCGAACGGTTTCAGCGTCTGGGTCAGATCCGCCTGCAGCACGTTGAAGGCGCGCTTCATGTGATAGCCAATAAAGCCGCGCAGGGTGGCGTCGCTGACCTCGGCGGCCTGCGACTGCATATCGCTATCGGACACAGCTTTCTTCATCCCATCACCGGAACTTTGGCGCACGCTTTTCAAGGAAGGCACACAGACCTTCCTCGGCATCGGGCGTGGTTTGCGACAGCGCGGCGGCCAGCGATTCCGTGAACAGCCCATCCGCCTGCGACATGTCGTTGATGCGCGCGATGGACTGGATCATCAGATAGTTGGACAGGGGCGCGTTACGGGCAATCTTTCCGGCCAGCGTCCGCGCCAACTCCATCGCCTCGCCTTCGCCCACCGCATAGTGGGCAAGGCCCAGCGCCACGCCGGTTTCGGCGTCATACTTGCGGCCTGTCAGCATCATCTCAGTCATGCGGTCCGCGCCCAGAAGGCGCCCGACCCGCGCGGTGGCACCACCACCCACAAAGATACCGCGCCGCCCCTCGGGCAGTTGGAAGATGGTCGAAGGCTCAGCAATGCGCACATGGGTCGAGGACGCAAGCTCCAAACCACCACCGATTACTGCCCCGAACATGGCCGAGACGACCGCCAGCCCGCCGAACTGGATCTTCTCCATCACCCCATGCCATTGGCGCGAGTGATAAAGGTTCTCTTCGGCCGAGCGGTGCACATGTTCCGACAGATCCAAACCAGAGCAGAAATGCCCGGCGGTGCCGGTTAGGATGACCACGCGCACATCTTTCGGTGGCGCGGAAAAGAACGCATCCAGCGCCTCCAGCAGCTCTTCGCACATGGCGTTGCGCTTGTCCGGACGGTTCATTGTCAGGGTGGCGATACTGTCTTCGATGTCGATCTTCAGAATGGGGTCGCTCATGGGCGAGGTCCTTTAGCGAGGCGGCAGGCGCACGGCGCCGTCCAACCGGATTGTTGTTCCATTGAGGAATGGATTGGTCACGATCTGCTCGGCCAGAAGCGCGTATTCCTCGGGCGCGCCAAGCCGAGCGGGGAACGGGATATTGGCTGTGATCTTGGCCGAGACTTCTTCGGGCAGGCCTTCCATCATCGGGGTCTGGAACAGGCCCGGCGCAATCGCCACGACACGAATGCCGCTCTGTGCAAACTCGCGTGCCGCAGGCAGGCACATGGAGGCAATCGCACCTTTCGAGGCCGCATAGGCCGCCTGCCCTAGCTGACCGTCCTCATAAGCGACGGATGCGGTGTTGATGATCACGCCACGTTCGCCATCGTCCAACGGCTCAAGCTCGGCCATGCGGCGGGCGGCGTGGCTCATCACGTTGTACGTGCCAAACAGATTCACCCGCAGCGTTTTTTCAAATACATCGAAGGACAGCTTGCCCTCACGCCCGACGATCCGCACCGCCATGCCGACGCCAGCGCAGTTGATCGCAATGCGAGGCGCACTGCCAAGCTGACGTATCGCGCTATCCAAGGCTGCGCCCACGGCGCTCTCGTCGCTTACATCCACGTGCAGCGCGATGCCGCCAATCTCACCTGCGACTGCTGTGGCCCGCTCGATGTCGAAATCCAGAACCGCAACCTTGGCTCCTTTGGCCGCAAGATGCCGTGCCGTCGCCGCACCGAGGCCACTGCCCGCGCCTGTGACCAAAGCCACACGTCCATCGATATCCATGATGCCCTCCCAATTGGATAACGATCATCATCGTTATTCCACATATCTATTTGAAATATAGTTATACGAAGTACCTATATTCTGCCAAGCAAATTTTGCTCAGCACCTAACACATTAAAAACAATGATATCTTCGGATTCACACAGGACATAAGCCAGCAAACCCGAACGCTTTCAGCCAGAGGTTTCGTCCAGAATCTGTGCCAAACGCGTCAACCCTAGATCGACCTCCTGCTCATTCATATGACAGCAACCAAGGACAAGGCCGTTCAAACCATCGGCCTTGACGGCGAAACCAGACAATGGCTGCAGCCCCAAGCCCGCCCCCTTGGCGCGAAGACAGATTTCAGCATCATTGAGCCCCGGCCTCAGGTGGAAAACGATCTGCATGCCGGCCCCCTGGTCCAGCGCATGGCCAAATTCGGCGAACTCTGCCGCAAGACGTGACAAGAGATGCTTACGCCGCTCGGCATAGATACGCCGCATCCGCCGCAAATGCCGATAGAACTCTCCACTGTCGATGAAGGCCGCCAAGGCTTGCTGCGGCATCACACTTGCTCGGGAGCCAACACGGTGCAGCCTGTCCTGCAATGCAGGCAACAACGCCTCGGGCGCAATGAGATAACCGATCCGAAGGCGGTTGGAAAAGGTTTTGGAGAAACTGCCGACATAAACCGTCCGGTTCGATCCCTCGAACCCAGCCATAGCCGGGATGGGGCGGCCTGCGTAGCGGAATTCACTGTCATAATCGTCTTCTATGATCCAGGCCTTTGACTTTTGCGCCCAGTCCAGAAACTCAACCCGCCGCCCTGGCGCCATTGCCCCACCAAGCGGAAACTGATGGGAGGGCGTGAGAACAACAGCCCTCAACTCCGCATCGCCCTGCGGCACGCAGGCACCCGATTCATCAACCCACACAGAGGTGCGCAGCAACCCCTGACCTTCGACGATCCGGCGCAAAGGGATGTACCCAGGGTCTTCAAGCCCGATCGCATGCCCCTTTTGGGCGATGGTGCGCAGGCACAAGTCCAGCGCATCCCCTGCCCCGGCCGTGATGATCACCTGATGCGGCCCGACAGACAGCCCGCGCCAATCAGCCACGTAAGATGCAATGGATCGTCTGAGGTCTGCATTGCCCAGAGCCGATCCCCCATCCAGCAGCGCCTCTGGTGCGTTGCGGCAAATCCGGGCCACGCACTGCCCCCACCGCCGATGAGGAAACAGCCGCATATCCGGCTCACCGCCACTGAACGGCAAAGGGCTGCGGGACATGTCTTCGAATGGCGGCTGAGCACGCGGCTGGCATGCGGCGGCGACTTCGACCTCGCCCATTGCGCAGACGTTATAGCCCGCCCCCTGCCGACCGGAAATGTAGCCCTCTGCCTGCATCTGTTCATAGGCAGTCACCACGGTGGAGCGCGCGACCCCCAGTTCGACGGCAAGACTGCGTGTTGCAGGCAGCCGATACCCTTCTGGAAGCTCTCCGGCCACGATCTGTTGACGCAGCGCAGCGCAGATCTGTTCAAACAATGGTGTTGGCTGATCCCGGTCCAGCGTAAAGGCCAAGGCCGACATGCTTTGCTCATGACGCACTGAGGAGTTCGACATCAACCTGACCTTTTCTTGCAGGTGGAGCCGTTCAGCGGCTCTCCTGAGGCCACCTTAGTCACGGATCGCATTCGTCACAATGAACGCTCAGGCAAGTGTGCCGAGGCTGGGCAGAAGCCGGACGTCCCTGAGATGCCAGCTATATCGACGCCCGTCTCAGATCGACGAAGGTCTCATTGTAGCAGGCTCCGTCCGCGATATCCGTGCGCACCACAGACGGAATGAGCACATTGGCCGTCCGGCCCGTCTTGGAGGAAGACAGCCATGTCCCTTTGGGGCTGTAAGCCACGCCCGGGCGCGTCGCGGTGGAAACCTTCAGGACAAGTGTCACCTGCCCTTGGGCATTCCAAACGGTCACGTCCTCCCCGTCCGTGAGCCCCCGCTCCGCAGCATCTTGAGGGTGCACCTCGATGACCTCAGCCCCGGCAGAAAGAGGATGGTCGCCAAAGGTGGCATTGGTGCGCTTGTCCGAACTTGGGGTGATCAGGACCAGAGGCAGATCCTGTGGCGCAGGAGCATAACGTGGCACACCACAGCCATATCGGTCTTCAAGGGTTTGGCTGAAAAGCTCGATCCGCCCCGAGCCTGTGCGCGGCGCAATTGTCTTGCACATGACAAGCGGAGCGCCATCGCCCGCATTCAGTTCGATCGCAGCGTCAACCGGGATGTCGCTGGGCGCGGTCCCGTTGAATACAGGGCTGGATGCATCGAAGGCCTGATCAATCAGCTCAAGATCGCTGTGCTGGAATTCGTCCTCCAGATATCCGAACCGCGCGGCCAGACGGCGAAAGATCTCGGTGTTGGGCAGGCTTTCCCCGACAGGCGCAATCACCGGCGTGGCCCGCTGCAGGTAGTTCTGTCCATATGCACCATAGATATCATCGTATTCAAAATGGCTGGCCGCAGGCAGGATCACATCGCAGAGCGCCATGGAGTCAGTCATCACCACATCCGAGCCGACAACAAAGATCTCCTCCTGCATCAGGGCTTTGATCATCCCCTCCTGATCCGGGTGTGTCGCAACCGGGTTGTGATTGTAGATCATAGCCGCCGCGACAGGAGGCTCCAGATCCCGGTCAAGCATCTTGGCCGCGACATCCACAATGTTGAAGCACCGGGTTCCGGGACGCATCAAATGTGCCCCCTGCAGGCGATCAGACGTTTTGGGCGCTGCTGCCCCGGATTTGGCCACGATCCCAGCCCCGAGCCGCCCATGTTGGCCGGTCAAGGCATTCAGGGCCATGGCAGCACGCAGCCCTGCCCCGCCAGACCGGGTACGTTCGATCCCGTTGCCAAAAGCGCTTGCCAGATTTCTGGCACCAGCGATCCAATCGACAAGCCGCAACACTCCTTCGACCGGGATGCCGCAGATCTGCGCCACGCGTTCCGGCGTATAGGCGCGCGCCGCGCTCATGTAGTCCTCAAAGCCCAGCGTCCATTCTGCAATGAAATCGGCATCCAAGGCGCCGCGCCGCTCCAACTCGGCCGCAAGGCCCAGACCGAGGACGACATCGGTTCCCGGCCTAAGCTGCAGGTGGAGGTCACATTGTTCGGCCAGCTTGATCCGCTTGGGATCGATCACCACGACACGCGCGCCAGCGGCGCGGGCCTGTTTGAGCACGCGCATGAAATGCAGGTTGGAGACGGTGACGTTGTTGCCCCAGACAAGGATCAGGTCGGAGTGGATGACCTGTTCCGGCGGCATGCCGGGAGCCGCACCGAACAGGCTTTCATAGGCGGCACCACGTACGCCGCCGCACAGGGGGCCTCGATCCAGCAGTGTCGCCCCCATCTTGTAGAAAAACCGACGGTCCATTGATGCCCCTGCCAGTTCCCCATGTGGCCCGGCATAGTTGAGCGGCAACACAGACTGGGGACCATGCTGTTCGATCGCACGAGAAAACCCGTCATGCACGAGATCCAGCGCTTCATCCCAGGAGATTTGGGCATAGCTTCCAGCGCCTCTGGCCCCCGTGCGCTTCAGAGGATGGCGCAACCGTGTCTGGCCATGCACATAGTCCGGGAAGCAGCGCGCAACCTTGTTACAAATGACACCCGCGGTGAACGGGTTCACGTCGGAACCTTTGACATCGACAATTCTGTCTCCGCGCACCTTTATGGTCAGGCTACAGGTATCGGGACAATCGAGCGGGCAAACACTTGGATGTGACATAGTTGGCTGGTGGTCGGTCATGGCGTCCTCTGGCGTCGAGTGTTCACCGACCGGATACACCCTTCAATGGGGCGTAAAAAACGTCCAAAAACACACCAAATGACCAGACCAATTTCCAAAGACCGGATAACCGACCTGGGTTATGTCGCAGCAGGCGAGGCATTTTGCACCCGGCAAAATTCTGACTTGGCAACTGCCGAAGGGCTGTCTCCCAATCTGTGAGGGGCAGTGTTCAGGATCGCCAATTTCGGGCATCTACGTGCATCAATGCTCATGGCTGAAATCGCCGACGATGGGCGCTCAGCATTCAGTTGCCTTGAGCCAGAACGTCTTTTTCCATGCCTTTTTGATAGAAGCAATGCCGCGCTCGGCCAGATCCCTTGGCCGCATAAAGTGCAAGGTCCGACTCGTTCATGATTTGCGCCGCTGTGATCGTACCGTCGTGCCAGACAGAAAGTGTTGTCCCGGCGCTTGCCGAAATCTTGCACTGCTTTCCACCATACGGAATGGGGACCTCAAGTTGTGAGATCAATCGCTCTGCCAAGCCATCAAGCTGCCGCGCATCCCGCAGATCGTTGAAAATGAGAACGAATTCATCACCTCCGACACGGGCAACGGTATCAGACTGCCTTGTACAATCGACCATCACACGCGCCACGTGCTGCAAAACCGCATCCCCCGCAGCATGGCCAAGGGTATCATTGACCTGCTTGAAGTAATCGAGATCGAGGTGCATCAGGGCGAAATCCCGACCGCTGTTGATCAGGCGTTCAAGAATATGGTCCATCGCGCGCCGGTTTTTCAATCCGGTCAGTGTATCGGTGAATGCCTGTTCTTCGGCTGCAATTTTTGCCCCCTGCAGACGCAGGTTAAGCTGGCGGGAGGCCTCCATCGCGGCGGACTTTGCCTCAACAAGATAGAGCATCTCGATCGTCAGATCCGTCGGTGAAAAATCAGCGCTGGTCAAATCATAGTCTCGCACGGCCTCAAGAACCGAGATGCCGAACGACATGTTGATGATGGCGCCCTGGCCTTCGGGCAGCGGGACCAGCACACCTTTCAAACTGGTCTGCGGTGTATCGCGAAAATGCAAATGCAGTTTGGACCCGGCGGTATTCACCAGATCCTCCATCGAACGAACCCGCCTTGGACGGGACAGGTCGAACACTCGAAAGAAGCGCCGCCCTTCCCATTTCAAATCGGGTCGCAGTTTTCTGAGTGTCGGACCAACGCGCACGATACGGCCTCGTGGATCCACGATTGCGTACATGGGACAGATATGGTCCGCGATGGCAGCAAGCTGCTGGCCTGTCATCATAACGAATGCGCCCCCAAATCGAAGCTTCGCCCCTCAGCAAAGTCGCGTTCCACAACAGTGATGGAAATCACTTCCGCTCCATCCCGGACGCCGCTGTAATCCAGAATCACAAGATCGCCATAGTCATCGGCCATGGCGCGCAAGATACCGACCATCACGTTTGCATAGCCGGGCAGACCAGGCTGGCAAACAAGTTCAAACTGTCCCGGTGCTTGCTCCAAAAGCTCCAAACCGGGCAAATGCAAATCCGAAACGGCAAGGCGCGCGCGCCCCGGCAAGTCGTCAAGGGAGTGTAGGAATTCGACGTAGTTCACGCCTCCGAACCGCAGCAAACGGCGTAAGGACTCGACCTGAGGGTTAGAGACAAGAAAGGTGCCCATATCTTCAAGCATCTCTGCCAGCGGACGCTTGATGACCATTTCCATGGCCGAAAGCATTTTGTTGGATTGCTCATCCGTATAGATCAACATGGCCTCGAAATCGCGAAAACCGAGACCTGCCTGATCCATGACTTCGTTCCAACGGTCCCCGCCATAGGTACTGGTCACAAAAGCCTGGATCGCCCTGTTGATCAGACCATGCATCTCTTGGCCCCTTTTCCTACCGTGACTCACTAATGGGGCCTTATTGTTAATAAACGCCCAACATGCATTAAATTCATGCGACCGAGGCGGCATCTCTCACCGCCAGGCCGTTGTTGAGACCAGCACATGCGAATAGTGTATCGCATGTAGAACAACCAACGAAAGCGTTCCATTGATAGTCGCAACCATAAAAGCGCCAGTGAACACTTTATCTTTGTGTCAGTGTGACGCAAAAAACCGCAACCGAGGGCTTGGAGGGTGAGATTAGCCTTTTTAAGCTATCCCTTCCGTCGCAGCAGCGTCAACCCATGCGCTGACCTGCCCCAAAGGGCTAAGGCGCTCCGGAAGCGGCCTGCTTTACTGATTGCCCTCATCACATCCAGATCCTGCGCCAAGCATCCGTGATTGGGCTGTGGCAGGCGCAAAGGAGCGATGCGCCAAAGCAGAGAGGCGGTCAAAGCAATCCGCTGAAACACATGCCCGCCGGTGGCGCGCGCGATGCCGCCAGAGACGCCCGCCGAGACGGCACGTCAATGAAACCGCCTGCTCTGACAACAAATCTGTTTGTTTACTGGCCAGACTCAGACATCTGCCGTCTGTGACAGCATGAAGAGCCTGCCAGTCCAGGCTGACGCATTCGCCCAAAATCTCTGCAGTCGCAGCCGCATGTGGAAGCACCAGCACAGGAAAACAGACGTTTTCCATCTCAAGGCCGCCACTCTTTGCCAGTCTTTCCGCAGAATCACAAAGCGCGGGACCAGCAATAAGCGGACACAGACGTCCAGCCTCAGCCCGCCAAGGTGCCTCGAGCGAGACTGGCCCTGCCCTAAGGACAGAGCCGCCTGATAGAGTTTCCAAATACCGCAACAGTGCCTGTGCTCCCGGCAAGTCGAACTCAGCCAACCAACGCGCGGCCTTGCCCGCCTCTTCGGCAAGCCCCCAATGCAACCCGGCGCCCACCGCCGCGCGCCTGCACAGCGCCTCCATTTCATTCAACGAAAGGTTCATTGATGTAACGCCTCCGGATAGATCCAGAACGGGTCACATCGCGCCGCGAGTTCATTCGGATAAGGGGCATTTGAGAACATCGAAATGCGAACCCAGCGGTCCGAACGGGGATCAAAACACGTGGCCCCGAAGAACGACAGCTTGCAGCGCAGCAGATCAATCGGCAGCAAATCTGCCGCAATCGTATTGTCGCGGATCTCTGCATAGGGCGCCCGCTCCAAGATCTGCACCCGGCGCAGAGCATGACGGTGCTCAGGGTGGTGGCATAAGAACTCAGCGACCGTTGCCGCGCCGTCCCAGCCATCCAGCGCAGCATACAAGGTTGCAACATCACGCCCGGGCGCCAGAGGCTGTTCATAGGCTTCAACGGGTTCCTGATGCCGTTCGCCCAAGCGCGGCTCCTGCTTTTCAGCCGAGATATACCAGACACGGGCAGCACTCTCCGGATCATCCCAGTCTATGCATAGCGCCCAATCATAACGCGCCTCTATTGCCAGACGCAGTCGCGCAAGCAGCATGCTGCCGTCGACCGGGCGCAACTCGGGCGCGTGGCTCGCCATTTGATCGGCCAGATCATCCACCAGGTCGCCGAACGGCTCCAGCATCAACGATACGAGCCATTCCTGCCCTTCGACAGAAAGCCGCTCTTCTGCCCATCGGTAAAGCCGGTCCCAAGGTCTTGCACCTTCCAGCACTTCATGGCTCAGGAAATCCGCCATGCTATCGAGGTCGGCCATGAGCGCCACCAGTTTCCGCTCTTGCAAAGCATGTTCGGACCGCCACCGCATGGTTGATGCCCGTGCGGATTCAAAGAGTTCAAGAAACTGGGCGACCTCCAGATCACTTGCCGCCTCTAAAGAGCGAACCCGCTGCAGGGCAGTTTCCCGCGCTGCAATCCAATTGTGAAACAGTTGAGGATGGTTGATCAGGAAGGGAGCCATGCCAAGGCCGGTGGAGTTTCCGATACCAAGGCGCCGGGCCAGATAGGGATCTAGCTGCGCTGCGCGTTTGCCTGCTTTCTCGGCGCGCACATGCGCCATGTGCTGGACAAGGTCCCTGACAAAGGCGCGCGTCAGGTATACTGACAGCATCTCGACCTGAAACGGCGCTGCAAGTTCAGCCCGTTTGGCAATCGCCTCGCGATCAGCCGCGCCGAGCTTCCCGGATCCGTAGACTGCCGTCGTACGCATCAGGTAACCGACCGCGTCAATCTGATCCACGTCAGGCTGGTGCCCTGCAGCAAGGGAAGAAACCACATGTTCCCAAAGGCGCACCGAACGGTTTGCACGAGAGACGGACAACTCCAGCTCCGTTACCCGTCCTGCTTCTTGAAGGGGAACATTCCGGGACAGCCGGGCGATATCCTGCCCAGTTGGCACACCATCAAACAGAGCAAAGGTCGCATCCCAAGCCTGCGCAATAACCCGATCCGAGCGCTTCTCGGGCGGCAGATCATGGGCAAAACAGACAAGCGAATAGCTGCGCTCCGGTCCATGGGCGCAATACACGGCATGGCCGACACCCTGCGCATCAATATCGAAAACAGGGCGGTCAAAGCGCCATGCCTCTGCCGTCAGGCGGCGCAGAAGTATTCGCATGAAGGACAGGCGTGACTGGTGAAAGGCGCCAAGCCTCGAAAGGCGCATCACCTGCTGGGGCGGGCGCAGCGGAATATGTGCCGGTTCGGGTGCACTACTGCTGTCCATCTTGCCTCCGCTCCCTGGTTGTATTCGCTTAGGCCGGGCCAAAGCCCTCTTCAAAGAAACGGTACCAGTTCCCGCCCATGATCGCAGAAACTTCATCGTTGTTCATGCCAACGGAACGCAGCCCGGCCTCGATTTTCGGAAAGTCCCGATTATCCTGAAACCATGTCGGCATCGGCGGAAACCCCGGCGCGCTGGCAGAGCCTTCGCCGTAGTCCATCTCTTTGGTCCAGCGCCCGACCCGCATCCACTCCACAACACTATCTGGCTGATCCTGACACAGGTCCGAGCCGATCCCCAAATGCTCCACTCCAAAACGCTCGGCCGTGCGGGCAACCATGGTGCAGAAGCTATCAAGCGTGCAGTCCGATTTGTCTTTCAGGTGATGTGGGTAAAGTGAGAAGCCAAGCATGCCACCGTTTTGCGTAACGGCGCGGATCACATCATCGCTCTTGTTTCGCAAAGCTGGCATCCAGAAATGGGGATTGGCATGGGTGATGGCGATGGGCCGCGTGGACAGGTCCGCAGCCTCGATGGTGGAACGGTCTGCCGAATGGCTCATGTCGATCACCATGCCGACTCGGTTCATCTCCCGGATCACCTGACGGCCCATGCGGGTGATGCCGCTGTCCTCTGTCTCGTAGCACCCGGCCGCAAGAAGCGACTGGTTGTTATAGCTGAGCTGCATGAAACGCGCACCCAAAGTGTGCAGGATCTCCACCAGCCCGATATCATCTTCAATCGGGGACGGGTTCTGAAAACCGAAGAAAACCGCAGTGCGACCGCTGTCCCGTGCCCGGTCAATATCGCGGGCCGTCGTGCCTTTCAGGATCAGATCGGGATATTGTTCGAACCAGCGGTTCCATTGTTCGAAATTCAGGACTGTTTCGCGAAAGCTCTCATGATACGCGATGGTCACATGCACCGCATCCACGCCGCCTTCGCGCATCTGCCGAAAAATCACTTCAGACCAGTTGGCGTATTGCAGCCCGTCGATCCGCATCATGGCAACACCCCGCGCCCAAGCTGGCTTACGTTCTGGCGCATGAAAACAGCTCTCCTTTTGGCTGGGCGATAGGGGTGCAAGCCAACTATGGACTTGGGGACAAGCTTCACACAAACTCAAAGGACTCAAATCAATTTCAGAAATTCTGAATATGGCGATCAAGATCGAAATGCTGCGCTGTTTTGCTGCCGTCGCCCATGCAGGGACACTTGGTGCGGCGGCACGTCAATTGGGGCGCACACCATCCGCCGTGTCCATGACATTGAAACAGCTGGAGGAACACCTCGGCGAGCCGCTGTTTGAGACTGACCGCAAAAATCGGCTTACCGCACTTGGCGTCTTTGTGCTCGAAGAGGCAGACCGAGAGCTGCAGCACTTTGACTTGACGGTTCGAGCCATGGAGGGCTTTGCCAGCGCCCGAAAAGGCCATGTACGCGTTGCGGCCGTACCCTCGGTTGCGGGCAGCCTTCTACCGCAGGCGATCTCAGAATTTATCGCGCGTTTTCCGGACGTGCGTGTAGAGGTTTGGGATATGGCCTCAGGTGACGTCATCAGCGCGGTGGAGCAGGACCAGGCCGACATCGGGATTGCGACAGGTGGCGAGTCCGCCACCATGGCGCACAGGAGCATTCACTCCGCGGGGTTGATGTCGGATGCCTTTGGCGTGATCTGTTCCAGCGATCATCCCCTCGCCAACCCGGGTGGTCCGCTCCCATGGCAAAGCCTTCTGGATCACAGGCTTATCACCAACCCTCTCTCTGCAGGAATGAGGAGCGAGGAGTCCAAGGCCCTTCACGCCAATGCCCAGGTGCGGGGGCACAATGTCACTTCGATCCTGGCGATGGTGCGCGCAGGGCTTGGATATTCGATCCTGCCCGAGATGACGATGCAGTTGCCCGGCGCATCTGCCCTTGTGTTCCGCCCCTTGGCCGACCCAGAGGCCCGCCGCCATCTCCACCTGATGCACAAGGCAGACCGTCCGCTTTTGCCAGCAGTAAAAGAGCTGTCCCGGCAGATCAGGCGCCTGTCAGCTCCGTTTCAGGGATAAGACCGCAGGTTACGAAGGCCCCGGAAACCGGCTGCGGGTGCGATTGGCGAATGCAACCAGGGACAGCATGACCGGCACCTCGACAAGCACCCCGACCACGGTGGCCAAGGCCGCACCCGAATTCAGCCCGAACAGGGAAATCGCGACGGCTACCGCCAGCTCAAAAAAATTCGACGTTCCAATCAATGCACAAGGAGCTGCTATCCGGTGCGGGACCTTGAGCGCAAAGGCAGCACCATAGGCAATTGCAAATATCCCGTAAGACTGCACAAGGATTGGCACCGCGATCAGGGCAATCACCTCGGGCCGATCCAGAATCACCTGCCCCTGCAGGCCAAACAGTATCATGACGGTCGCGATCAGCCCGATCACCGACCAGGGCTTGATCCGCGCCTGAAACGCTTCGATCTGCGCAAGATTTCCCAGCCTGCGCCGGGTCCAGATCCCAGCCAGCAGCGGCAACAGAACGAAAAGGACCACCGACAGCACCAGCGTCTCCCAGGGGACCTCGATATCGGTGACACCCAAAAGGAAGGCCACGATTGGCGCAAAGGCAAAGATCATCACCACATCGTTGAGCGAAACCTGAAGAAGCGTGTAATTCTCATCCCCGCGCGTCAGCTGCGACCAGACAAAGACCATCGCTGTACAGGGTGCCGCACCCAAGAGGATCAGGCCGGCGATATACTGCTGCGCATCCTGCGGAGACAGTAGGTCCGCAAAAACCACCTCAAAGAACAAAACGCCTAGCGCCGCCATGGAGAAAGGTTTGATCAGCCAGTTGACCGTCAGGGTGATAGCCAACCCCTTTGGCTGCTTCACCGCATCCTTCAGTGCGGCCGGATCAACCCCGACCATCATCGGATAGACCATCGCCCAGATCAAAACGGCGACGACAAGATTTACACGCGCGACTTCAGCCGCCGCGATCATTTCGACCAGCTGAGGCGCCACATTGCCGATCAGGATGCCTGCCGCCATGGCAAGGGCAACCCAGAGGGTCAGGTAGCGTTCAAAGATACTCATGCCGTGGCTTCTGCCCCCTCAACGTGCAACTTGCCCGAAGCAAGCGCCGACAGGCCCACCATAATGGCCGCCGTGCCCAGAACAAGCGCAAGTCCCCCGATCTGGTAGGTGAAACCGGACAGAAGCGTACCAGCAAGACGCCCGCCCGCATTGGCCATATAGTAGAAACCCACATCCATCGTCACCCGCTCGGCCTTGGTGAAGGCGAGGATCAGATAGGAATGCAAGGACGAATTCACTGCAAAAAGCGCGCCAAACGCCAGCAGGCCAAGGACCAGAACCGCCGTCAGCCATGTTTGAGGTGCACCGGCCATCCAAACCGCTAGGGTCAATGCAGCGGGCACCGTAAACAGCGCCAGCGCCCAGCCGCGCGCGGCGCGGATCAAGTCGCTTTCGGGGCGTTGTGCGGCGCCGAGGAGCCAGGGCGCCGAAGCTTGCACCGCGCCATATAGGATGATCCAGACTGCCATGAAGGTGCCGATCATGAAGAATGCCGCGCGGTTGCCCGCCTCTGACCCATCCGACAAGACCGCGTAGAAATAGATCGGGATGCCCACCACGAACCAGACATCGCGGGCGCCGAACAGGAACACCCGCGCCGCCGACAGCCAGTTCACATTGGCGGATTTGGAGAAGACCTCGGAAAACTTCGCGCCCTTGCGCCCCGTGGGCAGCCCCGGCGGCATCAGCATCACGATGGCGGCAAAGACCAGAGCCAGCACCACGGCCATCGCGATGATCGCCCAGGAAAAGCCAAGCGTTGCCAAGAGCGCCGCTCCTATAAGGAACCCCAGCCCCTTTACCGCGTTCTTCGACCCGGTCAGCACCGCCACCCAGCGAAACAGCCCGCCGTTTGCAGATGGCGCCAAGAGCTTCACCGCCGATTTCGATGACATCTTGGCGAGGTCCTTGGCGACGCCCGAAATGCCTTGCACGCACATCACAAAGACGACCGAGGCGCCAATGGCCCAGCTGGGATCTAGCTGCGTCAGCGCCGCCAAGGCCACGATCTGCAGCGCCAGCCCAGCATAAAGCGTCGCCGCCAGACCAAAGCGCGCGGCGATCCAGCCTGCTGACAGATTCGTCACCATGCCGGCGATCTCATAGAGCACAAACAGATAGGCCAGCTGCACCGGGGAGAACCCCAGCGTGTGGAAATGCAAGAGCACCAGCATCCTGAGCGCCCCATCGGTGAGCATGAAGGCCCAGTAGGCCGCCGTCACCGCCATATAGGCCGAAAGACCCTCGGGGCGATGGCTCACAGCGACGCCCCCACCATCAGGGCCACATCGACCAGGCGCCAAGCATAGCCCATTTCGTTGTCATACCAGGCATAGATCTTCACTTGCGTCCCGTTCACCACCATTGTCGAGGGGCCATCCACGATCGAAGAGCGCCGATCATTGGTGTAGTCGGTCGACACCAGCGGACGGGTCTCGTAGCCCAGGATCCCCTCAAGCTCTCCCTCGGCAGCCTCTTTGAACAGGGCGTTGACTTCTTCTGCCGTGGTTTCGCGCTCCACCTCGAGCACACAGTCCGTCAGCGAGGCATTCAGAAGCGGCACCCGCACCGCATGGCCGTTCAGACGCCCGGTTAGCTCCGGGTAGATCAGCGTGATCGCCGTGGCGCTGCCGGTGGTGGTGGGGATCAGCGAATTGAGCGCCGAACGCGCCCGGCGCAGGTCTTTCGCGGGTCGGTCCACGATTGTCTGAGTGTTGGTCACATCGTGGATGGTGGTGATCGATCCATGGCGGATGCGCAGGTTTTCGTGGATCACCTTGACCACCGGCGCGATACAGTTGGTGGTACAGCTCGCCGCAGTCACGATACGATGGCGCGCCGGATCATAGGTGCCCTCGTTGACCCCATAGACGATATTG
Organism: Phycobacter azelaicus; assembly: GCF_014884385.1. Lineage (NCBI taxonomy): Bacteria > Pseudomonadati > Pseudomonadota > Alphaproteobacteria > Rhodobacterales > Roseobacteraceae > Phycobacter > Phycobacter azelaicus. The sequence continues at coordinate 2,333,447 of NZ_WKFH01000003.1, read as the reverse complement.
GCCGCATCGCCGTCCTTCACAGGGGCCGACACAACGACCTTTTTCACGCCCGCCTCGAAATAGGGGGCAAGCTTGGCCTCGGACTTGAACACGCCGGTGCAGTCGATCACCACATCGACACCGTCGAGGGGCAGCTCGGTCAGGTCGGATGTGCCAATGAAGGGCAGACGCATGTCATTGATCGTGACGCTGTCGGCATCATGGGAGAACTCCGCGTCCCAGCGCCCGTGCACCGTATCAAATTCCAAGAGATGCGCATGCATTTCCGGATCGCCCACCGCGTCGTTGATCCATGCGATCTGCGCCCCCCGCTCGAGCAAGGGTTTCAGGGCCAGTTTTCCGATCCGGCCAAGGCCGTTCACTGCATAGGTGGTCATTGGAATGTGTCCTGTGGCTGGCTGGCGATCTCATCCACCGCCCGTTGCAGGGCGATGCGGTCCAGCGTTTCGATGGGAAGGGCGGCAAAGGCCTCGATCCGGCGCTTCAGCGCGCCATAGGCCTGCTGGAAGGCGAGGCTTTTCTCGGCATCGGTGCCTTCGGCCTTCACCGGGTCCGGCATGCCCCAATGGCCGCTGATCGGCTGGCCATCCCAGGCCGGGCATTCTTCGTTGGCGGCCTGATTGCAGACGGTGAAGACGAAATCCATCTGGGGGGCATCCTCTCCGGTGAACTCCGTCGTGTTCTTGGCCCGCAGATGTGCGGTGTCATGACCTTTGGAGCCAAGCACCTCCAGCGCAAAGGGATTCAAATCCGATTGCGGGCGCGTCCCTGCGGAGTAGACATTGAAGCGATCCGACGCGAGATCACGCAACAGGCATTCAGCAAAGATTGAGCGGGCAGAATTGCCCGTGCAGATGAAAAGAACGTTGTATTTCTTCCCGTTAGATATCTGTCCAGTCATAGCAGCCTGTCCCGTGTCAGAGGAGATGGAAACGGGCGCGCAGATCTCGGGGCGCCCGCGGCAACAATCCAGGAAAAGGTAGTCAAAGGTCTGTCGCACCGCTGCCATGTTGATCATGTAAAGCAGCGATGTCCCAACCCGGTGCTGGGTCACCAGCCCGGCCTGCATCAGCGAGGCCAGATAGGCCGACAGGGTGCTGGCCTTCAGATCAAGCACCTCGGCGATTTCACCGGCGGGCAGACGATCCGGGTAGCGGCGCATCAGCAGCCGGAACAGGGCCAATCGCTGTGGATGGCCGAGGGTGGTGAGGCGAGAGGGAATCATTTTTTCCATATTTCATGAATATTCGAAATAATGGGGCTAATACAGTGAAGCTTTTGTAACACTCCCATGACGGTGGCTGATAGAAATACCGCCCCCGAAACGGAGGCGGCAGGTTCGAACATCAAAGCGTGGAGTGCCGGGCTATTCCCACTCCATCTGTTCATAGACGGTTTGCGCATTGCGCCCAGCCAGGCTGTCGAACTGCTCAAGACCCGCAAAGGCGGACTGATCGATCTCCGGCGCTTCCATGATATCGCCGCCCTCTTCGATCAACTCCCCGATCCGGCTGCGCAGGTTCACAAGGTAATCGTAGGTATCGGCGCGGGCCTGCTCCAGCGTTGTGGCGCGGCCATGACCCGGAACCACATGGGTGGGCTCAACGGCGGCCATGGCATCAAAAGCCTGGATCCAGCTTTTGGCATTGGACTGCGGCCCGACGCCCAGGATCCGCTCCACATAGACGATATCGCCTGTGAACATCACGTTCCGCTCTTCCAGCCAGACGAAACTGTCACCCGGCGTATGGGCCTGGCCGCGGTGCATGATCTGGAAAGTCAAACCACCAAGGGACAGCCCATGATCGGTATCAAAGGTGACATCGGCATAGCTTGGCTCGGTCCCGGCCAGTTCATCGCCCATGAGCTGCGAGAGCATCGTCATCTGCATGGACAGGCGGTCCTTTTGATCGGCTACGGCGGGCTCGGAAGCAATCACCGTCGCGCCTTGGGCCTGCCAATAGCCATTGCCCAGCCAGCGGTGATCCTGCCCGCCGGTATCGATCACATGCGTGACCGGCTGATCGGTGATCTGGTCAATGGCGGCATCGATCATCGCCGCGCCCTTCCAGGACCCGCCCGGATCCATCAGCACGACCCCTTCGCGCGTCACCACCACGCCGAAGGTGGCATTATTGCCAAGGTTCTCGGCATTGCGCTGGCTGTGCGGGCCAACCAGAGCCCATACATCCTCTGTGACCTGCTGAACCTGCAGCACATCCGCGACGGACGCCAGCGGCACAGCCGTCAGCACAAGGGTCAGGGAAAGAGATTTCATTTAGTGCCCTCCCGGCATCTGCGCGCATTCACACGCGAGCCTGCCAGAGCTGCCAGTCGCCAGACAGAGGACCATCCGACGCACATAGTATAGACCGACCCCAAAGTGCGATAACCGGGGGCCGGTCCTTTGGTCAGTCCCCGTCCGAGACGCCCACCTGCCTCAACCGGGCGCGCCGGGCACGGTAGCTCGGCAGCAGCACCAGAAGACCAGCCAAAACCAGCAGCGCCAGCGTCATGGGTCGATCCAGCAGGAAGCCCATTCCGTCATAAAGCTGCATCGCGCGGGCAAAGTTGTCCTCCAGCATCGAGCCAAGGATGAAGCCGATCAGCAAGGGCGCCAGCGGGTAGTCTGCAAACCTCAGAAGGGTTGCGCAGACCCCAAGGCCAACAAGGATCAACAACTCGGTCGCGTTGTTCTGCCCGATGTAGGCCCCCATCAGGGTAAAGAACAGGATGAAGGGGATCAGGTAGTTACGCGGCACCGCCAGCACCTTGGCAATATAGGGGATCAGCGGCAGGTTCAGCACCAGAAGAACCAGGTTGCCCACATACATGGAGATGATCACTGCCCAGAAGATTTGCGGCTCGTCGATCATCAGGCGCGGCCCCGGAGAGACATTGAGCGCAATTAGCGCGCCCAGGAGGATCGCCGTGGTACCAGACCCCGGAATGCCCAGGGTCAAGAGTGGAACAAAAGATCCGGTGCAGGCCGCGTTGTTGGCGCTTTCCGGCGCGGCGAGACCTTTGACAGATCCTTTCCCGAATTGCTCTTGCTCTTCCTTGGGCGCAATGTTGCGTTCCACCGCATAGCCAAGGAAGGAGGCAATCGTGGCCCCTGCCCCCGGCAAGACACCAATCAAGAAGCCCTGCACGGACTGACGTCCAATCACCGGAGCAATGGAGCGCGCTTCGTCCTTGGTGATGCGCAGATCCTTGATCTCTTTGCTTCCGCCTTCGGTCTTGGAGCGGCTCGGGTCAAGCACGAGGTACAGCGCTTCGGGCAGGGCGAACATCGCCATGGCCAGCGTGATAAACCCAAAGCCTGACTGAAGGTCCATGATCCCCATGGTAAATCGAGGCATGTTGAAGAGCGCGCCCTCTCCTACCGTGGCCATGATGAGACCCAGGAGCGTCATCAAAAGCGCCTTGACCACCTGCCCCGTCCCCGCAAAAGCCGCGATGGCCGAAAGCCCCACCACCATCAGCGCGAAATACTCGGCCGAATGGAACAGGAGTGCCACGGTCGCCAAAGCTGGGGCAAAGATCATGAGCAGCACCGCGCCTATACTGCCGCCACAGAACGACGAAATCGCTGCTACGGTCAGCGCCTTGCCGGCCTTGCCCTGGCGCGCCAACGGGTAGCCGTCAAAAGAGGTCGCCACGGTCGAGGCCACGCCCGGCGCATTGATCAAGATTGACGAGGTCGAGCCGCCAAAGATCGCACCGTAGTAAACACCGGCCAGAAGGATGAGTGCCGCCGACGGATCGCCGATGGTGATCGCCACCGGGATCATGATCGAGATGATGCTCATCGGGCCAAGCCCCGGCAGCATCCCGATGAAGGTGCCGATCAGGCAGCCGCCAATTACCATCATGAGGTTGGTAAGGGAAAAGGCACTGGACAGGCCAATCATGATACCTTCGAACATGTCAGCCTCCTACGCCAAAGAAGATGGGCCAGGGGCTGAGAAAGATGCCCAGCACCTCTTGCACCAGATACCAGACCCCGCCCGCCGCAATCGCAGCGATGGGCAATAGGACGTGCAGTTTGCGCTCGCCAAGGATGACCGCACCAAGGGTCAGGAAGGCGACCGTCGAAATCAGGAAACCGGCCGGACGCAAAAGCAGCGCATAGGCCACCATCAGCGCCAAAAGTGCGAGTGCCTGGCCAAGATTGTATTCGCCAAGGCGACGGTGATCGATGTCTCCTGCCTTGGGGCCACTGTCCCCCTTTTGTGGCCCCACAAGAAGGATCACCGCGCAGATAGCCGCGAGAACGGACAAAACCTTGGGGAAGGTACTGGGCCAGATGGCATTAAATTTCATGAAAGGCGGAAGGCCTGCGTCCATGGTGAAATAGGCCGCATAGCCATAGGTGAGGCTGATCAAGAGAATGACCAGCGCGATCCATCGGTCAAGCGCCATGCTGTCCTCCGGTGTATGATCTGGAATGGGAAGACGGCTCATCCGGGGCGGATCGATTGATGCCCCGGATGCACCGCTCAGATAGGATACAAGGGCTTAGAGGAACCCGAGTTCCTGCATCAGCGATTTGATGACTTCTTCCTGTTCTGCGAGGAATTTTTCAAAGTCGTCACCGCTGTTATGGATATTGACCCAACCATTGCGGGCGCGAACCTCTTCCCATTCCGGCGTGTCATACATCTTGGCGATGGCCGCCTGATAGGCCGCTTTGCGCTCTTCCGGCAGGCCAGGGGCTGCAAAGAACCCGCGCCAGTTCACGAAACTTGCGTCGATCCCCTGCTCTTTCATGGTCATGGCATCGGCATAGGCCGGCACGCGGTCGTCTGCGGTGACGCCGATGATCTTCACCTCACCCGCGTTGGCGAGGTCGATGGCTTCGGAGAAGCCGGTGGAAAGCGCCGCAATCTCCCCGGACAGCAACGCCGCCATGGCCATGCCGCCGGCATCATAGGGAATGTACTTCACTTGGGTCGGATTCTCGCCCGCCGCCTTCATCACCATGGCCGCGACCAGGTGGTCCATACCGCCGGGCACCGAGCCGCCCCCAATCGCAGTGCCGCGCGGATCTGCCTTGTAGGCGGCGATCAGGTCGCTCATGGAATTGATAGGGCTGTCTTTGCCGACAACGATCGCCGCATAGTCCCCTATGGTGCCCGCCACCATGGTGAGATCGCGGAAGTTGTGCGGAAACACGCCCGTGAGCGAACGGATCACGATCGGCGTTGAATTCACCATCAACGTGCCGTGATTGCTTTCGGCATTCTCGATCAGATAGCCGATGGCCTTGCCACCGCCGCCACCAGACATGTTCTCGAACGACGCGGTTCCAACGAGGCCTGCTTTGGTCAGCGCTTCTCCGGTCCCCCTGGCGGTCCCGTCCCAGCCGCCACCTGCGCCGCCGGGGATGAGGAAGTGAATGCTGTCGAGTTTGCCCTCCTCAGCCATTACAGGCGCGCCAAGAGCAAGGGTCGCTGTCGCCGCGGCCATCAGGGCCCGGCGGGTCAGGGTCAATGTCATCTGTTGTCCTCCCATTTGACAAATGGCGGCTGAGCCGCTCATGACTGAAAAGAACACGCAAAGCTGACACGGACCTGTCACGGACCGATCAAAGGCTGTCAGCCACAGGGAGCAACAGGTGCGGTTTTTGCTGGTAGAAGACAATATGAGCCTCGCGGGCGCCATCAGCGATCGCCTGCAGATGGATGGCCATGTCGTCGACCATGCACCTTGCGCAAAAGATGCCGAGGCGTTTGCCGACACCACGGATTACGATCTGATTTTGCTAGATATTATGCTGCCTGATGGCGATGGACGAAGCTTCCTCAAGGCGCATCGAGCGCGCCAGGGAAAAACACCCGTTATCGTGCTGACCGCCCGCTCTGAGGTTTCGGACCGGGTTGGTGTTCTGGATCTTGGCGCCGACGATTACATCACCAAGCCCTTCGATTTCTCCGAGCTTGAAGCCCGCTGCCGCGCCGTCCTGCGCCGCCATGGCGGCAACAGTTCGAATCAGCAACGGTTCGGGGATCTGGTCTTTGATCCACTGGCCGGAACCCTTTTGGTGGCAGGCCGACCCGTACGCTTGCGCAACAAGGAGCTTCGCCTACTCGAGATCTTTCTCAACGCGCCGGAACGGATCTTTTCCAAAGCAAAGCTGGTCGACAGGCTGTTTTCCTATGACGAAGAGGTTTCAGAAAACGCCATCGAAGTTTACGTGGCGCGCCTGCGCAAGCGGCTGGCAGGATCCGGTGCCGCGATCGTGACCGTGCGCGGTCTTGGCTACAGGATCTCTTTGCAATGACCCTGCCGCACCCTGCATCGGACCTGCGCACCAGCGGCTCCCTCGTGCGGCGCCTGACGTTTCGCCTGTTGCTGAGCGCGGCCTTTCTGGCCCTGGTTCTGTTTCTTGTCGTGCTGATTTTTGTGCGCGACATCTCGCAACGTACCCACGACAGCATCCTCTTCGCCTCCGCAACATCGATCATGGACTCGCTTCGGGTACAGGCAGGGGAAATCACCCTGGACATCCCTTACGCAGCGCTTTCCATGCTGGGCAACGTCAGCGATGACAGGGTGTTCTACAGCGTGCGCAACAACGGAAGGATCCTGACCGGCTATGAGGATCTGCCCGCTCCGGCGCAGCGCCCGATTTCCGGATCACCAGTCTATTCGACCGTGGGTTATCGCGGGACCAGTCTGCGTGTGGTGACACTGGCGCGGCGCCTGTCACTGGACAGCGGTCCGGCCGATATCGAAATCACCGTCGCCCAGACCCGTGAAGGCCAGACCGCGGAACTGGCTCGGCTGACCCGCTGGGCGCTGATGCTTGGAGGCGGCTTTTTCCTGGTTTCCGCGCTCATCGGGATCTGGGCCGCGCAATCCAGCGTGCAGCCGCTTCATGCACTGACCGGTGTGGTGTCTCGCCGCGGGCCAAAAGACCTGCGCCCGGTGCGTCACGCGGTGCCAAGCGAAATGGCGCCGCTTGTCCATTCGCTCAACCGGTTCATTGAGCGGCTGCGGGTCTCGCTGGCGCGATCCGAAGACTTTATCGCCGAAGCGGCGCACCGTGTGCGCACCCCTCTCGCCACTGTCCGAGCGCAGGCCGAAATCACATTGCGGCGCGTGGACAAGACAGAGAACAGGGCATCTTTGCGGGAGATGATCCGGGCCATTGACGAAAGCTCTCGTGCGGCGGGACAGCTTCTGGATCATGCGATGGTCACCTTTCGCACCGACAGCCTGGAGCGCAAACCTGTCGATCTGGACGTTCTGGCCCGTGATCTGGTAGACCGGCTGCGCCCGGTGGCGGATCTCAAGGATATCGATCTGCAATTCTTTTGCGCGGGCGTTTCGGCCATCCCCGGCGACGCCATCCTGATCCAGAACGCAGTGCGCAATATTCTCGACAACGCCATAAAATATGCCCCGTCCGAGACCAGCGTCCTGATTGATGTGCGGCAGGGCCCGCTGGATGTGATCATCTCGGTCACCGACGAGGCCGGTGGATTTCCACCGGGACAGGATACCGCCGCCCTGACGCAGCGCTTTGTGCGCGGCAGCAATGCGGCGGGCACAATCGGCTCTGGACTTGGCCTGACCATCGCACGCGAAGTGGCCGAGGCCCATGGCGGCAGGCTGATCATTGAACCATCAGGCGCGGGAGCAGGCGCATGCGTATCCTTATCCTTTCCGTTGCGCTGATCTGCAGCTTCCTGGCCCTAGCTGCCCCCGCTCGTGCTTTTGAAGTCGAGGAATTCCGCAGGTTCGGCCCGCCGGATGCCCCCGCCTTGCGGGTTCTTTCGACGACCGACACGGATGTGCTCGCGCCGCTGATCGAGAGTTTCCTTGCAGATACGCAAGGGATTGCGATCGAATATACCACCCTCAGCAGCGCCGATCTGATGACCGCCATCACCCATCCTAAGCCAGGGCAGCCGCAGTTTGATATCGCCATCTCCTCGGCGATGGACCTGCAGACCAAACTGGCCAATGACGGCTATACACGCCGCCGTGTGCCTGCGGTGTCAGCTCAGATGCCGGACTGGGCCAGCTGGCGCGGACATGTCTTTGCCTTCTCGCAGGAGCCCGCCGCCCTGCTTCTATCGCGCGCGGCCTTTACCGGGCTGGAGCTGCCCAAGACCCGGCAAGAACTGATCACGCTTCTGCGCCGCCACCCTGACAGGTTCCGCGGGCGGATCGGCACCTATGACATCACCGCCAGCGGGCTTGGATATCTCTTCGCCACGCAAGATGCACGCACGTCCGATTCCTTCTGGCGGCTGATGGAGATCTTTGGCGGCCTTGAAACGCGGCTTTATTGCTGCTCGGGCCAGATGATAGAGGACATCGCCCGCGGAGATCTGGCCATCGCCTACAACGTGCTTGGCAGCTATGCGCTGGCCCGCGCCGACCTGGCCAATCGCATCGTCGTGGTGGAGCCACAGGACTATACAAACATGATGCTGCGCACAGCCGTGATCCTGCAAGACACCGAGCTTGAAAAAGAGGCCGGTGCCTTTGTCGACCATCTCCTCGAAGCCGCTTGGTCCGAGACTCCGGATCCCGCATACCCCTTTGATCGCTACCCGGCTGCATCGGGCAGGCAAGGTGCGCCCTACCGCCCCATCCAACTTGGCCCCGGACTGCTGGTCTATCTGGACAAGCTAAAGCGCACGCGGTTTCTAGCCGAGTGGCGCAGCGCGATTACGCAGGATGAGACAAAGGTGCCGTGATCAAACGTACCGCGGATCGTCCAGATCCAGGTCAAAGCGCCTGGGCTGCAAGCCCGACTGAAACCATGAAATGAAGCTGTAGATCGAGTAGACGGGCAGCCCGGTGACCTTGCGCAAATCCCGCGCATATGGCGCCATGTTGGTGCACTCCAGCACGATCGCGCCCACGTCCGAGTGCTGCCGCATCATCGCTTTTCCGGCATCGATCATATCCAGACGACAGGCTGCGAAATCCATTTCCGGCCTGTCCGCCAGAATCTGGCGTGTCATGCATCGCCCGTCCTGCGTGCCGACAATGGGCGTATCCGCTGGTGCACCCGCGGCCATGAGATGCTCCACTCCAAGCGATGTTGCAGAAATCGTAATTACTCCGCAGCGTTTTCCAGCAGGAAGAAGGGCCTGAACCATCGGCACCTGCATCAAAGAGGACGTGGCAACCGGCACGCCCAGTGCAGACCTGACATCCTCCTGGATCAGGGACAGAAACCCGCAGGTTGTTGTGATCCCATCGCACCCCGCACGCACCAGATCCCGCCCAGCGGCGATGAACCTATCTGTAAGCTCAGCAGGATTGCCTCGCACAACTCGTTCCGGCGTAGCCCCGTCGACAACCCGATACTGCACCGGAAAATCCCAGGTTGCGGCATTGCCCATATCCCCGTGGATGCGCGGAAACTGCGTCTCCAGCATCAAGATGCCAACCGACGCACCATAGACCGTCTTTCCACCCCGTTGCATCTGTCGCTCCTGACTTGGACCATCTTGCGAAACTATGACCGCGAGCCCGGCAGGATCCAAGCCCCCGTGACGATAGTGTCAGTCGGTACTATCTGACGTGTAGGGATCCAGCGCCGTTTTCAAAAGCGCCAGGAACTCCTGCCCAATGGCCGACAGCGGACGCGCGCTGGAGGTGATGACTGCCATCTCCATCATTACAGTCGGCTGAAACGGGCGGGACAAGAACCCGCCCTCCTTGTCAAAATCCAGAATGAACGGGTCGATGACGGCAACCCCCATCCCTTCTTTGACGAAACTCAGGAGGTTCTTGAACAGATGCGCATGGATCCGCGCCCGAAGCGGTACCCCCGCCTGCACAAAAGCCTCCCGCGTGCGGCGGTGCGTCATGTGATCTGGCCCCATGACGATAAACGGCTCTCCCTCAAGCAGTTCGGGCGTCAGAACGTCATGGCGCGCCAAGGGACTGCCCTCGGGCATGGCGATGCGGCACTCCACAGTGACCGGATGCACATCGAGTGCATCATAAAGGAGCGGCATCTCGCAGATCCCGATTTCGAACAGCCCGGACAGGACCCATTCCTGTATCTTGGACGAATACTGCGACTGGAAGGATATGGATAGATCCGGCCGATCACGGGCGAAATCGGCAATCAAACGTGGCATGAACCCAAAAGACATGGAATGCTGCGAGGCCACCTGCAGCTGCCCGGCCTGCTTGTTCTGAAGATCGATAACGGCCTGCGTCACATGATCAAAACCGCGCACCACGGTGTCGATCTCACGAAACAGCAAGGTCGCCTCGGGTGTTGCGGTCAGGCGCCCGCGCACCCGTTCGAACAGCTTGATGTCTGTCTGGCGCTCAAGCTGGTTCAGGAGGTCTGAAATACCGGGCTGCGAAATCCCAAGGCTGGCCGCAGCGCCGGTGACGGTTCCGGTTTCGATCACGGCATGGAAGGCCTGAAGCTGGCGGAATCTGAGGTTCATGAAACAGGCATATCATTTTTTATTATGAACTAGCCATATCTTAGTATTTGAAATGATGCGTAGCGCCATGCATGGTAACCCAAGACCATCACAAGCAAGACCCATGACCAAGATCATCTCCTCTTATCCGATAGGCACCAGAGCATGAGCGGGCGCCACACTGTTATTGTCGGCGCTGGTATAGTCGGCGCCGCAACCGCGATCTGGCTGCGCCGCGCCGGACATGAGGTCACGTTGCTGGACAAGGGCGAACCCGGAATGGGCGCCTCCTATGGCAATGGCTGCATTCTGGCGAGCTGTGCCATCGTGCCTGTGACCACACCTGGGCTGCTGCCCAAGGGGCCGAAATATCTGATGGATCCGAACTTCCCGCTGTTCATGCGCTGGTCTTACGGTCCGAAGCTGCTGCCCTGGCTGATCAAATACCTCTCTCATGCCAATGACGGCGACACCCGGCGGATCTCCAAAGGGTTGAGCCATGTCATCGGCGACAGCGTCGAGCAGCACCAGGCGCTGACGGCGGGGACACCGGCGGCGAAATGGGTGCAGGAAAGCGATTATTGCTTTGCCTATGAAGACCGCGCGGCCTTTGAAGCGGACAAATACGTTTGGGAGCTGCGCCGTGAGGCCGGTTTTGTGCCCGAGCTGATCGAAGGCGGTGAGGTGCAGGAAAAGGAACCCATCCTGGCCCAGAACATGAAGCTGCTCGCGGTGATGAAGAACCACGGTTACATCCTCAACCCCGGCAACTACGTGCGCGATCTTGTTGCGCTGTTGGAGGAGATGGGCGGGCGTTTCGTGCAGGCCGAAGTCAAGGATTTCGACCTGTCCGGCGGGCGCATCACGGCAGTTGATACCGACAAAGGCCGCTTTGAGTGCAATGAAGCGGTACTGGCCACTGGCGTCTGGTCCAAACCCCTGATGCAGAAACTGGGGCTCACTGTGCCGTTGGAGGCTGAACGAGGCTATCACATCATCTTCAAGAACCCGAGCCAGACCCCGAATAATCCTATGATGCTGGCCTCGGGGAAATTCGTTGCGACTGCTATGGATCAGGGGCTACGCTGTGCAGGCGTGGTCGAATTCGGCGGCCTGAGCGAGGTCAAATCCAAGGCACCACTGGCGCTCTTGCGGCGCAAGGTCAGGGAGTGCTTTCCGCAGATGGTCGCGGACAGCGAAGAGGAATGGCTGGGATACCGCCCTGCCCCCACGGACAGCCTGCCGCTGATCGGAGAAGTCGGCAAAACGGGTGTCTTTGCGGCCTTTGGCCATCACCACGTGGGCCTCACCGGCGGCGCCAAGACTGGTCGCATGGTGGCCGACATGATCGCAGGCAGGCCCAGCAATATTGATATGCGTCCCTATGAACCGAACCGGTTCGGCTGAGGCGCCAAGACCATAAGAAACAAAAAACAAACCAACCAAACAGGGAGATCAAAATGATCACGAATTTCACCAGAACTGTTGCCTATTCCCTATCTGCCCTGGCCCTTTCGGCCGCGGCCGTCGCGGCAGAGAAATGGGACATGCCCATGGCCTATGCCGCAACCAACTTCCATTCCGAAATGGGCGTGGTCTTTGCCGACAAGGTGCGCGACTACACCGGTGGTGAGATTGATATCACGGTGCACCCCGGCGGCTCGCTCTTCAAGGGCGGAGAGATCAAGCGCGCAGTGCAGACCGGCCAGGCTCCGATTGGTGAGCGGTTCATGTCCGCCCATGCCAATGAGGCGCCGCTCCTGGGCTGGGACAACCTGCCCTTTGTTGCCACCAGCTATGCCGAGAACGAAAAACTCTGGCATGCTGCCAAGGACAAAGTGAACGCGCAGCTCGCGGACCTCAACCTTGTTGCGCTTTATACATGCCCCTGGCCCGGTCAGGGCTTCTACTTCAAGAAAGAGGTCGGATCATCCGCTGACACCCAAGGTGTGAAATTCCGCTCCTACAACACGGCCACCGCCACCTTTGCCGAAGAGCTGGGCATGATCCCGGTGCAGATTGAGGCCGCAGAACTGAGCCAGGCGCTGGCAACCGGTGTGGCGGAGTCTTTCATCTCCTCGGGCTCCACCGGCTATGACCGCAAGGTCTGGGAACACCTGACCCATTACTACAAGGTCAACGCCTGGCTGCCGCGCAACTACGTGATGGTGAACAAGCAGATCTGGGAAGGTCTGAGCGGCGAAACCCAGGCCGCGATCCAGAAAGCCGCCGATGAGACCGGCGCCGCATGCGCCGCCAAGTCCGAGGAGCTAGCCAACTGGTATTTCGAACAGTTGAGCGCCAATGGCATGGCGGTCACCGATGCAAGCCCGGAGTTCCTGGGCGAGCTAAAAGAGATCGGCACGAAGATGACCGAGGAGTGGCTGGCTTCCGTCGGCGATGACGGCAAGGCGATCCTTGACGCCTATAACGGTAACTGATCGGTCCAACCCAGACGGCCCTGGCCTGCACCAAGCTGGTGGGGCCGTCACTTTCCTGACCTTACTGCATCCGATTTCTGGGGGTGTCGATCTTGCGCGACTGGCAACCATTTCTGGGCCTGCCTTTGTGGCTTTGGCTGTTTGTTCTTCCCTCCTTGCTGGCGATGGCCTGCCTGCTGGCGCCCGGCCCCATGGGGCGGCTCCTGCGCCCCCTGCAACGGGTGACGGACAAGATCTATTTCGGCTCTGGCGTCGTCGCTGCGGGGTTCATGCTGCTGATCCTGCTGTTGATCGTGGCGCAGATGATTGCCCGCTGGAGCAACCTGACCTTTCCCGGCTCCACCGAATATGCTGGCTATGCCATGGCGGCGACCTCTTTCCTGGCGCTGGCGCATGCGCTGACACGCGGCGCACACATTCGGGTGTCGATCTTCCTCAACATCAGCCCGCGCATCGGGCTGGTACTGGATGCCTTTGCCATGTGGGTCGGTGCGCTCACCGCCACTTATTTTGCCCGCTACGCGATCAAGACGAACATCTTTTCCAAGATGCTGAACGACCGCACGCAGGGGCAGGATTTCGTGCCCGAATGGCTGCTGTCCTTCTTTTCAATGTTCGCCACAGCCCCAACGAAATGGGGTGAGCTCTGGGCGAATACCGGCTCTGACTGGGTCTATACGCCGATGTGGCTGCCCCAATTGCCCATGTCCATTGGTACCGTGCTGCTGGCACTGGCCCTGTGGGACTACCTCTGCCGCCTTCTGATAACCCGCCGCGCCAGCATCAATTCGGAGGCCGTCGAATGAGCGAGATCTACGCCACCATTATCTTTCTCTTTGTCCTCTTCGCGCTTTTGGGCAGTTCGGTCTGGATCGGCCTTGCGCTGATGGGCGTCGCCTGGGTGGGGATGGAGCTGTTCACCTCGCGCCCGGCAGGGGATGCGATGATCACCACGATCTGGACTGGTGCCTCCAGCTGGACGCTGACCGCCCTGCCCCTGTTCATCTGGATGGGAGAGATCCTCTATCGAACTCGCCTGTCCGAAGACATGTTCCGCGGGCTGGCTCCTTGGATGCGCTGGCTGCCAGGCGGATTGCTGCACACCAATATCGCGGGCTGCACTATCTTTGCTGCTGTTTCCGGCTCTTCCGCCGCGACGCTGACCACCGTGGGCAAGATGTCGATCCCCGAGCTGCGCAAGCGGGGATACCCTGAATTCATGATCATTGGCACTCTGGCGGGCGCGGCCACGCTGGGCCTGATGATCCCGCCGTCGCTGACGCTGATCGTCTATGGCGTGTCGATCAATGAATCGATCACCAAGCTGTTCATGGCCGGCATCTTGCCGGGTCTCGTTCTGGCCGGGTTGTTCATGGCCTATATCATCGCCTGGCACTACCTCTCAAACGGTGAACGCCCGCAGGAGGAACCGAGGATGACACTCGGGCAGATGCTGGCCGAAAGCCGCTTTTTGATCCCTGTCCTTTTGCTGGTCGCGGTGGTGATCGGATCGATGTACATGGGCTATGCGACGGCGACCGAGGCTGCTGCTGTGGGGGTTCTTGGCTCCATGTCACTGGCTCTGGCGCAAGGCTCGCTGAACTGGAGCACCTTTGCAGCCTCGCTGATGGGGGCAACGCGTACCTCGGCGATGATCGCACTGATTCTGATGGGCGCGTCCTTCCTGTCCCTGGCGATGGGCTTTACCGGCCTGCCACGGGCGCTGGCGGGCTGGATCGACGACATGAACCTTTCGCCGCTGGTGCTGATCGTCGCGCTGACGCTGTTCTACGTAGTGCTGGGGATGTTCCTTGATGGCATCTCTTCGGTGGTGCTGACCATGGCCATTGTCGAGCCGATGATCCGCCAGGCCGGGATCGACGTGATCTGGTTCGGGATCTTCATTGTGGTCGTCGTGGAAATGGCGCAGGTGACGCCCCCTATCGGGTTCAACCTCTTTGTGCTGCAAGGCATGACCCGGCACGAGATTTCCTACATCGCCAAGACCGCCATTCCCATGGTTGGGCTGATGCTGGTGATGGTCGTGATCCTTGTCGCCTGGCCCGAGCTGGCCACCTGGCTACCCGACAACATCCGCGCAGCGCCATCGGGATGATGGACTGAACGCATGCTGATATCGCTCGCCTTCGTGGCCCGGCATGGCCGGGCCGCCTTGGTTCTGGGCCTGTTGGCCGGACTGCTGCTGCCGGATCTGGCCCGGCTCCTGCGACCGTTCATCCCACATCTGGTCGCCCTGCTCCTGTTCCTGACGGCCTTTCGCATCGGTGCGCGCGCCGCGCTTGGAGGGCTGAACGATGGGGTTTCGTCCTTGCGAGCGGTTCTGGTGCTGCAACTGGCGCTGCCACTTGTCGCGCTGTTGCTATTTTGGCTGACCGGTGTCGAAACAACGCACGCCGCCATTGCCATCCTATTGATGCTGAGCGCGCCTTCGGTGACGGGCAGCCCGAACATAACACTGCTTCTTGGACATGCACCGGAGCCCGCCTTTCGCGTGCTGATCCTCGGCACCGCATTAATGCCAGTGACGATCATTCCGATCTTCCTGCTGGCGCCGAGCCTCGGCGGGCTGCAAGAGGTGATCTGGGCCGCCCTGCGCCTTATTGGGGCCATTGGCCTGACGGTGACAGCCGCCTTTGCGCTGCGCCGCCTGACCCTGCCGGATCTGCGCACGGATCAGGTGCAGGCGCTGGACGGGCTTACGACCCTCGCTCTTGCGGTGATTGTCGTGGGGCTGATGTCCGCGCTGGGACCGGCCCTACAGGCGTCGCCTGTGGTGGTCGTCAAATGGATGGCTCTGGTGTTGATCGCCAATCTCGGACTACAAGTTCTGACCTTCCACGTTCTGCGCTGGCGCGGCCACACACATGTCGCCGTGCCCTATGGGGTTGTGTCAGGAAACCGCAACTTTGCATTGTTCCTGATCGCCTTGCCCGCCAGCACCACCGACCCATTGCTGATCTTCCTGGGCTGCTATCAGGTGCCAATGTATCTGACGGCTGTCATTATGCGTCGCCTCTATGCCGCCGGTCAGCCCCAGTCCCCCGTAAGATCAGGCAGTTAACCCAGACTCAGCCCGGAAACAGCCGCGCCATTTCTTCGTCGAACCTGGCCCAGCTCAGCACCGCCTTGTTGCCTGCAAACCCGTGGTAGTAGGATTTCCCGGTGGAGGTCGGCAGCCCCGCCCAGATCTTTGACAGATTGTGCATGAAATCATGGCGGCTCATCTCACCTGCCAGGATTTGGCTCAGTCCGGCCTCTTCCAGCAGCTGATGTGCCAGACGGTCCTGCAACAAGGGAGAAAACCGGTCAGAGCGGCTTGCGCCCACGTGTTTCACCAAGCGACGCAGAGTGGCGGGAATGAATTGATAGCGACCAATCGCATGCTGCTGGCCCGGCGTTTCGTCGATCCACTTGTAGATCTCTCCGATGGTCATCTGCGTGGGCTTCTTCGGAGGCTTGATCGTTGCCGCGTATTGCACCGCGTCATATTGCGCCTTGCCAGCCTCTGCGCTGGCGATGAGCTGCATCAGACGCCTAACCGCATCACCGCCAACCGCTTTTGGCAGGGTACGGAACAGGCTGGTTCCGCTGCGACCCGTGAACAGACTGGCGAGGTTTGCCTGCACGGCTTCCATCTCTGCCTCAAGATCAGGCTGCGCTCGCGCGGCACTGCGGGACCTGGGCGCCGCTTCTACTTTGGCCGGGATGGTTAGCACCGGACGGGAACTCGACGCTCCGCTTTGAAAGAACTGTTGATTGACAATCGAAAACCTCTCAGCCGCGCACAAGGGCGCCGCCGCAAAGGAAACAGACAAGACGGCATACGCCAAGGTATTGCGAACAGGGATCATGGAAACCTTCTGGTTCGATCTTTAGGTCAACCCAACCATGACCGAACAGAATTGATATTTCCTTTAATGGCATTTGAAGGAGCTTTAGTGGTCAGGAGAAACTCCTGTCACACTACACGGCCCTATTATTCGGGATTCTGAAGATCCTTCTGCATCAAGACAAGATCAAGCCATTGGCCCCACTTGCGCCCTACATTCGGCATCCTCCCAACCTCACGAAACCCAATCGCCGCGTGAAAGGCAACAGCCCCTGCGTTGGCGCCACTTACCCCGGCCACCAGAACGCGAATATCATCCGCGCGCGCAACGTCCTCCAGACGGGCCATCAATGCCCGCCCCACCCCCCTGCCCTGAGCTGTAGGCGCCAGCTGTATCGAATGCTCTGCGGTATGCCGGTAGCCCGGACCGGCCCGAAAGGCAGCATAGGTGGCGTATCCGATGACCTGCCCCTTTGCCTCTGCAACGAGAAAGCGCGCCCCGCGTTCAAGCACGGTTGCCAGCCAAGCCTCTGACGACTTTTCTTCGGTTGTGAAGGTGATCAGAGTATCACGGATCATACGCCCGGCAATGTCGGCGATTGCTTGCGCATCCTCGGCACAGGCTTGTCTTATGATATCGCTCATGAATGGCTCCTACCTCGCGCTGCGCTGGAGCCGGTGGCGGGGAGACAGGGATTCGAACCCTGGGAACGCTCTCACGTTCAACGGTTTTCAAGACCGCCGCATTCGACCACTCTGCCACCTCCCCGGTCCGCTGGCGGTTTAGGCCGGGCAAGGCCCGCGCGCAAGGGAAAATCGCGCTTTGCCGCCCTGTGCCTGACAAGAGTGCACGCGGAAACATGCCAATCGCCCCATGATACATACGGATTTACTCGACAGGGTCGGCCACAGGGTTTTCATGGCCGCACACGCAGGCTATCATCCGCAAAAAGCAAAACGACGACCGGGAACCCGGATCGGGGCGGCATGCCAGAATGAGCACAGGCAGGGGAAAATCATGACAAAGGCCAAGTCAATCGGAGCAGCAGGCGCACGGATGTCCGTCGCCGCAGTCAGCCTCTTGTTGCTCGCAGCATGTGAGGACGGCGCGGGTCTGCCTTTTATCCAGAATAAGACGGCAACAGAAGACACTCCCCCGACCTCGAACCGCACTCGCCTTGTCGAGCGCGACGTTGAGGCCCCGGAGGTCTTTCAAGTGACCGAAGCCGGCCTGTGGGACGGACGTCCCTCGTTGGGCGGTGTCTGGGTGGCGCACCCGGATGCGCAGGATCCCGAGCGGGTGATCATTCGCAACGGTGCAAACGGCAAATTCGTGATCGGTGCGCTTTTCCGCCGCGAACGTGAGATCCCGGGCCCCCGCATTCAGGCGTCTTCCGACGCGGCCGCCGCTCTTGGCATGCTGGCAGGCGCCCCAGTTGAGCTACAGGTGACCGCACTGCGCCGCGAGGCAACGCCGGAAGAATCTGCTCCTGAAGAGGCACCACAGGTTGGCGCCGAAGAAGCGGATGCTCCCGCCATCACCATCGACGCTGCCACGCCCAGCGCAGTGTCGGAAACTGCACTGGACCCCATCGCCGGGGCTGCAGCCGCCATAGATGCGCCGGCGTCAGCTCCTACGAAACCGGCCACTGCAAAACCACGTGTCTCGCCCCTGGACAAGCCTTACATCCAGATTGGCATCTTCAGCGTTGAAGCGAATGCCGAACGCACCGCCGGGCAGATGCGAAACGCTGGCATGATTCCAACGGTCTATGAACAGTCCTCCAACGGAAAACCCTTCTGGCGCGTCGTTGTCGGGCCTGCCCAAACAAAGGCAGAGCGTAACAAGCTCCTGAAAGCCGTGAAGGAGGCAGGCTTTTCGGATGCTTATGCCGTAACCAACTGAGGGCGCCCTTCGGAATCCGGCCACCTATAACGAAAACAAGGATGACACAGCAGTGATCGATCTTGTAAAATCCGTCGTCAAAAGCTCCGTTTCAGCAGGGTTCTTTCTGAGCCTGTCCGCCATGTCCGCTGCGGCTTTCGATACCAATGCGCGTGCCGCCTATGTGCTGGACCAAGGCACCGACACGGTGCTGCTGTCAAAGAATGCGGATATACCGCTGCCTCCTGCCTCTATGTCCAAACTAATGACGCTCTATGTGGCTTTCGAAGCGCTGCGGGACGGGCGACTGACCCTGGATGAGCGCCTGCCGGTCAGCGAGCACGCGATGAGCTATGGCGGCTCCACCATGTTCCTTGACACGACCGACCGGGTGCGGGTCGAGGATCTGATCCGCGGCATCATCGTGTTGTCCGGCAACGATGCCTGCGCGGTGATCGCAGAAGCCCTCAGCCCTGATGGCACCGAAGCCGGGTTTGCCCGCTACATGACCAAACGCGCCGCAGAGCTGGGCATGACAAACGCCACCTTCGCGAACTCGAATGGCTGGCCCGCTGCGGGCCACCTCATGTCCATGCAGGATCTGGGCATTCTTGCCAAACACCTGATCGAGGATTTCCCAGAATATTACCCTCTGTTTGCGGAGCGGACGTTCGAATTCGACGGGCGCGCACCATCCAACACGCGCAACCGCAACCCGCTTTTGTCGTTGGGCATCGGCGCAGACGGCCTCAAAACTGGCCATACAAGCGAGGCAGGCTACGGCCTTGTCGGATCCGCCAAACAGGGGGATCGTCGGGTGATCTTTGTAGTCACCGGCCTTGACAGCACCAAGGCCCGCGCAGAGGAGGCCGAAGCCCTCGTTAACTGGTCGTTTCGCCAATTTGCCAAGAAAACCGTCGCCAAGGCCGGTGTCCCGATTGCCGAAGCCGAGGTCTGGCGGGGCGCTGCACGATCGGTAGGGCTGGTCCCCGCCGAAGACCTGGCGGTACTGGTGCCAGCGCTGAACAGCGGCGAGATCAACGCCGAGGTGGTCTACACCGGCCCGGTTGATGCCCCGATCCAAAAGGGGCAGCAACTGGCCGAGCTTGTCTTCCAACCCGATGAGCTGCCAGAAGTACGCCTGCCACTTGTAGCCGCGAATGATGTGGCCGCGGGAGGCTTCCCCGTGAGGGTAAAAACCGCAGCTCAGGTTCTGATCCAGCGCTTCCTCAGCGGCCCCGAGGAGGCGATGTGACCACCAGTCCAAAAACCGGGTTGTTCATCACCTTTGAGGGGATTGACGGCTCTGGGAAATCAACACAGTGCAGGCTGCTGGCCGAGGCGTTGACCGAGGCAGGTCGCGACGTCGTGCTGACACGCGAACCGGGCGGCTCTCCCGGTGCGGAAGACATTCGCCGGATGGTGCTGGAGGGTGACCCCGACAAATGGTCGGCCGAAACCGAAATTCTGTTGTTCACGGCTGCGCGGCGTGACCATCTTGAACGTACCATCAATCCTGCGCTTGCTGCTGGAAAGATCGTTGTCTGCGACCGCTTTGCAGACAGCACCCGCATGTATCAGGGGCTGTCGCGCGGCGATCTGCGCGCCACGGTGGACCGCTTGCACGAAATGATGATTGGCCGCGAGCCGGATTTGACCTTCCTGATCGACATGGACCCGGCCACCGGCCTAGCACGCGCCAAAGGGCGTCAGGGGACAGAGGAACGGTTCGAAGACTTTGGCCTCGCCCTGCAGGAAAAGATGCGGGCGGGTTTCCTGGCGCTGGCGGATGAATTCCAAGGACGGTTCTGCGTTCTGGATGGCAACCGCCCGGTTGAGGTGGTTGCCCGCGATGTTCTGGCCCAGGCGCACGCCAAACTTGCAGCCTCCGGAGCCGCCGCATGAGCAGCGAAGAAGACCTGCCACGCGCAGATCAGGCCGCTGGCGCACCACATCCACGGGAAACGCAGCGTATCTTTGGTCAGGACAAGGCCGAAGCGGATTTTTTGACGGCTTTCAATTCGGATAGGCTGCACCACGGCTGGCTTCTGACCGGGCCCAAAGGAGTAGGCAAGGCAACGCTCGCCTGGCGCATCGCGTGCTTTCTTTTGGCTACTCCCCCTGCCGAAGACGGGCTGTTCGGCGCGCCGCCCCCGGCAACCTCGCTCGACATCAGCCCGGACCATCCGGTGTCGCACCGCCTTCAAGCGCTGGCGGAGCCGGGACTGGCGGCGATCACCCGCAGCTATAACGACAAGGGCAAGCTGCGCGATCAGATCGTGGTTGACGACATCCGCGCGCTGACGAAGTTCTTCGGGCTCTCCGCCACCGATGGCGGGCGCCGGGTGGTGATCGTGGATGCCGCCGATGAGATGAACCCCAGCGCCGCCAATGCGCTCTTGAAGATGCTGGAGGAGCCCCCCGCGCGCACCACCATGTTCCTGATCTCGCATCAGCCCTCGCGCCTGTTGCCGACGATCCGCTCACGCTGCCGCACCCTGCGCCTTGGCCCTTTGAACGCAGAGGACATGCAGGCCGCGCTGATGCAATCGGGGGCGGATCTGCCTGAAAATCCCGATCATCTTGCCGCACTGGCGGCAGGATCCGTGGGCGCGGCGCTGCGCCTCTTGAATCTCGGCGGGCTCAAGACCTACGGCGAGCTGGTGCAGATCCTCGACTCCCTGCCCCGACTTGACCGCCAGCGCGCCCTCGCCCTGGCTGAAACCGCTGCCCAGCGCGGCGGGGCCGAAAAGTTCGAACTGCTCCTGACCCTCGTGGAATTTGCCATGGCGCGCCTTGCCCGCACCGGCGCCACCGGTCAGCCGCCCCAGCCCGAAGCGGCAATGGGCGAAGCGGCGATGCTGACACGGCTGGCGCCCGATCCGCCCAAAGGGCGAGCATGGGCTGACCTGTCGGCCGAAGCAACGGCCCGCGCGCGCCACGGGCAGGCGGTGAACCTTGACCCCGCCGCCCTAGTTCTAGATACGGTTTTCAAGATGCAGGATACCGCGTCGCACTGACCCACCGTTTTCACGGGCTTTGACAGGGGGCTGCGGCGCAAGAAGGCGACGAGAGACAGGCATGAGCAGCAGCACCCTCCCCCAGATCACCGACAGCCACTGCCACCTGGATTTCCCGGATTTCGACGGAGAGTTGGATCAGGTGATTGCCCGCGCCGCAGAGGCCGGTGTGACCCGCATGGTTACCATCTGCACCAAGCTGAAGAATGAACCGGCCGTCCGGGCCATTGCCGAGGCGCACGATCCGGTTTTCTATGCCGCTGGCACCCACCCGATGAGCGCGGCGGATGAGCCGCTGGTCAGTGTTGAAGACCTGGTCGCCCTCGCCAAACACCCGAAATTCGTCGGGATCGGGGAGACGGGCCTTGATTATCACTACACCGCCGACAGCGCCGAGGTTCAGCAGACCTCCCTCCGAACCCATATCGCTGCCGCGCGCGAAACCGGCCTGCCACTGATCATCCACGCCCGCGCTGCCGATGACGATATGGCTCGCATTCTGGCCGAAGAAATGAAGAACGGCAGCTATACCTGCGTTATGCACTGTTTCTCTTCCTCTTCGGAATTGGGAAAGGCTGCGCTTGATCTCGGTTTTTACCTGTCGATGTCCGGCATTGCCGCCTTCCCCAAAAGCCAGGAGCTGCGTGATATCTTTGCCGCTGCCCCCATCGACCGTATCCTGGTCGAAACGGACGCGCCCTATCTTGCACCGCCACCGTTCCGGGGCAAGCGCAATGAGCCCGCCTATACCGCCCATACAGCAAAGGTGGGCGCCGAAGCCTTTGGCATGGATTACGCAGATTTTGCGGCCCGCACCCAGGAAAATTTCGACCGGCTGTTCTGGAAGGCCGCAGAGTACAAGGCGGCCGCGTGATGGCAGAGTTGCGCTACACCATCCTTGGCAGCGGTTCGTCGGGCGGGGTGCCGCGCCTAGGAGGTCATTGGGGCGATTGCGATCCCGACAATCCGCGCAACCGTCGGCGGCGCTGTTCGATGCTGGTAGAGCGTGAGGGGCCGGAAGGCACTACGACGGTGCTGATCGATACCTCCCCCGATATGCGTAGCCAGTTACTGGATGCGGGTGTCGGGCGGCTTGATGCGGTGGTTTACACTCATTCCCATGCCGACCACGTGCATGGCATAGACGATCTGCGGATGATCGTCTTCAACATGCGCGCGCGCATCCCGGTCTATGCGGATGGCGACACGCAGAATGCGCTTTTGTCCCGGTTCGGCTACGCGTTCGTGCAGCCCGAAGGCTCTCCCTACCCGCCTATTCTGGATCTGCGCAACATCGACGGGCCGTTTACCATCGATGGCCCCGGCGGAGAGATTCCCTTCCGTCCCTTCGAGGTCGGGCACGGATCCATGGACGCGCTTGGCTTTCGCATGGGCGGGCTGGCTTATCTGCCGGATGTGGTCGAGATCCCGGACGCGGCCCTACCCGAACTGACGGACCTTGACTACTGGGTAGTGGACGCGCTGCGACGCACGCCCCACCCGACGCATTTCAACATGGATCAAGCGCTAGAGTGGATCGCGCGCATGAAGCCACGCCGCGCCGTTCTGACCAACATGCATATCGACATGGATTACGCCACGGTCGAGGCCGAAACACCCGATCACATCACCCCCGCCTATGACGGCATGGTGATAAGCGTCCCCCTTTAGAGCGGTGCGCCGCAGCCTCCCAGTAGGACCACCCCATGCTGCAAAGCCTGATCGACGTCATCCTTCCCGTCTTCCTGGTTGTCGCCGCAGGCTATGCCGCCACGAGGCAGGGCTATTTCACCCAAGATCATATCGAAGGGCTGATGAAATTCACCCAGAGTTTCGCCATCCCCTGCCTGTTGTTTCGCGCCATTGCCAACCTGGATCTGTCCAGCAGCTTTGACCCCATCCTGCTGATCAGTTTCTACACCGGCGCAGGCGTCTGCTTTCTCATCGGTCTTTTCGGAGCGCGATTTATCTTCAATCGCGACTGGGAGGACAGCGTTGCCATCGGTTTCTGCTGTCTGTTTTCAAACTCGGTCCTTTTGGGATTGCCGATCACCGAGCGCGCATTTGGAGCCGACAACCTGACCGGCAACTATGCCATCATCGCCTTTCATGCGCCGTTCTGCTACGGGATCGGCATAACGGTGATGGAAGTTGTGAAAAACCGTGGTCGCGGAAACGTCCATATGGTGCGCTCCGTGCTGAAAGCCATGTTCAACAACGTGCTGATCCTTGGCATTGCCCTTGGTTTCACCTTCAACCTTGCGGGCCTGTCGGTTCCCGGCGCTCTGGATGATGCACTGCAGCTGTTGATCCGGGCGGCCTTGCCTGCGGCCCTTTTTGCACTTGGTGGCGTTCTGGTCCAATACCGCCCCGAAGGCGATCTGCGCACCATTGCCTTTGTCTGCGTTACCGCGCTGATGGTACACCCTGCCATCGTCTGGGGCTTGGGGACAACACTGGGCCTGAAACAGGATCTGTTCCGCTCAGGCGTTCTCAACGCGGCCATGGCGCCCGGTTTCAACGCCTATATCTTTGCCAACATGTACGGTCGGGCAAAACGCGTGGCCGCCTCTTCGGTTTTGCTCGCAACTGGCGCTTCGATCGTGACAGCTTGGTTCTGGCTGGAGGTCTTGATGTGAGAGGCCGCGCGCAGTCATCCTTGCAAAACAATGATAGATCACCACAAGCACCAGCCTCAGGACACATGCCAAACAGAGGACAGTTACTGCCGGAATGCTGACTACGAAAAGAACCGAGGGCATCTGTGCCACCGGGTTGCCGCGCAACGCCAATTCTTGAACCTTCTGTACATTACCTTGTTCAATTCCATTCAGTGCATTGTAGCTTCAGACAAGCGGAGGCTTGGTCCTTTGCATCGGCGTTTGTTGACCTTCTCCCCTGTATCTGGGCCATTGCGAACTGGAATTTTCCACCTTTGAATGAACAAACGAGTCTTCCCCCGAGGTCCGCGAGCGCGCGGCGCGGCGGATGCTTGACAACCAGGGTCAGCATTGTTCCCGCTGGCAGGCAATCATGTCGGTCTGCGCGAAGATTGGCTGTTTGGCACGCACTCTGAATTAGTGGGGCGAGAAGGCAGAGGTCGACAGCCGCAAGCGGGCGGGCGCTCCAACCGATGTCGCCGACAAGATGAAGGCGCGGGAGCGGGAGAACCGCGTGTCGCGTCAGGCGAACGAGATCCTCCGGAAAGCCTCGGCATACTCTGCGATGTCGGAGTTCGATCATCGGTCGAAGTAATCGTGTCACTTATACGCTGCCCGACAGCGCATACCTGCATGCGCGAAAGGAGACATGCATCGCGAGGAGCATCGGGTCGATCCGATCTACATTCGCCACTGTCTATTGGACCAATGGCGTTTCAATGGCTCATTCCTGCCGATAACCCCTTCAAAGCCGGGGCGATCAAATGCCAAGGGTTCTCCATGTCTGCCTCAAGCCTTTATCCTGAGTAGAGAAGGACGCGTGAACCGAGGAAGCAGGCGATAGCTCATCTCAGATGATCTGACGGGATCAGTCAGCGCACAAAACAACAGGAGCTGCAACCAATTCGGGTTCGAGCCCAAAGGCCAGATTAGATACTAAGTCTGTCAAAGGAGGGCCGATGGCTGGGGTGGTAGGATTCGAACCTACGATACACGGTACCAAAAACCGCTGCCTTACCACTTGGCTACACCCCATCGGTGTTGGGCCTTCTAAAGCGAGTTCGGAGGCGGCGCAAGTGGTTTTTGAAAAATTCTTGCAAGGAAATTCTCGCCTCGCAACAATCTCTGACACCACCTCCTAATTCGTTGAGTTTTATGAGGTTTGCAACAAAACCGCTCCACTCCGCCCGCCTTTCTCCACCGCCTCATGGGCCTTTGCCGCCTGATCCATTGGGAGCACTTCGGCAATCGGCACCGAAAGGCCGCCTTCCGTCAACGCTCGGTGCAAGCGCGTTATCGCAGCCTGTCTTGACGAAGTCGGCAAAAGGTAAATCAGGGCCATTTCCAACGTGACTGCCTTGAACATCAAAGGATAGAACGGCAGTGACGGCTGAATCATTTTGGCAGAACCATAGGCCGTGATCCGCCCATTTGGTGCAATGACTTCGGCATCGATCGCCGCATTCAAGCCAAACTCGACCTCGACAATCAGATCGACAGGACGACCGCCATTCGCGGCCAAGATTTGGGCAGAAAGGTCATCTGCATCATAACTCAGCACAGCATCAGCCCCGGCGGCCGCGACGCGTTCTCGCGCCGAGGCGGAGCAGGTTGCGATGACATGCGCCCCTGCCCATTTTGCCAATTGCACGGCAAGGTAGCCGACTGTCCCTGCTCCGCCCTGGACCAGAACCGTTTTCCCGGCCACATCCCCCGCGGAAAACACCGCATGACAGGCGGTGAGCCCCGGAATGCCAAGTACCGCACCGGTTTCGAGGCTTATTCCCTCCGGCAGTGGGACGGCCTGCTCCTGCGGCAGGCAAATCTCAGTTGCAGCTGTGCCAAAGGCGCGCTGCCATTGGCCGTTCCAGATCCAGACCCTCTGGCCAAGCCGTGCGGGATCCACATCCTCTGCCACTTCGCAGATGACACCTGCCCCATCGCTGTGGGGAATAATGGTCGGGAAAGGCAATTCGCTCACCCCAGCCCGCGCGCCGGCCCGGGCCTTGACGTCAGACGGGTTCACCCCAGAGAAGGATAACGCAACCCGCACTTCTCCCGCAGCGAGAGGCGGCACATCCAGAGTTTCGAGAGAAAGAACCTCTCGCGCGGGACCAAATGCCCGGTAGGTGACTGCCTGCATGACGTAACTCCCTTGCAACTGTAAGGGCCACCCGATGAGGTGCGCCCGATCGGTGCCAAAAGAGCCCCAAGCCCAGGGTTTGTGCAAGCTGTTTAATGCCAGGTCGAACCGAATTGGTTCGACAGGAGCACGCCGACCTAATCAGGGACGCCCGCCTGTCTCAAGGCGTCCGTCCATCGCTCGCCCACCTGACCCAAAGCCACTGCATGCTCCTGACGGTATTTGGCGAGACTAAACGTAGGGATCGCATCCAAGAGGCTTTGAACCACGTCCTTCGCCTCCTGCCGACGGCCAGACATATGCAGCGCTATGGCCTTGGTGCTGAGGCTGCCAGGGTAGGATGCATTTGACTGTAGCGAGCGATCAGCCAGCTCAATAGCGCGTCCGTAGTCACCTGCCGTCAGGTTTGCCAGCGCGGACTCGGCATCAAAGTAATAGCGCTGCGGTCCAAGTGGCGATAGCCGCCGAGCCGCATCCGTGAGCTTCACCGCCTCCTCAGGTCGGTTCTGATACGCGTGGGTTGCCCCCTTCAGCAGCACAGCCAGTGCCTCGTTTGGATTGTCCTTCAACGCAAGATCATATTCACTCTGCGCCAGATCGAAATGGAACAGCAGATGGCTCGAGATCGCGCCTTTCAGAGTGTGCGCAAGAGAAAAGGCCGGATCTGCCTCAAGGGCAGACGTCGCGAGTTGGCTTGCCAGATGGGTGTCCAGTTGTCGGTCGCTGGAGTATCCTTTCTGAACCCGCATGACGTGCCAAAAGCCCATCCATGTCAGCGGCAAAGGATGCTGCGGCTCGCGCGTCAAAAGCACGTTCAGGATCTCTCGGGACTTTTCAAAGGACGCTGGGTTCATCTCCTGCATCAGAGAAATGGCAGCCATCAGGAGAGTATGACCCTCGAGGCTGCTGAGCGGCTTAAAACTTACTAGCCGCACGGCGTCGCCGATCAGGGTCTGACCGATCTGGCGGGTCACATCTCTTAGGGCTTCACTTTGCCCTGTCATGAGATCCGCAAGAGGCCCTTCAAAACTGCGTGACCAGATGACCTTTTCCCGAACGGCTTCGTGCAGTTCAACATCCAGCACCATCTTCTGACCGCGCACGTGAACCACACCAGACACCAGATAGTTTACACCCGCGACAGAGGACACCTCAGCCGAGCGCACACGGGTCGGGTCAAACTGGCGCGACGCCAGGTAAGAGGTTACCGTGAAGGCCTGACTTCGAGCCAGGCAGCGCGACAACTCTTCGGACAACAACGAGCCAAGTGGCGAAGTATCCTCGCCAGGCGCATGCTGCACGAAGGGAAGTACCGCGATCGGCGGCAAGAGATCGTCATAGAGCACACGCCCAGGTGATCCCTTTGACGCCTCCGGCTGCCCGGAGTATTTGGCATCAAAGTCCGCACGCATCTGCGCCAACCAGCTTTCGAACCGGGTTTCGTGCGGCAGCTCAAACCCTTCCATGAATTCTGCATGCGCTTCAGGCTGGATAAATTGAACGCGCTGCAGATCCAACGTTACCCTTTCGCGGTTTGCACTGATGGCCTGAGCCGCCTCGGGGCCAAGATGCCTTTTCAGGGTGGATAATGCTGTCCTTAGACTTGCTTTCGCCTGTTCTGGCTGCGCAAGGCTCCACAGGGTGTGCTCAAGAAAAGCACGTGTTCGAATTCCCGAAGCCGACGTTGACAGCAAAGCCAAGAGCGCTTGGTGCTTTGCTCCCAAGGGGACACTTGTTCCGTCTGAGCGAAAAACTCCAAACGCGCCGAATTGATTCAACCTTATCAAAATACTCATAACCGCTCCCAATCAACCGTGACACAAGGATGAAATTACAGCAATTCAGCGCAAATATGTAGCGAAAAAGCATATTTTTCAAAAATCAAATAAATAAACTCAAAAAGAGAATACATCTCTGGAAAAATAATTACAACCAGAGGGCTAATAGTGGATTTTCCGCCTGTTTTCCGGGCAAGAACCAGGGCCTTCGCACAAAAATCCATCCCTCCGTGCAGGAAGGGGGTGATTTCCGCGCAACACTTCTAAAACCTTAGTTTTGCTTTTTTGAAAGTCAAATCAGAATGAAGCTGTAGGCATCATCGGTGCGAACAACCTGCCCAAGCCCACCTCCGGGCAAGTGATAGCCTATGACTCGAATTTGATCATGCGCAAGTTGATCAAGGAGGCTTACCCGCGTTGAGGCCGCCATATCAGGATTGTGGTCGGTTCCCACATGCCAAGCAGGATGTGCGAAACTGACATGGTGATTGCCAATCGCATCCCCCAGAACCATCACGCTTTCACTTCCCGACCGTAGCTCGAATGACATATGACCCGGCGTGTGACCATGGGTGGCACGCGCGGCAACGCCGGGAAGGATTTCCTCACCGTCTTTGAACCGGGTGATCTGATCCTCCAAGATTTCCATCCGGCGGTAGGCCCCCGCAGCCATGGTGGCGCGCTCTTCCCCGATAGTATCTATCGTTTCAGGGTCGAACCAATAGTCCCATTCCGCCTGGCCAATCATATGTTCGGCATTGGCAAAAAGCGGATCGTCGAAATCATCCAACACCCCCCAAAGATGATCTGGGTGCGCGTGCGTGAAGACAACATGCGTGACGTCCTCGGGGGCGACACCCGCCTCCTCAAGGGCCGCAGGCAGTCGACCGGCACTCTCCTGAAAAGCCGGACCAGATCCAGCATCAAACAGCACCACACGATCACCATCACGCATCAGCGTGATGTTCAGCGGTGGTTCGAGCGGATCCTGAGTAATACCGTGGCGAGAGAGGATCGGGTCGAGCTGTTCATCCGTCAAATCGGGGAACAGAAATCCCTTGGGAAGAAGAAGGTTGCCATCAGACAGGGTCTGGATCGACATATCACCGAGTGTAAGAGCATCCCCCGCCTGCGCATTCGCCCGCGTCAGCGACGGAAAAACTCCTGTTGCAACGGCCCCGGCCGCAACACCCTGCAAAAAATCCCGCCTTTTCATCTGGTTTCGCTCCACCCTGCATCGTTTGCCCATATTAAACCCCGAAGCGTTGCCGACCGGACAAACTACCCAAACCGTAACACATGTTACATTCGCATACATGAATTTATATAGAGCTACTTTCAGCTATGCAAAGGAAATCCGAGAACCCCTCTTCTTCCCTTGCTAGCGCCCCGTAGCAAAAGACCGGCGCGGAACTCCGCACCGGCCACACAATCTCAGATTGAGATTAACTTACTGACGGCTCAGCTCTTTCCACTTGCCGTTCTCGACGATCGAAATGACAATATCGTCAGCCCCCCGATGATCATCCGCGGCATATGTAATCTGCGTATCGGTCAGATCATCGAAATAGGTCAGGCTCTCCATTCCCTTGATAAAGCTTTCATGGGTCAGGTCTTTGCCAGCTGCTTCCAAGGCACGGATCACGGTGTCAGCCGCGGAATAACCAAGCATGGCAAATCCGCCGGCAGGCTGGGAAAATTTCTCTTCATACCCTTTGATAAAGGCGGCCGGAACCGGTTCTTCGGCGCGGGCCAGAAGGCTGACCCAGCCAGAAGCGGCGTACAGACCATCGGTCACCCCGCCCGGCACCGCAGCCACAACATCAAGGAAGCCGGCAGAAGTGTTGAGGAACTTCACGTCGGTCCAGCCGAGTTTCTTGGCGGTGCCAACCACGGTGATGCCTTGGCGTACGCCCAGCGCCAGAGTGACCACGTCGCAGCCCGCCGATTTCAGCTTGGTCAGGGACCCGACAAAGTCCAGCTCGTCCGGCTTGTGCGAGGTTTCCGCCGCATAGGTCAGCCCCAACTCTTCGGAAATGTCCTTGGTGCTTTCCTGGATTTCCTTGCCAAAGTCGGAAGGAATGTACATTGAGCAGACTTCCTTGGAGTCGAACTCCCCGGCCAGATATTTCACACCGACCTGTACCTGGTCATAGTAGCTGGAAAAGCCGATGAACTTGTTATTCATCGGGTCCTGCAGCATCTGGCGCGCGGCCGAAAGCGGGCCTACGTTGGGGATTCCCTTGGGGTCCAGCAGCTTGAAACCCGCCACATTCATTGGTGTGCCCAGCGACAAGAGCATGGCAAAGGCCTTGTCGCGGTTCAAAAGCTTGTTGTAGCCCTGCATCGCACGCGGGATCTGATAGCCGTTGTCCTCGACCACGAATTTGATCTGACGGCCATGAACGCCGCCTGCGGCATTGGCCTCGTCAAAGCGCATGTTGGCGCCATTGACGGCCGGAACACCCACTGCGGCAAAGATACCGCTGAGGTCATTGACCGAGCCGATGACGATTTCCGTATCGGAAACCCCTTGTGTTTCTGCCTGAGCGGCAGTGGCGCCTGCAAGGGCCATTGCCGTAACCGTCAGCGCGGATGTCAGTTTCTTCATTTTCGCTTCCTCCCTGGATATGCGTGCGGCGTCCTTTGTCATGCGCGCCGTCAGTACATGTCGTCGATCAGTGCCTTGTGCTTCTTCTCCACGAAGCTGCGCTTCAGCTTCATCGTCGCGGTCAGCTCGTCGTCCTCGGCCGTGAGCAGAACGTTGATCAGGCGGAAATCCTTGATCTGTTCGACCCGCGCGAACTCCTTGTTGACGGCCTCGACTTCGGCCCCAATCAGCTGCACCACCTCCTCCGCGGCGCAGAGCGACGCAAAGTCGCTGAATGGTATCTTGCGGTCCTGTGCGAATTTCTCAACATTTTCCTGATCGATCATGATCAGGCAGGTGAGATATTTGCGCGCATCCCCGATCACCACCGCATCCGAGATGTAGTGGCTAAACTTCAAACGGCTTTCGATCTCGGCCGGAGTGATATTCTTGCCACCCGCCGTGATGATAATGTCCTTGATACGGCCCGTAATGGTCAGGTTGCCCTTCTCATCGAGCCGCCCCACATCGCCGGTGCGCAGCCAGCCGTCGTCGGTAAAGGTCTCGGCGGTTTTTTCGTTGTTGCGCCAGTAGCCTTGAAAGTTATTGAGGCCCAGGGTCTGGATCTCGCCATCCTCGGCAATGCGCAGCTTGACGCCCGGAACCGCAGGGCCAACCGTGCCGGGGGCGTTGCTCTCGAACGTATTGGTCGTCGAAAGGCCTGCGTTTTCTGTCATGCCGTAGCCTTCGATCAGCGGAACACCGATAGACCAGTACCAGCTCAAAAGCTCGGGCGAGATCGGCGCAGCACCCGTGCCGCCCCGGCGCATCTTGTCCATTCCCAGCATCCGGCGCAGGTTGCGCAGCACCAGAAAATCCCAGATCGCATAGTTTGCCGCCACGCCCGAGGGGACCGGCTTGCCGTGCATGACATATTCAGCCCGCTTGCGACCCGCCTTGATCGCCGCATGAAAGGCCATGCGCCCAATGGGTGTCGCCTCCTGCGCCAGAACCAGCACGCGCGAGTAGATCTTTTCCCAGACCCGCGGCACCGCAAAAAAGGTTGCAGGAGAGACCTCCTGCATATTGTCGAACACGGTTTCCGGGCTTTCGGCAAAGTTCACCGTGCTGGTAGCCGCAAGCGGGAAATAGACCGACACGTTGCGTTCAAGGATGTGACAGAGCGGCAAGAAACACAGTTGCTCGTCATTGCCGGTGAATTCCAGCGCCCGCGCCCCGGCTTCGATTGAGGCCAGGATATTCTCATTGCTGAGCATCGCCCCCTTGGGCATGCCCGTAGTGCCGGAGGTATAGATCAGAAGGGCGGTATCTTCTGGCTTGGTCTTTGCGATCTCGGCCTCATAGGCACCGGGATGCTTAGCCTCATAGGCTTTGCCCAGCTCATAAAGCTCGTCGATGAACAGACATTTCTCATGGTCGAGATCATGCAGCCCTTCGCGTTCATAGATGATGACCTTGGCAAGCCCCGGCACCTGATCAGCGATCTCAAGGTACTTGTCGAGCTGCTCGTCATTTTCCACGAACAGGAACCTGCTGTCGCTGTCGTTGACCAGATATGCCAGCTGCGAAGCGGAGTCGGTCGTGTAGACCCCCGAGGCGATGCCCCCTGCCCCCTGAATGCCCATGTCAGAGTATAGCCACTCGCGCCGGTCCTCGCTGAGGATCGACACCACCTCACCGCGTTTGAGGCCCAACGACATCAGGCCAAGGCCGATCCATTTGGCATGGTTCCAGTAGTCACTCCAGGAATAGGCTTTCCAGATGCCCATATCCTTTTCGCGATGTGCGGTCCGCGACCCCAGCGCAGCGCAGCGCTGCTGGAACAGCTGGGTTATCGTGGTGCAGCCGTCCACCATGACCGGACGCTGCCCCGGATCGGCATTGAACGACACGCCGTTGATGAGCACCTGCGGGTGTGCGGTCTGTCCAAGGTTTTGCATGTTCATCCCTTCCCCCCTTAACGCCAGGTCTTCTTGCGTTTCCAACGCTTCTCGCCGCGCTGACCTTCTTCCTGATGACCCAGGTAGAAGGACTGGATATCCTCGGACTGCATCAGCCGGTCGGCGGTGCCGTCCATCACGATACGGCCGATCTCCATCACATAGCCGATATCGGCCAGCTCGAGCGCGATGCGGGCGTTCTGCTCCACCAGCATCATGGTCACGTGTTCCTCTGCGTTGAGGCGCCGCAGAATGGCGAAGATCTCCTGCACCAGCAGCGGCGAAAGACCGAGGCTCGGCTCATCGAGCAGCATGATCTTGGGCCGCAGCATCAGCCCCCGCCCAATTGCCAGCATTTGCTGCTGACCACCCGAGAGGGTGCCCGCCTCCTGATCACGCCGCTCGGCCAGGATCGGGAAGTAGTCGAACACCATCTCCCGGTCGCGCTCGATCTCGGCCTTGTCCGCGCGGGTATAGGCGCCAAGGCTCAGGTTCTCGTTCACCGTCAAGAGCGGGAAAACCTCGCGCCCTTCTGGCACATGGACGATGCCGCGGCTGACGATCTTGTGCGGCTCTTCGCCCTGGATAGGTGTGCCGCCAAACAGCACCTCGCCCTTTTCAGGATCCATGATGCCCGACACCGTCTTAAGCAGCGTGGACTTCCCGGCGCCATTGGCCCCAAGGACGGTGACGATCTGCCCCTTGTCCACCTTGAGCGAGACGCCCCGGATCGCCATGATCGGCCCGTAAAAGCTTTCAAGGTTTTTGATTTCCAGCAAAGGCTCTCCCATCAGACCGCCCCCGCACCTAGATAGGCCTCGATCACGGCCGGGTTGGATTGCACCTCTGCCGGGGTGCCTTCGGCCAGTTTCGCGCCATCGGCCAGGGCCAGAACGCGGTCGGACACGCCCGACACCAGCCCCATGTCATGTTCGACCATCAACACCGTGATCCCCATCTGTTTGCGGATGTCATCGATCCACCAGCGCATGTCCTGCGTTTCCTCGACCGACAGTCCCGAGGCGGGTTCATCCAGCAGCAAAAGCCGCGGACCAGAGGCGAGCGCCCGGCCCAGTTCCACCACCTTGCGCACGCCGTAAGGCAGGCCGGCGATCATCTTGTTGCGGTAGGGTTGCAGATCGAGGAAGTCGATCACCTCTTCCACTGCCTCGCGGTGGCGGTGCTCTTCGGCGCGCACGCGCGGGGCAAAGAACAGCTCTTCGATGAGGGTGCTCTTGCGGTGACGATGCCGCCCCACCAGCAGGTTCTGCAGCACCGTTGCATGATCGAACAGTTCGATGTTCTGAAAGGTGCGCGCGATGCCAAGGTCGGCAACCTCGTCCGGTTTGCACTCCAGCAGGTTCTGCCCGTCAAAGGTGAACTCCCCCGCGAAGGGCTCGTAAAACCGCGAGATCAGGTTGAAGACGGTGGACTTGCCCGCCCCGTTCGGCCCGACGATGGCATAGACCTCGCCTTCTTCGACCGAAAAGGACAGATCGTTCACGGCCACCACCCCGCCGAATTTCAGCGTCGCGTTCTTGATTTCCAGAAGGCTCATCTCAGACGCTCCGTCTTCAGGTAGGATTTCTGGCGGCGGAACATGTCCTTGCGCGCAAAGGGGAACAGTTCGAACCAGATGCGGATCTTCAGCCAGCGCCCGTAGATGCCCATGGGTTCGAACAGGATGAAGAGGATCAGGATCATCCCGAACACACCCGTCTCCAGCCCCGGAATGGCAACGCCTCCACCGATCAGCCCATCCTTCAGTATCGACAGGCCCTGCGGCAGGAAGGCGACCACAACCGCGCCAAAGAAAGCCCCGTGGATGGAGCCGAGGCCGCCAATGACGATCATCATCAACAGCGTGATGGAGATCACGATCGAGAAGGTCTCGTTGTTGAAGGTGCCCGCGTAGTAGCCCATCAGGGCCCCAGCCCAGCCGGTAATCATGCACGAAAGACCGAAAGCAGTCGCCTTGGTGCGGGCGATATGAACGCCCATGGCGGTGGCCGAAACCTCACTGTCGCGCACCGCTGCAAAGGCTCGACCCAGGGGCGAGCGCAGCAGGTTTCGGTAGAACAGCGTGCATACGATAGTGACGATAAGAACCAGGTAGTAGAACCGCGTCGGCATGGTCCAGCGTTCGATCTCGAACCCGAAGATTGTGATCATCTCCGGGAACTTGCCCGACACGCCGCCGGTCCATGGCTCGAGCAAAACGATGATGTCATCGGCCAGTATCGACAGCGCGATTGTAGCAATCGCGAGGTAAATCCCATGCAGCCGCAGGGCGGGAATGGCGATGATTGCGCCAACCACCCCTGTGATGACTCCCGCCAGCGGGAAAGCAATGATGAAGGGCAGACCCTGCTCGATCAGGATGGTATTGGTATAACAGCCAATCGCCAGAAAGGCCGCGTGTCCCAGGCTCGCCTGCCCTGTCTGACCGGTCAGCAGCATCAGACCCAGCCCCGCAATCGCCCAGATCAGGACATTGGTGACCTCACCAATGTAGAATTCGTTGATCAGGTAGGGAAGTGCAAAGGCCAGCAAGATCAGCGCGCCATAAACACAGGCGGTCCACAGGTCGGGGAACAGGCGGATATCCTGCTCGTAGGTGGTTTTGAAATGAATGCGCATGGGATCAGACCTTCTTCACTCGGACCTGGCTGAACAGGCCATGCGGACGGAAGATCAGCACCGCCAACAAGAGCGCATAAGGAGCGATCTGCGAATAACCTGCTGCAAGGTAGCGCGCCGCGAAAGGTTCGATGACACCCACGATCAGGCCACCAGCGAGCGCTCCGGGAAGCGAGCCAAAGCCGCCGATGACCGCCGCCGCAAAGGCCTTGATCCCCAAGAGCCCCGCATTCGGATCAATCGCGCCCTTGGAGGCAAAGAGGATCCCGGCCACGGCCGCCGTCGCGCCAGCCAGCCCCCAGATCAGCCCCTGCACCCGGCGTACCGGAATGCCCATGAAATAGGCCGCCATCTGGTTCTGACTGGCCGCCTGCATGGCCAGACCCAGCTTGGTGCGCTGGAAGAACTGGTACAGCGACCATGTTAGCAGGAAGGTCACCACGATCACCGCCACATCCGCCATGCCAAGCACCACACCACCCAGCTGCACATCACCCAGCGCCAGTGGGCTTTCCAGCGTCTGCGGCTCATGCCCCCAGATCAGACCGGCCACAAAGCGCAGAACAAAGCCCAGCGCGATGGTCAGGATGACAACCGCGGTCTGACTTTGGCCGAACAGATGACGCAGAATGAAAAAGTCGAGCAGGTAACCAAGTACCGCCATGATCGAAATCGCCAGCGGCGCCGCGATCCAGAATGGCAGATCCATATACTCTGCATTGGTTAGGCCAAGGGTCACAAAGGCCCCCAGCATCATGAAATCGCCCTGGGCGAAATTGACCGCCTCGGTGGCCTTGTAGATCAGCACGAAGCCGAGCGCGATCAGGCCATAAACACAGCCATTCGCAAGCCCGCTGACCAGGAGCTGCAATACTTCCAAATTTTCCTCCCTCCGCCCGAAATGAGCGGCTTCTGACCCGGTCATTGCCGAGCGAAAGCGCCATATTTTTCTGGGGCTCCGCCCCGCCTCCTCAAGCGGCGAAACCCATGGCGTCTAAAAACAGACTACTGAGTATGTTTTTCTTCTGTCAATTGGTAAGACCCAGCGTCAATATGCCAAAAAGCGGCTATATTTTGAGCCTGTGCCACCCTATTGTGCGCGACCGCCCAAGGCGAATGCCCAACACAGCCTTCAAACGGCGGGCAGGCCCGATCAGCCGCTGTGGACAACAAGAAAGACACGGCAGGCATGGCACGATGTTAGAGCAAATCAGCGCCTCAAAGAGCGAAATTCTGGATGCTGCGGCTCATAGTTTCATGACCTTAGGAGCGGATGCCGCCTCGATCGACGATATCGCGGCCAGCCTTGGATCCACCAAGGGCCGGATATATCACCACTTTCCTTCGAAGGGCGCGCTTCTGGCCGCAGTACAGCTGAGGGCAGCGCGCTTTACCTATGGGGCGGTTCAAACGGTGATCGACGACTCGCTTACCCCCGAGATTTGCCTGCATCGTATGGCACAGGCTCATGTCTACGAGGTGCTGCGCTCCCTCCCCTACCACAAGGTGATTCTCCAGACCTTCACCGGCGCCCGTGGCAAAACGCCATCCAAGGCCGCCGAACAGGGCCTGCTGGCACAGGTGCGCGCCGAGCAGCGACAATATACCCAGCTGTTCGCCGCCCAGGTCTCGCGCGGGATGGCAAACGGCACCTTTGCCCCCAGAACGCTGAGGGTCACAGTCGCGGGGTTGATGCTGACGCTGAACTCTCCGGTTTTCTGGTATCAGCCGGGGCGCGGCGACGAACGGAACTTTCGCAAGACCGTGGCGGACGATCTGGCCGATATGGCCCTTGCCAGCCTGCGTGCCTAAGTCCCGCAGATGTCCCGCAGCGCAGAACAGAACCGGGCCGCCGCGGCAGAGAGCTGATGTTCGCTGCGGATGCAAAGGCCAACCGGGCCAAGCGTACTATCCGTGTTGAGCGGCAGCAGCCTGAGCACGCCGTCTTCCAGATCGGCGCGCACCACCCCGTGACTGATGATCCAGATCGCCCTATGACGCAGCGTGAAGCGGCGCCCGAAGGTGGCCGAAACCGTCTCGATCGGAAAACGGGGCAAGGTAAGCCCCTGCTCAAGGAACATGCGGTCCACCATGGGGCGAATGATCGACCCTTCCGAGGGCATCAACACCGGATAGTCCTCAAATGCCGCGGAAGGCAAATGCGGAACACCGGCCAGAGGGTGCCCCTCGGACACGACAGCCACCACACGTTCACGAAATAACGGGTCGAAATCGAGGCCCACCATATGATCCGGCGCAGGAAGACGACCCACCACCACATCAAGATTGCCCCGGCGCAGCTGGTCCAGCAGGTAGCGGTTGTCACCAGAAATCACGGAAAACCGGCTGTGGCTGCCCTCTGCCCGAAGCTGCGCCAGCGCATCCGGCACCACCGTGGCAGAGACTGTCGGCAAGGCGCCAATGGCGACACGTGGTCCCTCGGCCTCATCCAGCCCACGCAGCATGGCAACCCCGTCGCGGGCCAGCGCAAGGCTGCGGCCGGCATGATCGCGAAACATCTCGCCATAGGCGGACAGCCGGATGCCGCGCCCGTGCCGCTCCACCAGCGGCTTGCCGACGACTCCCTCCAGCTCGCGCAGGGTCCGAGTGACCGCAGGTTGCGTCATGCCCAGCGCCTCGGCAGCCTGGGTGACACTTTCCTGGCGGGCCACTTCGACAAAGACCTCCAAATGACGCAGCTTTAGCTCAGCAGACAAACGCATATCATATCCGGCATGAATATATTCAATTCATAGCATTATACAGATCTTTTTTGGTATGCGACAGTGACTTCCATCATGATTGAGGAGGACGGGATGAGCGAGAGCCGCTTTGACCAAGGGATGACCGTGCGCCGCTCGGTGCTGGGTGATGCCCATGTGGACCGCGCCGAGGCCGCCAAGACCGAGCTCGATGAGGCCTTTCAGACCCTGATCACCGAAGGCGCTTGGGGCACTGTCTGGGCGTCAGACGGCATCAGTCGCCGCGAACGCTCGATGCTGACGTTAGCGCTACTGGCAGCAATGGGCAATTTCGAGGAAATCCCGATGCACATCCGCGCCACCGCCCGCACTGGTGCCAGCCGCCAGGATGTGATCGAGGCCTTTCAACACGTCGCGATCTACGCGGGCGTGCCCCGCGCCAATCACGCCCTGAAACTGGCCAAGCAAACCTACGCCGAAATGGACGCCGAAGCCGCTGCCCAAGCACCCAAGGCCTGAGGAGGACCACCACCATGACCAAACCCAATCAGACCATGGCGGAATACTACCAGCGCGACCGTCGCTGGCATCCGCCCGCCTATGCCAAGGACTACAAGACCTCGGTGGCGCGCTCGCCCAAGTTCTCGCTGATCAGCCTTGAGAACACGCCGAGCGAAATCACCGGCCCGCGTTTTGGCCACAACGATATCGCCCCGACAGACAACGATCTGATTTCGAACTATGCGCAGCCCGGTGAAAGCCCCATCGGTGAGCGGATCATCGTACATGGCAGGGTGCTGGACGAAAACGCCCGCCCGGTGCCCAATACGCTGGTAGAGATCTGGCAGGCAAATGCCGGTGGCCGCTATCGCCACAAGAAGGACACCTATCTCGCCCCCATCGACCCCAACTTTGGCGGCTGCGGACGCACCATCACGGATGAGAACGGATACTACTACTTCCGCACCGTGAAACCGGGTGCCTACCCCTGGCGCAACTGGGTCAACGACTGGCGCCCGGCGCATATCCACGTGTCGGTCTTCGGCTCCGCCTTTGCCCAGCGCCTGATCACCCAGCTTTATTTCGAGGGCGATCCGCTCATCAAGACCTGCCCGATCGTGGCAACCATTCCCGACCCGGATGCCATCGAACAGCTGATTGCGCGCCTTGATATGAACGCCACCATTCCACTGGATACCATTGCCTACAAGTTCGACATCGTGCTGCGCGGTCGCCGCTCGACCCTGTTCGAAAACCGTCTGGAGGGGAACTGATGCCACAACAGCTTGATTATCTGAAGGAAACCCCTTCGCAAACCGCTGGTCCCTACGTCCATATCGGACTTGCGCCGGGCGCTGCAGGCTTCCAGATCTACGATCAGGAATTGGGTCAGGACATTGCAGGCCCCAATGCCGCAGGCGAGCGGATCCGGGTCGAGGGTCTCGTGATCGACGGTATCGGGTCTCCGGTGAAGGACGTGCTTCTAGAGGCCTGGCAGGCCAATGCCGCCGGTGTCTATGCCCACCCCGAACACGCCGGTGAGGTCGAAGAGGGCTTTCGCGGATGGGGCCGTGTCATCACCGATTTCGAAACAGGCGAATGGGCGTTCGAGACGGTCAAGCCGGGCCCCGTCATGGGGCGCAATGGCCAGATGATGGCCCCGCACATCAACCTCTGGATCGTAGCGCGCGGCATTAATGTGGGCCTGAACACCCGTCTTTACTTCGAGGACGAGGCGGAGGCCAACTCGACCGATCCGATCATCAACCTGATCGAATGGGAAAAACGTCGCAAAACCTTGATCGCCAAGCGCAGCGAACGGGACGGCCAGACGGTTTATCGTTTTGACATTTGCCTGCAAGGTGAAGATGAAACCGTATTCTTCGACATCTGAGGAGACACAGAGTTGAGCAAACCCTGCATCATCTGCGTGGCCATCACCGGCTCGGTGCCGCGCAAGGAACATAACCCGGCGGTGCCGATCACCATCGAAGAGCAGATCGAAAGCACCCAAGAAGCTTTCGAGGCAGGCGCGACCATCGCCCATTGCCACGTGCGCAACGACGATCAGACGCCGACCTCGGACCCAGAAAAGTTTGGCCGCCTTTTGGAAGGGCTGAACAAACACTGCCCCGGCATGATCGTGCAGCTGTCCACGGGCGGCCGTTCCGGCGCTGGCAAGGAGCGTGGCGGCATGCTGTCCCTGCGTCCTGACATGGCGTCGCTCTCGGTGGGGTCCAACAACTTCCCCACCCGCGTCTACGAGAACCCGCCGGATCTGGTGGATTGGCTCGCCTCAGAAATGCGCACCTATGAGGTCAAGCCCGAGATCGAGGCCTTCGACCTCAGCCATATCCATCAGGCGGTGAAGATGAGCCGTGAAGGCGCCATTCCCGGAAAACTGTACGTACAGTTCGTCATGGGCGTGAAGAACGCGATGCCGGTGGACAAGGAGACCTTCGATTTCTACGTCCAGACGGTGAAGCGCCTTGCGCCCGATGCCGAATGGTGCGGTGCAGGGATCGGCCCCGGTCAAATCGTGCTCAATGAATGGGCCATTGCCGCAGGCGGCCACACCCGCACCGGCCTTGAGGACAACCTGCGCCTTGATCGCAACACAAAGGCGCCGTCCAACGCGGCGCTGGTCAAACGCGCGGTGGAGCTCTGCGAGAAATACGAGCGCCCCGTCGCCACATGGCAGCAGGCGCGCAAGATCCTTGACCTGCGCCCGGCCTGATCAACCAGCACGACCAAGTCCTGAACGGCCCGCCCGAGTTTCGTGGCGGGCCGTTGCGTCATTTTGACCTTTCTGCCCTTGCGATCGTCCTGAGTACACCTACTTAGAGGTTGCGCGCGGCAAGGCGTTTCGAGCCGCTCCTCCCTCGGCGCTGTCTGTGCTCCAGACGAAAGCATGCCATGACCGCGCGCGATCCCTGCCTCTATCCCTACAAACCCGCCAGACCGACGCCCTGTGTCTAGAGGCCCTTTCTCAATCGGGCTGCGCGGGCATCTCCCCGGACAGATCCTTGAGGATCGGGCAATCCGGCCGACTGTCCCCCGCACAGCAGTGTACGAGCTCGGTCAAGGTGTCGCGCATCGCCTGCAGATCAGCGATCTTGGCTTCAATCTTGGCAAGATGTTCCAGCGCCAGTTGTTTCACATCCGCGCTGGCGCGGCTTTCATCCTCGTAAAGCGCCATCAGCATGCGGCAGTCTTCAATGCTGAATCCCAGCGCACGGGCCCGGCCCAGAAAGGCCAGCTTGTGCAGGTCTGCCTCCTCAAAGCAGCGATAGCCATTGGCGCTGCGATGAGGCTTGATGAGGCCGATATCCTCGTAGTAGCGAATGGTCTTGGCGGGCAGTCCAGAGCGGCTCGCCACATCACCGATATTCATGCCTGCGCCTCCTTCATCGCCGTGCGTGCGCTTGCACTGCTCGTTGCACCCTTTTCATGTATGGCCGCTTTCAGCCGGTACAAGCGCAACGCATTGCTGAGCACAAAGACACTGGACAAGGCCATCGCCCCTGCCGCCAGCACCGGCGACAGCATCGGCCCGCCAAAGGGATATAGAACACCCGCGGCGACCGGAATGAGCAAGACGTTGTAGCCAAAGGCCCAGAACAGGTTCTGGCGGATATTGCGCAAAGTTGCCCGGCTGGCGGTCAAGGCGTTCACCACGCCCCGCAGATCGCCGGAGACCAGCACCACATCCGCCGCCTCGATCGCAACATCCGTGCCGGTGCCGATCGCCAAGCCCACATCGGCCGCGGCCAGCGCAGGCGCATCGTTGATGCCATCGCCGACAAAGGCCAGCGCGCCATGGTCCGCACGCAGTGTCTCCAGAGCGGCAACCTTGTCCCCCGGCAGGCAATCCGCCACGACGAGGTCTATGCCCAGATCCTCTGCCACGGCCTGCGCCGTCGCCGCGCCATCGCCGCTGATCATTGCAACCTTCATTCCTTGAGCGTGGAGCGCCCGGATCGCGTCGGCGCTGCCGGATTTCACCGGGTCCGCGACCGAGAGCAAAG
This sequence comes from Phycobacter azelaicus, assembly GCF_014884385.1. Classification (NCBI taxonomy): domain Bacteria; kingdom Pseudomonadati; phylum Pseudomonadota; class Alphaproteobacteria; order Rhodobacterales; family Roseobacteraceae; genus Phycobacter; species Phycobacter azelaicus. Next base: position 2,291,331 of record NZ_WKFH01000003.1, on the reverse strand, counting down.
CCGCCGCCTGCCCGTCAATGGCGGCAAAGAACACGGTTTCCCCGCGCGCAGCCAGGGCCTCGGCCTGCCCTGCAAGATCGCCAATTTCAATGCCTTCGCGCCCCATCAGGCGGGTGGCACCGATCAGGACCTCGCGTCCCTCCACGCGTGCGCGCAAACCAAAGCCGGGGATCGCCTCGACGCTGTCGGCCGCAGGCAGCCCCTTGCCCGCCGCCGCTACCAGTGCGCGGGCGATGGGATGTTCCGAGGCGGTTTCGGCAGCGCCGACAAGACGCAACACCTGATCGCGGTCGAACCCATCTGCGCAAATCACACCGCGTAAGGCCGGGCGCCCCTCGGTCAGGGTCCCGGTCTTGTCGAGCGCCACCACGCGCACCTCTTCGAGCCGCTGCAGCGCATCGCCTTTGCGGAACAGAACGCCCATCTGAGCCGCCCGTCCAATGCCAACCATGATTGATGTTGGCGTCGCCAGTCCCATGGCACAGGGGCAGGCAATGATGAGGACGGATACCCCGGCCACAAGGGCAAATGGCAGAGCAGGCGATGGGCCGAAGAAGGCCCAGACCAGAACCGTCAGCGCCGCCGCAACCATGACTGCTGGCACGAACCACAGCGTGATACGATCGACCATGCCCTGCACCGGCAGCTTGGCGCCTTGCGCATGTTCCACCATGCGGATGATCTGCGCCAGCACAGTCTGGCCGCCGACCTTCACAGCGCGGAACTCCAGCAGGCTGTTGCCGTTGATCGTACCTGCCGTGACCGGATCACCCTCCGATTTCTGCACTGGAACCGGCTCACCCGTGATCATGCTTTCATCCACATAGGAGCTGCCAGAGACCACCTCGCCATCCACCGCGACCCGCTCGCCCGGGCGCAACCGGATAAGGTCGCCCGGCGCGATGTCATCCACCGCGGTTTCCACCGCCTCTGCACCATTGAAAACAAGGGCCGTCTTGGGCTGCAACCCGATCAGCGCCTTGATGGCTGCGCCGGTGCGCCCCTTGGCACGGGCCTCCAGATAGCGCCCCGCCAGGATCAAGACCACTATGACGGCGGCCGCCTCAAAGTAGACGTTGGCCGTGCCCAAGGGCAGAATCTGTGGCGCAAAGGTCGAAATCACCGAAAAGACATAGGCCGCCGCTGTACCAAGCGCGACCAGGGAGTTCATATCAGGCGCACCGCGAAGAAGGGCCGGAAACCCCTTGCGATAGAACTGTAGGCCCGGACCGGCCAGAACCAGAGTGGTCAGCGCAAATTGCAGATAGTAACTTTGCTGGTGGCCGATCACCTCCATCACCCAAAGGTGGACAGCGGAGATCATATGTCCGCCCATCTCGATCAGAAAGACCGGCAACGCCAAGGCCGCAGCAATCAGGACCTGCAGGCCGAGTGTGCGGATCTCATCGGACTTGCGCTCCGTTTCCAGAGCCGCATCGTCCGCATCATCTCCCCGCAAACGCGCCGGGTATCCGGCCGCCGTTGCTGCGCGCGCCAGATCCGCACCGTGGGTCGCGCCAGTCAGATAGCTCACCTCGGCGCGCTGCGACGCAAGATTAACATCCGCGCTTAATACCCCTGGAACGGCTTTCAAAGCGGCCTCGACACGGCCCACGCAAGAGGCGCAGCTCAGACCTTGGATCTGAAGTGATACCGCGCTTTTGGCGGCAGGGTAGCCGGCTGCCTCCAAAGCCTCTGCAAAGGCCGATGTCGGCACATCCGCCGCCGCCGTAACCTGCCCCTTTGCAGTCGCGAGGTTCACAGAGGCTTTGCGCACGCCCTCAACTCCGGCCAGGGCACGCTCCGCCCGCCCCGCGCATCCGGCGCAGTTCAGCCCCGTTATCTGCAGCGCGAATTCCGTTTCCTCTGTCATGACGAACTCCAAGCCTCTTGTGTATGAGATGAGATATGCACCTTCCAGTCGCAGGAGGGTCAAGAGCTCTCTTGTGATTATTTTGGCCTCCCCAAGCGGGGTGACGGGAAGAGGGCGCGATGCGCCGGTTTCGCACATCGTCTGTGCGTCTGCCCCGATTATGTCTGGACGCAGGATGGTTGCACCGAAAGGGCGGTAAATGTAACGCTTGCTTCCAACAGGAGCCGAAGGGGTGGACACGCAGAACCGCCCCGTCACCGAGGATAGAACCGAGGGACCAACACCGCCGTCTCGGCCGTCAGACAAGAGCGAAGGAAACCAAAAATGATCCGTACCCGTGCTGCAGTAGCCCTTGCGCCAGGCAAACCGCTTGAAATCATGGAGGTGAACCTTGAAGGCCCCAAGGCTGGTGAGGTGCTTGTGGAGATCAAGGCAACCGGTCTGTGCCACACTGATGAATTCACCCGCTCGGGCGATGACCCCGAAGGCATCTTCCCCGCGATTCTGGGTCATGAAGGCGCAGGCGTCGTGGTCGAGGTCGGCGAAGGCGTCACCAGCCTTGAGGTCGGCGATCACGTGATCCCGCTTTACACGCCTGAATGCCGTGAGTGCGAATACTGCCTCAACCCCAAGACCAACCTCTGCCAGTCCATCCGCGCAACGCAAGGCCAAGGGCTTTTGCCCGACGGCACCACGCGCTTTTCAATGCTGGATGGCACCCCGATCCACCACTACATGGGCTGCTCTACTTTCGCCAACCACACCGTTGTACCTGAAATCGCGCTCGCCAAGGTGCGCAAGGACGCGCCCTTCGACAAGATCTGCTACATCGGCTGCGGCGTAACTACCGGCATAGGCGCGGTAATCAACACCGCAAAGGTGGAGATCGGCTCTACCGCCATCGTGTTCGGCCTCGGCGGTATCGGGCTCAACGTAATCCAGGGCTTGCGTCTTGCGGGCGCGGACCAGATCGTGGGTGTCGACCTCAACCCGGGCAAGGTGGAGATGGCGGTGCATTTCGGCATGACCGACTTTGTGAACCCGGCCGAGGTCGAGGGCGATCTGGTTGCGCATCTGGTCGAGCTGACCGGTGGCGGCGCCGATTACACCTTCGATGCAACCGGGAACGTGCAGGTAATGCGCACCGCGCTTGAGGCCGCGCACAAGGGCTGGGGCGAAAGCATCATCATCGGCGTGGCCCCCGCTGGCGCCGAAATCTCCACCCGACCTTTCCAATTGGTGACCGGGCGCAGCTGGCGCGGCACGGCCTTTGGCGGCGCATCGGGCCGCACCGACGTGCCCAAGATCGTGGACTGGTACATGGACGGCAAGATCGAGATCGATCCGATGATTACGCACAAGCTGTCGCTTGATCAGATCAACGAAGGCTTTGATCTGATGCACGAAGGCAAATCGATCCGCGCGGTGGTGGAGTTCTGATCACCGGAGCCCCTAGTTTGAAAGCTCTGGCACCGCAGGCGTCCTGCCTGCGGTGATTTCTTTTCCAAGGCATGACCCTTTGCCCGATCCGCACAAGCTCTGTATAGGAAACGACGGCTCAGCGACTGACTGGTTCACGAGGCACAGGTGTGAAATACCCGACCACTGACATTTCCAAGCGGGACAGCGCGGCAACGATCATCTTCGAGGCCCTGAGAAAGGCCATCATCGAAGGGGATTTAAAAGATGGCGAGCCATTGCGCCAAGAGGAAATAGCGAGGTCCTTCAACACCTCCCGCTTTCCCGTCCGCGAAGCCCTGAACCGTCTTGAACAACAGGGCCTCGTCAGGACGCAGCGCTACAAGGGGGCCGTAGTTGCCACGCTATCCATGCAGGAAGCCGGAGAGGTCTTTGACCTTCGAGCCCGACTGGAGGCCGACGTGATCCGGGCAGCAGTGCCCAATATGTCCACCGAAGTCCTGACCAAGGCACAAGAGTATCTGGATCGGTTTGCTGCCACCGATGACCCCATGCACTGGGGAGGATTGAACCGCAAGTTTCACGGTATTCTCTACAGTGCAAGCGACATGCCCTACCATATACAGGTCATCGAGAACGCTATCGATCGGATCGACCGCTACATCCGCGCGCAACTTGTCATGAGCGGCGGCGTGGCACGCAGCACCGATGAACACCGCGCCATCCTCTCCGCCTGCGAAGCGGGGGATGCTGAAGAAGCCGCGCGCCTGACGTATGCCCATATCCAGGACGCCAAGGCCTCCCTGCAGCGGCAGCTGACCTCCGCCACCTGAAAGTGCGGCGCAACTCCGTTCGGGCACCAGCTCGATCGTTCAAGACGCGCGTTAAATCCTAAAGGCACTAGCCGACAATCATCAGCTCTTTGGGGAAGGTGGTAAGGGTGCGATAGCCGCCTTCGGTAATCAGCACATCATCCTCGATACGCACACCGAATTTTCCCGGACCGTAAAGCCCCGGTTCGTTGGTGTAGACAGTGCCCGCCGGAAGAACCTCGTGATTGCCGCGCATGATATAAGGGGCCTCATGCACGTCGCGGCCCAGCCCGTGCCCAGTCTTGGTGCGGATGCGATCAGCAAAAGGCGACGCCTCCAGCACGCCAGTTACCACATCGTCGATCTCGTGCGCTGTCACGCCCGCCCGAGTGGCCTCCAGCCCAGCCAGGTTGGCGCGCAGAACAGTGTCGTAGACCGCACGTCCCTCTTCGCTGACCGCGCCAACAAACACAGTCCGGGTGATATCAGCGCAAAAGCCATCCTTTCGCGCGCCAAAATCGAACAATAAAGCATCTCCGGACCTGATACGATAATCGGAACGGGCATGCGCGTGCGGGCGCGCCGAATTGTCAGCCGCTGCAACGATAGGCGAAAACGCCAGAGCATCAGCGCCTTCGGCAAACAGGGCCTGAATCAGAGCAGCCTCTACCTCTTTTTCCGTCTGACCAACCTGAACCCCCTGCAGGACGCGATTGAGTGCTCTTTCCGAGATCCGTATTGCTGCCTCAAGCGCAGCGATATCGGACGCAGTCTTGATCATACGCAGACCCGAAATCTTTTGCTCGGCATCCAGGATTTCGAGATCTGGCATCGCTTGCTTCAAAGCATGGTGCACAAAGACGCGCATGACCTGGCCTTCAACGGCCAACCGCCGCATTGGAAAATGTGCAGCAAGCGCCTCAAAGGCCGCAGCATAGCCATCTTGGTCGCGCCAATCAAAAACGGCACCTTGAAACCCGACCAGTTCCCAGGAGCCAAGCTCCAAGTTTGGAACGATCGCCGCAGGCGGCGCCTCTGCCGGAATGACCAACAGGAAAGGGCGTTCATGGCTCATGAAGCTATGCCCCAGCGCACGCGTGAAGTTCGGCCCGGGAACCAGCGCCAGCGCATCCACGTTGAGGCTTGCAGCCAGACGTTGATACTCACCCAGTGCAACTGTCATCGCATGTGCCCTCCAATTGATCTGCCATCCATGATCGCCAATGTCATCGTAAAATCGATCAAAAGCCAATCGCAAATCACTCCATCCAGGCAGTCCGCACAGTTCGAACAGGCCATTAACGTTTTGGTAAGAACTGACACCAAAACGCTACAAGTTTGCTTAAAATTTTAATTTTCGTCCCCATTTTGCCGGTATTCAGGGCGTTTTGCGGCTGTTCTCGCTATGCATTCACTGGACACAAGACTCAAAGTAGTCACAATATGTGACAAATTAAGGCCGCTTAAGACGGCCATTTGAGGCAACAAACAGGCAATGAACCAGGTGAGCGCCCGCAAGCGGCGCAGCCATGCGTATAGGCGAGCAGAACATGAGTACTGTCGGATATATTTCCCGCGGCATGACGGGAACCACCTTTCAGGGCACTATGCCTGAGGGATCTCCCGCTCATCTCGACGTTAGTCGAGCCAAAGACATTTCCCTCAATCTCGAGCCCTCTGAGGTCGAAAGCTACGCACGACGTGGCGCGGATCTTCACATTGTTCTGGCCAACGGCGAGACCTTGGTTCTGGACAATTATTTCGCTTTCTCGACGACCGGCGGAAAAAACTTATTCCTCAGTGCGAATGGCGATTTCATCGAAGTCGTGCTTGAGGACAAAGCGGACGGCATGCTCTTTGCCAGCTATGAAACGCTGGACCTGACCGGCAAATGGAGCAGCTATGACGATCTGGTCTTTCTGAATGTAGACCGAATCGAACCTGTGATTGCGCCACTGGCCGCTCCCCTTTTGGGTGGCTTTGGGGCCGCAGGCGCCGCAGCAGCCGGACTGGTTGGCACGGCCGTCGTTCTGAATGACGATGACGGATCCCCCCCACGCCTGACACCACAGCACCGGTTGCAGATGTGACCAGCGGCACTCAGTCGACGGGTGACCTTGTTAATGCTGCCGATCACTCCGCAGGCCCCGTGATCACAGGCACCGGAGAACCTGGCGCCAGCCTTGATGTACTGATCAACGGCGTGACACAAAGCACGACTGTAAACCCGGATGGCACATGGTCGGTCACCTTTGCCCCGGCCGACATCCCGACTGGCGAATACGAAACCCCGGTCCTGATCACGACCACCGATGCAGCAGGCAATAGCAACAGCTACAACGACGTTCTGGAAGTCGATACGATCGCGCCGCCTATCGCCATCAACACCGTCGAAGGCGACGATATCGTCAATCTCACTGAGGCATCCGACGGCGTTACGCTGTCTGGCACCGGAGAGGCTGGAGCCTCAATGACCGTTGAGTTTCAGGGCCATACACGATCAACCACCGTGGCAAATGACGGCACCTGGTCAATCAGCTATGCTGCCGGGCAGATCACTGGTGGCACCTACGACAGCACGATTGTCATGACCTCTACCGATGCGGCGGGCAACAGTTCCACAGAAAGCCACACGGTACGGATCGATACCGAAACCGCGGTCACCGTAAACACCGGCCAGGTGGGCGGAGACGATATAGTCAATGCCACAGAACGTAGCGGCGGCATTGATCTGACGGGCACCGCAGAGCCGGGATCGTCAGTATCGGTACAACTGGGCTCCGTGACCCGAACCGCCTCGGTTGACGGTCAAGGCAACTGGACCGCAAGCTTTTCTGCCGCGGACATTCCCACAGGCAGCTACGACGCAACTGTCACTGTCCAAGCGACAGATTCTGTTGGAAACATGGCGACCACGTCTCATACTTTGGAAGTTGACACGGAAGTCACGCCTCTCACTGCTCAGTCCAGCCAAACCGCCGACGATGTGATCAACGTGGCCGAGCGCCAAGCCGGTGTAACCCTTACAGGCACCGTCGAACAGGGATCCGGTGTTGCGGTTACCGTCGGCAGCGTGACCCGTACGGCCAGCGTCGATTCCTCGGGCAACTGGAGCGTGACCTTTGCCGAAACGGACATCCCCGGCGGCGAATATGCAACCAGTGCCACGATCGTGGCAACGGACGCCGCAGGCAACACCCGCTCCATCACGGAAACCTTCTCTGTCGACACCGAGTATACGACCCCGGACGTGGACTCGGTTACGTTTTCCAGCGGCGATGTGCGCCGGATCAGCGCCGAGGGTGTCACCGACAGCTATTCCGTGAGTGCCTTGGAGAGCGGGGGGACGATCACCACCCCGGCAGCAACAGTGGCGCAGGACCCGGTCTTTGGGACCGAGTTCACCTTCTCCACACCGGTGCCTGATGGAACACACCTTATGGTCACAAGTGAAGACACCGCCGGCAATGCCTCCAGCACACTGGTCATTCTGGAGGACAACGCCGTCAACAGCGGCACAATGGATCACGCAGGACTGTCCCAGTTCAATGTGGATGCACTGAACCTGGACTATGCAGCCGATGTGTCTCTCAACCTTACTGAGGCGGACATAAAGGCCCTGTCGGGCAATTCGGATACGCTCACGGTGCACGGCGGCGCGGATGATACCCTGACCGTCACCGGGGCTGCCGCTGCGGGCACACAGCTCGTGGATGGCCAGATCTACAACGTCTATACCGTCGGCACTGACGGAACGACGCTGCTGGTGGATCAGGACGTCAACGTTCTCATCTAAAGACGATACCGGCGAAGCCCTTTCAGGCAGGGCCGTCGGACCCCAAGACAAAAAGCCGAAAAGGCACGCGAGAAGAAGGGCAAGGGGCAGTATGCACTTGGGACGATCCGCTATGGTGATGGCGCTGCTTTGCGGCCTGTCTGCCTGTGCAGAACAATCACCGTTTCTGACGAAGAATAGCGACGGATCCGTCTCTCGCACTGCGAGCAGCTTTGAGCAAAACGATAGCGAAGCCGCCTCCCCGATCATAGCGGCGCTCCTTGAGCGCCGCTCGTTGCTTGAGGAAGGAAGCATCTACCGCGAGGTGGGCGAAGCTGCGATTTCTGCCTCTGCCCGCGCATCCGAGGCCGAGTTGATCAGCGCAAAGCTGCGCGCCGAGGCGAAAGCAAAGAACTGGCTGCCCACCATCGGCCCCTCTGTGAGCCTCACGGATCTTGGCGATCTGGTGGCAGGAATCCTGGTCGAGCAGATCCTGTTCGACAACGGTCGTCGCAAGGCCGAACGCGAATTTGCGGCCGCCGATGTGGAAGTGGCCGCCGTGAACCTGTCGATTGACATGAACACGCGGGTACAAACCGCCGTGGGTCTTTATTCCGCCGGCCTGCGCGGCGATGAAAAGGCCGCCTATCTGGGCCGGGCCATCAATCAGATGAGCGAGTTCCGGCGCATTGTCAGCGGGCGTGTCGAAGGTGGCCTCAACGATCAGTCGGACCTCAATGTGGTGGATAGCAAGATCTCAGGGCTGCGCACCGCCAAGGCGACTGCGGCAGACTCCGCCGCCACGGCCCGCGCCGAACTGCAGGCGATGACCGGCCAGCGTTTCCCTGACAAACCGCAGCGTATGGATCTGGGCACCCCGCCGCAGCAGACCTCCTTTCTGGAGGTCATGAAATCCCAGGCAGAAGCTGAGCGCACCATCGCCGAGGCCAAGGCAGGACGCGCGGGCCTTCTGCCGCAGGTGGCCGCTGCCGGCAATGCGACAAGCGATGGATCCGGCGCGGGGCTTACCCTTGATCTGGCAACGCCTTTGGGCCTTGGCACCCCGGCCGCGCTGCAAGCGCTGGAAGCCTCCAAGGAAGCCGCCCGCCGCACCATTGGCGAAGCTGAAGAGGAGGCGCGGCGCACCTATTCGCGCCAGATGCAGCGCCTGGCCTCCTACATTCGACAGGAAAGCGAAACAGCCGCCCTCGCCCGTGCAAGCCGCGAAACCTACGAATTGTTCAAGTCGCAGTACGAGGCCGGTCAGCGCCCTGTGATGGAAGTGGTGTCCATCTACGAAGAGCTGATCCGCCGCGAACAGGCACATATTGATGCAAAATACGAGGTTATCCTGATCCAGCTTGAGCTGTCGCGGGATATGGGCCTTTTAGCAGATGGGAATAAGATATGATCAGGTTCCCCGGAAAATTCAGGAAACCCGGCAAACCGCAGGACGGCGCTCAAACGGCACAGGCGGTGCCGGTCGTGGAAGCCCCGGACAGTGGCAACGTGGCCGCCTTCGCGCCCCCTCCCCCGTTGAACCCGGTTGCCTTTGAACCCGTATCGCCCCCCCTTGCAGCCTCCGGCCCGCTCGAAGATGCATCCCAGCCACAGGAGCAGCCCCCGGTTCAGGAACCCGTCGTTGATATCTCCGGCTACGCGCAACATCAGCAGGCCGCACTGCAGCCAGAGCATACGGCCGCGCCAGACAGTGCAGCGCCAGAATCCAGCGAGACGGAAATCCTGCCCCTGAGCACAGTACCGCAGGTGGACGAAGCGCCCCACCACCAGCCCCAACTGGACGAGGCCGCCCTTGCCAGGGCCACTGAGGATCGCATCCAGCATCGTGCAGAGTTGATCGCAACCCTTGCAGCACTAAAGGGGTCGCAAACCCAGGCCAGCGACATCGCAACATTCCTGTGGAAGAACGCCAAGGGCGACACAGCGCCCAAGAGTATCGCCAAGGCGCTGCGCTCCACCGGGCTCAAGGCCAAACTCCGCAAAACCAAAACTCTCTCCGCCGAGATCTGGCCTGCCCTTGCCATGATGCAGGGTGGTCAATGCGTTCTGGTGCTTGAACAGAATGACGACACGCTGTTCGTATATGACACCACCTGCCCCGACAACCGCGCCGAAGTGCCGCTGGAAGAGTTTCAACCCTATTTCAAAGGCCTGACCCTGGGGGCACGGACACCGCTGTCGCAGATGTCTGCTCGCCATACACCGCAACTCGACACGGCGCATTGGTTCTGGGGAGAGTTTACGAAGTATCGCCGCCAGGTGGGCGAGATCATGCTCGGCTCTCTGGTGGCCAATGTTCTTGCGGTTGCCGTCGCGCTGTTTTCGCTTCAGGTCTATGATCGGGTGGTTCCGCATCAGTCCCATGCAACCCTCTGGGTACTGGCCATCGGCGCCTTCCTGGCCATCACGCTGGAGGCCTGCCTCAAGGTGGCCCGCGCCCGTCTGACCGACAGCGCAGGCCGCCAGATCGAGCTGACCGTGCAGCACAGCCTGATGCGCCGCCTGATCGGCATGCGGTCGGACAAGAAGCCGCTGCCGCCCTCCGGGCTTTTTGCGGCAATGCGGGATTTCGGCTCGGTGCGCGAGTTCTTTACCTCGTCCACCCTGTCCACGCTGGCCGATATTCCCTTTATCGCCGTGTTCTTGCTGCTGGTCGCCTCGATCGCGGGTCCCATCGTCTGGGTTCTGGTTGCAGGCGGCGTTCTGATGCTGCTACCCGCGTACTTCCTGCAAAAGCGCATGATCGCCCTGACCCGCCAGACCCAAGGGGCCAACGCCAAGGCGGGGCGCCTTTTGCACGAAACCCTGAGCGAGCTGGACACGGTCAAGACCCAGCGCGGCGAGGATCGCGTATTGCGACTTTGGGATGAGCTGAACATTCTTGCCTCCCATTCCTCGACCGAGCAGCGCCGCCTCTCCAGCGCCCTGACCTACTGGTCGCAGGGGGTTCAGCAAGCAACTTATATATGCGCGGTGGTGTTTGGCACGTTTATGGTCTTTGCGGGTGAATTCACCGTCGGAACCATAATCGCAACCGGCATTCTGACCAGCCGTACTCTGGCGCCGCTCACGCAATTCGCCGGGACCCTGGCGCGTTGGAGCAACGTCAAGGCCGCATTGGAAGCGCTGGATGCGATTGCCGATGCCCCGCAGGACAAGGAATCCTCCCGCAGCTATCTGCGCCGCGACAGCCTGGCCGGGCGGTTCGATCTGCGCGAAGTGGTCTTCCGCTACGATGCCGATGCCGCACCGACACTAGATGTGCCTGCCGTTGCCATTTTGCCCGGCCAGAAGGTCGCTGTGCTTGGCGTCAATGGATCTGGAAAATCGACGCTTCTGAAACTTCTCTCCGGTCTTTACGCCCCTGAAAAAGGGCGCGTCATGCTGGATGGCACCGATATGGCCCAAATCGACCCCCGCGACCTGCGCCGCCATATCGGCTACCTCAGCCAGGAGGTGCGCCTGATGACCGGCACCCTGCGCGACAACCTGAACCTTGGCCAGCTGGAGCGCAGCGACACCCGCCTGATGGAGGCTCTGGAGTTTGCCGGTCTCGGCGCCTTTGTGCGCGGTCACCACAAGGGGCTGGACCTTGAGATCGCCGATGGCGGCAGCGGTCTGTCGATCGGCCAGCGCCAGTCCATCGGCTGGGCGCGGCTTTGGCTGCAGAACCCATCCATCGTGCTGCTGGATGAACCCACGGCGGCGCTGGATCAGACGCTGGAACGTACCATGGTCAGCCGTCTGGAAAGCTGGCTTGAAGGGCGCACCGCAGTTATCGCAACCCACCGGATGCCGATCCTGTCGCTCACAAACCGCACCCTGATACTGCAGTCGGGCCGCATGGTGGTGGACGGGCCGCGCGATCAGGTTCTGGCCCATCTTGCAGCGGGAGAGAAGAAATGACCGCGATCACGGATTTCGACTTTACCGACGAGACACGCGGCTCGGGGCGCATAATCTATCTGGTCGCCGCCTCTGTCGTCACGTTTATTGCTTGGGCGGCCTTTGCCTCGGTCGATGAAATCGTGCGCGGTGATGGCGAGGTTGTCTCCTCCTCTCGCGCACAGATCGTCCAGAACCTTGAAGGTGGTATTTTGGCGGAACTCTTTGTCCGGCAAGGCGATACGGTTCAGGCCGGGCAGGTTCTGGGGCGTCTGCAGGACACCAAATTCCGCGCGGCTTCGGATGAGCTGCAGGAACAGATCGACGCCCTGGAGATCAAGCAATACCGGCTTGAGGCGGAAATGAGCGGCGCTTTTGAGTTCGAGGTCCCTGCCCAGCTTGCACAGCGTTCTGGCGAGATCCTTGCCTCTGAGCGCACTTTGCTGAAGGCCCGCCAAACCGACTTTCACAGCCGCCGCGACAGCGCCCGCACGATCATGACGCAGCTCAATGACGAACTGGAAAACCTGCAAAAGCTCTACAAGAGCAATATTGTTGCAATGACAGAGGTCAACAAGGCGCAGAAGGCCGCGACTGATGCGGCGGCAAAATACACCGAACTCGGCACCCAGAACGAATTGGACTTGGCCGAAGAGTATTCAAAGGCCCTGCGCGAGCTGGCTTCCCTGCGTCAGGAGCTGCGCCTCGCCACTGATCAGCTCAACCGCACGATCATCACGGCGCCGATGAGCGGTATCGTCAACAGTCTGGCGGTCACGACCATCGGCGGTGTGGTACGCCCCGGCGAAGAAATCTTTGAGATCATCCCCTTGGGTGAAGAACTGTTCGTTGAGGCCCGAGTCAATCCAAAGGACATCGCCAGCGTCGAGCCCGGCCAGGAGGCCACGATAAAGCTGTCGGCCTATGATTACACGATCTATGGTGCGCTCAAGGGCACGGTGGATTTCGTCTCGGCCGACACCTTTGAGGATGAGCGCAATCCAAGAGCCGAGCCCTTTTACCGGGTGACTGTGCGCGTGGATCGGTCTGGGTTCACAGAGCGTCAACAGTCGATAGAAATCCGCCCTGGCATGCGGGCAACCGCAGAGCTCAAAACCGGCTCCAAGACCGTTCTAAACTACCTTTTGAAACCGCTTTACAAGTCGCGAGAAGCTTTCCGCGAACCTTAGGTTCAGGACAGGCTTGAGCCCATCTGATGTCTGGTGAAGGAGCTTCTCTCTTTCAGACCGCCGGTCAATAGGCGATCACCACAGTGCTGTGACGCTGGGATGCCTTATGTCCGTGACGCGGGTGGCGCGCAAACGATCTTTTCGCACCAGACGGCAGACAGCGTTAGCCCGCGCTTTGCATCAAGGCACGCAGCGTTCCATCCAGAACCGACCCCAAAGACACGCGCCGCGTGCCGATCGCGGCTTTTGAGGAGATCACAGAAACCAAGCGCGGTGCATGACCGGCTGTGGCTTCGATCACGGGCGACCCTGATGCACCATAGTCCACCCGGCAAGAGGTCACCAAAGTATGGTTCTGTTTGGCAAGCACCTGGCAACCGCGCTGCAGGCTCGGCCGGGTGGAGCGGTTGTGCGAGTATGAGACAACATCGACAATGTCGCCGCGCGCAGCCTGCCAGGACAGGCTAAGGGGACGGATTTCACTACTGCTTATCGGCGTCGATAGGCGCAGCACCGCAATATCCGTTCCGATCTGTGCAATGCCGCCATTCCCGTATCGGTACTCCGGATGCACGACGGCCTTGCTTACCGTCCGAGACGCCTTCACTGTCCGTCCATTCAACCCAGCTTCGAACTTGATCCGCGATGGGTCCACTCTGCGCCCGGTTGCCGGATCAAACAGGCAATGGGCCGCAGTCAGAACGAGGTTCTGAGCAATCAATGAACCAGTGCACATGTTGCGCCCGGCGATGTTTAGTCGGCCAACGGCCTCCCATCCCGGCATCGAGTTGACGCTAAGACGGTTCTCGTCCGCCTTCGCGCCGCCGGGCAGGCCAAACGACAGGCATGCCGCTGCCAATACAGCTCTTAGTCTCATCGTCATCCACTCCACTTTCCACACACCTACCCTCGTTGAGGGCTGCGGCTGGAATGGGGCTCAATGTTGCCTAGAGCGGACGAATTGATGGACAGAATGTGACGTAGTAAACAAAATCATAACCCCCCGGTTAATCCCTGCGCAGGATGCCCGAAACATTAGGAAAAGACTAACAATGCCCGCCACTTTTCGTTAATTTTTCCTCAAAACACTGAAAAAAATGACGGAAATGGGTAGGCAGAGCCCCCCGAATGAGTGGTTCGCCGGAAACCTTCCATCAACATTTGGGCAAAACGGGGCTGAATTCTCGGGGAATGTGGCGAATCTTGGCCACAGAACTCTGTCAGGCGACAAAAGTCATGCGAACACCCAGCAGTTTGATGCCCCAGTCCATTAACATTTGATACCTGGAGCAACAGGTCGGGCAATTACGCAAGGCTTACCCCACACGCCTGCCGGTTTGCGCGTCAAACAGAACGCCCCGGTCCATGCTGATGGAAAACTCCATGGTGCCTTCAAGAAGCTTGGCATAGCCAGATGTGCCGCGAGCCAGGACCTCTTTGCCGTTCCAGGTCAGCACACACAGGGTGTCGGCTCCGGTGGCTTCGGTCACATCAATCTCTGCAGAGATCACCTGCCCTGCAGCACCATTTCCCTGGCTGATCATTTCAGGGCGCAGTCCCAACACCAGTTTTTGTCCCATCCGCGCCTCCAGTTGCTGAACATGGGCACTCAGGTCGAGCAACACGGGACGCTCTGCGCCATCGGCACGGACGGTGATTTCAGCAACAGGCCCCTGATCCGACGGCTGAGGCACGATGTCGATGAAGTTCATCGGCGGCGATCCCACGAGGCCCGCAACGAACATATTCGCGGGCTGTTCGTAGATTTCTGCAGGGGAGGCGAGCTGCTGGACTTCACCGTCCTTGAGGATGGCAATGCGGTCCGCAAGCGTCAGCGCCTCGATCTGGTCGTGGGTGACATAGACCATCGTGGCATTGAGGCGCTTGTGCAGGCGCTTGATCTCGGTGCGCATCTCGAGGCGCAGCTTGGCGTCCAGATTGCTGAGCGGCTCGTCAAACAGGAACACCTCAGGATCGCGCACCAATGCGCGCCCCATGGCCACCCTTTGACGCTGCCCGCCCGACAGCTGGCTCGGCTTGCGATCCAGCAGGTGATCCATCTGCAGCATCTTTGCGACCTCAAGCACCCGCTTCTGCCGCTCTGCCTTGGGCATGCCGCGCATCTCCAGACCAAAGGCGATGTTCTGCGCCACCGTCATGGTCGGGTAAAGCGCATAGGACTGGAACACCATGGCGATGTCGCGGTCCTTTGGGTGCACATCGTTGACCACGCGCCCCCCAATGCTGATTTCGCCCTCGGTCACGCTTTCCAGGCCCGCAATCATATTGAGAAGCGTGGATTTCCCGCAGCCAGAGGCACCCAGCAGTACCAGGAACTCGCCATCGCGTAGGTCGATAGAGACGCCTTTCAGGACCTCGACCTGCCCGTAGCGTTTCACTGCGTTGTTGATTGTCAGAGAAGCCATCTGCCTGTCCTCATCCTTTGACCGAGCCAACGGTAAGCCCGCGCACGAAATAGCGGCCCGCGACGATGTAAACGAAAAGCGTGGGCGCTGCGGTGATCAAAGCCGCCGCCATGTCCACATTGTATTGTTTGACCCCGGTGGTGGTGTTCACCAGGTTGTTCAGCGCCACGGTCACGGGCTGCGCCCCGCCGGTGGTAAAGCTGGCGCCGAAAAGGAAGTCGTTCCAGATCTGGGTGAACTGCCAGATCACCGAGACCACAATGATGGGCGGCGACAGGGGCAGAATGATCCTCCAGAAGATCGTGAAGAACCCCGCCCCGTCGATGGTGGCCGCGCGCACCAGCTCATCCGGGATGGTGACATAGTAGTTGCGGAAGAACAGCGTGGTGAAGGCAAGGCCATAGACCGAATGCACCAGGATCAGCCCGTAGACCGTGTTGGTGATGCCCAGCTTCCCCAGCGTCTGCGCCATCGGCAGGATCACCACCTGAAAGGGTACGAAACAGCCGAAGAGGATCAGCGCAAAGACCAGGTTCGCGCCACGGAAACGGAATTTGGTGAGGGCAAAACCGGTGAGCGCCCCCAGAAGGGTCGAGATCACCACCGCAGGCAGCGCCATGCGCACCGAGTTCCAGAAATAGGGCTCAAGCCCCGTGCACTCGACCCCGATGCAGGCTTCGCTCCAGGCATGGCGCCAGGCGGCAAAGTTCAATTCGTGCGGTAGGGCCAACAACGATCCGCTCCGGATTTCCTCCAGATCCTTCATCGAGGTTCCGACCACCACATAGGCGGGCAAAAGGAACCACAGGGCAAAGAGGATCAGAACGGCCCATAGCAACAGCCGCAAAAGGATCTGGCTGCCAGAGTTGGACGGGGACATGGGAGAGGTCTCAGACATGTTTCTTGCCCCTCAGTTCGGAGTAAAGATAGGGCACCATGATCGCGGCGACCGTCGCCAGCATCACCATGGCCGATGCCGCGCCGACGCCGATCTCGTTGCGGCGGAAGGTCATTTCATACATGAAATTGGCCGGCAGGGTTGAGGCATATCCAGGCCCGCCCCCGGTCAGGGCCACCACAAGGTCAAAGCTCTTGATCGCAAGGTGGGCCAGGATCACCACCGCGCTCATGAAAACGGGGCGCATCGAGGGCAGGATGATGCGCAGGTAGATCTGCCAGGGCGAAGCGCCATCCAGGCTTGCCGCCTTGATGATGTCCTGATCGACGCTGCGCAAGGCCGACAGGAACAGCGCCATCACGAACCCCGCGCTTTGCCAGACGGCGGCCATGACCAGCGCATAGACTGCAAGGTTTTCATCCACAGTCCAGCCAAAGCGGAATGTCTCCCAGCCCCAGCTGCGCACCACGGTTTCCAAGCCCAGCGAGGGATTCATGATCCACTTCCAGGCGGTACCGGTGATGATGAAGGAGATCGCCATCGGATAAAGGTAGATGGTGCGGATAAAGCCTTCGGCGCGGATCTTTTGATCCAAAAGCACCGCCAGCAGGCAGCCGATCACGATGGCAACAAGGATGAACAGCACCCCAAAGACAAACAGGTTGTCGATCGCCACCGACCAGCGATCCATCTGAAACAGGCGCTCGTACTGGCGAAATCCAGTGAAGGTGTAGTTGGGCAGCATCTTGGACTTGGTCAGCGACATGTAGCCAGTCCAAAGGATAAAACCGTAGACGAAGAACAGGATGGCCGCGAACCCCGGTGCCACAACGATCTGCGGCAAGAGGCGGGCCAGACGGTCCATCAGGGTGACAGGGGGACGGGTCACGGCGGATCTGCTTTCGATGGATTGCGTGGGTTTGCACGGTCCCCGTTCAAAAGGGACCGCGCTTCTAGAAAGCCATGGATGGGCTTACATGGCCAGTTTGATCGCCTTGACCAGCTTTTCGGTCGCTTCGGTCGAGGACATGTCCGAGTTGAAGTGTGCGGTCACCACGTCGATGAAGGCACCGCGCACCGCGCCGGCCTGAGCGATCTCATGCGCCATGGACCCCATCAGCGTACCGCCGTCGGCCGCCGAGACCATGTCATCCATGGATTTGATCGCGCAGGCGTCAAATTCGGCCCGCGGCACATCGGTGCGCGCCGGGATAGATCCTTTGAACAGGTTGAAGGTCTCCTGGAATTCTGTGCCGAGGATCAACTCGGCCAACAGCGCCTGCCCTTGAACGTTGTCGTCGCCCTTGACGTTGAACATGGCAAAGCTGTCGGAGTTCAGAATATAGCCGCCATCCGAGGGCGTCGAAGCGCAAATGTAATCCTTGCCCGGTTCCAGACCCGCTGCCGCGAATTCGCCCTTGGCCCAGTCGCCCATGATCTGCATCGCTGCCTCGCCGCGCATCACCATGGCGGTGGCAAGGTTCCAGTCACGGCCGGGGAAGTCCGGGTCCACATAGCCGCGCATCTTGCGCATCTGATCAAACACCTTGACCATCGTGTCAGATCCCAGCGCGTCCATGTCGAGATCGACCAGCGCCTTTTGGTAAAAATCAATACCGCCGACGCCCAGCACCACGGTTTCAAACACCGTCGCGTCCTGCCAGGGCTGCCCGCCATGGGCCAGCGGGATGATGCCAGCGGCCTTCAGCTTCTCTGCGGTTGCGTTGAATTCGTCCCAGGTGGTTGGCACATCGGCGCCGACCTTGGCAAGTACTGCGGGATTGGCCCAGATCCAGTCGACCCGATGCACGTTGACCGGCACCGCCACATACTGGCCGTCATGTTTGACGATGTTCTGAATGGTTTCGGGCAGCACCTTGTCCCAGTTTTGCGCGGCGGCCACCTCGCTCAGATCGCCAAGTGCACCTGCCTCGGCCCATTCCTGAATGTTCGGCCCCTTGATCTGCACTGCAGCAGGCGGATCTCCCGCCAGCACCCGCGCGCGCAGAACCGCCGCCTGCGCATCACCGCCGCCCCCTGCGACAGGAGCATCGACCCACATACCACCACGGGCCTTAAATGCCTCTTGAAGAGCCTGAACCGCCTTGGCCTCACCACCAGAGGTCCAGTAGTGCAGCACTTCGGCCTTGGGGTCCGCTACGGCAGGGGTGGCAACAGCAACGGCCAGCATAGAGGCAGCGCCAAGCAGCGCTTTTGCAACTTTATTCATGATATCCTCCCAGATCTTGCCTGTCTCCTCAGGCATCATGGAGGGCATTCTACCGGGAATTGCGTTTTACTGGTTCACTCATTTTGTTGCGATTTGTTGCGTTCTCGGCCATGCTCCGAGGCCGAGCGAAACAAAGTGATACATTGCCCCGCCCTCTCTGCCCACTGCGGCGAGGCCAGACCCAGTCAAAGGACAAAACGCCTCCGTGCCCCGAGTGCATATCGTCGAAGACGACAGCGAGATTTCGGATCTTCTGTCCACCTATCTGTCGGGCCGGGGGTTCGACTGCCAGGTGTCCCCGTCAAGTGAGGACGCGAAAACCCATGGCCCTGAGCATTTTGACATCTTTGTCGTGGACGTGATGCTTCCAGGTGAAGATGGGTTGTCCTTTTGTCGTTGGCTACGCGAAAGCTCTGAGGTCCCGGTGATCATCCTATCGGCGGTGAAGGGCGACACCGAGCGTATCATCGGGCTGGAACTTGGCGCTGACGACTACCTTGAAAAGCCTTTCAACCCGCGCGAACTGCTGGCCCGCATGAATGCGCAGTTGCGGCGCACCAAAGCACAAGAGGCACGCAAGATGCCGACGGGACCGATCCACTTCTCCGGTTGGACGCTGGATTTCGCGCGCCAGAAACTGCACAGCCCGGCAGGGGTGCTGGTGCCGCTCAGCTCCACCGAATATCGTTTGATCACAGCTCTGATCAGCAGCTTGCCAGACCCTCTGGCGCGGGAGGTCATTGCCCGTGAAATATTTGGCGTTGAACTCGGCCCCGAGGACCGCAGGGTGGATATTTTGGTCAGCCGCCTGCGCAAGAAGCTATTCGCTGCCGACCAAGAGGCGGATTTCATTAAGACTGTACGCAACCAGGGGTACCAGTTCTGTGCGCCGGTCGGGACTTAGAGCATGGGTCTGAACGCCCTCATGCTGCTGGGGCTTAAAAAACTGCCCGCGTCCTTGGCACAGCGCCTACCTTTGCTGGTGGTGCTGTCGTTTCTCGCTGGCAGCCTTGTTACCGGCTGGACCCTGCATCGCATATTTGACCGCCGCTCGGCGCTGCTGATTGCCGAAACCTCAGGACCCGCTCTGCTGCAAATCATCCGAGCGGCCCGCCAGCCCAATGTCGCCGCGTCCGGCACACTCCCCCCTTACAGTTGGCAAGTGACACCCAGCGGTTTTGCCGCCGAAGCCACCCACACGGTGCCCCTCATACTGATCCTAGATGATGAGCGGTTGCGGGCCGCAGCCGTATTTGACGCGCCCCCTAAAAGGCCAGATGCGTTGCGGGCATCGCAGGGGCCACAATCGCCCGAACGTCGGCTTGGCGATTTGTCTCGCGCCATAGCCCGGCAGGACAGCGGCGCACGCCTGTCGATCTTTCAGACCGACGGAAACGTTTTATCAATCACCGCCTCCACCCTCTGGCGCAACCGCCTGGAAGAGACCAAGGTTGCGCTGATCGGGCTTGCAGCTTTTCTTATGGGCATGGCGGCGATCGTGCCGCTGGCAATCAACCTCGCTGCGCCGTTCCGCCTGCTCGCGCGGCGGGGAACGGCGCAGTTACCTCCTCTCGCCTCTCTCGAGGCGGTCCGGGTGCGCGACCGCATCGAACACCTCAAGGAACGCTTTGCCAACGAACAGTCCCAGAAAGCCCAAGGGCTTGCTGCGATATCGCATGATCTGCGCACGCCGGTCACCCGCCTCAGGCTGCGCAGCGAACTGCTTGACGATGCGCAGCTTCACGGCAAGTTCAATTCCGACCTGGACGAGATTTCACGCATTATCGATGGTGCCCTTGACCTGCTGAGCATCCGTCAACAAAGCGAACAAGCCCACAGCTTTGCACTGACAAGCCTAGTGGAGAGCCTCGTGGATGACTACCGAGACACGGGCCGCAACGTCACCTTTCTAGGGCAGCGTCCGTTGCAAGTGTCCGCCGCCCCCACCCTCTTTTCAGGCAGCACACCCATACAGCTTGAAACACCCGGTCAAAGCATGATGAGCGGACAGCCTGACAAACTCCGGCGCGCGCTCAGCAATCTGATCGACAACGGGCTGACCCATGGCAGCAAGGTCGTCGTCAGCCTGCGCACCTCCAACTCGAACACCCTTGAGGTGCTGGTCGAAGACGACGGCCCCGGCATTCCAGCCGACCGCATCGATGCCATGCTGCGACCCTTTGCACGCGGCCACACAGGCGGCAGCGGTGTCGGTCTGGGGCTTTCGATAGCGCATGAGATCGCAGAGCTGCACGGCGGATATGTTACGCTCGCGAACAGCGACACTGGTTTGGTGGCCCGGCTACGGCTCCAACGCGGCCTCTAGGATCAAGTGACGTGCTCCCATCGGCTGGACCGGTTTGATTGTCGGTGCATCGGCGGCCTCTGATCCATTAGTGCGATGCTTTCTGGCGCGGTTGGAAAATAGCCTAATGCGCCGGTTGTGGTGCTATCGAACTGGTATGATTTTTCGGATATTTGGTTGCGGGAGCAGGATTTGAACCTGCGACCTTCAGGTTATGAGCCTGACGAGCTACCTGGCTGCTCCATCCCGCGGCAGTTTGTCTGTCCTACCGCTTTGCTACTTGAGGACTTTGTTTTGTCGTTGAACCGATGTTTTTTCGGATCAAGTAGCGTGCGTTTTTTTTCGGTTAGAGAGTTTTTTGTTTTGGTATTTACTAGGTTTGGCGGTGACCTACTCTCCCAGGGCTTAAGCCCAAGTACCATTGGCGCGACGGCACTTAACTTCCGGGTTCGGGATGGGACCGGGTGTTTTGCTCGTGCTATGACCACCAAACCGAGTAAATACCAAAAGCCTTCGGCTTTTGGTATTGGCGGCAGGCAGGGTATTTGCAAAGCAAATGCCCGTTGCCGCACCCCCGTTATGTCACGGGGCGGTTTTCCAAAAGCGGAAGGTCAATCAACGTGTTGTCCAAGTGTTTGTGTATGCGTTTTTGGTTTTTGGCTGTCTTTTACTGGATCAGATCAAGCCAATCGGGCGATTAGTACCGGTCAACTGAATGCATTGCTGCACTTACATCTCCGGCCTATTGACGTGGTGGTCTTCCACGGCCCTCAGGGATACCTTGTTTTGAGGGGGGCTTCCCGCTTAGATGCCTTCAGCGGTTATCCTGTCCGATCATAGCTACCCTGCACTACCGTTGGCACGATAACAGGTCCACCAGTGGATCGTTCACCCCGGTCCTCTCGTACTAGGGGCAACTCCTCTCAAGTATCCTACACCCACGGCAGATAGGGACCGAACTGTCTCACGACGTTCTAAACCCAGCTCACGTACCTCTTTAAACGGCGAACAGCCGTACCCTTGGGACCTGCTCCAGCCCCAGGATGAGATGAGCCGACATCGAGGTGCCAAACACTGCCGTCGATATGGACTCTTGGGCAGTATCAGCCTGTTATCCCCGGCGTACCTTTTATCCGTTGAGCGATGGCCCTTCCACTCGGGACCACCGGATCACTATGGCCGACTTTCGTCTCTGCTCGACTTGTCAGTCTCGCAGTCAGGCTGGCTTCTGCCATTGCACTCAACGAGCGATTTCCGACCGCTCTGAGCCAACCTTCGCGCGCCTCCGTTACGCTTTAGGAGGCGACCGCCCCAGTCAAACTACCCGCCACGCAGGGTCCCGGATCCGGATAACGGACCGCGGTTAGACATCAAGAGTGCGAAGGGTGGTATCTCAAGGGAGGCTCCACCGGAACTGGCGTTCCGGTTTCGATGCCTACCACCTATCCTGCACATCACAATCCTGATGCCAGTGCGAAGCTGTAGTAAAGGTGCACGGGGTCTTTCCGTCTAACCGCGGGAAGCCTGCATCTTGACAGGCAATTCAATTTCGCTGAGTCGATGTTGGAGACAGCGGGGAAGTCGTTACGCCATTCGTGCAGGTCGGAACTTACCCGACAAGGAATTTCGCTACCTTAGGACCGTTATAGTTACGGCCGCCGTTTACCTGGGCTTCAATTCGGAGCTCTCACCCCTCCTTTTAACCTTCAGGCACCGGGCAGGCGTCAGACCCTATACGTCGTCTTGCGACTTCGCAGAGCCCTGTGTTTTTAATAAACAGTCGCCACCCCCTGGTTTGTGCCCCCGGATCCAAGTTGCCTTGAACCCGGGCCTCCTTCTCGCGAACTTACGGAGGTATTTTGCCGAGTTCCTTCAACATCGTTCTCTCAAGCGCCTTGGTATTCTCTACCAGTCCACCTGTGTCGGTTTAGGGTACGGTCTGATGGAGGGCTATTTCCAGGGACTGCTCAGCAGCCCAACCAATCCGATAAGGCTGAACTACAGTCGCAATCCGTCACATCCTCCTGGCCCAGGAATATTAACCTGGTTCCCATCGCCTACGCCTTTCGGCCTCGGCTTAGGGGCCGGCTTACCCTGCTCAGATTAGCTTTAAGCAGGAACCCTTGGACTTTCGGCGAGAGTGTCTCTCACACTCTTTGTCGCTACTCATGTCATCATTCTCGCTAGTGATCTCTCCACGGGATCGCTCACGCGCCCGCTTCATCGAAAGCCTCTTGTCTCCAATCTTCCCGAAGGAAGTAAGGAGACATGAGACTATGTCACACTACGCTCTGCTACCATGCACAAAGTGCATCCTCGGCTTCGGCTCATGGCTTGAGCCCCGTTACATCTTCGCCGCAGGACAACTTATTTAGACCAGTGAGCTGTTACGCTATCTTTAAAGGATGGCTGCTTCTAAGCCAACCTCCTGGTTGTTTTGGTCGTCCCACCTGCTTTCCCACTTAGCCATGAATTAGGGGCCTTAGCCGGAGGTCAGGGTTGTTTCCCTCTCCACTACGGACGTTAGCATCCGCAGTGTGTCTGCCATCTAGTACTCCGGGTATTCGGAGTTTGGTTAGGATCAGTAAGCCTGTGGGGCCCCATTACCCATCCAGTGCTCTACCCCCCGGGGTATTCGGATGACGCTCTACCTAAATAGATTTCGCAGAGAACCAGCTATCTCCGAGTTTGATTGGCCTTTCACCCCTAGGCACAACTCATCCCGACCTTTTTCAACAGGTGTGGGTTCGGCCCTCCAGTAAGTGTTACCTTACCTTCAGCCTGGTCATGCCTAGATCACTCGGTTTCGGGTCTGATCCCACGAACTCATGCGCCCTATTAAGACTCGCTTTCGCTGCGCCTACACCTAACGGCTTAAGCTTGCTCGTGAGACCAAGTCGATGACCCATTATACAAAAGGTACGCTGTCAGCCCTCAAGGGGCCTCCAACTGATTGTAGGCGTTCGGTTTCAGGTACTGTTTCACTCCCCTCGTCGGGGTGCTTTTCACCTTTCCCTCACGGTACTGGTTCGCTATCGGTCAGTAAGGAGTACTTAGCCTTCGAAGGTGGTCCTCCGATCTTCAGACAGGATTTCACGTGTCCCGCCCTACTTAATACGTCCGTCAAAGCTTCCTATACGGGGCTGTCACCCGCTATGGCCACGCTTCCCAACGTGTTCTAGTCACTCATCCGGCTCGGCTGGTCCCCGTTCGCTCGCCGCTACTAGGGGAGTATCAATTGATGTCCTTTCCTCCGGGTACTTAGATGTTTCAGTTCCCCGGGTTTGCTCTTAAAACCCTATGTATTCAGGTCTTAAGTACCTGGTTCAGCAAGATATTGAGTACCGAAGTAACAATATCGAACTGTCAGGTGGGTTCCCCCATTCGGAAATCCGTGTATCAAAGCCTATTCTCGGCTCCACACAGCTTATCGCAGAGTATCACGTCCTTCATCGCCTCTTACTGCCAAGGCATTCACCAAACGCCCTTCTCGCGCTTGATCTGATCCAGAAAGAGACAGCCATGCCCGAAGGCATTTCGTCGTGATGCGGAAGCTGGTTATCAACCACATCTTCTGTTTCTGAACCAAAAAGCATACTTTCCCGCGCTTTCTTAATGTCCTACCGCTTCGCTACTTGAGGACCTGAGGCCCTAAGAGCTGGCGGAGCGTTCAGGATGTCGGTCCTGAACCTTAAGAAAGCACAATGCATGATCGGGTAGATCATGCGGGTTAGTGTACTTGACTTGGACAACTACTGTCGTTTCAGGCAGGCAAACATCCGGGCGTCTGAGGAAACATGACGGATCCGGTTGCTGTCGGCAAAGCAAGCTCTGCGTCACCTATCTGAGGTCTGTCCCACACTCGGGACGACCAACAGTGTTGTTGATATTTCTCTCTAAACGATGTCAATTCGCTGCATTTTCAGGGAAAATGTCAGCAGCTGCACTTTCATCGAAAGTGTCAGCAAGTCCGATTGGACGTTTGAACGCTTCCGCAGAAGCCCTCAAAGGTCAAATCGAACCCTTTGTTCTGTTGGATGACTTGGTTGATATAGCGGCCCCGCTGTCGTGAGCTTCGCTGTGCGAAGCCACTGTCGCTTACCACCAAGGGGCACTGTTGTTCCTGCCTTTTGCTTGCAAAAGGCAGGGTGGTGGGTCGAGGAGGACTTGAACCTCCGACCTCACGCTTATCAGGCGTGCGCTCTAACCACCTGAGCTACCGACCCAGCGTGTTTTGCCCCCGGCAAAACCGCGTCGCCCCGGCAGGGTACTCCGAAGGAATGTCCCGAGAGGGGCCAGCGCTCCTGAAGTCCGGCGCGCCGTCGGCCCAAAGTGGTTGTAACAAGGGCCGTATGCTTGGTGGAGCCTAGGAGGATCGAACTCCTGACCTCCTGAATGCAAATCAGGCGCTCTCCCAGCTGAGCTAAGGCCCCTTGCTGAACCTCAATCCTGAGGCTCTGTCTTTCTGAAGAGATATGAGGACGGCTCGGTCCTGATGTTGATGCGCTTTGTTTGCGCATCTTCTGCTAAGTGATGCACGAGAAAGAGCAAGCTCTGTTCTGCTAGCATCATCCTTAGAAAGGAGGTGATCCAGCCGCAGGTTCCCCTACGGCTACCTTGTTACGACTTCACCCCAGTCGCTGAGCTCACCGTGGTCCGCTGCCTCAAAAGTTAGCGCACGGCCTTCGGGTAAACCCAACTCCCATGGTGTGACGGGCGGTGTGTACAAGGCCCGGGAACGTATTCACCGCGTCATGCTGTTACGCGATTACTAGCGATTCCGACTTCATGGGGTCGAGTTGCAGACCCCAATCCGAACTGAGACATCTTTTGGGGATTAACCCACTGTAGATGCCATTGTAGCACGTGTGTAGCCCAACCCGTAAGGGCCATGAGGACTTGACGTCATCCACACCTTCCTCCCGCTTATCACGGGCAGTTTCCCTAGAGTGCCCAGCCGAACTGCTGGCAACTAAGGATGTGGGTTGCGCTCGTTGCCGGACTTAACCGAACATCTCACGACACGAGCTGACGACAGCCATGCAGCACCTGTCACTCGGTCACCGAAGTGAAAGACCCATCTCTGGGACGGTCCGAGGATGTCAAGGGTTGGTAAGGTTCTGCGCGTTGCTTCGAATTAAACCACATGCTCCACCGCTTGTGCGGGCCCCCGTCAATTCCTTTGAGTTTTAATCTTGCGACCGTACTCCCCAGGCGGAATGCTTAATCCGTTAGGTGTGTCACCGAATAGCATGCTACCCGACGACTGGCATTCATCGTTTACGGTGTGGACTACCAGGGTATCTAATCCTGTTTGCTCCCCACACTTTCGCACCTCAGCGTCAGTATCGAGCCAGTGAGCCGCCTTCGCCACTGGTGTTCCTCCGAATATCTACGAATTTCACCTCTACACTCGGAATTCCACTCACCTCTCTCGAACTCAAGACTACCAGTATCAAAGGCAGTTCCGGGTTGAGCCCCGGGATTTCACCCCTGACTTAATAGTCCGCCTACGCGCGCTTTACGCCCAGTAATTCCGAACAACGCTAACCCCCTCCGTATTACCGCGGCTGCTGGCACGGAGTTAGCCGGGGTTTCTTTACCAGGTACTGTCATTATCATCCCTGGCGAAAGAGCTTTACGACCCTAGGGCCTTCATCACTCACGCGGCATGGCTGGATCAGGGTTGCCCCCATTGTCCAAGATTCCCCACTGCTGCCTCCCGTAGGAGTCTGGGCCGTGTCTCAGTCCCAGTGTTGCTGATCATCCTCTAAAACCAGCTATAGATCGTAGACTTGGTAGGCCGTTACCCCACCAACTATCTAATCTAACGCGGGCCGATCCAAATCCGATAAATCTTTCCCCCGAAGGGCGTATAAGGTATTACTCACCGTTTCCAGTGGCTATTCCTTAGATCTGGGCACGTTCCCACGCGTTACTAACCCGTCCGCCGCTCACTCCGAAGAGTGCGCTCGACTTGCATGTGTTAGGCCTGCCGCCAGCGTTCGTTCTGAGCCAGGATCAAACTCTCAAGTTGAAACGCTGTTGCCAGCGTATCCTTGACGTTCGAACCTCTGCACATCTTGAATGTCCTACCGCTTCGCTACTTGAGGACGGGCCCCAAACAGCACGGCTTCGAACCCGGCTAGGAACTCGAAACGAACATTCATCATTCTCTGTCTGTCTGTGCTTCAGTACCAAAGGCACCGAAGAACCGAACAAGACAGTGAAGCTGACACTCTATTATCGGAACCTAAATCCCTAAGAGCGCGATATACAGACGTTGATCCATCGAAATGAACCAAACCGCCCACATATCTCTTCAGTCATCCAAATTGTCAAAGAGCAAACACCCGAAACCCAGGAACCAAGAGGCCCAAACAAGACCGTATCGCTAATAAACTAGCGCTACCGCCCCATCCTATTCCGAATGCCCCAGTCTCTCCTGAGCGTCCCCAACCGCGCCTCAGCGCCGCCGGTGAAGGGGGTTCTATGCCCAACAACAAATACCCGCAACCCAAAAATCAAAGAAAATGAAAGAAAATGCTCATATTGAATAATTACAGTTACTTAACACCCACCTCTTGGCTCTTTTGATCGGTTCCAGAGGACCATTGAGGCGCGTTTTGAAGCCGAAAAGTCAGCCGGGGCTCCGCAGCAAAAGTCTTCCACCGACTTACCCCAAGAGATATCCACAGGATGCCCAGCTCGACACTGGAGTTTCTTTGAATCACCCCGCACTCTTCCCTCAACTTCAGAGGTCCTTCATCAGACGCAGCGCATCATAGATTGCCGCATGGGTGTTGCGGGCCGAGACAGCATCGCCGATCCGAAACAGCTGGAAGACGCTGTCTGAGTTGCGGGTTACCTGCTGCGGCTCGCCAGCAATCAGAGCCTCGTGGTCCACCTCACCGTGATTGCGGCTGAGCGGCTTCAGATCGAAGTAGAGATCGTCCAGCGGCAGGGTACCGTAATTTACCACCACCTGATCGTAGTCGGCGGTATAGCGGTGATCGCTGTAATCGGTGCCGATGGTGGCGGTCAGCACATTGCCGTTGCGCGCCACATTGAGCAAGCGGCGGGTCACGGTAAAGCGGACATCCTTGTCCTGCAGGCTGCGCATGTAGGGCACCAGGTTCATCGCCATGATGTCCGGGGCAAAAACACGATCCGGGGTCATCACCTCAACCGTGCTGCCTGCGGCGGCGGCGACCTCAGCCGCCATGAGGCCGGGATGATCACCGCTTTCGTCATAGATCAGCACGTTTTGCGCAGGCTTCACGTCGCCCGAGATCAGATCCCAGGCCGAAACCACGTTGGCGGCCTCTTCCTTGGCCTCGAACAGGTGGCCATTGGGAAGGCCGCCAGTGGCGACAATCACCACATCGGGATTGAGCGCGGTCACATCACCCGCCTCGGCCCAGGTGTTGAAATGGAAGGTCACATCGCGGGCCGCGCATTGGGCCATGCGCCAGTCTATGATGCCGATCATCTCGCGGCGCCTCGGGCTTTGCGCAGTCAGGCGTACCTGCCCGCCGGGATCACCGGCGGCCTCAAACACCGTCACTTCGTGGCCGCGCTCGGCGGCAACCCGTGCCGCCTCAAGGCCCGCCGGGCCTGCCCCGACGATCACGACCTTCTTGCGGGTCTGCGCTGGCGTGATCTCATGCGGCATGGTCAGCTCACGCCCCGTTGCGGGGTTGTGGATGCATAAAGCATCGCCCGCCTGATAGATCCGGTCCAGACAATAGGTGGCACCTACGCAGGGGCGGATATCATCCTCGCGTCCCTCCATTATCTTTTTCACCACATGGGGATCGGCCATATGGGCGCGGGTCATACCCACCATATCCAATAGCCCCGAAGCAACCG
Organism: Phycobacter azelaicus; assembly: GCF_014884385.1. Taxonomy (NCBI): domain Bacteria; kingdom Pseudomonadati; phylum Pseudomonadota; class Alphaproteobacteria; order Rhodobacterales; family Roseobacteraceae; genus Phycobacter; species Phycobacter azelaicus. The sequence continues at coordinate 2,262,625 of NZ_WKFH01000003.1, read as the reverse complement.
CATGGCGGGCGGTCGCCACATCTGGGATACGCGCGGCATGGAACGTTGGCATGCCGGTGGCCTGTTTCACAGCTCCGGCAAAATCCAAGTGAGGCGCTGCAGCCATGCCCTGCACCGGGATCACGTCGGTCATCGCGGGATCGGTATGGATGCGGCCCCGGATCACATTGAGGAAATCCACCATGCCTGTTGCCGACAGCCGCTTGGAGATCTCGAGCCCCTCTTCCGGAGTGATGCCGCCCGCCTGATCCTCATCCGCCGTGTAGCGCAGGCCGACGATGAAGTCTTCTCCGACCCGGTCGCGCACCGCCTGCAATACGTCGAGCGGCAGCTTCATACGGCTTTCCAGGGTCGCCCCACCATAGGGTCCGTCAAGATCATTGGTCAGCGGCGACCAGAACTGATCGAGAAGATGCCCATAGACCTGCAATTCGATCCCGTCCATCCCGCCTGCCTTCATGCGCTCGGCCGCATCGGCGAAATCGGTGATGATGCGCTCGATGTCCCAATCCTCGGCCAGTTTCGGAAAGGCGCGGTGCGCAGGTTCCCGGTGCCGGGTCGAGCTGACCGAGGGCAGCCAGTCGCCCTTGTTCCAGGTGGTCCGGCGGCCCAGATGAGTGAGCTGGATCATCACGGCGGCGCCATGGTCATGCACCCGGTCGGTCAGTGCCTTGATCCAGGGCACCACCTCGTCCGTGTAGGCCAGAACGTTGTTGAACACCGGCGGGCTGTCCTTGGAGACCGCCGCCGAGCCTGCCGTCATGGTCAGCGCAACGCCCGCCTTGGCCCGTTCGGCGTGATAGGCGGCATAGCGTTCCTTTGGCATGCCGTCCTCCGGGTAGGCAGGCTCATGGCTGGTGGTCATGATCCGGTTGCGCAGGGTGAGGTGTTTCAGCTTGTAGGGCTGCAAAAGCGGATCGTTAGACATCTGGCTCTCTCCTGCCGGGCGTGAATTATAGGTGATGGTGGAACAAATCGGGGATCAAAAGAAGGGGTCAGTACCAGGCATCGGCCACTTCGCCCTTCTTGCGGGCGATGAAATCTTTCAGCGCCTCATCCACGCCTTCATCCAGCGCCGGTGCCTCATAGGCGGCAAGCTGCGCCTTCCAGCGGGCATTGGCGCGGGTGGCAGCGTCGATCCCGCCCTTTTCATCCCAGGTTTCCCAAGGCTGGTGGTCGTCCACGGCGCTATCCCAATAGGCGGTCTGATAGTGGCGCAGGGTGTGCTGGGTGGAGAACAGATGCTCGCCCGGCCCGCCTTCGGCGAGGGCGTCAAAGCCCAGCGTGTCCTCATTGACCTCGAACCCCTTGAGGTAGGCGTGCAGCGCGCCGCAGAGGTCAGTATCAAGAATGAACTTCTCATAGGACATCGACAAAAGCCCATCGAGAAAGCCCGCCGAATGCAGGATGTAATTCGCGCCGCACTGCACCGCAGACATCATCGACATCATCGACTGCTGCATCGCCTGCGCATCCGGCAGTTTCGAGGTGGAGAAATTCCCCGCACAGCGCAGCGGCAGGTTCAGCCGCTGTGCCAGCTGCCCCATGGCCAGAGAGGCCAGCGCCGGTTCCGGCGTGCCAAATGTGGGCGAGCCGGAACGCAGCGACATCGAGCTGATGAATGAGGCCAGAACGCAAGGCGCCCCGGGGCGCACCAGCTGGGTAATCGCGCAGGAGACCATGCTTTCGGCAAGGCACTGCGCCAGAGATCCTGCCATGGTCAGCGGCGCCACCGCCCCGCCCAGAAGGAACGGCAGATGGATCGAACCCTGCCCCGCCGCCGCATAGGCGCGAATCCCGCGCGAGGTGATCCCGTCGATCACCAAGGGCGATGTGGTGTTGAAATTGCCCATGATGACGCAGTTCTGGTCGACGAAATCCGCACCGAAAAGAATGCGGCACATCTCGATACTGTCCTCGGCGCGCTCGGGCGCGGTGATCGACCCCAGAAAGGCCCGGTCACTATAGCGGATATGGGCATAGACCATATCGAGATGCCGCTTGTTCACCGCGATATCGGTCGGCTCGCAGATGGTGCCACCGGAATGGTGCAGATTGGGGCTCATCTGCGCCAGTTTCACGAAGTTCTCGAAATCTTCGATGGTGCCGTAGCGCCGCCCCTTGTCCAGATCCATCACGAAGGGCGACCCATAAGAGGGCGCCAGCACCATGGCATCGCCGCCGATTTCAACCGTGTTGGCCGGGTTACGGGCGTGCTGAGTGAACCGCGCTGGCGCGGTTCTCAGGATCTGGCGGATCATGCCCGGCGCAAACTTCAGGTTCCAGCTGTCCTTTGTCAGCTCACTCACCTCGGCGCCCGCGGCACGAAACAGGGCAACGGTTTCGGGATCCTCGCGGAACTCGATCCCGATCTCGGACAGGATGCGCTCCGCCGTGGCCTCGATCTGCGCAAGACTGTCTTCGGACAGGATCTCGTAGGTCGGGATCTTGCGGCTGATGAAGGGGACGCGCAGATGATCGTTCTGTCCGGCCTCGCCAGTGCGCTGCGCGCCGCGGCGCCCCCGCCTGCCCCGCGGTTTATCTGCCAGATCTACCATCTCGCGCCCTCCATGATGTTGCCGAATGAGATTCTTGACACAAGTGTCGATTTTGCCATCATGACCGTCAACTACGAATACGTCATCTAGATGTCGCTGATAGGCAAAGCCCATGACCGACCGCCAAAGGATCCAGGATCCCTCCCGCCAGACCACCAGCGAAGAGGCCTGGCTCACCGCCGCCTACGAGGTGCTCACCGCGCAAGGGGTAGAGGCGGTAAAGATCATGCCCTTGGCCAAACGGCTTGGCGTCTCGCGCACCAGTTTCTACTGGCATTTCAAGGACCGAGAGGCGCTCTTGGAAGCGATGATCCGCTACTGGGAAGACAAGAACACCGGCACCTTGGTGGCCCGCACCGAGGCCTATGCCGAAAACGTGTTTGAAGCGGTGTTCAACCTCTTTGATTGCTGGCTGGACCCGGATCTGTTCGATTCAAGGCTGGATCTGGCCATTCGCAACTGGGCACGCAGCGATCCTGCCCTACAGGCGCGGCTCGACCAAGCCGACGCGCGGCGCCAGCGCGCGATGACGGACATGCTGACCCGGTTCGGCTATGACGCGGAAGAGGCCGAGATCCGGGCGCTGACCATGATCTACACCCAGATCGGCTATATCTCGATGCAAATCCACGAAGATGAAGCCAAACGCCTCGCCCGGATGCCCGCCTATATGGAGGTCTTCACCGGCAAGCGGCCCGCGCAATCGGACATCGACCGGTTCATGGCGCGCCATCGCTGACCGCTGCATCAGGAGACCGGGTCTGACACAAAGGAAATATGCTGCGAAGTTTCAGGACAGGCAGGTAAACACGGACGTGTTGCTGCGGAACCAGGGCTCCAGAACATCTTTCATCGCCGTCACCTTGGCCGAGCCTTGCAGATCGCGGTGGCTCAGCAGCCAGATCGGTGCATAGGGCTGCAGCGCCAGATGCCGCAAGGGCACCAACTCAGGGTAGGCCCGCGACAGAAAGACCGGCATCCGCAGCGCGCCCATTCCGGCCTGAGCTGCAGCAATCATGCTGGGCATGTCATCAAGCCGCGCCCGGACCCGGATATCGGGATGGACCTTGCGCGCGGCAACGGGTGGCGCCTCATGACCAGAGTACAGCACCCAGTCCAGGGGAGCCTTCGGAGCCTCGGCAGCGGCCTTGGCAATTTCCGGCAGTGCAAAAAAGCCGCTCACCTGCTCGACAAGTTTTCGACCGACGAGGCTCTCTTGCGGGGTCCGACTGATCCTGAGCGCCAGATCCGCCTCGCGACGGGCCAGATCCAGAACGCCATTCGACGCCCGCACGGTCAGCGCCACCTGCGGATGCCGCGCCGTGAACTCCGCCAGCAGCGGGGCCAGCAAGGTCTGGATAAGCAAGGGCGGTGCCGTCAGGCTCAGGGGGCCGCTCAGTTCCTGCGCTTTACCCGAAAGGCGGCGCAGCGCGGCCTGTTCCTCGGCCTCCATACGGCGTGCAGCCTCCACAATCTCCAGCGCCTCTTCCGTTGCATGATACCCTTCAGGTCGACGCTCAAACAGCGGGCGGCCCAGCGCGTCCTCGGCGCGGCGGATCCGCCGAGCCACCGTGGTGTAGGTCAGACCCAGCTCTGCCCCTGCTGCGGCGAGGCTGCCGCCCCGAACAAGGGCCAGCACGGTCTGCATATCATCCCAGCTGATCTTCATGCGTGCGTTTTCGCATATCGGATGTCCACATTCACGCGTTTTCTGGTGGCCCTCTGTTTGGCAATCAAAGCAGGCAACACCACCAGAGGAGGCCACCATGGTCTATGCCTACGTCAATCTCAGCGTCACCGATGAGACCACATTCGCCGCCTACCGGGAGCGGGCAGGCGCCGCCCTCGCCAAACACGGCGCACGGGTCGTCATATCCACTCCCGCCCAAAGCGTGATCGAAGGCAACCGCGATGCGACCGGGCGCGGCATCATCCTGGAATTCGACACCAGGGAAGCCGCGCTTGGCTGGATCAATGATCCCGACCTGCAAGAGGTGCACGCCCTGCGCCGCAGCTCGGGAAACAGCGCGATCACGCTGCTGGCCTGATCCCCCTTGCCCGCGCAGCGCCACTCGGCACCCCCGAGGCGCTGCCGCGCCGCGCATCGCGCGGCGCCACCAAAAGCACGGGCGCGGAGAATCCTGCTCCGCGCCCGCTTTCTCACGTGAATATGGGCTTACTCTGCCGCGATCTGACTGTCGGCCTTGTCGACCCGCACTGCCGAGAACTTGAACTCTGGGATCTTCCCGTAGGGATCCAGCGCCGGGTTGGTCAGGATATTTGCCGCTGCCTCCACATAGGCAAAGGGTACAAAGACCATGTCTTCGGAAACGGCCCGGTCCGCACGCGCCATGATCTCGATCGAGCCCCGACGGGTGGTGAGACGCACCATTTCGCCCGGCTCCACCCCCATCTTGCGCAGTGTTTTCGGGTGAAGCGAGCAGTTCGCCTCCGGTTCCACCGCGTCCAAAACCCGCGACCTCCGCGTCATCGATCCAGTGTGCCAGTGCTCCAGCTGTCGCCCGGTCGTCATGATCATCGGGAACTCCACATCCGGCGCCTCATCCGGCGGGATCACGGCAGCAGGCGTAAAGCGCGCGCGACCTTCTGCGCGCGGGAAGCCATCGCCAAAAACCACCGCCTGCCCCGGATCCTCCGGCGACAGCGACGGGTAGGTCACAGTTTCATGCTCCAGCCGCTCCCAGGTGATATTGTCGAGCGAGGGCATATTGAGCTTCATCTCGGCAAAAACCTCCGAGACATCCGTGTACACCCAGGGCAGCCCGACCCGCTGCGCCAGCTCAACGGTGATGCGCCAGTCCTCGCGCGCATCGCCCGGCGGCGGCACCGCAGGGCGCACCCGCTGCACCTGCCGGTTGGTGTTGGAGACCGTGCCGTTCTTTTCATAAAGGGCTGATGCGGGCAGGATGATATCGGCAAAATTCGCCGTCTCGGTCAGGAAGATATCCTGCACAATCATCAGGTCCAGCTTGGCAAAAGCTTCGCGCGCGTGGTCGGCGTCGGGGTCTGACATGGCCGGGTTTTCGCCCTGGATATACATGCCCTTGATATTGCCCGCATAAACCTGATCGACGATCTCGGTCACGGTGAGGCCCTTCTCGCTGGAGAAATCCCCGCCGCCCCAGACATCGGTAAAGCTTTTGCGCACATCGTCTGACGTCACGGTCTGATAATCCGGCAGGAACATCGGAATAAGGCCCGCGTCCGAAGCACCCTGCACGTTGTTCTGCCCGCGCAAGGGGTGCAGCCCGGCACCGGGCTTGCCCACGTTTCCGGTCATGAGCGCAAGGGAAATCAGGCAGCGGGAATTGTCCGTGCCGTGAATATGCTGACTGACCCCCATGCCCCAGAAGATCATTCCCGCCTTGGCCCCTGCAAATATGCGCGCAACGCGGCGCAGCTGCTCAGGCTCGATACCGCAGATCGGGCTCATCGCCTCTGGCGTGAACTGGCGCAGATGCTCTTTTTCGGCCTCCCAGTTCTCGGTCCAGCGGTGGATATACTGGCTGTCGTAAAGCTCTTCCTCGACGATCACGTTCATGATCGCGTTCAGCATCGCCACATCGGCGCCGGGGCGGAATTGCAGCATCTCGGCGGCATGGCGTTTGAGGCCAACCCCGCGCGGGTCCATCACGATCAGCTTGCCGCCGCGCTTGGCGAATTGCTTGAAATAGGTGGCGGCGACCGGGTGGTTTTCCACTGGGTTGGCGCCGATCACGATGGCCACATCGGCGTTTTCGATCTCGTTGAAGGTCGCGGTCACCGCGCCCGAGCCGACGTTCTCGATCAGCGCCGCCACGGATGAGGCATGACACAGCCGCGTGCAGTGATCGACGTTGTTGTGGCCGAACCCCTGCCGGATGAACTTCTGGAACAGATAGGCCTCTTCATTGGTGCATTTGGCCGATCCAAAACCGGCCACGCTGCGCGGATCTTCATCGCGCAAGTTCCGCAGACCCTTGGCGGCCAGATCCAGCGCCTCGTCCCAGGTCGCCTCGCGGAAATGGGTCCCCAGATTGCCCGGATCCACGTTCAGCCCTTTGGGCGGAGCATCTTCGCGGCGGATCAGCGGTTTGGTCAGCCGGTGCGGGTGGTGGATATAGTCGAACCCGAACCGCCCCTTGACGCAAAGCCGCCCCTCGTTGGCCGGGCCATTGATCCCTTCGACATATTTGACCTTGCCGTCCTTCACCTTGAGGGAAACCTTGCAGCCCACCCCGCAGAAAGGGCAGACGCTTTCGGTCTCGGAGTCAAAATCCTTGCTATCGCCCTGCTGGGCATCATCCATCACGCTCGCAGGCATAAGCGCACCCGTGGGGCAGGCCTGCACGCATTCGCCGCAGGCCACACAGAAGGACGCGCCCATCGGATCAGCGATATCAAAGGTCGGATAGGCATCATGCCCGCGCCCCGCCATGCCGATTACATCGTTGACCTGCACTTCGCGGCAGGCCCGCACACACAGGCCACAGGAAATACAGGCGTCGAGGTTCACGCTCATCGCGACATGGCTGTCATCCAAAAGGGGGATACGGCCCTCTTCCAGCTTGGGGAAACGCGACTCCGAAACCCCGTTGAGCTCGGCCATATCCCACAGATGCGCGGACTTGTCGTGCGCCGCCTCTGGCGCGGGTTGGTCGGCGACCAACAGTTCCATCACCATCTTGCGGGCGTTTGTGGCGCGGGCGTTGTTGGTGGTGACCACCATGCCTTCGCTCGGCTCCCGAATGCAGGAGGCCGCCAGCGTGCGCTCGCCCTCGATTTCGACCATGCAGGCGCGGCAGTTGCCGTCGGGGCGATAGCCCGGTGCCGGTTTGTGGCACAGGTGCGGGATTTTGAGGCCCCGGCCATTGGCAACTTCCCAGATGGTCATGCCCGCCTCGGCGGTAACCTCTTCGCCATCAAGGGTGAAGGTGATTTGCTTCGACATGGCTCAGATCTCCTCGGCTGGCGAAGACGCGCCAAGGGCAGCGCTTGACCCGGGGTGGGCGTGAAGCGCCCGCCCATGGGGGCGGGTCGGGCGCTGCCCGGCGGTACCCGCCGGGCGGAACATCAACTGAAGGATCATGCTCAGATCTCCTCCGGGAAATGTTTCATCGTCAGGCGGATCGGGTTGGGCGCTGCCTGACCCAGACCGCAGATGGAGGCATCGACCATGGTCTGGCTCAGCTCCTCCAGCAGGCCCTGATCCCACTTCGGCGCCTGCATCAGCTTGACCGCCTTTTCGCAGCCCACCCGGCAGGGGGTACACTGGCCGCAGCTTTCATCCTCGAAAAACCGCAGCATGTTGAGCGCCGCATCCCGCGCGCTGTCCTGATCCGACAGAACCACCACGGCGGCCGAGCCGATGAATGTACCATGCGGCTGCAGCGTGTCGAAATCGAGCGGTATGTCATCCATATGCGCTGGCAGCAGCCCCGAGGACGGCCCGCCCGGCTGGTAGGCCTTCAAGCTGTGCCCGTCGAGCATACCGCCCGCAGCCTCGATAATGTCGCGAATGGTCGATCCTGCAGGCAGCAGATGCACGCCGGGGTTTTTGACCCGGCCCGACACCGAGTAATTACGCAGTCCCTTGCGACCGTTCTTTTCCACCGTGTTGAGCACCTCGGGGCCAAAGCGGCAGATGCGCGCCACCCAATATAGTGTCTCGACGTTGTGGACGAGCGTCGGCTGACCGAAGATCCCGACCTGCGCCACAAAGGGCGGGCGGTGGCGCGGCTCTCCACGCTTGCCCTCGATGCTTTCGATCATCGCGCTTTCTTCGCCGCAGATATAGGCCCCTGCCCCGCGCCGCAGATCGATATAGCCTGTCTCGACGATCCCGGCGGCCTCAAGCGCGGCGATCTCGCGGCGCAGGATCTCCAGCACCGCAGGGTATTCGTCGCGCATGTAGATGAAGGCCTTCTCGGCCTCCACCGCCCAGGCGGCGATCAGCATGCCTTCGAGGAACATATGCGGCTCGCGCTCAAGGTGATGACGGTCCTTGAAAGTGCCCGGCTCGCCCTCATCGCCGTTGACGGCCAGATAGCGCGGGCCGGGATTGGCGCGCACAAAACCCCATTTCTTGCCCGAAGGGAAACCCGCGCCGCCAAGGCCACGCAGACCCGCCTCAAGCACCTTGTCCTGCACCGCTTCCCAATCGCCACCCGTACGCAGGGCGGCAAGGCTTCGGTAGCCGCCATCGGCTACGTATTCTGCGTATGTCTGATAATCCGGTATCTGCGGGTGCACCTCGCCCGCATGGATCGCGGCAATGGTCTTTTCCGCGGTCGCATGATCGATGTGATTGTGGCCGATCTCCAGAACCGGCGCGGTATCGCAGCGGCCCATGCAGGGCGCGCGCAAAACGCGCACCTCCGCCGGATCGAGACCATCTTCGAGCGCCTGCTTCAGCTGTTGGGCGCCCGCCAGCTCGCAAGAGAGGCTGTCACAGACCCGGATGGTCAACGCGGGCGGCGGTGTCTCACCTTCGCGCACCACATCGAAATGGGCATAGAAACTGGCAACCTCATAAACTTCGGCCTGCGACAGGCGCATTTCCTCGGCCAGGGCGCGGATGTGGGCGGCGCTGAGGTGGCCGTGGGCATCCTGAATGAGATGCAGAAACTCGATCAGGAGATCGCGGTTGCGCGGCCTGTCCCCCAAAAGCGTCAGGACGTCGCTATGTGCCTGATCGTCGAGTTGACGCCCCTTCGGCGTCCTGCGCCCCTTGCCCTTGCCGGATTTCCAGATGCCCTTGCTATTGTCCAACGGTGCCACGCCGATCTCCACTTCGCTGGTGCCATGCCCCTAGGGCTGCCATCAGCAATGCGTATCGTCAAATCGCAAAATACGAAGGCACAATAGCGAAGACTTATCGCATGAAACCGTCAACCACCCCTCGCAGCGCGCGCACCGTACTCAGGTCAGCCTGTCGCTGCATGGTCGCAAGGCAAATCGGTCGTGACTGGTCCGGCGCGACAAGCCTAAACGTGCAAGTCCCCTCGAGAGGTCCCAAAGCCTCAACCAGCGCCTCTGGGAGAATGGTGGCCAACTGCCCCTCGCGCGCCATCACGATGGACGACATGAAGCCGTTCGATTCCATGACAACCGTAGGCTTCAGGTCTTGTTCAGCAAAGATCCAATCGAGGATGCGCCGGTTCTGCATGGATTGATCCAGAAGCCCCAGCGGCAATTGCGCGGCTTCGGACCAGGTGATGTCACCATCGTTTTCGCCAACAAGAGCTGGCGCGGCCAGCAAGACATATCGCTCCTCATAGAGCGGCTCCCGCACGACCAGGCTCTGCTCGATTGAATCCCGATAGGTCAAACCGGCATCGATGGCGCCTTCCAGCAAACGTTGCTGGATCGCGGTAGAAGACATCACGTTGATGCGTGCCAGGACATGCGGGTGAGCCTGGCGCAGCCGGGTCACAAGTCTTGCCGCGAAACTGGCGGCGGTCGGAACCACCCCAAGATCCAAAGTCCCGGTCAACTGACCGCGTGCGGCAGCGAGCTCCTGCTCAAGAGCCTTAGCCTCCTCCAGCAAACCGCGACCGCGGGTCACAAGGAGCTCTCCTTCGCCGGTGAACCCCAGAAAGCGGTTCCCTCGACGCACAATGGAGAACCCCAAACGGTCCTCAAGGTTTCGAATACGCATCGAAAACGCCGGTTGCGACATGCCGCAGTCTTCGGCGGCCTTGGCAAAGTGCTGATGTCGGGCGAGCGACGTCAGCAGTTGTAGATCTCTTAGTTCCAGCATGGCACGACACTAGAGGGTTGCAGGCTCTCGCTGCAATACAGCAAAACGCGTCGTCCCCGAACATCTGCCTGCCGATAGTGCCGCTGCAGGAATGGGAACCCGAAGGATCAGACTGGCTCTTCCGTCAACACCTATCGTGCAAACTGGGGGTAAAATGACGGCAAAAACTACAGACAATTTTACGGGCCTTGCCGTTTTTGCAGCCCCAGCAGCCACAAAAACTCAAGAAAACAAGGCCGCATGTGAGCCCCAGAAGACGCAGATGGCCGCCAATTATTTCAGCATAATATCAGAACGTTGAGTGTGTTCCAAAGGGATCGAGCTGCAAAGAAGATTACGTAAGGGAATCCAGCAGTCGTCAAAGAGGCCGAACGTGCGCTCTACCAGAAAGGCGGTCGAGGGGCGACGTTAATGCATCCGTAAAGGCTTGCTCATAGCGTGGACGTTGGTCTGCATCCCGACCTCGTAACGCAAAGAGTACACTTATGAAAACGTTAACCTGTTCTGCCCTGTTCACCCTTGTTCTGTCCCCTGTTTGGGCAAGCGACTATGAGCCAAGTATGAGAGCATATCTGGAAAGCAACATCCGCAGCTGGGCCGCATCGCCGGTGCTGGTGGATGCCATAAACGGGCAAAATGCCCGTACGTCCGGCTATTCTCAGGCCGAAATCGACGCTTTGGACAGCGCCTGGCGCAATGAAGTTGGCACCGCAGCAACGCCGACACTGACACCGGTATTGGAAAACGCAGCCGCTGATTTCCTGCGTGAGCAGGTCAAGCAGTCCCGAGGTCGCATCACCGAGGTATTCGTCATGGACGCCCAGGGCCTGAACGTCGCGGCCTCGGCGGCGACATCGGACATGTGGCAGGGCGATGAGGCCAAGTTCCAACAGACCTACCCCGTCGGTCCAGATGCTGCACACTTCGGGGACGTTGAGATGGATGCGTCAACACAGACGTATCAGGCTCAGATCTCACTCACAATTGTGGATCCTGCAACCGGCGCTCCGATCGGGGCAATGACGGTGGCTGTTGACGCTGAATCGCTGATGTAGTCCCGCGCATTCCACGCACTTCAAAAGATCGAAAGGTGCACAAATGAAAGTCCGTCTACCCACGATATCCTTGTTCAAAGGCATGTCGGTGTTCATGAAATGCTGCCTGCTGATTGCAGTCACCACACTCGTGGTGGCTGGATCGCTGACCTACAAAAACGACGCAACCTTCCGGGCCGCTGTCGAAAAAGGTGTTCAAACGCTAGGCAACGGCGTCACCATCACAGTGGCAGCCCGCAGCGGTGGCGCGATCCGGTTCGGTGACTCTGAACGGCTCGCCGCTGACATCCAGAAGATCATCGATCTGTCCGAGGGCCGCGCCCTTTCAGGCATTGCAGTGAACAAGGACGGCAAGGTGGTTGCCACAGCAGGTGAGATCAGCGAAGCTGACCTTGCCACGCTGGCAGAACTGGCTCTCGCTTCGGCGCAGTCTGGACAGACCGAGGTTTCACCAGATGGCTACTTCGTCGCGGCCCCGGCTGCCGCTGGCGCGGACGGCTCGGTCATCGTCGGATCGGTCGCCATGATCTGGTCGCCAGATGTTGCTTTTGCAGAGGCTGCATTTGACGAACTGATGTCTCTGGTCTTCGCGGTGGCTGCCTTCGTCATCATGTGCACCCTTTCGGTCTTTGCACTCCGCTCGATCCTGTCGCGCCCGCTCAATGACGTGACCCACTCCATCGATGTCATCGCGGATGGCGACTATGACACCGAGGTAAACCAGTTGCATCGAAAGGATGAGATCGGAAAAATTGCCAAGACGCTAGACCATCTCAAGGACCAGCTTTCCGCCGCGCGCGACATCGAAGAGCAGAACAAGGCTGCTCAAGCCAGCCAGAAAAAGGTTGTTGAAAGCCTCAATGTCGCCCTGCAAAGCCTGTCTGACGGCGATCTGACCAACAAACTCGACACGCCTTTTGCGCCGGAATACGAAAGCCTGCGCCAGAACTACAACACGGCGGTAGCGAAAATGGTCGGCATTATCGACGCCGTGATTGAGAACTCGTCCCGTATCCGTGATAATTCGGAAGAGATCAGCCAGTCCTCCAGCGACCTGTCTCAGCGCACCGAAAGCCAGGCAGCGACTCTTGAGGAGACGGCTGCAGCAATGGAAGAGCTCACCGTCAGTGTCCGCTCTGCAGCCGATGGCGCCAAGGAAGTCGAAAGCATCGTTTCCGAAGCAAAATCCACCGCCGAGCAAAGCGGCAAGGTCGTGACCGACGCCGTGAATGCCATGTCGGAAATCGAAAGCTCCTCGGAGCAGATTTCGCAGATCATCTCGGTCATCGACGACATCTCTTTCCAGACCAACCTCTTGGCGCTGAACGCCGGTGTCGAAGCGGCCCGTGCAGGCGAAGCAGGGCGCGGTTTCGCGGTCGTAGCTTCGGAAGTACGTGCCCTTGCACAGCGCTCGTCCGATGCCGCTCAGGAGATCAAAGGGTTGATCGCAGAAAGTACCCAGCACGTTAACAAGGGCGTTGATCTTGTCGGCAAGGCCGGGGACGAGTTGAAGAAGATTATCGACCGCGTCGGCACCATTTCCGGCCACATATCTGAGATCGCTGGCGGCGCACGTGAGCAGTCGACCACCCTGGCCGAGATCAACACCGGTGTGACGCAGCTGGACCAGGTGACCCAACACAACGCTGCCATGGTTGAAGAAGCCACGGCTGCGGCCCAGATCCTGCGCAACGATGCGAACGAGCTGTCACGTCAGGTATCGGTGTTCAACACGGGCGGTGGGCGCACGAATGTGGCCAGCATTTCGGCGAAACCGGCACCTGCCGCGCACCCGCCAATGGGCAGCGAGGATGACGACTTCTTCGCAGACGACGCCCCCACCAAGGCCGCCGTCGGTTGGGAAGACTTTTGAAACCTAGACCCCAGGTTTAGATCGTAGACGGACTTTCAGCGCGCCGCCTGTCAAGGCGGCGCGTTTCCTTGTCGGCACTGAGGGTCTGCCGGACCACTGCCAAAGGAATTCGCCCCCACCTCCATTCAAGACGGTGAGGGTACTATCCACGAGGGCAAAATTCCGGCAGTCCATCAACTGCCGTAGATCTGTCCCCAGCGTTCGATCAGTTTTTGCTGAAGCACTTTGGCGCGTCGGTTCCAGCTGCGCGCGCCCGGCGGGCGCTCGCGATCCGCGCGCTTGATTCGTGCCCGCGCCTTGCTGTCCGCTGCGAAGATCGCAAAGGCCAGTTCGGTACCATCCGTGGCCGTCAGAAAACCACCAAGCCCGGACACAAAATTGAGCGTACCTGTCTTCGCCACGACCTTGATCGGGTGAGCTTTCATGACCCGCCCATTGCTGTCTCGCATGCGGAAAGGTTTGAGCAGAGTTTTGAGCTGCCCTTGCCGATGTGCGGCAATGAGAACCGCAACCATATCGTTCGGAGTCATGCGGGAGGCATCTCCAAGGCCGGAATGATCCACCAGACGACTGTTCTTTACTCCATAGGTCCGTGCCGCCCAAGCCGTCATCTGCGCAGCTGATGTCTTCAGCGATGCGGGGCGCCCGCTTAGGGCCGCCGTAGCAGACATACCGATCATTTCAGCCATCAGATTGTTGGAATATTTCAGCATCGCTTTTAGCATCACGCGCAAGGGCGGGCTTTGATGATGCGCCAAGAGCCGAGCCTGCGGCATCCTGCCCGTGACCTTGGCCTTGCGTAGCACGATCCCCTGCGCCCGCGCCATGGTGCGAAACACATCGCCCGCATAGTGGCCCGGATGGCGCACCGGCAGCCAGCGTGAGCCGCCCTGCCCAAGAGCCTGACTGGCGACACTCCAGCTATCCACGTCCCCCTCGTCGGCATATGTATAAACCGGAAGCGCGCGGTTCTTGACCGTCATCCTCGCCATGCTGACTTCGGGGCGGTACTTTTCTGTGCGAGCGTCCATGCTGATGGACCAGCCCTTTGAGGCACGCTTCCACTGGAAGTGAACTCGGTTGAAGTTCAGCGCAATTCCAGAAATCGCCGGGCTGTATCCCACATGGTCCGGCTGGCCCGGATCAATCGTCGAAAGGCTGGCAAGTGCGCCATCCCAAACCTTGAAATCGCCGCGCACCTCACGCACGCCAGCCTCTTTCAAGGACCGCGCCAGTAGTGCAAGGTGATCGGTGTTCAGCGTCGGATCCCCACCGCCAGCGAGGATCAGATCTCCGTGCAGAATTCCGCCGCGCAGATCTCCATCGGCAAGAACCTGAGTTGAAAATCTGTGCTCGGCACCCAGCACATCCAGCGCATAAAGAGCCGTCAGAGCCTTGGCCACGCTGGCCGGTGGCAGTGCAACCTCACCGCCCTCGGCCTCAAGGCTCTTGCCTGTTTCCACATTTGCAACCGCACAAGCGATCTTGCCTTTCAGACCCGATCCCGCAAGCAGTGCATCCAGATCCGCTACAGCGCCGCCCCGCATGGCTGCCGTCCGCGCAACGGGGCGCAGAGAGACTGCGGGCGCATTTGCCGAAACAAGTGAGGCAGAGGACCCTGCCAACGCCGCCAAACCGGCCCGTAGGAAATGTCGTCGTGAGAACATGTCTGTCAGTATCTATTAAAATTGCTGCCAAACGGCAAACGCAGGACGTTTTTTGCGTTTCGCAACTTCCGCCCGCCTGCTACCGCTGGCCCCCATGTTGCAAGCAGTCATTATCATGTTCATCGCCATGTCAATGATCCCGGCCGGCGACTTATGCGGGAAACTCTTGACAAGCAGCGGCTTGGCCACACCGGGTTTCGTTGCATGGTCCCGGTTTGCCATCGGCGCAGTGCTGGTGCTGCCCTTTGCCCCAAGAGGCTGCCTGCAGCTCTTGAAGGATTGGCGGATCTGGCTGCGCGCCAGTTTTATCACCGGCGGAATCCTGTCGATCCAGACCGCGCTGCAGACCGAGGCCATCGCCGATGTCTTTGCCGCCTTCTTCATCGGACCGGTGATCAGCTACGTGCTGTCGGTCACCCTGCTGCGCGAAAGCACCACCCCCTTGCGCGCGCTGTTGATGGGCGCGGGCTTCTGCGGCGTGCTTCTGGTGGTGCGACCCGGCTTTGGCGGCTCGGCCAATCTGATGTACGCGGTTCTGGCCGGCTGTTTTTACGGCTGCTTTCTCACTGCCTCCCGCTGGCTCGCACATGTGGGGAAACCGGTCGAGCTGAGCTTTACGCAATTGCTGCTCAGCGCGCTGTTCCTGCTGCCGCTTGGACTTGCGAACCTGCCCGAGGCGACGCTGTCCACCACGGCACTCACCTTCGGCAGTGCCGCCTTTTCGATGCTGGGTAATCTGCTACTGCTCTATGCCTATAGCCGGGCCGAAGCCTCGCGCCTGGCGCCCACCGTCTATTTCCAGCTGATCGCAGCCGTCGCCCTGGGCTGGGCCGTCTTCGGACAGTTGCCGGATCTTCTGACCTGGGCGGGGCTATTGGTGGTGATCAGTGCAGGCATCGCCTCGGCCAGCCTACGCCGCTGACCAGTCGCCACGCGCGCGGATCTCGGTCGAGCTGGCCTCGACCATGGGCACGTTGAGGAAACACCAGGCTGGCGCATCTGCCCGCGCCAGAAGATGGCTTTCAGTGCTTTTCAGCCGATACTGCCCATAGATCCGTGCCGCAGGCGACAGCCGCGCCGAGATGCGATCGCCGGGGCGCGCCAAGACCCCCACCGGCACCGTCTCAAGGATTTCGCGCCAATCCTTCCAGCGGTGAAAATGGGTGAGGTTATCCGCCCCCATCAGCCAGACAAAGCGCACGCCGGGATAGCGCGCCCGCAAATGCCGCAGGGTTTCCGCCGTATAGCGCGTGCCCAGGCGCGCCTCGATATCGCTGATCCCGATCCGCGGATGCCGCATCATCTCCCGCGCCGCCTGCATCCGCCGCTCCAGCGTCGCCGGGGTGCGCGATTTCAGCGGATTGCCGGGGGTGACCAGCCAGAGCATCCGATCCAGCCCGAACCGTTTCAGCGCCGCCAGGCTGATCTCAACATGCCCCCGGTGCGGCGGATCAAAAGAGCCGCCCAGCAGCCCCACGCTCATGCCGGGACGCAGATATGGATAACCGCATGTCATGGACGACTTGATGCACATAGTTTTGCGGGAAGATCAATTGGCGGGAACCAAGGGCAGCACACAGACCGGTGCACGAGGGGTGTACGCATGGTGCACAAGGGGTGCACGGTTAGCACCCCCTGAAATACGCCGTTCCTGCATCCTCGCGACGCTCCGCCTAGGCGATTGCTCCTGCCCGGCCCTTGGGCTATCACACCGGGCAGC
Source organism: Phycobacter azelaicus (assembly GCF_014884385.1). Lineage (NCBI taxonomy): Bacteria > Pseudomonadati > Pseudomonadota > Alphaproteobacteria > Rhodobacterales > Roseobacteraceae > Phycobacter > Phycobacter azelaicus. The sequence continues at coordinate 2,245,990 of NZ_WKFH01000003.1, read as the reverse complement.
AGATTTCCCCCATTACGGAGCAGTCACATGGCCGCCTATCAGTACGTCTACCACATGCAGGGTGTCTCCAAGACCTACCCCGGTGGCAAGAAATGCTTTGAAAACATCCACCTGTCCTTCCTGCCCGGCGTGAAGATCGGTGTCGTCGGCGTCAACGGCGCCGGTAAGTCGACCCTTTTGCGCATCATGGCCGGGATCGACAAGGATTTCACCGGCGAGGCCTGGGCCGCAGAAGGCGCAAAAGTGGGCTACCTGCCGCAGGAGCCGCAGCTGGACGAAAGCCTCACCGTGCGTGAAAACGTCATGCTCGGTGTCGCGGAAAAGAAAGAGATTCTAGACCGTTACAACGAATTGGCGATGAATTACTCGGACGAGACAGCCGAGGAAATGGCCAAGCTGCAGGACGAGATCGACGCCCAGAACCTCTGGGATCTGGACAGCCAGATCGATGTCTCGATGGAGGCGCTGCGCTGCCCGCCGGACGATGCAGACGTAAAGACCCTCTCGGGTGGTGAAAAGCGCCGCGTGGCGCTCTGCAAGCTGCTGCTTGAGGCGCCTGACATGCTGCTGCTCGACGAACCGACCAACCACCTCGATGCCGAAACCATCGCCTGGCTGCAGCAGCATCTGATTGATTACAAAGGCACAATCCTTTGCGTGACTCACGACCGTTACTTCCTTGACGATATCACCAGTTGGATCCTTGAACTGGATCGTGGCTCGGGCATCCCGTACGAGGGCAACTATTCCAGCTGGTTGGAGCAGAAGGCCAAACGGCTGGAGCAGGAAGCCCGCGAGGACAAGTCCAAGCAGAAAACGCTGGAGCGCGAACTGGAATGGATGCGTCAGGGTCAAAAGGCCCGCCAGGCCAAATCCAAGGCCCGTATCGCCGCCTATAACGAGATGGCAAACCAGTCCGAACGCGAAAAGGTCGGTCGCGCCCAGATCGTGATCCCGAACGGTCCGCGCCTGGGGTCGAAGGTGATCGAGGTCAATGGCCTCAGCAAACACTATGGCGACAAGCAGTTGATCGAAAACCTTTCTTTCTCGCTGCCGCCCGGTGGTATCGTCGGCGTAATCGGCCCCAACGGCGCAGGTAAATCGACCCTGTTCAAGATGCTGACCGGTCAGGAACAGCCCGATGAAGGCAGCGTCGAATACGGCGACACGGTGAAACTGTCTTATGTCGACCAGTCGCGCGATGATCTGAACGATGGTGACACCGTCTGGGAGGCGATCTCTGGCGGCGCCGAGATCATCGAACTGGGCGATGCACAGGTCAACTCCCGCGCCTATTGTTCCTCCTTCAACTTCAAGGGCGGCGATCAGCAGAAAAAGCTGAATCTCCTGTCAGGCGGTGAGCGCAACCGCGTCCACATGGCGCGCCTGCTGAAAGAAGGCGGCAACGTGCTGCTTCTGGACGAGCCGACCAACGATCTGGACGTGGAAACCCTGCGCGCGCTGGAAGACGCGCTGGTGGATTTCGCGGGCTGCGCGGTGGTCATCTCGCACGACCGTTTCTTCCTTGACCGGATCTGTACCCACATCCTAGCCTTTGAGGGCGACGCCCATGTAGAGTGGTTCGAGGGCAACTTTGAAGACTATGAGGAAGACAAGAAACGTCGCCTCGGCGCAGACGCACTGGAACCGAAGCGCCTGAAACATAAGAAATTTGTGAGATAGCGTCAGAGCAGATCCACAGGTTACCACGGCCCGTGCCCCACCTCGCGACAGGTTAGGCGCGGGCCATTTTGTTTGTCGTACCTTGGCGTGAGAAAGGCTGCTCCAGATCCAAATTCCCCTTAATCCTCACACCCGCTCAGGTAGCTGGCTCGGATTTAAACAAAATCTTAAGGATTAATCACTGTAGTGGGAGAACGGATTACATGTAGGTTGCAAGAACCACCGCATCGGTACACGGGAGGAGACAACATGGCTGGAGTTTTGCTGGGAACGGTGACTGGGTTCTTCTCGGCAATATACAGCCTTGTGATACTCGACCTTTCCGTGTTGATGAGCCTGCTGATCTATTCAGGCGTAGGCGTCGCAACGGCAATTCTCGTCATAGCTGCGATGCTCATTCGCTCCCATGACGAAGCTCAGGCGGACCACGAAGACACCTCAGTCAAAGCGTGATCGCCTGCTTGACGCGTCAGGCAGAGCTTTTTACCCATCCCACGATCTGATTTTCCCGCAAGGCACCCGACTGGCGCCTTGTTTCTTGTCCGCGTTCGAAGGCGACTATGGTCGGGATTCCGCGAATCTGGTAGCGCGCGCCAGTTGACTGGTGATCTTGTGTGTTGAGTTTCACCAGACGCGCCTGACCTTGCAGTTTCCCAGAGGCCTTTGAGAATTCGGGCGCCATCATCCGGCAGGGGCCGCACCACGGCGCCCAAAAATCGACAATCAATGGAAGATCATCGTTCTTTGCCGCCTTCTGGAGGATGGCAGGGTCAATGTCTCTTGGCGCCTTGGGTAGCAGCCCCTCACCACAGGTTCCGCATTTGGCGCCTGCTGTTAGCTTTTCATCCGGCACCCGGTTCAGTTGGCCGCAGGACAGGCAAGTCAGTTTTTTCGCGCCCATGGCGTGCTCCTCCTAATTGGGCGCAGCCATCCGCACCCAAGACACATTCCGAATTCCATATAGGTGCTACAGAAAATGCCGCAAGCCCTACAAAGACCAGTCCACACTTTGCAGATCATGTCATTGTGATCACCCACTAAACACTTACCCCCCATGCCCCATTGACGCACCTTTCCTGCCCTATCACACTGACATTGAAAGAAACTCCTTGTGAATGAGGCCAATATGATTTCACGCCGCCTGTTTTTGGCGACATCCGCTGCAGCAGCCGCTCTTCCCGGTGTTGGCGCTGCCAAGGCAGACTTCGACCCGACCCCGCAAATGGTTCGGATCCGCAAGGAATTCGAGCCGGGGCAGATCCTTGTCCTGCCGCGCTCTTATTATCTTTACTACGTCACCGAGCCGCGCAAGGCGATGCGCTATGGCGTGGGTGTCGGGCGAGCGGGGCTTGAGTTCACCGGGCAAGCCGTGATCGGAGCCAAGAAGGAATGGCCCACTTGGCGCCCGACGCAAGAGATGATCGAGCGCAGCCCGCGCACCTATGCTCGTTTTGCCGGGAACAAGTACATCCAGCCAGGCGGGCCGGACAACCCCCTGGGCGCGCGGGCGCTTTATCTGTTCCAAAACGGAGTAGACACCTACTACCGCATCCATGGCACCAACCAGCCCGATACCATCGGACATTCAGTGTCAAACGGCTGCATTCGACTGCGAAACGAACATGTGGAAGATCTCTACGACCGAGTGCCCTTGGGCACGGTCGTGACGGTTCTTTAGGCCCGACAAAGCCACGAGAGGCGTATTTTCGCCACACAAGACTGCGCGCTTCGGAAAACAGGGACGCGTTTTCCTTGCGTCAAAGGGGCAGCATGTCCGATGCTGTCATAGCGACGTTACGCGAATGACATTACTGTTCCCCTAAAGGCACGGTCGTGACCATCTGCAGATGCGGCCGCCTGACCGCGCGAGCGGTTAGACTGAGACTAGACTTTAGGAGTACAGACGATGGCCACAGGCACCGTCAAATGGTTCAACACAACCAAAGGCTATGGCTTTATTGCCCCCGATGCGGGCGGGAAAGACGTATTTGTTCACATTTCCGCAGTTGAGCGGTCCGGCCTGACCGGCCTCGCCGACAACCAAAAAGTGTCCTACGAACTGCAACCGGGCCGCGATGGCCGCGAGTCGGCAGTAGACCTGCAACTGCTCTGACGACATTCTCCCATTAGACTGACGGGCGTCTGACAGCCCCCCGACTGCATCTTGGGGCTGTCTTTGTCGTGGCGAGATGGGTCGCACCACGATGGCATTGAAGACAGACGTGCAGTCTCTGCGTCGCCTTGTCAGATCCGCGCCCCAGACGGCATCAGTCTTTTGCGCGCTCTACCAACTCCAGAGCAAGCGGACCAAGGGCGGCGACGTTCAGCCTTACGCCTTCAGGATTGGGGTGGATGTCATCATCCTGCATGAACTGCTGCGCCTCAGCCGGATCACCACCGACCTCCTTTGAAATCCCGGCAAAGGCATCGGGGTGCAAGAGCGCTCCGTATTCTTTGGCCAAAGCGGGATAGACCGCATCAAAGGCCGCCCGATAATCGGGCCCGTAGTTGTTGGGTGCCTTCATACCGATCAGCAGCACCTCAACGCCGTTTTCCTGCGCCGCGTCAAGAATCTTGGACAGGTTCGATTTCATCTCTGACGCCGAAAGGCCACGCAGCAGGTCGTTCCCACCCAGAAGCACGATCAACCCGTCCGGGTCATCGGCCAGTGTCCAGTCAATTCGCGCTGCGCCCCCTGCGCTTGTGTCCCCCGAAACGCCGGCATTGGCGATCTCCACTTCAGCGCCATTTTCCTGCAGCCAGGCCTCAAGCTGTGGCACAAAACCATCTTCCTGATGCAAACCATACCCCTGCACCAGGCTATCGCCCAGTGCCGTAATCCGCACAGGATCTGACCAGGCTGGCGAAACCGCAGCCAAAGTCACGCTGATCGAAACTCCAATTCCCGCCCATACCTTGCGCATCGCTGCAATCGCTCCATATCCCAAGTAACGCTTTCAACAGGCACGGCTTCATGACAGATCACACCCGCCCCGTTCTCCACCTATCAGATGCGTCTTTGACCCTGAATGGCAATACCGGCCCGGTCCGTATCCTTCAGGGCATATCACTGGATGTGCAAAAAGGTGAGACTCTTGGAATGATCGGGGCGTCTGGGTCCGGCAAGTCGTCGCTGTTGATGCTCATGGGCGGTTTGGAGCAAGCCACGGGCGGCACCATCCGCGCCCTCGGTCAGGATCTCACCGCGATGAATGAGGACGCGCTCGCCCGTTTCCGCCGCGCCCATATGGGGGTGGTGTTCCAGAACTTTCACCTGATCCCGGCCATGACCGCCCTCGAAAACGTGGCAACCCCGCTTGAACTGTCCGGCGAGAGCGATGCCTTTGATCGCGCGCAGGCAGAGCTTGATGCGGTTGGGCTTGGGCACCGCTCGGGTCACTATCCCGCGCAGCTCTCGGGCGGTGAGCAGCAGCGCGTCGCTCTTGCCCGCGCCCTTGCCCCCCGCCCCGAAATCCTGCTAGCCGATGAGCCGACCGGCAATCTGGACGAGGCCAACGGCGCAGCGGTTATGGACCTGCTGTTTGGCCTGCGCGACCGCTATGGCGCAACGCTGGTGATGGTCACCCACGCGCCGGAACTGGCTGCGCGCTGTGACCGGGTTGTGCGCCTGCGCGATGGCCGCCTGATGGAAAACAGCGCCGCACAAGAGGCTGCCGAATGAGCCTTGCGAACGATTTGTCACTGGCATGGCGTTTTGCCCTCCGGGAGCTGCGCAGCGGCCTCAAGGGCTTTCGTATCTTCATTGCCTGCCTCGCTTTGGGTGTCGGGGTGATTGCTGCAATCGGGTCGATCCGGGCTTCGATCGAGGCCGGCCTCTCCCGCGAGGGGGCCACGATGCTGGGCGGCGATGCGGAGATGTCCTTCACCTACCGCTTTGCCAATGAGGAGGAACGCGCCTGGATGGAAGGGGTTTCTGATCGCGTCTCAGAGGTGGTTGATTTCCGCTCCATGGCCGTAGTCGGCGACGAACGCGCGCTAACGCAGGTGAAGGCAATTGATGACCTCTATCCGTTGACCGGGGAACTGCGCCTTTCGCCTGATATACCGCTCGCGGCTGCGCTCTCCGGGTCGGAAGGGGTACCAGGAGGCCTCATGGAGCGGGTTCTGGCGGATCGTCTCGGGTTGTCCCCTGGCGACACCTTCCGCCTTGGGACGCAGGATTTCCGCCTGATGGCACTGATCGAGAACGAACCAGACGCGGCCGCAGCCGGTTTCACGCTTGGCCCCCGCACAATTGTTGCAACGCAAGCCCTGACCGAGTCAGGCCTTCTGGAGCCGGGAACCCTCTATTCTTCTGACTATCGCTTAGACCTGCCAGAGGGCACAAACCTGACGCAGCTTCAATCTGCCGCCGAGGCCATGTTTGCCGAGAGCGGCATGCGCTGGAAGGATGCCCGCAACGGTGCCCCCGGCATCACCTCCTTCGTGGAGCGTCTGGGCGGCTTTCTGGTACTGGTGGGCCTGTCCGGGCTGGCCGTGGGCGGTGTGGGCGTTTCAGCCGCCGTGCGCGCCTTTCTGGCAGGCAAGACCGAGACCATCGCCACCCTGCGCACCCTTGGCGCCGAACGGCAGGTGATCTTCCTGACCTATTTCCTTCAGATCGGAGTTCTGGCCCTTGTGGGCATTGCCATCGGCATGGCGATTGGCGGTTTTGGCCCCGTGCTTGTCGGGCCGCTGATTGCAGCGCAACTGCCCTTTCCGGCGATCTTTTCGGTCTATCCCGGCGCCCTGGGCGAGGCTGCACTCTATGGCATTTTGACCGCTTTCATCTTTGCACTCTGGCCGCTGGCGCGAGCCGAGCGGATCCGTGCCGCCGCCCTGTTCCGCGACGCCTTCGCGGCGGGCAGCCTGCTGCCCGCCCCGCGCTACCTTGTGGCAACGGCCATTGCCCTGGCGCTGCTTGTTGGCGCTGCAGCCCTGTTCAGCGGCTCGGTAGAACTCACACTCTGGACGGCGGCGGGGCTTGGCGGCGCGCTTGTTATTCTCATGCTGGCAGCGCTGGTGCTTGGCCTAATGGCCCGGCGCGGTGCCGGCATCGCGCGAGGCCACCCTTCGCTGAGATGGGCTCTGGCGGCTATCGGCACGTCCCGCGACGGCGCCGTTCCCGCGGTTCTGGCGCTTGGTCTGGGCCTGACGGTTCTGGCCGCAATCGGCCAGATCGACGGCAATATGCGCCGCGCCATCACCGGCACCCTGCCCGACGTGGCACCCTCCTACTTCTTCGTGGACATCCAGCGAGACCAGATGCCCAGCTTTCTTGAGCGGGTAGAAAACGACCCTGCCGTCAGCCGCATCGAAAGCGCGCCAATGCTGCGCGGCGTGGTGACCCAGATCAACGGACGCCCAGCGCGCGAAGTCGCCGGGGATCACTGGGTCGTGCGCGGGGATCGCGGCCTGACCTATGCAGGCGCCAAACCCGACAATACCCAAGTCACGGCTGGCACATGGTGGGATGAAGACTACAGCGGCCCTCCGCAGATCAGCCTTGCCGAGGAAGAAGCTGGAGAGCTGGGCATCACCCTTGGCGACACAATGACTGTGAACGTGCTGGGCCGCGACATCACCGCAACGGTGACCAGCTTGCGCTCGGTAGATTTTTCCACCGCGGGAATGGGCTTTGTCATTGCGATGAACGAGAACGCTTTGGCAGCTGCTCCACACAGCTATATCGCGACCGTCTACGCCGAGGCGGAGGCCGAAGCGCAGATCCTGCGGGATCTGGCGCAGGAAATGCCCAACATCACAGCCATCCGAGTGCGCGACGCAGTCGATCGTGTCTCTGACATCCTGCGGCAACTGGCGGCGGCAACCTCCTATGGCGCAGCGGCAACCCTGCTGACCGGGTTTCTGGTACTGCTGGGCACCGCAGCCGCCGGTGAGCCTGCCCGCCGTTATGAGGCGGCACTTCTAAAGACCCTTGGCGCCCCACGCAGCCAAATCCTCAGCAGCTTTGCGCTCAGGTCTATCATCCTGGGAGCAGGTGCAGGGATGGTTGCCCTTCTAGCAGGAATTGCGGGCGCCTGGGCGGTAAACTCTTACGTCTTTGAAACCAGCTACACCATTATCTGGCCTAATGTGCTGGCAGTGGTGGGTGGTGGGGTGCTGACCACGCTTCTGGCAGGGCTTGCCTTTGCCCTGCGGCCCCTGGCGGCGCGCCCGGCCAGGATCCTGCGGGCAAGGGATTGAGGCGGCAGATCGCGCGTAAAGCAAGCTCAATCATCAGCGTGTACAACCCACCGGTTGCAAGATCTGCAGCAGGGCTGCATTGTCGCAAACAAGGGAAGACAGTGTCAGATCATCAAGGGAGGCATAAAAGGCTTCCGCTGCAGCAGCCAATGCCTGTTTGAGACGGCAGGCATCCACCAAAGGGCAGGTGTTGTCCACGTCCGCAAAGCACTCGACCATCGGCAAGCTGCCTTCCAGATCGCGAAAAACATCCCCGATGCGGATCTCTCCAGCAGCGCGCCCCAAGCTCATGCCGCCATTGCGCCCCCGCTGTGTGTTGAGATAACCAAGCTGGCTCAACTGGTTGATAACCTGGGCCAAGTGGTTCTCAGAGATATTGCAGCATTCTGCAGTCTCTGTTTTTGTCACCAGCCGATCTGCATTTGCCGCGCAGTACATCAGCAATCGGACGGCGATGTTTGTCCGCTTGGTAATTCGCATGTTCAAGTCACCCCCAAAAACATGCAAATCACAGTATATTAAACCTTCGACGGCGGTTTGATATGAATCAAGCCAGACCAATCCGTTGTTCAGATACCTTCTGAGGACCCCATGAAAGCTCCCTACTTCTTTGGCTACGGCAGCCTGGTGAATACGGCTACGCATGACTACCACGACCCACGGCCTGCGCGCCTGTCGGGATGGCGCCGCACTTGGGCACACACTGACCTGCGCGAGGTCGCCTTTCTGACCGCGACCCCGGCACCTGGCCACACAATCGCAGGGTTGATCGCTGCTGTGCCCGGCGCAGATTGGGATGCACTCGATCAACGGGAATACGCCTATGACCGTCTGCCTGCCTCCCAAGCCGTGGATCACGATCTGCCCGGTGCACCCGAGATCTCGGTTTATGCCGTTCCACAGACACGCCAAAGCCCCGGCTCAGAACGCCATCCCATTCTGCTGAGCTATCTTGATGTGGTCCTGCAGGGCTATTTGAACGTCTTTGGCGAAAACGGAGCAGTCGCCTTTATGCAGACAACAGACGGCTGGGAAGCGCCAATCTTGGATGATCGCTCAGCCCCAATCTATCCGCGTCACCAGACCATAAGCACCAAAGAGCGTGCCCTGTTTGACGCATTGATCGACGAGGTCGGCGCCCGCAGGGTCCCTTTGCAACAATAGAGCCCTCACCGCGGACGACGCAGCACGCCGTATTGGGCATACCCACGATACAGGCTCTCGTAGTGCACAGTGCCGCCTGTTTCTGCTGCGATTATGTCCAGCGCCCTGTGCAGCAACAGTCGCGGGTGGACATGGAACTTGGTCAACCACTGTTGTAGGGCGGCTCCAAACCACGTCGGCCAACCGCTCTGATCCGAAAAATCCACCACGTGCAGTTCTCCGCCGCGGTCCAGATGCGCGGCGGTCGTGCGCAAGGCTTGCTCCCAATCGGGCATCATTGAAATCCCATAGGAAATAAAGATCCGATCGAATGCCTCTCTCTGAAAGTGCTTTGACGCATCAAAATCGCAGGCATCAGCCCGGGCAAGCTGCACGTGATTGGTCAGTTTGACACGGGCCGTGCGCAGCATCTCGGATGAGATATCAAGACCATAAAAGGTGCATCCGGGATACTTGCGTGCGGCCATCTGCAGGTTGCGGCCCGTGCCGCAAGCAACCTCCAGCACATGCGCCCCCTCCCTTGGCGCCAACCTCTCAATCAGCCGGTCCCGCCCGAACAAATAGTATTTGCGCGTGAGATCATAGATCAGCCGCTGGTGGCGATAGGTTTCATCCATCAAGTTGGCGTGGGCTTCGGAATTGCCGTTCAGCATCCTGACTAATCCTTTCGCCTGTAGATGTGGAATGCGCCGTAGATGGCCGAACGATCCTGCGCGGTTCCTTGGGTCGCCCCTTCGGCATCATAGGTCCACTGGTTCAACAGCTCAGGCCGCACCCGCCCCGGCAAGATGTCATGACGACCGCCGGTGCGGAAAATCACCTGCGCGCCCGGCGCGGCGGTTCTGGTGATCTCCGTCCAAAGCGCATTCAGCCGCACATCGTTCATCCAATCCTGCGCATCCAGCAGCACATAAGCATGCGTGGAGCGCGCTCGCACGCCCTGCAGATAGTCGGTCAGAGGCCTGTTGACGATCTGTCCTCTAACTGCGGCTTGGCGCAAAGCCTCGAATTTCTCCGCCTGCAGATAGGGCGGCAGGGCGCCATCCGGTGCTGGATCATAACAGCGCGCGAAAGCCTGCCAAGCAAAGTAATTCTCGCGGATCGGGAAGTCGCAAGTCAGCTTGCGCACGCGCTCGCGCAGGACGGGAAGGACATCTCCGCCGCCATCCTCGGCCAGCTTGTCATATTGCGCAGGAGGTATGCCAAGGCCGAAGAGCGCAGCGCGAAACCCGGCCAGCTTGCGCACCAGCCACATATCAAACAGGGGCGCGATCTCCTGGTCGAAAAACGCCCGCTGCTCTGCCAGCGTGCGGGCCGCCAGGAGCGGTGCAAAATCCACTCCGCCAATCCGCGCCAACACATGCACCGCTCCCAGGAACCGGCCCAAGAGCCCATGGCGGTAGAATCCTCTCTCAAACAGCGCGATCCGGCGGCGAAACGGCTGGCGCGCCTCCCAGAATGCGCGAGTCTCGGCGTCCAGTTCGGGGCGAATATAGCGCCGGTAGAGCGCCATGTTGCTGGCCATGTCTGCACGGGCAAAGAATTGATAGAAGGCCGCATGATCCGGCAGGCCGCGCGCCGCCGCAAGCTTGAGCCGTCCCAGCGCGACATGGGCCGGCGACAGATCAACTGCCGTAACCGAGGCTGGTCCAGCGGTCAGATAGGACATCAAGTTGCAGCTGCCCGAGGCGATGCAGACAAGGTGGTCGCCTCGTTTGATCTGCAAGGCCTCCATGTCCACAACCGGGTCTTCCCAGATTTGCGGATAAACCAGCCCCGTAAAAAGCCGGGAGAACAGACGCTCTAGCCGTCCGGTGGTCGCATCGCTATCTTGCAGCACGGCGTCATTCAGCCGGGCCTGGACGGTGGTACTCATCTGCTTTCCCTTTTCATGCGTTCTGAAGCGGTTTTTCCTTGCGCCGCGCCCGGCGTGAGCGATGGCGAGAGCGGCGTTCGGCCCGCGCCCAGTCGATCAAGGTGAGACGGCCGTCGTCCATTTCGACAACGGCTGTGCAGCTCTCCACCCAATCGCCCGTGTTCACGTAGGAAATCTCATCGATGTCCCGAATAGCCGCACTGTGGATATGGCCACAGATCACACCGTCATAGCCTCCGCGCCGGGCTTCAGCGGTAAGGACACTCTCATATTCACTGATAAAGTTGACGGCCTGTTTGACCTGATGCTTGGCCCATTTCGAAAGCGACCAATACTGCCCGCCCCACAGATGCCGCAGACGGTTGATGCGGGTGTTAAGCCACAGCATGAAGTCATAGGTCCGATCGCCCAGATGGGCGAGCCATTTTGCGTGTACCACAACGCTGTCGAACTGATCGCCGTGCGTGACCAAGTACCGTTTGCCATCCGCCGCGATGAAATCAGCCGTCTTCACGACTTCGATCCCGCCGAAATGCGTGCCAAGGTAAGAACGCAGGAATTCATCATGATTTCCAGGGATCAGATGGACCCGCGCCCCGTCATGGGCCTTTGCGAGGATCGCCTGCACCACGTCATTGTGAGCCTGCGGCCACAGGAACCCCTTGCGGCGGATCCGCCAGGCATCGATGATGTCGCCAACCAGATAATAGTTGTCCGCGTCGTTGCGACGTAGGAAGTCCAGCAACAGCTCGGCCTGGCAGCCCGGAGTCCCGAGGTGAATGTCCGAAAGAAAGATGGTGCGGTATTTCATCCTGCGCGCCCACGCCAGTGCATCCTGCCGCACCAGTAGTGCAGTTCATTGACAGTAGCATGACGCTACTCGGCCGACTGAAGCTGGCGTAACCTTGGATGTCCTGAGCAGGAAGGCAGCCCTCGAGCACGGTTTCCCAGTGCAGGAAAACACCATCATCGACAGGATCGCCATGCAGAGGATAGAACCGGAGGTATGATTTCAAAAACGCTCCTTTATTTCCAACGGATCACCCGACAACTCTGGATCAGAGTGGTGTTGATTTCACTCTGCTCATTGCTTGCGCTGGTGTTGGCTCCGCTGCTGACCCCGGTTCTGCCCGAGAGCCTCAGCCTGCGTTTTGGGCGCGAGGCCGTGCTGCCCATCCTGACGATTCTGGCCTCGGGCATGCTGGCGGTGACGACCTTTTCGCTCAACGTCATGGTCAGCGCCTATCGCACGGCCTCCTCCATGGCGACACCCCGCGTCTATCGTCTGCTACTGGAGGACACAGTAACGCAAAGCGTTCTGGCGACATTCGTGGGCGGATTTGTCTATTCGCTTAGCGCAATAATCCTGTTTCGAGCCAACTTCTACGCAGCGGAATCTGCCATTGTCGTTTTTGGCATCACCATCTTTGTCGTGATTTTGATCGTGATCGCGATCCTGCGCTGGATCGACCATTTGTCCGGGCTGGGCAGTATGGATCATACGCTCCGCATGATCGAAACCCGCGCCCGTACCAGTCTCCTTCAGCTGGCCAAGCGCCCCTGCCTTGGCGGGCAGCAGGCCGAAAGCGATGCATGCCCCGATGAGGCCAAGCCGATCCCGGCAGGACGCAGCGGCTTTGTCCGATTTATCGACATGGCGCAACTGAATGAGTTGGCCAAAGGTCGTGATGCACATATCACCCTGCATCGCCGCCCCGGTGATTTCGTGCTCCGAGGACGCCCGATTGCTTGGGCGGAAGGACTGGATGAGGCAGGGTGTACGGACCTTTCATCTGCCTTTGAGATCGGCGATGTGCGCAGTTTCGATCAGGATCCTCGCTTTGGCCTGACGCTTTTGGCCGAAACCGCTCAGAAAGCCCTTTCTCCGGGCGTGAATGATCCGGGCACAGCGATCGAGGTGATGGGTCGGCTCGAACGTTTGCTATGGGAAACACTGGACACATCCACAGACAAAAAGAAGTGCAGGTTCGAAAATGTCAGCCTCGTCCCGGTGGAACCGCACAGCCTTTTGAACAATAGTTTTGCCCCAATTGCACAAAGCGGCGCGGAGGACCCTCTCGTGATGGATTGGATGGACAAGGCGCTGAGCGCCTTGGCGCAACATCCAAACGACGATTTGGCCAATGCCGCCGAAAGGCTGCGCGCGGAGTTGTTTACTGAGACGACAAAGCGCTAGCCCACCTGGCCCGAAAAAACGGCCCGCAGGCGGCGGACCGTTCTCTTGAATGCTGCCTTGGTCGAAAGATGGCCTGCAGTATCAGCCCTTAGCGCGGACCTTTTCCATCAAAGCCAGAAGCGCGCTCATGTCGGGACCGCGTTCCATGCCGGTCACAGCCTTGCGCAGCGGCATGAACAGGGATTTTCCCTTGCGGCCCGTGGCCTCTTTGACGGCTGCAGTCCAGCTGCCCCAGGTCGTCGCATCATATGGGCCATCGGGAAGCATTGTCATTGCCTCGGCGATAAACTCCCCGTCCTCGTCAGCGATCAGCGGCTCAGCCCCATCCCGGCACAGCGCCCACCAGCCCTCAAGATCTTTGAGCGTGGTGATGTTTTCCTTGGCCACATTCCAGAATGCCGCCTGCTTGTCCGCCGGAACGCCCAGGTCCTCGACCTGCGCCTGCACCGCCTCGAGCGGCAATGTCTGCAGGTAGCGGCCGGTCAGCGGGAACAGATCCTGCACATCAAACTTCGTCGGCGCCGCGCCGAAGCGACCGATGTCAAAGCCCTCAATCAGCTCCCCCATGTCAGAGCGCAGCTCAACCGGATCGGACGAGCCAAGACGCGCCATCAGACTAAGCAGCGCCATCGGCTGCACGCCCTGTTCCCGAAGATCGCGCAACGCAAGCGTACCAAGGCGCTTGGACAGAGCCTCGCCCTGAGGGCCCGTCAGCAGGGAATGGTGGGCGAAGTCGGGGACCGACCCACCAAGCGCCTCAATGATCTGGATCTGGGTCGCGGTATTTGTCACATGGTCCGATCCGCGCACCACATGTGTGACGCCAAATTCCGTGTCATCGACAACCGAGGCCAGCGTGTAGAGGAACTGCCCATCGCCCCGGATCAGCACCGGGTCCGACACGGAGGCCGCATCAATCGAGATATCCCCAAGGATGCCATCGGCCCATTCGATGCGTTCGTGATCCAACTTGAAGCGCCACACCCCATCGCCGCGCTCGGCGCGCAAGGCCGCCTTCTGATCATCGGACAGATCCAAAGCGGCCCGGTCATAGACCGGCGGCTTGCCCATATTCAGCTGTTTCTTGCGTTTGAGGTCCAGTTCGGTGGGCGTTTCAAAGGCTTCGTAGAACCGCCCGATCCCGCGCAGCTTGTCGGCGGCCGCGTGATAGCGATCCAGCCGTTCCGACTGGCGCTCTACCCGGTCCCACTGCAACCCCAGCCACTCCAGATCCTGCTTGATCGCATCGACATATTCTTCCTTCGACCGCTCAGGATCGGTATCATCGATACGCAGAATGAAGGTGCCGCCTGCCTTGCGGGCGATCAGGTAATTCATCAGCGCGGTGCGCAGGTTGCCAACGTGGATGTAACCAGTGGGCGAGGGAGCAAAACGGGTGGTGGTCATGAATGGTCTCCTGTTGCCCTGCCCTTCTCACACAAGAGCCGTTTTGTCCAGATTTCCAAGCCATACCGCTCAACCTCTGACCACAAGACCGGGACCTCGCCTCACGTTTTCGTGATCGAAACCCTCCTTTTACTTGCAACACCGCGGGACGCCCTATCTGAGCGCCAAGACAAACAAGCAAATTATTGATCACTGCAGACAGAGAGGAGACACAGAAATGACCATCAGACTATCCAGACGCGCAGCCCTGACCGGGGCTGCAGCCTTGCCACTCGCCGCCTCCGCCGCGCCTGCGCTGGCAGACGGGCATGCCGCAAAAGCCCCCGCAAGCCACACCCGCAGTTTCAAGCTTGGTGATTTCACCGTGACCACCCTGCTGGATGGCAGCCTGCCGCGAGACGGCGCGAAAGAGATCTTTGGCGGCGGTGCAACGGACGAGGAATTTGCCGAGGTCTCCGCTCAGAACTTCATTCCTGCGGACATGGCGCAGTTCTTCTTTACGCCAACGCTGGTCGATACCGGCAGCGAAAAGGTACTGTTTGACACCGGTCTTGGACAGGGCGGCATCCAGAAGGCGCTGGCTGAGGCCGGTGTGACCCCCGATCAGATCGACGTGGTTGTTCTTACTCACATGCACCCTGACCATATTGGCGGCATGACCACCGATGGCGCGGCGACCTTTGCCAATGCACGCTACGTGACGGGGCGCGCCGAATATGACTTCTGGTCCAAGATGGAGGCCGGAAACCGGGTTGGCGATCTGGTGGCGCAGAAAGTGACCCCCATGGCCGAGAAAATGTCATTTATCGAAGATGGCGGCGAGGTTGCGTCGGGCATTTCCGCCATGGCCGCCTTTGGCCATACCCCCGGACACATGACCTACATGCTCGACAGCGGCGGGCAGCAGCTGGTGTTGACGGCGGATCTGGCCAACCACTACGTCTGGTCCTTTGCGC
This sequence comes from Phycobacter azelaicus, assembly GCF_014884385.1. Taxonomy (NCBI): domain Bacteria; kingdom Pseudomonadati; phylum Pseudomonadota; class Alphaproteobacteria; order Rhodobacterales; family Roseobacteraceae; genus Phycobacter; species Phycobacter azelaicus. Next base: position 2,230,500 of record NZ_WKFH01000003.1, on the reverse strand, counting down.
ATCCCGAATGGGAAGTGCGCTTTGACATGGACAAAGAGGCTGCCACAGCATCGCGTCGTCGCGTTATGGATATGCTGGCCGCAAGCCGTACGCCGATGATCGGCTACCACATGCCCTTCCCGGCAGCCGGTTTTGTCGAGACACGCGGCGAAGGCTACCGCTTTGTCCCAGTCAGCTATCAGATGATGGGCTAAGAGGCACCTTGGCTGCATTGACGCTCTCAGGCGTGGGCTTCACCGCCCGCGCCTTTTTTGTGAAACGGTCCAGCGCAAAGGGACGCGGATCGACAATCGGCGCATCGCCGGTGACAAGATCCGCCGTGAGCCGACCGGCTGCGGGGCCGATGCCAAAGCCATGACCGGAATACCCCGTAGAGACGAACAGGCCCGGCAGGTCATCTACCTGCGAAATCACAGGGATGGCATCGGGTGTTACGTCGATCATGCCGCCCCAGCTTTGCACAACATCGGCGCCTTGCAGGATGGGAAATGCCTTCTGCGCCGCCCCCCAACTGTTGCGAATGGCCTTCTGCGAGGGCTCGGGATCCAGCACACGGCAAGCCTCGAACGGAGTGTGCTGATCCGGTTGCCAGCGTCTGCTCTGCGCTGCCTCAATGCGCCAGCGCTCGGACAGACGGAACCGCAGAGAGCGCCACTCGTCCAGAAACGCAGGCAGGAACCTAATTGCCAGACGGAAGCTGTCGGGAACGAGGTCCACCACGTTCTCTGTGCCATCGGCAATGGAATAGCCGCCGTCCGCCCGTTTGCGCAGGGCAAAGCCTTTAGCCCACATGGCAACCTCTGGGCCATCCTGCACAGCCGATGTCCGCAGAACCGAGTTCAACACCTTCATCTGCGGCAGCCAGATCCCAGCATTTCCAAGGAAAAGCCGCGACCAGGCCCCGCCAGCAACCACAACGGCGGAACACCCGACCCGCCCGCGTTCTGTCATTACGCCACTGATCTTTCCGGCCTCGGTCTCGACACTGCGCACCGCGCATTCGGTCATCACCTTTGCACCGGCGGCCCGCGCCGCGCTGGCAATCGCATGAGTGGCCAGTTGCGGCTCGGCCCGGCCATCCAAAGGCGTATGAAGCGCGGCAATGGTTCCGGTCTGGTGTCTCGGCATTAACTCGGCCAGCTGCTCTCCACGCACCATCTGCGCAGGCGCATCAAAGGGGGCCATATGCTGCGCCCAAGCTTCCAAGCCCGCCGTGGCCTTCTCCGTCTCGGCGGTGAAAAGGATGCCCGCGCGGGTGTATCCGGTGGGATGGCCGGTACGCGCCTCAAGCTCCTCCCAGATCTCATGCGCCTTGGCCATCAGCGGCAGCTCGCGCGGGTCCCGCTGTGACATGCGCACCCAGCCCCAGTTACGCGAGCTTTGCTCGGCGCCGATCTGGCCCTTTTCGCACAAAAGAACGGAATAACCACGCTCTGCGAGTTCAAGAGCGGTCGTGGCGCCGATGATTCCCCCGCCGATGACGACCGCATCGACACGTTTGGGCAGGGCAAGATCAGCTTGGAAATGGGGCAGCTTAGGTCCAGGCATGAGAGGTTAATGCCGCGCCGCACCTGCGCGGTCCATAGGTCAAAATGGCCTTATCGCGCGCAGGGGTTCAGCTGTGGTTTTTTGGCGTCAGCCGACCCGTCAGCTGGGATCGCGCCAGCGGTTCGCGATAGGGTAACGGCGATCCATCCAAAAGGCGCGAGGTGTCAGGCGCGTTCCCGGAGCGGACTGGAAGCGTTTGTATTCACTAATATAAATCAAGTGCTCCACCCGCTTTGCAACATCACGGTCAAACCCGGCGGCCTCGCAATCGGCGATCGAGCCTTCTTCATCGACGAGGATCGTGAGCAGCGCATCCAGCTCGGGGTAATCAGGCAAGCTGTCGCTGTCTTTTTGATCTTCACGCAGTTCGGCACTCGGGGGTTTATCGATTACATTGGGGCGGATCACTTCACCCGCAGGCCCCATCATCCACGGGCGGTGATTGGCATTGCGCCAGCGGCAGGTTTCAAAGACACGGGTCTTGTAGAGATCCTTGATCGGATTGTAGCCGCCATTCATGTCGCCATAGATGGTGGCATAGCCCACTGCGACCTCGGACTTGTTGCCAGTGGTCAGCAGCATCTCGCCAAACTTGTTGGACATTGCCATCAACAGAAGGCCACGCAGGCGGGACTGGATGTTTTCCTCTGTGATATCCGCATCGCGCCCTTCGAACAGAGGGGCGAGCGTGTTGGTGATCGCCGCGCGCCCCTCGCTTATCGGCACATAGTCATAGCGCACGCCCAGCGCCTTGGCGACGGCTTCAGCATCCTCAAGGGATTCTGCGCTGGTGTATTCCGAAGGCAGCATAACGCAGCGTACATTGTCGGCTCCCAAGGCATCGACGGCAATGGTCGCAACAATCGCTGAATCCACCCCGCCAGACAGCCCCAGCATAGCCTTCTTGAACCCGGTCTTGCGCATGTAGTCGCGCAAGGATTCGACCATGGCGCGGTAGTCCTGCTCCCACGCATCCGGCAGATGGGCCTTTTCACCTTCCACTGCGCGCCAGCCTTCGGATGTGCGCTCCAGATCCAGCTGGGTGATCGCCTCGTCGAAAAGCGGCATCTGCACGACCAGAGCACCGCCAGGGTTCAATACGAAACTGCCCCCATCAAAAACCTGATCGTCCTGCCCGCCGACCATATTGAGGTATATCACCGGCAGTTCGGTCTCGATGCAGCGCGCCACCATCATATTGTAGCGCACATCCATCTTGCCGCGGAAATAGGGCGAGCCATTGGGGATCAGCAGGAACTCGGCGCCGGTTTCGGCCAGAGTTTCCGCGACATCCTCATGCCAGCCGTCCTCGCAGACCGGGCTTCCGATGCGGGTGTCACCAATCGCATAAGGCCCGCCCAGCGGCCCGGCATCAAAGACGCGCACCTCGTCAAAGACGGTTTCATTCGGCAGGTGGTGCTTCAGGATGCGCGAAGCGATCCGCCCCTCTTTCAGGATCAGATAGGCGTTGTAGAGCTTGCCATCTTCGGCCCAGGGCGCCCCCACCGCCAGCGCCGGACCATCAGCACAGTCCACCGCCAGCTGTTCCGCAGCCGCCATGGCGGCGCGATGAAAGGCGGGCTTCATCACCAGATCCTGGGTGTTGTACCCCGTGAGGAACATCTCCGGCAGGGCCACCAGTTGCGCACCGGCTTTGCGCCCCTCTTCCCAAGCCTCGCGAGCCTTGGCCGCATTGCCCGGAATGTCGCCCACCGTGGGGTTCAACTGCGCCAGAGTGATACGGAACCGGTCTGCCATGTTGATCGCGCCCTTCGCAAAATCTGTTACAAGCCGTTTATCAGATCCGGAGCCAAGGGAAAGAGTGGCCCGAGCAAAAGACATTGCGACAGGGCGGAGTGTCGCATAGTTTCCAAGCACAGATGCTAAGATAGCAGACGCTCCGCGTCGACTGACACCGCGCCCCGCCACCTGTAATCGGGGCAGAACCAAAGGGCAGGCACAAGTTTGATGACCCGTTTCGGCACCGCACTCGTTTTTTCGACGTCTTTAGCATTGATTTCGCCGGGGCTGGTCAGTCCGGTCAGGGCGCAGGACAACCAGGTCATGACCACTCAGGACGAGATTGGCGGCGTCTATGAGGGGACCTTTCGTGGCGGCCTGCAGCACGGGATCGGCACCTACAAACTGCCCAGTGGCTACGAATACTCAGGCGAATGGGTTGATGGAGAAATCCGCGGCCAGGGCGTCGCGCGCTATCCCAATGGCGCGGTTTATGAGGGTGAGTTCGCGAAGGGAAAACCTGAAGGGCTCGGAAAGATTACCTTTGCCGATGGCGGCACCTACGAAGGCGAATGGTCCGACGGGCTGATCAACGGCAAAGGCGTTGCAGTCTATGCCAACGGTGCCCGCTATGAGGGCGATTTTGTGAATGGTGAGCACCATGGCAAGGGCGTCATGCAAAACCCGGGTGGCTATGAATATGCCGGTGACTGGATCGAAGGGCGCAAAGAGGGAGAAGGCAAGATCACCTATCCCGATGGTGCGACCTATGAGGGCGGAATCCTGGATGGCCAGCTTCATGGCAACGGCACTCTGATCATGCCGGATGGGCTGGTTTACACCGGCGAATGGGCCAACAATCAGATGCACGGCCAGGGCAAACTGACCCAACCCAATGGCGATATTTACGAAGGCCCTCTTGAAAACGGTCGCCGCCAAGGTGTCGGCCGACAGGTGCACGCGAACGGCGACATCTACGTGGGCGACTTCAAGGACGACCTGCGCCATGGCACCGGAACATTCACCAAGACAGATGGATATGTTTACGAGGGCGACTGGCTTGCAGGCCAGATCGAGGGCGTGGGCAAGGTCACCTACCCCGACGGATCCGTTTACGAAGGGCAGTTCCGGGACGATCTGGCCGAAGGGCTTGGCAAGATCACCTACCCAGATGGATCGACCTATGAGGGCGACTGGATCGCTGGCGTGATCGAAGGACAAGGCGTGGCCACCTACCCAAACGGCGTTGTCTACACCGGAAGCTTCAAGAACGCCCGCAACCATGGCCAGGGTGTGATGACCTATGAAAGCGGCTATCGCTACGATGGCGATTGGCAGGATGGCCAGCGACATGGACAGGCCAGAGTGACCTATGCAGATGGATCCATCTATACCGGGGAATTCGCCAATAGCCAGCGCCACGGCAAGGGCAGGATCGAAATGCCCGGCGGATTTGTCTATGAAGGCGACTGGCAGGAAGGCAAGATCACCGGCCAGGGCGTGGCCACCTATGCCAATGGCGACGTCTACGAGGGCAGCTTTGTCAACGGCAAGCGGCAAGGCCCCGGCCTGATGCGCTATGCCACGGGCCAGGAGACCAGCGGCGCCTGGGAAAACGGTGCACTGGTCACGGAAAACTCCGGCGAAGAACAGGCTGACCAGCCCGCGGACAACAACTAGCCTTTTCGCTTAAACCCGGTCGCCTGCATCCATGCGGGCAAGGAACTCTTCCGCCTCGGAAATGACCTGTGCCCGCCTGTCTTCTGCCATTCGGTCCCAAGTGCGGTACATATTGCCCATACGCGGATTGCTGGCGAACCGCTCCCGGTGACGGACCAGAAAGTGCCAATAGAGCAGATTGAAAGGGCAAGCCCCCTCCCCCACCTTCTGACTGACCTTGTAGGCGCAGCTTTTGCAGTAGTCGGACATGCGGTTGATGTAGGCCCCGCTTGAGACATAGGGTTTGGAACCCACGATGCCGCCATCGGCAAACTGGCTCATGCCGACGGTATTGGGCGCCTCCACCCATTCGAATGCATCGGCATAAACCGCCAGATACCATTCATGCACCTCGGTCGGATTGATCCCCGCCAGAAGCGCGAAATTCCCGGTGACCATCAGGCGCTGAATGTGGTGGGCGTATGCCTCTTCCTGCGTTTGGGCGATGGCCTCGGACAGGCAGCGCATCCCTGTCTCAGCGCCCCAGTACAGCGGCGGCAACGCACGGCTGTGCTCCAGGGCATTGCGGCTGGGGTAGTCTTCTCCTTCCAGGAAATAGATGCCCCGCACGAACTCCCGCCAGCCAAGGATCTGTCGAATGAAGCCTTCGGCGGCGTTGATCGGCACATCCCCCGCCTTCCAGGCCTCCTCGGCGGCGCGGCAAACCTCCAGAGGCTCCAGAAGACCGATGTTCAGATAGGGCGACAGCACCGAATGATAGAGCCATTTCTCGCCACGCAGCATGGCGTCCTGATAATCCCCGAAGAGCGGCAGCCCTTCGCGGATGAATTGTTCAAGTGCCCGAAGGGCATCGCTGCGCGTAACTGCGAAATGAAACGGGCGCAATTCCCCGAAGTGATCACCAAATCGCTCCTCAACCAGGTCCAAAACCTCGTCAGTTTCTGCATCCGGGGTGAACTGCATCGGGCCAGCGCAAGTAATCTCCTTAGGCGGCGCCTTGCGATTGTCGTGATCAAAGTTCCATTTGCCCGCCGCAGGTTTGCCCCCCTCCATCAGCAGCCCGGTCTTGCGCCGCATCTCCCGGTAGAAATATTCCATGCGCAACTGTTTGCGCCCCTCTGCCCAGTCCGTGAAATCGGCACGGGAGGCAATGAAGCGCGTGTCCGGCTTTAGGCTGACCTTCAGCGGCAGGGACTGCAACTCGCGGATCAAGCGCCACTCACCGGGCGTGGTGGCGATCACTTCCTCCGCGCCGGTCTGCTGCGCGCGCCGCAACAGCTCATCAGCGATGGTGCCGGTGTTGTCCTCATCCTCAAGACGCGTGTAGGCGACCTCCCACCCCTCCTCCCGCAAATGGCCCGCAAACTTGCGCATCGCAGCAAGGACGAGGGCGATCTTCTTGGGGTGGTGGCGCACATAGGTGCCCTCTTCGGCGACCTCGGCCATCACGACCGTATCCTTTGCCTTGTTACCTGCCGCCAAAGCGGACAGCGTCTCACTCAACTGATCGCCAAGAACCAGAACAAGCCGTGCCATGGGTGTTTGCCTTCTGTCGCCGCCCGCATGAGCTAGGTGCGTTTCGCTGCAGATCAAACGCGCGAGGCACCTTGGCGGCTCGGTTGCCCAGCCTTCACCCTAAAGGGTCAATATTGCTGAGCTATTTTCGCCCTTTCCATTCGCCGCGCGCTCTGTATAAGGTGCCCCCATGACAGCTCGCGCACATATCCATGCCCCGGCCACCGCCATTTGCGGTGCGGCTCTGCGCGACCTACTGATCCTAACCCGCCTCTGAGCGTGCCATTCGGCGCGCCCGCTCAGAGGAGGAGGTTTGCGCGCCAATCGAATGGATCCAGGACAGAGTTTCAAGAAAGCTACCGACATGACGAATACACTCGAGAAAGATCGCGTATTGATCTTTGACACCACCCTGCGCGATGGCGAGCAAAGCCCCGGCGCCACCATGACCCATGATGAAAAGCTCGAGATTGCCGGGCTTTTGGATGAGATGGGCGTCGACATTATCGAAGCCGGGTTCCCCATCGCCTCCGAAGGCGATTTCAAGGCCGTCAGCGAGATTGCAGAACGCTCGCAGAATTCCGTGATCTGCGGGCTGGCGCGCGCTAATTTCAAGGACATCGACCGCTGCGCCGAGGCCGTGCGCAAAGCCGCAAAGCCCCGCATTCACACCTTCATCGGCACCTCACCGCTGCACCGCGCCATCCCGAACCTCACCATGGACGAGATGGCCGAGCGTATCCACGACACGGTCACCCATGCCCGCAATCTGGTCGAGGACGTGCAATGGTCGCCGATGGATGCCACCCGCACCGAATGGGACTATCTCTGCCGGGTGATCGAGATCGCCATCAAGGCCGGCGCCACCACCATCAACATCCCCGATACCGTCGGCTACACCGCACCGCTGGAAAGCGCCGATCTGATCCGCCGTCTGATCGAAACCGTTCCTGGTGCTGATGAGGTGATCTTTGCGACCCACTGCCACAATGACCTTGGCATGGCGACCGCCAACGCCCTGGCAGCCGTGGAGGGCGGCGCACGTCAGATCGAATGTACCATCAACGGGCTTGGGGAACGCGCTGGTAATACAGCTCTGGAAGAGGTCGTGATGGCCCTCAAGGTGCGCAACGACATCATGCCCTGGCACACCAATGTCGATACCACCAAGATCATGCATATCTCCCGCCGGGTCTCGACAGTGTCGGGCTTCCCGGTTCAATTCAACAAGGCCATCGTCGGCAAGAACGCCTTTGCCCATGAAAGCGGCATTCACCAGGATGGCATGCTGAAGAACAAGGAAACCTTCGAGATCATGCGCCCCGAAGACGTGGGGCTCTCAGGCACATCTTTGCCGCTGGGCAAACACTCAGGCCGCGCCGCGCTGCGCGACAAACTGGGCCAGCTGGGCTACGAGGTGGGTGACAACCAGCTGAAAGACATCTTTGTGCGCTTCAAAGAGCTTGCCGACCGCAAGAAAGAGGTCTTTGACGACGATATCGTGGCGCTGATGCGCTCGGGCGAGGATGCCGAGAACGACTATCTTCAGCTTGTGTCCATGAAAGTCGTTTGCGGCACTGGCGGCCCTGCCGAAGCCACTCTGGAGATGGAGATCGACGGCAAGGACGTCAGCGCCACAGCCGAGGGCGATGGGCCGGTCGATGCGACCTTCAAGGCTGTGCGCAAGCTCTACCCGAACTCGGCTCATCTGCAGCTCTACCAGGTGCATGCTGTGACCGAAGGCACCGATGCCCAGGCCACGGTCTCCGTGCGGCTTGAGGAAGACGGAAATATCGCCACAGGTCAATCGGCCAACACGGATACAGTCGTTGCCTCGGCCAAGGCCTATATCAATGCCTTGAACCGTCTGATTGTGCGCCGCGGCAAGGTCGGCGAAGGCGCCGACGCGCGCGAAATTTCCTACAAGGACGCAACCTAGGCGCCAAAACGATCCGGCGCCGTGCCGCAAGGCGCGGCGCCGGGCCCAACGCCTTTTCGATCATCTTCGATGGTCGGCAAAGGGGGCGGGAGTGCCCCGCCAGCCTCGCCCAGCCTCCAAGATTACCCCCGGTTCAGCTCTTCGAATAGTGCGCTGATGCGCGCGACTTCCTCTTCGGCGCCAAAAGGCGCGTTCACCACGAACATCCCCGACCCAACCATCCGGTGCCCCTCGCGGGCAGGCGGGAAACGCACCTCGTGGCGCAACATGCCGGGCAGATTCTGCGCCTCCAGGGTGGCCAGCATCTTCTCATGCGCGCCATCGGTCAGGATCGGATACCACAGCGCAATCACACCGACGTTCCACTTGCGATGCAGCTTGCCGATAATGCCGGGAATGCGGGCATAATCGGCTTTCACCTCGTATGAAGGGTCAATCAGCAGCAGCCCCCGGCGCGGCGTCGGCGGGGCCAGAGACAGGGCCAGCTCAAACCCATCCTGCTGATGCACCTTTGCCCGCCAGGGCCTCAGCGCCTGCCGAAGGGCGGCACATTCCTGAGGGTGCAGCTCGGCAAAATGGAGGCTGTCCATCTCCCGCAACAGTGCGGCGGCCACCAGGGGCGATCCGGGATAGCTTGTGGCGCCAAACCGCGCGCGGCATTCGGAAATAGCCCGGCTCAGGGGGTGATCCTCGGCCAACGCCTCGCCACCCAACACACGGAAGATCCCCGCCGCGGCTTCCCCGGTCTTCAACGCCTCGGGCGCCTGAAGTTCATAAAGGCCGCGCCCCGCGTGGGTTTCGACATAACTCAGTGGTTTGTCCTTGCGCGTTAGATAGGCCAGCATCCAGGCCAGCAGCGCGTGCTTCTGAACGTCAGCCAGGTTTCCGGCGTGATAGATATGTTGATATGACAGCATGAAATGCCAGTAGCCTCATTCGAAACCCAGAGAAAGACAAATCACAACGCATCCAGCGCCGAACCCCTGGGCAAAGCCCATGTTTCACAGGCGGAAAGGCGCTAGTTGTGCGCATTCGGCCCTTTCGCGGCGACGCTGCGCTGCTTATAAGTTCAACAGTGCGTGGCGGCAGAAGAGTCGCAGGCAAAACGGCAGAACTTACAGGATCCCTTCTATATGGCGCTCTTTGGAAATCTAGGCGGTCTGTTCACATCGGACATGGCCATCGATCTCGGCACTGCGAACACGCTGGTCTACGTCAAAGGCCGCGGCGTGATCCTGTCCGAGCCGTCGGTGGTAGCCTACCACGTCAAGGACGGCGTCAAGAAGGTTCTGGCCGTGGGCGAAGACGCCAAACTGATGCTGGGCCGTACACCCGGCTCGATTGAGGCCATCCGCCCGATGCGTGAGGGCGTGATTGCGGACTTCGACACCGCCGAAGAAATGATCAAGCATTTCATCCGCAAGGTGCATAAGCGGTCGACCTTCTCCAAACCCAAGATCATCGTCTGTGTGCCCCACGGGGCAACCCCTGTGGAAAAGCGTGCCATTCGTCAATCGGTTCTGTCGGCCGGGGCGCGGCGCGCGGGCCTCATTGCCGAACCCATCGCGGCGGCCATCGGCGCGGGCATGCCCATTACTGATCCGACCGGTAACATGGTCGTGGATATCGGCGGCGGCACCACCGAGGTTGCAGTTCTATCGCTGGGTGACATCGTTTATGCGCGGTCTGTGCGCGTGGGCGGTGACCGCATGGACGAAGCGATCATTTCCTACCTACGCCGCCAACAAAACCTTCTGATCGGCGAATCCACCGCCGAACGCATCAAGACCTCGATCGGCACTGCTCGCATGCCCGATGATGGCCGGGGCCAGTCCATGCAGATCCGGGGCCGCGACCTTCTGAACGGTGTGCCCAAGGAAATCGAAATCAGCCAGGCCCAGGTAGCCGAGGCCTTGGCGGAACCTGTGCAGCAGATCTGCGACTCGGTGATGACCGCGCTGGAAACCACCCCACCGGACCTGGCTGCCGATATCGTTGACCGCGGTGTTATGCTGACCGGTGGCGGTGCTCTTCTGGGTGATCTTGACCTCGCATTGCGCGAACAGACAGGGCTTGCGGTATCGATCGCAGACGAAAGCCTCAACTGCGTGGCCCTTGGCACCGGCAAGGCGCTGGAGTTCGAAAAGCAGCTCCGCCACGCGATTGACTACGACAGCTAAGGCGCCTTTTCCTCTCCCCTTGAAGAGAGCAGGCGCCCGAAAGGAAGCCTTTGGCCAAAGACCGCTCACAGCGCGATGACTACTCAGCCCCGCTGCGACGCCTGCTGATCGGGCTTGTCTGCCTGTGTCTTGCCGCCATCTTTCTGATTTGGCGCATCGACAGCCCGCGGGTTGAACGCTTCCGCGCGCAGCTCGTAGATACGGTGGTGCCAAGTATGGATTGGGCCATGGCACCTGTCACAGGGGCGATCAACTTATTCCGTGATTTCCAGAGCTATCAGCGGCTGGCAGAGCAGAACCGCGAACTGCGATCCGAATTGCGCCAGATGCGCGCCTGGAAAGAAGCTGCCCTGCAACTAGAGCAGGAAAACGCCCGCCTTCTGGATCTCAACAATGTGCGCCTTGATCCCAAGCTGACCTATATCACTGGCGTTGTCCTAGCCGATAGCGGTTCGCCCTTCCGCCAATCGGTGATCCTCAACATCGGTGCGCGTGACGGCATCCAGGACGGATGGGCGGCCATGGATGGAATCGGCCTTGTGGGACGCATATCCGGGACGGGGCAGGATACATCCCGCGTGATCCTTCTAACCGATGCAGCCAGCGCCGTGCCCGCCGTTATCCAGCCTTCGGGCCAGACTGCACTGGTGACAGGCGACAATACAGCTGCACCCGTTTTGGACTTTCTCGAAAGCCCCGACATGATCCGGCCGGGTGACCGGGTCATTACCTCCGGCGACGGAGCGGTCTTTCCACCCGGCCTGCTGATCGGCCAGGTGGCAGAGGACCGCGCCGGGCGCAAACGTGTCCGCCTGTCCGCCGACTACGAACGGCTCGAATTCCTGCGGGTCCTGCGCCATCAAGGGGCCGAGGCGATAAAGGAACCTGGCGCGCTGGTCGTTCCGTCCCCGGATGCCACCATTCCGCCACGGCGCCCCGACAGCCTAGGACCACAATCCCTTTCCAGATCTGGTGAGGGCGGCAATGGCTAATACCTCTCCGGGCCGTATATGGATGATGCGGATGGCCTTCCCGGCGCTAGCGCTAGTCCTGATCTTTTTTCACCTCCTGCCGCTGGATACTCTGCCCAGCAGATGGGCGCCGCCGGATCTGTTGCTCGCTTTGGCTTTGGCTTGGTCCTTGCGGCGTCCGGATTTCGTGCCGACGATCCTCATAGGCGCAACCATGCTGGTAGCAGACATGATGTTTCAACGTCCGCCGGGCCTCTTTGCGATGTTGGTGGTGCTCGGCTGCGAATTCCTGAAATCGCGTGTGATGCCTCACCGCGAAACAGCCTTTGCCGCCGAATGGCTGGCGGTGGCCGTTGTGATCTGCGGTATCGTCGTACTGAACCGGTCGATTCTTGCTGTGCTGGCGGTGGCTCAGGCGCCTTTGGGTCTGACGCTGATGCAGGCCGTGTTGACCATCGCGGCCTACCCTCTGGTAGTGGTATTCAGCCAGACCCTGCTCGGGGTGCGCAAACTGTCACCGGCCGAGGCCGAAGTCCTGGGAAGCCGCTGATGAGACGCAATCCAAAGGAACTTGAGTTCACCCACCGCAAACTGACACGCAGGGCTCTGCTTCTGGGTGGGATGCAACTGGCCTTTGTCGGTGGTCTGGCCGCCCGCATGCGCTATCTGCAGGTGGATCAGGCCGATCAGTTCCGCCTGCTGGCCGAGGAAAACCGAATCAATATTCGCCTGCTTCCCCCGGCGCGTGGCGAGATATTCGACCGCAACGGCATTACATTGGCACAGAACTCCCCCTCTTACCGGATCACCATCGTGCCAGAGGATGCAGGTGATGTCGGACAGGTCATCGCAAAGCTGTCGCGCCTAATCCCCCTTGCGCCCGAAGACGTGGAGCGCGCCCTCACCGAGATGCGCCGCTCGCCGCCCTTTCTGCCCGTCACCCTTGCCGATCAGATCGGCTGGGAAGACATCTCCAAGGTCGCGGTCAACGCCCCCGCTCTGCCCGGGATCACACCTGAGGTGGGCCTGACCCGTGTCTATCCGCAGCAAAGCGCCTTTGCCCACGTTGTCGGATATGTTGGTCCGGTTTCTGATTACGATCTGAGCAAGATGGAGTCGCCCGAGCCCATCCTACGCATCCCGCGTTTTCAGATCGGCAAGGTGGGGTTCGAAGCCAAGCGTGAGGATGCTTTGCGCGGCAAGGCCGGCGCCAAAAGGGTCGAAGTCAATGCCATGGGCCGCGTCATGCGCGAGCTTGACAGGCGCGAGGGCGAGCCGGGCGCGGACATGCAACTAACTGTGAATGCCGAGTTGCAAAGCTATGTTCAAGCCCGTCTGGGCACGGAAAGCGCAGCTGCCGTGATCATCGACTGCGAGGATGGCGATATCCATGCCATTGCCTCGTCCCCCAGTTTCGACCCAAACCTGTTCGTACGCGGGATCTCAGTTGCCGATTACCGCATGCTGACCGAAGATCCCTATCGCCCGCTTGCCAACAAGGCCGTTCAAGGCACCTACCCGCCCGGCTCCACTTTCAAGATGGTCACGGCGCTGGCTGCACTTGAAGAAGGGCTGATCGGCCCCGATGAGACAGTCTACTGCCCGGGCTACCTAGAAGTCTCGGGCCGCCGGTTCCACTGCTGGAAACGCGCCGGTCACGGACACGTCGACCTCAATACATCCCTCAAGCAATCCTGCGACGTTTACTATTACGACCTCGCCCTCAAGGTAGGGATCGACAAGATTTCTGACATGGCAAACCGGCTTGGCCTTGGAGTGCGCCACGATCTGCCGATGTCGGCCGTGGCCAGCGGACTCGCGCCAAATCGCGAGTGGAAACAGCGCGTCCACGGTCAGGATTGGCTGATCGGGGATACGGCGAACGCCTCAATCGGCCAGGGATACATGCTCGCCTCCCCCATGCAGCTGGCCGTCATGACCGCCCGGATTGCCTCGGGACGCAGCATTGCACCACGGCTTTTGAAATCCATCGACGGCGTGGAACAACCGAACTCGGAAGCCGAACCACTCGGTCTGAACGAAAACAACTTGCGCACGGTCAGGCGCGGCATGTTCTCAGTAAGCAACGACCGGCGCGGCACCGGCTATCGCTCACGCATCATCGCTGAAGACATGCGCATGGCTGGGAAAAGCGGTACGAGCCAGGTTCGTAACATCACCGCCGCCGAACGTGCAGCAGGCGTCATTCGCAATGAAGACCTACCTTGGGAGCGGCGCGACCACGCGCTTTACGTCTGTTACGCGCCCTATGACAATCCGCGCTATGCGGTTTCCGTCGTGGTCGAACATGGCGGCGGAGGCTCCAAAGCCGCAGCGCCAATTGCCCGCGATGTGCTTTTGCAGGCGCTCTATGGCGGCACACCGCCACTTGAGGCGTACCCGAAAGGCGACCGCAGCCGCATCAAAGCTCAGCAGGAGCGGCTCGAGCGCGAGCGGATCAAGCGCGAAGAGGCCGGAGGCAGTGACCGGGCATGAGCTATCTTGAACATCACGCCAAATCGGTCCCAACGGGTCTGCGCAAGATTATCTATCTCAATTGGCCGCTGACGCTGCTCTTGGCTTCGGTCGCGGGCGTGGGTTTCCTGATGCTCTATTCGGTGGCTGGCGGGTCTTTCTCACCCTGGGCCGAGCCGCAAGCGAAACGTTTCGCCCTTGGTATGGCCGTGATGATCGTCGTGGCCATGGTACCGATCTGGTTCTGGCGCAACATATCAGCGCTCGCCTATCTGGTGTCTCTCGTACTGCTGCTCGCGGTCGAATTCTTCGGTACCGTCGGCATGGGCGCGCAGCGTTGGATTGACCTGGGCTTTATGCGCCTGCAACCCTCTGAGCTGATGAAAATCACTCTGGTGATGCTGCTTGCCGCCTATTACGACTGGCTTCCGGCGGAACGAACTTCCCGCCCATTCTGGGTTCTGGTGCCGGTCCTCATGATCCTGATCCCGACCTTTCTGGTCCTCAAGCAGCCGGACCTTGGCACATCGATCCTGCTCATGGCAGCCGGCGGAGGTGTCATGTTCCTGGCCGGAGTGCACTGGGCCTATTTTGCAGCCGTTATCGCAGCCGGAGTGGGCCTGGTCACAGCAGTGTTTCAAAGCCGCGGAACAGAATGGCAGCTGATCAAGGACTATCAATTCCGGCGCATTGATACGTTCCTCGACCCGTCGCAGGACCCTCTTGGAGCGGGCTATCACATCACTCAGTCCAAGATTGCGCTGGGGTCCGGCGGATGGTCCGGGCGGGGTTTCATGCAAGGCACGCAATCGCGGCTGAACTTTCTGCCGGAAAAGCACACCGATTTCATCTTCACCACCCTGGCCGAAGAGTTCGGTTTCATCGGCGGGTTTACCCTTCTCGGCATCTACGTGCTGATCATCGTCTTCTGCGTCGCAACCGCCCTCGCGGCGCGGGATCGCTTCTCTTCGCTTGTCACCTTGGGTATCGCGATCACCTTCTTCCTATTCTTTGCTGTGAACATGTCGATGGTCATGGGACTGGCACCGGTCGTAGGCGTTCCCTTGCCCTTGGTGTCTTACGGGGGGTCGGCCATGCTGGTGCTGCTGGCCGCCTTTGGCCTCGTACAAAGTGCCAATATTCACCGTCCTCGCTAAGCGCCATTCCAAACCACAGGACTTTTCTTCATGAGCATCTTCCATCTCGCCTATCACGTTGACGACTTGGCGCGCGCCCGCGCCTTTTACGGCACCCTTTTGGGATGTCAGGAAGGGCGCAGCACAGAGACCTGGGTCGATTTCAACTTCTTCGGGCATCAGATTTCACTCCATCTGGGCCCGGTCTTTGCCACTGCGAACACCGGCAAGGTCGGCGAGCACATGGTACCGATGCCCCATCTTGGCGTGATCCTGCCACAGGACGAATGGCGCGCGCTGGCGGATCGGCTCGTGGCAGAGGGCATAGAGTTCACCATCGCCCCGACCACCCGCTTTGAAGGGCAGCCAGGCGAGCAAAGCACCATGTTCTTCCATGATCCCGCGGGCAACCCGATCGAGATCAAGGGCTTTGCCGATATGGCCGGAGTCTTTGCCACATGATCAACGTGCAATTCGCCGCCCTTCCCGCCCGCTGGGAGACTTACCGCGAGCCGCTGAAGACCGCCTTCAACAAGGCCGGGCTGGAGGTGGACTTGCGCCTGGATCACGCCCCCGATCAGGTGGATTACGTGGTCTATGCGCCCAATTCCGACCTTCAGGACTTCACACCCTACACCCGCTGCAAGGCGGTGCTGAACCTATGGGCCGGGGTTGAAAAGATCGTCGGCAATCAGACACTGACCATGCCGCTCTGCCGGATGGTGGATCCGGGCCTAACGGCGGGCATGGTGGAGTGGGTCACCGGCCATGTGATGCGCTATCATCTCGACATCGACCGCTCTATCACAGTGCAGGACAGGTGGGAACCGGTGGTGCCGCCACTGGCCTTTGAACGCCCGGTGACCCTTCTGGGCCTTGGCGCCTTGGGGAGCGCCTGTGCGCAAAGCCTTGCGCGCATCGGATTTCCGGTCACTGGCTGGTCGCGTTCCCCCAAGGAGATAGATGGGGTCACCTGCCTGCACGGCGACGAGGGGCTGAAACAGGCGCTGTCGACGGCAGAGATCGTGGTGCTTCTCTTGCCGGATACGCCCGCGACCACGAATATCCTGAATGCAGAGACCCTCTCCCTGCTGTCCAAGGGCGCGCGGATTATCAATCCGGGCCGTGGCCCGCTGATCGACGATGCCGCCCTATTGGCCGCGCTCGACACAGGCCAAGTAGGCCATGCCACGCTGGATGTCTTCCGCCTGGAACCCTTGCCCCTTGAGGATCCCTACTGGGCGCATCCGAATGTAACGGTCACGCCGCATATCGCCGCAGAAACCCGCGCCAGCACGGCCTCCGAAGTAATCGCCGAAAACATCCGGCGCGGTGAGACAGGTCAACCCTTCCTGCATCTGGTTAACCGCGACCTCGGCTACTGAACGAGTTTTCGCCGGGGACCGCTCCCCGGCGAACATGACTTACTTGGCAGCCAGACCGCGCCCTTTCAGCAGCGCATCCACTCCAGGCAGACGCCCCCGGAAAGCCGTGTACAGCTCCGCGGGATCCTTTGAGCCGCCAGAAGACAGGATATGCGCCTCCAGCGCCTTGGCTCGTTCGGGGTCGAAGGCACCGCCTGCCTCTTCAAAGGCGGCAAAGGCATCGGCATCCATCACCTCGGACCACATGTAGCTGTAGTAGCCCGAACTGTAGCCATCGCCGGAGAACACATGGGCGAAATGCGGTGTGGCGTGCCGCATGATGATCGCATGGGGCATACCGATTTCTGCCAGCACCTCGGCCTGTTTGGCCATCGGATCGGCTGGGGCCGCGCCATCATGGAAAGCCAGATCGACCAGCGCCGAGGCCACATATTCGACCGTCTGAAAGCCCATGTCGTAAGTGGCGGCGCCCAGAACCTTGTCCAGCATCTCCTTGGGCATCGCCTCGCCGGTTTCTGCGTGGGTGGCAAATTCGCTCAGCACCTCGGGCACTTCCAGCCAGTGTTCGTATAGCTGCGAGGGCAATTCGACGAAATCGCGCGCCACCGAGGTGCCGGAAATGCTCTCATAGGTCACATCCGATAGCATCTGGTGCAGCGCATGGCCGAATTCGTGGAACAGAGTGCGCGCATCGTCATAGGACAAAAGCGCCGGATCGCCCTTGGCAAAGTTGCAGACATTGATCACGATCGGCGCCTGCTTTTCGGGGAATTTGGCCTGGCTGCGCATCGCCGAACACCAGGCGCCCGAACGTTTCGATCCCCGCGCGAAGTAATCGCCGATGAAGACCGCCACATGTTCGCCGCCCCGCGTGACTTCCCAGGCCCGGCAGTCAGGGTGATACAGGGGCACGTCAAGCGGCGCGAACTCCAGCCCGAACAGGCGGTTCGCGCAGGCGAATGACGCTTCGATCATCCGGTCCAGCTGCAGGTAGGGTTTCAGCTCCGCCTCGTCGAGGTCATGTTCGATCTTGCGGCGTTTCTCGGAATAGTAGTGCCAGTCCCAGGGTTCCAGATCGCCATTGATCCCATCCCCCTGCATCATTTCGGTCAGCACCGCTGCATCTTCATCCGCGCGCGCCTTGGCTGGTCCCCAGACATCCATCAACAGGCCGCGCACCGCCTCCGGTGTCTTGGCCATTTCGGTTTCCAGCTTGTAGGAAGCGAAATTCTGATACCCCAATAGCTTGGCGCGTTCTTCCCGCAAGGCAAGGATTTCGGCCGCGATTGCCCGGTTGTCGGTCTTGCCACCATTTGCCCCACGCGCGGCCCAGGCTTGAAACGCCTTTTCGCGCAGATCCCGGCGGGGCGAGAACTTCAGAAACGGCGTGATAATCGACCGTGAAGTGGTCACAACCGGCCCCTTTGCGCCCTTTTCCTCACCCGCAGCGCGGGCGGCTGCGACGGCGAATTCGGGCAGCCCTTCCAGATCCTCCTCAGAGAGTTCCATGAACCACTCGCGCTCATCCGCCAAAAGGTTCTGGGTGAACTCGGTACCAAGGCTGGCAAGGCGGCCTTTGATCTCTTGCATGCGGGCATCATCGGCGCCTTCCAGCGCCGCACCACCGCGCACGAAGCCGCGGTGGGTCAGCATCAAGACCCGCTGCTGTTCATCCGAAAGGTCCAGATCCTCGCGCTTATCCCAGACCGCCTTTACCCGCGCATAAAGCGCCTTGTTCGCCGTGATGGCCGAGAAATGCGCGGCCAGTTTCGGGGAGAACGCCCGCTGCAGCTCTTGTCGTTTGGGATTACTGTCCGCCCCCGCCACCGTGTAGAAGACCGACAGCACCTGCTCCAGCGGGCGGCAGGGCGTCTCTAACGCTTCGATCACATTGGCGAATGTGGGCGGCTCAGGATTGGTTGCGATCGCCTCGATCTGCGCATTGTGCGCTGCAAGCGCCTCTTCCAGCGCCGGGGCAAAATCCTCATCCGAGATGCTGCCAAAAGGTGCGATCTCAAAGGGTGTATCCCAGTGGGACAAAAGCGGGTTGGTCATGGGCAAAGCCTCCTTTGGATCAGAAGCTATGCCCACGCCCCGGCAGCGTCCAGAGGACGCGCGCGCAATCCCCCGGATCATTCAATCAAAAGCGCAGAAAACTTTGCAATCAGCCGCTCTCTCCTGCGCAAATCGGGCAATCCTGGCGCTGTTTGAGGCCGATCCGGCGGCTTTCTCCGTAAAGCGCATCGTAGATCAACATAGACCCACGCAGCACCTCTCCGGCGCCGGTGATCTGTTTGATCGTCTCCACCGCCATCATCGCGCCCACAACCCCCGGCAGTGGGCCGATCACACCTGCCTCTGAACAACTGGGCGCAAGCCCCGGCGCCGGGGCCTCGGGGAAGATGCACTGGTAGCAGGGGCCTCCCTGATTGGGGTGGAACACAGACAACTGCCCCTCCCACTGCGACAGCGCGCCCGAGATCAGCGGCTTGCCAAGCGCCACGGCGGTGCGGTTCGACAGGTAGCGGCTTTCGAAATTATCGGTGCCATCCAAGATGATATCATACTCGGCAAATAGATCTGCGGCGATGTCATCGGTCAGGCGGCGATGATAGGGGCGCACGGTGACGAACGGGTTCTGCGCCTCCATTGCGCGCTGCGCCGAGAACACCTTGGGCACGCCGATGTCTTCGTCCCGATGAATGACCTGCCGCTGCAGGTTGGCGTTTTCCACCACATCGTCGTCGATAACCCCGATGGTGCCGACACCTGCCGCCGCCAGATACTGCAGCGCGGGCGCCCCCAGCCCCCCGGCACCGATGACCAGAACCTTTGCGTTCTTCAGCTTCTTCTGCCCCGGCCCACCCAATTCGCGCAGGACGATATGACGGGCATAGCGATTAAGTTCCGTTTCGGAAAAACGGCCCGGTTTCGGGTTGGCGCCAGTTTGAGGATCGCCCTCGTCTTGCCCATCGGCCCGTTCCCGCAGCCGCGCTACGGTCCAGCTGTAGGCCCCTATCAGAAGGGCCACGCCGCCAAGAATGAGCCAGGACTGGGCCGATCCCCCCGTGGCCACACGCAGGGGTGCGCCTTCTGGCAAGGTCAATTGCAACAGAAGAATAGCGAGAAAGAGAACGGCGAGAAGCGCCAACCGCAACTTGCGCTCAAGGCCCATCAGCCCGCCGCCCCACCAGATCAGCCCCGCAAGCCCCAGAACCAGAATCATCAGCTTCTCCCTGTTGAGCCGAAACCACCACTGCCACGCACCGTCTCGCTCAGTTCCTCCACCAGTTCAAACCGCGCCTTCAGTATCGGTGCGATCACCATCTGCGCAATCCGGTCACCATGGGCGATTTCGAAAGGTTCCTGTCCGGCATTTAGGAGGATGACACCTAAAGGCCCACGATAATCACTGTCTATGGTTCCGGGAGTATTCGGCAGCGTGATCCCATGTTGCAGCGCAAGGCCCGAGCGCGGGCGGATCTGGATCTCATAACCATCCGGGATCTCTACCCTCAGCCCGGTTGGCACCAGGGCACGGGCGCCCGGCTCCAGCACAATGGGCGTGCGATCCGCCAGGTCCGCGCGCAGATCGGCCCCCGCAGCACCTGCAGTCTCATAGAAAGGCAACGGCAGATCCGGATCTGCCTGCGCATCACGGCTAATACGGATAGTGACCATTGTGGCTCCTTCCTGGGGAAACTCTGGATCAAAAAGGCCAGTACCGGCTCACCCCTCAAGCGCAGCGGAAATCCGCTCTGCCAGCTTGCGGGCGACCTCGTCCTTGCCCATGCGCGGCCAGTCCTCGGCCCCGTCTTCTGAGATCAGTGTAACCGCGTTTTCACTGCCGCCCATGATACCGGTTGCAGGCGAAACGTCATTGGCAACAATCCAGTCGCAGCCCTTGCGCAAACGTTTCGCAGTGGCGTTTTCCAGAACGTCATTTGTTTCGGCGGCAAAACCGACCACCAGACCGGGGCGACGTTTTTCCATGTGCGATACGGTCTTGAGGATGTCGGGGTTCTCGGCGAACTCCAGCGCGGGCAGCCCATCCTTCGTTTTCTTGAGTTTGCGGTCCGAGGCGCTTGCCACCCGCCAGTCCGCCACAGCCGCCGCAAAGACCGCAGCATCGGCCGGTAGGGCCGCCTCGACCGCCGCCTGCATCTCAAGCGCGCTTTCCACGGGCACGATCTCAACCCCTTCGGGGGGCCGGACCGTTGCCGGGCCCGTGATGAACACCACCTCCGCTCCCAAGTCGCTCAGAGCACGGGCCACCGCAGTCCCTTGCGCCCCCGAGGAGCGATTGGCGATGTATCGTACCGGATCAATCGGCTCATGGGTCGGACCGGAGGTCACCACGATCCTCTTGCCCGTCAGGGGGCCTTTACGAAACTGCGCGGCAATGGCGTTGACGATCTCATCCGGTTCGGCCATCCGGCCGGGGCCGAACTCACCGCAGGCCATGCCGCCTTCGTTGGGGCCGACAAAGCGGATACCATCGCCTTTCAGCACTTCGATATTGCGCTGCGTCGCGGGATGCTCCCACATGCGCACATTCATCGCGGGCGCGATCAGCACCGGCGTATCGGTCGCCAGCAACAGGGTTGAGGCCAGATCGTTGGCCAGCCCCTGCGCCATTTTTGCCATCAGATCAGCCGTGGCGGGGGCCACAACCACCAGATCGGCGCTGCGCGATAGCTGAATATGGCCCATTTCGGCCTCTGACGTCAGATCGAACAGATCGCGGTGCACGGGCGCGCCCGCCAGAGCCGACACGGACAGAGGGGTCACGAATTCCTCTCCCGCGCGGGTCAGCACTGGGGCCACGCTTGCGCCCTGATCCTGCAGGCGTCGGATGAGCTCGAGGGCTTTGTAAGCGGCGATGCCGCCACCAATGATCAGTAGAATATGTTTGCCAGCCAGCATATTGACCGCCTCCGCCCGTACCTGGGGATTTTGTCCCGGCGCTGACCTTACTGCGGGCTGCGCCAAGTGTGAAACGGTTTTCCGATCAGCCTTTTTTGAAGGCGAGACAGGGGTCCGGGCGCTCTACCGCCGGACTATCAAGCAGCAGATCGAAATCGCCGCTGATCGCGCCGCCCTCGCTTTGTCCAAGGCTCAAGACATCAACGCCAGGTCGCGCTTTGGCCAAATAGACTGCAAGCCCACGGTCAAGCCGCGCGTGGCCGTTGCCGGTGATCACCACCACCGGCCCTCCGGTCTCTTTAAGTGCCCGGTCTGCGGCGGCAGCAAGAGCCGCATCACGCAAACGCTGAAAGTCTACGAGAACGGGCAGCATCTCTTCCGGCATAGCATTGCAGTGGTTGGCCATCTGGTCCGCCTCGCGTGCGGATTGTTCAGCGTCCGGCAAGGGCTGATCCAGCCCGAACGCCGCAGCACGGGCGCCAAAAAAATCGGCGACACCCTGCTCCAGGGCTGAACGTGCCTCCGAGCGAGGCACCAGAGCGCCATATTGCTCAGCGGGGGCCGCTGCAGCAAAGACCGGAGCATAAAGATCAAACGCAGGCCAGCCGGACGACGACCAGTCTAGGATCTTGGCCGTAGCCTCAGCGCTGCCCAGAATGTCCGAGGTCAGCGCATCTGCCTGCTCTTGCGTGATCATTTCCCAGACTACGGCGCGGGGCGCGATATGCGACAGGATCTCAGCCTGATTGAGGTGGTGTCTGGCGTTGTCGTGAACCTCACCAAGAATCACAACATCGGCACCCTTCGCAAGGCTGGCTGCGGCTTGCGGCGATACCGCGAATTCAGGTCCGGCGCCCGCATCTGCCGCAGCCGCTACCCTTGTGAAAACGAGTGCGGCCGCAGCACATGCCACGGCCGCTTTTCTGATAAAAAGAATCGACTTTCTCATGAAAGAAAGTTGTGAACTTCCCGTGAGCAACCTTCAAGTGTCTTTCGCATCTTCTGGAAGGCTGCGGCCTCCAGCTGGCGCACACGTTCCTTGGACAGATTCAGCTCGGACCCCAAGCTTTCGAGAGTACGCGGTTCTTCGCGCAGCTTGCGTTCTGTGATGATAAAGCGTTCGCGCTCATTGAGCGCCTGCAAAGCCTCTACGAGCCAGGCACGCAACTGGCGGCGATCATGCTCTTCCTCGACCAGTTCGGCCGCTTGAGCGCTATCGTCTTCCAGCGCCTCAATCCATTCGCGCCCTTCATCGTCAGACGATTGGACCGCGTTCAGGGAGAAGTCAGAGCCGGACAAACGCCCATCCATCATCTCGACATCCCGCAACGGCACGCCGATCTCGGTGGCGATCTGCTGGTTCAACTGGTGTTTGTCCAGTTCAATACCAGCCGCACTGGCCTCGCGTTCCAACTGCGCCTGAACGCGGCGCATGTTGAAGAACAGCGATTTTTGCGAAGAGGTGGAACCTGTGCGTACCATGGACCAGTTGCGCATAACGTAATCCTGGATGGACGCCTTGATCCACCAGACCGCGTAGGTCGAAAAGCGCACACCCCGGTCGGGATCAAACTTGTCCGCTGCCTTCATCAGGCCGACACCGGCCTCCTGGATGAGATCGTTCATCGGCGCGCCGTAGCGCTTGAACTTGGCAGCCATGGATATCGCTAGCCGCATGTAGGCATGGATGAGCCGATGCAGAGCCTCCTCATCCCGGTCGTCGCGCCAGGCATAGGCAAGCTTCAGTTCTGTTTCAGCGTCCAGCAGCTCGGCCTTCATGGCCTGCCTTGGCAGCGGGTTTTCAGTGGTCGTGTCAAGTGCCATGATACTCCCCTCGAAACTGATTTGTAGAGTGTACGCAGCCCTCCCGAGATTGGATCACTCTATCTGGTAATTTTTTTTGCCCACTTCTCTGGACGAACAGTCAATCGGACCCAGATTGCGCGCTTTCGAGTATGGCTTCTTCCTGAAAACCGCGGTTATCCGCGAAACAAGCGCTCAGAAACCATGCAGTGGAATGCTTGTGTTGAATTGGGCCAGCGGATAGGCAAAACCAAACTTAACCTCTGTAAACAGGGTACGGAATTTGACCGCAGCTGTCACACTCATTCTCGGCGGAGCCGCATCGGGCAAGTCGGCGTTCGCCGAAAAACTGTGCATCTCCTCGGGCAAGCCGCGAGCGTACTGGGCCACGTCACAGGTGTTTGATGACGAGATGCGCGCAAAGGTGCACAAGCACCTTGTGCAGCGCGGTCCGGATTGGATGACACACGAAGAGCCCTTTGACGCGGTCAGTGTGCTCAACACGCTTTCGGAGGGCCAGATCTGCCTCATGGACTGCGCCACCATGTGGCTGACAAATCACCTGCTGGCCGAGCACGACTTGGAAGCGGAAACCGAAGGCCTGTTGACCGCCATTGACGCATGCGCTGCGGATATCGTGATTGTTACCAACGAAACCGGTCTCGGGATCGTGCCCGAGAACGCCCTGGCCCGCAGGTTCCGAGAAGCGCAAGGACGGCTCAATATCGCTCTGGCGGCCCGCGCAGAAAGGGTCGTTCAGGTGACTGCCGGTCTGCCTCTTGTTCTGAAAGGTACCCTGTCATGACCCGCCTGTTTCTGGTGCGCCACGGTCCAACCCATGCGAAATCCATGGTTGGCTGGTCGGACCTGCCTGCTGACCTGTCTGATACGGCTGCACTCGACCGGCTCTCCGCCGCTCTGCCAGATGACGCGCTAGTCGTCTCCTCGGATCTGTCCCGCGCCGCTGAGACGGCAAACGCCATCGCACGGGGCCGCACGAGGCTGCATCATCTGCCTGACCTCCGCGAAATCCACTTCGGAGCGTGGGAACTGCGAACCTGGAAGGACATCGATGCCGAGGACCCCGAACGCATCCGCGCCTACTGGGAAACCCCCGGAGATGTGCGCCCTCCCGGCGGCGAAAGCTGGAATGAGGTCTGCGCCCGCGTTGATCGCGCCATCGACAGCCTGATCGAAGCCCACCGAGGGCGAAATCTGGTTGTCGTGGGCCATTTTGGACAGATCCTGACCCAGATCCAGCGTGCCGAGGCCCTGACGGCGGAAGAGGCCTTTTCCCATCGGATCGACAATCTGTCGCTCACCGAGATCCACCACCGTACCGATGGCTGGCATACAGAGCGCATCAATCACCTTCCGTGATGGAGACGCGCACAAACCATCGATTTGATAACGCGCCGCACCACGATAGCCTGTCCCCATGACATATGATCTTTTTATCGGTGACCGCATGTATTCCAGCTGGTCCTTGCGCGGCTGGCTCATGCTTGAAAAATTTTCGCTTCCCCATGTAGTGCATATGGTGGGGCTGTATTCCGGAACCATGGCGCAGGATCTCGCGGATCTGGCGCCCGCACGCCTCGTGCCGACACTGCGCACGCCTGAAGGCATCGTGATTGGCGAAAGTCTTGCCATCGCCGAGACTCTCGCCGAACGGCACCCGGAGGCAGCTCTGTGGCCCAAGGATGCAGCCGCACGGGCAACCGCGCGTTGGCTGGTAGCTGAAATGGCCTGTGGGTTCTCCGCCCTGCGCGGCGATTGCGCCATGCAACTCAGTCACATCTGGGAAGGCTTCACGCCCTCTGATGCCGTACTCAGGGATCTGGCGCGGATTGAAGTGCTGTTCACCCATGCCCGCAAGGTATCAGGCGCGGATGATGGCTGGCTCTTCGGTGACTACAGCCTTGCCGATGCCTTCTACACGCCGGTCGCAGCACGGATCATCGGCTATGATTTGCCTGTTTCGCCCGAAACAAGGGCCTATTGCCGCGTGCTCTTGTGCGATCCAGCCGTTCTGCACTGGCAAAAACAGGCCCGCAAGGTGACTTACGACCCCGAACCCTATGCGCTGGACCTGCCACGCCGCGCATGGAGCCTAGATTAGGAAACAGTCACAAAGCCCGCGAAGCCAACGTCAAAAACACACGCTTAGCGTGCTTTTCAGGCGACTCTGATCGCGCGATTGCTAGTATTTTCACTGGACAATTCAGAGGGATAGCGCAGCATGATTTCGCGGGCCTACACAGTCGCATTTCAAGGGGTGGAGGCCCGCTCGGTCGAAGTGCAATGCGCCGTGGTACCGGGGCTGCCTGCTTTTTCCATCGTTGGCCTGCCAGACAAGGCCGTAAGCGAGGCACGCGAACGAGTGCGCTCGGCCTTTGCGGCAATGTCCATCGCGCTGCCGTCAAAGCGGATCACCGTGAACCTGTCACCCGCCGATCTGCCAAAGGAAGGCAGCCATTTCGACCTGCCCATCGCACTGGCGCTTTTGGCGGCCATAGAAGTGATCCCGGTCGAAACGGCGAGCGAGACCATCGCCCTTGGCGAACTCTCCCTTGATGGCACGTTGATCCCCGTTTTGGGCGCCCTGCCCGCCGCCATGACCGCCGCGAGCGAAGACCGCCTGCTGCTCTGTCCAAAGGCGTCGGGGGCCGAGGCCGCCTGGGTCGATGCGGCGCGGGTGATCGGTGCGACCAGCCTTCTGGATGTGGTGCGCCATTTCACCGGTAAGATGCCCCTCCCCGAGGCTGTCGCGGGCGAGGTCACAGATGCTCTTGGCGCACGTGATCTGCGCGACGTGAAAGGTCAGGAACGCGCCAAACGCGCGCTGGAGATTGCCGCCGCAGGAAGGCATCACCTGTTAATGGTCGGCCCGCCCGGATCGGGCAAATCCATGCTGGCCGCGCGCCTGCCGACGATCCTGCCGCCGCTTACCCCGCGCGAGGCTTTAGAGACTTCGATGATCCAGTCCTTATGCGGTTTGATCGAAGATGGCGGCATCAACCGCAGCCGCCCATTCCGCGAGCCGCACCATACCGCATCGATGGCGGCCATAGTGGGCGGAGGACGGCGTGCTCAGCCGGGTGAAATCAGCCTTGCCCACAATGGCGTGTTGTTTCTGGACGAGTTGCCGGAATTCTCCCGTCCCGTATTAGAAACCCTGCGCCAGCCTCTGGAAACCGGCGAGGTCATGGTCGCCCGCGCCAACGCTCATGTGAAATATCCGAGCCGTTTCATGCTGGTGGCCGCCGCCAACCCCTGCAAATGCGGGCATCTGGCGGACCCCTCCCGCGCCTGCTCCCGTGCGCCGATCTGCGCCGAAGACTACATGGGCCGCATTTCGGGTCCGTTGATGGATCGCTTTGATCTACGCATTGAAGTGCCGGCCGTGCCCTACAGTGATCTAGATCTTGCCTCTGCCAGCGAAGGCTCCAACGAGGTGGCTCAGCGCGTCTTTGCCGCCCGTGACCTGCAAGAGCACAGGTTCGTGGATCTGCCCGAGGTGCATCTCAATGCCGACGCGGAGGGGGCATTATTGGAAGAGATCGCCCCCCTTGATGCAGACAGTCGCGCTTTGCTGCACAAAGCCGCCGATCGGTTCTCGCTAACCGCCCGCGGCTATCATCGGGTTTTGCGGGTGGCGCGTACCATTGCCGATCTGGATGCCACTGACAGTATCGCCCGCCATCACATTGCAGAAGCACTGTCCTTTCGGATTGCCGGGTAAGCCTCAGACGGGGTCATAGGTGGACCTTGATGAACCGCGCCACATCGCGCAGGGCCTCGCGTGCCTCAGGAATCCAGCCGTCGAACAGATGCCACACATGCGGCGCATTGGGATGCGTGTGCGTCACAACCTGAGCGCCCGCCTGTCTCAAAACCTGCGCCATGCGGCAACTGTCGTCCTGCAGGATCTCGGTCTCAGAAAAATGAAGCAACACCTGAGGATAGTTCGGGAAATCCGCAAACAGTGGGGACAACCGTGGATCGCAGCGGTCTGTTTCGTCACCCAGGATCAGATCCACCAGTTCACCAATGCGGCGGGCCGGGAACAACACGTCGGAGCCTGCATTCCTGTGCAGGCTGTTCCCGGAAAGGCTCAGATCACACCATGGCGACAGCGCAAAGGCCGCAGCAGGCGGGGTGCCCACCCGGCACAAATGCCCCAAAAGCGCCAAGGCAAGCCCCCCACCGGCGGAATCGCCGCCAAGGACTATATCAGTTGGCCGGTATCCCAGCTCCGAGAGCCGCGCCCAAGCCTGGCACGCATCCTCAAAAGCGGCGGGGAAATGAAACTCCGGTGCCAGCGGATAATTGGGAGCGGCGACTTCTACACCGGCGAGCCCAGAAAGTCGCCCAATCATACCGAGGTGGGTTTCTGGGCTACCGGCGACATAGCCACCGCCATGGAAATAAAGGATAATCCGCCTTGTGCGGCGCGTCCCTCTGCTGATGCGGTGCAGACCGTCTTGGCCAACAAGGTGACATACAAGCGGCGGCACAGGCAAAAGGAGGCGCGCGAGACGCTCAAGAGCACGGCGCATTGGCGCAGGCTTATGGACGTGGCCCAAAAGAGGCCGCGCAGCCAAACGCAAGAACGCGTTCAGTGCCTTGAGCTGCCAGCTCAAGTACAGCGGGCCTCGATGGCCTGCCAAACCTTTCCGGCAATGTTGACACCATCAAAACCCTCTAGCTCCTGAATACCGGTGGGAGAGGTCACGTTGATCTCGGTCAGGTAGTCGCCGATCACGTCTATCCCGACAAAGATCTGCCCTTTTTCCTTCAAAAGTGGGCCGATGGTGGCGCAGATCTCAAGGTCGCGTTCCGTTAGTCCGATCTTTTCGGGACGCCCGCCCACATGCATGTTTGAGCGTGTCTCCCCCGCGGCGGGCACACGGTTGATCGCGCCCACGGCCTCGCCATCCACCAGGATGACGCGTTTGTCGCCATTGCTGACATCAGGCAGGAACTTTTGCACAATCAGCGGCTCCCGGCTGAACCCGGTGAAAAGTTCGTGCAGCGAAGTCAGGTTGCGATCATTGGCATCGAGCCGGAACACACCTGCGCCACCGTTGCCATAAAGGGGTTTCAGGATGATATCGCCATGCTTGGCCTTGAAAGCCTTGATGGTATCAAGGTCGCGCGCAATCGCAGTAGGCGGCGTCAAATCAGGGAAATCCAGCACCAGCAGTTTTTCCGGGTAGTTTCGCACCCAGAAGGGATCATTCACCACCAGGGTCTGCCCCTTAAGCCGGTCCAGCAGATGGGTCGAGGTAATATAGTGCATGTCAAACGGCGGGTCCTGACGCAGCCAAACGACGTCGAAATCGGCCAGATTCACTTCGCGCTCCTCGCCCAGCACAGCCGGGGTTCCGGCCACCCGCTGCACGGTCATGTCATATCCGCGCGCGGTGATGCGCCCTTCCTGATAGGCGAGGTGATCGGGGCTGTAATAGAACAGCTCGTGCCCGCGCGCCTGAGCTTCCTCTGCAAGGCGGAAGCTGCTGTCGGCATTGATGTCGACGCCCATGATCGGGTCCATCTGGAAGGCGATTTTCATGAAGTGCATCCCTTTTGTTTCGACGAATAGATGGCCCAGCAGGCCCGAAGGATCAATAGAGCAACGCCTGCCTAGCCCAGCCCAAAGGCATTTTCGAGGATCTCCACCGCCCCTTCCCCGTTCACAAGTACGGCATCAAGGCGCGCTTCGGTCAGCTGGCCCTGTGGTTCCCCATCAAGGAAATGCGCAGCACTGGTCATGATGCGCTGCATCTGGGCGGGAGTGATGCGCGCGGCTGCGGCCTCAAACGTGCTGCTGTGTTTGACCTCGGCAAAGACCACCAGCGCGCCCTTGCGCAGGATCAGGTCGATCTCACCACCGGGACCGCGCCAGCGGCGCATCGCCACCTGATAGCCGCGGGCCTCATAGGCGCGGGCGGCGGCCACTTCGGCGGCTTGTCCGGCCAGGTGGGCACGCTGGCCTTGATGATGCCGCCCTGCCAAGGCTTCAGCCCGCATCCTTGGCCAGTTGCAGCGCCAGCTGGTAAACCTTGCGCCGCGGCAACCCATGGGTTTCCGCCACGATCGAGGCCGCATCCTTGACCGAATTATCCTTCAAGGCGGCGCGCAGGTCTTCCTCCAGGTTGGCTTCACTCACCTCTTCTGCGCGCGCGCGGTCCACCAGCATCACGATTTCGCCCTTGACCGGGTTGTTATCCAACCCAGTGGCGAGGTCGCTGAGAGAGCCGCGCCGCACCTCTTCGAATTTTTTGGTCAGCTCGCGACAGAGCGCCGCCGGACGGTCCCCCAGAACCGCTGCCATATCGGCAACCGAGGCCGCGATGCGCTTGGGCGATTCGTAGAAGATCAGCGTGCCGGGCACAGCCCGCAGTTCTTCCAGGCGCTTGCGGCGGGCGGATGTTGCATTGGGCAGGAAACCCACAAAGAAGAAGGCATCCGTCGGCAGCCCCGCCAGTGTTAGCGCTGCCAGCGCCGCCGACGGTCCAGGTGCCACAGTAACCTTGTGTCCGGCTTCGGCGGCCGCACGGCTGAGGTCATAGCCCGGATCGGCAATCAGCGGCATCCCGGCTTCCGAGGCATAGGCGACCGACTGCCCCGCCTCCATCGCCTGCATCAGCCGCGCGCGGGCGCCTGCGCCGCTGTGGTCGTGATAGGCGATGATCTGACGACCGTTCAGCGGCACGCCATGGATCTCCATCAGCTTGCGCAGGGATCGCGTGTCTTCGGCGGCGATCACATCCGCCGAGGCCAGCACATCCAGCGCGCGCAGGGTAATGTCGCGCGCGGTCCCGATGGGCGTTGCCACAAAGTGAAGCCCCGGCAACAATTTGACGATCTGATGATTCACGCTGGACCCGCCTTCTTGGTCGTTTATGATCCCCCCGAATTCAATTCGGCCACGACAACGGGCGCCCGCCGCCCTAACAGGGGAGTTTAGAGGTCCATTATGTTCGCCGTTTTTAGACAGGCCCGCAAGGCGGCTTTGGCCGCTGTCACCGCAGTTTCCGCACTTGCGCTTGGCGCCTGTAACCCGGTCAGCACCGGCGGCGGTCCTTCGATCAACACCTCAAAACCCGTTCCCGTCGCCCTTCTGGTGCCAAAAGGATCGACGCAAGCGGGCGACAGCGTGCTTGCTCAAAGCCTGGAAAATGCCGCACGGCTGGCGATCGGAGACCTCAAAGGCGTCCAGATTGATCTGCGTGTCTATGACACAGCCGGTGATCCGACCGTGGCCGCCAACGCCGCAACCCAAGCGATCAATGACGGCGCAAGAATCCTGCTTGGCCCTGTCTATGCGGAAGCTGCAAACGCAGCGGGTGTTGCGGCTGCAAAGCGCAATGTGAACGTTCTCGCCTTTTCCAACAACACCGCGATCGCGGGCGGGAACGTGTTCATCCTTGGCGCAACATTCGCCAACACGGCGCAGCGCCTGACCTCTTACGCGGCGCGTCAGGGGCGAAACAACATCGTGATCGTTGCTGGCAATGATGCGGCCGGTCAGGCCGGCAGCAGCGCCATTCAGGCAGCCGCTGCGCGCAGCGGCTCCACCATCGCGGGCACCATCGGCTATGAACTGTCCCAGAAGGGCGTGATCGATGCAATTGGCCCGGTCCGCGATACCGCCCGCGCAAGTAACGCCACTGCGATCTTCATGACCGCAACCACAGCCGGCGCCCTGCCGCTCTTGACCCAGCTCCTACCGGAGGCAGGGCTCGACAAGGAAACCTACCAATACATTGGCCTGACCCGCTGGGATATTCCGTCCCAAACCCTCGCGATGCCGGGTGTTCAAGGTGGCTGGTTCGCCCTGCCAGATCCGGCCAAATCCCAGCAATTCGTGTCACGCTACAGCGCGGCCTATGGCGGCACACCGCATTCGATCGGTGGTCTGGCCTATGACGGGATCGCAGCCATTGGCGCGCTTGTCAGCGCCGGAAAGACCGACGCACTGACCGGCGCGGCCCTGACGCAGCCTGCAGGCTTCCAGGGCACCGGCGGCATCTTCCGCCTGCGTCCGGATGGCACCAATGAGCGCGGCCTGGCCGTCGCCACAATCCAAGAACAGAAGGTGGTCGTCATTGACCCAGCCCCAAGCAGCTTCTCCGGCGCCGGTTTCTGATCCGGCCCCCAACTCCCAAGGGCTTCTGCCCCCGATCAAGAACGAGCTGATCTGCCCGTCGACGCAGATCTTTGACGCAGAGAAACTGCGCAACCAATTGTCGCAGGCTGCCAAAACCATGGATGCAACTGCGCTAAGGGCCGAGGTCGTGCGCCTACTGCGAGAGGCCAACAAGGACGGACGCGCAGCGATCGCGTCCGCCTTTGCACTGTCTCCGTTTTCTGCCCGCGCTCTGACCCAATCATACAGTCATCTGACGGACGGGTTGGTAACAACCGCGTTCTATGCGGCGACCGAACTGTTGCACCCACTCTCCAACCCGACCCGTGGCGAGCGTATCGCGGTCATGGCCGTGGGCGGCTACGGTCGCGCCGAAATGGCGCCCTTTTCGGACGTGGATCTGCTGTTTCTGACTCCTTACAAGATCACCGCCTGGGCCGAGAGCGTGATCGAATCCATGCTCTACATCCTGTGGGATCTTCGCCTCAAGGTCGGCCACTCCAGCCGCACCATCAAGGATTGCATCCGCCTTGGCGCTGAAGACTACACCATCCGCACGGCCATGCTGGAACACCGCTTCCTGTCGGGCGACTCCGATCTTGCCGCAGAGTTGGATGACCGCCTGCAAAGCGATCTGTTCTCCAAGGATGCCCGCGACTTCATCGAGGCCAAGCTCGAAGAGCGAGACCAACGCCACCTTAAACAGGGTGAACGCTACATGGTCGAGCCAAACGTCAAAGAGGGCAAGGGCGGCCTGCGCGATCTGCAATCGCTGTTCTGGATCGCCAAGTACCTGTACCAGGTGCAGGACGTGGCAGAACTGGTCCCCCTTGGGCTGTTCAGCGAAGATGAATTCGCCTTCTTTGCTGAGGCCGAAAGCTTTCTTTGGGCGGTACGCTCGCACCTGCATCTGGTGACGAACCGTGCCACCGAACAGTTGACCTTTGATCTTCAGGTCGAGGTGGCCCAGCGTATGGGCTATCAGGACAAAGCCGGACGCCGCGCGGTCGAGATCTTCATGCAGGACTATTTTCGCAAGGCGACCCAGGTCGGGGACATCACCCGGATTTTTCTCACCAAACTCGAAGCCAGCCAGCAAAAGAACGAACCGCTTTTGGAGCGGATCTTTCGCCGCCGCCCCCGGATCAAACCAGGCTACAAGGTGGTCAACAACCGGTTGGACGTTGAAGATGCGGAGAGCTTTCTTGAAGACAAGTTGAATCTCTTGCGGATCTTCGAAGAAGCCCTGCGCACAGGCATGCTGATCCATCCCGACGCCATGCGCCTTGTGACTGCGAATCTGGATCTGATCGACGACGAGATGCGCGGCAACAAGGAAGCCAACCGGATTTTTCTTGACCTATTGCTGAAACACGGCAACCCCGAACGCGCCCTGCGTCGTATGAACGAACTTGGAGTGCTCTCTGCCTTCATGCCCGAGTTTGAACCCATCGTGGCAATGATGCAGTTCAACATGTACCATTCCTACACGGTGGACGAGCACACGATCCAGGTGATCTCAAACTACGCATCCATTGAGCGGGGGGAGCTGGAAGAGGAACTGCCGGTCTCTTCAGAGGTGTTGCGCAGCGGGATCAACCGCAAGGTGCTGATGATTGCCATGCTGCTGCATGACATCGGCAAGGGCCGTGAGCAGGATCACTCGATCCTCGGCGCCCAGATCGCACGCAAGGTTGCCCCGCGCCTTGGGCTTAACAAATCCGACAGCGAAACAGTCGAGTGGCTGGTACGCTATCACCTGCTGATGTCGGATATGGCGCAAAAACGCGATATTGCCGATCCGCGCACCGTGCGCGGATTTGCCAAGGCCGTACAATCGGTGAAACGGCTGGATCTTTTGCTGCTGCTCACCGTCTGCGACATCCGCGGCGTCGGCCCGGACACCTGGAACAACTGGAAAGCAGCGCTTTTGCGCTCGCTTTACAACCAAACCCGCCGCGCTCTTGAGGACGGCATGGAGGCACTCAGCCGCGAACATCGTGGCACAGCCGCAAAAAAGGCGCTGCGTGCAGCTTTGCCGGAATGGAGCAAAGCGGACCTCAAACGCGAAACCTCACGCCACTATCCCCCGTATTGGCAAGGCCTTCATGTGACCGCCCATGTTGATTTTGCCGAGATGCTGCAAGAGCTCGAGGCGAAGGACGATCCCGGAGAGGTCATCATTCGCCTGCACCCGGATGAAGATCGAGATGCCACCCGCGCCTGTTTTACAATGTCCGATCATCCCGGCATCTTTGCCCGTGTGGTCGGCGCTCTCGCGCTGGTCGGAGCCAATGTGGTCGATGCGCGCTCATACACCACCAAGGACGGCTATGTAACGGATGCCTTCTGGATTCAGGACGCTGAAGGACATCCATTTGAGGCCTCGCGCCTGCCGCGTCTCACCCAGATGATCCTGAAAACCCTGAAAGGCGAAGTCATTGCCCGCGAGGCTTTGGTGTCGCGCGACAAGATCAAAAAGCGCGAAAAAGCCTTCAACGTTCCCACCCACATTACCTTTGATAACGAAGGCTCCGAAATCTACACCATCATCGAGGTGGACACCCGTGATCGGGCGGGACTGCTTTATGACCTGGCGCGCACGCTGGCGGATGCAAACGTCTATATCGCCAACGCCGTGATAGCGACCTATGGGGAACAGGTTGTGGATACCTTCTACGTCAAGGATATGTTCGGATTGAAATATCATTCGGAGTCAAAGCAGAAGACTCTGGAACGCAAACTGCGAGAGGCCATCTCGGCCGGGGCCGAACGGGCCGGTTCATGAAGCCCGTGAAACTGATTTCCGGCTTCATGACGGTCGGTTTCTGGACTCTTGCCAGCCGTGTCCTGGGATTTGCGCGTGACATCATGATCGCAAGCTTCCTGGGCACTGGCGCGGTGGCCGAGGCTTTTCTCGTGG
Organism: Phycobacter azelaicus; assembly: GCF_014884385.1. NCBI lineage: Bacteria > Pseudomonadati > Pseudomonadota > Alphaproteobacteria > Rhodobacterales > Roseobacteraceae > Phycobacter > Phycobacter azelaicus. The sequence goes on along the minus strand of NZ_WKFH01000003.1, from coordinate 2,196,121 downwards.
CCTTCAGTCTGCCCAACATGTTCCGCCGGTTCTTTGCCGAAGGGGCCTTCAACACAGCCTTTGTGCCTCTGTTTTCGAAGAAGCTGCAAAAGGGGGAGGATCCGCTCGGCTTTGCCAGAGATGCCTTCTCTGGCCTTGCGACTGTTCTCATCGTCTTCACTCTGTTTGCCCAACTGGTCATGCCGTGGCTGGTTCTGGCGATGGCCAGCGGATTTCGCGGCGATGTGCGGTTTGATCTGGCAGTTGATTTCGGCCGCATCACCTTCGCCTATATCCTGTTCATCTCCCTGGCGGCCCTCCTATCCGGAGTACTCAACGCTTCAGGCCGGTTTGCAGCCGCGGCGGCTGCGCCCGTACTTTTGAACATCATCCTCGTCAGCGCGCTGCTGCTGGGGGAGAAGGGTGCGTTTGGCTCCGGGATGGAACCGTCCGATCCAGACCTTGCGGGCCTGTCGCAAGGTACCATCCTGGCCTGGGGGACACTGCTGGCCGGTGTTGCGCAGATGGGGCTGGTCTGGATCGCAGCTCGGCGCGCTGGTTTCACGGTGTTGCCGCGACGACCGCGGCTCACCCCGGACCTGCGGCGCCTTGCCATCATAGCTGCGCCCGCAATGTTGGCCGGCGGCGTTGTCCAGATCAACCTGCTCGTCGGACGCCAGGTTGCGAGTTTCTTTGATGGCGCGATTGCCTGGCTCAGCTATGCGGATCGGCTTTATCAGTTGCCGCTTGGCGTGGTTGGCATTGCCGTAGGGATCGTTCTGCTGCCGGATCTGTCGCGCCGATTGGCCGCGGCGGATGAGGCAGGCTCTCAGAACGCCCTAAGCCGTGCGGCGGAGATCTCCCTTGCCCTCACCATACCGTCGGCCGTCGCTCTGGTTGTGATCCCACTGCCACTGGTGTCGGTCCTGTTCGAACGCGGCGCCTTTGATTTCAATGACAGTCAGGCCACGGCCTTTGCCGTCGCGGTCTACGGGCTGGGCCTGCCCGCCTTTGTCATGCAGAAAGTGCTTCAACCGCTTTATTTTGCTCGTGAGGACACACGAACGCCATTTCGTTTTGCGCTGGTGGCCATGGCCGTAAATGCGGTGGCTGCCATCCTCTGTGCCTATCTTTTTGGTTTCATCGGCGCCGCACTCGGCACCACGATTGCCGGCTGGGCGATGGTGCTTCTGCTTGCCTCCGGCTGCAAAGGAATGGGGCAAAGCGCCCGTTTCGACAGCCGCTTTCATAGCCGCATCGGCCGGATCATCCTTGCCGCCCTCGCGATGGGTGTGCTCCTGTGGGGGCTGGCATGGCTGATGGAGCCTTGGTTGTTCCGCGCCAGTGTCCGCTATCCCGCGCTCGCCCTTCTCGTCCTGGCTGGCATCGTCAGCTATTTTTCAATTGGACAGGTCATCGGAGCATTCAGGTTAGCGGAGTTCAAAACTGCCCTTCGCCGCAGCCCGAAACAAAAGTGATGTACACCGACATGACAGCCCAAGAGCCGCGCGCAGGTGAAACGGATTTTCACGCGCCGCAGTAAAGCGGAACATCACGGCAAAGGAAAAGGCCGCCCAAAACCGGGCGGCCTTTCATGATTCGGGAAGCAACAGCACCGTCATCATTTCTGTTCGTCAGTTTGCGTCAGACAGAGGCCTGACAAACAACCTTACAGCAGTTCCAGCGAACCTGCGGACTGCTTGCCGTCGCGACCAGTTTCCAGTTCATAGGAAACTTTCTGGTTGTCGTTCAAACCGTTGAGGCCCGAGCGTTCAACCGCAGAGATGTGTACGAACACATCTTTTCCGCCGGACTCGGGCTCGATAAAGCCGTAGCCTTTAGTTGCGTTGAACCATTTTACGGTGCCGTTGGCCATCCGATATCTCCAGTATAGACTACCCCCGCAACGTGCGAGGGCATACGCCTGTCTATCACAAGGAGCGCGGGCCGACCATGCCAATAATGTCATAAGTCTTGCGCAGGATCGGTGCGGTGATTTCACGCGCACGCTCGGCGCCGCGGGTCAGGATGCGGTCGATCTCGTCCTGCTCGTTCATCAGGCGGGCCATTTCGGTCGAGATCGGTGCCATTTTGGAGACCGCGAGATCCGCGAGCATCGGCTTGAACTCGGAAAATTGCTTCCCGCCCACATCGGCAAGCACCTGCTCAACGCTCTGATCGTTGAGGGCGGCGTAGATATTGACCAGGTTGCGGGCCTCGGGGCGGTCCTCAAGTCCCTTTTCTTCACTCGGCAGAGCCTCGGGATCGGTCTTGGCCTTGCGGATTTTCTTGGCGATGGCGTCAGCGTCATCGGTCAGGTTGATGCGGCTGGCATCCGATGGGTCCGATTTCGACATCTTCTTGGAGCCGTCGCGCAGGGACATGACGCGGGTCGCCGCCCCTTCGATCACAGGTTCGGTCATTGGGAAGAAATCAACGCCGTAGTCGTGATTGAACTTGGCGGCGATGTCGCGGGTCAACTCAAGGTGCTGTTTCTGATCCTCGCCCACCGGAACGTGGGTCGCGTGATAGACCAGAATGTCCGCCGCCATCAGCGCCGGATAGCCAAACAGCCCCAGTGAGGCGTTCTGCGCATTCTTGCCTGCTTTGTCCTTGAACTGGGTCATACGCTGCATCCAGCCCATGCGGGCGACGCAGTTGAACACCCAACCCAGCTGCGCATGCTCAGGCACCTGGCTCTGGTTGATCAGGATGGACTGCTCGGGATCTAGGCCAGCCGCGATGAAACCGGCGCAGAGTTCACGCGTGGATTTCTTCAGATCCGCAGGATCCTGCCAGACGGTGATCGCGTGCAGATCGACCATGCAGTAGATGGTTTCCACATCCTTGGCCTGCCAGTCGACAAAACGCTTGAGCGCGCCAAGGTAGTTGCCGAGATGCAGGTTGCCCGAAGGCTGGATGCCGGAAAAAACACGCGGCGTGAAGGTGGTCTCGCTCATCGAGAAACTCCCGTCTGGAAATAGAGCCTGCGGTGGCTTAACCATGGGCGCAACGGTCGTCAACAGCCCGCCCCCTATGCGGGCTGGCGCGGGCACATCAAAAGACCGGAGCGAGGCAAAAAGGGCCAATCGAAATGAGCAGCAGCGAAAACCCCTCCCCCGTCAATCCGCTGCCGCCTGTGGTGGTGGCGCTGGTTCTGGTGATCATGGGAATTGAAGCCGCCTTTTCCTTGGGTGCACGGGGCATCATCGGCGGACCGTCCGCCGTGGGCTGGCGGCTCGAGGCGTTTCAATCCTATGCCTTTTCAGCCGAGATCTTCTGGTGGATGTGGGAGACGGGGCAATGGCCCCTGGAGCACCTGATGCGCTTTGTCTCTTACGCCTTTGTGCATGGCAGCTTTACCCATGCGCTATTTGTCTGCGTCTTTGTGCTGGCAATGGGCAAGATGGTCGGAGAGGTCTTTGGCGATCTGGCGATGATCCTGATCTTTGTCCTCTCAGCCATCGGGGGCGCTGTGGGATATGCAGTGTTTTCTGGGTCTGAAGTTCCGTTGATCGGCGGTTTCCCAGCCGTCTACGGGTTGATAGGCGCCTTCACCTACATCCTGTGGCGACAGCTGTCACTCGTCGGCGCGCAGCAAAGCCGGGCCTTTTCGCTGATTGCCTTTTTGATGGGGATCCAGCTTCTCTTTGCGCTGCTGTTTGGGGGGCAGCCGGACTGGATCGCGGACCTGGCGGGTTTTGCGACAGGGTTTGCCTTGTCGTTCTTCCTCGCACCGGGTGGCTGGGCAAGAGTCCGCAACAAGATCCGTCACGACTAAAGGCAAACACAGGCGCTCCCGCCCGTCTGCGGCATGACACATGCCTTATCCCGTTGGGCATGGCGCCGCGCCAAGGCGCGGCGCAGGTGGCCCTAGGCTCGACCGTTGCGACGTCGTCCGACGAACCCTACGGCTCCAAGCCCTAGCAAAAGCAAGGGCAGCGCGGCTGGGACCGGTACCGGTGCCATCGTCGAGACGAACCCGCCAAAGCGTTCATTGTCATTGGTGCCAGATGTCTCGCGCATCTCCACCCGGTCAAAAGGGTTGGCGTAGAGCGCTCCGAAGAAGGCGATCGTATCATTGATCGGATTGAAGGTCTCGCTGCCGACAACCGCGCCGCCGTTTTTGAAAGTGAAGGTAAAGGTCGAGTCGCTACAGACGGCCGTTCCGCAGCCATTTATCGTGCCGGCCAGAGTAGACTCGAAGATATCGAGACCGAACCCAAACCGAAGCGTATCGAACTGAAAATTGAGATGCTCAACACCGCTGATCAGAATGGCATTTGCGATTCCTAAATCACTGGCGCCAAATGAAGAGGCCGAGGCCATTTCCGGCCCGAGCGTACTCACCGTCAGGCCGTTGCTAAATGCACGGGACGTTGTGCCGCGCGGAATATTGCCGGTCGTATGATCGCTCGCGGTTCCGGACGCTGCAAGAAACGCCGTACGGTCCGTGAATGTTGCTGCCATCGCCGAGGTCGACATACACAATGCGGCGACCGCCACTGTAAAAAATATCTTTAACACGTTGCAATCCCCACAAAAACTCCCACACCGGCGTAAAAGTCCGCCCGATTCGAGTCAATTTTTCATTAATAATGGTTAATGCAGCAGCCAGAGGATGTACTGTTCCGGTACCCCGGCTGCGCTCCTGCAGCTGCCTTTTGCAACAATCCGCACAGGCCTGCTGAAACAAGGCTGACGTTGGTGACGTAGAGAGCCTCAGCTTCTGCCTAAAGCCCCTTCACGCCATTGAGCGTAAGTGTGGCAACCATATCGGCATAGCCTTCGCGGGCCTCGGATCCGGCACCGGAATTCCACATGTAATACCAGTTCAGCATGCCAAAGACTGACATTGTGGCGCCGCGCAACTTGGCCGGATCACCCTCAAAAACATCAGGTGCCACAGCGCTGATCGCATCGCTCATGAAGGCAACGAGTTCGCGCTGATAACCCCGCAGCAGTTTTTGCTGTTCTTCAGGAAGGGCCGACATGGCGCTGATCTGCACCTGATGTTCGTTATCGGCACCCTGGTAGGCCAAGAGCACCTCCGCCACGATGCGGCGCAGGCGGGCCTCTGGGTCGAGGCCCGTCAGGTCCAACCCGCAGACCCGATCCCGCAGATCGCTCAGATAGGTTTCAAGGAGGCCGAAAAGAACGGCATCCTTGCTGTCATAGTAATGGTAGATATTGGCCTTGGAGATCCCGCAGTCGCGTGCCAGCTGGGTCATCGAGGCGCGGTCATACCCGGCCTCGGCAAACACCTTGGCTGCAGATTTCAGGATCTGCGTGCGTTTCTGGTCATGGTCTTTTGCAATCGTGCGGGCCACGGATATCTTACCCCTTGTCGCGGTTGTCGATGACGCGCTTGGCCTTGCCCTGGCTGCGCTCGACCTCGCCGGGATCGCCGACGATGATCTCGGTCGAAACACCGACCATATCCTTGATCCGCTTGGTCAGCATCCGCGCTGCGGCGGTCTTGGATAGCTCGTCCGTAGCGTCCGGGTTGGCCTCGACGTAGACGCGCATCGCATCCATGCGGCCGGATTTATAGAGCTCGATCTGGTAATGCGGCGCGAGTCCGCCAGTTGCCATCAGCTGTTCCTCGATCTGGCTGGGGAAGACGTTCACGCCGCGCAGGATGATCATGTCGTCACTGCGACCGGTGATCTTTTCGATCCGGCGCATGGTCCTGGCAGTGCCCGGCAGCAAGCGAGTCAGGTCACGGGTGCGGTAACGCACCATCGGCAGGCCTTCCTTGGTGAGCGTGGTGAAGACCAGCTCGCCCATCTCGCCATCGGGCAGCACTTCACCGGTAACGGGATCGATGATCTCGGGCAGGAAGTGGTCTTCCCAGATCACCGGGCCGTCCTTGGTTTCCACGCATTCGCTGGCGACACCGGGCCCCATGATTTCCGAAAGGCCGTAAATATCCACCGCATGCATATCAAAGGCGTCCTCGACCTCCTTGCGCATGGCGTCGGTCCAGGGTTCGGCGCCGAAGATACCCACCTGCAGCGAGCTTTCACGCGGGTCAAGACCCACCTTGTGGTACTGCTCAAGGATGTTCAGCATGTAAGAGGGCGTCACCATGATCCCATCTGGCTGGAAATCGGTGATCAGGCCCACCTGTTTCTCGGTCTGACCGCCGGACATTGGCACGACTGTGGCGCCAAGGCGTTCGATCCCGTAATGGGCGCCAAGGCCGCCAGTGAACAGACCATAGCCATAGGCGTTATGCACCATGTTGCCCTTGCGCAGACCGGCGGCGCGCAAAGACCGCGCGACCAGATCGGCCCAATTGTCGATGTCATTCTTGGTGTAACCCACAACGGTCGGCTTGCCCGTGGTGCCGGAGGAGGCATGCAGGCGGATGATCTCTTCGCGCGGCACGGCAAACAGGCCGAACGGGTAGTTGTCGCGCAGGTCGTTCTTGTAGGTGAAGGGGAACTTCGCAAGGTCTGACAGTTGTTGCAGGTCATCGGGGTGTACGCCCGCCTCGTCGAACCGCTGCTTGTACATCGGCACGTTTTCATAGGCATGGCGCAACGACCACTTAAGCCGCTCCAGTTGAAGACTGCGAATTTCGTCGATCGATGCGATTTCGATCGCGTCGAGATCGCTCTTGTTGGGGGTCAGGTCTTTCATGGCGTCCTCCTCACCTATTCTTCGAACAGATGGCCCTTGATCGCGCGGGACTGGCCCCGAAACTCTGCGATCACCAGGTCATCCTGATTTCTTACTGTCACGTCGTAAATACCGCTGCGCCCTGTCAGAGAGACCTCGCGCGCATCGGCGGTCAGCCGGTCGCCCAGGCGGCCCGGCGCGGTATAGGTAATGCTGTTGCTTTGCGCCACGGTCGACTGGTTGCGGCTGTTGCAGGCAAAGGCAAAGGCGCTGTCGGCCAGCATGAAGGTGACGCCCCCATGGCAGATGCCATGGCCGTTGCAATGATGGGCCTCCACCGTCAGTTGCAGCACGGCGCGGCCTTCATCGACCTCAGCAATCTCCATCCCGGCCCATTTCGACGCATTGTCGCTGGCCCACATGGCGGCGCTGGATTTCTCGGCGCGTTCTTTTGGTGTCATGCTCATTTGCCCTTGAAGACCGGCTGGCGTTTTTCCAGGAAAGAGGCGACGCCTTCGGCATAATCGGCGCTTTCGCCGCAGGTTTTCATCGCGTCTGCTTCCATCTCAAGATGGTCGGTCAGCGTGTCCACGGCGGCGGCCTGAATGCATTGCTTGGTCAGGCCCATGCCCAAGGTCGGACCGTTGCCGAACTTCTCGGCCATGGCGCGCGCCTCACTCATCAGTTCGTCATCGGGCAGCGCCTTCCAGATCAGCCCCCAGTCTTCGGCCTTTTTTGCTGGCAGCGGCTCGGCGGTGAAGGCCAGCCCCTTGGCGCGGGCTTCGCCCAGCAGACGTGGCAGATGCCAGCTGCCGCCGGTATCCGGGATCAGGCCCACTTTCGAGAAGGACTGGATGAACTTGGCGCTTTCGGCGGCCAGAACCACGTCACAGGCGAGCGCGATATTGGCCCCTGCCCCGGCCGCGACGCCATTCACAGCACAGATCACCGGGAAGTTCAGCGAGCGGATCAGCCGCACCAGCGGCGCATAGAAGGTGCGCACAGTGTTGCCGAGGTCCGGCGGGCCATCCATCTTGCGCGGATCGCGGTCACCCAGATCCTGGCCGGCGCAAAAGCCACGCCCAGCACCCGTCAGCAGAACAGCACGGGCCCCACCATCCCGGGCGGCCTCCAATGCGGCGCGTAGCGCATAGTGCATTTCATCGTTGAAGCTGTTCAGACGGTCCGGGCGGTTGAGGGTGATTTCCACCCAAGCCCCATGATCCGCAACCAGAATCGAGTCAGCCATTTCCCGCTCCCATATGTCATTCCCTCCGCCAAAACCCTGTTTTCATAGCGAAAACACCGGCACGACGGCCTCTTGGACAATTTTCTTGCATAAACCGACCGGACGGTCAATATATATCGCAATTCAATCAGGCCCCGCGCGCCGCCCTTGGGTTGTTATGGCGCGGCAGGGCAACCTAGGGAGAGAGCAATGAGCCTTCTTGAGATTTCCAGCTACGCCGCAGGGGAATGGGTGAAACCCGGCGCAGGGGCGCGTAATATCGCCAGCGCCGTCACCGGCGCCGTGATCGCCACCGCAGGCAACGATGACCTTGATGTGCAGGCAATGCTGGATCATGCCCGCAAAGTGGGCGGCCCCGCCCTGCGCAAGCTGACCTTCCACGACCGTGCCCGCATGCTGAAGGCGCTGGCAACCGAGCTGGGCAAGCACAAGGATGCGCTTTACGATCTGTCCTTCCACACCGGCGCCACGCAGTCCGATCATATGATCGACATTGATGGCGGCATCGGCACCATGTTCGTCTTCGCTTCCAAAGGCCGCCGCGAGATGCCCGATGGCCATGTCTATCTGGACGGCGATATCGAGCAGCTCAGCCGTACCGGCACTTTCCTGGGCCAGCATATCTGCACGCCGCTGCAAGGGGTTGCAGTGCATATCAACGCCTTCAACTTCCCGGTCTGGGGCATGCTGGAAAAACTGGCCCCTACCCTTCTTGCCGGTGTGCCCTCCATCGTGAAGCCCGCAACCGCGACCTGCTATGTGACCGAGCTGGCCGTAAAGATCATGCTGGACAGCGGCATCCTGCCCGAGGGCGCGCTGCAGCTTGTGTCGGGCAGCACCGGCGACATGCTGGACCGCCTTGGCTGCCAGGATGTGGTCAGCTTCACCGGCTCGGCCGATACCGCGCTGAAACTGCGCAACACCCCGGCGATCCTGGAAAACTCGGTGCGTTTCGTTGCCGAGCAGGACAGTCTCAACGCCTCGATCCTGGGGCCGGACGCGGTGCCCGGCACGCCGGAATTCGATCTTTTCATCAAGGAAGTCTCCCGCGAGATGACCGCGAAGGCCGGACAGAAATGTACCGCTGTGCGCCGCATCATCGCGCCCGAAGCACAGGTTCAGGCGGTCATTGAGGCGCTGTCCGCGCGCTTGTCCAAAGTGGTGATCGGCGATCCGCGTCTGGAAACCACCCGCATGGGTGCACTGGTCTCAAACAGCCAGAAACGCGACGTTCTGGAAAAGGCCGCCCTGATCGCAACCGAAGCGACGCGAGTCTTTGGCGACCCGGAGAACTTCACCGTCGAAGGCGCGGATGCCGACCAGGGCGCCTTTGTGCCGCCAATGCTGTTCCACTGCGAGAACCCCGATACCGCCCAGCGCGTGCACGACACCGAGGCCTTCGGCCCTGTTTCCACCGTCATGGGCTACCGCGATCTGAACCACGCCATCGAGATCGCCAACCGCGGTCAAGGCTCGCTTGTGGCCTCGGTCATCACCCATGATCCGGCGGTCGCGCGTCAGGTGGCGCTTGGAGCTGGTGCCTTCCACGGGCGGCTTTACTTCAACAACCGAGACTCGATGAAGGAATCCACCGGTCACGGCTCCCCGCTGCCCCATATGGTGCATGGCGGCCCGGGCCGCGCGGGCGGCGGCGAGGAAATGGGCGGTGTGCGCGGCGTCAAACATTACATGCAGCGCACCGCGATCCAGGGCAGCCCCGATATCCTGTCGGCGATTGGCGAAAAATGGGTGCCAGGTGGTGCCGAAATCACCGGCCCCGCGCATCCCTTCACCCGTAAGTATGGTGAATTGTCCATCGGGGAGACGCTCCACACCGACCCCCGCACCGTTACGCTTGACGATATCGAACATTTCGCCCATTTCACTGGCGACACCTTCTATGCCCATATGGACGACGCCGCAGCCAAGCGGAACCCGTTCTTCCCAGGCCGCGTGGCGCATGGCTACCTGCTGCTGTCTTTTGCTGCGGGTCTCTTCGTGCAGCCGGATGAAGGGCCGGTTCTGGCCAATACTGGCCTGGACGGTCTGCGCTTCATGAAGCCGGTTTCGGCAGGGGATAGCATCAAGGTGCGCCTCACCGTGAAGAAGAAGACACCCCGCAACGAGGAATACGGCGAGGTCCGCTGGCACGTGACCCTGACCAACCAGGATGGCGACCTGGTTGCGGAATACGAGCTTCTGACCATGAACGCCTTCTGATAGCTGGCGGCAATCAAACGGAAATTCTGCCCGGGCTGGCGCAAGCGGCCCGGGCATTCTATTCTGTGCACATGAGCACAAAGCAAAACCAGTGGTTCGAGACCAGCGTCGCCCAGTTGAATGATCCGCAGAACCTGCGGGTCTGGTCCATTATCGTGTCTCTGTTTGGCGATCTGGCCCAGAAGGAAGGCGCACAGATCAGCGGCGGGGCGCTGACGCGCATCATCACCCCGATGGGGATCAAACCCGAAGCCATCCGCGTCGCGCTGCATCGCCTGCGCAAGGACGGCTGGATCGAAAGCGCGCGCGCGGGGCGCGCCTCGGTGCATTTCCTCACCGAGTTTGGACGCAGCCAGTCCGCGGCCGTCACACCAAGAATCTACCAGCGCAACCCGCCAGCGCCCACAGACTGGCATCTTCTCATCTCAGAGGACGGTTCAGGTCAGGATATGCTCGACGATGTTCTGTTGCTGCCGAACTACATCGCCGTGAACCGCCACACCGCGCTCGGGCACGGAAAAAGTCCTGAAAACCTGGAGGATCTTCTCGCGGTCGAAGTCTCGAAGATCTCGGTTCCAAGCTGGCTCAAAGAGCGACTGTTTCCGCAAGAGTTGCAGACGGCGTGTTCGACGCTGGATGTGGCGCTCCAACGCATTTCATCTCCCCCTGCGACATTGGGTGCAGAGCAAATCGCCACGCTGCGCACGCTGATTGTCCACCACTGGCGGCGGATCGTACTGCGCCATCCGGGACTGCCCCCGTTGTTTCACCCCACCGGCTGGCGCGGCGAAAGCTGCCGTAGCCGGGTCTTTGACTTGTTGGATACCCTGCCCTCTCCTGACCTCTCTGATTTGAACACTGCACCTTAAGCCTGTTGGACAAAGGAATTTTCAATGTCAGCTCTCGCAACGATTTCTCTTGCGGCCCTTGCCCTGCCCGCAGCCCTGCTTGGCGCAGCCCATATCAGCACTCGTAAGATGGCGAGCGAAGCCGAAGACCTCGTGCCCCCGGTTGGCCAGTTCCACCAAACGCCCCATGGGCGCATTCACTATGTCGAGATGGGCCAAAAGGACGCTCAGCCCTTGGTGCTTATCCATGGGCTGTCGGGACAGCTACAGCATTTCACTTATGCTTTGGCGGGCCAACTGGCCAAAGATTTCCACGTGATCGCGCTGGATCGTCCCGGATGCGGCTATTCAACCCGAAACAGCGATACGCTGGCGCGGCTGCCTTGTCAGGCGGCGATGATCCAGGAGGTTCTGGATGCCAAGGGCATCGAGGCGCCGGTTCTGGTCGGTCACTCCCTTGGCGGAGCTGTTTCCCTGGCCATGGCGCTTGCCAGCCCGGCCAAGATCCGCGGACTGGCGTTGCTAGCGCCGTTGACACACCCGTCCGAGGGCGGCTCCGATGTCTTCAAGGGGTTGATTGTCAACTCCCCGATGATGCGGCGGCTGATGGCCCATACTGTCGCAGTCCCGGCAGCCAAGAAGACGGCCGATGCGGTGCTCACACAGGTTTTCGCACCAGAAACCTGCCCGGACGATTTCCTGGATCGCGCTGGCGGTGTTTTAGGCCTGCGTCCGCAGAGTTTTATCGCCGCCTCTGCCGATGCGACGCTCCTGTACCCGGCCATAACGGAGCAGGCTGCCCGCTATGCCCGCGATCTGCGCACGCCGGGCGCGGTGCTGTTTGGCGCCGACGATGTGCTCCTCAGCGCCGAGGAAAACGGGCGCGCGATGGAGGCCTTTGGCCTTGGATGCCGCATCGAGCCGGGCCTGGGGCATATGCTCCCGATCACTCAAGCGGCTCTTTGTGAAGAGTTCATTCGCGCAACAGTGGCCGACCTGCCAAAGTAAGTGCAGCAGGCCGGCGCATGCGCCTCAGAGAACCTGATCAAGGACCGATGTCAGACGCTTCAAGGTCCCTTCCACGTCATATAGCTTATCCAGACCAAAGAGCCCCAGACGGAAGGTACTGAAGCCTTCGGGCTCATCACATTGCAGCGGCACACCGGCTGCGATCTGCATGCCGAGGGCCGCGAATTTCTTGCCGTTCTGGATCTCGGGATCATTGGTGTAGCTGACAACAACGCCCGGCGCACCGAACCCATCGGCGGCCACCGACACAATGCCCTTGCCCTTCAGATAGGTACGCACCCCGTCGCCGAGCTGCCATTGCGCATCCCGCAAGCGATCAAATCCGTAGTCGCGGGTTTCCAACATGGTATCGCGGAAGGCACGCAGGGCATCCGTCGGCATTGTGGCATGATAGGCATGACCACCGTCCTCATAGGCTTTCATGATCGTGCGCCACTGTTTGAGGTTGAGGGCAAAACTGTCAGATGTGGTTTCTTCGAGCCGCGCGAGCGCCGCATCCGAGAACATAACCAGACCGGCAGAGGGCGACGCGCTCCAGCCCTTTTGCGGGGCCGAGATCAGCACATCGACGCCTGTGGCCTTCATATCGACCCAGGCACAGCCCGAGGCGATACAGTCCAGCACCATCAGCGCGCCGACCTCATGAGCGGCGGCGGCCATGGCAGTGACGTAATCATCGGGCAGGATCACCCCAGCCGAGGTTTCCACATGGGGGGCAAAGACGATATCCGGTTTTTGCTCGCGAATGGCGGCGACCACATCCTCGATCGGAGCAGGGGCAAAGGGCGCGGGCACGGTGTTGCCGGTCTGGCGCGCCTTCATAACCGTGCTTGATGCGGTAAAGCCGCCGCTTTCAAAGATCTGGCTCCAGCGGTAGGAGAACCAGCCATTGCGCACGACCAGCACATTTGCACCACCGGCAAACTGGCGGGCCACCGCCTCCATCGCGAAGGTGCCGCCACCGGGCACCAGGGCGACGGCCTCGGCACTGTAGACCTCTTTCAGCATAGTGCTGATGTCCCGCATGACCTGCTGGAAAGCCTGCGACATGTGGTTGAGAGAGCGGTCCGTAAAGACCACCGAGAATTCCTCGAGGCCCTCCGGGTCCACGGTTTTCAGCAATGCCATCGGTGATCCTCCTTATTTCATCCCGTCTACCGCTAATGCCCGTGTCTGCCTTTGGCAAAGTCTACTTTGGCATACAGGGCGGTCAGGCATGCGCTGATATGAACAGAGTTGACCGGGAAGCACAGCCCGACCCCGCCGGTTCAGGGGCCAACGGAGGAAACCCCGTTTCCGATCATCGACAGACTGTAACCTATCACAGCGGACCCGGCCTACGCTCTTCGGAGAGCAAAACATTGGCATCCACATTGCCCACGCCTGGCAAGGTCATGACCCGGCGCCGCAGCACCCGTTCGAAATCGGCAATGTCCCGCGCGGTGACCCGCAGGCGGTAGTCATACATACCCAGCACATGCTCCACCGTCTGCACCTCGGGAATGGCGGAAACGGCGCGCTCGAAATCCTCGAGGCTGACCCGCCCCTTGGTGGCCAATTTGATGCCCAGGAAAACTGTAACACCAAAGCCAAGCGCCTTGCTGTCAAGCTCCAGCCGACGCCCCGCAAGAATGCCAGCCTCCTGCAAGCGACGGATGCGACGCCAAGTTGCAGGCTGGCTGAGCTCCAGTTCCCGCCCCAGCGCCCCGGCAGATCGGGTCGCATCCTGGGACAGTGCCCGCAGGATCGCGAAATCGATATCGTCCAGATCAGCGCGGCTCATAGCGGCAGGCTTTCGTTCGATTTGATCCGCGCCACATGCATCAGAGCCTCGATATCGGTGATATGCGGCAAGGTCAGAATCCGGGCGCGGTAGATTTCCTGGTAGTGTGGCATGTCGCGGGCAATCACCGAAAGGCGCACATCCACCTGGCCAAGGAAGGTCTGGATCTCCAGCACCTCAGGGATCTGGCGCGCAGCCTCGATGAATTCGTCAAAGGCGCGTGGATTGGTCTTGTCCAGCGTTACCCTGAGCGAAACCTCCACCGCATAGCCCAGTGCGCGCCAGTCGATCACCGCACGCTGGCCCAGGATCACGCCCGCCTCGCGCAGTTTCTCCAGCCGTCGCGACAGACGCGACGAGGTCAGCCCCAACCGGTCTGCCAGGTCCGGAATCGATTGCTCCGGGTCACTTTGCATGTGGCGCAGGATGCGCCGATCAAGATCATCAAGCATGATTCAATCAGTATTGTATCATCTGACGAATGACTACTCCGAAAATGGGCGGAATTACGCGTCAAAACCCATCGCCTTTGCTCTCTGCCCCCTTATGCTCTGCCTCAAACGTCAACCGGAGGATTTTGACATGCGCGTTTACTACGACCGCGACTGCGATGTGAACCTGATCAAGGACAAGAAAGTAGCCATCCTGGGCTACGGATCGCAGGGCCACGCCCACGCCCTGAACCTGCGCGACAGCGGCGCCAAGAACCTTGTCGTCGCCCTGCGCGAAGGCTCCGCCTCGGCCAAGAAAGCCGAAGCCGAAGGTCTGCAGGTCATGGGTATCGCCGAAGCGGCAGCCTGGTGCGACGTCATCATGTTCACCATGCCCGATGAACTTCAGGCAGAGACCTACAAGAAATACGTCCACGACAACATCCGTCCCGGTGCAGCCATCGCATTTGCCCACGGTCTGAACGTGCACTTCGGCCTGATCGAGCCGAAAGAAGGCGTCGACGTCATCATGATGGCCCCCAAAGGCCCCGGCCACACCGTGCGCGGCGAATACACCAAAGGCGGCGGCGTGCCCTGCCTGGTGGCCGTTGACACCGATGCAACCGGCAAGGCGCTGGAAATCGGCCTGTCCTACTGCTCCGCCATCGGTGGCGGCCGTTCGGGCATCATCGAGACCAATTTCCGCGAAGAATGCGAAACCGACCTCTTCGGTGAGCAGGCGGTTCTATGTGGTGGTATCGTCGAGCTGATCCGCTGCGGTTTCGAAACCCTGGTCGAAGCAGGCTACGCGCCCGAGATGGCCTATTTCGAGTGTCTGCACGAAACCAAGCTGATCGTGGACCTGATCTATGAAGGCGGCATCGCCAACATGGACTACTCGATCTCCAACACTGCCGAATACGGCCAGTATGTCACCGGCCCGCGCATCCTGCCCTACGAGCAGACCAAGAAGGCGATGAAGGAAACCCTGTCGGACATCCAGACCGGCAAGTTTGTGCGTGACTTCATGCTGGAGAACGCCGTGGGTCAGCCCACCATCAAGGCCGCCCGTCGCCACAACGACGAACACCAGATCGAACAGGTCGGCAAGAAACTGCGCGACATGATGCCCTGGATCTCGGCCGGCAAGCTGGTCGATAAAGACAAGAACTAAGGCGCCACTTTGGGCTTGGCGGGCTTTGCCCGTCGCCTTATTCCTCTGCAAGGGCGCTCCATTTCATCGGGGCGCCCATTTTCTTTGGAGATTTCAAATGCAGCACGGCGCGGGCACACTCAACTGGATCAAACTTCTGTTCCTAGGAATGATCTGGGGTGCGTCCTTCATGGCGGTCTCGGTCGCGCTTGCAGACGTCGGCCCGGTGACCATCGCAGCAGCGCGCATTGCCATCGGCGCCCTAAGCCTGCTGACCATCCTGCGCGTGATGGGCCTGCACCTGCCGCCGATCAATACCGGAACCGGACGTCTGATCTGGCTGTCAGCCCTTGGCATGGGCATGTTCAGCAACGCCGTTCCCTTTGCCCTGCTCAGTTGGGGACAGACCTATGTGGCCAGCGGTTTTGCCGGGGTCTGCATGGCGGTGGTGCCATTGTTCGTGCTGCCACTGGCGCATCTCCTTGTGCCCGGAGAGGCCATGACCCTGCGCCGCAGCATCGGGTTTCTGACCGGCTTTGCGGGCGTTCTGGTTCTGATTGGCCTGGATGCCCTCAGTAGCGCTGGCACCGATTTTGAATCCCTCGCGCGCCTTGCCTGCGTGGGGGCTGCGCTCTGTTATGCCATCGGTGCGATAGTGACCCGGCTGGCACCTTCCGTGAACATGCTGTCACTGTCGGCCGCCGCCCTGATATGTGCAAGCGTCCTGATCGTACCCGTTGCACTGCTACAGGAAGGCGTCCCGTCACTCCCCGAGGCACGCCCGATGATGGCAATCCTCTACCTTGGCCTGTTCCCGACCGCGCTGGCGCAGATCCTTCTGGTGCAGATCGCCCGCAGCGCCGGACCGGCCTTTTTGTCCACCGTGAACTACCAGGTTCCGGTCTGGTCAGTCCTGTTCGGTGCGCTACTTTTGAACGAAGCCGTGCCGCCGCAGCTGTTTGCTGCCCTTGCCCTGATCCTTGGCGGTCTTTTACTGAGCCGCGCGCCCCGCCGACGCGCTGGTGTCGCCAGCTAGTGCAGACGGCTGTCAATTCCGGACCAATCAAAAATTGGTTGACCTCACCATTTTTGCCAGGTCATGTCACGCCGATGCAGGCTTGAGGAAGAGATGCCCGAAATCGCAGGACGCTATTGGCTGATGACCGCCACGCTGGGGTTCATCTGGGGGGCGACCTTCATGGTGATCGAACTGGCGCTGGAGGGAATTACTCCCTTCTGGCTGACCGCCGGGCGGATCGGTTTTGCGGCCCTGCTTTTGTGGGGCATCTGGGGCGCGCGCGGGTTTCCCTTGTTCAAGGAGCAGACGAACTGGCCTGTTCTGTTGCTTCTTGGCCTTCTGAACACACTTGTGCCCTTCTCTCTGATCAGTTGGGGGCAGCAATATGTAACCTCTGGCTTTACCGGGGTGACCATGGCCGGGATCGGGCTGATGGTGTTACCACTGGCGCATGTCTTTATCCCCGGCGAGCAGATGAGCCTGCGCAGACTGGCCGGCTTCCTGATCGGCTTTGCAGGAGTTGCCCTCCTGTTCGGAGGTCAGGCCTTTGACAGCACCGGCGACGCGATGGAGCCACTGGGCCGCCTAGCCTGCCTTGCGGCAGTGGCCTGCTATGCGGCCTCTTCAATCCTTACGCGACGCCTGCCTCCAGTGGACCCGGTTGGCCTTGCTGCAATCCCTTTGGCGATCGGAACGCTCCTCATCCTGCCCGCCGCCTGGATGATCGAAGGGTCGCCGCCCTCGGTAGATCTGCAAACGCTGGGCTATCTCGCCATTCTCGGTCTGTTTCCAACCGCTGGCGCCGCCTTTTTGAGGGTCTTGGTGATTCGCGGTGCAGGCCCGACATTCATGAGCCTCACCAGCTATCAGGTGCCGGTGTGGTCGGTGGTGCTGGGCGCTGTCTTCCTCAACGAACCACTTCCGGCCAGTCTTTTGGTAGCGCTTGCCCTAATCCTGAGCGGTATGGGGTTAAGCCAGTACGGCGCGCTCAGACGGCTGTTCGGGCGAGGGCAGTAACGCTCAGCGCACCGCCTGCCACAGCCGCACGGCCTGCACGGTGTCTGCTACATCATGCACGCGCAGGATCTGCACACCCTGAGCGAGGCCAGCAAGCCCCACTGCGATCGAACCCGGTGCACGCTGATCGGCCTGCGCGGCGGCGCCGATCTTCCCAATGAAGCCTTTTCGCGACACACCCAGAAGAACCGGACAGCCCAGCCCGTGAAACAGGCTTAGTCCCCGCAACAGGGCCAGGTTATGCTCCAACGTCTTGCCAAAGCCGATGCCGGGATCGATGACGATCTGATCGCGCAAGACGCCAATCGCCTCAAGCCGGTCCACCTGCTCTGAAAGGAAATCATAAACGTCGAGCAGCACATTGTCATAGCTCGGCGCCTCTTGCATCGTAGCTGGATCGCCCTGCGCATGCATCACGCAGACCGGAACACCCGCCTGTGCCGCCACGGGAGCCAGCGCCGCGTCGAAAGTGAAACCCGAGACATCATTGATCAGCCCGGCACCGGCCTCCAACGCCTCTACCGCAACCGGTGCTTTACGCGTGTCGATGGAGATCGCAACAGAGGAGGATGCCCGAATGGCCTCGATCGCTGGGACTGTGCGGGCGATCTCTTCCTCTTCGGGGATGAAATCGGCGCCAGGGCGGGTGGATTCTCCGCCCACATCAATGATGGTGGCGCCTTCCTCGACCATGCGCAGAGCGGCGGCAGAGGCCGCCTTTACCTCGGCGTGGCGCCCCCCATCCGAGAAACTGTCAGGGGTGACGTTCAGAATGCCCATGATTTGTGGCTGGGTCATGTCCAACCCGCAGATAGCGGCGCGGCGAAAGCTCAAGCGGTGACGCACCTCTTCGGGAATAAGCCCCGCAGGCATCAGCCGCGGCGGACCATCCCGGCTGAGAAGCTCCACTTCGGAAAACCAAAGGGCGGACCCGCCCGCCAGAGGCACCGCGCCTTCCGGGCGGGCTTCACCGTGCTGCACCAAAGGCCGGTAATATGTCAAAGCGTGCGTTGCTCCACATCCACGGCGCGCAAGGCCACCTGCTGTTCGCTCGGCAGCTCGGCGCCAATCACAATCATCTCTTCCGCTTCGAATGTTGCCGCAAACCACGAGGCAAGTGCAACCGCATCCGACGGCGCCGCCGAGGGGCCATCCACCGCATCCAGTACGATCTTGGAAGGCGCCCAAACACAGATCTGGCCGTTTTTCATGGCCCAGTCCAACTCGGTCCGGGTGGCAACCACCTTGCAGCGATGGTCTTGTGCGGCCAGACGCCATGCGTTTTGCTCAATGGCAAGGAGGTCGATCCGGCGCTGAGTCATCTTGTGCCCGGTCTGTGGCACATGCAAGGGATGCGCCCCGACACAAAGGATCAGCGGGCGCTGGCGGCATTCCATCTGGTCGATCCAGCCAGCAAGGTTGTCGCTGTCGATCGCAGCATTGGACAGGTACATGAGGCGGGGGTGAGGAACCTCTTCTTCCTCAACCACGTGGCTGACCTGATCCTTGGAGCGCACGATTTCAACGCCCAGCGCACCGGGCCCACGATCCAGTTTTTCAATACGGACAAATGATCGGATCGCCTGCGGTTCCAACAGGATCCGCTCTGCCACACGTTCGGCGAGCGTTTCCAGTAGGTTCAAACGCTCCGCAGCCAGTTCATAGGCGATTGCCTCGGTCACCTTGTCATAGGAGAGGATACGGTCGACATCATCGTCAAGGTCCGCTGGCAGAGGTGCCACCTCCACGACAACGTTGAAACAGATCCGCTGTGTTGTACCCCGCTCCGCTTGAAAGGCCCCGATCTCGACTTCGACAAGATGATCGCGCAGCGAAATCCTGTCGAGCGGACCACCGGGGGCCGTGGCGATGGAGCGTTCGGAAGGGTGTTCAAATGCGAGACGGATCTCTGAGGGCATGGCTGCGGGCCTCTGTCTGGCTGTACGTTTGGGCGGCGGTCCACCCTACCTTTGTTTTGCCGTCCATATCAGGCCCGCATGCGCCGCACCAGCGCCCGAAAACGCCCTGTGCGGCAGCGAGGGTCACCAAAGACCCAAATCAGTTGTTAGAAGCAGTGCGATACCGATCGTCGCGATAGAACAGGTGTACCCCAATACGCGCGGTCTTGGTGAAATGACTGCTCCAGCGGGGACGCACGGCCGTCGTATGATAGTAAGTCGCTCCCTCGGTCAGGCCGGTTTCGACACCATCCAGAACGAGGCGCGCCACCTTGGCAACGCGCTCATAAGCAGCCTTTTCACGAATGACTTCTTCGTGCCCATCGCAGGTATAAGTGAACTGGCACTGGTAACGGCGACCGGTACCCTGATTGATCACGCCGCAATAGCTGCCGGGGAACTGATCGGCGTTGACTCGATTGCGGATCACTTCGGCAACGGCAAACTGGCCTTTAATGGTCTCACCACGCGCTTCAAAGTAGAGAGCCTCGGCAAGGCAGGCAAATTCCTCATTGCCAGTTGCCTTGGGCTGGGCATCGATCCAGGCGCGGGTGAACTGCACATCCTTAACGGGCTTGCGAGACGCCTTTGGTTTGAACCCGAACAGGCCACTCAGGCGGCGTTCGGGCACGGAATTCAGAGCAGACTGCTCGCGGTTGAAAAGGGACTTCAATCCGGTCTCGGCCTGGGCCGTGGGTGTCGTGACCGTAAGGGCTGCCAGAACGGCAGCCAGCGTCAGGAGTTTCATATTGCAGATCCTCGTTTATCAGCTTGCGCGGCCTCCCCAGATAGCGCGAGGGCAGCCTTTAAAGGATAAACCGCCCAGCGTCCACCTATACGGAAGTGCAGGGCGGCCCGAGGGCTGGAAGACTGGATCTGAGCGCTGCGTCTAGGACGCCCACAAACGCAAATTTTGTTAATTTTTTGCGTAAGTTGGAGCGGCTTTCCCGATCTTTTCCCCGATCGCAAGCTGGGCGGCGGCTAACCGCACAGCCGGAACCCGGAACGGGGAGCATGACACGTAATCGAACCCCGCTGCACGGCAAAATGCAATCGATTCGGGGTTGCCTCCGTGTTCGCCGCAGATGGAAAGCGTAATATCTGTGCGTCCCTTGCGGCCCCGCTGCACACCAAGTTTCAACAATTCGCCCACTCCGTCCACATCCAGCACATGGAACGGGTCCTCGGGGAATACCCCTTGCTGGACATAATTCGACATGAACCGTCCGGCATCGTCACGGGACAATCCATAAGTCATCTGCGTCAAATCGTTAGTTCCAAAGCTCAGGAAGGCTGAGTGAACGGCAATTTCCTCGGCCCGGAGCGCAGCACGCGGTGTTTCCACCATCACCCCCAGGCGATAGTCAAAGCGTTGCCCTCTTTCGGCGCTGACAGCCAAGGCCACCGCATCGATCCGGGCCTTGACCAGTTCGACCTCGCGTTTGGCCGAAACCAGTGGGATCATGATCTCAGGGACAACCGGCGCGCCATCCTTGGAGGCTTCAAGCGTGGCCTCAAAGATCGCGCGGGCCTGCATATCGTAGATTTCCGGCACGGTCACACCAAGCCGCACGCCGCGCAGCCCCAGCATGGGGTTATATTCCTCCAGTTCCTCAACCCGGCGGGTGATGTCGCTGACCGGGATACCCAGCGCCTCGGACAGCTCGCGCTGACCAGACATCGAGGTGGGCAGGAATTCATGCAACGGCGGGTCGAACAGGCGGATGCACACCGGCAACCCCTCCATGATGCGGAACAGCTCGCGGAAGTCATCGCGCTGCATCGGCAAAAGGCGCGCCAGTACCGCAGCCCGCCCGGCCGAGGTTTCGGCGAAGATCATCTCGCGCATCACCGTCAGACGGCCCGGATCAAAGAACATGTGCTCGGTCCGGCACAGGCCGATCCCCTCGGCCTTGAAATTGCGGGCTGTTTGGGCGTCCGCAGGCGTGTCGGCATTGGCACGGATCCCCATGTCGCGAGCCTCATCCGCCCAGGCCAAAAGGGTCTGAAACGCATCGTCCTGCGCCGCCTCGAGCATCTCTGGTTCCCCAGCCAGAACCTGACCGCTGCTGCCATCGATCGTCACGATATCGCCTTGACCAAAGACGCGGCCATCCGGCGCCACCAGTTGCTTCCGCTTAGGCAAAAACTTCATGTTCGAAGCACCCACGATACAGGGAACCCCGAGGCCACGCCCAATCACGGCGGCGTGGCTGGTCATGCCACCCCGTTCGGTCAGGACGGCCGCAGCGGCATGCATGCCCCGCACGTCCTCGGGCGAGGTTTCGCGTCGTACCAAAATACAAGGTTCGCCGCGGGCCGCGCTGGCCTGGGCATCCACAGCGTTGAAAACAAGAGCTCCTGTTGCGGCACCGGGGCTCGCCGCGATCCCAGCGCCGATCACGTCACGCTTGGCATCGGGCGCCACCTGCCGGTGCAGCAGCTCGTTCATGGCATGTGCATCGACCCGCATCAGCGCCTCATGCGGGGGAATGATGCCGTCTTGCGCCAAAGCTACGGCAATCCGTACTGCGGCGCGGGCCGAACGAGCCACGCGCACCCCGTCCAATATGTGAACAGAGCCGTCCTGGATGACAAACTCCACCTGCATTTCCTCGCGCAGGCGGCGCCGCATCAGTTCCGCATGGGCCTTGAGATCGGCAAATGCCGTTGGGGCAAGCTCTTCAAGCGAGGGTCCCCGCTCATCCTTTTCCAGGAACAGTGCGCCTGCCCCTGCCCCCAGAGCCTCGCGTCCCTGCGACTGGCTGAGATAGCGCCCGGTCAGCTGAGGTTTGCCGGTGCGCGAGTCCACAAGCTGCAAAACACCCGATCCGCATTCCCCCTGCCCCAGTCCCGGGATCATCTCCTGCACCACCAGCCCCAGCCCCGCATCTGCCGGCGCCCCCTTGGCCTGCCGCAAGAGGCGGGCAGAGGTGCCCTCCCAGGCCCGCGCCATGGAGCGCAGCACCGCGCCGAGCTGCTCTGCCGGGTCTTGCGGGAACGGTTCATCCGTTTCCGCCTCGTAGGCCAGCAGCGTTTCGCGCAAGGCATCCGGGCCACCGTCCTCGACATCGTCGAAGGCATCAGGATCCAGCCGCGCAACATGAACGGCATAGGATTGCACAAAGCGCAGATACAGCCCCGCCGCAGCCTCTTCGCCAAGCCGTGCGCACAGCTCCTTGCAGCGGACCTCGTTCATACCGATGTTCAGGATTGCCCCCGGCCCGCCCCAATCGGGATCCTCGGAAGAGGGGCGCACACAAAGGAGCGCATCCGAAGCAAATGATTTAAGTATCGCATCGATATTCGGCAAATGGCCGCTGGCGATAGCATGCACTGCGTCAAAAGACAGGGCGACGGTGCGCGGCACTGGCATTTCCAGACGCACCAGGCGCTGTAAGCACTTTGCCCGTCCGCCATGGCTGGAGGTCGCAATCGGAGCTGACTGGGTGATCAGCGTGGCCAGGGGCGCATCGGGCATTGTCTATCCTGAACTTTCTGCACTGCGGCACATTCCGCGTGCTTGCAGCATAAGCTTGATCGCCCTTCCTGCAAGGGGGAAGCGCCCTTGCAAGTTTGCATCAAATGAAAGACGCCGCGCAATCTGCACGACGTCCACCGTTATCAAAGCTTCAGCTCACAACCGCGAGGCACCAATCACCCCTCCAACCGGGTCAGATCGGCAACCTGACCACAAACCTTGCGGATTTGGCCGAGGAGATTCAACCGGTTGCGGCGCACGATGTCGTTGTCCGAATTCACCTGCACCGCCTCGAAAAAGGCATCGATCGGCTGGCGCAATGCGGCCATGCCGCCCATGGCGGCCGCGAAATCCTCGGCTTCGATGGCCGAGGAGATCGCTCCCTCGCCAAGGGCAAGCGCGTCAAACAGGGCCGTTTCACTGGCGTCCTCAGCGAATTTCTTGTCAGCGCCAAAGGAATACTCCACCCCGTCCTTTTCTTCAGCCTGGGACAGGATGTTGTTGGCCCTCTTGAAGCCCTGCAAAAGGTTCTCGCCCTCTTCGGTCTTCAGGAACGCCTCCAGCGCGCGGGCGCGTTTGACCAGAAGGGTCAGATCGTCATTACCCGCCATCGCGATACAGGCATCGATCACGTCGTGGCGAATACCCTGATCTCGCAGGAAGACCTTCAGGCGGTCATGGAAGAAGGTCAAAAGGTCGCGCGATACATCCGGCAGGCTTTCCTTCAGCTCTTCCAGATGTTTCGGCAGATCGCCGTCAAAAGCATCGAGAACCGTGCGCACAGCCGAGCCGAACACGCCGTGATCGGCAATCTCTTCAATCATGTCATTCAATAGGCCGGTTGCAACTTCGTCCTCGCCATTCTGTTTCAACTCATGGCGCAGAAGATGCGCGTCGATGTGCTGATCCAGCGGCGTGCGAATGTCGTTTTCCAGCACAAGCCGGATCACCCCAAGTGCGGCGCGGCGCAGGGCAAAGGGGTCTTTTGACCCGGTCGGTTTTTCATCAATGGCCCAAAACCCGGTCAGCGTGTCCAGCTTATCCGCCAGCGCCACCACAACGGAGAGTTTATCGCTCGGCACATCGTCCGAGGGACCAAGGGGGGAATAATGCTGCTCGCAGGCGTTTGCCACCTCCTGTGGAAGGCCCGCAGCCTCGGCGTAATAACGCCCCATCAAGCCCTGCAGCTCGGGGAACTCATAGACCATTTCGGACGAGAGGTCCGCCTTGGCCACCCGCGCGGCCTGTTCGGCCAGATCCGCATCCGCGCCCACAACGGGGGCCAGCTCGCGGGCCAGTGCCGCGATGCGCTCGATCCGCTCTGCCTGGGTGCCCAGCTTGTTGTGGAAGGTGACATTGGACAGCGCCTCGGTCCAGGCGCTCATGCCACCCTTGGCGACGCGCAGGTCGTTTTCCCAGAAAAATTTCGCATCGGCCAGACGCGCCGACAGGACCTTTTGGTTGCCTGCGAGAATGGTTGCGCCGTGATCGGCGGTTTCGCGGTTGGCCACGGTGACAAAGCCCTCGATACGGCCCGTCTTGGGGTTGCGGACCGAAAAGAACTTCTGATGCTCTTTCATCGAGGTCTGCAGCACCTCGGGCGGCAGCCCCAGGAAATCATCATCGATCTTGCCCATCAGGACCACGGGCCATTCGACCAGCCCAGCAACCTCGGCCAGAAGGCCCTTGTCCTCGACCACTTCCAGACCGGCGGCAAAGGCCTGGTTGGTGGCGTCATGCCAGATGGTATCCGCGCGCTCTGCCGGGTCGAGGATCACATGAGCGCGTTTCAGCTTGGCTGTGTAGTCTTCAAAGGAGGCGACCGAGAAGGCATCCGGCGCCATGAAGCGGTGACCCTTGGTGCTGTCTGCGGCCTTCAGGCCTTCGATTTCGAAGGGAACCACCTCGGCGCCGCCCTCATCCGTCAGGATGCACAGGATCGACTGCAAAGGGCGCACCCAGCGCAAAGACCCAGCCCCCCAGCGCATGGATTTGGGCCAGGGGAAGTTACGGATGGTTGTTTCCAGTACTTCCGCGATGATCTCGGCGGCCGGGCGGCCCGGCTTTTCGATTGTCGCAAAATAGACGGCGCCCTTGGGCGTGTCGCGCTCTTCTAGTTGATCCCGATCGATCCCGGCGCCGCGCAGGAAGCCTTCGACCGCCTTGTCCGGCGCGCCGACCTTGGGCCCCTTTCGCTCTTCGCGGATGGTGGGGCTTTCGGCCAGCAGACCCTCAACGGCCAGCGTCAGGCGGCGCGGTGTCGACAGGGCGTGGGCTGCGGCATAGGTCAGACCCGCCTCGACCAAACCGTCGGTCATCCGCTTTTTCAGATCCTCCGCCGCACGCGCCTGCATGCGGGCCGGGATTTCCTCGGAGAACAGTTCAATCAGCAGGTCGGGCATCTGGGATCCTCAGAAGTTCACGATCGTCTGGATGACGATTGCATTGGCAATATCAACAAAGAAGGCGGATACAAGGGGGAGCACCACAAAGGCAATAGGTGATGGGCCATAGCGTTTGGTCACAGCGGTCATATTGGCAATGGCCGTGGGCGTGGCGCCAAGGGCAAAGCCGCCAAAGCCGGCCGCCAGCACGGCGGCACGATAGCCGCCACCCAGCAATGGAAACAGCACCAGCAGGACGAACAGCACCGTAAAGAGCGTCTGTCCCAGCATTACGGCAAGGATGGCAGGACCGAGGTCAGCAATGGTCCAGAGCTGCAGGCTCATCAACGACATCGCGAGGAAAATCCCTAGAGAGACCTCCGAAATCAACGCGAGCGATGGCGTTCGGGCGACGGCCGGAGCCGCCGGAAACAGCAGCGCGCGCAGGTTTGCGATGAAGATGCCCGCCACAAGGCACGGTACAAAGAGCGGCAGTTTGACACCCAGTGTCTCGAGTCCCTCCCAGCCTGCATAACCCAGAATGATCGCAAAGTTGAGATAGAGAAGGCTGCGCATGACACCATCAGGCGTAATGATCTGAGGTGGCGCTCCGTTTGGTGTGGCAAGGCCCGCAATTGGCCCCTGATCGGGTCGATCCGGCGTCAGGGCATCGCGCTGGATCAGATAGCCGGCGATCGGTCCGCCAATGATAGCCGCCAAAACAAGGCCCAGCGTTGCGACGGCAACGCCCAATTCTTGTGCGGCGCTCAGACCGGTCGCCGCAGCAACTTCGGGCGCCCAGGCAATCGCCGTGCCGTGCCCGCCGATCAGCGCCGCCGATCCAAAGAGTACACCGGCCTGCGCCGGATATCCGAATATCGCCGCCCCGGCACCACCGATCAGGTTCTGCGAAAGGATCGTGAGCAGGGTCAGCGCCAGCAGGATCATCAAGGGCCGCCCGCCAGAGATCAAATCTCCGAGCCGCGCATTCAGCCCAATTCCGGCAAAAAACATCACCAGAAAGAAGTCGCGAGCCTCCAGCTCGAAGACAATCTCAACATCCAAAACGAGATAAACGCCCATCAGGAAAAGCGAGGCGAGCAAACCTCCACTGACGGCCTCGGGAATGTTCAGTCGCCGCAACAAACCGAACCTCTTGTTGAGCATCCCCCCACCGAGGAAGACCGCCAATCCAAGCGTTACCGTGATGAAATCCGGAATGAGCATCGGGGGCAGCGCTCCTGTTCACCCGGACATTCGCGGTCCGGCTTTACTCGCTTTCTGGGCGCGGCGGGCAGGCTTCGGTGACGATGGCACTGCCATTGTAGATCTGTTCGCCGCAATTGTTCAGCTCATGCCAGACAAAGCCACGTCCGTCCGCACCGATGACCGCAATCCGGTCCACCCCGTAAGAGATGTTCTTGACCGACAGGAATGCAGTGGCAGAGCCTTCTTTCAGTGCCGTGCCGATTTCGGCAGCGTCAAAACAGTCGAACCAACCCGGCGCGTTGCGTGGCACGTTGAGGTCAGAAGTCGCGAATTCCGAGGCCAGATCCTCTGGTATCACGTCTGTCGTAAAACAGGCGCGGTAGCGGATCGGAGAGCTTTCCGCATCGATCGCCTGAAAATCACCATAAGGTATCGGGCGCGGCTCAGTTCCATCCAGCGGCGTCAGAACCACATCAAGCCCAGGCTGCGGCGTCACATCCTCATAGAACCCATAGACTTGCAGGTAATACATGGACACACCCGCAACCAAAGCGCAGATGCCCAACACAATCCCGATAACCTTGCCCATCATGGCGTTTCTTCCCCTCAGGTCTGACCCTCAGGCGGCCTGGCCACCTGCTTCGGTTTGTACAAATGCGTCGGCGCATTGCTTGGCAAGCGCCCGCACCCGACCGATATAGGCCTGACGTTCGGTCACGGAAATGACTCCGCGCGCATCGAGGAGATTAAAAATGTGGCTGGCCTTGATGCATTGGTCATAGGCTGGGTGCGCCATAATGATGCGCTTGCCGGTCTTGGGGTCGATATGCTCCTGCGCGAGAATGGTCGTGCACTCGGCCTCTGCCTCTTCAAAGTGGCGCAGCAGGACGTCGGTGTTCGCGACATCAAAATTCCAGCGGGCGTATTCTTCCTCGGTCTGCTTGAACACGTCGCCATAGGTCAGCGGGATCGGCGCATCGGGGTCGTTAAAGGGCATGTCCATCACATGATCAATGCCAAGGACATACATCGCAAGACGCTCAAGCCCGTAGGTCAGCTCACCCGAGACAGGCGCGCAATCATGGCCGCCGACCTGTTGGAAATAGGTGAACTGGCTGACTTCCATCCCGTCGCACCAGACTTCCCAGCCAAGGCCCCAGGCGCCTAGGGTCGGGCTTTCCCAGTCGTCCTCGACAAAGCGGATGTCGTGCAGGTCCATATCGATGCCGATGGCCTCAAGACTGCCGAGATAGAGCTCCTGCAGGTTCGGCGGCGAGGGTTTGATAAGGACCTGGTACTGGTAGTAGTGCTGCAGGCGGTTGGGGTTTTCACCGTAGCGCCCGTCGGTGGGGCGGCGCGAGGGCTGCACATAAGCCGCGGCCCAAGGCGCAGACCCCAAAGAGCGCAGCGTTGTTGCCGGGTGAAAGGTGCCTGCTCCGACTTCCATATCATAGGGCTGCATGATGGCGCATCCCTTGGATGCCCAATAGGACTGAAGCCGCAGGATGATCTCCTGAAAGGAACGTGGAGCGCCCGTGGAGGCGGCAGCGGCAGTGGTGTTCTGGGTCATGTCAGATCCCTCTCTGGGACATCTTTTCAGGTCAAAGAATGCGGGGTTCTTCCTATGCAACCCCCTGCCGAGCGTCAACGGCTAGTCTTGCACGGAGCACCGTTGTCGGCCTCTTGCAGCCGCACGGGCAACAAAGGTGATGGAATGCTGCATCAAGAGACGAATTCCCCGTTTACCGGGAGTTTGCTTTGTCCTCCTAAAGTGCTTATCTGCCCGGCAACAATTTACCCCATCGGGATAGAGGTCCTGCAATGAAAAGAATTTCATCCGCCCTGCTGCTGGCGGTCACCACGATTATGATTGCCTTTGGCGGATCCGCCCATGCGCAACAGGCAAGCCAGGATACCGTCTGGATCCAGATCGCTGCGCGGCCGTCCCTGAGCGAGGCCCAGGCAGAGGCGCAGGAATTTGCATCGCGCCTGCCGGATGTTGCCGGCTTTACCTTGGGCGCAGGTTGGTACGGTATCGTGCTTGGCCCCTATACGCGTCAGGATGCCGAGCGCGTTCTGCAAGTCTATCGCACCGAAGGACAAATCCCGCGCGACAGCTTCATCGCCTTTCAGGAAAACCTGCGCAACCAGTTCTACCCGGTGGGCGCGCGGGATCAGGCAACTGCAACTGCCCCCGTCGCACCGGAGGTGAGTGCCGCTCCCGCGGTCACAACGCCCGAACCGCAGTTGACTTTGCCCGATGAAACACCTGCCCAGGCGCGCCGTAGCGAGCAAGCGCTGAGCCGCGACGAGAAAAAGGAGCTCCAGATCGCGCTCAGGGCAGCCGGCTTCTACGACTCCGCAATCGACGGATCCTTTGGCCGCGGCACCCGCGGCGCCATGTCCGACTGGCAGCTGAGCAAAGGGTTCGACCCCACCGGCGTACTGACCACTGCGCAGCGTAAGCTCCTGATGGATGACTACAATGCGCCACTGATCTCGGTGGGCATGGCAGAGGTGTTGGACTCCCGCGCAGGCATTTCCATGCAGATCCCGGCGGCAGAGGTAACCTTTGCCCGCTATGAGTCGCCCTTCGCCCATTACGACAGCAGCGGCGACCTCGGTGCTCGCGTTCTGCTGATCAGCCAGCGCGGCGACAAGAATACCCTGTTTGGTCTCTATGACATCATGCAGACCCTTGAAATCGTGCCTCTGACCGGCCCGCGCGAACGCAGCAGCGACAGCTTCACGATCGAGGGGCGCAACGGGCAGATCGTCTCCTACACCGAAGCCAGCCTGAACGGCGGGCAGATCAAGGGCTTTACCCTGATCTGGCCTGCGGGCGACGAAGCCCGCCGCACCCGCGTTCTGGCCGCCATGCGCGAGAGCTTTGCCCGGATCGATGGCGTTCTTGAGGACACGGCGGGAAGCGACCTGAGCCAAAGCGTCGATCTCCTGGCCGACCTGGAGGTGCGCAAGCCGCGCCTGTCACGCTCTGGCTTCTTTGTGAGCCAGAATGGAGCCGTGATCACCACATCCGACGTGGTTGCGGGTTGCAGCCGGATCACCCTGGATCACGGCTATCAGGCCACGGTGACGGCCAACGCTCCGGAGAGCGGCTTTGCGATCCTGCAGCCGGTAGAGCGGCTTGCGCCCATGGCGGTTGCCGGTCTAAGCACCCAGTCCCCGCGCCTGAAATCAGAGGTCGCGGCCTCCGGGTTCTCCTACGAGGGGGTACTTGGCGCTCCCAGCCTGACCTTTGGCGTTCTCGAGGATGTCAAAAGCCTGGACGGCAACACCGGCGTGATCCGCCTTGATCTTTCGGCGCAGGCTGGCGATGCGGGCGGTCCGGTTCTTGATGCCTCCGGTGCGGTTCTCGGCATGCTGCTTCCGCAAGAGATCAAAGGACGGCAGCTGCCCGAAGGTGTCAGCTTCGGCGTCAACGCGGCTGCGTTGCGCGAGGCGCTGATCGCCGCGAATATCCCGATGTTTGTTCCTGCAGGCAGCGGCGCGGCTTTGCCGAATGAAGCCCTGGTGCGTCAGGCCAGCGGCATGACCGTACTGGTGAGCTGCTGGGACTAAAAGCGACCCGCTTTCATTCACAAAATGCGAAAAGCCAGAGCTTTGCCGCTCTGGCTTTTTTATTTTGCACTCCCGTCAAACTGGATGCGGGTTTCAATAGGCGTGGATGCGACCGTCCCAAGTGTGAAAACAGCCCGTCGTGGACATGTCGAGCACATCGAATTCGTGCAGAAGACCCTCAACAGACTCCTCTACCGAGATATCCCCTTCCATACCGCCCATATCGGTGCGCACCCAACCGGGATGGTAGATACCAACCGCAATTCCGTCAGGCTTGAGATCTGATGCCAGATTGCGACCGATATTGAGTGCTGCAGCCTTTGAGGCGCGATAGGCATAGCTGCCGCCGGGTGCACGGGCATGGCTGGCCATCTGGGAGGAGATGATTGCAATCTTCGGCTTCTCGGCCCGGCGCAGGTTCCCCAAAAGCGCCTGTACGGTCAGGAACACCCCGGTGACATTCACTGCCAGCGTCTTGTTCCAGACTTCGGCCGTGTACTCTTCGATAGACATTCCCTTGTCGATATAAACGCCAGCATTGCAGACAAGAAGATCAATTGGCTTGTCGCCAAGCTGGGCTGCAAAGCGTGCCTGCTGACCCGGATCGCACACATCAAGACGCACACCCGATGAATGGTCGCGCGACGTTCCAGTCACCTCGTATCCGGCATCTGCCAACCGGGCGACAAGCTCCCGGCCAATACCCCGGCTGGACCCGGTCACAACTGCATGCATGGAAATGTCCTTTTAATTCGTTTTCCGCGTTGGACCAAATGGCAAAGGCACAACCGGAACCCCGTCTTCAATCAGCGATTTTGCCTCATCCAGACGCGCCTCTCCATGGATCGAACGCGGCGGTGCCTCCCCGAGATGCATCGCGCGCGCCTCTGAGGCGAAGTCCTTGCCCACATAATCGGAGTTGGCTTCGACCTGTTTGCGCAGCTCCTTGATCGCCTTTTCCACCTCGCTGGATGGCGCGGTCAAGGCACCGCCGACAGGCTCCGGCCGTTGCTGCGCCTCAGACGCAGCTTCCGTGTCCGACTGCTCAAAGCTCTCGGCTTTGCCGCCCTGAGATACCGCCTTGCGTCCGGGACGCACACGCGGCGCCATGATCGCCTTTTCGACCTTGGCGCTGCCGCAAACCGCACAGGATACCATGCCCGCGTCTGCCAATTTGTCGTAGGCAGCAGCCGACTGAAACCAGCTGTCAAAGCTGTGACCCTCTGCACATTTCAAGCTGTAGCGTATCATCTCATCTCTCGTCGCAGCTTCTTGCCCACTTGGCTTTTTGCCCACGGCCCCCTCAAGAGTGGAAAAGTTCCGAGTCAATCACCGCCGGATCGAAGTTGGCCAAAATGGCCTTGAGTCCCTTCTCCTGAACCAGCGCGGCAGCCTTTCGTGGCGATTTCCATGCGCGCGTCCTTTGGTCCCGTTCGGGAAACTCATCCTTCAACGCCGTCACGAACACCGGATAGACGCGCACCACACATTGTAGCGGGGCCAGTTCGCGCCGCCACTTTTCATAGGAGTACTCACCAATACACTGGTCAACCGGCACGCCGCGCACGCCAGCCTCCTCCCAAGCCTCGATCGCCGCAGACTGTGCCAGGCTACGTCCCTCGACGGGCCACCCCTTGGGCAGGATCCAGCGCCCGGTTCCACGCGAAGTGACCATCAGGATCCGCGGTTTTCCGACTTTGGTCATGCGACAGCACAGCGCCGCGACCTGGGTTGCGACGGCCGAACCCGAAACAGCATACAGTGCGGATTTATTCAAAGGAACACCACCTGATTTTCCCGGCCATCAGGACAGACGGCCAGCGCCCTGCTCTCCTGCATCCTATTGATAGCAGAGTTTAACCCAGAAGTTGAAGCGTGCATTACAGCAGATGCCTATCATTTCTCGCGCCAGCGGGTCACATCACCGCGAACGCCCTCCCAGGCGCCCTCTGACAGCGCAAGGCCCAACACCCGGTCCGGGTTGGTTGGCGGCGGCATCAACACGCCGTCCAGTTTTTCAAAGCCAAAGCGGCTGTAGTAGGGCGCATCGCCCACCAGCATGACCCGCGCCCAGCCGCTGGCAAAAGCGCGCGCAAGGCTGTCGCGGATGAGCGATCCCCCCAGCCCCTCTCCCTGGTGGGTGGGGTGTACCGCAACCGGTCCAAGAAGCAAGGCATCGACATTGCCCACATGCACGGGCCAAAATCGGATCGCACCGGCCAGGATCCCCAACTCATCCCGCGCCACGAGGCTGAGGCCCGCTACCGGCGCCACGCCATCGCGCAATCGATAGGAGGACAGCGCCTCCCGACCCGGCGCAAAGCACAGATCATAGAGCGCCTCGACCTCCCAACGGTCATCGGGCTGTTCCGGTTTCAATTCGATCACGCCACTCACGCCTCCGCGAAATCGCCCCTCAAGGGGTGGAAATCGCCCTAACACGGGCCTAAGCATTGAGCAAACACTTGGAGATGCGCATGTTCTACCGCCCCGAAGACGGCCACGGCCTGCCCCACAACCCGTTCAACGCCGTGATCACCCCGCGCCCGATCGGCTGGATATCTTCCCGCTCTGCCGATGGGATAAACAACCTGGCCCCCTATTCCTTCTTCAACGGAGTGGCCTACACCCCGCCGCAGGTCATGTTTGCCTCCACTGGCAGCAAGGAAGACCAGGAAAATACCAAGGACAGCATGGCCAATATCGAGGAAACAGGCGTCTTCTGCGTCAATGTGGTGGCCTATGCCATGCGCGATGCGATGAACGCCAGTTCGCAGACCTTAGGCAAAGAGGTGGACGAATTCGACCACGCAGGGCTCAAATCGGTTGAATGCGAAACGATCAACTGTGCCCGCATCGCTGACGCCCCGGCGGCACTGGAATGCAAGCTGACCAAGATCGTCGATCTGCCCGGCGCAGCAAACCGTGTCGCCTTTGGCGAGGTGACCGGCGTGCACCTGCGTGACGATTGCCTCAAGGACGGAATGTTCGACGTTACCACGTTTGAGCCCCTCGCACGGCTTGGCTATCGCGACTATTCCCGCGTTACCGAGGTTTTCTCGCTCGCCCGTCCGGACGACTGATCCATGCCCCTGCCCGACCCAAGCCTGCGCCACCCGATCGTCCTGCCTGACGGTACGCCCCATGAGGGCACCGTGATGCTATCGCGCGCGGTGGACCACCCGAATTTCAAGGTTGGTGATTATACCTACGCCTCGGACTTCGACCCGCCACAGGACTGGGCCGCGCGCCTGGCGCCTTATCTCTTTCCTGGCGCCCGCGAGAGGTTAGTGATCGGGCGTTTCTGCCAGATTGCCCATGGGGTGCGCTTCATAACCTCTTCGGCCAACCACGGGCAGGACGGGCTCAGCTGCTATCCCTTCCCGGTGTTCGATCCGGATCAGATGGCAGGGTTTCAGCCCGACACCCGTGACACGGTGATCGGCAATGATGTCTGGATCGGCTACGGCGCGATGATCCTGCCCGGTACGCGCATCGGCGATGGCGCCATCATTGGCGCAGGCGCCGTTGTCCGTGGCACGGTGCCTGCCTACGGCATCGTCACCGGCAATCCGGGCCGCGCCGAACGGTTCCGCTTTTCCAAGCCCCAGATCGCGCGGCTGCTGGCGCTGAAATGGTGGGACTGGCCGGTCGACCTGATCCTGCGCGCCGAACCTGCGCTTCTGTCCGGCGATCTCGACATGCTCGAGAGCCTCGCACCTGACTGAGTTCACCCTACCTTGGCGGCTGCTTCAGTGAGCCCGAGTGCGTTTTCCAATCAAAAGGGCCTGTGGATCCGCAGCCACAGGCCCTCTTTACAGAGCTATACCAACATTCAGTGTCCGCCGAGAACACCCGTCTTGACCGAGTAATCCACCGCCAGCGCGTATTCCGGGTCATCATCGCTGTCGACCATCAGGTGACCCGCTTTCGACAACAGCTGGTGACAATCGCGGCTCAGGTGACGCAATACGATGGTCTTGCCGGCCTCTTCATATTTGGCGGCCAGCGCCTCGATCGCCTGCAGGGCGGATTGGTCCACCACGCGACTATTGGCAAAGTCTACGATCACACGCTCAGGGTCATTCGGAACGTCGAACAACTCGATGAACCCATCCGTAGAACCAAAGAACAGCGGACCTTCGATCTCATAAACCTTGGCGCCCTTGTCGCTGACAGATTCGCGGGTGCGCGCATGAATGCGGCGGGCGTTATTCCAAGCATAGGCCAGCGCCGAGACGATCACCCCGACAACAACCGCGATCGCAAGGTCAGTCATCACCGTCACAACGGTCACCAGGACGATGACAAAGGCGTCCATCGGCGGCACCTTGGTCATCACCTTAAAGCTATTCCAAGCAAAGGTTCCGATCACCACCATGAACATCACACCAACGAGTGCCGCCAGCGGGATCTGCTCGATCAAAGGCGAGGCGACAACGATGAACAGCAGAAGGAACAGTGCGGCCGCGATACCCGCGATCCGGGTCCGGCCACCGGATTTCACGTTGATCATTGACTGGCCGATCATGGCACAGCCACCCATACCCCCAAAGAAGCCGGTGACGATGTTCGACGTGCCTTGCGCAATACACTCCTGGCTGGCGCCCCCCCGCTTGCCGGTGATCTCACCGACAAGGTTCAGTGTCAGCAGGCTTTCGATCAACCCGATGGCCGCAAGGATCACGGCGTAGGGCAGGATGATCTGGAAGGTCTCAAAGGTGAAAGGCGCCAGCATGGTGCCATAAAGCCCCTCACCGGTGCCGAAAGGATTGTGGAAGCTCGGCAGGCCACCCTCGATCGAGGCCATATCGCCCACACGCGGCACATCAAGGCCCAGCGCGATCACCAGGATGGCCACGATACCAATGCCCGCCAGCGGCGCAGGGATGACGCTGGTGATCTTGGGGGTGCCCCAGATGATCAGCATGGTCAGCCCCACAAGGCCCAGCATTAGATACAAGGACATACCGCTCAGCCATTCGGTCCCGCCCGTGCCCGGCACCTTGAACTGCGTCAGCTGCGCAAGGAAGATCACGATGGCCAGACCGTTCACAAAGCCCAGCATCACCGGATGCGGCACCAGGCGGATGAATTTGCCCCAGTGCATGACACCGGCAATGACCTGAAGGATCCCCATCAGGATGACAGTAGCAAAAAGGTATTCGACCCCGTGCTCGGCGACCAGCGCCACCATCACGACCGCTAGCGCCCCTGTCGCCCCAGAAATCATGCCCGGACGCCCGCCGATAACCGCAGTGATCAGGCCGACCATGAAGGCCGCATAAAGGCCAACCAGCGGGTGAACGCCTGCGACAAAGGCAAAGGCCACCGCCTCGGGCACCAGGGCAAGCGCCACGGTTAGGCCCGACAGAAGCTCGGTGCGAACGCGACCCACAGACCAGCCCTCATCCTGCATGATGGATAGGTTCGGTGGGGAAATACGATTGGCCAAAAGGGCCATGGCGGCGCGTTTCATTAAGAATACCTATGGTTGGAGGAGGTCACGTTACCGCCCGCCCCTAGCTGAAACTGGCCCTGGGGGCAAGGCTCGTGATCCGGGCTGCCCCCTTCAGGCTCTCTTTTCAAGAGACCGAAAGCACCTGCAAAAGCATACTGCCCAGAAACAGCCCAAACCCGAAAAGACTGTGTGTGATCATGCTATTGATCCGCGCGCGCCAGGGGGCAGCGGTCTTGCTTGCAGCAAAGCCGAGGCCCATTGCAGGCTGCAAAAGGCCAAAGGGTAAGACCACTGTCAGTACGCCATAGCCAAGCGT
Organism: Phycobacter azelaicus; assembly: GCF_014884385.1. Taxonomy (NCBI): domain Bacteria; kingdom Pseudomonadati; phylum Pseudomonadota; class Alphaproteobacteria; order Rhodobacterales; family Roseobacteraceae; genus Phycobacter; species Phycobacter azelaicus. The sequence continues at coordinate 2,160,376 of NZ_WKFH01000003.1, read as the reverse complement.
CAGACCCAGCGTAGGCTCCCGAAGCCATCCTGAGCCGACCCCAAGCCAGAGACCACAGGCCAGAGCGATCCCTACCGCGTAGTGAAAGACCCAGCCCAGTGCGGTCTCAAAAGGCTTGGAAGGTCGGGACTTGTCTTCATTACTGAGGACAGGGCGGCCCTGAAACAGCCCCAAAACCCAACGTCCGACGAAACCCCAGTTCGGCCCTCGCACGCCAAGCCAACGCTCACGTCCCCATGCCGCGACATCAATCAACGCGGTGGCCAACGCCCCGACAAAGGCGAGTTGCCAGATCACGGTCCAAGGCATCTCCATGTTTTGCTCCTGTATGGTATCTAAAGCTGCTAGAGATCACAGGTATGCAAATTCAAGCCAACTTGAGGTCAAGATGAAATCCTTGGACATCGCCGAGGTCGCCCGGCGCAGTGGCGTCAAACCTTCCGCCTTGCGCTACTACGAAGAAATCGGCCTGATCCATGCAGACAGCCGCAAGGGGCTGCGGCGGCAATATGATGACAGCGTGCTTGACCGACTGGCCCTTATTGCGATGGGGCAGACTGCCGGGTTCAGCCTGCAGGAGATTGGCGTCATGCTGGGCAGCGCCGAAGGGTATGACCTCGACCGCCAAAAGCTGCGCGCGCGTGCGGATGAGGTCCAGCAGCGTATCCGCGAATTACGTGTACTTTCGCGCGCATTGCGCCATGTGGCGGACTGCACGGCACCGGACCACAGTCGATGTCCCACCTTTCGGCGTATGATGGACAGCGCCCTGAACCGTGCATCATCAGCAAAACCCTGACATGCGCAGCAAGCGAGCAACGCGCCGCCAGGCACAGCCGATTTCGCCATCGTGACACTGCAGGGCTTGCCAAGATGGCGCCGCCTTGCGCATACCGAAAGAGTATCAGCAGCAGGAGAGCAGGACGTGACCAAGGACACCATGATTGCCGTGATCGGCGGCTCGGGCATCTATGACATCGAGGGGCTGGACGGCGCCGAATGGGTCACGGTCGACACCCCCTGGGGGGCGCCTTCGGACCAGATCCTGACAGGCGCGCTAGACGGGGTCAAAATGGCCTTCCTGCCCCGACACGGGCGCGGCCATGTTCACTCGCCGACCGAGGTACCCTACCGCGCCAATATCGATGCCCTGAAACGCCTTGGAGTGACGGATGTATTTTCGGTCTCTGCCTGCGGATCGTTTCGCGAGGAAATGGCGCCGGGCGATTTCGTCATCGTGGACCAGTTCATTGACCGAACCTTTGCCCGCGAAAAGTCCTTCTTTGGCACGGGCTGCGTCGCCCATGTCAGCGTCGCTCATCCAACCTGCGACCGCCTGAGCGACGCTGCAGAGGCCGCTGCGCGCGATGCAGGCATCAATGTGCACCGGGGCGGCACCTATTTGTGCATGGAGGGGCCACAGTTCTCCTCGGTTGCAGAATCCAAGATGTACCGCGAAAGCTGGGGCTGCGATGTTATCGGCATGACCAACATGCCCGAGGCCAAACTCGCCCGTGAGGCAGAGCTGTGCTACGCCTCCATCGCCATGGTGACCGACTATGACAGCTGGCACCCGGATCATGGCGCCGTGGACATCACAGCCATTCTGGCAACCCTGCAGGGCAACTCCAACAATGGGCGCGAGCTTGTGCGTCGACTACCAGGCATCCTCGGCCGCGAGCGTGCGCCCTGTCCGCACGGCTGTGATCGCGCGCTGGAATACGCAATCATGACCGCACCGGAGAAGCGCGATCCTGAGTTGCTGGCCAAACTGGATGCCGTCGCCGGGCGTGTTCTGAGCGCCTGATCCGTGGGGCCCGATACTGTTCTTGTTCTCCATAACCGGAGGCGCCTTGCGACCGGTTCGCAGGGGGAGCTCGGTTGTTCAGCCCTGCCGTGTGACGCCGCAGGGCATGAGCGGCGCCCGCCTTGGGAACAAAGAGCACTGCTGTGATACTGCTTGACCGTGTTCTTGGCAGGCCGCGCCCTCCTATCCTGCGCGACATCCAAGGTTTTCCTTGCATGGCGGGCACGCTTCGGCCAAACCCCGGGGCGGCCCTGATGCCCTCTTTCGGTCCGGGTGCCATGACCAAACGCCAACCGATCCCGCAAGCAGGAGCCATCCATGCCCAAGAAGACCGCAGTCAAGGACTACATCCGTACCATCGTCGATTTCCCGCACGAGGGGATCATGTTCCGTGATGTGACCACGCTCTTTGCCGATCCGCGCGGCTTTCGCATGGCCATCGATCAGATGCTGCATCCTTATGCGGGTGAACGGATCGACAAGGTGGTGGGCCTCGAGGCGCGTGGTTTCATCCTCGGCGGCGCAATCGCCCACCAGCTGAGCGTCGGCTTCGTGCCGATCCGCAAGAAGGGCAAGCTTCCCGGCACCACTATCAGCGAAGAGTACCAGCTGGAATATGGCGAAGCGATCGTCGAGATCCACGACGATGCCATCCAGCCCGGTGAAAAAGTGCTTGTGGTCGACGATCTTCTCGCCACCGGCGGCACCGCAGGCGCGGGCATCAAGCTGATCGAACGCCTCGGCGGTGAGATCGTCTCCTGCTGTTTCATCGTCGACTTGCCAGATCTTGGCGGGCGCAAGCGGCTCGAGGATATGGGCATGGATGTCCACGTCCTTTGCGAATTCGAGGGCGAATAGCACCTCGGATCAGCCGCTCCGATAACAGGATCATCACACTGCAATAACATAGTTTTTACTGGAAACCCAAAGGTCGCCTAGCTTAGCTCTGGCGGCCTTTTTGTCAAAGCCCGACCAGCTGAAATCCGCCACATCCGCAACAAGACCTCTGCCGTAGTGCTATCGATGCCTTTGAGGGCGTCTTGCAATCGAAACAGAGAGGAAATCGAAATGTTCCGCAAGATGATGACGACAACCGCAGCGACACTCTTCATGGCCGGTGCGGCTTTCGCCGGCGGTCATTCCAAGGATATCGTCGACACCGCCGTCGGCGCCGGAGACTTCTCCACGCTGGTCGCAGCCGTTCAGGCGGCAGGCCTCGTGGACACCCTGAAGGGCGAAGGCCCTTTCACCGTGTTCGCCCCCACTGACGCCGCCTTTGCAGCCCTGCCCGAAGGCACCGTCGAGGAACTGCTGAAGCCTGAAAACAAGGACCAGCTCATCGCGATCCTCACCTACCACGTCGTACCGGGCAAGGTCATGTCCACCGACCTGAGCGATGACATGAGCGCGACCACCGTTCAGGGCGGCAACATCATGATCGACCTGGACAACGGGGTCATGATCAATGACGCCAGCGTCGTCACCGCCGATATCGAGGCTGACAACGGCGTGATCCACGTGATCGACAAGGTGATCCTGCCCAAGTAAGCCCTGACAAACCTGCGCCGGGCACCGTCCGGCGAATTCTGTTGCAGGTCGTCGGCACGCGCCCTAGCGTGCCGGCATGACCACGTCCGATATCCTCGACAGCCGGTATTCCTGGCTCCGCCTGCTGGTGACGCTTGCCATTGCAACGGTGGCCAACGTGGGCATGTGGGCGATCATCGTGATCATGCCAGCAGTCGAGGCGGAGTTCGGCGCCGGACGCGCCGAATCCTCAATGCCCTATACTCTGACCATGGTGGGCTTTGCCCTTGGCAACCTACTGATCGGGCGGCTTGTTGACCGCTTCGGCATCACACTTGCCCTCATTGGCGCGGTTGTGGCGACGGTATCGGGCTATGTCCTGTCCACCCTTGCTCCGACCATGGTGGGGCTGTCTCTCACACACCTGCTGCTTGGCCTTGGTACCGCTGCAGGCTTTGGCCCACTCATTGCAGACATCTCGCACTGGTTCCTGCGCCGACGCGGGATTGCAGTCGCGCTGGTGGCCAGCGGCAATTACCTCTCAGGCGCCATCTGGCCAACGCTGCTGGCCGACGTCTTGGAGACCGGCGGCTGGCGTATGGTCTATTACGCCCTGGCCACCGTCACCATCATCGTGGTGATCCCGCTTGCTCTGATGCTGCGCCGCCGTGTCCCGGCTGAAGCCTATGCGGCCTCGGATGCGGCCTCGGCACTCAAGGCCCGCAGCGCCGGTTTGTCGCCGCGCACGCTTCAATGGCTCTTGGGGCTGGCCGGGATCGGCTGTTGCGTGGCCATGTCGATGCCCCAGGTGCATATCGTCGCCTATTGCGTCGGCCTTGGCTACGGCCCCGCCGTGGGGGCCGAGATGCTGTCCCTGATGCTTTTGGGCGGTGTGGTCAGCAGGATCATCTCGGGGCTCGCTGCCGATCGGCTGGGGGGCGTGATGATCCTTCTGATCGGAACAATTCTGCAGTGCATCGCGCTGTTCTTCTACCTGCCTTTCGACGGGATGGTTCCGCTTTACCTGGTGAGCGCGCTGTTCGGCCTTGCCCAGGGCGGGATCGTGCCAAGCTACGCTCTGGTGGTCCGCGAATACATGCCTCCGAAAGAGGCCGGCGCGCGGGTCGGCTTCGTGATGATGATGACCATCCTCGGCATGGCGCTGGGGGGCTGGATGTCCGGCTGGATCTATGATGTGACAGGCAGCTATCAGATGGCCTTTATCAACGGCATCATCTGGAACGGGCTCAACATCCTGATCATTGGCTGGCTTGTGATACGCAGCCGACCGCGTCGGCCTGCGGCAACAGCAAGCGCCATCTGAAACGCCCACAGCCAAGGCAACCATGGGCTGGCACAGCCAGACCCCCTCGGCGCCGGAGGGGCTTTTCCTAGCCGTTCTGTCGCAGAACGGCCCCCGGGTTCATAATTCCCCGGGGATCCAGCGCTGCCTTGATAGCGCGCATCGCCGCCAGTTTCACGGGATCACCGTAGCGCTCCAGGTCACCGGTTTTGAGACGACCGATGCCGTGTTCCGCGCTGACCGATCCTTCAAACGCGTGCACGAGATCGTGCACAGTTCGCTTCACCTCATCGCGCAGGTGCTCGTGATCCTTACGCGACTTGCCAGGTGCGGGGAAAACATTGTAGTGCAGGTTTCCATCGCCAAGATGGCCAAAGCAGTTGATCCGCATATCGCCGTCGCCAAGCGATGCAATCGCCTCTCCACCGCGCGCAATGAAGTCTGGGATCGCAGAAATAGGAACCGAGATGTCATGGCTCGACACCGAGCCGATCAGGCGGTTGGCCTCAGGGATCATTTCGCGCACGGCCCACAACTCGTCACGCTGCGCTTCAGACTGTGCGATAACACCGTCCAGTGTCAGATCGGCCTCCATCGCGGCCTCGAAAAGATCCGCAAGCGCTGCCTCTGGATCCAGTCCGCGCGCGAGGCCCAACTCGATCAAAACACACCATTCGGGCGCAGTTTCAAACGGCTGGCGCACCTGCGGTAGAGTCTGGGCCAGAAACTCCATCCCCTGCCGATGGATCAGTTCAAAAGCGCTGATCCCTTCGCCCAAGCTATCACGTGCCAGCGACAACAGAGCGATCGCTGCCTGCGGTGAAGGAACGACAAAAATGGCCGTGCCGCGCCCCGCCGGAATCGGCGACAACTTCAGCGAAGCCGCCGTGATCACACCCAGCGTTCCCTCGGCGCCGATCAACAGATTGCGCAGGTCATACCCGGTGTTGTCCTTTCGCAAACGCGAAAGTCCGTGCCAGATCTCACCGCTCGGCAACACCGCCTCAAGGCCGAGGCACAGATCGCGCGCATTGCCATAGCGCAGCACATTCACACCGCCGGCATTGGTCGCAAGGTTCCCGCCGATCCGAGCGGAGCCTTCGGCCGCCAGAGAGAGCGGAAACAGCCTGTCAGCCGCGGCAGCCGCCGCCTGAACATCCGCAAGTACAGCACCCGCCTCGGCAATCAGGACGTTTTCCTCTGGATGAACGGCGCGGATCGCGTTCATCTTTTCAAGTGACAGGAGTAGCGGCGCCGGACCCTCCGGCATGATCTGCCCCCCGACCAGACCTGTGCCACCACCATACGGCACGACCGGCACATGTGCCTCGTTGGCTGCACGCAGCAGGGACGCCACTTCTTCTGTCGTTCGAGGCAGTGCAAGCAGCCCCGCCTCGCCCTGATAGCGCCCACGCGGCTCTTCCAGATAGCGCGGCTCGGCACTGCGGAGCACCACCTCTGGCAATTCAGATGCAACACGGGCGGCAAATGCGGGATCAGCAGGATAGAGTGTCATGGACGTTTCATGTCCAATCGCAGCGCTCAAGGCAAGAGGCCCTATTCGTCCTTGCGCAGATAAGAGGGGCGCAGCACATGGATCGTCGGGCGATCCGGCAGGGTCCGCAGGGAAACGGTGATATCCGCCGCGCCCTCCTGCACCACATCAAACTCTCCCCCGGCCTGGTTGCCGATCTGGATCAAGAAGCGCTCCAGCGAATAGTCGGTGAACCAATGCATCGGCAGGATGACCGAGGACCGCAGGCGGCGCAGGACCTCAACCATCTCTGGCAGGGCCAGGGTCATGCCGCCATCCACAGCCGCCATCACCACATCCAGACGCCCCAGCGCGGCAAATTGTTCGGGGGTGGGCATGTGGTGCAGATGTCCGAGATGTCCGATGCACAGGCCTGCAACCTCGAAGACGAAGATGGAATTGCCGGCAACCTCGACTCCGCTGCTATAAGGCGACCGGATATCCGTCGAGACATTGCGGATCAGCATCTCGCCGAGATCAAGATGATGGTCGATCCCCTCTCCGAAAGCGCCCCAGCCTTCCAGCACGTGGGGGATCGCAGGATCCGGATGCGCCGTCCAATGGGTTTCATGAGCGTGGTTCATTGTCACCACGTCGGGAATGAAGTCGGCAGATCCAGTAAAGCCTGTGAAGTCGGTCACAACATTGAGGCCGCCTTCCGTCTGGATCAGAAAGCTCGCATGCGCGAGGTAGCGGATGCGCACCGAGTGTTCCGGTACGGGCGCCTGCCAGCTCGCCTTGTGCAGGTAGGCAATCCCCGGCGTTGCCTCTGCCAGAGCAATACAGTGACTCGCCCGTCGCTCTTGCGCGGCAAGGGGCGCCGCGAAAATCACGGTCCATAGGGCTAAAAGAAAAGGACGAACCAGGAAGGACATGCGGTAAGTCTAGCGTAAGAATCCCGTCTGTCAGCGGTCCCTGCGCAAAATCATCGCAATCCCCGCCTGCTTGCCCATCAAAAACTGTATCTCAAAGCTGCCCATCAAAGCCCTCCCGCCCGGTCCGCGGTCCTCACAGAATACCCCCTCCCAAGTTGGGCGCGGCGTGGCACCCTACACAGCCCGGCCCCATGCCTTAGGCCGCCAAGGCGCATAGGCACAACCGGTGCACCTGCGGGCGCTGTCCCATTCTGTTCGATATAGCGTGTTACGCCTGACCGACCTGCGTCTTGCCGCGACGGTCATGGCGCAGGCTGGCATAAAGGACGTGAGTGCGCCAACGACCGTTGATCTGCAGGTAGGATTGCGCAACGCCTTCGTATTTGAAACCTGACCGCTCCAACAGCCCACGCGAAGCGGCATTTTCCGGGAGGCAGGCCGCCTCGATCCGGCTCAGGTCCAACTTGCCAAAGGCGTGATGCACCACGGCCCCGATCGCCTCGCCCATATACCCCTGGCGCGCGAAGGGCTGACCGGTCCAGTAGCCCAGCGTACCAGCCTGCGCCGGCCCTCGGCGGATATTGTCGAGCGTGATGGCGCCGACCAGTTCCTGATCTTCGCGGCGGATCAGGAACAGCGGCAGGGCCGTTCCGGATGAAACTGCGCGCTGCGCCCAGTACACCCGGTTGGTGAAGGCCTTCCGGCTGAGGTGATCTGAAGCCCAGACCGGCTCCCATGGCACAAGATAATCCTTGCTCTGCAAGCGCAGCGACGCCCAGGTCTGGAAATCCCCGTGCACCGGCGGCCTGAGTGTCAGGCGTTCGGTTTCAAGCCGGACCTTGCGACGGGAGAGAAGAAGCATCAGGCGACGCGCCTCTCCTGCAGATCTTCGAGTCCAGGTGCGCGGCCCACCGGCCCGTAAAGCGCAAGCGCAGCGGGCGCCCGCACGGCCAGCCCTTCTGCCATGGTACGCACGTCCTGCACTGTCACGGCGTCAATGCGCCCAACCGTGTCTTCCAGCGAAGGCACCCTGTCCCAGATCTGCACCAAACGGGCCAGACGCTCCGCCCGGTTCGAAGGGCTTTCCAGCCCCATCAGCATGCCCGCTTTCATCTGCGCACGGGCGCGGGCGACTTCCGCGTCACTCATGTCCTCGGCCGCGCGCTTCATCTCGTCGATGGTGATATGGGCCAGCTCACCCAGCTGGTCGCCCGACGTACCCGCATAGATCGTGGTTGTCCCGGTATCCGCATAGGCGCCGGCCTGGGCAAAGATCGTGTAGCAGAGCCCGCGTTTTTCCCGCACCTCCTGAAACAGGCGCGAGGACATGCCGCCACCCAGGGCGCTGGCATAGATCTGCGCCGTGTAGATCTCGTCGTCCTTGTAGCCGGGGCTTTCAAACGCGAGCGCGAAATGCGCCTGCTCCAGATCCTTGTCGCGCAGTGCCTCACCGCCGGTGAAACGGGCGACATCAGGATCGAGCACGGGGCGTGGCGCCATATGGCCGAACTGCGCCTCTGCCAGCCGCACCAAGGCGTCGTGATCCACCGCGCCAGCTGCCGAGAGGATCATCTGTCCGGGGCCGTAGTGCTGGCCCACAAACCCTTGCAGGTCCTCGCGGGAAAACGCCCGGATACGCTCTGCCGGGCCAAGGATCGTGCGCCCGAGCGCCTGATCTCGGTAGCTTTCCTCCTGCAGCCAGTCAAAGATCACATCATCGGGCGTATCCAGCGCCTGACCGATCTCCTGCAGGATCACGCCGCGCTCCACCTCGATCTCATGCGGGTCGAACACCGGATTGAGCAGGATATCCCCGATCACATCCAGCGCCAGCGGCACATCGTCCTTCAGAACCCGCGCGTAATAGGCCGTGACCTCGCGACTGGTGTAGGCGTTGATATAGCCGCCCACATCCTCCACCGCCTCGGCGATCTGCAGCGCCGTGCGTGTTTCTGTGCCCTTGAAGGCCATATGCTCCAGGAAATGGGCAATACCGTTCTGCTCGGGGCGCTCATGGCGCCCGCCAGCGGTCACCCAGATCCCGATGGAGGCGGACTCCAGCCCCGGCATATGTTCCGAGACGATGCGGAAGCCGTTGGCGAGTGTGTGCTGCTGAACTGTCAATTCGCGATGTTCTTTCTGATATGTGCCTCGAGGGCGGCCAGATCGTTGTCGATGCGGGTGACGCGTTCGTCCCGCTCATAAAGATCCGCCATGCGGGGCGGCAGCGGCGGATGGATTCCGCTTGCTTCTTCGACGGCGGCAGGGAATTTCGCTGGGTGGGCGGTAGCAAGCGTCACCATGGGAACATCGGCAACGCGCAGGTCATTTGCAACCTTCACACCGACCGCGCCATGGGGGCACAGAAGCTCACCAGAGGCGGCGACTTCAGATTTAATCGTCGCCATGGTTTCCTCTTCGGAGGCGCGACCCGACACATAGGTTTCCTGCAAGGCCTGCATCGCGCCCTGGGAGACGTCAAAGCCGCCATTTTTTAGCTCATCCATCAACTGACCGACGGCAGCGCCGTCCTGGCCGTAGGCATAGAAAAGGGCGCGCTCAAAGTTCGAAGACACCTGAATATCCATCGACGGGCTGATCGAGGGGATGGTGTCGCCCTTGTAATAGCCCTCTCCCGAGAGGCAGCGGTGCAGGATGTCGTTCTGGTTGGTTGCCACGACAAGTTGGTCGATCGGCAGACCCATCTCTTTTGCGATATAGCCGGCGAAAATGTCGCCAAAATTTCCGGTGGGCACCGTGTAGCTGATCTTGCGATGCGGCGCGCCAAGCGACACAGCGGAAGAGAAGTAATAGACCACCTGCGCCAGAACGCGGGCAAAGTTGATTGAGTTCACACCCGCCAGTTTAACCCCGTCGCGGAAGTCGAAATCGTTGAACATGTCCTTCACGCGCGCCTGGCAGTCGTCAAAGTCGCCTTCAACCGCTAGCGCATGCACGTTGCTGTCCGCAGGCGTGGTCATCTGGCGGCGCTGGACCTCGCTGACGCGGCCATGGGGGTAAAGGATAAAGACATTGACGGCGTCCAGCCCCCGGAACGCTTCGATCGCGGCAGAGCCGGTATCGCCCGAGGTGGCACCCACGATGGTCACGCTTTCGCCTCGCCGTTTCAGCGCCACTTCGAACAGCTGACCGATCAGCTGCATGGCGAAATCCTTGAAGGCCAACGTGGGTCCGTGGAACAGCTCCAAAAGGAAGTGATTGGGCGCCAGCTGTTTCAGCGGCGCGCGGGCGGCATGACCGAAATCGGCATAGGCTTTGGCAATGATCTCGCGGAACTCTTCATCGGTGAAGCAGTCGCCCAGAAAGGGGCGCATCACGCGAAAGGCTGTTTCCTCGTAAGACAGGCCCGATAGCGCCGCGATCTCATCATGGCTCATCTGCGGGATCTCTGCGGGCACGTAAAGGCCGCCATCGCGGGCGAGGCCCGTCAGCATCGCCTCTTCGAACGTCAGCTCGGGCGCCTGGCCCCGGGTGGAGATGTATTTCATCGCTTCAGCCTTCGGATTTGGCGCGGCTGCGCCTCAGGAAATAGGCGGTCATCGCGGCCCAGATCACGGCCAGCGAAAACCAGGTGATTGCATATTGCAAGTGGTTGTTGGGAATGCCTGCGCTTGTCACCGGCTGCGGAATCGCATCCCCTCCGGGAGAAGCAGTCCGGACGACGACCAAGACAGGCTCTGTGTTCAGACGCTCTGCCATATAGGGGACATCACGGGCGTAGAGAATGTTGGCACCCAACTCCGGTGCAGGTGTGGTCCAGTCACCATCATCCGGCCACAAGAGGTTCCCGGTGATTGTGCTGGCACCGGACGTGCGAGGCGCATCCTTGGCTGCGGCGGGAACAAATCCACGATCGACTAGAATCCGCCGCCCCTCTGCCGTCACCAACGGCGAAATGATCCGATAGCCGGTCTCAGCCTCTTTGGTCACCCAGAAAACATGCAGCTCGCTGGCTTCGATTTCTCCGCTGACCGTTACGGCACGATAGCGGTCCTGCTCATGGCTCGGGGCAATGGGCAAAGAAACCGGATCGGCGGCGATGCGGGCATCAATGGTGGCTAGGACATCTTCTTTCCAAGTCATGCGCTGCATCTGCCATACCCCCAGCGACAAAAGGGCCAAGAGGCCCAGACCGCCAACAAGAGATAGAAAGAAAAGCCCGCGCATTGCGTCCTCACCGCCAATGGAAAAGCGCGCGGGAAAGGCTCCCGCGCGCTGTGTGTCTTACGGTCTGTCTGCGGAATTTGAAACCACAAACATGTACCCGCTACATTCGTCTCTTACAGACCGGAGGTACCCCAGACGTAAACCGCCACGAAGAGGAACAGCCAGACAACGTCCACAAAGTGCCAGTACCAGGCCGCCGCCTCGAAGCCGACATGCGCCTCTGGCGTGAAGTCCCCCTTCAGGGCACGGATCAGGCAGACGGTCAGGAAGATGGTACCAATAATGACGTGAGCGCCGTGGAAGCCGGTGGCCATGAAGAAGTTCGAGAAGAACTCGTCTTCACCGAAAGCCCAGCCCTGCTTCAGCAGGTAGCCGTATTCATAACCCTGCAGGAAGGTAAAGAAGATGCCCAGTACGATACCGATCGACAGGCCCTGGATCAGCGCCTTGCGGTCGTTGTTGTGAACCAAGGCATGGTGTGCCCAGGTCACGGCACAGCCCGACAGCAGCAGCACGACAGTGTTGATGAGCGGCAAGTGGAACGGGTCAACCGCATACATCTCGGGCGCCACATATTCGGTCCCGACATATTCTTCCATGGGGTACATGGCGTGTTTGAAAAACGACCAGAACCAGGCGAAGAAGAACATCACCTCGGACATCACGAAGAGGATGAAGCCATAGCGCAGACCGATACGGACCACCGGTGTGTGATCGCCCTGACGGCTTTCTGCGACCACCTCGGACCACCAGCCGAACATGGTGTAAAGCACAGCGGCCAGACCGGCCCAGAACAGCCATGCCGTGATGTCATGCATCCACAGCACTGCGCCGAACAGCATTGCAAAGCCACCTACGGAGCCAAGGAACGGCCAGATCGACGGTGGCAGAATGTGATAATCGTGGTTTTTAGCGTGCGCCATTTAAGTGTCCCTCACCTAGCGGCCTAGTTCTTGCCTAGTTCGTGATTGTGCCTGCCCCGGCTTTATCACCGGTGTCGAGAGCCGCATAGCCCTCGGGCAGATCGATTTCATAGAATGTGTAGGAAAGCGTGATCGTATGCACGTATTTTCCGTCCCGGTCCTCGACGATTTCCGGATCCACAAAGAAGGTCACGGGCATCTGCACCCGCTCCCCCGGTTCAAGCACCTGCTCCTCAAAGCAGAAACAGGCGATCTTTTCAAAGAAGGCACCGGCCGAATAGGGCGTCACATTATAGGACGCCTGCCCGGCAACTGGCTTGTCTGTCGGATTGTATGCCTCATAGAAGGCCAGACCGGTCTCGCCAATCCGGACTTCCATTTCCCGCTCGACCGGTTTGAACTGCCAGGGCATGTCGCGCTCCTTGGAGGCGTCAAACCGGACTGTAATCGTCTGATCCAGGATCGTATCGGATCCCTGCTCCGCAACACCGGTGACGCCGCCAAAGCCTGTCACCCGGCAGAACCAGTCATAGAAAGGGACCGATGCCCATGCCAGACCACCCATCAGAACGACCACACCAACAGTTTGAAGAACGGTTTTCTTGGGACCTTCGAGTGCCATCAGTTCTGCTCCGTCTGCGATTGCGCCTGGGGAAACTTGAACCCCGTGGAGGTCACCTTGACCATGGTCAGAGCCAGAACCAAGACGACAAAACCGCCCAGTAGCAGGCCAACGCCCATGTTGCGTCCCAGACGCCGTTTATGCAGTTCGTGTTCCTTGCGCAGGGCCATCTTACCAGCCTCCCAGACCGTATGGTTTCAACAGGGCTTCGACGAGAATCGCGCCGAAGTGCAGGAACAGATAGAGCAGCGACAGCTTGAAGAAAGCACGCTCAACCTTGAAGTTGTCGGCTTCGCTGTCTTCTTCGTCACGGCGGTAGATTTTCCACGCGCCATGCAGGAATAGGGCGTTCAGAACAACGGCCGCTGCAAGGTAGATCGGGCCACCGATCCCCGAGAAGGCGGTGCCCACAGCCAGCAACGCGAGCAGCACCGTATATGCGAGGATGTGCGTGCGCGTCGAACGGCGTCCGTGGGTCACGGTCAGCATTGGAACGCCTGCGTCGTCATAGTCAGATCGCATGAACAGCGCCAGCGCCCAGAAGTGCGGCGGCGTCCACATGAAGGTGAGGGCAAACATCAGCCAGGGCTCAATCGACATGGTGCCGGTCGCTGCGATCCAGCCGATGACGGGTGGAAAAGCGCCCGCCGCGCCGCCGATGACGATGTTTTGCGGCGTCGCCCGTTTCAACCACATGGTATAGACGACGACATAAAAGAAGATGGTGAAGGCCAGGAAAGCGCCAGCAAAGAGGTTGGTTGCCAGCCCCAGCATGATGCAGGAGAGGCCCGACAGCGCCAGTCCGAGGCTAAGCGCCTCGCCCGCCTCTATCTTACCGGCTGGAATCGGACGCGACCGGGTGCGCTTCATCACCTGGTCGATATCCGCATCCCACCACATGTTAAGGGCACCCGAGGCACCACCACCGATGGCGATGAACAGAATCGCGGCAAAACCTACCACGGGATGCACACCCACAGGAGCGGCAAGAAGGCCGACCAGGGCTGTGAACACGACCAAGGACATCACGCGCGGCTTCAGCAGGGCGAAATAATCGCCAAAGCTCGGCTCGTCGTCGCGGATGTTGCTGGCATTGATGCTTGCGTCGCTCATGTCAGTCTCTTTGGCCATCGGGGGATGCGGCGCGGGCTGCATCCGAGTTGCTGATCAGATAGTGTGATGGGCGCCACCGATGACAGAAGCGCCCATTCCGGGGGACCGCCACGCGGCCCTAGCCAAATTCAGTTGGAAGCAACCTGAAAGGACTGCGGTGTGCCCGCATATTCTTCGATCGCGCCCTTCAGCCACTCTTCGTAGGCTTCCTCGCTGACCACTTTGACGGTGATCGGCATATAGGCATGGTCCTTGCCACAGAGTTCGGAGCACTGACCGAAGTAGACGCCTTCCTGTGTCGGCTTGAACCACAGCTCTGCGAGGCGACCCGGAATGCCGTCCTGCTTCACGCCAAAGGAGGGGATGGTCCAGGAGTGGATCACGTCAGCTGCGGTCACCTGCATGACGATGGTCTTGCCAACGGGCACCACGACGGCAGTGTCGGTTGCCAGCAGATATTCGTCTTCGGCGTAGCCATATTCCGCCAGGTCTTCCTTCGGCAGCAAGAAGCTTTCGAAGCCGAACTCGTGGTCCACGTACTCATAACCCCAGTACCACTGGTAGCCAGTGACCTTGATCGTGACGTCGCCCTCGGGGATTTCCTGCTGGCGGAACAACTCCGGCAGCGAGAAGGAGCCGATAAATACCAGGATCAGGATCGGGATCACGGTCCAGGCGATTTCAATCGGGGTATGGTGCGTGAAGGACGCGGCCTCCGGGTTTGCGCGACGGTTGTAGCGCACGATAGCGTAAAGCAGAAGGCCCGCCACGAACACACAGATCACTGTGATGATCACAAGGATCAGGTTGTCGAGCATATGGATGCCTTCCGCCAGTTCAGTCGCGGCCGGCTGGAAGCCAAGAGCGCCGTCAGTCGGCTTACCAATGGTTTCCAGACCTTCTTGCGCGGTGGCTGGAAGGCTCGAGAGGCCAGCAAAAAGGCCCGAAAGCATCAAAGCATTCTTCATGTCATGTCCTGATCGTTTGATCGCGTTGTTGCTGCTGCCCGGCACATCTAACGGAAAACTTGATTCCACAAAACGCACCGAACCCGTTGTCTTTGACGCAGCTTAAAATCATATTCCTCCGTGCAGATAAAGAGGCAGGCGAGCGGCAAAGCGTCGCTTTCTTGATTTAGATCAAAAAAAGTCGCCCCATCACAGAGGATCGAAGACATGGAAACCACCGCCTACCGACCGTTTGAGACCAGTCTCCCCGAAGATGAGGCGCTGGCTATTCTTCGCAGTGCGACCCACGGCGCCGATGACGGAGAGATCTTTGCCGAACGGCGCAAGTCCGAGGCGCTGGTCTTTGACGATGGGCGCTTGCGCAGCGCCAGCTACGATGCCGCAGAAGGGTTCGGCCTGCGCGCCGTCAATGGCGACGTGGCAGGGTATGCGCATTCCACTGACGTCTCCATTGGCGCCCTTGCCCGTGCGGCAGAGACCGCCCGACTTGCGGTTGGCGATGGCGGCGGCACTTATGCCCAGCCGCCGGCCGCGACCAACAAACACCTCTATACCGACGCCGACCCCATTGGCGCCCTGCCCTTTCCGGTCAAGGTCGAGACCCTGCGCGAGATCGACGCCTTCGCCCGCGATCTGGATCCACGTGTGGTTCAGGTTTCGGCCAGCCTCGCAGCATCTTTGCAGGAAGTGGAGATTCTGCGTGCCGATGGCGTAAGAGTGCGCGATGTGCGCCCCATGACACGGCTCAACGTCTCGGTGATCGTTGAACAAAACGGGCGACGCGAGAGCGGATCTGCGGGCGGCGGCGGCCGTGTCGGCCTGGATGGGCTGATCGATCCAGCAAACTGGCAGGCAAAAACGCGTGAAGCTTTGAGAATCGCACTTGTGAATCTTGAGGCGGTTCCGGCCCCCGCCGGTGAGATGGAAGTGGTCCTTGGGCCGGGATGGCCCGGCATCCTGCTGCACGAAGCGATCGGGCACGGGCTCGAAGGTGACTTCAATCGAAAAGGCAGCTCAGCCTTTGCCGGCCTTATGGGCCAGCGTATTGCGTCTCCCGGCGTAACAGTTCTCGACGACGGCACCATTCCGGATCGACGCGGCTCCATTACGGTCGACGATGAAGGCACCCCGAGCCAGAAAACGACACTGATTGAAGACGGCATCCTGGTGGGTTTCATGCAGGATCGCCAGAATGCGCGCCTCATGGGGGTTGAGGCCACCGGGAACGGACGCAGGCAAAGCTTTGCCCATGCGCCGATGCCGCGGATGACCAACACCTATATGATGGGTGGAAATACGGACCCCGCCGATCTGGTCGCGGGTATCAAGGACGGAATATGGGCCGTAGGCTTTGGCGGCGGTCAGGTGGACATCACCAATGGCAAGTTCGTGTTCTCCTGCACCGAGGCCTATCGCGTTCAGAACGGCAAGGTCGGGGCGCCGGTAAAGGGTGCAACCCTCATCGGGGATGGCGCCACCGCGCTCAAGCAGATCCGTGCTCTTGGCAATGACATGGAGCTGGACCCCGGGATGGGCAACTGCGGCAAGGCGGGCCAATGGGTGCCTGTCGGTGTCGGTCAACCATCGGTTCTGATGGGCGGGCTGACCGTTGGAGGGGCAGCGATCTAGGTAAAGAAACAGCGCCAAAAGAGGTAAAGATCGCCGAAAGTAACCGGCGGTTTTTACTCGATACTGGCCGCGGTTCTTACCTCAATCTCTGATTTTTTGCTGTACTGTATCGCAACGGGGCGCAAAGTTTCCAAAAACACCCCGGAAACTCAGGCATAAAACAAAAATCTTTCAATGACTTACGCTTCACCTTGTCCATTTGGGGAAAAAGCCTGAAAAATTTGAGTCTATTCACCACCTGTTAACCCCCTAAGGTTAATTCTAAGGATGCAAACAGGCGGAGTTACGGATGACTGAAGAAGCACATTCTTCCACTCACCCCCCACTCCCACCCACCACGGAAGATCTGCAGTTTACGTGGCTTCGCCTTTTGCGCTCCAGACGGGTTGGACCGGCGACCTTTTACCGGCTGCTCTCTCAACATGGTTCAGCGCAGAATGCGCTGACAGCGTTGCCTAAAATGGCACGTTCCGCTGGCATAAAGGGGTATGAAATATGCCCTGCTGAAGCGGTGGACGCCGAAATGGAAGTCGCAAAAGCCGCCAAAGCGCGGCTTTTGTGCTTTGGCACACCCGAATATCCTGCCGCCCTTGCGCAGATGAAAGATCCCCCGCCAGCACTTTGGGCAATTGGCGATCTCGATATGCTGAACCGCCCGATGATCGCGGTTGTCGGCGCTCGCAACGCTTCTTCGCTTGGCATCCGAATGGCGCGCGCTCTGGCGCACGATCTAGGGGCCAAAGGCTATAAGGTGGTCTCCGGTCTTGCCCGAGGTGTCGACACGGCGGCCCATGACGGATCCCTTGTCTCTGGGACCGTTGCTGTCCTAGCCGGAGGTGTTGATGTGATCTATCCCGCCGAGAACGCCCGCCTGGCCGACCAGATACGCGAAAAGGGTGTTTTGCTCTCCGAGCAACCCATGGGCCTGCCCCCCAAGGCCCGCCACTTTCCCAAACGCAACCGCATTATCGCCGGTCTAGCGCAGGCCGTCGTTGTGGTCGAGGCCGCAGCAAAGTCCGGCACGCTGATCACTGCCCGCGATGCTCTGGATATGGGCCGCGAGGTTCTGGCAGTTCCCGGCCACCCCTTCGATGCGCGCGCTTCCGGTTGCAATATGCTGATCCGTGAAGGTGCCCAGCTTGTCCGTAACGCCGAAGACGTGATCACTGCGCTCCCCACGCCCCCCCATGTCACGCTGCGCTCTGAACCGGCTGATACACGAGGAACGAGCGCCGCTCAAAGCGCGAAAGAAGTACTCGCACACCTCCCGTCTCCACCGCCACAGCGCCGCAGCCTGCGCGAGACCGCCGCGCTCCATCAGCAGGTCCTCGCCCGCCTCGGCCCCTCTCCAACCCCTGAAGATCAGTTGTTGCGGGATCTGGCGATCGCTCCAAGGGAACTCTCAACGGTTCTGACGGAACTGGAACTGGATGGCTCCGTAGACAGGTTACCCGGCGGGTTGCTCAGCCGCCCAGTCGTCCGAAAGGATGACTGATTCCCCGCCATGCGTCCCCGGGCAATACGCAGCGCCCAATCGGTCAGCACAAGGCCGTCAACGCGCCACAAAGCCTGCGCAGACAGCACGCCCAAAGCCCGCGCATTGACATTCTCCCCTTGCACGCCACATGTTGCCCCGCCATAGAGCGCGCTATATCCGCCCACCAAAAGGTTCCATTATAAATGCCAGTCGTTGTCGTCGAATCCCCAGCCAAAGCAAAAACAATCAACAAATACCTTGGCTCTGACTACACCGTTCTGGCGTCTTATGGCCATGTACGCGACCTGCCGCCAAAGGATGGGTCAGTGGACACCGAGCATGATTTCGACATGAAGTGGGAGGTTGGAAACGACAGCCGCAAGCACGTCAAGGCGATCGCTGATGCGCTGAAAGAAGACAACGCTCTGATTCTCGCGACCGACCCCGATCGCGAGGGAGAAGCGATCAGCTGGCACTTGCAGGAGGCGCTGACCAAGCGTCGCTCGATCAAGAAAGACACCCCGGTCAGCCGCGTGACCTTCAACGCGATCACCAAGGAAGCCGTCGCCGAGGCGATGAAGAACCCGCGCCAGGTGGATATGCCGCTGGTGGAGGCCTATCTGGCCCGCCGCGCCCTTGATTACCTCGTGGGCTTCAATCTCTCCCCCGTTCTGTGGCGCAAGCTGCCCGGCGCGCGTTCAGCCGGCCGGGTGCAGTCTGTCTGCCTGCGCCTGATCGTCGAGCGCGAGATGGAGATCGAAGCCTTCAACCCCCGCGAATACTGGTCGGTGAAGGCCCAGCTTGCCACGCCGCGCGGGCAGGAGTTCGAGGCCCGCCTGACGGTTCTGGGCGGTGACAAACTGGATAAGTACGACCTGGCCAACTCCACCGCTGCCGAACTGGCGGTGCAAGCGGTGGCCAGCCGTGATCTGAAGGTACAATCGGTCGAGGCGAAACCCGCCTCCCGCAACCCGTCGGCGCCCTTCATGACCTCTACGCTGCAGCAGGAGGCCAGCCGCAAGTTTGGCATGGGTGCACGCCAGTGCATGAATGCAGCCCAGCGGCTCTATGAGGCTGGATATATCACCTACATGCGGACCGATGGCATCGACATGGCGCCCGAGGCCGTTCAGGACGCCCGAGCCGAGATCGAAACCCGCTATGGCGCCGAATACGTGCCGGGCTCGCCCCGCATCTACAAGAACAAAGCCAAGAACGCTCAGGAAGCGCATGAATGTATCCGCCCCACGGATATGAGCCGCGATGCAAAAAGCCTGAAGGTCAGCGAAGAGGATCAGCGCAGGCTTTACGATCTGATCTGGAAACGCACCCTCGCCTGCCAGATGGAAGGCGCCCGGATGGAGCGCACCACTGTCGATATTGGCTCGGGTGACGGCCAGGTTGTGCTGCGTGCCACAGGGCAAGTTGTGCTGTTTGATGGCTTCATGCGCGTCTACGAGGAGGGACGCGACGATGTGGTGGACGAGGATGACAAGCGCCTGCCGCAGATTATGAACGGCGAAGGCATCAGTTTTGCCTCCTCGCTGGCGGCGCAGGCGGAAAAAGCGGGCAAGGATGCTGCGATACTGTCGGAGAACGCCGCCGTTCTGGGCCTGCAGCACCACACCCAGCCGCCGCCGCGCTATACCGAAGCAACGCTCGTCAAAAAGATGGAAGAGCTGGGCATTGGCCGCCCCTCGACCTATGCCAGCGTCATCACCACGATCCAGGACCGCGAATATGTCCGCAAGGAGAAGAACCGCCTCTTCCCCGAGGATAAGGGCCGGATCGTGACCATCTTCCTCTTGAACTTCTTCAAACGCTACGTGGAATACGATTTCACCGCCGCATTGGAAGAACAGCTGGATGACGTCAGCGCCGGTGAAGCCGATTACAAGGATCTCCTGGGCAGTTTCTGGCGCGATTTCTCGGCCGCAATTGCCGAGACCTCGGACCTGAGGATCACCGAGGTACTGGATGTGCTGGATGACGCGCTGGCGCCGCAGCTTTACCCGCCGCGCGAGGATGGCACGGACCCGCGCATCTGTCCCAAATGCGGCGCTGGCCAGCTGCACCTCAAGACCTCGCGCACAGGTGGTTTCGTGGGCTGTGGCAACTACCCCGAGTGCAACTACACCCGTCCAATTTCGGGCGAGGGTGCCGAAGGGTACGAGCGGATCCTGGGCGAGGATGACGGCGATGAGATCCACCTGAAATCAGGCCGGTTCGGGCCCTACGTGCAGCGCGGCGAAGCCACGCCCGAAAACAAGAAACCGCCGCGCTCTTCGCTGCCGAAACAGGGCAAGGATTTCCTGCCCGGTTGGGGGCCCAATGAGATCGGGCTGGAGCAGGCGGTCACCCTTCTGACCCTGCCGCGTGAGATCGGTCAGCATCCGGATGGTGGCGTGATCCAGTCGAACCTGGGCCGCTTTGGCCCCTATATTGCCCACCAGCGCCCGGACGAGGAAAAGCCGGTCTATGTGAACCTCAAGGAAACGCTGGACGTCTTCGAGATTGGCATGAACCGTGCAGTGGAAATGCTGGCCGAAAAACGCGCCAACCCCGGACGTGGCCGTCGTGCAGCCGCCAAGGCGCTCAAAGAACTGGGCGAACACCCCGAAAGCGGTGGCGCCGTCAGCATCATGGATGGGCGCTACGGGCCTTATGTCAAATGGGAAAAGGTCAACGCCACCCTGCCCAAGGACGTGGAACCCAAGGACGTCACCATGGAAATGGCAGTTCAGCTGATTACCGAGAAAGCTGGGAAGTCCAAGAAAAAGGCTCCTGCCAAGAAGGCTGCCGGGAAAAAGACCGCGGCCAAGAAGACGGCGGCGAAGAAAACCACGAAGAAGGCCTCTGACGCCAGCTAAGCCAGAGGTCGTACCAGCGGCAAGGCTCCACCGAGCCAGAAGCGGGCGGCTCCCGCCGGTTCGGCGCACATTCTCAGAATGTACCCTTTCCGTTGGGCCCGGCGCCGCTGGCGCGGCGTGGATGTGGTGCAATGGGCGTGCCGTGATCGCAACCGCGCCGCGCCAGCGGCGCCGGGCCCAAGCCAGCGTGGCGCATTGGCTCTGCCAATGCGCCGCAAAGTCGCGGGAGCACTCCCCCACCCCTATTTTCCGGCCCTCTCACGAAAAACTGCTCTCCGTAGAAATACGCGTTTCTCTCCGTATTCTTGACTCTGCCCGGTCCGAAGCGCAGAACCCTGCCAATTGGCAGTTTAGGGAGAACTCCGTGAAAAAAGTCTATTCCAACGCCGCCGAAGCGCTTGACGGGCTGCTTCATGACGGCATGTTCATCGCGGCAGGCGGCTTCGGCCTCTGCGGCATTCCAGAGCTTCTGCTGGACGCAATCAAGGACGCTGGCACCAAGGATCTGACCTTTGCCTCCAACAATGCGGGCGTTGACGATTTCGGCATCGGCATCCTGTTGCAGACCAAGCAGGTCAAAAAGATGATCTCCTCTTACGTGGGCGAGAACGCCGAATTCATGCGCCAGTACCTTTCGGGTGAGCTGGAGCTTGAATTCAATCCCCAAGGCACCCTGGCCGAGCGCATGCGCGCAGGCGGCGCCGGTATCCCCGGCTTCTACACCAAGACCGGCGTGGGCACCGTGATCGCCGAAGGCAAAGAGCACAAGGATTTCCCCACCGGCCCTGATGGCGCCATGGAAACTTACATCATGGAAAACGGTATCTTCGCGGATCTGGCGATTGTGAAGGCCTGGAAAGCGGATGAAACCGGCAATTTGGTGTTCCGCAAGACCGCGCGCAACTTCAACGTGCCCGCCGCCACCTGCGGCAAGGTTTGCGTGGTCGAGGTCGAGGAAATCGTGCCCACCGGCAGCCTGGACCCCGATCACATCCACCTGCCCGGCATCTACGTGCACCGCATCATCAAAGGCGAGCACGAAAAGCGTATTGAGCAGCGCACCGTCCGTCAGAAGGAGACCGCATAATGCCTTGGGACCGCAATCAGATGGCCGCCCGCGCGGCGCAAGAGCTGCAGGACGGCTGGTATGTGAACCTCGGCATCGGTATCCCGACGCTGGTGTCCAACTACATCCCGGAAGGCGTCGAGGTGACGCTGCAGTCGGAGAATGGCATGCTGGGCATGGGCCCCTTCCCCATCGAGGGCGAAGAGGATCCTGACCTGATCAACGCCGGCAAGCAGACCATCACCGAACTGCCGCAGACCGCCTATTTCGATAGCGCGCAGTCTTTCGCGATGATCCGCGGCGGCAAGATCGCCATGGCAATCCTGGGCGCGATGGAAGTGGCCGAGAACGGCGACCTTGCAAACTGGATGATCCCCGGCAAGCTGGTCAAGGGCATGGGCGGCGCGATGGATCTGGTCGCAGGTGTCGGCCGCGTGGTCGTGGTCATGGACCACACCAACAAGCACGGCGACAGCAAGGTTCTGAAGGCCTGCACCCTGCCGCTGACCGGCAAGGGCGTTGTGGACCGGATCATCACCGGTCTGGGCGTTCTCGACGTGGTCGAGGGTGGCCTCAAGATCGTTGAGCTGGCCGATGGCGTCACCGAGGAAGAGCTGCGCGCCGCAACCGAAGCGACAATCGTCGACTGATCGCAGCCACGCAGCAGAATATGAAAAGGCCCGCCCGGTAATAGAGGCGGGCCTTTTTGCGTCGAATGTTCAGTCCCCGGCGGGGTCCTCACCCTCTTGCGCATGCTGTCGTGGACGGGTCAGGACAAGAGCACACATCATGCCGGATACCGCAAAGAACCCTGCGAGATATGGCGAGTATGGATCAAACATCCATGCCATAGCCGTGACGTAAAGCAGACCGGCCGCCGCGCCGAGGCGCAGCGCCGCCCATATAACTGATTTCGCACCCCAGAAGTCCGGTTGCCGTATGCGCCAGAACGTCAGTGTCAGCAGCGAGACAATCCCGGTCCACGACAACGGCCCGCACCGGAACTCCGCCAAACACCCACCTATCCCCATGCAGAAGTTTCAGCTCGTAGGCCGTGCCGTCCGGGGCCGCGATACGCTGCACTTCGGTGTAATACGGGGCATGCGCCCAGGCTGACCCGGCGATGAGCAGAAACAGACTGATGAAAGGCGCAACCCAAACCATATTGGGTCCACAAAAGCCAAAGGCACCAGACTGCACAGGAGGAAATCGCCCATCGGAGGCATTCAGAGGGCACAGCCGCAGACCTGCGCCCCGGGTGTTGTTTCTGTTGCGCTTCAGATGACCCTGGCGGTCCCGGAAACCCGTATGCTTGCGCCGGGGGTATCAGAGATCTCGGCCCGCAGCAGCGATTTGGCGCCCATATCCTCCCCCTGAACGATGTCGATAGCGCCGCCGTGGGGCCAGCCTGCGTCGCGCATATAGCCTGCCAGCGCTGCCGCTGCCGCGCCGGTTGCGGGGTCCTCCAGAACGCCGCCGACGGCAAAGGCGTTGCGGCTGTGGAACAGGCGTGGGCTCTCAGCCCAGATCAGGTTAATTGTGGTCAGCCCATGCGCCTGCATCAGCTCCGCACCCGCCCTCAGGTCATAGCCCATGGCGGCAAGCCGCGCGCGATCCGCCAAGGCCAGCACCAGATGGTCATTCCCTGCATTGGCAATGGACGGAGGCAGCGCAAGATCCAGATCAGAGGCATCAAGGCCAAAAAGCGCCAGCGCCTCCGCGAGCAGTTCAGCCGCAACTGGCCCGCTTTTGGTTGGCGGAGACATCAGCGCAGCCCGTGAAAGGTCACCCGCCGCATCGCTTTCGACCGTGATGCGCCCGTCGTTCAGCACCAATGGATAGGTCCCGCCGCCAAAGCGCGCCGCAAGCCGCGCGCCCAGCGCGATGGTGGCATGGCCGCAAAAGGCAACCTCGGTGCTGGGGGCAAAATAACGAACGCGCCATGATCCGCTGTCATCACCGGTTGGCGCCGCAAAGGCCGTTTCCGAATATCCCACATCGGCGGCGATGCGCTGCATCTCGGCTTCGCTCGGCATCTGCTCGGCAATCACAACACCCGCCGGATTGCCGCCTTCCAGGCCATTGGAGAAAGCCGCCACGCGGTCGACGTTCGGGTGGTTTTCCATGATGCGTTCCTCTTCATTAGGACGTGCGTCGGGGCGCAGAAATCTATGACGGCGCCCCTCCCGATATCAGTCGTTGATGCGATCCAGGAAGGTCAGCATTTTGCCTGCGATCTCATCACCATATTCTTCGAGGGCGAAATGGCCCGTGTCCAGCAGGTGGAACGCCAGATCATTGAGGTCCTGCTTGTAAAGGCGGTCATCAGCTTGGCACTATAGGCAAAGCTATACTCATACTCTGCCGCATCCGGCATGTCAGAGGCACCAAAACCGGGATAGTCGGGGGCGATGACATGGTACTGCTCGGCCAACACCGGGATCAGCTCTCGGAACATATGCGCGGAGGTGGGAAAGCCATGCAGCAGCAACACCGTAGGGTTCGCCAGATCGCCGGCCTCGCGGTAGGCGATGTTCAGCCCCTCGATTTGCAGGGCGTCAAAACTCACATCTGACTTGGAGTTCGCCTGCCCGCTGCCGGGCATGGCAGAAAGAGCTAGGGCTCCAGCCACAAGAGCCGCATTCAGGGTATGGGTCAAATCGGACGTCATGTCAGTTTCCTTTTCGGGAGGGCACGGTACTGTCACGCGGGCTGCGCCGCTTTCAGCCGCGCGTTCTCGGCTTGCAGCTCAGCCAGTTGCTTACGCAGCGGCGCAAGGTGGGGTTCCAGTTCCTCCAGCGTCAGGCGCTCGGGGATGTGACGGGGACAGTTCCAGTCGAAGGCCTCGATACGGATCAGGATGGCCCGTTCGGGGATTGCGTCCGCGCCAGAAGGAAACAGGCTGTCGGCGGCTTCGGCGCCTTCCACCACCTCGACCGTGCCCCAGATCTTGAGCCGCCGCCGGTTCGGGTAATCCATCAGGATCAGCGAGATTCGCGCGTTCTCGGTGAGGTTTCCGAGCGAGACATACTGCCGGTTGCCACTGAAATCCGCATAGGCAATGGTCTTCTCGTCGAGCACCTTGAGAAAGCCGCGCGGCCCGCCCCGGAACTGCACATAAGGCCAGCCGGTTTCGGATACGGTCGCCTGGTAGAACCCATCGCGATCCGCGATGAAGGCCGCCTCATTGATGCCGATCCGGTCGCCGGAGCGGTCCGGGGTTTCAAGGAAACGCCCGTAAGAGCGCGCCGATCCCATGCGCTCCTGATGGGTACGTACGGCGGGGGTAAAGGCAATCTCTGCAAAGGCACGGGGCATCGTTGGGTTCGCTTTCTATTGGAATTGTGTCAAAGGCCGAGATCGGACAGGCCCGGATGATCGTCGGGGCGGCGCCCCAGGGGCCAATGGAACAGGCGGTCCTCGTCGCGGATCGGCAGGTCGTTGATTGAGGCGATGCGCCGCTGCATGCGGCCATCGGCGGCGAACTCCCAGTTCTCGTTCCCGTAAGAACGGTACCACTGGCCGCTGTCGTCCTGCCATTCATAGGCAAAGCGCACAGCGATGCGGTTCTCGGTATGAGCCCAAAGCTCCTTGATCAGCCGGTAGTTCAGCTCCCGCCCCCATTTGCGGGTCAAAAGCCCGCGAATTTCCTCTTGGCCGGTCACGAACTCGGCGCGGTTTCGCCAGGGGCAGTCATCTGTATATGCAGGCGCCACGATCTCGGGATCACGCGTGTTCCAGGCATCTTCGGCCAGACGCACCTTTTTGGCGGCACTATCTGCGTCAAACGGAGGCAAGGGAGGACGGGACATGAAGGAGGTCCTTTCTATGAAGACCGTAGGAGGGGAAAAAAGCCACCCCGGCCTGTGCGATATTTGGGGAGACCACTGGAGGCCAGGCCGGGATGGAGGGGGCAACTGCCGGTCAGTTGGCGGCCACCCGCATGGGGGCGCCCTCGGGCAAGGCGCCTGCCATGTTCGCTAAATGGACAGGGCGTTTGCGCTCCTGAGCATCCAGAACCGCTTGTGCGGATGGCGCGAACTGGGCCACCGCAATGGCAGCAGTCAGCACGAAGGGACCAAGGGGCGAGCGCATGGGTTGGAACAATCGTCTCATTCGAGGTCTCCTGTGCTGGAAGTAAGTGTACCGATCTGTAATCCTTGCGATCAAACTGTACAGATCGGTAATATTTTACAAATCACGATTTGTTATGCATTGATCACGACTTGCTGATATTCATCACAGCGCTTTGAAACTGTTCACTTTATTGTGTCGCAGTTGTCTTTTTTGATGATGTGAAATACTTACAGATCGGTACAGAAAGAGACGAATCATGCGCCCCAACAAAAGAGACGAGCTGGTCCGAAAGGCCCTCGATGTTTTCTATCGTAACGGGTTTCACGCCACCGGCATGGACAAGCTGGTCGCGGAAACCGGGGTGTCGAAAACATCGATGTACAAGCACTTTCGCACCAAGGAAGAACTGATCCTTGCAGTCCTGCGCCTTCGGGACGAAAACTTTCGCAACTGGCTTTATCGGCGCATCGAAGAGCTGGCAGACACTCCCGAAGGACAGCTGCTGGCCCTGTTCGACGCTCTGTCGGAATGGTTCGAAAGGCCCGAATTCCGTGGCTGTATGTTCATCAAGGCCAGTGCAGAGTTTCAGGAGGTGAACCACCCGATCCACGCGCAAAGCGCCGCGCACAAGCAGTTCCTGCAGGATCACTTTGTTGGGCTCGCTGCCGATGCAGGCGCCGAAGAGCCGCTCAATCTGGCCCGGCAGCTGTTGCTATTGAAAGAGGGCGCTATCGTTTCGGCCGTGATGGCGCGCGGCGGGGGGCTGGCTGGTGATCCGGCAGCCGACGCAAAAGCAGCCGCGCGCAAACTAATTGAACTTCACATCCAGAAATCGTGACTGCCCATTGACCCCGATGGGGCTTACTTCACCTGACGGAACACGCAGCCATCGGTGATCAGCTCGGGCGGGCTCATGCACAGACCCCGCGCGACGCGGTACGCGGCCAACACCTTTGGCACGTAGTCCCGCGTCTCCGCAAAAGGTGGCACGCCTGCATGGTCCCGCACGGCACCCTCTCCCGCATTGTAGCCAGCAAGCGCCAGAATTGGATCGCCATCGAACTCCTGCAAAAGCCAGTCGAGGTATCGCACGCCGCCCGCGATGTTCTCCTGGGCGGCAAAGACATCTGCCACACCAAATCGACTGGCGGTGTCCGGCATCAGCTGCATCAGACCCTGCGCCCCGGCGGCACTTACCGCATCGGTCTTGCCGGCGCTTTCAACGGCAATGACAGCCAGGGTCAAAGCAGGAGACACCTGTGCCTCGAGGCTGGCCATAAGAATAGGCACCCCCTGGGCCGCAACGATTTCCTGTAAGGTTTGCAGGCGCGGCGCCGAAACGCCTGCGCCTTGTGGCGATCCCAATACTGTCATTGCTCGCTCAAGCCGTACTGCGCCGCTGGAGCCCGCAAGATCGGCCGGGATTTCGTCCCAGAACCAGGCATAACGCCCCTTTTCAGGTGTATCCTCGCCGACCGGCCCTTTGGCAGATACTTCGGGCTGAGCAGGCGGCGGCGCGATTTGCACGGTGATGCGCTGCGACGTGCCAGGCTTTGGCGGTTTGACCCGCTTAGCCTCAAACTCCGGAAAGGGTTTTGGTGCCTGCTCCGCCCCCACGGAACTGGCAATGAACGTAAAGACAACGGCCGCACCGGCGACAATTGAACGACATAAGGGCATGGAGTGGCCTGTTTGCCTGAGTATGAGTCTGCTCTTTTTCCCAAAAGACTCGACCAAATGGCGATTCAAATCCAGCCTTAAGCCTCAGAATCTGGCATATTCGCCATATTTCACCGACGATGCCGCCCAAATGCCACGCCAGTTTACGAACCGTAAACGCTTTTTGCGCGCATTATCATTGCCTTAACAAGTTTATTTAAAAACCGTTAAAATTTGGCAGCCTTTCCGGTTTTCGGCCCAAATGCTGCCACGCTCACCCGGCTATATGTATTCATCCAAGCCGGACAGGGTCGGTGAGAGAGAGAGACAGACCCACTCAGAGGACGGCGGGATAATGCAAATTCAGAGATCCTTTGGAGGGACGACACAATGATCAAGTTCATCAAAAACTTCCGCAAAGACGACTCCGGCGCCGTGACCGTTGACTGGGTTGTTCTGACCGCAGCCGTGGCCGTTCTGGCTGGCGCAGTCTACACCTCGATCCAGACCGGTGCGAGCAGCCTGACGGCATCGACCGGCACCTACCTGACCGGCAAAACTCCGACCGACGGCTAATAGCCTGACTTAGGCACAAGCTTTGGGGCCGCGCCTTTCGTGACAAAGGCGCGGCCCTTTTTCCCACAAAACCCGTTTGAAAGAGCTACCCAAGATGAAAAAGATCTGGACCTTTCTCGCCAGGGATGAGGGCGCGGTGACGGTTGATTGGGTGGTTCTGACCGCAGCGATCATCGGTCTTTGCGTTCTGATCGCTTCGGCCATGCAAGACGGGGCAATGGGACTTGCGGATGCGTTCATGGCCTACATGGCCAACTGGACCTTCAGCTAAGGCCTGCTGCACTCACCTGACCTACGACAGAGTGCTGTACTCCCTGCCTTACCACGAAACCGGGTCCGCAAAACGCGGGTTCGGCACTTGATGAATGAGAGGTACCACAATGCGTGCGGTTTTCGGACTCGTGCTGATTGTCGGTGTCGCCTTGGCCGGTGGCGCCGTTATGATGGCGAAGAACTACATCTCGGCCTATCAGAATGAATTGGCCCGCGAACGGGCAAACCGTGCGGAAGTTGTTCCGACCACGGATGTTTATGTTGCAACGAAGCAGCTGAAATATGGTGAGCGCCTGACGGAAGAAGCGGTTCGCAAGGTGCGCTGGCCAGAGGAGTCGGTACCCGAAGGGGCCTTCACCAGCCTCGAAGAGC
This sequence comes from Phycobacter azelaicus, assembly GCF_014884385.1. Taxonomy (NCBI): domain Bacteria; kingdom Pseudomonadati; phylum Pseudomonadota; class Alphaproteobacteria; order Rhodobacterales; family Roseobacteraceae; genus Phycobacter; species Phycobacter azelaicus. Next base: position 2,131,517 of record NZ_WKFH01000003.1, on the reverse strand, counting down.
TGTTCCCGCCGGAGCGCTCTGATGAGCCTCGCGTGGTGCTGCGCACCATGGAAAAGGACGAACCGCTGCTGACCGTCAAGGTGAGCGCACCGGGCGAAGATGCCGGCATCACCTCACGCCTTGCACGCGGCATGCGGGCCTTTGCGATCAAGGTCGACGTGGCATCGGGCGTGTCCGGGTTTCTGCGGCCGGGCGACCGCGTCGACGTCTACTGGACCGGCGCAGTCCGCGGAGCGAATGTCGCGGTTCAGGGTGATGTGACACGGTTGATCGAGACCAATGTCGAACTGATCGCCGTCGACCAGAGCGCCGGCGGCGACATTGACGGCGCAGTCATTGCCCGCACCGTCACCGTAGCGGCGCGCCCCGAACAGGTGGCCGCGCTGGCCCAGGCGCAAAGCACAGGTAAGCTTTCTCTGGCGCTTGTCGGCGCCGAGGATGACACGGTTGCCGCCATGGTCGAGGTGGACCAGCGCAAGCTGCTTGGCCTCAGCGCGGTTGAAGCACCGGTCGTGGCACAAGAAGAACGTGTCTGCACCATCCGCACCCGCCGCGGCGCTGAAGTGGTGGAGATCCCGATCCCCTGCTCGAACTGATCGCCGCCGCCAGAGCAACCTGTTCTATACCTGCTTCAGACCCTATGCCGCCGCCCCCAGTTGGGCGGCGGTTTCTTATGTGATGTTGCCCCTGCCCCACAGTGCCAGCCCCACTCTCTGTCCTTTGCAGCCTTTGATTCTTGCAATAATTCGGGAATTGCCGCACACTGCTCCAAAATATCGGGCAAAAAGACCCGAAGTTGAGGCGTGATCGGAAAGGCAGGTCACATGGCATTTCGAAGGTTTCTTGCGGCGGCCCTGACCGGGCTCTCGCTGGTATGCGTCGCGGTTCCTGATGGAGCCTTGGCCAATGGTGTACGCGTTGTCAAAAAAGGCGCCTCTGCCTCTTTGGACGTACCAATGAACCGCGCGGTCGTGGTAGAGAGCGATGTCCCCTTTGCGGAACTCAGCATCGCCAATCCCAGCATCGCGGATATCTCCTCCCTTTCGGATCGCACCATATATGTGCTCGGCAAGTCGCCCGGACTGACAACGCTGACCCTGCTGGATGCCTCTGGCCGACTGATCACGAACGTCGATGTTCGCGTGGCTGCCGATGTCAGCGAATTCAAGGAACGTCTGCGTCAGATCCTGCCCGGCGAAAAAATCGAAGTACGCACCGCCAATGACGGCATCGTTCTCTCTGGTACCGTTTCAAGCTCGGCGCGCTTGCAGCGTGCGCTGGATTTGGCCGAACGCTATGCCCCTGATCGCGTCAGCAACCTGATGTCGGTGGGCGGCGTCCAGCAAGTCATGCTGAAGGTTCGCTTTGCCGAGATGCAGCGCTCCGTTTCAAAGTCGCTCAGTTCATCACTTGGGGTGAATGGTGGCAGCAGCTTTGGTGTCAATGGCGGGGTAAACACACTCAACAACCAGCCCGCGCTGACCGGGGCACTGGGCGGAAGTATCCCTGACGCCAACAGCAATACCGGCGCCATCCTGTTTGGATTCAACGTCGGGTCGGTTCAGGTCGGCCTGCTTCTGGAAGCTCTGGAGCAAAAAGGCGTTGTCCGCACGCTGGCCGAGCCGAACCTGTCGGCCCTGTCCGGGCAGGAGGCTAAGTTCCTGGCGGGCGGTGAATATCCGGTTCCGGTCGCTCAGGAAGACGGGCTGATCACGGTCGATTTCAAACCCTTCGGTATCGAGCTGAACTTCATCCCTCGCGTGGTGGACGAGGACATCGTGAACCTAGAACTGAAAGCTGCGGTCTCGGCTATTGATCCGACCAACACGCTTGAGCTGAACGGACTGTCGATCAACGCCTTCTCGCGCCGGGAGACCTCCACCACCGTGGAAATGCGCGATGGAGAGAGCTTTGCAATCGCCGGTTTGATCAAGGATGAATTCCTCGACAACGCCTCGCAGTTGCCCTGGATCAGCGACGTACCTGTGCTGGGGGCTCTGTTCCGCAGCGCCGACTATCAGCGGTCTCAGACCGAGTTGGTCATCATCGTCAGCGCCCATCTTGTCACGCCCACGCGCGGCGAAGCGCTGGCCCTGCCCACCGACCGTATCAAACCACCCAGCGAGGCGGATCTGTTCCTGTTCGGGCGCACCGCACGCAGCCGGTCAGGCCCTGCAAGCGAGGTTGCAAAGCAGGACTTCAACGGCTCCTATGGCTACGTAATGGACTGACCGGAAGGAAGATGGGGCCGATGATCAAGAAATCCGCTGCCTTGGCGCTTATGCTGACTACAGCCGCTTGCGCGACCCGCGAAGCCGGGGAGCCTTTGTCCAGCAATGTCTTTGGTCATTCCACGCTGAACAATGCCGCCGTGATGAGCGGCGAGCGCGACTATGCCATCCAACTTGCGGGTCGCTTTGCCGAGGAAGTGCCGACCACCATCACCTTCGATTTTGACAGTGCCCGCCTTGATGGCGCTGCACGGGCGACACTGGATCGTCAGGCTCACTGGATCAAGCAGTTCCCCGAGGTGCGCTTCCGTGTCTATGGCCACACCGATGCCGTTGGCAGCGCTGCCTACAACAAACGCCTTGGCAAACGGCGCGCCCAGGCCGCCGTGAATTACCTGGTTTCCAAAGGCATCAGCCGGGCACGCCTGGAAGCGCTTGTCTCTTATGGTGAAACCCAGCCCCTGATCGTCACCCAGCAGCGCGAAAGACGCAACCGCCGCACCGTCACCGAAGTAAGCGGCTTCCTCAAGCGTCATCCCACTGTCCTGGACGGGAAGTACGCTCAGATCGTCTATCGTGAGTATCTTGCAAGTGCCGTCCCGGCAACGACGCTGACGGCGGAGCAATCCCTGCAATCCACCTTGGAATAAAATTCCTTCCTAAAACCTCTTAACTTTTCCCTACAATTGGAGGCTTTTGGCCCAATTGTGGTCAAGATCTTAACGGACATTCTCTAAAAGAGGTGAAGTGCGCCCCGACAAACGGAGGCGACGCACCTTGAGACTAAGAGGATGTTGGCGATGAGCAGCGGACTACCGCAAACTGATACACCTGCCATTGTTGCCTGTACCATCAGCCGCGATGTGCAGAATTTCGACCTCTTGATCGAAGACATGGAAACCGCCTTGGGGGAGGCTTGGGGCGATCTGGGCTTCAACGAAGCGCTGACCTTCTTCAACCAGCCCGAAGCCGAATCGCTGCAATTCGTTGCAATGGCGATGGATTGCGAGGACGAAGAAAATCTGCCCCTGATGGGTGATATCATCACCGAGGCCCACGCAAAGGGCATTAAGGTCATTCTGATCGCCGAGGATGTCACCCCGGCCGCCTTGCACTCCCTGCTGCGCCAGGGCGCCGACGAATTCATCCCCTACCCGCTTCCCGAACAAGAGCTACAGGCGGCCATCGAACGTCTCAGCGCGCCTGAACCTCAGCCGGAACCGGCAGCGGAAAACCCGCACCAGCTGAAAACAGGCAGCCGTCGCGAAGGCGCCCTGATCGTGTGTCACGGGCTGGCCGGGGGCACCGGATCAACCACGCTTGCCGTGAACCTTGCCTGGGAGCTGGCAGAACTCAGCAAAAGCAAGGAACCAAGGGTCTGCCTGCTGGATTTCGACATGCAGTACGGATCCGTATCTACGTATCTGGACCTGCCGCGCCGCGAGGCGGTCATGGAGATGCTGAGCGAAACAGACAGCCTTGATGAAGAGGTGTTTGGCCAGGCGCTTTTGCCGTTTCAGGAAAAACTGCAGGTCCTGACGGCCCCTTCGGACATGATCCCGCTTGAAATCATCACGCCTGAGGATGTCGAACGGGTAGTCGAGATGGCCCGCAGTCATTTCGATTTCGTGGTGGTGGATCTGCCGCACACACTGGTACAATGGTCCGAAACCATGCTGCAGCTGGCTCATGTCTATTTTGCACTGATCGAGCTGGACATGCGCTCGGCCCAGAACACGGTGCGCATGAAACGCGCCCTGCAATCCGAAGGACTGCCGTTTGACAAGCTGCGGTTCGTTTTGAACCGAGCACCAAAGTTCACCGATCTGACCGGGAAATCCCGTGTCAAACGCATGGCAGACAGCCTTGGAATATCGATTGACCTGCAAATGCCGGATGGTGGCAAGCCGGTTCTGCAAAGCTGCGATCACGGCCAGCCCTTGGCGCTTTCCAATGCCAAAAACCCGCTACGCAAGGAGATCGCGAAACTCGCTCAGTCCCTGCATGAGCTGGGCCAGAGCGAAGCGGACGCAGCCGCCTAACCAGCAGGAACTCCGGGGGATAAAGATTTGTTTTCCAGATATAAAAAGCAAGCACCCAGCGCTCGGACGGCTCCGGCTCCAGCGCCTGCTCCCATCCCTGGTGCTGAGGAGGCACCCGCACCGGCCGCGTCCCTGCGTCGCCCGGTCACCCGCAAGACGGCCGAAGCCGCCCCGGCGGACAAAGATCGCAAACGCAAGGAACGTCTGGGCGAAATCAAGGTGCAACTGCATCGGGAACTGCTCGACAACCTGAACCTTGCGGCGCTGGAAAAGGCCAGCGAAAAGGAACTGCGCGGTGAAATCTCGCAAATCGCCGGCGAAATCCTTGAAGAGAAGGGCATCGTTCTCAATCGCGAAGACCGCATGACGCTCAACAAGGAGCTTTATGACGAGGTCACCGGCCTCGGCCCGCTGGAATCGCTTTTGCAGGATGAAACGGTCAGCGATATTCTGGTGAACGGTCCGCAGCAGATCTTTGTGGAGCGCGAGGGCAAGCTGCAGCTGTCCGACGTCACCTTCAAGGATGAAAAGCACCTGATGCGCATCATCGACAAGATCGTCTCAGCCGTGGGACGACGCGTTGATGAATCCAACCCCTACGTGGACGCCCGTCTTGCAGATGGCTCACGCTTCAACGCCATGGTCCCACCCATTGCAGTGGATGGATCGCTGGTTTCGATCCGAAAGTTCAAAAAAGACAAGCTTGGCATCGACGACCTGGTGAAATTTGGTGCTTTTACAGAAGAAATGGCTGCTTATCTGCAAGCCGCCGTTTCCACCCGTCTGAACGTGATCGTCTCAGGGGGAACCGGTTCGGGCAAAACGACAACGCTCAACGCGCTTTCGAGCTTCATTGACGACTCCGAGCGGATCCTGACCATCGAAGACACTGCGGAACTACAGCTGCAGCAGACCCATGTGGGCCGGATGGAAAGTCGTCCGCCCAACGTCGAGGGCAAGGGAGAAGTCTCGCCGCGGGACTGTCTAAAAAACGCCCTGCGCATGCGTCCAGACCGTATCATCGTGGGCGAAACCCGCGGGGAAGAAGTCATCGACATGCTGCAGGCCATGAACACCGGTCACGACGGTTCGATGACCACGATCCACGCCAACTCGGCCCGTGATGGGGTGTCGCGCCTTGAGAACATGATCGCAATGGCAGGCATCGAAATGCCGATCAAGGCGGTGCGCAGCCAGATTTCATCGGCTGTGAATGTCATCGTACAGGCCTCGCGTCTGCAAGACGGCTCGCGCCGGATGACCTCGATCACCGAGATCACCGGCATGGAGGGCGATGTGATCTCCATGCAGGAAATCTTCCGTTTCCAGCGTGTCGGCCTGACCCCGGACAACAAGATCATCGGCCATTTCACGGCCACCGGCGTGCGCAGCCACTATTCCGAGAGATTCCGCCTGTGGGGGTATGATCTGCCGCCGTCAATCTATGAACCCACACGGATGGAGTGACCGGGATGCAAGTGCCTATAGAACCGCTGATTTACGGGCTTATCTTTGTCGGTGTCATCGTCCTGGTGGAAGGGATCTACCTTGTCGTCTTCGGCAAATCGATCCGCCTTAACAGCAAGGTCAGCCGTCGGCTTGAGATGCTGGAGAAGGGTAATACCCGTGAAGAGGTGTTGGAGCAGCTTCGCAAAGAACTGAAACAGCACGGAAAATCCCAGTCCATTCCGCTCTATTCACTATTGGCAGAGCGCGCCCAGAAAGCCGCGATCGCTTTCACGCCACAACAGTTGATGATGATCATGGCCGGGGTGGCCATCATCGCCTTTATTGCATTGAGCGTCGCCACCGCAGCCCCTCTGCCCGTCCGCGCCCTCGGAGCGCTGATCATTGGCGTCGGCGGCGTGTTTTTCTGGGTCAACAAAAAGGCCAGCAAACGTATGGCCATGATCGAGGAACAACTGCCTGATGCAGTCGAACTGATGGTGCGGTCTCTGCGTGTCGGGCACCCGTTCTCTTCGGCCATTCAGATCGTTTCAAACGAAATTGAGGACCCGCTTGCCTCCGAGTTCGGCATGATCGCCGATGAGTCCGCCTATGGTCGCGACATCGGCGAAGCGCTCAAGGAAATGGCCGAGCGGCTGGATCTGCAGGACATGCGCTTTTTGGCGGTTGCCGTCACGATCCAGCAGCAGTCTGGCGGTAACCTAGCAGAGGTTCTGGCCGGTCTTGCCAAGGTGATCCGCGCCCGCTTCCGCCTGTTCCGCAAGGTGAAGGCCATCACCGCCGAAGCGCAATGGTCGGGCAAATTCCTGTCCGGTTTCCCCTTGTTCGCCCTGGGCGTTCTGCTGGTCAGAGATCCAAACTACTATGACAACGTGCTCGATCATCCCTGGTTCATTCCCGCCTGTTTCGTGGTCGGGATCATGCTGACGGTCAATCTGTTCGTCATGAAGATGCTCACCAACATCGAGGTCTGAGGAGAAGTTCCATGTCCATCCTGTCCGACTTGAACGGTCTCCTGACTGATCAGTTTGGTGCTTTCGGTCCGCTCCTTGCCATCGGCATCCTGGGCCTTCTGATGATCGTTCTGGCAATACCCCTGCTGCTCAACCAGCCCGAAGATCCGCTCAAGAAGCTGCAAAAGGACATGTCGCCCGAGACACAGCCCAAACAGCAGAAAGAGCGCCTGCGCCAAGGTAATCGGAACGAGCAGCTGCAAAAGTTCGCCTCGTTCCTGGAGCCGCAGAACGCCGAAGAGCTGTCTGCGATGGAGCTGAAACTGCGCCAGGCGGGCTATGCCTCCAAAGACTCTGTCCGCCTGTTTCGCTTTGCCCAGTTTGCCTTGGGGCTTTTGGGTCTCGGCGCCGGGCTGTTCTACGTCTTTGTGATGAAAGCCGGGACGGAATTTGACAGCCAGCAGCTGGCCCTTCGCATTCTTGGTCCCGGCGGCGCAGGCTACATGCTCCCCAGATACTGGATCACCCGCCGCATCGAAGAGCGCAAGAAACAGATCACCCAAGGCTTTCCCGACGCGCTGGACATGATGCTGGTCTGCGTGGAGGCGGGGCAGTCTCTTGACCAATCCATCGTGCGCGTCGCAAAGGAGCTGCACGCCTCCTACCCCGCGCTGGCCGAAGAATTCGAAATCGTTGCCTATGAGATGAAGGCAGGCAAGGAAAAGGAAAAGGTGATGCGCGATATGGGCACCCGTTGCGGGGTGCAGGACATATCCTCTTTTGTCACCGTGATGATCCAATCCCAGGCCTTTGGTACATCCATCGCCGATGCGCTACGGGTCTACGCGGACGAAATGCGTGACAAGCGCGTGATGCGCGCCGAAGAGGCCGCAAACAAGTTGCCTGTGAAAATGACTCTTGCCACAATGGGCCTGACAGTGCCTCCGCTTCTGATCATTCTGGTCGGACCTTCGGTGGAAGGCATCGCGAACATGGGCAATATGGGTAACTGATCATGACCAGGCTGCGCAGGGTGGCGGAACTCCGCCCCTGCCCCTTTCACTTCGCCGCCCGCGCCGCTGCGCTGGTGGCGTTTCTCGTTGCCTCGTCCTGTGCACCGCAGTTCGCACGGCAAGAGCCTGACAGCCCCTGGGCGCCCGGCGTGGATCTGCGCAAACAGGCCGAAGACGGTCTGGTGGTCGGCCACCGCCTGATGGATGCGGGCGAATACGAGCTGGCACTCGATGCCTTCAACAGGGCCGCATTGGATCAGGGACTGACACCCGAGGTGCTCTCTGGCATGGGATCTGCCAACCTCGGCCTTGGTCGTCTGGGGCAGGCCGAAGACCTGTTGCGACGTGCCACCGAGGCGGCCCCCGACTGGCCAGAGGCCCTGAACAACCTTGGTGTTGTCCTGATGGAGCGGGGCAAAACGCCTGAAGCCGCGCAGATCCTGCGCCGGGCCTATGCGCTCGATAATGGCGAAAGTGACGCAATCCGGGATAATTTGCGTCGGGCACTCGAAAAACTTGAAAATTCCGCGCATAGTGATCCGCAAAACGAAAGTCGAAGTGACTTCACATTGATGCGGCAAGGCGGCGGCAGTTATCGGATCGAAAAGAATCCTTAGGCCAGCCATCAGATCCGCAAGGGCAGAGCAGCAAAAGGACGCATAAAATGCGCCAGTTTATTCTTGTTACAACAGGTCTTGTGGGCGTTCTTGCCCTTTCGGCCTGTGTTAAACCCGATGGCAAAGAAACAGTTGAACGCGCCTTTGAAGAGGTCAATGTCGTGGATGCGCATAACCTCAACGAGGTCATGCTCACCGTTGCCGACCCCAACGAGGCCGTGAGCTATTTCCAGAAATCCCTGAAATCCTCGCCTGATCGCATCGACTTTCAGCGCGGGCTTGCCACCTCGCTGATCCGGGCCAAGCGCAACACCGAAGCCGCAGGCGCCTGGAAAAAGGTCGCGGCCCATTCCGAGGCCACGGTTGAGGATCGCATCTCGCTGGCGGACGCCCTTATCCGTGTCGGTGACTGGAAAGGTGCAGAGGATGCGCTGGATTCTGTCCCCCCCACCCATGAAACCTATCGCCGCTATCGTCTGGAAGCGATGGTTGCGGATGCCAACAAGGAATGGAAACGCGCCGACAGTTTCTATGAAATCGCCACGGGCCTGACGACACAGCCTGCAAAGGTGATGAACAACTGGGGTTATTCCAAGCTTTCACGGGGCCAATTCGCCGAGGCCGAGCGCCTCTTCAGCGATGCGATCCGCCAGGACCCCACGCTGTTCACCGCCAAGAACAACCTGGTTCTCGCCCGAGGTGCCCAGCGCAACTATACGCTGCCAGTGATCCCGCTTGATCAGACCGAACGCGCGCAGCTGTTGCACACGATGGCCTTGTCCGCGGTCAAGCAGGGCGACGTCAAAACGGGTGAGAACCTTCTGCGCGAAGCCCTTGCGACCCATCCGCAGCATTTCGAGGCCGCCGCCCGCTCCCTTGCGGCGCTTGAAAACGGCTGATCCATGATACACTTGGCCATCCCGGCCCATGTCGCCCTGTGGTTTCTGCCCTTCGTGCTGCCGCTCTGCTATGCGGCGGCGCTGACAGACCTGCGCGGCATGCGCATTCCCAACTGGATCAATGATTGCCTCGGGCTGGTTTACATCATAGTTGGGGTCTTCGTGATGCCGACCTGGGCCGATTATGGCTGGCAGCTATTGCACCTGCCCGTCGGCATTGCGCTGGGGTTTCTGTTCTACTCCGCAGGCATGATCGGCGCGGGGGATGCCAAGTTTGCAGGTGCGGCCGCACCTCTGGTGGCCCTGTCTGACCTGCCCGCGCTGATGATGATCTTCTCCGCAAACCTTTTGGCTGGGTTCGTGACACACAGGCTCGTGAAACACACCCCGCTGCGCAGACTCGCCCCCGACTGGCTCAGCTGGAACGTGGGCAGCAAGTTTCCCATGGGTCTTTGTCTTGGCGCGACACTTGCAATCTACCTTGTCCTTGGTGCGCTTTTGGGGAGTCCTTCTGCGAGCTGAACCGGGCTCTTTCCTAAAATGCCGCAGAAAACGGCGCCTGCACGGCGCGCCTTTTCCCGGAAATGCACCAGCATTGCCGTTCTCTTGCCACAGTGACGCGTAGACTGATCATCAGGAGTGGATCCCCTGATGGCGGGGCTGCGTGGGCCCGCCCCCCACTAAGCCGCCTTCAGGGGAGCAGGTTGAACAGACAGGCCGTGACACATGAACATGCAGACCAGCGCCGTGGTGGCGCCGCCCGCGCCGCGCGGGCTTTCCCAGATGAAGCTTCCCATCGTGATGATGCGGGATATCCTGCTCAAGACGATGTTCCGCAAGAATGCGGACCTTGTCAGCGACATCGCAGCGGCCATCTGCCTGCCAATCCCCGTGACGCAGGAACTTGTCGACATGGCCCGCGAGCAAAAGCTGTTGGAGGCGACGGGCACGCTCAATGCCAACAGCGGCAACGAGATGGGTTATCAACTGACTGATGCCGGGCGCGCGCGCGCGCTGGATGCGCTCAGCCAATCGGAATACTACGGCGCCATGCCGGTGCCACTCGATGTCTACCGCGAACAGGTCGAGCGCCAGTCGATCCGCAACATCATGGTCACCCGTCAGCAACTGACACAGGCCATGGGGCATCTGATCCTGCCTGACAGCTTGCTGGATCATTTGGGCCCTGCGGTCAGCGCTGGCCGCTCGATCTTGATGTATGGCCCACCCGGGAATGGTAAGTCCTCGATCTCAAACGGTATTCGCGATGCCTTGGGTGACTGTGTCTATGTCCCTCGCGCCATCGAATATGCAGGCCAGGTGATCACGGTCTATGACCCCATCGTGCACACGGCGGCCCCCGAAGAGGCCGAGGATCCCAACGCCCTGCGCCGCCCGCGCCGTTTCGATACCCGCTACGTCAAATGCGAGCGTCCCACCGTTGTAACTGGCGGCGAACTGTCCCTGTCGATGCTCGATCTGGTCTACAACCCCACAGCACGCACCTATCAGGCGCCGCTGCAGCTCAAATCAACGGGCGGGATATTCATCGTGGATGACCTTGGCCGCCAGGCAGAGCCGCCCCAGGCGCTGGTCAACCGCTGGATCGTGCCACTGGAAGAGGGGCGCGATATCCTTGCCCTGCAATCGGGGGAAAAGTTCGAGGTCCCGTTCGATACGCTGGTGATCTTCTCCACCAACTTTCACCCGAACGAGATCTTCGACCAGGCGGCGCTGCGCCGGATCTTCTTCAAGATCAAGATCGACGGACCGGATCAGGAGAACTTCCTCAAGATCTTTGCCCTGGTGGCCCGCAAGAAAGGCGTGCCGCTGGACGAGGCAACGCTTGTGCACCTTCTGAAGACCAAATACCCGACCATCGGCAACGTCTATGCAAACTACCAGCCGGTCTTTCTGATCGATCAGATGATGGCGATTTGCGATTTCGAGGGCATCCCTTATCAGATGAGCCCCGCACTGATCGACCGCGCCTGGGCGAACATGTTCGTCAAGGACGAGACAATCGTAAAATAGGCGAGCCGGGAACTCCCGCCCGTCGTCGGCCTTTTTAAAAAAAGACCTCCTCCCGTTGGGCCCGGCGCCGCGCATGCGCGGCGCCGGGCCCAAGGCCGCCAAGGGGTATCGGCGCAGCCGATGCACCTGCGGGCGCGGGAGCCTTCCCCCTTTTTAGATTTGCGCAGGCTGCCGCATGGACTAAATAGGGAACATGACCAATCTCCCCTCCCAGATTTCCGACTGGTTGGAACACCGCCAATGGCGCCTGCATCCACATCAGACAGCGATGCTGGCCCGTGCAACCGATCCCGCGACGCTCTTGATTGCCCCCACGGGCGGCGGCAAGACCATGGCCGGTTTCCTGCCAACGCTGGCAGACCTTGTAGGCAACACACATGATGGCCTACACACGCTCTATGTCTCGCCCCTAAAGGCGTTGGCTGCGGACATAAAGCGTAACCTCACCGGCCCTGTTGCAGAGATGGGTCTGCCCATCCGCATTGACGACAGGACCGGCGACACACCGCAATCGCGCCGCAAACGCCAGCGCGCCGACCCGCCGCATATTTTGCTGACGACCCCGGAAAGCCTTGCGCTGATGGTCTCATACGAAGACGCCGAGCGCACGTTCAAGGGCCTCAAACGCATTGTCATCGACGAGATCCATGCGCTTGCAGAAAGCAAGCGTGGCGATCAGTTGATGCTGGCGCTGTCACGCCTGCAAAGCCTCTGCCCCAACTTGCGCCGTGTAGGTCTTTCAGCCACCGTCGACGACCCGGCCGCCATTGCACGCTACCTTGCCCGCCACCCAGATCCCTGCGCTATCATTGAGGCCGATCCGGGCCCTGCGCCCGACATCGCCATGCTGGAGACTGCCGAGGCGCCCCCCTGGGCCGGGGGCGGTGCGGCCTATGCGATCCCGGCCGTTCTGGAGCAAATCCGTACCCATCAGACTACGCTCATTTTTCACAACACCCGTGCCCAGGCCGAGATCTTTTTTCACAATCTCTGGCTGGCGAATGAAGAAGGCCTGCCCATTGCCATCCATCACGGCTCGCTCGACCGGATGCAGCGCGAGCGGGTCGAGGCAGCGATGGTCGCGAATGACTTGCGGGCGGTGGTTTGTACAGGCTCGCTCGACCTTGGCATCGACTGGGGCAACGTGGACCTGGTGATCCAGATCGGCGCGCCCAAGAACGTCAAACGTCTCGTGCAGCGGATCGGGCGGGCCAATCACCGCTACAACGCGCCGTCAAAGGCCCTTCTGGTGCCCGCCAACCGGTTCGAGGTGGTGGAATGCCAAGCCGCGCTTGAGGCTGTCAAAGAGGGCAAGCTGGACGGAGATCCCCGCCCGCCAGGGCCGCGCGATGTGCTCTGTCAGCACATCCTGATCCGCGCCTGCTCCGGGCCGTTCGATGCCGATGCGCTCTTTTCCGAAGTCACCAGCACTGGCGCCTATTCGCACCTGACCCGGGCTGCGTTCGACGCTTGCCTCGATTTCTGCGCAACCGGTGGCTATGCCCTGCGCGCCTATGACCAGTGGCAACGTCTACTGCAGCGCCCGGACGGGCTGTGGCAACTGCGCGATCCCCGCTCTGCCGCGCGCATCCGCATGAACATCGGCACCATCCAGGACGCTGACCTTCTGAAGGTGCGTATGAAGCGCAGCCGCGGCGGCAAGCCTCTGGGCGAGATCGAAGAGGCCTTTGCCGCAACCCTGACCCCCGGTGACACCTTCCTGATCGGCGGGCAGATCATGCGCTACGAAAGTTTGCGCGAAATGACGGTCGAGGTCAGCCGGGATCGGGGGCGCAAACCCAAGATAGCAGTCTTTTCCGGTACCAAATTCGCCACCTCGACGCAGTTGAGCCAGGGCATTCTAGCCCTTCTGGCGCAGGACGCATGGCCCGATCTGCCCGCACATACAGCCGATTGGCTGACCCTGCAGCGCGAGGTGTCAGAACTGCCGCGTGCGGGCGAGATGCTGATCGAAACCTTCCCCCATCAGGGCCGCGAGCACGCCTGTCTGTACGGCTTTGCAGGACGCAATGCGCAACAGACGCTGGGCCTTTTGGCCACCAAGCGAATGGAGGAGCTGGGCCTTGATCCCCTCGGATTTGTCGCAACCGATTACGCCACGCTGATTTGGGGGCTGTCGGAGTTGACCGATCCGGCCCCCCTATTGGACAAAGATGCCTTGCGTGATGGGCTGGAGCGCTGGCTGGCCGGGAACGCCGTGATGAAGCGCGCCTTTCGCGCCTCGGCCACCATCGCCGGGCTGATTGAACGCAACAGCCCCGGCAGCCGCAAATCCGGGCGACAGGCGACCTTCTCATCCGATATCCTCTATGACACGTTGCGCAAATATGACCCCGATCACCTGCTTCTGGACATCACCCGTGACGAGGCGCTGAGCGGGCTGGTAGATTTTGCCCGCATTGAGGAAATGACGGATCGCATCTGCGGGCGCGTGAACCTGCGCCGCCTCAGCCGGATCAGCCCGCTGGCGGCGCCGCTTTTGCTTGAGGCCGGCAAGGTGCCCGTGCAAGGCGCAGGCGCCGAAAAGCTGATGCAGCAGGAAGCGGCGGACCTGATGCACGCATCGGGCCTTGCAACCCTCGCACAATGAGGCTTGCGGGCGGGCCAGAAACCGGCGATCAGACGGTCATGAGAGGCTACGACTTCACCCTTGCAGGCACACGGCTGAACGCCCTTGGCAGCGGCGCTCTCTGGTGGAGCGATGAGCGGCTTTTGTGCGTGTCCGATCTTCATCTCGGCAAATCCGAACGCCATCTCAGGCGCGGTGGTGCCGCCCTGCCGCCTTATGAGGTGCGCGATACGCTGAACAGGCTGACAGCCCTGATCGAGCAGTTCACCCCAGATACGGTCCTGTGCCTTGGCGACAGTTTCGACGATCTGGCCGCCGCCAGAGCCCTGCCCGCGCCCGAAGCGGGTGACCTGCGCCAGATGGTGAAAGCACGAAACTGGATCTGGATTGAGGGCAACCATGACCCCGGCGCAACCAGCTTTGGAGGGTACAGCTGCGATGAAATCACCATAGGAGCGCTCACCTTTCGCCATATTGCCCGCAAGGACGCGGCACCGGGCGAAGTGTCGGGCCATTACCACCCGAAGGCCCGCCTCAGCCGGGGCAGCGCACGGCCCACGTTTCTTCTGGACCATACCCGACTGATCCTGCCCGCATTCGGCACCTACACCGGCGGCTTGCGCACGAGCGATCCGGCGCTGGCAGGGCTGATGGCACCGCAGGCGCTGGCGATCCTGACAGGTCCCACCCCGCTGCCCTGCCCGATGCCGCGCTGACGCAACGTCTTGTTCCAACGGGCAGAATGCGCGTCTAAGCTGCACCTCATGACAACAGAACGCATCAAAGACAGTTTCGACCGCCAGAGCATGATGACCACCCTTGGCGCCACGCTCGATACCGTGGAGCCGGGCAAGGTGGTGATTTCGGCACCCCTGTTGCCAACCAGCCTGCAACAGCATGGCGCCGCCCATGCCGCGCTCACTTTTGCCATTGGCGACAGCGCCGCGGGTTATGCAGCACTCAGCCTGCTGCCGGAGGACCAGGAGGTTATGACCGCCGAAATCAAGATCAACCTCCTCGCGCCCGGCGTCGGAGACCGCCTGCGCGCTACCGGTACGGTGATCAAGCCAGGTCGGCGCCTCATGGTGGTAACCTCCGAAGTGCACGCCATCACCGGAGGCGAGGAAAAGCTGATCGCCATTCTGCAGGGCACCATGGTGCCGGTTTCCCCCTAGATGAGACAAAAAACACCCGCCGAAAAGCTGCGGCGGGTGAATTTCATTCTTCCGAGGAATGAGCAAATCAGGCCGTCAGCCCTTCAGGTTCGTCAAGCCCTTGCGCGCGGCAACAGGCGGTGAGGGTATTGGCCAAAAGGCAGGCGATGGTCATCGGGCCGACGCCACCCGGCACCGGAGTGATGGCGCCTGCGACCTCGGAAACCGGAGTAAAATTCACATCACCCAAAAGCTTGGTCTTGCCGGGTTTTTCCGGGTGCGGCACGCGGGTGATGCCCACGTCGATCACCGTAGCGCCGGGTTTGACCCAGTCGGCCTGCACCATTTCCGAGCGCCCCACCGCAGCCACAAGGATATCAGCGCGGCGGCAGACCTCGGGCAGATCGCGGGTGCGCGAATGGGCGATGGTCACGGTGCAGTTTTCCTGCAAGAGGAGCTGCGCCATCGGCTTGCCGAAGAGGTTCGAGCGCCCAATTACGACAGCGTTGAGACCGGTCATGTCACCGACCTGATCGCGCAGCAGCATCAGACAGCCCAGCGGCGTGCAAGACACCAGCCCCTTTTCCCCGCTCGCCAGAAGGCCTGCATTGACGACGCTCAGCCCATCCACGTCCTTGGCCGGGTCGATGCGCGCCACGACGGCCCGCTCATCCAAGTGGTCCGGCACCGGGAACTGGCACAGGATACCATGCACGGTGGGATCGGCATTCAGTTGGTCTATCAGCGCGAAAAGATCGGCCTCGGACACGTCGGCGGGCAGTTTATGCTCGAAGGAGGCCATTCCAACCTCGACCGTCTGCCTGTGTTTTGCGGCGACATAGACCTCGCTCGCCGGGTCTTCGCCCACCAGGATCACCGCAAGACCGGGGGTGATGCCATGGTCTGCCTTCAGGCGCGCCACATGGTCCGCCACCTTTCCGCGCACCGTGGCTGCAAAAGCCTTGCCGTCGATGAGTGTCGCTGCCATCTGCCAAATTCCTCTTCTTTCGGATCTCTATCCTGATGCACCGAAACGCGATGCGGCCCGGAACCCCTTCCGAGCCGCAGATTGCGCAAATTCTGCCTTAGAACAAGCCTTCGATCTGTCCTTCGGCGTTCAGATGGATGTTTTCCGCCGCCGGAACGCGTGGCAGGCCCGGCATGGTCATGATCTCACCGCAGACAACCACCACAAAACCCGCTCCTGCCGACAGGCGTACCTCGCGGACCGGCACCGAATGGCCCGTGGGCGCACCGCGCAACGTCGGGTCGGTCGAGAAACTGTACTGGGTCTTGGCCATGCAGACCGGCAGATCGCCATAGCCCTGATCTTCCCAGAGCTTCAGCTGATCACGGATCTTTTGGTCTGCCAGCACTTCATCCGCACGGTAGATGCCCTTTGCAATACGTTCGATCTTCTCGAACAGGGTCAGATCGTCACGGTAGAGCGGTGCGAACTGGCTGGTGCCGCTATCGGCGATTTCCGCAACCCGGCGGGCCAGCGCTTCGGACCCTTCCGAGCCCAGCTCCCAGTGGCGCGACAGGATCGCTTCAGAGCCTTGTGTTTCCACGTAGTCCTTGACCGCCTGGATTTCGGCCTCTGTGTCGGTGACGAAGTGGTTGATCGCAACGACCACCGGCACGCCAAAGGATTTGAGGTTGCCGATATGACGGCCGAGGTTGGCGCAGCCTTCCCTCACCGCTTCGACGTTTTCGGCGCCAAGATCCGCCTTGGCAACGCCACCGTTCATTTTCATTGCGCGCACGGTGGCGACCAGCACCACGCAGTCGGGGGCCAGACCGGCCTTGCGGCACTTGATGTTCATGAACTTCTCGGCGCCAAGGTCCGCACCAAACCCGGCCTCTGTCACCACGTAATCAGCGACTTTCAGCGCGGTTTGCGTTGCAATGACCGAGTTGCAGCCGTGCGCGATATTGGCAAATGGACCACCGTGGACGAAGGCCGGGTTGTTTTCCAAAGTCTGGACGAGATTCGGCTGCATCGCATCCTTGAGCAGAACTGCCATGGCGCCTTCTGCCTTGATGTCACGACAGAAAACCGGACTGCGATCGCGGCGATATGCGACGATCATATCCCCCAGGCGCTGCTCAAGATCTTTGAGATCCTTGGCAAGGCAGAGAATTGCCATCACTTCAGAGGCCACTGTGATGTCAAATCCGCCTTCGCGGGGAAACCCGTTGGCCACACCGCCCAGGGAGACGTTGATCTGGCGCAGGGCGCGGTCGTTCATGTCGACAACGCGGCGCCACTGGACGCGGCGGATGTCGATCTCCTGCTCGTTGCCCCAGTAGATGTGGTTGTCGATCATTGCGCTCAGCAGGGAATGGGCCGAGGTGATGGCGTGGAAATCGCCGGTGAAGTGGAGGTTCATGTCCTCCATCGGCACCACCTGCGCATAGCCGCCCCCGGCGGCGCCCCCTTTCATGCCGAAGTTGGGACCCAGGGATGCTTCACGGATACAGATCATGGCATTCTTGCCGATACGGTTCAGACCGTCACCCAGCCCCACAGTGGTGGTGGTCTTGCCCTCGCCGGCCGGTGTCGGGTTGATCGCGGTCACCAGGATCAGCTTGCCGTTTTCCTTGCCCTGAACGGAATCGATAAAGGGCTGGCTGACCTTCGCCTTGTCATGGCCATAGGGCAGCAGATCGTCATGCGACATGCCCAGTTTGGCGCCGATCTCCTGAATCGGGAGCTTCTTTGCCTCGCGCGCGATTTCAATATCACTCTTGTAGCTCATGGCCTGGTTCCTGACCTGTTTCATCTGTTGACCGGCAGCGCAGCCGGGGTTGTTCAAGACTTATCCAGACTGCGGCAATTCGCGCGCGTGTTTTCCGACATTATCGCGCCTTGAAGCGGCGTGCCCCGCTTTCCATCGGAACGCTCGGTGTCCGAAAGGAACGCATTTTTTCCTTTGATGCGCGCCTCAAGGCGCCCAAGCGCGCTGATCAGGTACAAAAACCACGAGTTGATCACCAAGCGCCAGACGCCCCGGGCGTTCTACCCAAGCGGTGATTCCCCGCCGGTTCTTGGCAGCCGGTTTGAACTTGGCGCCATAGCCCGTGTGGTCCTTTTCAATCTCCCGGCCCGGCAGAACGCAGGGACGGTTTTCCATGTCAACGGTCAAGGTGGTGCCATCGGGACCCTGCAGGCGAGTGTTCGGCGGGATAAAAGTGAAATCAGGGATACCGCGTAGAACCAGCGTCGCCCCGAGGCGCGCAGGGTCAAGCCGCTCCAGCCCCATATCAGCGGCGATGAGCGCAAGTTCTTCTTCAGAGAGTATCGTCAGCTGACGCACATTTCGGATTTCAGTCCCTTGAGGGTAAAGGTTCTTGACCCGAACGCATGAGGCACGCGTCTCGCCCTCGTGACGCTCCCCTTGAAGGCCTTGAAAGCCGAGATCCAGTGCCGCCTGAGGCGTTGCGGACAATTCCTCTGCGGACGGAACCATGCCCATCCAAGTGATTTCTCCAACAAATTCCGTTTTCCGCAGCACGGGCATATTAGGGTTCCTATGGATCATCAAAACCGATTGAAGACCGACAAAGCGGCCTTTCCTATTGCCGCGACCATACACGCTCAGCAGCGAGCGGCCAGAGCCAACGAATGATCTGACTGTAAAAAGCGATCAGATGCCCACGCGATGGGGCCCCGGCGGGTGGCCACCAGGCGACCTCCTGTCCGAAACACAGGCCCTTAGTTGGAATAAAAAGGCCCGGTCGATGACCGGGCCTCATGTCTAGCTGTTGCTTATGCGGAGGGTTCAGGCTCCATGCCCCCTTCCGGCGGGGACTTTTTCGGTTTGGCCTTTGGGACCGACGTGATCGACGCGCTTCCCTGATCGGCGTCATCGCCTTCATCCTGACCTGACTGAGGTGGCTCGCCGTTCATGACACGCTTGATCTCATCCCCGGTCAGGGTTTCATACTCGAGAAGTCCCTGAGCCAGACGCTCCCACTCATCCTTGTGATCTGTCAGGATCTTGTAGGCCCGCTCATAGCCGTTTTGGATGAAGGATCGCACCTCGTCTTCAATCATCTCCTTGGTATGCGCCGACACCGAGAAGCCCGCAGTGTTGCCGCTGTAGCCTTCGTGGGCTTCGGCGTAGTCGATATTGCCGACCTTGTCGGACATGCCCCAGCGCATCACCATGGCGCGTGCCAACTGGCTGGCCTGCTGGATATCACCCGCCGGACCATTGGAGACGTGGTTCTCACCATACTTTATGATCTCGGCGGCCTTACCGGCCATGGTCATGGCCAGCTTCTGCTCGCACTCATCCTTGTGCCAGTTGAGGCGGTCCATTTCGGGCAGGCTCACCACCATGCCAAGGGCGCCGCCGCGCGGAATGATCGTGGCCTTGTAGACGGGATCACACTCGGGCAGCTTCAAGCCCACCACCGCGTGACCGGCTTCGTGATAGGCTGTCTTTTCCTTCTGATCCGCCGTCAACACCATCGAGCGGCGCTCGGCCCCCATCATCACCTTGTCCTTGGCGTTCTCAAAGTCTTCCATGGTGACAAAGCGGCGACCGACGCGGGCGGCCATCAGGGCGGCCTCGTTCACAAGATTCGCCAGATCCGCGCCGGAAAAGCCCGGCGTGCCGCGCGCGATGATGCGCAGGTCCACATCGGGGCCCAGCGAGGTCTTGCGCGCGTGCACGCCGAGGATCTTTTCGCGGCCCTTGATATCAGGGTTGCCCACGGTGACGTTGCGGTCAAACCGGCCCGGACGCAGCAGCGCGGGGTCCAGAACGTCGCGGCGGTTGGTGGCGGCGAGGATAATCACGCCCTCGTTCGCTTCGAAACCGTCCATTTCCACCAGCAATTGGTTCAACGTCTGCTCGCGTTCGTCGTTGCCGCCGCCATAGCCGGCGCCACGATGACGGCCCACGGCGTCGATCTCGTCGATGAAGACGATACAGGGCGCGTTTTTCTTGGCCTGTTCGAACATGTCACGCACACGAGATGCACCGACACCCACGAACATTTCAACGAAGTCCGAACCGGAGATAGTGAAGAAGGGCACACCCGCCTCGCCTGCAATCGCACGGGCCAGCAGGGTCTTACCGGTGCCCGGAGGGCCAACCAGCAGCGCGCCTTTCGGGATCTTGCCACCAAGGCGCGAGAATTTCTGCGGGTTGCGCAGGAATTCCACGATCTCTTCCAGCTCTTCCTTGGCCTCGTCGATGCCTGCAACATCGTCAAAGGTGACGCGGCCATGTTTCTCGGTCAGCATCTTGGCTTTGGATTTGCCAAAGCCCATGGCGCCGCCCTTGCCGCCGCCCTGCATGCGGTTCATGAAGTAGACCCAGACGCCGATCAGCAGAAGGAATGGCAGCAGAGTGATCAGGAAGGACTGAAAACCCGACTGCTCCTGCTTTTCGGCGCGCACCGGGATATTGTTCTCGATCAGCATCGAGGTGACTTCGGCGTCGGTCGGCTTGATGGTGACATAGCTCTGCCCGTCAGAGGTGCTGAAGCGAACCTGCTCCCCGTCAAGGGTGACGGTGCTGACCTGGCCTCCTTCAACGGCGGCGACAAAGTCGGAATAGGTGCGCTCACGGCTCTGCATATTGCTGCCGGATCCGCTGAACAGGTTGAACAGCGCGAGGATCAGCAGGAACAGAACGACCCAGAAGGCGATATTGCGTGCATTACCCAAGGAAAATCTCCCAATGTTCCAGGCGACACTCAGGACGCCTGCGTTGCGCTTAAAATAGGGAACATTCGGTCAGGTTCAATGCGATAAAAAGGATGCATGGAACTCTTCTTCTCCGCGTATCAGCTCTGCCTCGCATTCATTTGCTCGCCGCAACAGGGGCGCGGCAAGCAACGCAGGGCCTCTCCACAGGGCCGGAGTGACAGCGAGTACGGGTGCAGGTAGCCCGCTTTCGCGCCAGTCCGGGCATTGACGCAAGCCATCCTCCCCAAGGGCGCGAATGCTGCAATCCTTTGTTTCCTTGACAAGAATACGCCATCGCCCGTCCCAGACCTCTTCCGGGGCCACGTCGCAGCCCGCAACGGCGCGGCTTTCCCGGCAAATCCAGATCCGTCCCCGCTGATAGAACAGGCGCACCCCGCCCAAGGTGGCGCCTCTGCCTTCGCGAAGTCCTGTAATCGCCGCCAGCATGGGCGCGCGGCGCGGCGGGTATCCGGCGCAGGTGACCCATTTTATCGCGCCCAGAAGCAATCGATAAGCGATTTCATCCGGTAAAGCGGCAAAACCGGCTGCCTCAATGGACACCGCCCCCGCGCGCAGTTCTGCCAGATTTTTTGCTGCCAATTTTGCATAGTGGTCAAGGGCTTGGCGCGCCTGCGCCATGTTTTCCGCAACAATGGAAAGCGCCTCTGCCGTTAGCCCAAGGTCCTGCAGTGTCTCCAGTGCGCGGCGCACCCGCACACGTTCGAATCGCACATCCTCATTTGAGGGATCCTCGATCCATTTCAGCCCCATGTCGTCCAGATAGGAACGCAGCTCCTGCCGCCGGACCGAAAGCAAAGGGCGCCAAAGCGTCACACCATTGCGATCACGCACCTCGGACATGGCCGAAAGACCATCCACGCCGGAGGCACGCATGAGGCGCATCAAAACCGTTTCCGCCTGATCGTCTGCCGTATGCCCAAGCGCCAGCCATTCAATGCCCCTGGCACGAGCCCAGTCAGCCATCAAATCGTAACGTGCCTGACGCGCCTGATCCTGGAGGTTGCCCTGTGTTGGTCCCTCTTGCCAGACGATGATATCGTGCGAAAGGCCAAGGCCATCAGCCAGATCTGCCACCTGCCGCGCCTCATCAGCAGCTGCTGCACGCAAGCCATGATCAACCGTGACCACAGACAGTTCGACACCTTTTGGGGACAGGCTCTGATGCAAAAGATGCAAGAGCGCCACAGAATCGCTACCGCCAGAAACTGCAACGCCGATCCTTTCTGGCAGGGGCGCGCGAAGCGTGGCGCCAATCCTGCTCAGAATATCTTCAGCAGTTTTCTTCAAGAACAGCCCAGCCGCGCCATCTCGGCCTCGGCCTTGGCAACGGTTTCGTTACCCGAAAAACGGGCTCCAACTTCCGACAGGGTGATACAGGCCTGGTCCATCTGCCCGAGGCGCCCAAGGGCGGCGCCAAGTTCAAACAGGGCTTCGGGCGCCATCGGGCCAACCGCATCGCCGGTAAAAGACGCAAGGTAGGCCCGCGCCGCCTCACGAGTATCGCCCAGTCCATCCATCGCCTTACCGCGGTGGAAATCAGCCTTGGCCGCCAGAGGGCTACCGGGATAGGCCGCGTTGAAGGCGGCGAACTTATCGGCAGCCTCCTGATAGCTGCCGCTTTCCAGCGCGGCCTTGGCCGCGTCGAAATCCGCGCGTTCGCCGACAGCCAGTTCTTCGGTCGGGCCAGTCTGAGCGGTCGGCGTTTCAGCGCCGCCGCCTTCGACGTCTCCACCAAGGGTGGAGGTCTCACCCAGCGCCGCGATATCCCCACCTTCCAGCTCAACCAGGCGGAATTCCAGATCGCCAATCCGGTTGGTGCCATCTGCGACGATCCGGTTGATCCGGTATTCCAGCTGTTCGGTCTGCGCCGTCAGGCGCTGCAACTCCATTTCAATCGCCGCAACACGATCCAGAACCGATGTCCCCGCCAGATTGGTCGACGGCGCACCGGTGGTCGACAGTTCGCGATTGAGTCTCTGTATCTCCACATGCAGCACGGTCAGTTCCTGCCGGATATCGGCGAGGGTATGCTGATCCTGCGCCCGAGCGGGCAGAGGGACACACAGCACGCATGCAGTGACCGAGGCGGTCAGGAAGGCTCGGATTGATCGCATCGGATTACCCCGTCAAGCCACTCGCCAGCACGGTCACAGCCCTGCGGTTCTTGGCATAGCAGCTTTCGGCCGAGCAGATCTCGATCGGGCGTTCCTTGCCAAAGCTCACGACCTGAATGCGGTTTCCCGCCACCCCTTGCGAGATCAGGAATTCGCGCGCTGCATTGGCACGGCGCGCGCCAAGGGCGAGGTTGTATTCGCGCGTGCCCTGCTCGTCGGCATGGCCCTGGATGGTGACGTTGTAATCAGTATTGGCAAGAAGCCAACCCGCCTGACCGCGCAGGGTTGCCTCTGCTTCGGGAGAAAGGGTTGACTGATCCACCGCGAAGAGAACCCGATCACCGATCGCCTGCTGGAAATAGGCGGGGCTGGTGGGGTCAGAGACCGATCCGGCTGCTCCGGCGCCCGCGCCACTGCCGCCAAAACGCGTGTCATCCCATGTCGCGTTACTACATGCCGCCAGCCCGAGGGCTGCGGCCATAACAAGTGCAATTCTCAGTCCGCTCATCTTCAATCCCTACCCCTTCGCATTTCTTGACGGCAACCTACCATATGCTGAGTCAGTCGACCATGCTCGTATTTATGCCCAAATTGCGTTGTCCTTATTCATGCAGACCTAGTTCTGCAACGGCGACCAGGCCGGATCCGAAGCCCCATCGGGCGTGCGCACCGGCTTGAGGTTGCGCCCCGAGATGTCCACCGAATAGAGCAGCGCCCGCCCGCTGGCCCCTTGGGTTTCGCGGGTGAACATGATCACCCTTCCATTTGGCGACCAGGTTGGTCCTTCATCAAGGAAAGACGCTGTCAGCAGGCGTTCCTCGCTGCCATCGGTGCGCATGACGCCGATGTGAAAGCGGCCCTTGTTCTGCTTGGTAAAGGCGATGAGATCCCCGCGCGGCGACCACACCGGCGTGCCATAGCGCCCGGAACCAAAGCTGATCCGCTTGGCCGCGCCGCCTGTGGCAGGCATCACATAGAGCTGTGGCGCACCGGACCGGTCACTTTCAAAGACGATCTGGCTGCCATCGGGCGAATAGGAGGGCGCAGTCTCGATCGAAGGCGCCGTGGTCAGGCGGGTGCGCTGGCCGCTGGCGATATCCATTGTGAACAGATCAGTATTGCCGCCCTGAGACTGGGAATAGACCACAGTGCGCCCATCGGGCGAAAACCGCGGCGCAAAACTCATGATGCCGTCATCCGTCGACAGGATACGGCGCTGCACCCGCCCCACATCAAGCACGTGGATCTGTGGAAAGCCGGTCTCGTAACTGGTGTAGAGCACTCGGTCGCCGGTGGGCGAAAACCGTGGGGCCAGCACGATGGCATCGCTGTTGGTCAGATACTGCACATTGGCGCCATCATAATCCATGATCGCCAGCCGTTTGCGCCGATCGTTCTTGGGGCCGGTTTCAGAGACGAACACCACACGGCTGTCGAAATAGCCGCCCTCGCCGGTGATACGGCTGTAGACCGCATCGGCTACCTTGTGCGCCATACGTCGCCAACCGTCGGTGGTCCCTGAGAATTGCAAACCACCGCCCAATTCTTTTTCAGCAAAGACATCATAGGCGCGGAAGCGGACAGTCAGCTGTCGCCCGTTGACGCTAACGGCGCCTGCGATCAGCGCCTGAGCATTCACTGCCTTCCAATCCGCGAACTTCACCGGATCATCAAAGCCGGTGATCTTTGAGATATGCGCCGAGGCAGGCACTTCCCGAAACAGGCCCGTACCGGACAGATCCGTCGCCACCACCCGCGCGATCAGGGACGCATACTCGGAGGCCGCCGCATCATCCGGGATGAAGTCAGGTACCGCATAGGGCAAGGGTTCGATCACACCCTGGTCGATCTCGATCCTGAGCGGCCCGCTTTGCGCGGACGCAGCGCCCGCCGTGATCAGGGCCGCAGCGCACAAGGTCAGGCAAATTTGAGCCAGGCGTGCCAGATAGGTCCTCATTTGATCCGCATCCTTTCGGGATTGAATGTCATCTCAATATCACGCCAGTGCGCGTATTTATCAGGGGGAAGTTGAAATCCTCGTGAACCGCAGCGGATTATTGCCCGCCGTGCGGCCTCGTAAGCCTGTTTCGCTGCCGCCGCAGAGCCGCCTGTGCTCGACAGCATCCGGATTGAGCCAACATCCGGCTTGCCATCCTGCGCGAGGCTCACACCGACCACGACAGTGGTACGCAACGCATCCGAAGACAGAGAGCCAACGTTCCAACATTGCGAAACCGCAACGCGCAAAGCGTCCTTTTCGCCGCTGGTCAAAGGTGGCCCGGCCGGCTCCGGCGCCTCCACGTCAGCCCCCCCTGCAAGCGCAGCCGCCAGGGCATCCTCAACCGCCGAGCGTTCAACCGCCGTGTCGGACTGCGGTGCGGTCTCCTCTGGCGCTTCTGCGACCGCCCGCTGGGGGCGGCTTTTGGGGCGCACGGACCGCGTCGGCGCAGCCACGACCTGCTCTTCCGCGCGGTTTTCCTCGGTCACGATCCGGTCATTTGCGGCTTCGGGTGCGGTGGCCTCCTGGACCTCCTGCGTATCGTCCGCCCCGTCCTCCGGTGCCACCTCGGGCTGCACAACATCGTCCACCGCCACATCGGGTTCCGGCGGCGCAACAGGTACCGGCGCGACACGATCCACCGGCGTGAGTTGCGGCGCTTCCGGCTGGGGCGGCAGAACCACTGCGGTTTCGGGCGCCTCGACCTCTGGCGGAGTGTCCCGCACGATCGGGTCAGGCTCGACTTCTGGCACATCCTCTACGATCGAATCCGGGGTCGGCTCCGGTAGCGGTTCCGGGCGCTCTGGCGCTACGTCCGGTTCGGGGCGCGGCGCTGGCGGCACAGAGACCTCGGGCGCCGCGCTTTCTTCAGGCGGTGCCAGTACGGTTGCATCAGGTGCCACCACCGGCGCCTGACGCTGCTGGCTGAGACGCGCGAACTCCTCTGCGGAAATCAATGAGACCTCTTGGACCGCAAAGGGCTGCGGCTCAGACTGGAACCAGCCGCCAAGCGCGGCCCAGCCAAGGAGCAACCCGTGCCCAGCGATGGAGATCTTGGTTCCGGTCTGCACGTGCCGTGCCCCCGCCTATTGATCCGCGCTGCTGCCGGATGCGCCAGCAGATGAACCATCCAGTGCAGGGCCACCCGTATCGGTCACAAGGCCCACATTGGCAAAGCCGCCCGCATTGAGCGCGCCCATGATCTGCATGACCTCGCTATAGGCAATCGCCCCGTCCGCCCGCAGGAAAATCCGGTCAGATGTGCGTTCAGCCGCAATGGCGCGCAGCTTGGCCACCAGTTCGGCGCGCGGCACCGATGTGGTCTGGATCTGAATGTCTCCATCCGCCGTCATGGTGACGGTCAGCGGCTCTTCCTCATCGCCCGGCAGTGCGCCCGCCGCCGTTTTCGGCAGCTCTACCGGCACACCGACGGTCATCAGTGGCGCGGCCACCATGAAGATGATCAGCAAAACCAGCATCACATCAACAAATGGCGTGACGTTGATCTCGGCCATCGGCTGCGCGCGGCCGCGGCGGCGTCCACGGCGGCGCCCGCCGCCGCCCGATGTTTTTTGCTGAACCGCAGCGCCCATGGCTCAGGAATCCAACTGGCGGCTGAGGATGGTTGCGAACTCATCCGCAAAGGCCTCATAGCTGCCCAGGATGCGGTCGCTGTCGGCGCTCAGCTTGTTGTAAAAGATCACCGCGGGGATCGCCGCGAGCAGGCCAAGCCCCGTCGCCAAAAGCGCCTCGGCAATGCCGGGCGCGACAACCGCAAGGTTGGTGTTCTGCTGCTCTGCGATCTCGATGAAGGCGTGCATGATACCCCAGACAGTGCCGAACAGGCCGATGAAAGGCGCGGTGGAACCAATCGAGGCCAGGATCGGCAAACCGGCCTGCAGGCTCTCGGCCTCCTTGGCGATGGCCACATCCATTGAGCGATCGATGCGCGCCTGCGCGCCGGGGATCAGCCCGCCATCGCTGCGATGGCTGCGACGCCATTCGGCCATGCCCGCGCAAAAGATGCGCTCGGACTGCCCTGCGGGATCTGGTCCAAGCTGGTCGAACAGCCCGTCGAGCGGCTCTCCGGACCAGAAAGCCGCCTCAAAGGCTGCGGCCTCGGCGCGCGCCTTTCGGTAGTTGATCACTTTCTGAAAAATGATGCCCCAGGACCAAACCGAGGCGGCGATCAGCATCAGCATCACCAGTTTTACGGTGATGGTGGCCCGCGCGAAAAGGCCCCACATGGAGAAATCAATCTCCTGCGCCAGCGCCAGAGTTTCTGCTTCCATTAGCCTGCTCTATCGTTTCCGGCCGTCTGTTCGCGACCTTGATTGGAACAACGCTAGCTCAAATCAAACCGAAAAGCCAATGAAACAGGCGTGACAGCGCCCAAAGCCTAGAGCAATGCGCGAATCTCTGCCGGCAGGCGTGTCGGGCGACCATCACTGGCGGTGACGCAGACTGCCGTAACGACGGCCTTGAACAGAGGGGTGTCGCCACGGCGTACCAACTGGCGCATGGTCAGGCGTGCACCGGTCAGTTTTTCCACCTCGGTTTCCACCATCAGCTCGTCCTCGAACTTGGCGGGCGCGAGGTAGTCCGCCTCGATCCGCTGAACGACCCAGATAATCCCGGCATCGCGCATCGCGTTCTGGTCGTTGCCCAGCTTTCGCACCCAGTCGCTGCGCGCGCGCTCAATGTAGCGCAGGTAGTTGGCGTGATAGACGATCCCGCCCATGTCCGTGTCCTCGTAGTAGACCCGTACCGGGAATTCATGCGCCATGATCTGACCTCTCTAGCTTCCTCGGGCACCCTAGGGCGCGCCCATTCGGGCGGCAAGCCCAGTGCGTCTATCGGCCCTCGCCTGCCTCCAACGGATAGTCCGCAAGAAGATCGTATCTTGCGCCATCTGGCGTGAGGGTGGAGCGGTAGAGCGCCATGCGTTCGACCAGAACGTCAGTCAAGGAGAAGTCCCCATGTGCCTGAAGGAAGCCCCCCAAACGCCGGGCCTGATGTTCCGGCATGTCGCGACCAAAGCGCGCCAGCGTGATATGCGGCCTGAACCTTTCACGAGATAGATCGATCTCTGCCCGCTCCGCCGCCCGCCGCACCTGATCGCGCAGGCGAGAGAGGATTGGGTCGGGGCAGACAGCTGCAAACAGAATGCGCGGGCTGCGCCCACCGAACAGATCCAGCCCCCTGATATCAAGCGCCAGTGGGGGCACTCGGATCTGTGACAGTGCCTCATGCAACGCTTGCAGCGCGGCTTCGGGCTGATCATCCAGAAACGCCAGCGTCAGGTGCAGGTTCTCTCCCGGTACGATACGGCCCACGGGAATGCCCTCCTGAAGCCGCTCCAGCGCGTGAAGCGCATCATCTGGCAGGGGAAGTCCAACAAAGGCACGCATGACCGGGCTTGCCGCTACTGGCCCGGAGAGGTCTGCGTCGGTGCCTGCAACCGCGCAAACAGGCGAAGCGCATGAGAGGCATCCTTCGCCGCAACCGGCATCATCCGGTCGTAGGCAGCAGCGATGACCCCCGCGATCTCCGGGCGCAGGATGGTGGCGCCGGTTTCAGGCAGCACCGCCAGCGGGGATTGTTCGGCAAAGGCGTGATCTCCCCACATCAGCATGATCTGCACCGCCTGGGTGAGCGCCAGCGTCTCGGCCGGCATCCTGGCCAGATCGCCGGACATGCGCAGAAAGACAAAGGCCGCCTGAATCCCGCCCTGATCGTCGAACCGGAAGGCGCGGTACTGGCTGGCACCGGCCTCCTTGAGGCGTGCAACACGTTGTGAAAGGTCTGGAACAAGACGATCAAGATCTGGGATCTCGAGCAGCTCATCCCAGTCCCGAAAGAAAAAGAACATGAGGTTTGTCCCCAGTTCCGGGTCAGTCTCCGACATCTGGTGCCCGGCGAGGGTCACAACGGCCTCCAGCGCGCCTTTGATCGTTTTCAGTGTCTCCTCCTCCACACCAAAGACGATGGGCGCAATCGGACGCCCCCAGCGCGCGAACGCATAGGTGCCATCGGCGCGCCTGAACAGGGTTTCGATCTGTTCCGGTGTCAAATCAAGCGTCATGAGAAAGGCTCCGTCACTATCGGCCGTCGGCGACCCGTTGCGTCTATGCCTTTCTGTAAAGCAAACGGCAAGGGCGTGCTCTCGCGTCCGCAGGTGCACCGGCGGTGCCGGCACCCCTTTGCGGACTTGGGCCCGGCGCCGCTGACGCGGCGCGGTTGTCCCAAGGCACGCCCCCGTCCTTTTCCGGGTCAAGGGCCGCGCATGCGGCCACGCGGCACGCGTGGTTTACCCTTGAGGCGGCAAAGGGCCTCCGAAACTGGAATTGGTGCCTTGAGGAGCAGACCTGTTCCTCAAGGCACCTCTCAGCAGATCTCGCGCCGCGTCAGCGGCGCCCAGCCCCACGGAGGCGCGGCATTCTCGATGCCAAAGCGTCGGGCGGGAGAAGCACCGGTCAAGAGAACAAATCGCTCTGCGATTTGGGCGGTGCGATCCCCAGATGCGTCCAGGCCTTTTGCGCCAGCATCCGCCCGCGGGGCGTGCGCTGGATCAGTCCCTGCTGCAACAAATATGGCTCAATCACCTCTTCCAGCGCATCTCGGCTTTCCGACAACGCAGCGGACAGGGTCTCAATTCCCACCGGACCGCCCGCATAGTTCTCCGCGATCAGCCGCAGATACCGCCGGTCCGCCCCATCAAGGCCGAGATTATCCACCCCAAGCCGCGTCAGCGCCCCGTCGGCCAGCTCACGGGTGATCGTTCCATCGCCCTCGACAACCGCAAAGTCCACCACGCGGCGCAAGAGCCGTCCGGCGATCCTTGGGGTGCCGCGCGCGCGCCGCGCGATCTCCCGCGCACCGGCATCATCCGCCGGGGCTCCTAGCTTGCGGGCATTGCGGCTGACGATCTCATGCAGCTCATCCACCGTGTAGAACTGCAGCCGCGTCGGAATGCCGAACCTGTCGCGCAGCGGCGTGGTCAAAAGCCCCATGCGTGTGGTGGCCCCAACCAGCGTGAAGGGCTGCAACTCGATCCGCACTGTACGCGCGGCAGGGCCTTCCCCGATGACCAGATCCAGCTCGAAATCTTCCATCGCCGGATAGAGCACCTCTTCGACGGCCGGGTTCAGCCGGTGGATCTCATCAATGAACAGCACATCACGCGCTTCAAGGTTGGTGAGGATCGCCGCAAGATCACCTGCCTTGGCCAGAACCGGCCCCGAGGTCATGCGGAAATTCACACCCAGTTCCCGCGCCACGATCTGCGCCAGGGTCGTCTTACCAAGGCCAGGTGGGCCGTGAAACAGCGTGTGATCCATCGCCTCGCCACGGCGGCGGGCGCTTTCGATGAAAACGCGCAGGTTGGCGCGCGCTTCGGCCTGGCCGATAAATTCGGACAGCCCTTGCGGCCGCAGGGCGCGATCATTGTCCTGTTCACTGTCTTCCGGCAAGGGTGCCGGGCGCAGGGTTGGATCGGAGTCGGTCATCCAGGCCTCACCCCTTTGGTGCCAGCAGACGCAGGGCAGCGCGGATCAATTCAGCTTCTCCCGCATCGGGATTGTCGCCCGCAGCCTCGGCCACGGCAGCGGCTGCGTCCGAGGGACCGTAACCCAGGTTCGCCAGCGCCGAAAGCGCCCCGGCAGAGGCGGCGGCGGCCCCCGAGGGCGCCTTGGGCTTGGCCGGTTTTGCCTTTTTTGGTGCAGACGCTGGCGTGGCAGGCTCCACCACATCTTCAAGGGCCGGGCCGTCCATTGCCTCGGAGACCGTCCCCCCCATGGCCATCACGCCAGGTGCCTTGTCTTTAAGGTCCAACACAATGCGCTGCGCAGTCTTGGGGCCAACCCCCTTGGCCGCCTTGACGGCTGCCCAATCGCCCAGGGCAATAGCGCGGCTCACCCCATCGGGCCCCAATGCGCCCAGAATGGCGAGCGACACCTTCGCCCCGACCCCCTGCACCGAAGTAAGGAGACGATGCCATTCCTTCTCCACCAGCGAAGGAAAGCCATAAAGCTGCATCAGGTCTTCGCGCACCAGTAGTTCGGTATAAAGCGCGACAGGTTCCCCGACGCCGGGCAATGCCGCAAGAGTGCGATCCGAGCAATAGACGATATAGCCCACCCCGCGCACATCGATCAGGACGTGATCCGGCGCGCGGTACTCCAGCCGTCCGGTCAACTTGCCGATCATGCGCGCACCTCCTTCAAGACCCGTTGGTTCGAGCCCCCGTAATAGGCGTGGCAAATGGCGATGGCCAGCGCATCTGCAGCATCCGCACCCTTTGGGTTACAACCGGGCAGTTGCAGCTTGACCATGTGCAGGATCTGTCCCTTGTCTGCATGGCCCACGCCCACGACTGTCTTTTTCACCCGGTTGGGTGCATATTCGCCCACCGGCAATCCCGCCTTGGCCAGGGTCAACAGAGCGACGCCCCGCGCCTGACCCAGCTTCAGAGTCCCGGCACCGTCCTTGTTCACAAAAGTCTGTTCGATGGCGGCCTCGCCCGGACGGTAGTGCGCGATCACCTCGCTCACCTGGTTGTGCAGCGACAAAAGCCGCTCACCCAAATCATCCCCATCGGAATGGCATAGCCCATTGGCGACATGCGTCAGGCGGGTACCTTGCGATTCGATGATGCCCCAGCCAAGGGTTCGCAGCCCCGGATCGATCCCCAAAATCCGCATGTCCGCTCCACCCCTGCCCGCTCGCTAGAATTGTTTGCAAAAACCGCTAGCACAAAAGGCGAACATGTCCAAACGCTTTTGGCGATCGCCGCACTCCGTGAAGAGGTGCAAAAGCCGAAGATCCGGACCAAAAACGCCGCCCAAAGGTCTGGCAACGACACATTCGCCTCCCCAACGCCACAAATGGCCGTTCCCCCTTATTTACAAGGGATTGAGCTATGCATTTTTTGCGTAGAGCCATGCAAAAATCGATCTTGCAGGACGGATTTTTCGTCTCTACCTGCCGAGTACTGCGCCACGGAGTACGAACGCGCACACAGTGAAACACACACCTTAAGAGGACAAGGATATGGCTGCATTTGATACCACCCGCACCACCTATGGCTCTGTCGGCCTGTTTGGCCGTATCGGAAGCCTTTTGAGCACTGTTCTGGCTGAGGCTATTGCCTGGAATGATGCACGCGTGACCCGCAAGACCCTCGGCGTTCTCAGCGACCGTGAACTGGCCGATATTGGCATGTGCCGCGGCGACATCGACGAGATTGCAAACGGCAAATCACCATTCTGAACTCTTTGATTCAACTGCTACTCGCTTCCCTCGGGGCAGCAGGGATCAGCGCCGCGGAGTCAACTGACGCCGCGGCGTTTCATATTTGGGCGGTCATTTCTCATCTTCAGACTCAGGCCTGTTGCTTCGAGGCTCATTTTAAGGAGAGGTCGCGGGCCCACACCTTTCAGTGAAGGTAAGGGCGCAGCTTGTAGCCAATGAAAACAGAGATGGGTTCGGGCTGCATCACGATGGCTCCGGCGCGCTCGATCAAGATTCCCTTTGACAACTCGGCGACACGCGCCTCGTAGCTGGCAAAACCCAGCGCCGCCATAACGACACCCTTGAAAATAAAGAAGAAACAAAGGAAATAGACGACCGCACGCGGCGTCATCCACCCACGAGACTTTGCGGGCTTGCGTGGCTCCACCACGATAAGGCCATCCGCCCCCACATGTGCGGAGTACCCGGATGTCATAGCGCTATGCTTGTCCTCAAGACGTTGCAAGCGCGCATGGAAATCTCGATGCTGTTTGCTCATAACATGAGCCCCCGAACTGGCCCCCACCAGTCGATATGTCATTCTGCGACCGAATTGTGGCAAGTTTAGGGCAGTTCCCTAAAATTCGTACCAAAATTGGCTAAATCAACCGCCCTTCTTAAGCAGCAGCGTGGTCCATTCGCCGATTTCGTCACGGCGTTGAAGCTTCAGCCCGTTTTCATCGTAAACCGAGATCACGTTGTCGGCCTGATCATTGAGGATGCCAGAAAGGATCGCATAGCCACCCGCGCGCAGGTTTGCCGCTATGTCTGGCGACAGGGCAACGAGCGGCCCTTTGAGGATATTGGCAAAGATCAGATCATAAGGCGCGGCTGCCTTCAGGTCCGCGTGATCGAAACCGGCGGCCTCAAGGCAGGTCACCTGCCCCGCCATATCATTGGCTTTGAGGTTGGCTTCGGCCACCTCGACGGCGACCTCGTCGATGTCGCTGGCCATAAACTGCCCGTCCCAGACCCGCGCCGCCGCCATTGCCAGAACTGCAGTGCCGCAGCCGATGTCGGCAACCTTGGTGCCGGTAAAGCCTGTGTCAATCAGATGATCCAGCGCCTTGAGGCAACCCAGCGTGGTGCCGTGGTGCCCGGTGCCAAAGGCCATGGCCGCCTCGATCAGCAGCGGGATCTTGCCCTTGGGCAGTTTGTCCGCATCATGGCTGCCGTAGACAAAGAACCGCCCGGCCTCAACCGGAGCAAGTTCGCGGCGCACATGGGCGACCCAATCGGTTTCCGGCAGCTCGGAAACGGCAAAGGGCTTGGCCTCGTGCATCGTCGCAAGGAGAGCGAGACCTGCCTCGTCCGGGGCCTCGGTGAAGTAACCGCCGACCTCCCAGAGGCCCGATCCATCCTCGACCTCGAAAACACCGACACCGGTGGGTTCGGGCGTCAGTCGCTCCATCGCCTCGCCCAGCGCCTCGGCTTTGGCTTTTCCGGTCAGGGTCGTCAGGGCGGTATAGGTGGGCATGGGGTCTCTCCAGCGGTTGCTGCCCTGCGCCTAGGCCGCGCGGGGCGCGGCGTCAAGCGTTAGCGCGGATGACGGCCTTACTCTGCCGGGGCTGCAGGCAGGTATTTGGAGAACACCGTCTCGTTGCCCGGCTCCGGATGGCGCGGGATCAGGCAGGCCAGCGCTAGCGACACCAGCGCCATGCCCGCCGCCAGACCAAAGACCGCACCGGGCGAGATCACCCAAAGCATGCCCAGAAGCACTGGTAGGAAGACTGCGGCAATATGATTGATGGTAAACGCCACAGCAGCGGTAGGCGCGATATCTCCCGGGTCCGCGATCTTCTGGAAATAGGTCTTGAGCGCCAACGCCAGCGCAAACAGCACGTGATCCACCACATAAAGGATGGCTGCCAGCAACACGCCCCAGCCGAACCAATAAAGCCCACCATAAAGCGCAAAGACGATGGCAAGCCCCGCATATTCAAAGATCAGAGTGCGCCGCTCCCCAAAGATCGATACAAACCGCCCCAACAAGGGGGCGGCTGCCATATTGATCACCAGGTTAATCAGAAACAGTGCTGTCACTTCGTGCACGTCAAAGCCGAACTTCTCGACCATCATGAAACCGGCAAAGACCACGAAAATCTGCCGCCGCGCGCCGGACATGAACTGTAACGCGTAGTAAAGCCAGTAGCGACGCCGCAGGATCAGCTTCTTGACCTGCGGATGTGGGGCCTCGAACTGCGGATAGACCATGAGGCAGGTAAAGGCGAGCAGCGTCGTCACCCCGCCTGCGGTCATGAACACCACGTTATAGCTGAGGTTCAAAGGCTCCCACAAAAGTACGATCAGCCCGTAGACCACCAGTGTGGCGGCTGACCCCGCCGCCAGAAGCCAGCCCAGCATCTGTGGCGCGCGGTCTTTGGGAAGCCATTGCAGCTGCAACGACTGGTTCACCGTCTCGTAATAGTGAAACCCGATAGAGGACAGCATGGTGATCGTCAGAATGCCGCCCAAGGAGGGATACCAGGCCGTCATCGCCGTCGCCGCCCCCAACAGCATCAGGGAGACAAGTCCGAGGACCTGTTCACGCATCAGCATGATGACAGCAATCACCCCGACAGCCAGAAAACCTGGGATTTCACGCACGGTGTGCAAAAGCCCGATATCGGCGCCATCAAAATCCGCAACCTCGATAACGAAGTTGTTCAGAAGCGCATTCCATGCGTTGAAGGCAATCGGCATACAAAGGGCCATCACGAACAGCAGCGTGGTCGGGCGGCGCCAGCGCGGCAGATGGCGCGCGGTTTCTATCGGGATCGGCTTGAACATGAGACCAGCCATTACGCCTCTTTTCGCGCGCAGGCGAGGATAAAACAGCCCGCGCACATCTGATCTGCATCAATGCGCGCTGGATCGGACGCACATATTAGGATGCTTGCATGTTTCAGGAGGTGCGCAATGGATCTGGTTTCACTCGTTGAACGTATCGGAGAAGCCCCTACGGCCGCCCTCTTTGGCCTTGCCACCGGGCTGACCTTTGGCGTCGCTGCCCAGCGCTCGCGGTTTTGCCTGCGCGCGGCCACCGTTGAATTCGCCCGCGGGCGGATGGAGGACAAGGTGGCGGTCTGGCTCCTGACCTTTTCCACCGCCGTGGTCTGGGTGCAGGCCGCGCAGCTTCTGGGGCTGATGAATGCAGCCGATGCGCGCATGATGGCGGTCCCCGGCAGTTGGTCTGGCGCGGTGATCGGCGGCTTGCTGTTCGGCGCGGGCATGGTGCTGGCGCGAGGATGTTCGGGGCGGCTTCTGGTGCTGGCCGCCACAGGGAACCTGCGCTCGGTCGTCTCGGGGCTGATCTTTGCCGTGGTCGCGCAGATGAGCCTTGCGGGCGTTTTGTCTCCTCTGCGCGACAAGCTGGCTGCCCTCTGGGTCACTTCGGGCGGGCGCAACATGGATCTGCTGGCCACCGTGGGTCTGCCCGATTGGGGAGGGCTCGCCATGGGCCTTGCGATTGCAGTGCTCGCCCTGTGGCTCTCGCGCAGGAACCGCATTGGCGCGGCGCGGCTGATCTTTGCCTCGGGGGTCGGCTTTGCCGTCGCCATGGGCTGGGTGCTGACCTATGGACTCAGCCTCGTGGCCTTTGACCCGGTGCAGATCGAAAGCGCCACCTTCACCGGCCCTTCGGCTCATACGCTGATGTTCTTCCTCGACCGCAACGCCATCCTGGAATTCGATGTCGGCCTTGTCCCCGGTGTCTTTATCGGCGCGATGATCGCCGCCGCCTTTGCCGGAGAGATGAAGATCCAGGCCTTTGACGGTCCCGTTACCATGCGCAAGGCCATGATCGGAGCCGCCCTGATGGGGTTCGGCGGCATGCTGGCAGGCGGCTGCGCCATCGGCGCCGGTGTCACCGGCGGGTCCATCTTTGCCGGAACCGCCTGGCTGGCCCTGTTCTGCATGTGGATCGGCGCGATGGTCACCGACCTGCTGGTCGATCAACGCGCCGAACGCGCATTGGCCTGACGCGGCCTTCAGAAGAAACTCTGCGGGTCGATATCAACGCTGAGCCGCAGATCACCTTTGAGCCGCACCGGCGCGATCCAGCGGGCGATTGCCTCTTGCAGCGGCGCACCCTTGGCGGCCTTCACCAGCATTCGCACCCGGTGGCGCCCCCGAATGCGGGCGATGGGCGCGGGCGCCGGTCCGAACAGCTGCGCGCCGATCTGGCGCAACGCACCGTCGCTGCGCGCCAATGTCTCGCCCAGCTCAAAGACCTGCGCCAGATCCGCCCCGGACAGGATAATCCCTGCCATGCGGCCGAAGGGCGGCACCCCGGCGGCCTGCCGCTCGGCGGCCTCTGCCTTCCAGAAGGCTTCCTCATCCCCCGACAGGATCGCGCGGATCACTGGGTGTTCCGGCTGAAAGGTCTGCAGCAAGGCCTCACCCGGTTTTTCCGCACGTCCCGCCCGCCCGGCGACTTGCCGCATCAACTGGAATGTCCGCTCAGCCGCGCGCAGGTCCGACCCTTGCAGGCCCAGATCCGCATCGATCACCCCCACCAGGGTCAGCAGCGGAAAGTTGTGCCCCTTGGCCACCAGCTGCGTACCAAGGATGATATCCGCCTCCCCAGCCGCAATCTCTTCGATCCGCTGTTTCAGGGCGCGGGCCGAGCCGAACAGATCCGAGCTCAAAACCGCGATGCGCGCCTCGGGAAACAGTGCCGCCGCCTCCTCTCCCAGCCGCTCGATGCCGGGGCCGACCGGAGCCATCTTGCCCTCGACCTGACAGGACGGGCAAACCTCGGGCACGGGTTTTGTCTCACCGCACTGGTGGCACATCAGCCGTTTCAGGAAGCGATGCTCCACCATGCGACTGTCGCAGTGATCGCAGGCCACCTGCGCCCCGCAGGCCCGGCAGATCGTCACCGGCGCAAAGCCACGGCGGTTGAGGAATAGAAGCGACTGCTCGCCGCGCTCAAGCCGCGCCTTCATGGCGAATTTCAGCGTCGGAGAGATCCAGGTCGAGGGCAGCAGGTCTTCGGCCCGCATATCCACCGCGCGCATGGTGGGCAGAACCGACTCCCCAAACCGCGAGGTCAGATCCAGCCGCTTGTATTTGCCCGCTTCGGCATTGGCCCAGGTCTCAAGGCTGGGCGTGGCCGAGGCCAGCACCACCTGCGCCGAGCACATGGCCGCCCGCAGAACCGCCATGTCGCGGGCGTTGTACAGGACG
Organism: Phycobacter azelaicus; assembly: GCF_014884385.1. NCBI lineage: Bacteria > Pseudomonadati > Pseudomonadota > Alphaproteobacteria > Rhodobacterales > Roseobacteraceae > Phycobacter > Phycobacter azelaicus. The sequence continues at coordinate 2,094,196 of NZ_WKFH01000003.1, read as the reverse complement.
CCATCCTCCTGCTTGTAGGAAGTGTCGTGTTCCTCATCGACGATGATCAGACCCAGATCGCGAAACGGCAGGAACAGGGCAGAGCGCGCGCCGATCACCAGTTGCGCCTTGCCCTGCCCGACCATGCGCCAGACGCGGCGCCGTTCGGTCATGGTCGCGCCCGAATGCCACTCTGCCGGGGTGGCGCCGAACCGCGCCTCGACCCGTTTCAGAAACTCCGCCGTCAGCGCGATTTCCGGCAAAAGCACCAGCGCCTGCCGCCGGGCGCGCAAAGCAGCCGCCACGGCCTCAAGATACACCTCGGTCTTGCCCGATCCGGTGACGCCCATCAGCAGCGTGGTGCCATAGGTGCCGCTTTTGACGCCCTCCTCCAACGCCGCCGCAGCAACCGCCTGATCGTCAGTCAATTCCTTGCCCGGCAGATTGGGGTCCAGATGCGGATAGGGCAGATCGCGCGGCGTTTCCTCCTCCCGCAAGGCGCCCTGTTTCACCAGCCCCTTCACAACCGACGGGGTGACACCCGCCATATCGGCCAATTCTTTTGGCGTAAAAGCGAGCCCGCCGTATTCCTCGATCGTGTCCAGCACCCGCGCACGCGCATCGGTCATCCGGTCGGGGTCCTGATCCCCCCGCCGCAGGATCTTGCGCATCGAGGGCGGATCAGACAGGCCCGGCGCGCGGCTCGCCAGCCTTAGCATCGCAGGCATCGGCGTCAGCGTGTAGTCAGCCGCTTTGCCAAGGAAAGCGCGCATTTCGCTGCGCATCGGCGCAACATCCAGCACACGAGTGACACTGCGCAATTTGGACGAATCAAAATCCCCCGCTCCAGGCCCCCAAACCACGCCCAGCACCTTGCGCGGTCCAAGCGGCACCTCCACATAGGCGCCCAGGAAACAGCCGCCCTCGGGCGCGCGGTAATCCAGAAGCCGATCAAGCGGTTGCGTGGTCAGCACCGCCACCCGCTCCCCTGCCTCGAAGTACTCCTGTCCGCTCACCGCTGCCTACCTTCCGACCCAGCACCGCGCCGGGGCTTTTTAATGCCTCCCTCATGAGGTAAAGGCTAGCTTAAACAAGGCCAACCCACGCCAAAGGATTACGTCAGATGAAATTCTTCGTAGATACCGCCGAAATCGATGCCATTGCCGAACTCAACGACCTTGGCATGGTGGATGGCGTCACCACCAACCCCTCGCTGATCAAGAAGTCAGGTCGCGACATCATCGAAGTCACCAAGGAGATCTGCGATCTGGTCGATGGCCCCGTGTCCGCCGAAGTGACCGCGACCGACGCCGACACCATGATCAAGGAAGGGCGCAAGCTGGTGGAGATCGCGGAAAACATAGCCGTCAAGGTGCCTCTGACCTGGGATGGCCTGAAGGCCTGCAAGACCCTTTCGGACGATGGCCATATGGTCAACGTGACGCTGTGCTTTTCGGCCAACCAGGCGCTTCTGGCGGCCAAGGCGGGCGCGACCTTCATCTCTCCCTTCATCGGGCGGCTCGATGACATCAACCTCGACGGCATGGAGCTGATCGAGGACATCCGCACCATCTACGACAACTACGGCTTCGAGACCGAGATCCTCGCCGCCTCGATCCGCACCGTGAACCACGTTCTGGACTCGGCGCGCATCGGCGCCGATGTGATCACCGCACCGCCCGCCGTGATCAAATCCATGGTGAACCACCCGCTGACCGACAAGGGGCTCGATGCCTTCCTCGCCGACATCAAGGCGGCAGGCATCAAGATCCTGTAACCTCTCCGGCAATCTACCCGGTTTCGAAAGGCGCTCTTTTTCGGGGCGCCTTTTTCATGCCGCAAGGCCCGGAATGCCGGGTCAAGGGCCGCGACAGCGGTCGCGCATCGCGCGATCCACCCTTGACGCGGCCTCTTCAAACACAGTGGGCATGGCGCTTTGAGGGGGCACACTGCCCCCTCAAACGCTTCTCAGCAAACAGCAAAAGGTCCGCAAGGACCGCCCCGCCGGGCGTCAGCCCGGCGCCCGGCCCAACCGGCAAGGGCCAGTCCCCGACTGTCCCGCAGCGGGCGGGAGCCCCACCGGCATGGGCGTTCCGGCCAGCGTCCGGCAACCAACCAGACGCGTCATCGGGCAAGAACCGCCTCACCAAGCTTCAACCCGTCCCCGACCGCCGAATAGACAGGGAAAGGTCTGCGGGCAGAAAGGTCGATCTCCCGCCGGATCCAGCCTTGATCCTCGACATCCAGCAAAGACATCGACAAGGCGCGATCCGTGACCGGGGCCAGCCCCGCCCGCAAACTGGAAAACCGCACCGGGCGTGTGGACTGCGCCAATATGGGCAAGGTCCAGCGTTTGCGTAGCAAAGCGCGTGCGGGATCCTCCTGCACCTGATCCAGAACATGCGCTGCAACCTCCGCCGCGACCGCTCCTTTTCCGGTCAGCCTGAACTCGGGGCGCAGAGGATGCCCGTGGCCGGGGTTGCGCATCAGGAACCCGAGATCGATCAGATGGGCAAGACTGGCCCCAAAGGCTGTCCGCCCAGCCCCAATGGCCGCAAGCAAGGGCGCCTGCCGCCCCGCAACACCGTGATGCATCGCCGCCAGAATGTCGAGCGCCCAAGCTCGCGTCGTCAACTTGACAAGATCATCAATGTCCATAAAGTATAGTTACATTACTTTTTGAAAAAGGAATAGTCTCAATGGCACTGGTTGACCTGACAAACGCCCTCACCATCGCGCTTTCGGTCACGGACCGGCATGCAAGCGCAAAATGGTATTCGGAAAAACTGGGGTTTGAGCTGCGCTTTCACCTGGACGACGCTGGCTGGACCGAGATGCAGACCAAGACCGACAATGTGGTGCTGGGCTTGGGCGAGCAGTCTACCCCTACCCCCGGCAATGCGATCCCGGTCTTTGGCGTAACAGACCTCGACAGCGCCCGCACCGCCCTTGAGCAGGCCGGAGTGGCCTTTGACGGGCCAAGCGAAACCATCGAAGGCATGGTCAAACTCGCGACCTGCTATGATCCCGACAACAATGCGATCATGCTGGCCCAGGACCTGGCCCCGGCGGCCTGACTCGCGGGCAGGCTTGGCAAAGAACGGCCCGTATGGGGGCAGTTGCGCAGGAAAAACTAGAGACTGCCCCCCCACATGTGCTAGAAAGCCTCAAAACCCGCACAGAGGTTCCAAAGCACGATGAGCAGCATCCCCGCCGAAACACCTGATACCCTTCGCAAGAAGATCATCGAAAAGCCCGACATGGTTCTGGACGACCCGGACGTCATGAACGCGTTGGTGGCCGCGAACGAGCGCGCAATGGGCTCAAACATCGTGGACTTGCGCGGCATCGCCATGGAGCGGCTCGAAGCGCGGCTGGACCGCCTGGAGGACACCCATCGTTCGGTCATCGCGGCTGCTTACGAAAATCTGGCCGGAACCAACCAGATCCACCGCGCCATCCTGCGCCTTATGGACCCGGATGATTTCCCCGGCTTCCTGGCAAGTCTCGACAGCGAAATGGCAGGCATCCTGCGCGTCGATGCTCTGGCACTGGTGCTGGAAACCCGGCAAGAAGACGGCTCTGCCGCCGCCGAACGCATTGGTGATGTGCTCAAGACAGTGGCGCCCGGTTTTGTTGCAGAATTTGCGGCCGTGGGCAGCCGGGGCGGCACGGACCATCAGGTCAGCCTGCGGCAGATCCAGAGCGGCAGCGCCCGCATTTATGGCACTAAGGCCGAGTGGATCCGCTCAGAGGCCTGTTTGCGTCTCGATCTGGGAGAGGGACGCCTGCCGGGCATGCTTGTGCTTGGCTCCGAAGACCCGCATCAGTTCTCGCCCCAGCACGGAACCGATCTTCTGGCCTTTTTTGCCGGCGTCTTTGAACGGACGATGCGCCGCTGGCTGGCATGAGCCTGATCTCTCAGGCCATGATCTCAGCGGCCTGCCGGGACGCGCTACAGACCTGGCTGGAGAGCCTCAGCGCTCTGGGCGGCGCGGCTGACAATACGGTCAACGCCTACCGAACCGACGTCAGCGGATTTCTGGCGTTCATGACGAACCATCACGGCGCGCCGCAGGGCCTCGGTGCGCTGGCGCAGATTTCCACCGCGGACATGCGCGCCTGGATGGCCTCTGAGCGCGGCACCGGCACCGGATCACGGTCACTGGCCCGCAAACTCAGTTCTGTCAAAACCTTCTACCGCTGGCTGGCCGCCCGTGAAGGGTTCGAACCAACGGCCGTTCTGGCCACTCGTTCTCCGAAGTTCCAAAAGAAACTGCCTCGCCCCCTCGCCGAGGACGCTGCGCGCGCGGTGATCGAGACGGTCGAGCTGCAATCGACAACCGATTGGATCGCTGCGCGCGATGTGGCCGTTGTCACCCTTCTGTATGGCTGCGGTTTGCGCATCTCAGAGGCGCTGGGTCTGACCGGATCGGATGCACCCCTGCCGCCGGTGTTGCGCATTACCGGCAAGGGCGGCAAAGAGCGCGTGGTACCGGTGATCGCTGCCGCGCGCGATGCTGTCGATCGTTACCTGCGCCTCTGCCCGCACCCGCGGGAGGCCGCATCACCCCTGTTTCGCGGGGCCCGTGGCGGCGCCCTTAATCCAAGGCTGGTGCAAAAGGTGATGGCGCAGGCGCGCGCGCAGCTGGGGCTGCCCGCTACGGCCACGCCACATGCGCTCCGACACAGTTTCGCAACCCACCTACTGGAGGCCGGCGGCGACCTGCGAGCCATCCAGGAGCTTTTGGGCCATGCCTCCCTGTCGACCACCCAAGCCTATACCGCCGTGGACACAGCGCATCTCATGGAGGTCTACAACCGGGCGCATCCAAAAGCGTGACCTCTTACGAGACCGAAAGTGCTACTGCTCAGAGACGTTGAAATACCGCCCAGGTAAAGGACTGCTCTGCGCCGCCGGGCGTCTTGTGCATCTCTTGCCAGTGGTGTCGCAACTCAAACCCGGGACCCATCTCGACTGCCAGCTGTTCGCAGGAATATCTGCGCACGGGCAGACCACTGCATTTGTCAGGGCCATCCGGCGCAAAGGTGGCCAGGATCGCGTAGCCGCCACTCTCCACACCCGCGTTCAGTGCAGCGACATAGGCCGCCCGGTCCGCCGCATCGATCAGGAAGTGGAACACCGCACGATCATGCCAGACGGCATATCGGCGCGGCGGCGTCCAATCGGTGATATTCGCAACGATTCGCGTGACCTGTGTCGACTGCCTGCCCAGTCTCTCTGCGGCAACGGCATGGGCGGCTTCCGAAATGTCCAGAACCGTGAGGTCTTTCCAACCGCGCTCCAACAAGACCTTTGCCAGATCTGACGCGCCGCCGCCCACGTCAATCAGGGGTTGGTTCTCGGCTCCAGTCAGGGCAATCGCCCTAAGGGATGTATCCGGGCGCGGCTGATACCAGCTAACTTTGCTGGGATCCTTTGTCTCGTATACGGCGTTCCAGTGTGCGTCTCGCTGCGTCATGGTTTGTCCCCTTGCGCCGGTAGCCCACGGTCTGGAGTTTGACCGCCACGACAGCATACATTCGCCTGGCAGAATGTGAATAGGCACTACCGGCCACCGAGGATGATTAAAATCCAAGACATTTCAAAACCGAAGCGTAACACGCCCTTAACCACGCCGGGTCTTTCTATGAGCAAACCGCTCCAGAAAGGATGCCCGCATGTTTCACGATCCGTCCCTGTTTCTTAACCAAGCCCCTGCAGCCCCGGCGCATCCCGTCTCGCGCATTCGCTGCCCCCGCTCGGCTCCGAAAACGATCTGGCCGACACCGGGTGTGATGGGAGAAGAGATGCAGCTGATCTTTGGCCCGTCTCCTTTGGACATCTTGGGATCGAACACGCCGGAGGGGAAGAAAACCCTGCACTGAACCCTTGCGGGTTCTGCCCAAATTCGCCATCACGTGCGGATGAAACCTCAGATCCGCGCCATTCTTGTCCACCTTCTGACTGCAACCGGAGCCGTTTTTGCCATGCTGGCCATGCTGGCCGCGGCAAATGCAGAATGGAGCCTCATGTTCCTTTGGCTGGTGGTCGCCTTTGCCGTGGACGGCGTGGATGGTCCGCTGGCGCGTCACTATCACGTCAAACGCTATGCGCCCCAATTTGACGGGGTGCTTTTGGATCTGATCATCGACTACCTGACCTATGTTTTCATCCCGGCCTTTGCCCTGTTCCAATCAGGGCTGATGGCAGGTTGGACTGGCTGGTTCGCGATCATCGTCATCACCTTTGCCAGCGCGATGTATTTCGCCGATACGCGGATGAAGACAAAGGACAACTCCTTTTCTGGGTTTCCCGGGTGCTGGAACATGCTGGTGCTGGTAATCTTCGCCCTGCAGCCAAGCCATTGGACCAGTCTGGCGCTTGTTACGCTGTTGGCCATTGCCATGTTCCTGCCGCTGAAGTTCATTCACCCGGTTCGCACCCAGCGATGGCGTAGCATTTCCCTGCCGATCGCGCTGATCTGGACGGCGCTGGCCGGCTATGCAGCCTGGATCGACTTTCATCCCGAAAGCTGGGCGCATTGGGGGCTTGTAGTAACGTCGCTTTATCTTCTGTTCGTGGGAATCGTGCAGCAGGTCTTCCCTCCAAAGCGTACCTAAGACGCGGGATCATTAGATCAGCAGAGCAAAAACCAAGGCATGGCAAGAGGTTGCAAATCCTCCACAAAGCCGCATCAAATGCCAAGCACTTTGCGGCACGGGGGTAAGCCGCGCTTAAAGCCTGAATGTCAGAGTGGACGTCCATCTCTCTCACCACTGTCGCGCTGCGACCATTCAGGAGACACTTTCATGCCTTCGATTTCTGCCCTAGGCGGCCTTTCGACCGCGCTGTTTTCGACAATGTCAGCGCAACGGTCCGAACTGCCAGAACAAACGCCGCAACCCGGTCCTCCAGATCATGCCAAGGCCTGGGGCTGGCGCGCGAAGCAGGCTGCAGCGGCTGAAACCGTACAGCCTCCCGTAGAGGCACCCACCGACCTGCAGGAACCGGCAAAGGTAGATGCGCTGCTCAGCGGCAGCTTTGGCGAAATCTCGATCAAGATCGAAAATGCCGCAGGGGAATTCAAGATCGAAGTGGCTCGCGATGACGACGGGCTCAGCGTCGAAATCAAGGCCGAGACCAATTTCGGTGAGATCAAGATCGAATTCGAAAGCGGCGAACATGGCGGCATAGAGGTCAAGTTCGAAATGGACGATGCCGCAGAGATTTCACTTTCGGTTTCCAACCTTGATGACAGCGACGATGAAACCGCTGTCGAACTGTTGGAAGACGCGGTCGCCGAAGGCAGCGGGCCCGCCGCACCGGAATCCAGCGGCGCTGACATGGAAAGCGTCGTCATGAACAACACGCTTGGAACAACCGCGACCACTGCATCCGGCGCGATGTCAGAGTATGAAAAGATGCAGGCGCTTTTCTCCTGATCGTCTCAAAGCACAGCTCCACATCGGAGATTTCAGATAAGCAGCCCTGCCGCGCCTTCATGGCGCAGCAGGGTTACCTTCGTTTCGACGCCGCCGCGCCCTGAGAAGCCCCCAAGATCCGAACTGCCAAGAACCCGATGGCAAGGAATGAGGATCGGAATGGGATTGGCGCCGCAGGCATTGCCAACGGCCTGGGCCGAGCTGCCAATTCGCCGGGCCAGCTCGCCGTAGGTGCGTGTCCGGCCAAACGGGATCGCTGACATTTCAGCACAGACAGCCCTTTGATAGTCCGATCCAGCCACGTGCAGCGGCAGATCAAAGACCCGTAAGCGACCGTCAAAGTAGGCCGAGAGCTGTTGCAACGCCTCAGCCAGTATTCCGTCAGGCTCTGATGGGACTGCGATGACAGATGATGTTACGCCCCAAGAAAGGCCCGTGATTGCACCGCCTGACGCGGTGAGCGTCAACAGCCCGACAGGCGACTGCAAGCTCGCTTCGGACAAGATCTCCATCTCCCGCCCCTCCATTTTAACACCACCGACACCCTTTGGTATAGGTTTGGTAACCATCTGTCGCAACGCCCTGCCCATGCGAGCGCGACACAGCAGCAGGTTACTTTGTTATTTATTTAGAGCGTGTCGGCCACCACGGTCGGCTGAAATCAAGCTGAGTGACACTCTGCGAAGATTGAACGCGAACAGGTTTACAAGATCGGGATTGAGACATGCTGACACTGGATACCCACAACACGGTCTGGAAGAACCCATTCAAAGCACACGCCCCGATTCATGTCGATCCGATGATGCGAGACCTCACGATCTACCACCTCACGGCAGTGCAGGAGACTGAAAAGGTCCCCACACCAACCGAGCGAAAGCTTGGCAGTGACGAGGGCATGGCTTTTCGCATCCAACGTGAGGTGGGTCTGGAGCAGGAAGAGCTGAAAGTCGGGCCCGTCGCCCAGGAGCCTCCCTCCAAGCCCTACAATCAACAGCTAAAGGAGATCGGGCTTGCTCCGGAATGGGACAGCAAGGCAGGCCCATCCGGCGGGATCGACCATGATAGCTCCTCGCACGCACAGGCCGAAATCTCGTCGGCAGCCAAGGCGCTTTGGCAGCAATATGTCGCGCTTCTGGCAGGGCGTGCCGTCGGCCCCCTCCCAATGAGCGTCATCAATGCGGTGGCGAGCTATTCATCCGCAAAGCAGGCAGTAGCCGCATAATACCGCTACTCACTCTCTCACCACTCACCCAACCAAAAGCGCCGCCGAGACCCATCATGGGTTCCGGCGGCGCTTTGGCTTGTGACGATCCTGCAACTGGCGGTCCGCCCCGGCGTTAGCCAAGGGCGGTGTTGCAACGGCCGCAGACGCCCGGATGGGCGTGGCTGCCGACGTCGGGCTGAATCTTCCAGCAGCGCTGACACTTCTCGCCGTCAGCCTTTTCAAAGACCACCGAAATGCCATCCACCTCGGGCATGCGGAAGGCTTCGGCCGGGGCAGGATCACCGGTCAGCACCACGTCAGAGGTGATGCAGATATCGGCGAAATTCACCGATTTCAGCGCCGCCAGCACCTCGGCATCGCGCACATGCACCACCGGGGCAGCCTCAAGCGAGGCACCGATCACCTTGTCGGTACGCTGGATTTCCAGCGCCGAAGTCACCACCCGGCGGGCCTGACGGATCGACGCCCATTTTGCCGCCAGGGGTTCGTTCAGCCAGTCAGCGGGAGTTTCAGGGATATCCACCAGATGCACGGAACTGTCGTCACCCGGGAAGCGTTCCAGCCAGACCTCTTCCATGGTGAAGACCAGGATCGGCGCGAGCCATGTGGTCAGCCGGTGGAACAGGATATCGAGCACAGTGCGCGCGGCGCGGGCATTCAGCGTATCACCATCACAATAAAGCGCATCCTTGCGGATATCGAAGTAGAAGGCCGACAGGTCCACCGTGGCGAAGTTGAAGATCGCCTGCCACACACCATTGAAATCAAAGGCCTTGTAGCCTTGGCGCACGGTATGATCCAGCTCGGCCAGGCGGTGCAGCACCCATTGTTCCAGCTCGGGCATATCGGCGGGCGCGACGCGCTGGTCCTCGGTGAAATCGCCAAGGCTACCCAGCATGAAGCGCATGGTATTGCGCAGGCGGCGGTAGCTGTCAGCAGTGCCCTTCAGAATTTCCGGGCCGATGCGCTGGTCGGCGGTATAATCGGTCTGGGCCACCCAGAGGCGCAGGATATCGGCGCCGTACTGCTGTACGACCTTTTCCGGCACGATTGTGTTGCCCAGGGATTTGGACATCTTCATGCCCTTCTCATCGAGCGTAAAGCCGTGGGTCACAACATTGCGATAGGGGGCGCGGCCAAGGGTCCCGCAGGCCTCCAAGAGGGAGGAGTGGAACCAGCCGCGGTGCTGGTCGGTGCCTTCCATATAAACATCGGCGATGCCGTCCTCGGTGCCATCGGCGCGGTCGCGCAGCACGAAGGCATGGGTGGAGCCGGAATCGAACCACACATCCAGCACGTCAAAGACCTGCTCATAGGCCTCTGGGTCGACGATGCCGCCCAGAACCTGTTCCTTGAAGCCGTCCTCGTACCAGACATCGGCGCCCTTTTCCTCGAATGCGGCAACGATGCGGGCGTTCACCTCGTCATTGCGCAAGAGATAGTCGGAATCGGTCGGCAGGGCGCCTTTCTTGGTGAAGCAGGTCAGCGGCACGCCCCAGGCGCGCTGGCGCGATAGCACCCAGTCGGGGCGCGCTTCGATCATGGAATAAAGACGGTTGCGACCGGTCTGCGGTGTCCATTTCACCAGCTGGTCGATCGAGGTCAGCGCGCGTTCACGGATGGTCTTGCCGTAATTGTCGAGCCCATCGCCCAGCTCGCGATCCACAGCCACGAACCACTGCGGCGTGTTGCGGTAGATGATCGGCGCCTTGGAGCGCCAGGAGTGCGGGTAGCTGTGCTTGATCTTGCCGCGCGCCATCAGCCCGCCAACCTCGACCAGTTTGTCGATGACGGCCTTGTTGGCATCGCCCTCGCCGCCCTTGCGGTTGAGGATATACTTGCCGCCAAAGAAGGGCAGATCGGCCCGGAAGGAACCATCATCCATCACGTTGTAGGTGATAACCTGCTCCAGCATGCCGAGGTCGCGGTAGAGTTCGAATTCCTCCATCCCGTGGGAGGGCGCGCAATGCACGAAGCCGGTGCCTTCGGTGTCGGTCACAAAATCGGCGGCGCGGAAATCGCGGATGTCATCCCATTCGCCGTTGCCGCCCTCGGCTCCTGCCAGCGGGTGGGTCAGACCGATACCGGCAAGGTCCGAAACCGGCACATCGGCCACGCGGGTGTACTGGTCTTCCTCCAGCCGCGCGCGTTTCATCACATCTGCTGCCAGGTTGTCGGCCAGCACGTATTTGTCACCCACCTTGACCCAGGATTCCTCCGGCGTGCCGGTCACCTCGTAAAGGCCGTAGGCAATGTCCTCGCCGTAAACCACGGCCTTGTTCGACGGCATGGTCCACGGAGTCGTGGTCCAGATCACCACATAGGCGCCTGCCAGTTTGTGATCGGCAGGCTCAGCCACCTTGAACTTCACCCAGATGGTGAAGCTTTCCTTGTCGTGGTATTCCACCTCGGCCTCGGCCAGGGCAGTTTTCTCCACCGGCGACCACATCACGGGTTTCGATCCCTGATAGAGCGTTCCGTTCATCAGGAATTTCTGGAATTCACCCGCGATCACCGCCTCGGCGTGGTAGTCCATTGTCAGGTAGGGATCGGCCCAATTGCCGGTGATACCCAGACGCTTGAACTCTTCGCGCTGGATATCGACCCATTCATCGGCAAAGGCGCGGCATTCCTGGCGGAATTCCACGACCGGCACCGCATCCTTGTTCTTGCCCTTCTTGCGGTACTGTTCCTCGATCTTCCACTCGATCGGCAGACCGTGACAGTCCCAGCCCGGCACATAGCGCGCATCAAAACCCATCATCTGGTGCGAACGCACGATGATGTCCTTGATGGTCTTGTTCAGCGCGTGCCCAATGTGCAGGTGCCCGTTCGCATAAGGAGGGCCATCATGCAGGGTAAAGGGCTGGCGACCCTTGGCGTTCTCGCGCAGGCGATCATAGACGCCGATCTTGGCCCAACGCTCCAGCCATGTGGGCTCGCGCTTGGGCAGGCCTGCGCGCATGGGGAAATCGGTCTTGGGCAGGTTCAGCGTGTCTTTATAGTCGGGGGTCTGGGGCGTGTCGGCGCACATCGGTGGCGTCCTTTGAATAGCTGTTCGGTCTTGGGATATTCGGTTCGGTGCGATGGCTCAAGCACCTTTGCCCGGCGGCTCTTGCGTTTCCTGCAAAGGGGATCAGAGCGCCGGGTTCGTAATTCGAATAATGATGGCCGCGCGGTGGGACATGGGCGCCTTATAGGGTGGTCGCGCGGAAGGGTAAAGCGATAGAGCGATGCCACAGGCCCCGTTTGCTTCCCAGGGCGCATGAAAGGTTGCCTCGCGCACCCCATGGATGTATTCACGATGGCATAATCAACTATGCAACTATGACAGGGCCTTCTTGTGAAATCATACGTTCTTCCAGCGCTGATTGCCGTCAGCGTCACCGTTTCCGCGTGTTCCTCCGAGCAAACTCCCAGCCAAACCTATGCAGAAACGTTGCAAAGCTCGGAACAACTGCCAGTATCGAAGAACATCTCTCTGACGGCCGCGGGCAAGAAATTGCCGCTGGAAACCGGAACCACTACCCGGATCGGCTTTGCCAATACCGACCTCAATGATCCCAACCCACCGATGACCGAAGCGGACTGCAGGCTGAAAAGTGTCGCTTTCACCGGAAGCATCAAAGCTCCAGCAAAATTGAACTTGCCCAGCTTTGGCCGTGCCACCCCCCCGATGACCATCACCTGCACGGATGGGGATGACACGGTCACAAAAACCGTCGAGGTTGCCAACCTAACCCAGATCAAGGCCCAGCAAGACGCAGCAGGACAAATGCTATGGGGTGGTGGCCTGCTGGGGGCCGCTGTTCTGGCGGGCATGTCGAGTGAGCGCGACAAATCGCAGGACAACTACGGCTACCCTCCGCAAATCATGCTCAAATAGAGCCACCGGGCCTTGCGCCTGGAAAGCAAACCTCCGAGGCCGCTGCTGTGCCGGCCTCGGCGAGCACGCGCTGAGAACGGTGCTGAAACCAGATTTTCACACTTTAAAACAGTATTTTAATACGTTTCGCGCGCGAAACATTTGTGACCGCCTTCAGGCGTGAAACAACATCCCCACACCATAGGCCATGGCAGCTGCCGCACCGCCGATGAGCAGGGTCTCCCCCCCCGAACGCCACCAGGGCGCAAGGGACCAACGGCTTTTGAAGGCACCTATCGCAAAGAAGCACGCCATGGTCATCCAGGACGAGATCGCAAAGGCATTCGCCAGCCCGAACAGAAAAGGCAACAGCGGCACCATCCCTGCCACCAGGAAAGCGGCAAAGGTGGCCAAGGCCGCCTTCATCGGGCGTGGATCGACACCAGAAAGGCCGTACTCCCCCTCCATCATCAGGTCGATCCAAGTCTCGCGGCTCTTGCAGATCTCATCGGTGGCTTCTTCCAGAACCCGTCCACTCAGCCCTTTAAGCCGTAGGATTTCGCGCACCTCGCTGCGCTCTCCATCTGGGTGGGCATCGATATGCTGGTTTTCGATCTGGCGCAGGCGCCGGATATCGTCCAGTTCGGCCTTGGTTCCAGAGTAGTTGCCTGCTGCCATGGAAAACCCATCGGCCAGCACATTCGCAAGGCCAAGTGCGACGATCACGAAAGGCGACAGCCCCGCACCCGCAACGCCTGCCACGATCGCAAAGGTCGTGACCGAGCCATCGATGCCGCCATAGACCACGTCTCGAAGCACACCGCGCCCCGGCGGCGAGCCGATACGATCCCTGATTTCCTGCTGGCTGTGGCCGTGTTCTTCTGCCATGGCGGGCGTCCTTTCCTGATGCCCACCAGACTAGCCTCTTTCACCTCCTCAGCCTTGCGTCAGATCAAGAGACCAAATGCGCGCATCCCAGCCCCCAGATGCTCCCGATGCTCCCGCGCGCGTTTGAGCGCGGTTGAGGCGCCCGCACCATCTCCCCCTGGCGCCCTTGGGGCCTGTGCGGCGCAACGCGCACCGCTCAAGCGGCACCAGGCTCAACCGGGCAAGGTCGTCGTCGGACAGCCAGATTCCGGGCAACAGCGCCAAGAGCGACCCTCTTTCTCTTTGGGAATTTGTTTACTTGGATTGCGGGTCGGTTTTTCGCTTGGAAAACAAGCCGGACAGCGCCCCTTGCACCACCTTTCGGGTCGAAGGCTTCCGACCTGCGGAAAACGGCATCGGGCGGCATACTTCCATCGCGGCGATGCCAACCCTCGCCGAAAGTGCACCGTTCACCACGCCCTCGCCAAACCGGCGCGACAACTTGGACAGCACCGATCCTCCCAGAACCGATTCGAGCATATCATCGCCTGCCGCCACGGCTCCGGTTGCAACGAGATGCGCCAGAACCGCCCGCATCAGCCGCCATGAACTGAAAAGGCCAGACCGGCCACCGTATATCTCGGCCACGCGGCGGATCATCCGCACCGAGGCCGAAAGCGCCACCACGACATCAGCAAGCGCCAACGGCACCAGCGCCGTCACCAGCGCCACCTGCCGGGCCGCGGCCTCAACCTCTACCAGCGCGCGGGCATCAAGCGGCGCCAGCAGCTCCTCTTCGACAAGGTCCAGAACAGCGTCACCATCCATAACCTCCCCGCTGCGCTCCGCCAGACGCGCGCGCGGCCAGCTGAGATCTTTGCGATGGGCGTAAAACCCGTTTATCTGGCCCTCAATCTCGCGCGCGGCGCTCATATTCACCGCGGCTGCGGTCCGCACCTGCGCAGCGCGACTGCGCAAATCATCCACCCGGCGCAACCGAGCCAGTGCCAGCCCTTCCCGCACCAGCATGATCAGCGCCAGAATCAGCAAGGCCACCAGCCCCGCACTCACCGCCCAGCCCAGAACCGGCAAGCGCGCGACCAAGGAGGTGGCGAAATCCCAAACCGCGAGAGAGGCCGCTGCCCCAAACAGCGACAGGAGTATCCCCCAGAACCACCGCGACAGACGCGAGCGGGGACGCGCCGCGATCAAGACGGCCTGCTCCAGCGCCACAGGGGATGAATCGCTCCCGCCCGCAGGTGCAATGTCAGGCACCGGCGCAGCCTCACTCACCTTGGGTGCAGGCTGGGGGTCGTGCTCCAGATCGAAAACCACGGGACCCTGGGTCATGCCGTCATCTCCAGTTTTTCCCTACGCGGCCGCCAGACGTACTCGATATCCGGCAGCCCCTCTTCGTTTCGGGTTCCATCGCTGCGCCGGACTTCGGTAAACCCTTCACGCCGATAGAACCGCTGCGCGCCCTTATTGGCCTGGAAGGTCCAAAGGCTCAGGCGTGGGGCTTGGTCGGCCCTGCTGACCTCCCCTTTTGCAGCATCCAAAAGCCGCTTTCCAATGCCCTGCCCGCAGGCCTCGGCCGCCAAATAAAGAGAGCAGATCTCAGCTCCATCCCGCGCCAGAAACCCGACGATGCCCTGATCGGTTTCAGCCACGGTAACCCAGCCCCGGTCGATCATCACACCGCAAAACGCAATAGCCTCTGCCCCTGTATAAAGATCAGGCATCCAGGTGGTCTCGCGGGTAAAGCGGTGCAGGATCTCACCCATTTGTCCGGCATCCGTTGATCGCGCGGGGCGCAGCGTCGGAGTCATAGCCGGTCTCCGATCAGGAACTCCGCAGCCCGATCCAACCTAATGTGGGGCGGGCCGTCCCCGGGTTTCAGATCAAGGGTCGCCGGGGCAAAGCGCATGGTCTGATAGTCACCTTCGAGCCAGCGTTCGACCCCTTGCCGCGCCGGGACCAGCAGTTTGCCCGGATCCTGAGGCAAGGCACCAGGATAAAAGGCGGCCTGTTTCCCACTGTCCAGCAGGGTGCCGCGCACGCAGGGAAGATCCCGCCCTTCGTGTCGGCGCATTTCTTCGGTTGTCGCCCGGATCGAGGCCAGTGCGAGCGCCGCCGTCTCCGCCCCGGCAAAACGGGCCCGGTCCTGCGCATCGCGGGTCAAAGCCTCGATAATGGAAGTCAACTGCGGGTGCTGCTCGTGGTGCAGATGATCCGCCTTTGTGGCTGCAAAGAGGATCCTCTCTACCCGTTTGCCACCCAGAACCCGCGTCAGAAACCGATTGCGACCGGGTCGGAATGCGCCGAGGATATCCGCCATCGACTGGCGCAGATCCTCGACTGCGGGCGGGCCAGAGTGAATGGCACCCAGCGCATCCACCAGCACCACCTGACGGTCAATGCGCGAGAAATGATCCCTGAAAAAGGGCCGCACCACCTGCGTCTTGTAAGCCTCATAGCGGCGCGCCATCTCGCGGCGCAGGCTGCCACGCGGCGCCTTTGCCTGCCCGGCCCGCACCGGCGCAAAGGTCAAAACCGGCGATCCCGCCAGATCCCCCGGCAGTAGAAACCGCCCGGGCGTGCAGTCGTAAAACCCCGCCTCACGGGCTGCTTTCAGGTACTCGGTAAAGGCCGCAGCAACGGCCTGCGCCAGTGGCTCATCATGGGGCGCATCGCCGTCGCAAGAGGAAATCGCCGCCATAAAACCCTGCGCTTGGCTGCGTGCATCGATCCGCGCCAGAACCTCTGCTGACCAATCCTCATAACTCTTGTCCAGAAGGGACAGATCCAAAAGCCATTCGCCCGGATAATCGACGATATCAAGGTGCAGCACACGCGGCCCCTGCAGACCAGACAAAAGACCGGTTGGCCGTACCTTGAGGCTCAGCCGCAGCTCCGAGACCGCCCGCGTACTGTCCGGCCAATTCGGTTCGGGGCCGGTCAGGGCTGCCAGGTGGTTTTCATAGTCAAAGCGCGGCACCGTGTCATCGGGCTGGGGCTGCAGAAAGGCCGTCTCGATCCGCCCCTCCCGCGCCGCCGAAAGCTGCAGCATACGCCCCCTGTTCATCAGGTTGGCGACCAAGGAGGTAATGAAGACCGTCTTGCCCGCCCGCGCCAGGCCCGTCACACCAAGGCGCAAAGAAGGCTCGAAAAGGGCCTCGGACAGGCTGCTGCCAAGGGCCTCTACCCTGCGGGCCGTGCTGTCGGCTAGGGATGTCAGTACCACGCGCCTGCCTTTGTTCTGCTCTGCCACTTGCTTCGGTCGTTGCGCCGATACAGTCAAGATAGGCAGGAAGTCGCGGCGATACCAGTGCAGGGCGTGCCATCCGCAAGGGGCTTGCCTCGAACTGTGGCCCGCGCTACTGCCCCGGCATGGCACGCTATGCTTTGAAAGTCGAATATCACGGAGCCCCTTTTGCCGGATGGCAAAGGCAGAAGGATCAACCCTCGGTACAGGGCGCGATCGAGGCTGCGCTGGAGCGGCTGGAACCGGGCGAGCATACCATCGCGGCCGCCGGGCGCACCGATGCGGGTGTTCATGCACTGGGACAAGTGGCCCACTGCGACCTTGCAAAAGACTGGGATCCCTTCCGACTGTCCGAAGCGCTGAACTATCACCTCAAACCGGCACCGGTTGCGATCACGGCCTGCGCACGGGTCACGGATGACTGGCATGCGCGGTTCTCTGCAGTAGAGCGGCAGTATCTCTTCCGCATTCTTATGCGTCGCGCCCCGGCAACCCATGAAGCCGGGCAGGTCTGGCAGATATCCCATGATCTTGATGTCGCGGCAATGCAGGCAGCAGCGGACTACCTTTTGGGAAACCATGACTTCACCACCTTCCGCTCGTCGATCTGCCAGGCGCAAAGCCCGATCAAGACGCTGGACGAGTTGCGCGTCGAGAGGGTGGAAGGTTTCACGGGCCCCGAAGTACATTTCCACGTGCGCGCCCGCAGCTTCCTGCACAACCAGGTGCGCAGCTTTGTCGGCACACTGGAGCGCGTTGGCGCCGGCAGCTGGACGCCCGAGGATGTGAAGTCCGCGCTTGAGGCCTGCAACCGCGCGGCCTGCGGGCCTGTGTGTCCGGGCCACGGCCTCTACCTTGCACGCGTGGGCTATCCGGAACCGGTGTTCACCGAAGACCGCGCATAGAACGCAAGCCCTCCCGCGCCTTTCCTCGCATCATGGATGCAAGACAAAGCCTTGGGCCCGGCGCCGCTGGCGCGGCGCGGTCCCTCTGTAGCCGCCGGGTCAAGGGCGGCACCGCCGCCGCGCGGCACGCGCGGTTTACCCTTGAGGCGGCAATCCCAACTAAAATCGACTTCGCGCGTTCAGGGGCAGACCTGCCCCTGAACCGCTTCCCCAGCAGATCTGCGCCGCGTCAGCGGCGCCACGCCCAAGCATGAGCAGCATTCGCCAGAATGCTCCGAATGGGCGGGAGAACCCGTTCGCGGTCAGGAGGGCGGATGCAACACAAGGGTCTGCAGCGCCGTGGCGATCGGGCCCTTGGTGTCATGCAAAACAGATTGGGACATGCCGACACCGGTGCCATGCCAATGTGAAATCGACTCAGCGGCCAGCCAATCGCTTTGCGGCTCGCGGTGGACGTGCAGCGTCAGGTCCGTATTCATGAACCCCATCTCCGACGGGCGCGCGTTCCAGGAAATCCCGTTGCCGCAATCCGCCAAGGCACAAATGGACTGGACAGGCGACTGCGCCTCCCCTTCCAATAGTTGCGGCGTGCGCATCCACATGGTCTTTGGCCCGACGCCCACCGAGAACCCCGGCGGATAAGCGACTTCGATGAAGTCGGCAAAAAAGGGTTTCTGATGCGGGCCCCTGTCGGGGAAAAACTGACCCGGCACAGCCTCATCGCGTCGCAAGGGGGTCACTGGCGCCGTGGGCACCTCTCCCAAATCCTTGCGCACCAGATGCATGGTGCTGGCCCGAACGCAAAGCGTGCCGTCGAGATCTCGCACCCAAACCGTGGTGGTCGCTAGGGTGCGCGTATGCCGCGTCGTCTCGGCAGAGACCTCAAGGCCCGCCAAGGGCAAGGGCCGCAGGATATCAAGGGTCAGCCGGGTCAGCATCTTATCCGGCCCGACCTCCTGTTCAGCAGCCCGCGCGACCAGCCCCGTTACGGGACCGGCATGACAGTGCGCGGGCGACCAGGGCCCGCGCGCCGAGTCGTTCCCGACGAAAACGCCTTGCGCGTCCTGCGAGAAAAACGGCGGCGCGGCGCGGGCATCTGCCACGCGGCTCAGACCTTTTCCTGCGTGTACTTCTTCAACTCGGCCCGAGCGACCTGACGCCGGTGCACCGCATCGGGCCCATCCGCGAGACGCAGGGTGCGCACATGGGTCCAGGCAATGCCGAGGGGCGTATCCTGGCTGATCCCCTGCCCGCCATGCATCTGCACCGCCTCGTCGATCACCTTGAGCGCCACCCGTGGTGCGATCACCTTGATCTGGCTGATCCACGGGGCCGCCGCCACCTTGTCGCCCTGATCCATGTACCAGGCCGCCTTGAGGCACAACAGCCGCGCCATTTCGATCTCCATGCGACATTCGGCGATGATGTCGTAGTTGGCGCCCAGCTGGGCCAACTTCTTGCCAAAGGCCTCGCGCTGAAGCGAGCGCTTGCACAAAAGCTCAAGCGCCGCCTCGGCCTGACCGATGGCCCGCATGCAGTGGTGGATCCGTCCCGGCCCAAGGCGCCCTTGCGCGATTTCAAATCCGCGCCCTTCGCCCAGAAGCAGGTTTTCGGCAGGCACGCGCACATTGGTGAAACGGATATGCATATGACCATGCGGTGCATCGTCGTGGCCATAGACTTCCATCGGGCGCAGGATTTCGATGCCCGGCGCATCCGCGGGCACCACGATCATCGACTGGCGCTTGTGCTTGGGCAGATCGTCGCCGCCGGTCTTGACCATGACGATATAGACCTTGCAGCGTGGATCGCCGGCCCCCGAGGCCCACCATTTCTCGCCGTTCAGCACATAGTCATCGCCATCGCGCACGCAGGACATGCAGATGTTGGTCGCATCGGACGAGGCCACATCAGGCTCGGTCATCAGATAGGCCGAGCGGATCTCACCCTCCAGAAGCGGTGCCAGCCACTCCTGCTTCATCTTCTCGGTGCCGTAGCGCTCAAAAACTTCCATGTTGCCGGTGTCGGGCGCCGAGCAGTTGAACACTTCTGCCCCGAGCGGCGTCTTGCCCATTTCCTCGGCAAAGAGCGCATATTCAACCGTCGTAAGGCCAAAGCCCTTGTCGCTGTCGGTCAGCCAGAAATTCCAAAGACCTTCGGATTTCGCCTTGGCCTTGAGCCCCTCGAGGATCTCGGCCTGCCGCGCCGTATAGGCCCAGCGGTCCTCCTTGCCGATTTCGGCCTGATACTCGGCCTCCAGCGGCATGATCTCGTCGCGCACCATGGCTGCAACCCGATCGAGCAGTTTGCGGTTTTCCTCCCGCATCCCGAAATTCATATCCATGACCGTCCTCCCTGCGGCTTTCGCTTTGGTCGAAATCATGGCTTAGTCGCGCAAAGACTGTCCAGCACTGTGACGGAACGTAACAGGCTGACGGTACGGCACAAAGACGAAGGACACTGTTGCAATGGCATTGCTCATCAGCATCGGACACAACGGGTGGTACAGCGAAGAGGACTTGGCGGCAGAACTGCGCAGGCTTGCCCCCGGAGCCGATATCCGCCCCGCCTCAGACCCCGGCAACCTCGATGAGATCACCATGCTGGCGGTCTCGACCCTCAAGACGGATATCGCTGCGCGCCTGCCGAACCTGCAACTCGTGCAGAAACTGGGCGCCGGGGTCGAGACCATCGTGAACCACCCCACCGTGGCCCCTCATGTGCGGGTGGCGCGCCTCAAACCCGAGGAACCCGCGCGGGAAATCGCAGAATACTGCCTGGCCTATGTGTTGCGCGAGCAGCGCAACCTTTTGCACCATGCCAAAGCGCAGACCCATGCTGATTGGGATCCTGTCGAACCGAAGCGCACGCATATGACGACCGTGGGCGTACTGGGGCTGGGCCATATTGGCGGGCTGACGGCGCGGCTGATGGCGCGCCTCGGCTTTCAGGCGCACGGCTGGAGCCGCACTGAGAAAGCCATCGAGGGCGTCACCTGCCACCACGGCAGCGATGCCCTGCCCCGAATGCTGGGCCAATGCGACTATGTCTGCGCGATCCTGCCTTCGACGCCGGACACCCGCGGTCTGATGGATGCAAAGATGCTGGCAGCCATGAAGCCCGGATCGGTCTTGATCAACGCCGGGCGCGGCGATCTGATCGATGAAGCCGCGCTGATTACCGCGCTGGACAGCGGCACACCGGGCCATGCGGTACTTGATGTGCTGTGCAAGGAACCCCTGCCCAAAGACGATCCGCTTTGGCGCCATCCTTCGGTGACCATCACACCGCATGTGTCGGGCTGGCACCTTGGCGATGCGCTGGGGGATGTGGTGGAAAATCTGCGCCGTCTTGGCAGTGGCGAGACGCTTTTGCACGAAGTGGACCGGGCGCGCGGCTACTGACGCGCCCGGCAACCCAGCTTCAGATCGGGGCGAGACACTGAAAACCAGAGCGTTCATATAGAAGCGGCTCGCCTTCGCCCTGAACGATATCCACGATCTGCCCGATGAAAACCGTGTGGCTACCTGCCTCGGTCGCCTCGATCACATCGCAGGAAAAGCACAAGAGCGCCGAGGCCAGCCTCGGCAGGCCGCGCGCATCGCTTGTCCAGTCGCCTTCTGCGAACTTTGCTTCGCCTGTGACCCCGCCCTGCCCCGCGAATTGGAGCGCCAGAAGCCCGTCAGGTTTCGCCAGCAGGTTGACGTTGAAACGCCCCGTCTGATGGATCGCCGCGCGGGTGCCGGTGGCACGGTTGACGCAGACCAGAAGGCTGGGCGGATCGGCCGAGACCGAGCAGACGGCGGTGGCGGTGATGCCCCGGCGTTCAGACCCGTTCTCTGATCCGTCCTTTGGTCCCGACAGGGCAGTGATCACTGTCACCGCCCCCGGAAACCGCGCCATGGCCGACCGGAAGGCGCTCGGATCGACGCACATGCTCATGCCTCAGGCCGCCTGCAGGTCTGCAAGGTAGGCCTCGGCCGCCTGCGGATCAGCGAACCACGGGAAGAAATCGCGCGGATCGTCAAAGCCGTTGGTGATGCGGTTGGCCAGGCGCTGCTCGCCGCAGGCGGTGCCCATGATATTCAGCACATGGGGCGGCGGCGGCAGCAGCATCATGTTGGTCCAGTTCACCACCCATTGCGCATAGTCCCAATAGGCGTTGAAAGTGCCCTGCATCCAGGCCTCGTCAAAGGGCTGCCCCTCCCGCGCCAGGATCCGGTCCATATAGACCTTCGCCGCCTTGGAGGCATTGTTGGATCCCTGCCCGGTGATCGGATCGTTGAGACAGACCGCATCGCCAATCCCCAGCACCTTGGCCCCCGATGGCAGCGTTGCCACCGGTTTGCGCACGGTCGGCGGGAAACGGCCCGCAAGGATGCCGTTGTCATCCGTCAGTTCGATATCCGTGCAGCGCTCTGCCTCCCAGGGCAAGAAGGTCGACAGGATCTCTTTCGATTTTGCCAGATGCTGGTCGGGGGATTTCACATCGCCCCAGCAATCCATTGGCCCGCCTGGCACGCCTTCAAAGACCATGATCTCGCAAGGGCCCGTTGTGGTCAGCGCCGGAAAGACGAAATACTCACCCACTCCGGGGATCAGGTTGAAGCAGACGGCGGAGTGCTCCTCGCGCGGGGTCATACCCTTGACGTAGGTCAGCGCCAGCGCCCGCATCGGCGCATCATAAGGAGATTTCTCGGCATCGCGTTCAAAGAGACGCCCGACCTCACCCTTGCCCGAGGCAACCAGCACCAAATCGTCCTCGCGGGCATAAAGCTCCAGATCGCTGATCCCGGCCTCCTTGATCACAAGCCGCCCGCCAAGGCGCTCGAATTCATCAAGCCAGACCGGCATCTTGACCCGCTGGTCCACGGAATAGGCAAAGCGATCGAGTTTACCGGTCCAGTCAATCGCCTTGGCGCCTGCCTGTTCGGGATGCGGCACCGCGAAGGAAATGCCCTCGACCGGGGGGCACTGGTCCTCGGTCCAGAAGTCGATGCCAAGGTCCCGCTCGTTCTGCACCGATTCGCCGAACATGCATTGGCTGGACATGACGCGGCCCGTCTTGATGTCCTCGCCGGTGCGATCCTGAACGATGCGCACCTTGTAGCCGTTCTTCAAAAGGCCAAGACCCAGTTGCAGGCCGGACTGGCCGCCGCCTATGATGGTGATCTTTCTCATTGTCATTACTCCCTGTTTCTTGTTGCGCGCTCAGGCCATCAGCTGGGCGATGGCTTCTTCGTCGCGTTCCGGTCCCATGGCGGTGTAGCCGCCATCCACGCGGATATCGGTGCCGGTGATGAAGCCTGCCTCGTCCGAGCAGAGGAACAGCACGGAATTGGCGACTTCCTCGGGGTTGCCGGTGCGCCCCAGGAGGTGAAAGGGCTTAGCAACATTGTCGGTCTTCTCCCGGTCGCCACCGGTGAGTTCGTCCATGATGTTGGACCAGGTCCATCCGGGGCTGACCGCATTCACGCGAATGCCATCGGGCGCCAGATCCATCGCCTGATTGCGGGTGAGCTGCAGGATTGCCGCTTTGGACACCGGATAAAGCCAGCGCCCCTTTTGCGCGATACGTGCCGAGATCGAACCGAAATTGACGATGGCACCGCGGTTCTTGGCCAGTTCTTCGCGCGCCGCCTGCATCAGCATCACCGAGCCAACGATGTTCACATCAAGACTTTCGAGCCATTCGGCCCGCGTCGACTCTGCTCCGTTATCCAGATAAGAGCAGGCGACGTTCACCAGGAAATCGATGCGGCCGAATTCTTTCTTGGTGGCCGCAACCAGCGCGGTGATGTCATTATCGTCGCGCAGGTTCGTCTTGCAAAATGCAATGCCGTCACCCGCCAAAGCCTTTCCTGCCTCTTCATTGATATCGGCGATCATCACCTTGGTGCCAGCCGCGCGAAACGCCTGTGCAATGGCCGCGCCGATCTTGGTGGCGCCGCCCGGAATGATGGCAACCTTGCCGTCCAGTCCCTTCATCTGTCATGTCCCTGTCGTTCTTGTGTGGTTCTTGGGTGTTGTGTGAGACAGGTTTCCCGCAGCCTTTACGCCCGGCTATCCGCATCACGCAGCCACTATCCGAAAAACGAAGGAATCTGCGCCGCGCTATGTGGAACGGCGAACCCATGCTATGGTCCAGCCAGTTCAACAGGACGACAGATGCCAGCCCCGCAGAACACGCAGCATATCGCGGACCGGGGACCGGCAGTGCCGCTTGCGCGGTTTGCACGGTTCCGCACGCATGATCTGGACGAGGCCCGCGAGGCCGTCGGCCGCATTTTCTGTCCCCATGAGCTGCACACCATTGGCAAGGCGTCCTTTGCGGCGCGCCACCACCATGTGCCGGGCGAACGGGTGTCTCTCAACTACATCGAATATGGCGCCAAGACGCAAATCGCGCCGGGGTGCCTTGAACAATTCTACCTGGTACAAATCCCGCTGAGCGGCAGCGCGGCCATTGTCAACGGAGCTGACAGCTACACCAGTGACACCGGGCGCGCAGCGGTGCTCAACCCGCACCGGGAAACAACGATGATCTGGGAAGAAGGTTGCAGGCAGCTCTTGCTGCAAATCAGCCGCCGGGCGCTGCATGCCCATGCCAACGCGAATCTTGGCCTCAACACCGACCAGCCGATCACGTTCACCGGGGCGCTGGATCTGTCGCAGGGACCGGGCGCGCGCCTGCTGCGGCTGGCGCATATGCTGGTTGACGACGCCGAGGCGACTGAGGGCTTTGGATCCTCAAGCACCGGTACCCTGCTGACCCATTACATGGAGAACACGGTGATGACCGGCCTTCTGGAGGCGCACCGTCACAACTATTCCGATCAGTTGAGGCGGGTAACCTCCTCGATCATTCCCGGCCATGTACGCCGCGCGCAGGCCTATATGCTGGCCAATCTGGACCGCCCCCTGGATATCGAGGAAATCGCCGCCTACGCTGGGGTGAGTGCGCGCAACCTTCAGATTGGCTTCAAACGGTTTCTGTCCACGGCGCCAATGGCCTACCTCCGCAATACACGCTTACAGCGGGCGCATGAGGATCTTTTGCAGGGCCGCCGAAACGCGAGCGTGACCGAAATCGCCGAGCGCTGGGGCATGACCCACCTTGGCCGGTTTTCGCAGTACTACAAATCCCGCTACGGCTGCAGTCCGCAGGAAACGCTGAAAAACGCCCGCGCGCGCGACTTCCTCGCCTGACCGCCTCACACGACCCATAGCTCCACCACGTGAAAGCCAGACTGCGACCCTGCCTGCTGGCGCCATGTTGACCTGCAAAACCTTCCCTTACGTCATCTTCTTGTAGGCGCGCTGCAAGAATCCTGTTGCCTTTCTGTTGTCGATCAGACAAGAATTTCCATTATCGGAACTTAATTCTGCATAGTGGAATATCTCTGGGAGGGGACCTGACATGAACATCCGTATAAAATCGCGCCTGAAATCCGCCCTGTTGCCTGCTGCACTGATGGCCTTTGCAGGCGTCGCCTCGGCTGAAACCACGCTGATCCACGGTGAAGCCGGCCCGAATCGCGGCGCGCGTGCCGCCGCTCTGCAGTGGTTTGCCGATACCGTTGGCGAAACCTCGGGCGGCGATCTGAAAATTGACGTGCAATGGGGCGGCGCCCTGTTCAAGGCCAATGCCGCAGTGCAGTCCATCGGCGATGGCGTTGCCGACATGGGCACGGTGATCGCGGTCTACTATCCGCAAGAAATGCAATCCTACGGCATCGCGGACCTGCCGCTCGACAACCCGGACGCCTGGGTCGGCATGCGCGCCACGGATGAGCTGATGCGCTCCTCCCCGATCATCGCCGAGGATCTGGCCAAGAAAAACTTGGTCTACATCGGCACCTTCACCACCTCAGCCGTGCACATCGGTTGCACCGGCGGCGCGATCCGCTCGGTTGCAGACATCAAGGATCGCAAAATCCGCGGCACCGGCGCCTATGGCAAGGTCTTCGGTGAGCTGGGCGGCAACATGGTCAACATGAGCATTTACAAGGCCTACCAGGGCCTGGACACCGGCCTGCTCGATTGCTCGCAGGGCTATTCCTATGCGGTCACCGCGCTGAAGCAGCAGGAAGTGATGGAGAACTACACGCTTCTGAACTGGGGCCAGGTCGGCGGCCTTGGCATCCTGATGAACAAGGACGTCTTCGACAGCCTCTCGGACGAGCAACAGCAGGTGCTGCTGGATGCAGGCCGTGGCATGGCGGATGAATTCGGCCGCCTGATCACCACCGCGAACGATGCTGCCATCGAGACCATGAAGGAAAAGGGCATCGAGGTGATCACCCTGCCCGAAGAAGAGCGCGCGCAGCTGGTGGCCGCCGGGACCAAGTATATCGACGCCTGGGTCGAGCAGATGAACGCATCCGGCATGGACGGCGCGGCGCTGCTGGAGGAATACCGCGGTCTCATCGCCAAATACACCGAAGAGCGTGACAGCAAGGGCTACCCCTGGACGCGCTAAGCCAGACTTGAGGTCCCCCCTCCTCATCTCCGGTGGCCTGGCCACCAGGGGGACCTCACCTGCAGGGGCGGGCTTTGCGCCGCCCCTGTTCTTTTACCAACCGCCTGACAGATAAGAGAAACCAATGCTGAAAGCGCTGGAGAGCTTCCTCTTGAACCTTGCGGTGGCCGCTGTCATCGCCTTGGGACTGTTGATCACGGCCAGCGTGGTTTCGCGCGCCCTGTTCAACTTTGCCCTGCCCGACACTATCGTCATCGTGCGGGAGCTGATGGTCGCGGCCATCGTTCTGCCTTTGGCCGCTGCAACGCTCGCGCGCAGCCATATCGCTGTGGAGTTCATCGCCGCCAAACTGCCGCACCGGACGCAGGCCTGGCTGGCGGTCTTTGGCTCGCTCGTGGGGCTGTTTGCGCTGATGCCGCTGATCTATGCAGGCGGGCGAGAGTTCTCTCATACCTTCACTTCGGGCGGGTTCTTCTATGGTGATCTGGAGCTGCCGAAATGGCCGGGGCGCCTCGTTTTCCTGATTGGGATTTCCCTATGCTGGCTGCGCCTTCTGGTGCTGGTGGTGCAGGATATTCGCGCGATCCGCGCAGGGGATTTCAGCTTTATCGATAAACATGCCGAGGGTTTGGACTGATGGACGCCTCAACAATCGGGCTGATTGCCTTTGCCGCCGTTCTTATCCTGCTGGCGCTGCGCGTGCCGATCAGTTTCACCCTTGCGGGCGTTGCCGCCGTGGGCACCTTTTGCATTTTCGCCTTCCGCACAGGGACCTTCATGCCCGAGCGTGCGCTCAAGGCCACCACGTCGATGGTGTTTTCCAACTCCTTCGACCTCATCCACTCCTACGATCTGTCGATGATCCCGCTGTTCATCGCGCTGGGGCATATCGCCTACAAGGCCGATATCACCACCCGCATCTATTATGCGGCGCGGGTCTGGCTGTCAGCGGTTCCGGGCGGCGTTGCAATGGCATCGGTCATGGGGTGTGGCGGGTTTTCTGCCATCACCGGATCGTCGATCGCCTGCGCTTCGACCATGGGGCGGATCTGCACGCCGGAAATGCTGCGGATGGGCTATGACAATCGCCTTGCTACCGCATCGGTCGCAGCGGGCGGCACGTTGGGATCGCTGATCCCGCCCAGCGTTCTGTTCATCATCTACGGCATCTTTACCGAGACCTCGATCAACAAACTGTTCGTTGCGGGCATCCTGCCGGGCCTTCTGACGCTGGCGGGCTTCGTCCTGGTAATCTTCATCTGGGTCAAGCGCGATCCCGCCTCGGCCCCCGTTGACACGAGCGAGATCACCTACGCCGAGCGGTTCCGCGCCGCCCTTCTGGCCTGGCCCGCGCTGGTGCTGTTCCTGGTAATCATCGGTGGCATCTATGGCGGCATCTTCACCGCAACCGAAGCGGCCGCCGTCTGCCTCAGCGCCGCCGTGCTCATCGGCATCGCCCAGCGCAAGCTTACGCTCACCTCGATCTGGGAGGCCTTCCGCGAAACCTGCCTGCAAACCGCTTCGATCTTCTTCATTGCGGCGGGCGCCAAGATCTTTGTTGCCTTTGTCGCCCTGACCGGCGTGGCCCCGGCCATCGTCGATACCGTCACCGCGGCTGAGCTCTCCGTATTCTGGCTGATGCTGTCGATTGCGCTGATCTACCTGCTGCTCGGCATGTTTCTTGACCCCATCGGGATCATGGTGCTGACACTGCCGCTGATGGTGCCGCTGGTGGAGACCTACGGGATGGACCTGATCTGGTTCGGCGTCGTGGTCATCAAGCTGCTGGAAATCGGCCTGATCACCCCGCCCGTCGGCCTCAATGTCTTTGTCATCGCCAATGTGGTCGGCAAGGATGCCCCTATCGACCGGATCTTTGCGGGCATCGCACGGTTTTTGTCCGTGGACGTGATCGTATTGATCCTTCTGATGGTCTTCCCCGCGATTTCGTTGCTTCTACCGAACTCAATGATGTAATCCGGTCTGAACCAACTATGACGGGAACCACAGACATGGCCAACGAAGCTCCGACGGATCGCCGGTTTGCCACCACCCTGGCGCGTGGGATGAGCGTTCTGCGCGCCTTTCGTCCCAGCGACGACGGGCTCAGCAATCAGGAACTGTCCGAGCGTACCGGCCTGCCCAAATCAACCGTCTCGCGGCTGACCTTCACGCTGCAGGCACTGGGTTACCTGTCGCACGGGCACCGGCATGATCGCTATCGGCCGGGGCCCGCCCTTCTGGCTCTGGGGAACGTGGCATCTGCCTCTGTCTCTTTCGTGGATACGGCAACGGACATCATGCAGCCGCTGGCCGATGAGACCGGCACGCTGGTGCTGATCGGGGTCCGGGACGAGCAGAAGATCCTCCTGACCAAGACTTGGCGTCCGCATCAGGCGTCATCGATCTGGCTCGAGGTGGGCCACCGCATTCCGCTCACCCATTCGTCTTCGGGACAAGCGCAGCTGGCAGCCCAATCTGACCGGGAGTTCTCTGCCTATCTCGACACTTACGGACCCGAAGTGGAGGGCGCCGAGGTCACGGTCAGCGACCTGCGCGAGGAGGCCTATTCCCAGCTCGTGGCACGCGGGTTCGTGATCGCGGGCAAGGGACTGCGCTATGCCAGCACCGTAAATGCGGTGTCTGTGCCCTTCCGCAGCCACGAATTTGACGAACCTGTCGTCTTTACCTGTGGAGCAACACCACAGATGCTGACCCATGAACGAATGGAGACCGAGGTCGGCCCGAAATTACAGGCCGCGGTGCGGACCCTGGAGCGGATGACCGGCAAAAGTCCGGCCCTCGTTCAACGCGGTTAATTCCACATAGTGGAATTTAATTTTATAAGTTGAAACATCAGTGCCCCTTGTTATGGTGCCGCGAAAACGACTGTGCGCCCCGCAGCCCCTTCGGCGCAGGCACCGCAGGACCAAAGGAGCAACTGATGTCCTCACAAGATCTGATCATACAAGGTGAAACCGGCCCGCAGCGTCTCATCGGCTATGTGCTGGACGTGAGCAACAGTGCAGGCGACGGCGGCGCGCGGTGCTGGCTGGATCTGAATGACAGCCACCTGAACCGCCATGGGGTGCTGCATGGCGGTATCGCCACAACGATGCTGGACAGCGCCAGCGGCGCCACAGGATCGATGAGCGTAGATCCAACGGGCCGCGCACCTTTCCTCACGATCTCTCTGACCACGCAGTTCATCGCGCCAGCACGCAGCGGCCGGGTAACGGCAACAGGGCTGATCACCGGCGGCGGGCGCAGCACGCTGTTCATCGCGGCCCGGCTGGAGGCTGAAGACGGCACGCTGATCGCCACCTCGAACGGGGTCTTCCGCCGCGTTCCGACCGAGCGGCTGCCACAGAGCTAAGACAGGGCAAACACAGCGCCTCGTACGACATTTGATGAAGACTGGACACTTGCCATGACCACCTACACCCGCATTCACGAAACAGTCGGCCGCTGGGCAACCACGACACCCGATGCCCTTGCTTTTCTGGATTTCGACGGGCGCCCCATCACCTATGGCGAGCTGAAACAATCCATCAAAGAGGCCAAGGCAGACCTGCTGGCCGAAGGCGTTCAGCCCGGCGACCGGGTGCTGATCGTCTCGGAAAATTCTATCGCGACCGTCGCCTTCCTCTTTGCCTGCAGCTGCATCGATGCCTGGGCGGTGCCAATCAATGCCCGGATGAGCGCCGATGAAATCACCCGTGTGACCGACCACGCCAAACCCCGCGCCATTGTGCTGACCTCCGCCGCCTCGAGTGAGGCAACCGCCCATGCCAAGCGCCTCGGCGCGCAAAGCCGCTATGGTCTTTACGGTCAGGTCGCCATCGTGACGCCAGGACACAACGCGCCCGAGCCAGTGCAGCAAGGTCCCGAGCAGATTGCAGTTATGCTGTATACCACCGGCACCACGGGCGATCCGAAGGGCGTGATGCTGAGCCATGCGAACCTTCTTTTTGCCGGGCTGGCCTCGGCCAATCTGCGCGGGATCAAGCCCGGCGATCAGGTCTATGGCGGCCTTCCGATCACCCATGTCTTTGGCCTGGCTTCGATGATCGTGGCCTCGACCCGCGCAGGTGCCGCTGTGCGCCTGCAGGCGCGGTTCTCTCCGGCGGCGCTGTTCGACGCCTTGCAGGATGGCGTCACCATTCTTCCCGCCGTGCCGCAGATGCACGCGCTCTTGATGCAGCACGCCCGCGCGCAAGGCGTTGCAAAACTTGAAGGCGCAGCGCTGCGCTATGTCTCTTCGGGCGCCGCTCCGCTGGATCCTGCCTGGAAGCGCGAGGCGGAGGCCTTTTATGGCCTGCCCCTGCAGAACGGCTATGGCATGACCGAATGCACCGCCGGCCTTTCCGCCACGACAAATGCCATCGGCGATCCCGATACCAGCGTCGGCACCGCCCTGCCCGGCACCGAGGTGCGCATCAAGGAAGGCGCCGAAACCGGTGAGATAGAGGCCCGCGGCCCACACGTGATGGTTGGCTACTACCGCAACCCGGAAGCGACTCGTACAACCATCGACGCTGAAGGCTGGCTCAGCACCGGCGACATTGGCCGCTTTGACGAACAGGGCCGCCTGCATATCGTTGGCCGCAGCAAGGAGATCATCATTCGCTCTGGCTTCAACGTCTACCCGCAAGAGGTGGAGGCCGCGCTCAACGATCACCCCGCCGTGGTCCAAAGCGCCGTTGTGGGCCGCAAGCTGGATGGCAATGAAGAGGTGCTGGCCTTTGTGCAGGTGACGGCTCTGGACGCCACTGATGAGACCACGCTCAAGGCCCATGTGGCGGATCGGCTGTCGGCCTACAAACGCCCCTCGCACGTGGTGCTGACGCTGGAACTGCCCGCCGCCCCGACCGGCAAGATCCTCAAACACAAGCTGATCGAGACCTTCGCCAAGGACCTGGAATAGACCCGGTCAGATCTCTTCAGGGCGTCGCTCGATCAGAGTGCCAACACTTATCTGATCCGAAGGATGCAGGATCACCCGATCACCGGGGTTCAGCCCCTCCAGCACCTCGGCATTGTGATCGTTGCGGCGGCCAAGCGTGATGATCCGGCGCTCCGCCAGACCTGACGCTTCGACAAAAACCGCCCAGTCGGCGCCATGCCGAAACACCGCGCTCAAGGGGACGGAGAGCACATCATCGCTTTCCCATTCGACGATGCGCAGGAAGACGGCAAAGCCATCGCCCATCCCAGCGTAATCCTCAGGCGGAGAGGTCAGATCCAGGATCACATCCACGCGCTGCTCTTCGATGCCAAGGGCCGACACCTTGGTATAGCCCGCAGGCTCGATCCGCCGCACACGGGCGCTGAGGTCCTGATCGCCGCCCCAGCGTTCGACTATGGCCCTGTCTCCCTCCTGCAGCCGCACGGCATCCGTGGACAGAAGATCGGCGACAATCTCAAGATCACTGGGATCTCCAAGGGAAATCAGCCGGGTGCCCGCCAGCACCGTCTGCTCACTCAGCACATCGACCGTCAGCACCTGACCCGACATCGGCGCCATCACGGTCAGGCAGCAACTGCTGCCCGCCCCCGGCGCGCCGGGTTCGATCAATGCAGCGCGGGCACGATCCAGCGTACCCTTAGCCATTTCCAGCGCCGAGACCGCAGCAGTCATCGCCGCGCGGTCGATGTGCAGCCGCTGCTCCAGTTCCTCGAGTCGGGTTTTCGACACCACCCCCCGCTGCACCAGCGTATCGGCGCGGCGGAATTCACTTTCCGACAGGGTCAGCGTTTCAGAGGCCTGGCGCATCTTGCTACGCGCCACCGCAAGCCCCGCTTCGGCCTCGCGCACGGCGGCCTCGGCCTGGCTACGACTGCGCGCATCCAGGAGAGTGGCGGCAGCAGGCTCCAGAACGGCAACCACGGTCTCGCCTTCTGTCACCGCATCCCCAACCCGCACCGGCGCGCGCTGCGCGGTTCCCGTGATCGGGGCTGAGACATCATAGATCTCGCGGATGCGGGTCTTTCCATCGGCATTGACCGTCACCTGCAAAGGTCCACGCCCGATTTCGTGCAGGTCCACCGCCACCGGTTCAGGGCGCATCGCAACATAGCCCAGCGTTCCTGTCACCAGCAAAGCCAATCCGGCCATGACAACTGTGCGTGTTCTCAGCATCGTTCATCTACTCCCGCGTTTTCATGACCTGGACCAGATCCAGCCTGTCCAGCCGCCGCCGCACCACCAGCACCGAAATCAGCGCCGCCCCCAGCACCACAAGGCTCGCCGTGGCAAAGCCCGCAGGCTTCAGCACCAATGGTATCGAATAAAGATCATTGGCAGAGGTTTCTGCCAGAAGCCCCGCAATCCCCGCCCCCAGCAGCCACCCCACCGGCTGCGCCAGAAGCGCCAGAAGCATGGTTTCACCCACCAGAATGAAAGAGACCTCCGCCCGCGTGAACCCGAGGATGCGCAGACTGGCCAGCTCGCGCGCGCGCTCAGACATCTGGATGCGGGCGCCGTTATAGGCCACCCCCACCGTGATCAGCACCGCGATGACGCTATAGACGGTGGTCATGATGATGACGTTCTGGCGGATGGTGTCGCGAAACGACTGTCGGATCTCGGTCATCATCGACAGACCACTCAGCGAGGGCGTCTCCTTCAGGAGCGCATGCAGCTCGGGCAGGGAATTTTGATCCAGCCGCAAATGCGCCGTGGTCACGCGCGGCGCCTGCCGCAGCAACGCGCTGAGGCTGTCCAGCTCCATATAGGCGCCAAGGCCGAAATACTGACGCACGATGCCCGAGACACGCACCTGATGCGTCTCGTTCCGCCCGCCTTTGAGCTCGACCTCGATGATGTCACCGGGCTGCGCCGCCAGCTGGTCCGCCAGCCGCTCCGACAGCAGTATACCCCCGGCAGGTGGCTCCACCACACGAGCATCGGCGTCCAGAATGCGGGCAAGATCGGCTCCGGGGCGCCGCGCCTCGATCGAAACATCCTTGCTCAGGTGGCCATTGCACAAGACTGCGGCCTGATAGAATTGCCCTTCGGCCCGGATCACCCCCGGCAGGTTGGCCACATCCGCAAGGGCGGTTTCGGGGATCTCGGGGGAGAAGATCAGCGCCGCGTCCTGCCGATTGGCCTGATAGAATGAGGTCTCTACCATCTCATCGAGCGCGTCCTGGAAAAAGCCGGAGGCCACCAACACCGAGACCGCAAGCGACAGACCCAGAATACTGAGGCCGGACCGGATCGGCCAGCGTACGAGGCTGCGCAGCACCATCATCACCGCCTGCGAGGGGCCGAGCCGGGTCAGGAGACGGTCGATGAAATTGCGCTTGAAACGGGGCGGCGCGGGCGGCGACATGGCCACCGCCGGAGCAAGACGCGCCACAGCCAGTGCGCTTTGGGCCGCGCCAAGGCCTGCGGTCGCCAGCGCCAACACCCCGGAAAGCCCGTAGGCATCCAGCGGCGTGCGGAAAATCAGATAGGGAAATTCGTAGAACTGTGCATATATCTGCGCCAGACCTCGTGCCAGCCAACTGCCCGCCGCCCAGCCGATCAAGACGCCAAGGCAGGCGATCAGCCCCGCCAGCATCAGATAATGCAGGCAAACCTCGGCGTTGGAATAGCCCAGCGCCTTCAGAAGTCCGATCTCGCTACGCTCCAGAAGGACGATCCGCCCGATCACCATATTGACCAGAAAGGCGGTGATACCAAAGAAGATCGGCGGCAGGATCAGGGCGGTGTTGCGCAGCTGCTTGAGCTCGGCGTCGATGAAACTGTCCGAAAGCTGCAGATCCCGCCCATGGGCGCCAAGTCCCCCATAGGGCGCGAGTATGTCGTCGATGCGGTCGATCACCTCTTCGGCCCGGGCAGCGGGATCGAGCTTGACCGACAGGCTGTTGAAGGCGCCCTGCATGTCGAACGCGGCCTCGGCCACACGCTCAGGTAGCCAAAGAATACCGAAGGTTTCGTTGTCCGGCATCAGCGCGCCGGGACCAAGCGTATAGATGAACTCGGGCGACAAAACGGTGCCAGTGACACGGAATTCACGCCGGTTGCCATCAAGATTGGCGCTGAACCTGTCGCCCAGCGCAAGGCCATTGGCCTCGGCAAAGGGTTCGTTGAGCAGAACCTCGTCCGAAGCATCGGCATCCGGCATGCGCCCTGATCGCAACAGCGGCACGTTCAGCACCGGCCCGCCATTCACCGGCAAGGACAGAACCAGTCCGGTGACAGTCTCCACCTTGCCCGGCAAATCGAGGATCGCGTAGTGCTCCACGCGCGCTTCACCCGCGCGTACGCCATCAATGGCCAGGATCCGGCCCATCTCGTGATCGGGCACTCGGGTTGCCCTGGCAAAGACATCGGCAAAACGGTTGCGCTCGTAATAGGCATCACGGGTATCGCCAAGCGCCCGCTCCATGCCAAAGGCCATCAGAAGGATCGCCACCCCGCAGGCCAGCACCAGCGCAATCGCCAGTGCCTGCGCCCAGAGGCGGCGAAAGCTGCGCAGGAGCTTGAGATCCAGCGCCTCCATCTCCCTACCACTCGATCTCGGACGGGGCGAGTTGGGTGTCGTTTTCCTCCACCAGCCGAATCTTGCCGTCCTGGAACCAGATCACCCGATGCGCCATCTGCCGGATCGCGGCATTGTGGGTGATGACAACAGTGGTGGTGCCGGTCGTTTCATTGATCCGTTGCAGCGCCTCCAGCACCTGCACGCCGGTCTTGCTGTCGAGCGCGCCCGTGGGCTCATCACACAAAAGGATCTCGGGGCGTTTGGCGATGGCGCGGGCGATGGCAACGCGCTGCTGCTCGCCGCCTGACATCTCCGCCGGGAAGTGATCCATACGGGCGCCCAGGCCGACCTCCTTCAGCGCCTCTTCGGGCGGCATCGGGTTTCGGGCCACATCAGTCACCAGCTGCACGTTCTCCCAGGCCGAGAGGCTGGGCACGAGGTTGTAGAATTGAAAGACAAAACCGACGTGATCGCGCCGATAGCGCGTGAGCCCGCGATCATTCATCGTGGTGAGTTCCTGATCGCGGAACCAGACCCGCCCGTCGGTGGCATGATCCAGCCCGCCAAGGATGTTCAAAAGCGTCGACTTGCCGCTGCCCGAAGGACCCAGCAGAACCACCAACTCGCCGGTGAGCAGCTCAAGATCCACGCCGGCCAAGGCATGCACCTTTTGCGTACCGGTGTCGTAGACCTTGGTCACGCCTTCGGTTTTGAAAACCACATCTTTCATAATCACCTCTCACCCCAAGGGATAGGCGCGCTGCACTGCAGAGACTTTGACATGGCTCAACATGAAACCAAAGGCCGATCTCCGCGCTCTCGTGAAAGGACCGGAAAGGACGCAAGGTGACAGCGGCCTAGAGGCCTAGGAAACTTGACGAATTTGGATTTCTCGGCAGGATCGCCAGCAGAACCAGGGAGGAAAGCATGACAAACAATAATCAGGCTGCGCCGCCGGACGCGCAGCTAACGGCCACGATTGCGCGTGCCCGTAGCCAGCAATTAGGAGACCTCTTGCGCCGCAGCGCCGCCCGCACGCCAAACAAGACCGCGCTGGTTTTTCGGGGGCAGCGCGACAGTTTCGCAGAGCTGGACCGGGTGGTGAACCGTTGCGCCAATGCCCTGGCGGCGCGCGGCATCACCAAGGGAGACTGGGTCGCGCTCTACTCCCACAACAACCGCGCTTTTGTGGTGATCCGCTTTGCGCTGGCGCGGCTTGGCGCGGTGATGACGCCGGTGAATTTCATGCTCAGCGCCGATGACGTGGCCTATATCCTTGATCATTCCGGCGCCCGCGCGATCATTGCCGAAGATGCCCTGTGCACCACCGCTGATGCGGCGCTTGCTCAACTTGATCAGCCGATGCTGTTCCGCCTGTCCATTTCCCATGCGCTCGACAGCTTGCCGACAGGTTGGGAGGCCGCCGAAGCCCTGTTCGATCACGCAGACGACAGCGCGCCTTATGTTGAGATCGCGGGCGATGATCCGATCCAGATGATGTACACCAGCGGCACCGAATCCCGGCCAAAGGGGGCGCTACTGTCCTCGGACGCGCTTTATGCGCAATACGGCAGCTGCATCAGCGATGGCGAGATGTCGGCCAGCGATATCGAACTCCACTGCCTGCCGCTGTTTCACTGTGCGCAGCTGGACTGTTTCCTGACGCCGGATCTTTACCTAGGCGCCACGAGTATCCTGATGGAGGCGGCGGACCCCGGCCTGATGCTGGAAGCCATTGCCGCCGAAGGCGTCACCAAGCTCTTTTGCCCGCCCACTGTCTGGATCGCGCTACTGCGCCACCCCGATTTCGACACAACCGACCTCAGCGCGCTGCGCAAGGGGTACTACGGCGCCTCGATCATGCCCACGGCCATCATCGAAGAGCTGACCACCCGCCTGCCAAACCTGCGGCTGTTCAACTTCTACGGCCAAACCGAAATGGCCCCCGTTGCGACGATCCTTTTGCCGCATGAACAGCTGAGCAAGCTTGGCTCGGCCGGGCGGCCAGCGCTGAACGTGGAGACCCGCGTGGTGGATGATGCGGGCAACGACCTGCCCGTGGGTGAAGTGGGCGAGATCGTCCATCGCAGCCCGCATCTGATTCTTGGCTATTACAACGACCCGGCCAAGACGTCGGAGGCCTTTGAGGGCGGCTGGTTCCACTCGGGCGATTTGGGACGGTTCGACGAGGACGGCTACCTTTACGTGGTCGACCGCAAGAAGGACATGATCAAGACAGGCGGCGAAAACGTCGCCAGCCGCGAAGTGGAGGAAGCGATCTTCCGCCACCCCTCCGTGGCCGAGGTCGCCGTTTTTGGCGTGCCGCACCCGAAATGGATCGAAGCTGTGACCGCCGTAATCGTGCCCAAACCGGGGGAGGAGGTCACAATTGAAGCCCTGCAAGCCTATTGCGGCGATACCCTTGCCAATTTCAAACGGCCCAAACACGTCGCAATAGTCGAGGCCCTGCCCAAAAACGCCAGCGGCAAGATCCTGAAAAAGGATCTGCGCATCGAATATGCAGGGGTCTTTGCCGGGGGGGCCACCTAACCCAACCAGCCCCTGTGCCTCGCCTGACTTCGGCGGGGCATGGTGCCGGTTCTGTCCGCGCTGCGCCGCGCAAAATGGCGAAATTTCTTGCACATGCCCATAATTTGCGCGCAGGCTCTGAACGGTAAGTATCCAACGGATCTCCGCTTGTCTGTACAGCGGGATATTTTTACCGATTGGACAACCGCCCCACATTTTGACCGGGGCGGATTTCAACAGGGGGATTGTTCCATGAAAGATAAAGCCACGGGCGTTCTGTCACGCCGCCAGTTTCTGGGCACCAGTGCCGCCGTCGCATTGACCGCAGGCGCTCTGTCCGCACCCGCTCGTCTGTTTGCCAGCGAACCGCTCAAGGTCGCCGGCATCTACACCGTCCCGGTTGAGCAGCAATGGGTCAGCCGCATTCACGTTGCCGCGCTGACAGCGCAGGACCGCGGTGACATCAGCTATACCTATTCCGAGAACACCTCGAACTCGGATTATTCCCGCGTCATGCGCGAATATGCCGAGCAGGGCTATCAGATGATCATCGGTGAAATCTTCGGCGTCGAGGCCGAAGCGCGCGAGGTCATGGCCGACTATCCGGATGTGGCCTTCCTGATGGGCTCTTCCTTTAAGGAAGACCCGAGCATCCCGAACCTTTCGGTCTTTGACAACTACATCCAGGATGCGGCCTACCTGTCGGGCATCATTGCAGGTTCCATGTCCAAATCGGGCAATATCGGCATGGTCGGTGGCTTCCCGATCCCCGAGGTGAACCGCCTGATGCACGCCTTTATGGCCGGCGCGCGCGAGATGAACCCGGAAATGAAGTTCCAGGTCTCCTTTATTGGTTCCTGGTTCGACCCGCCAAAGGCCAAGGAAACCGCGTTCGCCATGATCGAGAACGGCGCCGATATCCTTTATGCGGAACGTTTTGGCGTTTCGGATGCGGCCAAGGAAAAGGGCATTCTGGCCATCGGCAACGTGATCGATACGCAGGCGGACTATCCCGACACCGTCGTTGCCTCCGCCATCTGGCATTTCGAGCCGACGCTGGACGCAGCCATTGCCGCGGTCAAGGGCGGCACATTCACCGCCGCCGA
Organism: Phycobacter azelaicus; assembly: GCF_014884385.1. Lineage (NCBI taxonomy): Bacteria > Pseudomonadati > Pseudomonadota > Alphaproteobacteria > Rhodobacterales > Roseobacteraceae > Phycobacter > Phycobacter azelaicus. Next base: position 2,056,032 of record NZ_WKFH01000003.1, on the reverse strand, counting down.
TTACGGCGTCTATTCCTTCATGAAGGAGGGCGGCTGCTCGCTCGCGCCCTATGGCACCTTCGAGGGCAAGATCCCGCAAGAGGCGCTGGATCTGGTCGCCGCCCGCACCGCCGCGATCAAGGACGGCTCCTACACCGTTGCGATCAACGACGAAGAACCCAAATCCTCGTGATGAGGGCCTTTCGGGTATGACTGACAGTGAAAAGGCGCAGGTTGTCCTGCGCCTTGATGGCATTACCAAACGGTTCGGTCCCGTCACCGCCAATGAGAACGTCAGCTTTGCCCTGCACCGGGGCGAAGTGATCGCGTTGTTGGGGGAAAACGGCGCGGGCAAAACCACGCTGATGAACATCCTTTTCGGCCAGTACACCGCCGATGAGGGTTCGGTCGAGCTGTTCGGCCAGCCCCTGCCCGCAGGCAATCCGCGGGCCGCGCTGGACGCTGGCGTTGGGATGGTGCATCAACATTTCACCCTGGCCGGGAACCTGACGGTCTGGGAAAACATCGTGCTGGGCGTTGATGCGCTGAGCGCCGCCAGCCTTAAACCCGCCGCCGCCAAGGCCCGCATCCGCGCCCTGTCGGACCGGTTCCACCTGAAGGTGGACCCGGATGCCAAAGTGGGCCGCCTCACCGTGGGGGAACGCCAGCGGGTCGAGATCCTGAAGGCGCTCTATCGCGATGCGAAAATCCTGATCCTCGATGAGCCCACCGCCGTGCTGACCCCGCAAGAGGCTGACGCCCTGTTCGCAACCCTGCGCGAGGCGATTGCATCCGGCCTGTCGGTGATTTTCATTTCCCACAAACTGCACGAGGTGATGGCGATTTCCGACCGCGTGCTGGTGCTGCGCCATGGCCGCCTTGTGGCCGAGCGCGCCACCAAAGACACCAACGGCGAGGAACTTGCCGCGCTGATGGTCGGCGCCGAGGTGAGCGCACCCAGCATCGCCCCTGCCTCCCCCGGCGCGCCGCTCCTGTCCATGCGTGATGTCACCACGCCGGGGGTCGGCTCCGCGCCGGGCCTTGCCCGCGTCAGCCTTGATCTGCGGGCCGGTCAGATCACCGGGCTTGCCGGTGTGTCTGGCAACGGCCAGGCGGCGCTGTCGGATCTGATCTCGGGCCTCATCGCCCCGTCCAGCGGTAGCATGGAGCTGCATGGGCAAGCCCCTCAAGGATGGTCGCCGCGCAGCGCCATCGCAAATGGCGTGGCCCGCATTCCCGAGGACCGGCACAAGACCGGCACCATCGCCGATTTCGACCTCACCGAGAACGCCATCCTCGAAACCTACGCCACCCGGTTCAGCAAACGCGGCTGGCTTGACTGGAGCGGCGCGCGCGCCTTTGCGCAAAAGCTGATCGAGGGCTACGACATCCGCTGCCCCGGCCCGGATATCCGCATCCGCCTACTATCTGGCGGCAATATGCAAAAGCTGATCTTAGGACGGGTTCTGGAAGGCGCACCGGATATCATCCTGGCAAACCAGCCTGTCCGCGGCCTGGACATTGGCGCGGTGAACTATGTGCACGAGCAACTGGCCAAGGCCCGCGACCGGGGCGCCGCCGTTCTGCTGATTTCGGAAGACCTCGACGAAATCATGCGCCTGTCGGATGTGATCCATGTGATCTCCGAAGGACGGCTCAGTCCGGAATTTGCTCGTGGCACCATGCGCCCCGAGGATCTGGGCCGCTGGATGGCAGGCGAGGGTTTTGACAAGGGAATGACCGATGCGGCTTGAACCCATTGCAGCGCCCTCTTTCGGGCGGCGCGTCTTGCCGCCCGCGCTGGCCATCGGCGCGACCTTCGTGGTGGCGGCGCTTCTGGCAATGATCGCGGGCGGCAATCCTTTTGCGGTCTTTGGCCTGATCGTGAAAGGCGCTTTCGGGTCGAAGTTCGCCATATTGGAGACGCTGAACAGCGCAACGCCGCTGATCTTTACCGGCCTTGCCATCGCGGTGGCCTTTCGCGCCAAGCTGTGGAACATCGGTGCCGAGGCGCAGCTTTATGCGGGCGCGGTGCTCACCGTGGTTCTGGGGACAGGTGCCCTGTCCCTGCCTGCGCCGCTGATGCTGGCGCTTTGTGGCCTTGCCGCGATGCTGGCCGGCGCGCTGATCCTCTTGGGGCCTGCGCTGCTCAAGACCCGGCTGGGCGTCGATGAGGTGGTGACGACGCTGCTGTTCAACTTCATCTTTCTGCTCTTTGTAAGTTACCTGCTCGAAGGGCCGCTGAAGGATCCCATGGGCATGGGCTGGCCGAAATCCGCGCGGCTGATCCCTGAGGCCCGCCTGCCCCGCATTGTTGAAGGGCTGCGCCTGCACTGGGGCTTTGCCCTGGCTCTGATTGCCGCTGTCGCCGTCTGGATCATCAACACGCGCACCACGCTCGGCTATGAAATGCGCGCCGTCGGCCAGAACGCCGAGGCCGCAGCTTTCGCAGGCATTCCGGTGACCAAAGTCATCCTCAAGACCGCGGTGCTATCCGGTGGCCTTGCCGGCCTTGCGGGATTTTCCGAGGTCTCGGGGCTCAAAGGCTCCCTCACGCTCGATCTGTCGCCCGGCTTTGGCTACACCGGCATCGTGGTCGCCATGCTTGCGCTCTTGCACCCCTTGGGCGTGGTCGTCGCGGCTCTGTTCGTGGCGGCCATATTCGTTGGCGCGGACAGTATGAGCCGCGCAGCAGGCGTGCCGAGCTATCTCGCCGATATCATGCTGGCTTCGGCGCTGTTGTTCATGGTGCTGGCAATCCTTCTCACCAAATTCCGCGTGCGGAGGGACTGATATGGACCTCATTGACATCCTATTGTCCGCCAGTTTCTGGGCCGCCGCCATCCGCATCGCCTCTCCCCTGATCTTTGCCACCATCGGAGAGCTGATCTGCGAGCGTGCAGGCGTTCTGAACCTCGGCATCGAAGGCATCATGGTCGCGGGCGCCTTTGCAGGCTGGATCGCCGTCTGGGGCGGACTGCCCTTGTGGGGCGGGGTTGCCGTGGCGCTGCTGACGGGCATGATGCTGGGGCTGGTGCATTCCATTTTCAGCGTTCCCTTTGGCCTCTCGCAGCATGTGGTGGGGGTTGGCCTCACGCTGCTGGCGACCTCGCTGACCTTCTATACCTACCGCGTGGTGCTGCCCGAAGTGTCATCGCCGCCCAAGATCACGGCCTTCCAGCCTTATGAGATCCCGCTTTTGTCTGATCTGCCACTGGTCGGCCCGGCGCTGTTTTCGCAGACACCGCTCACCTATGCGGCATTCGTGCTGGCCGGTCTGACGGCATTGGTGCTTTATCGCACGCCCCTTGGCCTTGCGGTGCGCGCCGCCGGAGAAAACCCGCAGGCCGTCGCCGCCCAGGGTCTGTCGGTCACCGCCATCCGCATGGGCGCGGTTGTGGTCGGCTCGGGCTTCATGGCCATCGGAGGCGCTTTCCTGACGCTTTCGGCCTTTGACAGCTTCTTTTTCGACATGGTCAACGGGCGCGGCTGGATCTGCATTGCGCTGGTGGTCTTTGGGGCCTGGAAGCCGGGCAAAGCGGTGCTGGGTGCAATCCTGTTCGCGGCCTTTGACGCGCTGCAGATCCGCCTGCAGCAAACCGGCATCGGCGCGGTTGTTCCTTACCAGGTTTTCCTGATGATGCCCTATATCCTGTCCATTCTGGCGCTGGTGGTGATGTCCCGCCGCGCCGAGATCCCGGCGGCGCTGATGGTGCCCTTCAACAAGGGGGAAAGATGATGTTCGACCTGATCGTCAAGGGCGGCACCCTGCCCGATGGAACGGTGGCCGATATCGGCATCGCGGGCGGCAAAATCACCGCGATTGATGCCAATCTGGAGGCGGAAGCGGCCGAGGTGATCGACGCCAGCGGAGACCTCGTCGCCCCGCCCTTTGTGGACCCGCATTTCCACATGGATGCGACTTTGTCTTACGGCAGACCCCGGCTCAACGCCTCGGGCACGCTGCTGGAAGGGATCTCGCTTTGGGGAGAGCTGCGCGACATCGCCACGGTGGATGAGATGGTCGAACGCGCGCTGACCTATTGCGACTGGGCCGCCTCCATGGGGACGCTGGCGATCCGATCCCATGTGGACACCACACCCGACCATTTGAACACCGTAACCGCCATGCTGGAGGTCAAGGAGAAGGTCAAAGGCTACATCGATCTGCAACTGGTCGCCTTCCCGCAGGATGGGCTTTATCGCACGCCAACGGGGCGCGAGAATGTGCTGCGCGCCCTCGATATGGGCGTTGATGTGGTCGGCGGCATCCCCCATTTCGAGCGCACCATGCAGGACGGCGCCGCTTCCATGCGCGACCTCTGCGAGATCGCCGCCGAGCGGGGTCTGATGGTCGATATCCACTGCGACGAGACCGACGATCCCCTATCCCGCCATATCGAGGCGCTGGCCTATGAAACCCAGCGACTGGGATTGCAGGGGCGCGTTGCGGGCAGTCACCTGACCTCGATGCATTCGATGGACAACTACTACGTCAGCAAACTGCTGCCGCTAATCGCCGAGGCCGGGATTTCCGCAATCCCCAACCCTTTGATCAACATCATGCTGCAAGGGCGGCACGACACCTTTCCCAAACGCCGCGGCCTGACCCGCGTGAAGGAGATGCAGGCCCTTGGCATCCCCGTCGGCTGGGGGCAGGACTGCGTGCTCGACCCCTGGTATTCCCTTGGCACCGGAGACATGCTGGACGTCGCCTTCATGGGTCTGCACGTGGCGCAGATGAGTCACCCCGATGAGATGGCCCGCTGCTTCACCATGGTGACCGAGGTCAACGCCCAGATCATGGGATTAAAGGACTATGGCCTGAAAGTGGGCGGCGACGCCTCGCTGGTGATTCTAGACGCCAGTACCCCAACCGAAGCCGTCCGCCTGCGCCCCCCCCGTCTGGCGGTTGTGTCCAAGGGCAAGATCATCGCCCGCAGCGCCCGAGGGGATGCGAGTCTTTCGTTGCGGGGACGGCCCGAGACTGTGCGGCGGCGGCATGGGGTTGGGTAGTAAGGTGTAGTTTTCGCAGTTGGCGCCAGATATTTCGTTGCGTCAAAGCTACGGATCGAAACAGAATGCCTTTACGAGCGGGACAATGGTACTTTGCATGTGGTGCCCCGCCAGCCCTTGTAGACTCTTCTATCAATGATATCTCCCCGATACCCAATCACCCCAAATACCAGGACCTCAACCAGCCACTGCGCTATCAACCAGGTTTCGTGAAGCTGGATTCCGGTAGGAGAATGCTTCGCGTCTTGATGGACCAACTTATTTCTGAATCTCGAAATAATTTCAAACACATCTATGCCATTGCTTCCAATTGAAAAGGCAGCTAGCTCCGGGCTTTGAGACAGCAATTCAGTGCAAACTCCAAAATGCTGCGCAGCAGCACGGCTTTTATCTGAAAACGCTATGCTACGGTTATTCATCATCGACTTCGACCAGCCCGCTCGATGTTCGAGAACAAAATTCACAATCGACTCCAGGGCCGAATGCGCAGCAATAATAGACATTTCGACAGATACACTTCTCGAAGCATTCGATGCACGATAAAAACTGACAGTCTGACGAAGCGCGCGACCGGTCAAATCATCTGAAAATGCCCCAGAAAAGAGAGTGAATATTTCAGGAAGGTTTTTCTGTATTTCTATGTCAAACCAGTTTGTTTCCCGCTTCTCAACGTCACTGTGTGAAAATCCGAGCAATCTAAACGCAACGGCATCTTCCTCATCATAGGCGAACAGATTGCCAAGCCCACAATGACAACCCTTCATAAATGTAAGGAAATTCAGGATTGGCGAAAGTGGCCTAAGTGGGTCTTCCGCACTAAGGTGAAGACTTGACCGAAGCAGACACGCGGCCCCCTCTGCCGTTTCAAGGGGTTCTATCTCAAATTTATTTTTGTTCTCATCATGAAGAACAATAGGCGCTGAAATAAACTTGGGAGGGGACAAAAGAACAGCCTCAAATCTTGTTGAGTTTGGCTTGTCAAAAAGGACTAGAGGCTCCCTAGCAAGTCGGGCTTCAACAATTGGGCTAGCCTGCTCAGAGTAGATGCTACGCTTGGTTATTATCAACGGCCATGGCTCACTCTCTACCTTATAATTAATCTGAACTTCAGAGCTCAAGACCGACAGTGTCGACGGAAAAAGGTCCCCCAAGTGAAGAAGCGGCCGTCCTTTTTCATCGTATGACACCAAAATTTCAGTGGATCCTGTAACGACGCCGCCTACCTTGACCTGCTCGACAGAAAGTGAAAATTTCGAACCCTGTTCAATGTCCGAAAATTGACCGGGAAGTAGCATGAGAGTACCTTCTAAACCGTAGGTTGCCTTGGGGAATGGCCTGATAAAATTGAAAGCCTACGCTATGAAACTACGATGAGAAAACCAGATTTACAAATTGACTTCGCGCACGAAGAAATCGGAGTAAATTGGCTGATCGGCTCAGGACACTGAGCCAACCTTGTGCAACGCTGTCCGTGCCCGCTCAAACCCCCAAATACTGATCCGTCAGATCCGGGGTCAACTCCTCCATTTTCCCAGTCCAGACGCTTTGACCTCGGTTCAGGATCACCGCGTGATCGGCGATCTGGGCGAGCTCCTTCAGCGTCTTGTCCACCACCAGGATCGACAGGCCCGCCTCGCGTTTCAGCTGCGCAATGGCCGCCCAGATTTCCTGCCGCACCACGGGGGCGAGGCCCTCGGTTGCCTCGTCTAGGATCAACAGGCGCGGGTTGGTCATCAGGGCGCGGCCAATGGCGAGCATCTGCTGCTCTCCGCCCGAGAGCGAACTGGCGGTCTGGTCGCGCCGCTCTTTCAGGCGCGGAAACAGGCCCGCCACCCGGTCGAAATCCCAATGCCCCGGGCGGGCGGCGGCGGTCAGGTTTTCCTCTACCGTCAGCGGGCCGAAACAACGCCGCCCCTCGGGCACAAGGCCGATGCCCAGCCGCGCAATCTTGTGCGACGGAAGCTGCCGCAGGTCGTGGCCATCGAACCGCAGATCACCAGCAAAAGGCTGGACCATGCCGCAGATCGACTTGATGGTAGTGGTCTTGCCCATACCGTTGCGGCCCATCAGGGCGACGACCTCACCCTCGGCGAGATCCAGCGAAACGCCAAACAGCGCCTGCGAGGGGCCGTAGGAGGCTTCGATATTCTTCAGGGACAACAGGCTCATGCGGCGTCCTCCTCTCCGAGGTATGCGCGGCGCACCTCTGGGTTGGCGCGGATCTCATCCGCCGTGCCGGTGGCGATCACCGCACCGTAGACCAGCACGCTGATCCTGTCGGCGAGGGCGAAAACCGCGTCCATGTCATGTTCGACCAAGAGGATCGGCGCCTCATGGCGCAGCTCATCCAGAAAACCCGTCAGGGCCTTGGACCCGCTCGCCCCCAGACCCGCCATGGGTTCATCCATCAGGAAAAGTTTCGGCTGAAGTGTCAGCGCCACGGCGACCTCCAGCTGGCGACGCTGCCCGTGGGACAGATCGGCGGTGCGCCGCTGCGCTTCCTCCTGTAGGCCGACGCGTTCCAGTGCGCGCTGCGCAGGTTCCAGCAGGGCCTTGTCCTTCATCACGTTGCGGAAGAAGGAAAACGCCCGCCCCCGCGCGCCCAGCGCGCCAAGGACCACGTTCTGCAGCACCGTGAACTCCATGGCGAGGGACGAGATCTGGAAGGTCCGCCCCAGCCCCAGCCGCGCCCGCGCCACGGTATCAAGATCGGTGACATCGCGGCCCAGAACCTCGATCCGGCCACTATCGGGGCGCAGGCTGCCCGAGATCTGCTTGATCAGGGTGGATTTGCCCGCACCATTGGGGCCGATCAGGGCGTGGATTTCACCGGGCCGCAGATCAAGGCTCACATTGTCGCTGGCCTTCAGCGCGCCAAAGCTTTTGCTGATGCCCTCAACCTTCAGAACCGGGGTCATGTCAGTCATGGGCCACCTCCCGTCCGGCGACGGCTCCGATCAATCCGCCGCGTGCGAACAGCACCATCAGGAGGAGCAAGAGGCCGAGGAAGATCTGCCAGTATTCGCTGAAACCCCCAAGGATATGCTCCAAAAGGATAAAGACCGCCGCGCCCACGAGCGGGCCGAACAGACGCCCCACCCCGCCGATGATCACGAAGACCATGATCTCACCGCTGGTGTGCCAGCTGAGCATGGTGGGGCTGACAAAGCGATTAAGGTCGGCATAAAGCGCCCCGGCAAGCCCGGTGATCGCGCCCGAGATGACAAAGGCCACGAGCCGCAAATGAAAGGGCGTGAGGCCCACGGTCATCACGCGTTCCTCGGTCTGCCGGGCCGCCGCCAAGGCAAGGCCAAAAGGTGAGCGTGCAAGGCGCGCAGAAAAGACCAGCACCACGCATAAGATCACATATGCAATCAGGAAGAACTGGATCGGATCGAGCGTGTTAAGGCCCGGGAATTCGTTGCGCACCCAGATCGACTGACCATCCTCGCCGCCATAGGCAGACCAGCTGATCGCGAAGTAGTACAGCATCTGCCCGAAGGCCAGCGTGATCATGATGAAATAGACGCCCGAGGTGCGTAGGGAAAGCGCCCCGATCACCAGCGCCGCCAATGCGCTGGCGACGATGGCAACCAGCCAGATGATGGGCATCTGGTTGGTACCCTCGATCAGGAAAGGCACCTCCATGATCGGGTCATAGTTCTGCGCATGCGCAGCAAGGATCCCCATTGCATAGCCGCCGATCCCGAAAAAGGCCGCGTGCCCAAGGCTCACCAGGCCGCCGATGCCCAGCGCGATATTGAGGCCGACACCGGCCAGCGCCAGGATCGCAACCTTGGTGGCCAGCGTAATGATAAAGATCTCATCCATCGCCAGCGCCAGAAGCGGCACCGCCAAGAGGGTCGCGGCCAGCGCGATGTTCAATGTTGTTTCGCGGGTCGGCATCAGTTGCTCCCCCCATATAGGCCCGACGGGCGCACGAGCAGAACCAGCGCCATCAGGATGTAGATCAGCATAGAGGCGAGCGAAGCGCCCACGGAGGTTGCACTGGCAGGCTCAAGGAACAGCCCAAAGAATTGCGGCAGAAACACCTTGCCCAGCGTGTCGGTCAGCCCCACCAGAACAGCACCGACAAGGGCCCCCTTGATCGACCCGATACCGCCAATCACGATCACCACGAAGGCCAGGATCAGCACAGGCTCTCCCATGCCGACCTGCACCGACTGGATCGCGCCGACCAGGGCGCCCGCAAGGCCGGCCAGCGCCGCGCCAAGGGCAAAGACCAGCGTATAGAGCTTGGAAATGTCTACTCCCAGCGCCGCGATCATCTCGCGATCGGCTTCGCCTGCGCGGATCTGGATACCGATCCGGGTGCGGGCAATCAGCCAGAACAGCGCCGCCGCCACCACAAGACCGATGGCAATGATCGTAAGCCGGTACATGGGATACTCGATTCCCCCGGGCAGTGTCACCGGGCCAGAGAGGTAATCCGGCACATCAAGGAACAGCGGGAAGGAACCAAAGATCCAGCGCGTCCCTTCAGAGAAAATCAGGATCAGCGCGAATGTGGCCAGCACCTGATCAAGGTGATCGCGATCATAAAGCCGCCGGATCACGGCAACCTCGACAATCGCGCCAGCCGCTGCGGCGGCCGCAAGGCTCGCCACCAGCGCCAACAGAAAGGATCCGGTCAGCCCCGCCACGGCGGCGGCGGCAAAGGCCCCCACCATGTAAAGCGCGCCATGGGCGAGGTTGATCAGCCCCATCACGCCGAAGACCAGCGTCAGGCCCGCAGCCATGAGGAATAGCATGACCCCGAACTGCAACCCGTTCAGGACCTGCTCAAGAATGAGGAGTATGGACATGGGAATGTTCCGCCACTGCAGGGGCGCCTTTCGTCAGCGCCCCCGCGAGATTGGAGGTCTCTTACATCTTGCACTCGGCAGCGTAGGCGTCGCCGCGCATCTCAAGGCCGGTGGCGATGATCTTGTTGGTGAAGACCTCGCCTTCCTTGATCACTTCGCGCACATAGATGTTCTGGATCGGGTGATGGTTGGGGCCGAATTTGAACTCTCCCCGCACCGAGGCGAATTCCGCCGCTTCCAGAGCCGCGCGGAAAGCGTCCTTGTCGGATACATCGGCCTTCTCAAGCGCACTCAGGATCAGGTTGGCGGTGTCATAGCCCTGGCTGGCGTAAAGCGAGGGCAGACGGCCGTATTTCTCCTGAAAGCCTGCCACGAATTCGGCGTTGGCCGCGTTGTCCAGATCCTTGTTCCACTGGGAGGTGTTTTTTACACCCAGCGCCGCTTCACCCACGGCTTGCAGGATGCCCTGATCAAAGCTGAAGGCTGGCCCAACGACCGGCAGATCGACGCCGCTGTCGGCATATTGCTTGAGGAAGGAGATCCCCATGCCGCCGGGCAGGAAGAAGAACACCGAATCCGCACCGGAGGCCCGGATCTGGGCGATCTCGGCAGCATAGTCGGTCTGACCCAGTTTGGTGTAGATTTCACCGGCCAGATCGCCTTCGTACATGCGTTTGTACCCGGTCAGAGCGTCCTTGCCCGCCGGGTAGTTGGGCGCGAGGATGAAGGTGTTCTTAAAGCCTTCGGCGCTGGCATAGGCACCGGCGGCCTCATGCAGGTTGTCGTTCTGCCAAGCGACGTTGAAGTAGTTCTCGTGGCAGCGCTTGCCCGCCAGGGCCGAGGGGCCGGCATTGGGCGAGAGGTAAAACACGCCCTGCGCGGTGGCAGCAGGCACAACGGCCATGGCAAGGTTCGACCAGATGATGCCGGTCATGATGTCCACCTTCTCGGACTGGATCATCTGATCGGCGATCTGAACCGCGCTTTCGGGTTTGCGCTGATCGTCCTCGATCACCACTTCGATATCGTCGCGGCCCGCTTTTTCGATGGCCAGCATGAACCCGTCGCGCACATCCACACCGAGACCGGCGCCGCCGCCGGAAAGGGTGGTGATCATGCCGATCTTGGTGTCCGCCTGCGCCGCCATGGCGAGCGCGGATACGGCGGTTGCCAGCGCCAGTGTCTTGATTGCTTTCATTTCCCAAAGTCTCCCTATTGCAGTTATTGGGCCGGATCCGCGTTGCCCGCGGTTATCTCCATGGCACCACTATTCCGCCTTAGGGCGCAGGGCGCCAGCCCTTCGTGACCTTTTCCCTCTAGCGGGGTACCTTCCGCCCGTTTTACCGGGCGTGGCATCTCTCAAGGCGCATTTCCATCGCACCACCCGCAAACGCCTGCTCTTTTTGACTGGCAGGTTCGCAGTTGCGAGGACCGATAGAGAAACTCTAGGCAGCTTCACGTAGTTATTTCAAGATTAAAATATTAAACCCTAAAATATAATTCAGACCTCTTCGCACCAGCGCCATTCAAACGGGCAATGTCTGAAACAGATGGCCGGGACCGTTGCAAACCTCTGATATCTTGGCAAGCTTTGCCATATGCCAGGCCAAAACCTGATTGCTGCTCAGGACCGGTTTGCCAAGGACCGCCTCCAGATCCTCGATGATGTCCAGCGTGCGCAGGTTCGTGCAAGACAAGAAAACCGCGTCTGCATCATCCGCAACGGACAAGGCGGCCGCGCGAATCGAGGCGGGATCAATCCGTGCCACCCGCGCCTCCACCTCTTCACCGAAAGAGGCGGTCGCGCGTACCTCATACCCCTGCGCCGCAAAGGCGTCTCGAACCGGAGCGCTGACGCTATCCACGTAGGGCGACACGATCGCCAGCGACTGGATACCCAAACTCTCCAGCGCCGCCAGAGCCGCGCTCAGAGGATCAGTAACATGGGCCGAGGCGGCGCCCTGACGCACCAGATCCGCCACTCGGTCCGCCCCGATCAACGTGGTGCCCGAGGTGCAGCCATAGCCGATCACATCGAACGCAGCCGCCGGGGGCAACAGAGCCGCGGCGGCTGGCAGTGTGCCCTCCATCGTGGCGATGGTATCGGGCGTCAGAGCGTCCCCGCTGGGAATGCGTGTCACGTGATGGGCCACATCGCCTCCGGGCAGCAGGCGGCGCATGTCCTGTTCCAGCGTTTCATCCACCTGCAGTACGATCAGCCCCAGTGTGGCACGGCTGCCGATCGGACCTGTCAGATCATATGGAAAATGCTGCATTGGATCACTCCAGAACCGGCAAGTCCGCAGGAGCGCGGGTTGACAGGAGTTCCGGGCCGCCCTCGCGCAATACGATGTTTTCTTCGTGGACAAGGATGCGTCCCGGTGCGATCTGCGCCCCCGGCTCCAGCGTCAGGACCATGCCCGACCGCAAGACCGTCTGATCCTTTGGCGTGAAAGAGGGCCATTCAGTCAGGGTCACCCCTAGCCCATGCCCCAGCCGCCCGCCACCGGGCGTGGCGCCATGTGCGCGCATCCCTTCGCACAGGATCCGGTGCACATCGGCTGCCGTCATGCCGGGGCGCAGGGTCTCCAGTGCCAGATCCGTCGCCGCAAAAAGAGCCGCATGTGCACGCATCGTGTCTGGCGCGACATCGCCAATGGCATAGTTTCGATCAAAATCGCAGAAATACCCATCCCGCACTGCGCCGGTGTCCAGCATCAGCACATCGCCCCGTGCCAGCGGCTGCGCTGTCGCAGGGGAAATCACATCTCCATATCCACCCTGCCCGGCGCCGCCCGCCGTATAGCTGACCCAATCGGCACCTTCCTCCAGCAGAACGCGCTGGAAGTCGCGAAAGACCGCATCAAGCGGCCGCCCGAGACTTGCGAACTCTGGCACGCGGGCAAAGGTGCGATCCGCCACTGCGCAGGCGGCGCGAATCTTGTCCACCTCGGCCTCTGACTTCACCTCCCGCACGCGCTGCACCACATCGGTGGCATCCACCATCCGGCGCGGCGCAAGACGTGCCGTCAGCGCGAAATAGTCCCCCAGTGCCATACGCAGCTGTGTTTCCATCCCCATCGGCGTGCCGATCACGCCCTGCTCGGGCACAAGGTCGCCAAGTGTCGTGGCCAGAAGGCTGACCCCATCGTCCTCGGGATCGGGCGCATCCCAAGTCCGGATCTCTGCAACCCAGGTCTGTCCCATCAACTCGGCGCCGATGGAGGGGATCACCGCCACCGGATCGCCTTTCGCCGGGACCACCACGAACCAGGGGCGCGCGGGGCTTTCCCAGAACCGGGTCAGAAAGCCGGTGACATAAAAGATATCCGCCGCCGTGGTCAGCAGCAGCGCGTCCATCCCCGCAGCCCTCAGCCCCGCCTGAAGCGCACCGCAGCGGCGCAGGAACTCTGATCGCTGAAAGCCACGCGCTGGCTCAGCCATCTTCGCGCCCTTCACTGAGGATCGCGAGCACAGAAGCATCCGCGCCGCAATTCGGGATCCGGTGCGTCAGAAGAGCCGCCAACCCTGCCCCGCCCGAAGGCGTTGTGGCATATCCCATACGGGTCAAGGTCTGCGCGGCTTCGGCGCCCTCCTCCTCCGAAATGGTCACAAAGAGATCCGCATCACAGGCCAGCCCGTTGAGCGCCACCAGCGACGGCGTTTTGCAATCAAGGCGCCCCATGCAGGACACCGCACCAAGGGTATCGACCAGCTGTCCGGCCCGAATGCTCTCGATCAGGGCCGGCGCGACGTCAGGCTCGACCACCACGATCTGCGGGTCATCACCCCAGACGTGGCGTGCGTAGGCCGCGACTGCCGCAGCCATACCGCCAACCCCGGCCTGCAACACGATGTGAGTCGGCGCCTGATCCATCTGGGTCGCGGTTTCGGCTGCCAATTGCAGATACCCCTCCATCACCGCGCGCGCGGGCTCGGTATATCCCGGCCAGGAGCTGTCGGACAAAAGCGACCAGCCATTTTCCTCCGCCGCAGCCCCAGCGGCCGCCATGCTGGCCTCGTAATCGCTGCCTGCGCGCACCACCTCAGCGCCCTTTTCCCGCAGGCGCGCGGCAAAGGCGTCGGGCACGGTCTCGGCAAGGAATATCACCGCATGCGCCCCAAACAGTCGCGCCCCTGCAGCGACCGACAGCCCGTGGTTGCCAGCGCTGGCGGTAACAAAGGTGCGCCCCTGAAGCGCGGTGTCCCAAACCGGCTCCTCGGGCGTTTCTTCCTGCAGGGCCTGCGCTGCTTCACGGGCGATGGCATAGGCCGCTCCCAACGCCTTGAAACTGCCCAGCCCCATCCGGGCGCGCTCGTCCTTGATCCAGAGCTGGCCGACCCCGATCTCCTGCGCCAGATCGTCTGCATCGATCAGGGGCGTCACCGCATGCCGGGGACATAAGGTCAACAACTTGGCCACGGCAGCGGCGTTGATGCTGGGAAGGATCGGCGCCGCAACGCCCCCAACCGGCAACGCTTTGCCACGCCACATGTTTTCGAGAGTGTTGCTCAATACCACGCCCATGCGATCTCCCACGTCTTGTCTTGCCTTGCAGCCCTGCGCAAGGATAGCTCAGCTTGACGTCGGTTTATCGGAAATATCGACGCCGTTCTGACCGAAATTCAGACGGTTTAGGCAAAATGCGCTTTGAAAACGGATCACAGCTCTGCTTTATCCTGAAGAACGTCGGAAATTAGGCCGCCATCAAGCGAACACGCGCGGCCCACCGGGCCAACAGTCACACAGGTAAGAGGACACCCGCTTGGACACATTCGACAGGTTGATCCTGAATGCCATTCAGACCAACAACCGCCTGACCGCAGAAGCACTGTCAAAACAGGTCAGCCTTTCACCGGATGCCTGCCGCAAACGCCTGGCACGACTGCGTTCACAAGGATATGTCGATGCGGATATCGCCGTGCTCAACCCGGAGAAGCTGGGTCGCGGCCTGATGCTGATTGTCGAGGTATCACTTCAAAGCGAGCGACCCAGCGACATCGACCGCTTCCGCCGCCGCATGAGCGAGGCGCCCGAGGTCATGCAATGCTACTATGTGACGGGCAACGCCGATTTCATCGTCATACTGACCGCCCGTGACATGGCCGATTTCGAAGCTTTCACACGGGCGCATTTCTTTGACGAGGAGAATATCGCGCGGTTTCGCACCTCGGTGGTGATGAACCGGGTCAAGGCTGGTTTCTCGTTGCCAGTCCTGGAAGACGGGGCGACCTGAAATCGCCCCCGCCCTTAGTGTGTGTGCCCGCCGATCTTGCGCTCCATCAGGTGCTGGTACAGCCGCGGCGCGAGGCTGTTGATCCACCAGGCCAGATGGGCCACGCGCCCCACCGGTATCATCGGCTTGCGCCCCTCATACCCGCGCAGGATCTCTGCCGCCGCCGCTTCGGGGGTCATGTAATCCACACCGTCAGTGGCCGAACCAGGGCGCGCGGTGCCGTCGCTTTGGCGCTGATCGTTGCCTATATTCGTTGCCACGAAGGAAGGAGCGGCGATCAGAACATCAACGCCATGTGGCCCTTCTTCGGAGCGCAGCGATTTGAAGAACCCCTCAAGCGCGTGTTTCGACGCCGCATAGGACGTGCGATGATAGAGGGGCGTAAACCCCGCCACCGATGAGATTGCGATATGGGTACCTGCGGCGCGGCGCACCGCCGTCAGTAGCTGGCTCGCCATGGCGACCGCTGCAAAATAGTTGATCTCGAACACTCGGCGGTGGCTGGCCTCGTCAATTGTGTCAAAGCCCCCGATCTGGGTGATACCGGCGTTGTAGATCACCAGATCGATCACAGGATACTGCAGCAGAATATGTTGTACGGCGTCGCGCAACTGCTCACCGTCGGTCAGATCGCATCGGATCGGGATCTGGGTCTCGGTCCTTTCGAGCGCCGACACATCGAGATCCAGCAGAATAACGCGCCAGTGCCGCTCTTGCAGGGCGGCGGAAAGAGCGCGGCCCAGCCCCCCTGCGCCGCCGGAAATGATCGCTGTCTTCATAGTCCCGCCTGACGCCTCCAAAGGTCAAAGACTTCGGCGCTTGTTAGCTTGGGCGTGTAGCCAAAGTCGGTTTTTAGGGCACTGTTGTCCAACACCGGTCTATACTGCAAAAACCGCACCTGTTCGGGACCGTATTGCGTGAGGCCAAACGGTTTGGCCAAGGCAAGCACCGCCTTCAATATCCAGGGCGGCAGACGCAGCACGGGTTTGTTCAGCACCCGCGCCAGATCTGTCACTCCCATGGCGCCGTCACCGGCCACGTTGAATACTCCAGTGGGGCCATCCGTGGCTGCCCGCGCCAGGATCCGCGCCAGATCACGCGTCCAGATGAAGACGAAAGGGCTTTCGCTTCCCGCCACCGCCAAGAGGCGCGACCGATGGAACAGCGCGGTGATCTGATTCTCGGTGCCCTCCCCCAGCACTGTGCCGACGCGCAGCACCACCTGCTCCAGCTGGGGTGCCGTGTTTCGATATTCGGCAAGCATCTCCTCGACCTGCCGCTTGTGATCGGAATAGGCAAACTCCCGGTTACCGCGCAGGCTGTCGGTTTCGCGCAATGGCACCGGGTTATCCGCGTGATAGCCATAGGCCGCGCCGGAAGAGGTGACGACAATACGTCCCACACCATGTGCAACCGCTGCCTCCAGCACCTTGCGCGTACCTTCGACATCCACCGCATAGGCCAAATCCCGTCCACTGCCCTTGGGCGGGGTCGCGATGGAGGCCAGATGCACGATGACATCGGGCTTTTCCTGGCCAATCACGCAGGCGGGATCCTCCGTGGTGACATCCATGCGCCGGAACTCTGCCCCTTCGGGCAGGTCTGCGGGCGTGGCAAGGTCCGAGGCGATGATGCGGCAACCCTGCAATTCTTGCAGCAGGGCGCGGCCCACCATGCCGGCCGCGCCTGTGATCAAGATCGTCTTTCTCATCTTGCAGCCTCCGTCCGGGACATCAGCGCCGCCAAGGCAAGGCCAGATATGGCATGCCAGATCCCCCAGAATGCCGCCGCCACCGCCATGCCGCCTAGCCCGCCGAAGAAGGCAAAGATCAGGACAAGGCCAAGGCCCGAGTTCTGAATGCCTGTTTCAATCGTTACCGCGCGCCGGTCATAGGGCGAAAGGCCTGCCAGCGTCGCAGAGCCCCAGCCGCCACCCAACGCAAGCGCGTTGTGCAAGACCACAAGGCCCGCGACCGCGCCCGCAAATTGCAGGAAAAACGCCCAGTTGGCGGCCAGAGCCAGCACGATGAAGGCAATGAAAATGCCCATCGAAAGCCATTGCAATGGCCGCCGGATACGGTCGGTCCAACCGGGTCTGCGCATGTTGAGCTGTACCCCCAGCACGAGCGGCAGCACCAGCATCAGCCCAACGGTGATGGCAATCTGCAGCGGGTCGATTTCGGTCTGCTGCAAGATCGCGCGCGTGGGCGGATAAAGCCCGCCCCAAAGCCCGATGTTGATGGGCGTCAGCAGGATCGCCCCCACCGTGGCAAAGCCCGTCATCGACACCGACAGGGCGGAATTCCCACCTGCGCGGTGGGTGATGAAATTGGAGATATTCCCCCCCGGACAGGCCGCCACAAGGATAAGCCCCAGCGCAATCGAAGGGTGGGGCGCCGTCAGCCAGACCATCGCGAAGGTAAGAACCGGCAGGACCACGAACTGAGACAGAAGCCCCACGATCAGCGGCTTTGGCGCCCGGCGCAAGCGGTGGAAATCGGCGGGCTTCAGGTCAATGGCGATCGAGAACATCACCACCGCAAGGATAGCGTTCAACAGCGTCAGCGAGGCGGGGCTGAAATTCAGCGTGATCTCGTCTATCCCGCTCATGCGCCTGCCCCGGATAGGCGCTTGATCCAAGCAGTCACTGCTTTGCGATAGGTCGCCTTGTCCACGTAATAGGCCATCCGAGCGAGCTTCAGATAGGCCATGCCGCCGGTAGCACGCTCGAACCCTGCGGCCTTTTCATCTCTCAACGCTCTGGCCTCGGCATTGCCGGTTTGCAGACCCTTGATATAGCGGGCGACCATCTCGGCCTGCTCGTGCCGGCCCTGCCAGCCAAGGCCGCTGGCCTCTACCATGCCCAAAACGAACAGGTCGTCACGGCCCGGGTGCATCGCATTGAGGTACAGATGCGGCGCATCGCCCTGCCAGTTCAAGAGCGCCTGGTCAATGAAGGGGTAATGCAGCTTATAGCCCGTGGCGGCGAGGATCATGTCATAGTCGGCTTGGCTGCCATCGACAAACTTCACGGTCTTGCCTTCGATCCGGTCGATATCTGGTCGGATCTTCAGATCGCCGTGCCCCGCATGATAGAGCACCAGCGAATTCACCACCGGGTGGCTTTCGTAAAGCTGGTAGTCGGGCTTTGGAAACCCGTACTTCTGCGGATCGCCCACGAACCATTTCAGGATCATCCCGTCGATGCGCCGCTTGAGCCACATGGGCAGCTGGATCAGCCCGCCCATGGTATCCGCCGGTTTGCCAAAGACGTATTTGGGCACGAAGTAATAGCCGCGCCGCATGGAGAGATCGCAGGAGACGCCGTGATGAATGGCATCCACCGCAATGTCACAACCGGAGTTGCCCGCGCCCACCACCAGCACGCGCTTTCCGCCGAACTGTTCAGCCTTGCGGTACTGGCTGGAGTGGATCAGCTCGCCCGCGAATTCGCCCGGAAAGGTGGGCATATTTGGCTCCGACAGCGTGCCATTGGCGATCAGCACGCCCGCGAACTCCTCGCTATGCTCGCCCTCAGGGTCGCGCCAGGTTACGCGCCAACCCTCGCCTGGGTCACCCAGAGGCTCGGTCTTCAGCACCTCGGCATTGAACTGGTAGTGCTGGCGCAGTCCGAAATGATCTGCAAAGTCGTGGAAATACGCCTTCAGATCCCGGTGCGAGGGGTATTCGGCCACCTCGTCCTTCATGGGAAAATCGGCAAATTCCGTCATCCGCTTGGATGAGATCAAATGCGCGCTTTCGTACATCGTGGACTTTGGCCCATCGATATCCCACAAACCGCCCACATCCGAATGCAGTTCAAACCCCTGAAAGGGAATGCCTTGTTCGACCAATACCTTGGCCATGGCCAGCCCCATCGGCCCAGCGCCGATAAGGGCATAGCGCCCGCGCGTTTCCGTCATAAGTCCTCCCTGTCCTCCGGCTTTAGGTTGAACAACTGTTCAAAATAAGGCAAGATCTTTTCGTCAAAGGGAGTTTTTCGTGGAAAAACAACGCAAAAGAGCGCCATCGGCCCGGTCGTTGCAAACCAAGGCGCGCATCCTGGATGCCGCCGAACAGCTTTTTGCGGAGCGGGGATTCGAAGGCGCCTCCCTGCGCGATATCGCAAAGCTGGCCGACGTGCAGGTGGGCCTGGTGCATCATCATGGCGGCGGCAAGGAGGAGCTTTTTCACCAGACCGTCACCCGACGCGCCGATGAGCTGGCTTCGCTGCGTCTTGAGCGGCTTGAGGCGCTGAAACAGTCGGGCGAAGTCTCCTTGCGCGGTCTTCTGGATGTCTTCATGCGGGCCTATGTGACGCTGGCCCAAACCGGCGGGGCGCAATGGCAGCATTACGGGCGCCTTGTTGCGCATGTCTCTGCCGACCCGCGCTGGCGTGCGCTGGCCGCCCAGTGTTTCGACCCAACCGCCAACCGCTTTATCGAGGAGATCATGACCCTCCACCCCGACGCAGAGCGGCAGGCCGCTGCAACGGGTCAGGTCTATTCGGTGGCCGCCATGCTCGCCTTTCTCAATACCGGCTGGCGAATCGAGGCGCTCAGCCCCGGAGCCGCAGAAGCACAGGTGGATCAGCTCATTGATTTCTGCACCGCCGGGATGGAGGCGATCCTGACGCCGAAAACGGAGTAATCGTGTCTAGAGCGATTGGCCAAGACTGATCAGCGGACTGAGCCGCGTGCATACGGGCGCCAGTGGCTGCTTGGCCTTGCGCGCCTGCAGGACAATCATTGCGGCCCGCTCTCCGATTTCGCGGCGGCAAGCATCGGTAGTTGCCAGTTCCAGCGGCAGGCCCTGAAGGATCTGAAGATTGTTGAAACCAGCCAGCGCCACATCCCCCGGCACCGAGAGCCCCGCTGCCTGACAATGCATCAAGCCACCCAAACTCATGACGTCAGAGGAATAGTAGATGCAATCAAGGTCGGGGCTGCGCCCCAGCATTTGCGCGGTCAGCTGTCGCCCGGTCTGGATCGAGCTTTCCCCGGCATAGTGTTCGCGGTCCAAGAGCGTAACGCCCTGGTCTGCCAGCCCTTCAACAAAGCCGTCAAAACGTTTTCTGGCACGAAAATCCTGCGGCATCTTGGTGCCGATAAAGCCGACCCGCCGGTAGCCGCGCGCCAGGATCTGCGCCGCCATATCGCGGCCCGCCTGCAGGTGCGAGATGCCCACGCAATGCCCCACCGGGGTTCCATCCACATCCATAACTTCCACCACCGGGCAATCGGCCTGCGCCATCATCCGGCGCGTCGCCTCGCTATGCTCCAGCCCCGCCACGATCAGACCGGAAGGACGCCAGCTGAGCATTTCGCGGATGACCTCCTCTTCCTCTTCCAGCTCATAGCTCGACACCCCGACCACAGGCTTCAAAGGCGTTTCTTTGAGGACCGAGGATATGCCCGAAAGCACTTCGGGGAAGACAAAACTGTTGAGCGACGGAACCACCACGGCCACCAGATTGACCGATTGTGACGACAGCGATCCGGCGATGCGATTTGGCACGTAGCCGTGGGCGCGAGCGATTTCTTCCACGCGGGCACGCGTCGCCTTTGAGACATCCGCCGTGCCCCGCAATGCCCGCGAAGCGGTCATCTCGCTGACACCGGCAAGGCGCGCGACATCCTTCAAGAGCAGTTTCTTGGTCTCAGGTTTTGTCACGGCTTTGTCCCGGTCCGATGGTTCAGAATTCTGCGCTTGGCTTTCATGGCGCATCGTCCAGCACTTTGCCCGCCACCGCAAGAGGCAGTGCAACGCCATGTCGACGCTTCCTCCAAGAGACTTGATTTTCGATTTCGTTATCGATAACGATGCGCTGAACACAAGATGTTAGCGATACCGCTATCGATACCGCCTAGGCATCTTGTAATCTTCAGCAGACGGAGGCAGAAGCCATGACCCTCAAAATCGCAATCAATGGATTTGGCCGGATCGGTCGCGGCGTACTGCGGGCGCTTTTGGAACGGGGGGACACAGACATCGACGTTGTTGCCATCAACGATCTGGCCCCGGCAGAAACTCTGGTGCACCTTCTGAAATATGATTCCGTCCATGGCCGCCTGCGCAGCCCTGTGGCTCTGTCTGACGGCTCCTTGCGGGTCGGTCGCCACACAATCCGGCTAAGTAGCGAGCGCAAGCCCGCCGATCTGCCTTGGGGCGATGTGGACATCGCCTATGAATGCACCGGCCTGTTCACAAAACGCGATGCGGCCGCGGCGCATCTTGAGAATGGCGCAAAACGCGTTCTGATCTCGGCGCCGGGCACGGACGTGGACCGCACCGTCGTCTACGGCGTCAACCATATGGACCTGACTGCCGAAGACCTGATCGTCTCCAATGCCTCCTGCACGACCAACTGCCTGGCGCCCGTAGCTCAAGTTCTGGACCGCGCATTCGGGATAAAGACCGGCTACATGACAACGATCCATGCCTACACCGGGGATCAGCCGACCCATGACAGCCCCCACAAGGATCCCTATCGCGCCCGTGCGGCGGCCTTGTCGATGATTCCGACCTCCACTGGCGCTGCCCGCGCCATTGCCGAGGTCCTCCCACATCTGAAAGGGCGGCTTGAGGGCTCTGCCATCCGGGTGCCGACACCCAATGTCTCTGTCGTTGATCTGAGTTTCGTGCCCGAACGCCCCACCACGGTCAAGAGCGTGAATGCTGCGATCAAAGCGGCGGCCTCATCCGATCTGGTAGGCATACTGGCCTATGAAGAGGACCCAATGGTCTCGGTGGATTTCAACCACGATCCGCATTCATCGTGCTTTGCAGCCGCCCAGACAGCCGTCACGGCGGAGGGGCTGGTCCGGGTGGTCAGCTGGTACGACAACGAATGGGGTTTCTCGAACCGGATGCTCGACACGGGCCGCCACATGGGCCGCCTGCTGCGGTCGCAGGACATCCCGTTGGCCAGCTAAAGCCCCTTCCCCGGAGCGTCAGAACGCGCGGTGAGCACTATCGTCCGCGCCTTCTGTATTTGGTGTATCAAGCGGGGCCGGACGACCATAAAGATATCCCTGCAGAATATCGCAGCCGAGGTCCGACAGGATCTTGGACTGGGTCTGCGTCTCGATCCCCTCTGCTGTCACCTGCATGTTCAGACGGTTACCCAGCATCAGGATCGTCTCGATGACCTGTCGTGAGCGTTCCGGATCTCTCTCCAGCCCGGCCACGAAAGAACGGTCCACCTTGAGCCGGTCAAAGCCGAAGCGCCACAGATACCCCAGACTGGAAAAGCCTGTACCGAAATCATCCATGGCAAGCGATACGCCCATCTCTTTCAGCGTATCGATCTGATAGGCCACTGCCGGATCATCATCGAGCAGGAGGGATTCCGTAATCTCCAGTTCCAGCCGGTGCGGGGCCAGCCCGGACTCCTCAAGCGCGGAGCGGACGATTTCAGGCAATTCACCATCCCAAAGCTGCGCCGCCGAAAGGTTGACCGAAATGGTGCTGTGATCGTCTCGCGCGGCGATCTCCTGCGTGGCGGAGCGGATCACCCAGGCGCCGATCTCTCCGATCAGGCCCAGTTCTTCGGCAATCGGGATAAAGACGGAAGGCGAAATCTCCGATCCGTCCTCGTCATGCATCCGCAAAAGGGCCTCATAACCGACCACCTGCTCGGAATGCGCATCCACCAGACATTGGTACAGAATCTTGAAATTCTTGTCTTTCGTCGTCTGACGCAGACGGGCATGCATAGCCATACGCTGGCGGTAGTCCTCGCCCATCTGCTCACCATAGACGGAAAACGTGTTCCGTCCGTTCGATTTCGAATGGTAAAGCGCGGCATCAGCGTCCGACAGGGCCGCGCTGAGATCCCGGTCCCGCGCAACAAAGGCAATGCCCGCACTCACCGACGCCTCGATCACGGCCTCTTCGTGCTGGAAGGCTTCGGCAGCGTCATGGATGATGCTGCGGACCCGCCCGATAATACTGTCATGCTCAGTCTCGTCTTGGCCCATATGCTTGAAACCGATGACGAATTCGTCGCCGCCAAAGCGCGCAAGAAGATCGCTGTGATGCGTGCAGCTGCGCAGAATGCCCGCGATGTGAACGAGGAAGGCATCGCCAACCGCATGTCCATGGAGATCGTTGATGGCCTTGAACTTGTCCGCATCAAGGTAGCAGATTGCCGCCAGCTTCCCTTCCGTCAGCAGAACATTCGCGCGGTCGATGAACTCGCGCCGATTCATCAGGCCGGTCAGGGCATCGTATCTGGCCAGGTACTCCACCTCATGCTGCGAGGTCTCGGTGCGCTTTTTTTGCAGCAGATAGGCGATATAGGGCACCGAGAACAAAACGGCGCAGACCGCCGTCAGAAATATCGCAAAGTGGCTGAAGCTATCATGGAAGTAAACGTGCGTATCGGTCTGGTCCAAGTAGATCTCTGCGACTCCGAAGATCTCTCCATCCGCATTCAGAAGCGGCACGTAGGCCTCGGCGTAAAGCTCGGGCCGGTCCGGCTTTTCGGACCCGTCATGCACCGTGGCAAAGGGTACATGCGAGGCAATGACCTTCAGCGCCTCGGGATCCGGTTCAGACGCCGGCTGCTGCAGAGGATCGTCAAGCATCGACTGATCCGAAACCAGCACAAGCCGCCCTTGGGCGTCGAACAGCTTGAAGCGGAACACATCGACAAACTGGCGAAGATTACGTATCGCGCGGATCTGATCCGGAGCCGGCACCGGGTTTTCTAGCAGGTCTTCGATGTCGCGGATCTGGGACGACATGTGCCGTGCGTGATGCATAGCCTTGTCCACCGACATTCGGCTAATCGTCTCGTGGACGCTGGTGTGGGTCGCATACCCTATGCCAACTGCCAGCGTGAGCAGCGCCAAGGCCAGAAACCCCAAGAGTCTAAACAACATGAACCCACCCCCAAAATGGACACGTCATGATTGCGCCTTTGGTCTTAAAATCTGTTGAACAAACCAAAATCCGCAGTTGCAGGGGCTATGGATCGAGGCGTTAAGCGGGCCGAGTTTGTCGAAAATGCGAATTTGGCAGACGGTCCTGTCGCGTCTTTTTGACCTCCGCTTATCCGCTGAGTCGGCCGACTTGGCTGTTCTTGGTCAACAAAGTCGGCAGATATCCCGTCCGCATGCCCACCAAAAACCACCTGCCACACAAAATCACCTTTCAAAAAGGCTGCGCAAACGCCTGTTCTTCCGAAATAAACACCTCGGTCTCCAAGTCCGTTACGGACATGCGGCAGAAGCAACCATCGACATATCAGAGGACGCAGCGGTAAGGTTAACGCAGGTTAACGCGCATAAAGCCCAAAATTTTGATTTTTAGACAAAGGAGAACCATAATGAGAGCTTTGCAACTCGCAACAGCGCTCTGCCTGTCCCTGCTTCCCGCCACACACATCAATGCTGCGACCCTAGTCAGCCAGTTCACATTTGACTCCGGTTTCACGGATTCGCAGGGCGGTGCATCCGCATCCGGATCCGGGTCCGTGTCGGGCGGGCGATACAACTTTGCCGCCAACCAGGGGCTTGGTGTATCGATGGGGTCCAGCCTGCTGACCTACTCGATCCTCTTCGGGGTCGAGCTCGACGTCATTTCAGGCTACCGCAAGCTTATTGATGTCTCCGGCCTGTCTTCGGACTCTGGCCTCTACAACCTGAACGGGGCTTTGAGATACTATAGTCCGACCTCCGCCACTGGCGGGACGATATTGGCAAACGTGGACACAGTCATCGGCGTGACCTACGACGGCGCGACCACGACGGGTTACGTCAACGGCAGCCAGGCCTTCTCGGTCAGCGGTGGGCTGGGCACGCTCAGCGCCTTTACAATGGTCGAGGACGACACCGCTACCGGAAAAAGGGAAGCCACGTCGGGCACGCTGGACTTCCTCGAAGTCTACAGCGGCGTCATGAGTTCCTCCGAAATGGCAACCTACACGGGGCCGAGCCCAGTGCCGCTGCCCGCCGGTGGCGTCCTGTTGCTGACCGGTCTGCTTGGCGCAGCCAGCCTGAAGCGCCGCAACAGCCGCGCGGCCAAGGCCGTTTGATCAGATCAAACGGTGCACATGCTTTCAGCTAAGTGAAACAACGAAGCCGTGCGGTTTGAAGACCCTTCAAATCGCACGGCTTCCTTTTTTGGCTTTGTGCCTGTACCGCATCCGGCCCCACGCCGTTGCAGAGGCAGCCCCTTCGGTCAGATACGGAACACCGGCTGCAACAGGCGCGGTATGAAGGAGCGGAACCGCAAGGCAGCATCCGTCGCCGCAAGGCAGATACAGGCCGGACCTTCATCGGCAATCGGCGTATGCTCCAGATCGCTGTTTGCGATCTCCATGTCCCCGACGCCGAACCGGCCGGTTTCATCGCTGAAGGCCCCTTGCAATACGAGAGTAAGTTCCAGACCGTTGTGGCCGTGATCAGGCACCGCCTGCCCGCCAGGAATGTAAAGAAGCCGCACGCTGCCGTTCTTGCCATGGGACAGGATCGACTGGCGCACCCCCATGCCGAGCGGTTTCCACTTGGGAGGAAGGCCACCCAGTGCCTCCATCACCGGAGCCGGGAAAATGCCCGAGCGCTCATAGGTTGGTGGCGACTCGAACGGGTCATCCAGCGCATCCATCAGGCGCGCCTTCATGTCGGACGACACCGAGATCGACTGGTCAGAGGCCGCAAATTCTTCCAGCATTGCACCGCCAACGGCCTCGTGCGCGCCAAGACGGGCGCGGCACTCGTCACACATCGAGATATGCGTCGCCAGCACAAGCGAAAACGCCTGGTCCAGGTTGCCTGCCGCATAGGCAATCAGCAACTCGTCTGGGATATGATGGGTAATCCCGCTCATGTCGTCTCAGTTCCCTTCAATTCGTGCCGCAACCGTTCCAGCCCCAGCCGGATGCGGGATTTAATCGTGCCAAGCGGCAAACCCGTCTCGGCGCGGATATCAGAGTGGGTCAGCTCGCCGAGGTAGGCCTTCTCAACCATTTCGCGCTGTGCGGGTTTGAGCCGTGCCAGTGCCTCTCTCAGGCGTGTGGTCTCCTGCTCAAGCGCCACGATCTGGCTTGCGTCTTCCTGCACCTCTTCGGGTTGCTTCAACTCTTCCGGTACGGGCCGCCGCTCCTTTCGGATCACATCGATCTGGCGATTTCGCGCGATCTGGTAGATCCATGACGACACCTGGGCCCGCTGGGGGTCAAACAGATGCGCCTTGCGCCAGACGGTCAACATCACGTCCTGCACGATGTCCTCGGCCTGCCCCGGAGGTATCCCCGAGCGGCAGATCACGCCCTTCAGGCGGGGCGCAAAGTGATCGAACAGCTGCCCAAAGGCCACGCGGTCCCGTTTGTCCCGTACAGCCAGCATCCACAGTGTTTGCTCGGACGGTGTCTGCTCGGACGGTTTTGTCTTGTCCACGTCTTTCCTTTCCCGCAAGCGCGAGGTGTCCTCACTCACCCTAACGGGTGACGCAGGCACTTCAAGTGCGGGCTCGACGTCTACTTCCAACATAACCCCACTACGCGGTGCATCCTTTGACGGATCATTTTTCCGCAAATTTTTTTCATGGGGCACAGCGAGCAGTCCCGTCACCTTGTCATCACTGTCGGTCCAACCGGAGTCCGCGGCCGGGGCTGAATGAACAAAGTTTTGATCCGCTTTCCTGCAGCCTGCGTAACCGTTGAAAAGAAACGGAGATCACATGTCCTTTGATGCCCCACCTCTTCCCCGCCAGCGCATCGCCATCGTCGGCGGCGGCATTTCTGGTCTGGCTGCGGCTTACCGCCTTTCGCCCGGCCACGACGTGACCCTGTTCGAGGCCGCGCCGCGCCTCGGTGGCCATGCGCGCACCGTGACGGCGGGGCTTCGCGGGGATCAGCCCGTGGACACCGGGTTCATTGTCTTCAATTTCGTGAACTACCCGCATCTGACGGCAATGTTCCGCGATCTGGAGGTGCCCATCGTCAAAAGCGACATGACCTTTGGCGCCAGCATCGACGACGGGGCCGTGGAATATGGCCTGAAGACGCTTTCAACACTCTTTGGCCAGCCCTCAAACGCACTGAGACCGGCCTTTTATGGTATGGTGCGCGACATCCTGCGCTTCAACGCCCGCGCGGTCGAGGCCGCCCAGAGCGACGACGTGACGATCGGGCAGTTGATGGAAGACCTGCGTCTTGGCGACTGGTTTCAGCGCTACTACCTGATGCCCATCTGCGGTGCGATCTGGTCCACTCCGATGGAGGAAATTCGCGGCTTTCCTGCCAAGGCGCTGGTCCAGTTCTTCCGCAATCACGCACTGCTCAGCGCCACCGGCCAGCACCAGTGGTGGACGGTGAAGGGTGGCAGCATCGAATATGTGCGCAGGCTCGAAGCGCATCTGCGCGCCACCGGATGCACCCTGCGCCCCGGCACTCCGGTCCAGTCGGTAGAGCGGCACCCCGGCGGTGTTACCATCCGCCTGCCGCAAGGCGAAGCGCAGGAGTTCGATCAAGTCATCATGGCCTGCCACTCCGATGACTCCCTGCGCCTGCTGGCTAACCCGACCGCCAAGGAAGAAGTGCTACTCGGGGATATGCGCTATCAAGACAACGAGGTGATCCTGCACCGCGATGCCGGTCAGATGCCGAAACGCCGCGCCTGCTGGTCCTCCTGGGTCTACAAGGCCGAGGCACGCGACACCCGCCCGGCAATCGGCGTCACCTACTGGATGAACCGCTTGCAGAACATTCCTGAAGACGATCCGCTATTCATCTCTCTCAACCCGGTCAGCCCGGTGCGCGAAGAGATGATCTATGACGTCAACACCTTCCGTCACCCGGTCTTTGACCGTGCCGCGATGCGCGCTCAGAAAGAAATTCAGAAAATCCAGGGCGACAACAACACATGGTTTGCCGGTGCCTACCTGCGCCACGGCTTCCACGAAGATGGTTTTGCCAGCGCCGTACGCGTTGCCCGCGCGATCGAGGCAAAGACCACCGCTCGGATCGCCGCATGAGCCTGACCTCTGCGCATCCCTGGCCCGATCACATTGCGGGCCACACCACCCACGCAAGGCGCGGCAGCATCCGCAATGCCTTTCGTTATGGTGTGGACTATGTGCTCATCGACCCTTTGTGCGAGGCCACGCCGAGGCTGTTTTCCCGCAACGGTCTGAACCTTGCATCGGTCAATGACCGCAACCATGGCGGCCCCATCGGCGCGGGACGTGGCTTGCCCTGGGCGCGCGAGGTTTTTGAGACCGCAGGTCTGGACCTTGAAGGGCTGCAGATCCTCCTGCTGACGCAACCCAGCTTCCTGTGGTACAATTTCAACCCTGTCAGTTTCTGGCTGGCGATGGAGGGGGAGGACCTGCGTGCGGTGATTGCAGAGGTCTCCAACACGTTCGGAGACCGCCACAGCTACCTGTGCCACCGGGACGGATTTGATGCGATCCGGGCCGGGGACGAGATCACCGCGCAAAAGATCTTTCACGTCTCCCCTTTTCAAAAGATCGCCGGAGAGTACCGGTTCCATTTCGACATCCGCCCGGACCGGATTGCTATTCGCATCGCGCTGAAAGACGGTCAGGACGGCGTGATTGCGACCCTGTTCGGGCGGCGCCAGCCGCTGAGCAATGTATCGATCCTGCGGGCCAGCCTGCGCCGACCCTTTGGCGCCTTTCGGACCATCGCGCTGATCTACTGGCAGGCACTGAAACTCAAACTCAAGGGGGCGCCCTATCGCGAGCGCCCCCTGCCCCCGAAACAGGAGGTCAGCTGATGCTTTTCATTACAAACCGCGTAAAACGCGACTTTCTCGACAGTTGCGCTCGCATCCGAAAAGGCAGTTTACGCCTTACGACCCCCGAGGGCGAAGTGCATGATTTCGGAAAGGGCGCGCCAGAGGCCGAGATGGTAATTTTCGACTGGGCTGCCGTAACAGCAATGGCAGCACGTGGCGACATCGGTATGGGGGAAACCTACATCGAAGGTCTGTGGGAAACCTCCAGCATCGAGACGCTGATCCATGTCGCCTTGCTGAACCTCGACTACTTTGGCGATTTTGCCTATCCGAGCTTCTGGAGCGGACTAAAGTTCCGCGCCGTTGACCGCATTCTTCGCGCCAATTCGATCCGCGGTTCGGCCCGCAACATCAAGGCGCATTACGATGTGGGCAACGAGTTCTACCAGCTGTGGCTGGATAGCAGCATGACCTATTCTTCGGCGCTATTTGCCCCCGGGGACAATGACCTGGAACGCGCTCAGAACCGCAAATACGACCGCGCCTTGAGCCGCCTTTCGCAAGGAGAGCGCATTCTGGAGATCGGCTGCGGCTGGGGCGGCTTTGCCGAACGCGCCGCTGACAGTGGTCGTCATGTAACTGGCCTCACCATCTCGCCCAGCCAGCACGGGTACGCAGATGCCCGCCTTGACGGGCGCGCCGCGATCGAGTTGTGCGATTATCGCAAATCGCAAGGCACTTTCGACAATATCGTCTCGATCGAGATGATCGAAGCGGTGGGCGAACGCTATTGGCCCAGCTACTTCTCGACAGTGAAATCGCGCCTGGCCGAGGGCGGCAAGGCCGTGGTTCAGGCGATCACCGTTCAGGACAGCTATTTCGACATCTACCGCAACTCCTCGGACTATATCCGCCAGTACACCTTCCCAGGCGGTATGCTTTTGTCCGATGCGGTGATCTCGCATCAGGCGCGGCAAGCCGGCCTAAAGGTCACCAACTCCTTTGCGTTTGGGCAGGATTATGCCCGCACCTGCCGGATGTGGGCCGAACGCCTGACCGAACGCGCGCCCAAGATCCTCGAACTTGGTTACGATCAGGCATTCTTGCGCAACTGGCGCTACTACCTTGAAATCTGCGCCGGCTCTTTTGCGGCGGGTCAGACAGATGTGGTGCAGGTGGAGCTGAGCCATGCGTAGCAAGATCTTTACATCCCTGATCGCAATCGCCACCGCCGCGACGCTGCTTGGGCCCGCCGCAGCCTCGGCCAACCTCAGGACATATGGCCTGATGCAGCCGGTCGAACTGGGTACTGCAACACTTCGCTGGCTTGGCATCGCCGTTTACCGCGCCCGCCTGCACACCGATGGCGCCAACAGCTTCGATTGGAGTCGGCCGCTGGCGCTTGAAATCGAATACTTCCGCAGCATCGACCGCGAAGACCTGACGGAATCAACCCGCTCCGAAATCGAGCGTATTGAAGGCGCGAAAGCGGATCTTGATACGCTGATCGGCAAGCTCGGCACCTGTTTTCGCAACGTGGGAAAGGGCGATGTCTTCACCGCTGTTTCTGTGACACCGGACAGCATGGCGCTTTATCTGAACGGGGAACGCACCTGCAACATTCGCCATGCTGGCGTGCGCAAACGGTTTCTTGGCATCTGGCTGTCCGAAAACAGCCGCTGCGCGCGACTGTCGGCAGAACTGCGGGGTGAGTGATGCATGCCGCCCGGATCAGTCTGTTTGCGCTCATGCTGGCTGCGGCCGGGCTGCCGCTTTACATCCATCTACCCCGCTATGCCACGGCTGAGCTGGGCCTGAGCCTTGCGACACTGGCCGCTGTTCTGGCAGGGATCCGGATCCTTGATTTCGTGCAGGATCCAGCCCTTGGCTGGCTGATCGACCGCTATCCGAGGGCGCGCAGCGCCTTTGCGGCCCTGTCCTGCATTGGCATGGCTGCGGGGTTTCTCTTGCTTTACACGCTTTTGCCCGGCTCAAATACGCTGATCTGGCTGGTGGCGGCTTTGGTCTTGTTGTTCAGTGCCTACAGCCTTGGCACCATCCTGTTTTACGGCCAAAGCCTTTCGCTGGCCGGATCGCAAGAGGCGCTGATCCGAATGGCCGGCTGGCGCGAGGGCGGCACCTTGACCGGCATCATCCTGGCTGCGCTGGCCCCCAC
The DNA here is from genome assembly GCF_014884385.1 of Phycobacter azelaicus. Classification (NCBI taxonomy): domain Bacteria; kingdom Pseudomonadati; phylum Pseudomonadota; class Alphaproteobacteria; order Rhodobacterales; family Roseobacteraceae; genus Phycobacter; species Phycobacter azelaicus. Next base: position 2,025,089 of record NZ_WKFH01000003.1, on the reverse strand, counting down.
CGTTTTAATGGCCCTTGGCGCGTCTGGGCAAGGTTACGGTGCTTTTGGCATGGCTCTGGCGGTGGTTTGCCTTGCGGTCTGGATGCTGACGCGCCCGCTGTGGCGCCTGCCTGCCCGCGCCGAAACTCCCTTGTCCCTGACCGCCCTCCATGGTGCTGGCGGCACACGCCTGTTGGTTCTGGCTCTGATCAACAGCCTGCCCGTGGCAATGACCTCGACACTGTTCCTGTTCTTCGTCGAAGAAAAACTGGGCCTTCCGGACCTGGCCGGTCCCTTTCTGATCCTGTTCTTTCTGGCCGCAGGGATTTCGGTGCCCTTCTGGACCCGCGTCAGCGCCAAATACGGCGCGCGACAAGTGCTGATCCCGGCTATGGCGTTGGCGATCATGTCCTTCATCTCTGCCGCGATCCTGCCCGAAGGCGCCGCTCTGGCCTTTGCCCTGATCTGCATCGGATCGGGCGCAGCCCTTGGCGCGGACATGGTCATCCTGCCGGTGCTGTTCTCCTCTGCCTTGGCGCGGGCCGGAATACAGGCGGGGCAGGCCTTTGGTCTCTGGAGCTTTGCCGCCAAGCTGGCCCTGGCCGCCGCTGCGCTGATCCTGCTTCCTGCGCTTGAGCTGAGCGGCTTCACTCCGGGCGAGCAGAACAGCGCTGCAGCGCTTGAGGCGCTCACGCTCGCCTATGCCGTTCTTCCCTGTCTCATCAAGCTACTGGCGATCGCACTGGTGGTGCGTTTGCCGCGCGAGGTCTCTGTCTCATGAAACTTGCCCTTATCATCCTTGTTGCCGTTCTGATCCTGGCCCTCTGGCGGCCCGGTTTCGGTTTTCGCTCCCAGCGGCTGGAACATTACGCGGATACCAGTCCGGCCTTTGACATTCAGGAACGCCTCTCAGGAAATCTCATCTCCGAAGGCATGATCTATGGTCCGCGCGGTCGCGTCGTGTCCCGCTTTGTGGCGCAGATGAGGGGCACCTGGGATGGGGCCACCGGCACCCTGAGCGAAGATTTCAATTACGCCAACGGGACCACCCAAGCGCGCAAATGGTACCTCAAAATGGGCGAGAACGGCCATTTTACCGCCACCGCTGATGACATCATCGGCACCGGCAAGGGCCGTCAGATGGGCGCGATGGTCGAGCTCAACTATCGCATCCGCCTGCCCGAAGACGCAGGCGGCCATGTGCTGGACGTGACCGACTGGATGTACCTGATGGAGAATGGCACCATTCTCAACCGTTCCGAAATGCGCAAGTTCGGCATAAAGGTTGTCGAGTTGATCGCGACCATGCGCCCGGCGGAGGGATAAGATGTCCGCGTTCAAAGGCCAGACATGGTGGATTGTCGGTGCCAGCGAGGGGCTGGGCCGCGCCATGGCCGAAGCCCTGGATGAGGCCGGCGCGCGCCTTATCCTGTCGGCACGCAACGCAACGCGGCTCGATGTGCTGGCCGCGCGACTCAGCGACGCCAAATCCCTGCCCCTGGATGTCACAGATGCTGCCAGTGTGGCGGATGCGACCCAAGCGCTCGGCTCCATCGATGGCATCATCTATTGCGCCGGCGCCTATGACCCGCTCACCGCGCAGGAGTGGCGGCCGGACGCGGTTGAAACCATGTGCGAAGTCAACTTCATGGGCGCAATACGGGTGCTTGGGCGTATCGTGCCGGAGTTCTCCAAGCGTGATCGCGGCCATATCGTTCTGATCGGGTCTCTGGCTGGGTTCACCGGCTTGCCCGGCGCCATTGGCTATGGCGCGTCCAAGGCGGCATTGATGCATCTGGGCGAGAACCTGCAGGCAGATCTGCGCGGCACCGGCGTGCAAGTACAGGTCATAAACCCCGGTTTCATCCGCACCCGCCTAACCGACAAGAACCAGTTCAAGATGCCGCAAATCCTGGAGCCACAGGACGCCGCCCAACGCTGTTTGAGCGCAATGCGCGGTGGTCGGTTTTCAACCTCCTTCCCGGCGCCCTTTTCCTGGGTCTTCACCATCGGCCGCCTTTTGCCGCGGCGTCTGTTTCTCAAACTGATGTAAAGGCTGCCCATGTCCGCAGAGCATTCCCCGAAAGAGGTGGTTATCTTTGGCGCCAGCGGCGGTATCGGCTCCGCGTTGGTTCGCCATTATGCGGCCCTGCCGGGGGTAAAAACGGTCCACGCCGTCAGCCGCAGCGGCGCTTATGACGCGGGCGGCCGCGTTGTCGCGCAGGCCGCCGATATCACCGATGAAGACACCCTGTCCAATTTTGCAAAATCCACCCATGCGCCGGACCTGGTGATTGTCGCGACCGGCATCCTGTCGGACTCTGCAGGCCTGACGCCGGAGAAATCGCTCAAACAGCAAAACCTGCCAGCCTTTGAGCGTGTCTTTGCCGTCAACACCTTCGGCCCCGCCCTCGTCGCGAAACATCTGCTACCACGTATGCCGCGCGATCAGCGCGCGGTCTTTGCGGCGCTGTCGGCGCGGGTGGGCTCGATATCCGACAATGGCCTTGGCGGCTGGCATGCCTATCGGGCCTCTAAGACCGCGCTCAACATGCTATTGCGCAACTACGCCATCGAGATGGCCCGCACCCACCCCAACCTCGTCTGCGCGGGGCTGCATCCGGGCACTGTGGACACCGGGCTCTCCCGCCCGTTTAGCCGTGGCGTGCCGGAAGGCAAACTGTTCACCCCTGATTATGCGGCCTCCTGCCTTGCAGGGGTCATTCAAAACCTTGAACCCCAGCACAGCGGCAAGATTTTCGACTGGGCCGGTAAGATGATCCCTGCCTGAACCTTGCAGTCACTCCCCCCTTGCCCTGGCCTCCGAAGCGGTGCGACAGTAGGGGTGCCTTGGGAGGAACAGCACCTTGAAATCCGTTCGCCTACGCCTGTTGCTTCTGGCCCTTGTGCCGCTCAGCGTGTTGATGCCTCTGGTGTTGATCCTCGCGATGACCCGCTGGAACGCGGACTACGATGCGGTGCTGATCGCCAAGGTGGACAGCGATCTGCGCATCGCCGAACAGTACCTTGGTCACCTGCAGACCGGCAGTGCCAACGGGATGCTGAGCCTTGCCCAATCCACCGCGTTTGAAGCCGCTCTCAAGGAGGGCCCCGAGGCCGTCAGCCTTTTCCTCAACAGCCGCAGACAGCAGCTTCAGCTTGATTTTCTGGAATATCTGCCCCTTTCGGCCGTAAACGGCGCGCAAGGAAAATGGCCCGTGGTGCAAACAGCGGCGCGCGGTCAGCTTGCATCAGAGATCGACCTTTTCTCTGCTGCGGATCTGGCGCTTCTGTCCCCCGCCCTGCAGGAACGCGCCGTCATCCCGCTGATTGAGACCGAAGCTGCCGCCCCAACCCAGCGCAAGATCGAGGATCGCGGTATGGTGGTCCACACAGCCGCCCCGGTAATCATGGCCGGTCACAACGGCGTTTTGCGCGGGGGGCTGTTGCTCAACCGAAATCTTGATTTCATCGATACGCTCAATGCGCTGGTCTACCTCGGCGACGAAGAGGACGGGAATCGCCAGGGCACTGCCACGCTGTTCCTGGAGGACACGCGGGTTTCGACCAATGTGCGCCTATTCGAGGACGTGCGCGCCCTTGGCACGCGGGTGTCTGCGGCAGTGCGCAACGTGGTGCTTGAGGAGGGACGCACCTGGCTCAACCGCGCTTTTGTTGTGAATGATTGGTATATCTCGGGCTATCTGCCGCTGACCGACAGTTTCGGCTCCCGAGTCGGCATGCTCTATGTCGGTTTTCTTGAGGCGCCCTACAATACGGCAAAGACCGAAGCCTACTGGACCGTCGTAGGCCTGTTCCTCCTGGTCCTGGCGCTCTCTGCCCCGCTGTTCCTTTGGCTCGCCAAGGGCATTTTCGCCCCGCTCGAGCGGATGACACATACGATGAAGAAAGTAGAGCTTGGTGATCTGGCGGCCCGTAATGGCAATGTGGGCAGCCGGGATGAAATCGGCCAGGTTGCAGCGCACCTTGATACGCTACTCGATCAGATACAGGACCGCGATCAGAAACTGCGGAACTGGGCGGAGGAGTTGAACACACGCGTGGATCAGCGCACCGCCGAACTGAGGGATGCCAACCAGAAACTGGAAGAGACCTACAAACAACTGGTGATGAGCGAGAAACTCGCCTCCATCGGCGAGATCACCGCCGGGGTCGCCCATGAGATCAACAATCCCGTGGCGGTGATCCAGGGCAATGTGGACGTGATCCGGATGACCCTCGGTCCGGCTGCAGGCGAGGTGCAGACCGAACTCGACCTGATCGACAATCAGGTGATGCGGATCGGCGCCATCGTCGGAAAGCTCTTGCAGTTCGCGCGCCCCTCCGAATTCGGAACCTTCGAGGAAAGCGTCGAGATATCAAATGTTGTGACCGACTGCTTGGTGCTGGTCGATCATGTGATCGCCAAACATGGCATTACCGTCGAGGGCAATCTTGGGGCAGCTCCGCAGGTGAGGATCGATCCGGGCGAGCTGCAGCAGGTAATCATCAACCTGATCATCAATGCCGCGCAAGCCATGAAGGATAACGGCACCTTGACCCTGACCCTTGCTCCAAAAGACCGGGGCGGCACGCCTGGCGCCTGCCTCACGGTGGCCGACACCGGCCCGGGCATTCGCGCGGATCACCTCTCAGAGGTGTTCAATCCGTTCTTCACGACTAAGCCAGGCGAAGGCACCGGGCTGGGCCTGTCGATAAGCCAAACGCTGATCCAGAACGTGGGCGGCATCATCACCGCCCGAAACCGCCCCACTGGCGGCGCCTCGTTCTCCGTCTGGTTACCAGAGCGAAACGACTAGGACCGGGAAACGCGCCTTCTCTGCCTACGCGCTTCCTCGGATCGTCAGACACCCCAGGAAGCGCATTTGCGGTCGATGGTCTTGCGCGAAACACCAAGGCGGCGGGCCGCTTCGGCGCGGTTCCCATCGCAGGCGTCCAGCATGTGCATGATGTGACGCTGTGTGACCAGTTCCAGGCTCTCGATCGCCGCAGGGCCAATGACGGACCCCTTGCCGGAGAACTCCTCCGGAAACGCCCCAAGGATTACAGACCTTTCGATCAGATTGCGCAACTCCCGCACGTTCCCCGGCCACTCATATCGCGAGAATTTCAGCAGGGTTTCCTCGTCCAGCTCAAGCGCGGGCATGGCCAGCGTCGCGGAAAATTGCTCCATGAACAGCGCCGCCAGTTCCACGATATCCTCGATCCGCTCCCGCAGGGGGGGCATCTCAATCTTCACCACGTTGATCCGATGATAGAGATCCGAGCGGAACCGTCCCTCGGCCACTGCCTGTTCCAGATCGGCATTTGTCGCAAAGAGGAACCGCAGATTGAGCGGGATATCCCGCTCGGCACCCACTGGGCGCACGCGCTGGTCTTCAAGAACCCGCAGGAGCGCCGCCTGTACCTGATCGGGCATCTGAGCGACCTCATCAAGAAACAGCGTGCCGCCGTCAGCGTGCAGGAACAACCCGTCCCGGCGCCGATCCTGATCGTCCAGAACACCGAACAATTCATGCGCGATGCGATCCGGCGCGATGGCCGCGCAATTGACCGCCACGAACGGCTTTTCCGCCCGATCCGAAAGGGAATGCAGCGTGCGCGCTGCTATCTCCTTGCCGGTGCCGCTGGCGCCTGTGAACAAAACCGGTGTCGGCAGCGGAGCAAGGCGTGTCAGCATCTCGCGCGCCTTGGTGATGGCCGCCGACTTCCCCAGAAGCCGCCCGCGCGCAGCGGACCCTTCGACCGAGAGTTCATGCTTCAGAAGGTAGTTTTCCCGCCGAAGGTACTTCCGGTCCAGCGCCCGCGCCACCGAGTTCAGAATTTGATTGGCCCTGAAGGGTTTCAGCACGAAATCGGCCACCCCTGCCCTCAGCGCCAGGATCGCTGTTTCCAGGTCCGCATAGGCCGTTACCAGAATGGTGTCGGCAAACAGCCCCACACGGCGCTGTTCCTGCACCCATTCAAGACCGGTTTTTCCCGGCATAATATTGTCGAGGATCACCAGATCAAAATGCGCCTTGTCCAGAATTTCCGAGGCTTCGGCGGCAGAGCCCGCCTGCTCCACCCGTTTGCAACGCGGACTCAGGATCTTGGTCATGAAATTGCGCATGCCCGGCTCATCGTCGATCACCAGGATCGAGGCACCGGCAAGGTTCTCACCGTATTCATCGCGCGGGGCGGCAGAGATCACAGGCTGGTTCAATCCAGACGCACCGCTTGGCCTGCGAATTTCTCATCTGCGGCAAACCCGATCTGGTCCAAGGCCAGATCCGCCCCCACAGCAATCACGGCAATGGCCACAAAGCCCGCTATCATCGCTTTCATCCTGTCATTTCTCCGGTTGCGTTGCGTGTTTCAGAAAAGCCACCAGGTCCCTACGATCCTCGGCGGCGGTGATGCGCTGCATCGGCATCTTTGAGCCCGGAATATAGTGATCCGGCCCAAGATCGAACAGCGCGTCAATAGTCTCGTCATTCCAGATGATATCAGATCCATCCAGAACAGGCGAATAGCGGTACCCTGGCAGGCTACCCGCACGGCGCCCAAAGAGCGCATATAGCGTCGGTCCTGCCTTGCGGCTTTCGCCCTCGGTCAAGGCATGACAGATTGAGCATTTTCGCATGAACTGGCGCTCACCGTTTGGCATGCTGTCTGCAGGACGCAGGAAGCTGTGTTCCTGCCCCATGGCCGGATCAAACGTCCCCATCAGGGCCACCGGCCAGCCGTAGATCACATCATCAAGACCCCCGGCCCACACAATGTCACCATCAGGCGAAAAGGCGAGAGCCCAGATCGGCCCCTTGCGGGCCGCCCGAAAATCGCGCGCGATCCGCCATCTCTCACCGGTGTTCCCAGTGGCGATCATCATGATGTAGCCATGCCCATCTCCTACGGCGAGCTGTCCCGTCGCTGCATGATAGTCCATCGCCAGAACCGGGCGGCGATCAAGGGTGAAATCGGCAACCTCAGCCGCCGTCTCCAGATCGATCACTCGCGTTGCGCCATCGACGGCACCATAGGCCAGCCAGCCAGCCTCTGCGTCCACCACGAGGCGGTTGACGCTGAACCCCTGCTCGACCATGGGACGCGGCGCACTCTTCCCTGCAGGGTCAATTCCAAGAATCCGGCCATCCATCGTCGCGGCAAAGACCATGGATTCTCCCCCATAGGCCACATCGTTTACACCGCTCCCAAGGTCGATCATGCGTTGCAGGCTGCCAGTCTCAAGGGACCAGATTCCGACGCTGCCGTCCCAACTGGCCGAGGCAAGCATCTGCCCATCCGGCGAAACCGCAAGGCCGCGCACCTTGCCCTTATGCAGGCCCAGCACCTGCGAGGTTCCGTCCGGCATCCATAGGCGCAGCGCGAAATCATCGCCCCCGGTTACCAGTCGGCCTGCCCCGGCAAATGACACCGCCGTCACCGCCGCATCGTGCCCTTCGAGCCATTGCGGCAGGCGCCCGGCCCAAAGAGCTGCCGAATTGTCGAAACTGGCGCTGGCGACTTGGCCCGAGGGCGCCGCATCAAGGCCCATGATCGGTCCCCCGTGTCCTTTGAGCGTGGTGAACTCCTGCGCCGGAATCGATCCGGCGCAGACGCTTGCCACGAGACTCAAGGACGCAAGGAGGCGCATCTGCACGGTCCCTCTTGCCCGCCTATTCCGCTGGCGTCGCGCCCTTGGCGCTTGCTGCGGAGTTGGCCTTTTCTTTTTCCTGCAGCTCCTCCAGCCAGATGGAGTGGTGCTGATGGGCCCAGGCCTCGTCTACTTCGCCCGACCCCATGGCATCATAAGCGCCTTCCATACCAACCGAGCCGATGTAGATATGCGCAATGATGATCGCCATCAGAACGAAGGCCACGATCGAATGCCAGGCCTGCGCGAACTGCATCTCTTCCTGCGGAGACAGTTGCTCAGGCAACGTGCCAAGGCCGATCCACTGCGGAAGGCCGATGTCGTTCAGGATAGTGAATGTCTTGGCAAAGAGCGGCATCTCATAGGGGAACAGCAGAGACAGGCCAGAGACCGAGATGGAGGCTCCAAACAGGATCACCGACCAGAAGATCACCTTTTGCCCGGCGTTGAATTTCTTGGCAGGCGGGTGCTTGTTGCCAATGATGCCACCGAACTGACGAATCCAAACAAGATCGGTGCGGTTCGGGATATTGTGAACGACCCACATCACAAAGACGAGGACCAACGCCACCATGAAGGCCCAGGCGACCGAGTTGTGGAGCCATTTACCATAAATCAGCAGGAAGGAATTCACCTCCTTGCCAAGGTAGGGAGCGATAAAAGCGCGGCCAAAGAGGGTCAGAAGACCGGTGATGCCAAGAATGATAAAGGATCCTGCCAGGGTCCAGTGTGCCATGCGTTCGATGAATTTGAACCGGGTCACCGTGCGTCCGGTCATCTCACCATCCACAGGGATACGGCCGCGCAGGATGTAGAACACCAAGAGTGCGCCCAGAGTGCCCAAAAGGAGCCAACCGCCATACTGCCGCATCGGGCCCTCCCGGAAGCTCAACCAGGGCATGCCGCCGTCCTGAACCAGAACGCTGGCCACTTCGCCGCCGGATGATACGGTGATCTCAGCCGATCCATACCGGATCTGGCGCCAGACCTCTGCATCCGACGTACCGCCCAGGGTGCCAAGCTGTTCTGTCAGGCCAGCGGCGCCGTCGGGGTTGCCCGTGGCGTTCCTGCGGAAGGAGTCGTCCAGTTTCTCGCCTCTCTGACGGGCAAGGATATCCTCAAGCGTCTGCGCGCCGCCAGTGGCACTGCGGTCCACTTCGGCCGGCGCTGCCGTGTCCTGTGCCTGCACCGCGCCGACCACCAGCGCCAGATGCAGAGCAAATGCGAAAACCATGCGCAGCATGAGCCACACTCCTTCGAGTCTGTCATACGTACGGACAGGTGCCGTACGGGTTTGTTGTATTTGAAACAAATAGGGCAGGATGGCCCGCTGTCCGCAGGCCATCCGAAATTTACCCTGAAAAGGCCGGATTAACCGCCCTTTTGCTCGTAGGCGGTGCCCCAGCCCCATGCGCCGGAGCCGAAGCCCCGCGCCACGACGCGTTCACGGTAGACCGCCGACACGACGTCGCCGTCCCCGGCCAGAAGCGCCTTGGTCGAGCACATTTCGGCGCAGATGGGCAGTTTGCCCTCGGCGATCCGGTTACGGCCGTACTTGGAGAACTCCGCGTTGGAGTGGGTCTCCTCCGGGCCACCGGCGCAGAAGGTGCATTTGTCCATCTTGCCGCGGCTGCCAAAGTTGCCTGCCTGCGGGAACTGCGGCGCGCCGAACGGGCACGCATAGAAGCAGTAGCCACAACCAATGCAGAGGTCCTTGGAGTGCAGAACCACCCCTTCCTCGTTCTGGTAGAAGCAGTCAACCGGACAAACGGCCATACAGGGCGCGTCCGAACAGTGCATACAGGCGACCGAGATCGACCGCTCGCCGGGCTTACCATCGTTGATAGTGACAACACGGCGACGGTTGATGCCCCAGGGCACCTCATGCTCGTTCTTACAGGCGGTTACGCAGGCGTTGCATTCAATACAGCGCTCGGCGTCGCAGAGAAACTTTGCTCTTGCTGCCATTGTCTCTTCTCCTCCTTACGCTGGCATGATTTTGCAGAGAGTCGCTTTGGTCTCCTGCATTTGGGTCACACTGTCATACCCGTAGGTCTGTGCCGTGTTGGTGCTTTCGCCCAGCACATATGGATCAGCACCATCGGGGTATTTGTGTCGCTGGTCTTCGCCCTGGAAGTGACCGCCAAAGTGGAACGGCATGAAGGCAACGCCTTCGCCGACCCGTTCGGTGACCATAGCCATGACCTTGACCTTGCCGCCCTCCGGGCCTTCGACCCAGCACTGCTCGCCGTCCCGAACACCAAGGTTGTTGGCATCGCGCGGGTTGATTTCGACGAACATGTCCTGCTGCAGTTCAGCCAGCCACGGGTTCGAACGGGTCTCGTCGCCGCCACCCTCGTATTCGACCAGACGGCCGGAGGTGAGGATGATCGGGTACTCCTGCGAGACATCCTTCTTCTGGATCGAAGCATACATCGTCGGCAGACGATAGAACTTGCGATCTTCGTAGGTCGGATAGTCCGCAACCAGATCCCGGCGATTGGTATAGAGCGGCTCGCGGTGCAGCGGCACCGGATCCGGGAAGGTCCACACGACCGCACGCGCTTTGGCGTTGCCGAAGGGCGCACATTCGTGCTTGATCGCAACCCGCTGGATGCCGCCTGACAGGTCGGTTTTCCAGTTGGTCTTGGGACCGGCCACCGCGTCGATTGCGGCACGCTCTTCGTCGGTCAGGTCACCATCCCAGCCCAGGTCCATCAGCATCTGCATGGTGAACTCAGGATAGCCATCCTGAATTTCGGACCCCGCAGAATAGACGCCCTCTGCCAGAAGGTTGTCGCCGTCCCGCTCCACGCCGAAACGGGCACGGAAGGTGAGACCACCCTCGGAGACCGGCTTGGACATGTCGTAAAGGTTCGGCGTACCCGGATGGTTCATCTCGGGCGTACCCCAGCACGGCCAGGGCATACCGTAGTAATCCCCATCGGCAGGACCACCAATCGCCTTGAGCGTGGTACGGTCAAAGGTGTGCTGGTTGGCCATGTGCTTTTTGATCCGCTCCGGGCTTTGACCGGTGTAGCCGACCGTCCACATGCCGCGGTTGAACTCGCGGGTCACGCTTTCGATGTTGGGCGTTTCGGCATCTTCCATCTCGATATTCCGGAAGAGGCGATCGGCCCAGCCGAACTTGTTCGCGAACTTTGCGATGATCACGTGATCGGGCAGGCTTTCGAACAGCGGATCAACCACCTTGTCGCGCCACTGGATCGAGCGGTTCGACGCGGTGACAGAGCCACGGGTTTCGAACTGGGTACAGGCCGGCAGCAGGTAGACACCATCGGTGCGGTCATGCAGCACGGCGGAAACGGTGGGATACGGGTCGACCACGACCAGCATGTCCAGCTTCTCCATCGCCGTCTTCATTTCCGTCATCCGGGTCTGCGAGTTGGGCGCGTGGCCCCACAGAACCATGGCGCGAACATTGTTCGGCTGGTCCATGTTGTCCGCATCTTCCAAGATACCGTCGATCCAGCGGCTGACCGGGATACCCGTCAGGTTCTGCAGGCTCTTGTCCTTGCCGTCAGCACCTTTCAGCGTGTCGAACTGTCCAGCAAGCCATTCCGGATCTTCGCCCCAAACGCGCGCCCAGTGACCCCATGCGCCCTTGGACAGGCCATAGTAGCCGGGCAGCGTGTGCGACAGAACGCCAAGGTCGGTTGCACCCTGCACGTTGTCGTGGCCGCGGAAGATGTTCGTACCACCACCCGAGGTGCCCATGTTGCCCAGCGCCAGCTGCAGCACACAGTATGCACGGGTGTTGTTGTTGCCGTTGGTGTGCTGGGTGCCGCCCATGCACCAGATCACGGTGCCGGGACGGTTGTTGGCCATGGTGCGAGCCACACGGCGCAGCTGCTCGCCGGGGGTTCCGGTGACGCGCTCAACCTCTTCGGGGTTCCACTTGGCCACTTCGGCCTTGATCTGGTCCATGCCCCAGACACGGGTGCGGATGAACTCTTTGTCTTCCCAACCGTTTTCAAAGATGTGCCACAGGATACCCCATACCAGTGCAACGTCGGTGCCCGGACGGAAGCGCACATATTCGTCGGCATGAGCCGCGGTGCGGGTGAAACGCGGATCGCAGACAATCAGCGGCGCGTTGTTCTGCTCCTTGGCCTTCAGGACGTGCAACAGCGAGACGGGGTGCGCCTCGGCCGGGTTGCCACCGATGATAAAGATCGCCTTGGACTTGTGGATATCGTTGTAGCTGTTGGTCATGGCGCCGTAGCCCCATGTGTTCGCAACACCTGCAACGGTGGTGGAGTGACAGATCCGTGCCTGGTGGTCCACGTTGTTCGTGCCCCAATAGGCGGCGAACTTGCGGAACAGGTAGGCCTGTTCGTTGTTGTGCTTGGCCGAGCCGAGCCAGTAGACGCTGTCAGGTCCGCTCTCTTCGCGGATCTGCATCATCCCGTCGCCGATCTCGTTGATCGCCTGATCCCAGGAGATGCGCTTCCACTCGCCACCCTCTTTTTTCATCGGGTACTTGAGGCGGCGCTCACCATGGGCGTGCTCACGCACGGATGCACCCTTGGCGCAATGGGCGCCGAGGTTGAACGGGCTGTCCCAGCCGGGTTCCTGCCCGACCCAGACGCCGTTCTGGACCTCTGCCACGACGGTACAACCGACCGAGCAGTGGGTGCAGACGGATTTTACGGTTTCAACAGCGCCCGCTGCCGCGGTGGCCGCATTGGCCTGGGTCACCGACCCGCCGGTGGCGCTGATGGCAGCCAGGCCGCCAATGGCCAGGCCAGAGCCACGCAGAAACGCGCGGCGGTCGACGGATGTTTCGCCGACTTTGGACAGGATACTGGTCCGCTGGGGGCGTCTCGCAACCCCGTTGGTCTTTTTCCTAAGCATTTAGAACCTCCCTTGCTTGCTCCCTCCCCGGAAGCGCGCTGGGTTGACGACAATACCTCAGGCGGTCGGGCGTCACGCAACCAGTTGCCTTTGGTCAGTAAGGTGCGATCGGTGCGTTAGAACCGGACGCTTTCGTAGTAGGCGCGGGTGTGCGCGGTATCCTGCATCGTCTCCTTTGCAAGATCAGGTTCAGCGGCCTTTACCGCGCCCCCTGTCGTCGCAACAGCCACTGCCGCGAGCGGCGCCGTGGTTGCGGCGATCTTCAGAAAGTCGCGGCGGCTGGATGCTGCCTCTGCTTTCTTGGTCATGTGAGTCTCTCCTCCTTGGTGATCGCTCACGTTTTGGGGCGGGCTCAGCCGCCCCGGTTTATGCGGATTGCTCCGCGCTCATCCGGAAGGCCTCGGCCTCAATCTCCATGAATACCCGGCCGACAGCGCCGACCGAGGCATAAAGAACCGAGTTCTTGGCCTTCTCGAGATCCGAAAAGAAGTGACCGGCCCAGGGGCCGATATGGGTGTTGAAGAATGTCTTCTGGTCCGCAAGGCTGGCAGGCGCGCCAAAGCGACCCGCGATCAGTGCCCCCATCATCTCCATCAGGGACGCGATGTTGTCCTCGGGTTCATAGACATTCGCCGCGCGCGTCATGCCGCGCGCTGCCATGTCCCGGCGCAGCTGCGCCAGCGGCTTTTCATTCAGGAAACCGGTCAGATAGTAGCTGGCATAGGGCAACAGCTCACCCCGCCCCAGTCCGATGAACAGCTTGTTGAACTCCCGCTCTACGGCAGCAGGCTTGGAAAGCTTTGCGATCTTGGCCAGCGCATTGATCGCCACGCCCAGATCGGTGTCATCCCCTTCAAGGCCTGCGGTCTGCGCGAGCAGAAACTCATCCGGCGGCGCGGCCAGGATCAGCCCCAGAAAATTATAGAGATCCGCGCGCAGGCGATCCTCTTCGCTTACCAGCGGCGCTGAGGTGTCAGCGGTGGCTGTCATGATGTGCTCCTTGTTCATGCCGTCTCCCGCGCCTCTGGGCGATCCTGATCAAAGGAAAACCGCATCCGGCGCGGCAGGATGTCCACAGGGTCAGTATCACCGGCTTCGGTTGCCCTGTCACCCCCTAGGGTTGTAAGGTGTTCAGCGCTGGCAGATTGATCTGCTGCGGGGGTCGCTGCGGCTTCGGCCTGAGTACCCGGTTGATCCGAACCAGGTTCAGCCGTTTGCACATCCTCCGGGGCAAGCGCGATGTCTGCCTCCGTGTCTTCCGGCGCATCGGCCACCTGCTGGGCCTTCTCCTTTTCAGCAGCCTGCCGGGCCAGTTCCTCGACATGTTTGGTCATGCCCTTACCGACCTGATACGCGGTCTGCATGCCTTCGACGACCATGGCGCTGTCAGTGAAATCCTCTCCGTAATCCACCAGACCATCCACGTTCGCCAGAACGGGGTTGAGCCGCCAGAGGCGGCGCAGGGCGCGGGTGCGAATACGCGCCGGGACCACATCGCGCAGGAACACCTTGAAATCATCGCCCTCTTCCAGCGTGTCGGGATCGGGCAGCTCCAGCTCGGCCAGGATCTCTTCGTCGGTCTTTTCCTCAAGCGCCTGTTCACGCTCGGCCGCTTCTGCGGCGGCTTCGGCGCGTCTTTCCGCCTCTGCCTCAGCCTGAACTGCAGCCTTTCGGCGGGCCCAGAAATCACGGGTCATTGCAGGCGCCCCTTCTTGACCAGAGCGGGCGAGCGATAGACGTCGGTCATCTGCGCGATCCGCGGATCGCCAATCCCGTCCTCTGCCTCACCCACGGTGCGCTTGTCGCGGCGGCGTTTCTTGAATTCCTCTTCCTTGAAATGGGCAAGCGTGAACTCCCGGACCCATGCCACAAGTCCCGAGGGCATCGGCACCCGCTCAACCAGATCCTCACCGTTGTCGGCGTAGTCCTGCGCCTCGAACGGAGAGGCCGTCACCAGCGTCACCTCAAGCGGGCGATCTGCGTCATCGCTGTCGCGCATGATCACGTAGACGCAGGGCGGCTCGGCGGTCAGGCCCTGCATGTAGGCTTCGGCCTCGGCGCGGTGCAGCTCAAGTGGCAATGTCGCGGCGTGGAACTCGCTGGCGCCCTCCTCCTCGCGCAGGAGCTGCCAGTCCGCAGGGCCTGCGGCTGGCAAAACGGCAGAAACCTTCCACGACCACCTTGCCCAACGGGTCACCCCGGGGGTTCGGCGAATGACGATGCCCAGCGGCATGACGTCGGTCTTGTCCAAAGTCTGGCTCACGGTTGGCTTGATCCTGGCTTTCCCTGCGTCACCAGAACTTGCCGTACTTTCACACCACCGTGAAAGCCTGCTGATTGCCAGCAAGGCAAAAATCGCCAAAGCCGGACAAATTGGACCACACCCAAGGCCACACAATGTCGCCGTGGTCGAATTGTCTATGTCGACAAAATTAATCGGAATACCGCCGTACACCGAATTGCACGAATCACTTTGCCGACTCGCGCCTTTTCGAGCCCGCGCTCTGCGCCGCAAACAGGTTTACGCCGCTTTCGAATCATGCCTAATCTGTGGGCCAAACAGCGGAAATCCGCCCAATATGCCAGCCCTTACGCAAGCGAGGAAATCATGTCTAAGCAGTTGATTTTGTGTGACTGTTCTGGATCGCAAAAGATCGATTCCGAGGGGCTGTCGCGCACCACCGGATTGACCTGTTCCAAGGTGCACTCTGCCCTCTGCACCCGACAGACAGACAGCGCAGCTGCCGCGATCGCAACCGGCGAAGCAGTAATTTGCTGCACCCAGGAACAGCGCCTATTTGAGGAGATCGCCGGTGAGATCGAGGCCCCTGTACCCGCCTTCCTGGACCTTCGGGATCGGGCCGGCTGGACAGCAGACAAGGGCGATCTGCTACCCAAAATGTCCGCATTGGTGGCCGAGGCCGCAGTAGACCGTTCGGCGGCCAAGACCGTTGATGTGATCTCCGAAGGTCTGTGCCTCATCGTCGGCGCGGCTGAAGTTGCCCTTCCAGCCGCCGATCGCTTGCAGAATACGCTCGGGGTCACGGTCCTTCTGACCGATGAAGGCGAGGCCCCGGTGACCCGCTCTTATGATGTGGTGCGCGGGCGCCTGCGTCAGGCCAAGGGCGCGCTCGGTCAATTTCAGGTCACCATCGATGCGCTGCAACAGCTCGACGTTACCGGCCGTGAATGGAACTGGAGCGACGCACGTGACGGCGGGCGCTCTGAGTGCGACATCATTCTGGACCTGACAGGCGGCACGCCCCTGTTTCCCGCCCACGAAAAGCGCGAAGGATACCTGCGCGCCGATCCAAAGGGCGTGCAGGCCGTTGCCGATGCGGTGCTCGAAGCGAGTCAACTGATCGGCACCTTCGAAAAGCCGCTCTACGTGCGCACGGAACCGCTGCTCTGCGCCCACTCCCGCGCTGGCAAGACCGGTTGCACCAACTGCCTAGATGTTTGCCCCACAGGCGCCATAATATCGAATGGTGATCACGTCAGCATAGATCCGATGGTCTGCGCCGGATGCGGCGCCTGTGCCTCGCTCTGCCCGTCCGGGTCGATCACCTATGATGCACCGCCCACCGAAACCCTCATGCGCCGTATCCAAACCCTCGCCAAAGCCTACATCGAGGCGGGTGGAGAGGCCCCGCGCCTGCTTGTGGTCAATGCCCACGGCGCCGAGATGATCCGCTTGGCCGCACGCTTTGGCCGGGGCCTGCCCGCCGATGTGCTGCCGCTGGAGGTCGAGGCACTGAATACATTCGGCCATGCCGAAATCCTCGCCGCCCTGGCGGCCGGTTTCGCCCAGGTCTCTGTCGTGCTGTCGCCAAAGGCAGACCGCGACGTGCAAGAGCGGGAGCTTGCGCTGGCCTGCGCCATCGCGGGAGACAAGGCCGAGCTCCTTGATCTCGCGGACCCGGATGCGCTGAGCGATGCGCTTTATGATGCAGAGGTCTCGGCAGCGATTGCAGAGCCGATGCGCCCGATGGGCACCCGCCGCCAGATCACCCGTCAGGCCGCTCGCGCACTGGCACCGGAGGCAGAGGTTCTCCCCCTGCCAGAGGATGCCCCCTATGGCGCGGTGCTGGTTGATACAGACAGCTGCACCCTCTGCCTGTCCTGCGTGTCCCTATGCCCATCCGGCGCGCTTGGCGATAATTCGGACCTGCCGCAGCTGCGCTTTCAGGAAGACGCCTGCCTGCAATGCGGCCTTTGCGCCAATGTCTGCCCCGAGCAGGCCATCTCTTACGAGCCGCGCCTGAACCTGCAGCCCGAAGCCCTGTCCCAGGTGGTGCTACACGAGGAAGAGCCCTTTGCTTGCGTCGAATGCGGCAGCCTGTTCGGAGTGAAGTCCACCATCGAACGGATCACCGAGAAGCTGGCCGGCAAGCATTCGATGTTCGGCACGTCAGATGCGGCGCGGATGATCCAGATGTGCGACGATTGCCGTGTGAATGCGCAGTTCCATCAGGAAAACAACCCGTTTGCGGGCGCAGATCGCCCGGCTGTGCGCACCACTGCCGACTACCTCAGCAAGCGCCGCGATCACTGATGCTGCAGCGGCGCGCCCAGATCGGCCGGCTCAAGGATAGCCACATAGGCGAGGATCGCCTCCAGATCGTCCAGAGTCATGGTGACCGGCACGATGGGAGATGGGCGGTCGTCGGGGAAGGGCGGTGTCACATCGGCGACCTGGGTAAAGGACGGATGCGGGTTCAGCGCATAAAAGGCCTGAAACCTGTAGTCCCAGTCCGGCAGGGTGCGCAGCACGAAGAAGGATGGCGTCGAGCCGATGTCGTTGAGGTGCATGTCATCGGCAACCGCATGACAGCGCCCGCACATGGTGCGCGACAGGCTTTCTCCGAGCTCCGCGTCGCCCTCGAACAGGATCTCTTCCACCTCGGCCACCTGCACCTCCGGCAGAGTGAACATCTGCACCCCGTCCGGCGCGTATGCGGTGATGGTGCGCGCGCCGATGTCGGAGCCAAGCCAGTCCACAAAGCGCCTTGTACCGGGGTGCGCCTCGTCCAGGACCTCAAGGTGCCACAGATCAGTGCTGCCCTGGAACACCGGCCTTCTACCTGCGCCCCCATCTGCAGTAAGCGCCGCCTCGGCGACGGCGCCAGGCGCAACAAGCTGAACCCGGACCTGCGTTTTCAGGGAAAACCTGGGCAAAAGGTACTTCAGAAAACCCGTCTCGACCAAGCTCTCGGGCACCGCCAAGCGCACCACGCGATCTTCGGCGCGTACCGGACTGGCCGTCATGACGCAGGCAATCAAAAAAGCCATAGCTACAGCGACAATCCGACGTGCCGCAGGGCTGAACGAAATCGCCGCTGCACGACACCAGCGGATCGGATAGAGAAAAATCAAACGAGCCATTCGAAATGCTAGGAAGCAACCTACATCTTCGTCAAGTGTTCCGTCAGAATACGACCAATGACCATACCAAAGGAGTAGACCGGCGTGTCCCTCACCCGTGAAACTGTCCTCGAGGCACTGAAGACCATCACCGACCCCGTCAGCGGCAGCGATATCGTCGCCGCGGGAATTGTACGCGCGCTCAATATCGAAGGGGGAGAGGTCCGCTTTGTGCTGGAGATCGACCCGGCCCGTGCCAAGACCTATGAACCCATCCGCGATGAGGCAGAGGCCAAGGTCACGGCCCTGCCCGGGGTCGAAAAGATTTCGGCCCTTTTGACCGCCCATTCGGACAAGGCGCCGCCGGATCTGAAGCCCAAGAAACCCGCGCAGCCCCAGGGCCCGCAGAAGATCCCCGGTGTGGACCGCATCCTTGCTGTTGCCTCGGGCAAGGGCGGCGTGGGCAAATCCACCGTTTCGGCCAACCTCGCCTGCGCGCTGGCCGCCGAAGGGCGCCGGGTGGGTCTGCTGGATGCGGACGTCTATGGCCCCTCGCAGCCGAGGATGCTTGGCGTCTCGGGCCGCCCCGCCAGCCCCGATGGCAAGACTATCCTGCCCATGCGCAACCACGGCGTGACCATGATGTCCATCGGCCTCATGACCAACGAAGATCAGGCTGTGGTGTGGCGCGGCCCGATGCTGATGGGCGCGCTGCAGCAGATGATGATGCAGGTGCAATGGGGCGCTCTGGACGTTCTGATCGTGGACCTGCCGCCCGGCACCGGTGATGTGCAGATGACCCTTGCGCAAAAGGCCCATGTGGACGGCGCCATCGTCGTCTCCACCCCGCAGGACGTTGCCCTGATCGATGCACGCAAGGGTATCGACATGTTCAAGCAGCTGCATGTGCCGATCGTCGGGCTGATCGAGAACATGTCTACCCACATCTGCTCCAACTGCGGCCACGAGGAACACATCTTTGGCCACGGAGGCGTCGCGGCGGAGGCGAAAAAGCTGAACGTACCGCTGCTTTCGGAAATCCCGCTGCATCTGGACGTGCGCCTGGCCGCCGATGGCGGTGCACCAGTGGTGGTCAGCAAGCCCGACAGCCCGCAAGCAAAGGCCTTTCAGGATGTCGCCAAGGGCCTGATTGAGCGGGGCGCCGCATGACCGAGACGGCCCTCGCACTCTCCTTTCCGCCGCTGATGTCGGGCGAGGCCGTAACCGGCCTTGAGGATCCGTTCGAGACCGCCTGCAAGCGGGCGGTCTTGGGCTGTGATGCGGGGCTCGTGGTCTACAACCTTGCCCCGGACACAGTGCGCGCCGCGCTGGTCTTTGCGCCAGAGGTGCCGCTGGCGCAGGCCATGGCCATGCTACCTACCTGCGGCGTGGGCTTTCAGAACGCCCTTGGCGCGCTGGCACCGCCCGAGGTCGCCGTGCATCTGGAATGGAACGGCGCGATCCGCACCAATGGCGCCCGCTGCGGCACCCTGCGCGCCGCAGCCAGCACGGCGGATCCCGCCGAGGTGCCGGACTGGCTGGTGATCGGGCTGGAATTGCCGCTCTGGCCCGCGGACGGGGATGGCGGCGACAGCCCCGATCAGACCGCGCTGTACGCCGAAGGCTGCGCCGATGTAGAGGCCCCTGCCCTGATTGAGAGCTGGGCGCGCCACTGCCTGCATTGGATCAACCGCTGGGAAGAAGAAGGCGCCAAGCATCTACATGCGGACTGGCGCGAGCTGGCCCATGGAATTGGCGAGCCGGTACAAGAGGGCGGTCTCAGCGGCACCTTCCTCGGCATCGATGAAGCCTTCGGCATGCTTTTGCGCGACGACGAAACCACACACCTCATCCCCCTGACAGAGCTTCTGGAGACCCCGTGATGCACCTGGCCCGCGCCATCCATTTCGACGAGAGCGATCAAAACGTCTTTGCAAGCCCGGCCCGCACCGGTGAGTGGTGCATTTCGGGAGGCTTTGAGTTCTCCAACTGGGGTGAGGCGGATCTGACCGGCAAGCAGCGGCAGGCCTTTGCCAACGGCTGGATGGGGCTGGAGACCGGCGGGCGGGTGACCTTTGTCGCCGTGACCAAGATCGAAGAGAGCGAGCTAGAGACGCTGACCGACCTTCTGGCGCATCATTTCGTGACCTACTACGGCGCGCCCGATGTGGCAGCCGCCCGACCTGTGGCTGCCGAAGAGATCGCCCATATGGCCGAGCTCTGCGCCGATCACGCGCCCAACACGCTGCTGACGGTGATGCGAGAGCTGACCGAGGCTGGCGTGCGCGAAAGCTACCGGATGATCGAGGCACAATCGGCGGGCCTGGAGCAATTCGCCATCCACGGCGACATGGACAGCTGAGGCGGGGGCTCTCCCGCCCGTCGCCGGATCATGGGCATGATCCGCTCCCGTTGGGCCTGGCGCCGCTATCGCGGCGCTGACGGTGCCTCACGCCAGCAACAATGCCATCTCTCAGCTTGTCTATATTTTGGTTAGGGGCAGCTAGATACAGGTCAAACCTGAGAGCGCCCGCGATTTGAGTATTGTTTTCCCCTCGGCAATCCAAACGATGCTTAGGTTGCGCCCACAAATGAAAAACACCGGACTCATCGTATCGACAAAGGCTCCGGTCGCATGTTCAGCCGGGTCAAAACCAAGTTCATCTGCCAGCCTCAAATATTCTTTCTCCCTGCAGTCCAGATACCCCCCAACCTGACCGGCCTCGAAGTTGCAGTCTAGAAACCGGGACATCGCGTATTCGGGAGAGGCGTTAAGATCATGGATTTCGGCAATCCAAAATCCCTGCCTTTCCAGCAACCAAACCAGACGGTCCTCGGAGCCCGCTATCTGAGCGACATGCTCCATTGTCCAGGAGAACACAGGTGCGGGCATGAAGAAATAGACGATGCGTGTTTCAACAAGGATGACCCAAAGCCCGGCAACAGCCAAGGCTGCAGCCACGATACGGCGTGTCGGTCTGCGGGGTCTTGTCATTCCTAGAGAATGAGGTGGTGTTGATACCCTGCCTAGGTGCGGGAAACCGGACTTCTACAAATAATCCTTCATGTCGTGTGCCAACCCGCGCTCAAACCCGGCAAAACACTTTGCGACCTCCCCCACGCGGAAGTGCGCGCCCCGCGCCGCGTCAGCGGCGCCAGGCCCAACCGGGGCGGCCCTTCTCGTAGAAGGGCCAGACACGGGCGGGAGCAGCCCCGCCCTTCCACAATCAGGTGTATTTCTCGAGGAACTCTTCGGCCCGCAGCGCGCGGAAATCTGGTAGGGCGGCGCGTAGTTTCGCGTTGTCCCAGTCCCACCAGGCGAGATCCATCATCGCCTCGGCCACCGGTTCAGGATAGCGGCGGCGGATCAAGCGGGCCGTGTTGCCGCCAACGATGGTATAGGGAGCAACATCCTTGGTCACGACGCTCCCCGAGGCCACAACCGCGCCATGGCCGATGGTGACCTCGGGCTTAATCATCGCGCCGTGGCCGATCCAGGTGTCGTGTCCGACATAGGCCGTGCGGCTGGCGCGGCGGGCGAACCAGTCGGCGTCAGCTTCGGCATCGTCCCAGTAGTCGGCAGACCGATAGAGGAAGTGATGCAGGGAGGCCTTCTCCATCGGGTGATCGGTCGCCCCGATGCGGGTGAAGCTGGCGATATTGGCGAATTTGCCCACCTCGGCATTGGCGATGTCGCAGGTGCGGTCGCAATAGCTGTAGTCGCCAAAGCGGCTGTTTGCGATGCGGCTGCCTGCGCCGATCTCCACATAGGCGCCGAAATGGCTGCCGGTGATCTGGCAATCGGGGTGGATGAAGGGCTGATCTGCCTGGAGGCGGGCCATACTCGGGTCTTTCTTTTGAGGGTCAGGGCAGCACGAAAGGCATATTGCGCAGGGGCGGCTTCTTGGCGGTCTTGCGGCGCGGCTTGCCGCGGTCGCCCTGGATCAGGCGGCGGCGCAGCAGGCCAGAGAACCAGTCCATCACCATCACCATCAGGATCACCAGCACGATGTAGTAGGCCACCTCTTCCCAGTCCTTCTGGGTGATGATCGCCTGGGTCAGCAACAAGCCGATACCACCGCCGGTGATGGCGCCAATGATCGTCGCGCTGCGAGTGTTGGATTCAAGGAAGTAGAGCAGCTGCGACAGAAGCACCGGTGTCACCTGCGGGATCACGCCAAAACGGTAGCGCTGGATCGGTTTGGCGCCGGTGGAGGCGACGCCCTCGATCTGTTTCTCGTCCACATTCTCCAGCGCTTCGGAGAAAATCTTGCCGAAGGTGCCGGTGTCCGTCACCAGGATCGCCAGCGCGCCGGTCAAGGGGCCTGGACCAAAGGCGCGCGCCAGCACAACCGTCCAGATCAAGCTGTCCACCCCGCGCACGAAATCGAACAGGCGGCGGGTGGCGAACCGCAAGGTGCGGATCGGCATGAAGTTGCGGGTTGCAAGGAAGGCCAGCGGCAGCGCCACGATCCCCGCGCCGATGGTGCCGAGGAAGGCCATCAGCAGCGTCTCCCCGATGGCCCAGGCCACGTCCTGATGGCGCCACATCTTGTTGGTCCAGAAATCGTTGAAGATCGCGCCTGCCTCGCCTTGGAAGGCTTTTTCCAAGAGCGCAAGCGGGCCAAGGCCGTGATAGGGGCTGTCGAGGGTGAAGAAGAACAGCTCCCAGCCCATGAAATAGCGGAACACTTCGGCGCGGTTACGGGTCACGGTCAGACGGCCTGCCTCGGTCTTGATCGCAAGGCGGTTCTTTGAGGAACTGATCCACTCCGGCACATCACCCGCAGGCAATTCCGCCTGCACACCGGCGCTGCGCGACGGCGTTGCGCGCACGGTGCCATAGCCGGGAATGTCGTATTCAATCGTCTCGGGGCCAAAGCGCACGATGTGACCGTTTTCCAGGTCAATGACAGTAGTCTCACCCAAGGTAACCCATTCGGGCGCCTCGCCTTCGGGGTAGCTGCCTTTGCGTTCCCCTTCGATGGCGACCGAGACCGAGGCATCGCGGTTGTCGCGGGTCACATGGGTCTTGTAGCTGTAGCTGTCGCTGACCAAGGTGCGCGCATTTTCCAAGCTGGCGCGGTCGTAAAGGCCCGCGACATCAAAGGCAAAGAAGACATAGACCATATAGGCCAGCACGATCAGCGGCGCGGCGAAGGCCAGGATCTTTTTGGTGCGGAAGAGGTTTTCCATATCCTGCTTCAGCGCGGCGGCATTGCCGCCCAGACCCGCGCCCGGGTTCACATCAAGGGTGGTCATGGCTTGGCTCCATTGATCAGCCGGTCGCGCAGCTTGCCAGAGATCTGGTCGACCACGACGATTGTGACAAAAAGCAGGATGAAGATGGCGGCGGCCTCGTCATAGCGGCCCTTGCCCCAGGACATGGCGTTCTTCAGCTCGTAGCCGATACCGCCCGCACCGACAAAGCCGAGAATGGCAGAGGCGCGAATGTTGATTTCAAACCGCAAGAGCGCGTAGCTCACGTAGTTCGGCCCCACTTGCGGGATCACCCCCAGCCACATGCGTTGTGCCCAGGTGGCACCCACCGACGAAAGACCTTCGATCGGCTTCAGGGAGGCGTTCTCGTTCACTTCGGAAAACAGCTTGCCAAGGGCCCCAGCCGTATGGATCGCAATGGCGATCATCGCAGGCACCGGGCCACCGCCCAAAAGGAAGATCAGCACCAGAGCGATCACGATTTCGGGGATGGCGCGGCATATGTCCATCACCCGGCGAAACAGCGGGATCAGCGACGGCCAAAGCGCCATGCCCCGCGTTGCCAAAAGGGAAAACAGCGTGCCGAAGATGGCGCCGATCAGGGTCGAGGCCGCGGCGATATTCAGCGTCTCCACCAGCGCCGGGAAGAAGTGCATCACATGGCCGGGCAGTTGCGCGGCCTTCTCGACCGCTTCGCTCAGTACCTCGGCCGGATAGTCGAAAATGCGCGTGAACCCGTCGGCAAAGGAGCCCGCATTGCGGTCATCTGCGGTGCGGAAGCCCGCGACCATCATGGCAATGAAGACGATCAGAAGGATCGACCCATAAAGGCGCTTGCGCCGCGTGAGGTCCACATATTGGGCGCGGATCGCCTCTGTCGTGGAGGCGCCGGAAGGCGGGGCCGCTGTCAGATCTGCCATGAGGATGTCCTGAGGGTATCGTGATGTTCGTATGGGCTCTGACGGTTTGGCAAAATGGCACAAGGCCAGCCTGCATCAGAGGAATACGGGGCCCGGCACAAAGACCGGACCCCGCCGCGTTGGTCCTGAAATTAGTTGGACTTCAATTTGCGTGCTTCGATGATCACTTCGTAGGCGTCATGGGTGATCGGCATGAAGCCTTTGGCTTCACCCGCGGCCACGCCGTAGAAGCAATCTGCATCCATGGACTTCAGGCTTGCCATCAGGCCGGTCATCTTGACCTTGACGCTTTCAGGCAGGTCCTTGCGCAGAACAACAGGGCCTTCCGGGATCGGCTTGGACTGCCAGATCTGAACCAGGTCGTTCATGTCCACGAGACCCGCGTCAACTGCCTTGCGCAGGGCGCCGGAATTGAAACCGTCTTCCCAGTTGCCCAGACCGTCGGCCCAGGTCACACCGGCATCGATGTCACCGTTTGCAACCGCAACGATGGTCTGCTCGTGACCGCCGGTGAACTTGACTTCACCAAAGTAGGCGCCGGATTCCATGGTGGAACCGGTGGCCTGCGGGATCTCGATGGAGGGGATCAGGTACCCGGAGGTGGAGTTCGGGTCACCAAAACCAAAGACCTTGCCCTTGACGTCTTCCAGTGCCGCGATGCCGCTGTCCTTGCGGGCAAAACCAACCGAGTAGTAGCCGTAGCCGCCGTCGGTGTTCACTTTCACCAGGATCGGCTCAACCGCTTCGGCGTCAGACAGATAGGTCTTGGCGTAGCCGGAAGCGCCCAGCCAGGCCATGTCGATGGTGCCGCCCAGAAGGCCCTGGATCACGCCGTTGTAGTCGGCGGGAGCGAACAGCTTGGTTTCAACACCCAGCAGCTCTTCGGTCTTGGCGCGCAGGCACTCGTTGTTGTTCAGACGGTCCTGGGCGTTTTCACCGCCAAGGATACCGATGCGGAACTCTTGAATGTCCTCGGCCATGACCGGGGTGGTCAGGGCAGTGGTCATCAGGGCGGCAGCAATCAGTTTTTTCATCTCTAGGTCACTCCGGTTTGGTTGGCCCAAAGCGTCGTGCTTTGGGGGGATGAAAAGGGTGGAATTCACAGCGCGGCGGCTTCGGCCTCGCGGATGGGATCGTCGGCGCGCTCAAGCGTTTCGATTTCGGTAGAGGTGGCCGCCTCGGAGAATTCGGCGCCTGCGCCATAGATCTCGCGGGCGACGCCGGTGGTCAGCTGTTCTGGCAACCCGTCAAAGACGATACGCCCGTCGCGCATCCCCACCACCCGGTCGCAATAGCGGCGCGCGGTATCGAGCGTATGAAGGTTGGCGATCACGGTGCGCCCGTCTTCCTCGTGGATGCGGCGCAGCGCCTCCATCACGGTTTGCGCGTTCATCGGGTCGAGCGAGGCAATGGGTTCGTCCGCCAGGATGATCTTAGGATCCTGCATCAGGGCACGGGCAATCGCGACGCGCTGCTGTTGACCGCCCGACAGAGCCTCGGCGCGCTTGGCCGCATGTTCGGCAATGCCGAGACGATCCAGGATATCGATGGCACGATGGATGTCTTCCATCGGGTAGAGGTTGAACATGGTCGCCAGCGCCGAGCGGCGGTTGAGCGTACCATGGAGCACGTTCG
The DNA here is from genome assembly GCF_014884385.1 of Phycobacter azelaicus. Classification (NCBI taxonomy): domain Bacteria; kingdom Pseudomonadati; phylum Pseudomonadota; class Alphaproteobacteria; order Rhodobacterales; family Roseobacteraceae; genus Phycobacter; species Phycobacter azelaicus. The sequence goes on along the minus strand of NZ_WKFH01000003.1, from coordinate 1,999,436 downwards.
ACACCACATCCATGCGCGGCACCAGATTGAACTGCTGAAAGATCATCGCGCAATCGGACTGCCAGGCGCGCTTTTCGCGCCCTTTGAGCTTGGTCACGTCGCGCCCTTCGAACAGAATCCGGCCTTCGCTTGCATCACCCAGGCGATTGATCATGCGCAGCAGCGTGGATTTGCCTGCCCCCGAGCGACCAATAATGCCGATCATGCAAGGCTTGTCGATGTCCAGCGTCGCGGTATCCACCGCAGTCTTGTCGCCAAAGCGTTTGGTGAGTTTGTCAATGCGCAGCACAATCGGCCCCCGTTCGTTTCCGGGACTGCCTAAAGACGCTCCTCAAACCATTTGTGTAAAAGGGGTGAATTATTTGTAACGTACAGACCCGAGGGCCGCGCGCACGTCACAGGTCCGTCACATGCGTGCATATATCTTTCGCAGCGTTCTGAAGTGCCGGAAAGTCGCGAATGGACAATCTGCCCCTGTGCAGAAGGCCAAAGCCGGTTTATACGGCCCCCAAACCCCTATCCGGAAGGAAGCACAGCAGATGTCCTTTGATCGCAACGTGAAGATCGCGCCCTCCATCCTTTCCGCCGACTTCGCCAACTTCGGCAAGGAAATCCAGGCCATCGAGGCCGAAGGCGCAGACTGGGTGCATGTGGATGTGATGGATGGTCATTTCGTCCCCAACCTCACCTTTGGACCGATGGCGGTGAAGGCCTTCCGCCCGCATGTTAAAACCGTGATGGACGTGCACCTGATGATCGCGCCGGTGGATCCATATATCGAAGCCTATGCCGATGCGGGCGCCGATGTGCTGACCGCCCATGTGGAGGCCGGACCCCATATCCACAGAACGTTGCAGGCCATTCGCGCATCGGGCATGAAGGCGGGTGTCGCGCTCAACCCCGGCACCCCGGCCGAGGCGGTGGCGCATCTTCTGGATCTAACCGACCTCATCTGCGTGATGACGGTGAACCCCGGCTTTGGCGGGCAGAAGTTCATCGACATGACCGGCAAGATCAGCGCCCTGCGCCAGATGATCGGCGACCGCCCGGTACACATTGAGATCGACGGCGGCGTCGATCCAACCACCGCCCCCAAGGTGCGCGCTGCGGGCGCCGATGTGCTGGTGGCCGGCTCGGCCGTCTTCAAAGGCGGCTCAGTCGACAACCCGGGCGTCTACGGCACCAACATCCGCGCCATCCGCGCGGCGGCCGAAGGCACCTGGACCTGAGGCAGCCGGGAACTCCCGCCCGTCGGCAGACAATCAAAGATTGCCCACTTCCCGTTGGGCCCAGCACCGCGCCAAAGGCGCGCTGCTGAAGCGCCCCGCTCACATGTCGCTTTCATAGGGGAGATTCGGGTCAAGGGCCGCAAAGCGGCCGCGCCCATGGCGCGGTTCACCCTTGAGGCGACTCTCCCCAATCCAGAAACTGAATATCGCGCGTTCAGGGCAGACCTGCCCCTGAACCGCTTCTCAGCAGCCCCCTTCCGCGCCGCGCCAGCGGCGCCACGCCCAACCCCGAACAAGGTCTGCGCAAGCAGGCCGCCCATTCGGGGGCGGGAGCCTGCCCGATGGCTAGCTGATGCGATCCGCAAAGGTGCTCAGCAGCTTGTGTTTCAGGATCTTGCCGGTCGGCGCCGCAGGCAGTGCCTCCACCGGGATAATCCGCGCGGGGCATTTGTATCCGGCAAGCTGGCCGCGCACGAAATCCCCCAGTTCCGTCAGATCCGGCGCATCGTCCGGTGCCACCTGCACAAAGGCCAGCACCTCTTCGTCACCGCTGACCCGGCGCCCCACCACTGCGGACTGAACCACCTGCGGATGGGCATTGAGCGCAGCCTCTACCTCCGGCGGGAAGACATTGAAACCGCCATGGATAATCAGCTCTTTCGAGCGCCCTTCGATATGCAGGAACCCGCGCGCGTCCAGGCGCCCCATGTCCCCGGTGTGCATCCAGCCCTCTGCGTCCAGCACCTTGGCCGTTTCCTCGGGATTGCGATAATACCCCAGCATGATGTTCGGCCCGCGCGTCAGCACCTCGCCCAACCCATCGCCGCCCCCCGGCACGGTTTCATCGATCCGCACCTCGACCTCCGGCAAAGGCGGACCGGTAGAGATATCAGGATCGCCAAGCTGGCTGTTCTTTGTTGCGCAAACGCCAGCGGTCGTTTCTGTCATGCCATAGCCGTTCTGCAGCGCCACGCCGTAAAAAGCTTCCGCCTTTCGCTTCCAATCTGGGTCCAGCGGAGCAGCACCGGAGGAGACATACTGCAAGGCATCGCTGCCAAGGCGATCGAGACCTTGTTCCTTGGCATATTGCATCACCAGAGCGTGCATCTGCGGCACGGCGGACAGGCGGGTCACCCCGGCCCGCAGCGCCTCATAGAGTTTCGCCGCCGAGAACCGCGCCTCAAGGCGTACGGCTGCCCCGGCAAAAAGCGCCGCGGTCATCACCGATGCCAGACCAAAAACATGGGTCAAGGGCAGAACACCGTAGATGATATCCCCTGGGCCCATATCGCGCAGCTCTGCCGAAGACTTGCCGCCAAAGAGCACATTGCCATGGGTCAGCATCACGCCCTTGGGATCGCCGGTTGTGCCGGTGGTGTAAAGCAGAACCGCAACCTCAGCCGGTGCATCCGGATTCGAAGGATACGACGCCGCAATATGCAGGCTGCCAAAAGAACCCGTGATCTCTGACGCCTCCATCCGTGCGGCATGCGCCGCCGCCTCGGAGGAGATCGCAGAGGTGAACAGCGTCGTCGCAGGGCGGGCATGAGTCAGGATCCGGTCCACCTCGCCCGCGCTCATGCGAGCATTGACGGGCACGGCAATGGCGCCAACGGTCGAGGCTCCAAGCATGGCCGCGACGGCAGCGCAGCAGTTTTCCGAGAGAACCATGACCCGGTCGCGGGGCTGCACGCCCGATGCCTTCAGATGGCTGGCCACGTCCTCCACGGCTCTGGAAAGATCCGCAAAGCTCCAAGCTGCACCACCACTGTCGGCAAAGGCCGGAGCCTCAGCCCGCAGCCTGACCTGTTCGGCCAATAAATCGTGCCAGTAGTCCATCGCCTTCTCCTCCCAAATCCGGCGCGCCCATGTCATGCGGGCGGCATCAGTCGCTGAACTGAGGCGCTCTTTTTTCAAGAAAGGCCGCAATCCCCTCACCTGCCTCGGGGCCACCTGCGGCGCGGGCCATGGCGGCGCATTCATCGTCAAGCTGCGCCGCTTCGCTGGCGTCATAGGCATTGGAGACCAGCTTTCGGATCGTGCCTTGTGCCTCGCGTGGACCCTGCGCCAGTGCATCAGCCAGCACATGAGCCGTGCTCAGGACCCGCTGCGGGGCCACCACCTGATTGACCGCGCCAAGGGCCGCCAGTCGACCCGCCGTCACCGGACGCGCCAAAAGGCACATCTCCATCGCCAAGGGGCGCGGCAGCATCCGCGCAAGCGAGGCGGTCAGCCCGCCATCTGGCACCAGTCCCGCCTTAACATAGGCCGCCGTGAACTTTGCCCCGTAAGAAGCGACGATGAGATCCGCCGCCAAAGCCAGCGAAACTCCCGCCCCCGCTGCGCCGCCCTCGACAGCGGCGATCACTGGCACCGGGCAATCCCGGATACCGCGGATCAGATCATGCAGGTTGTTGACCTTGGCGCGGCGTTCTTCCTCGCTCAGGGAGCGCCGGTCAATGATCACATTGAGATCCCCGCCCGCGCAGAAAAAACCACCCTCCGAGGTCAGCAGCACGGCACGAATACGTGACTGTTTTGCCAGTTCAAGCGCAGCTGCGATGGCGTCATAGAGGTCCTGCGACAGGGCGCCCCGACGCGTCGGGTTCATGTTCACGACCACGGCGCGGTCGCCCAGATCGTCCATCCGTGCAAGTTGGCTCATTTGCGTATCCTCTTGAAAATTCCGTTGGCCGTGGCCAGAAGCCGACCCTCGTCATCAAACAATTCACCCTGAATATAGGCGATGGATTTGCCGCCCCCCGTGGGCCGCGCGCGGGCGGTGATCGTGCCGCCGCGCACCGCTGCCACATAAGACAGGTTCAAAGACACGGTCACCAGATCGGCGTGGTTTTCAGGATCAAAGAACTGCGACGCCGTATTGCCGCAAACCACATCCAGAACCGTGGCCACCATCCCGCCATGAAGTATGCCGTGGCGGTTGAGGTGTTTTGGCTCCAGCTCCAAGGTCACTGTGCAGGAGCCGTCCCGCCCGTCGATCTCGGTCCGGTAGCCAACCATCTCTTGGCAACCGGGATCCTCGATCAGGCGGATCTCGCCCCTATCACGCGGCGCTGAGGTCAAGGAAACGCTCCAGCTGGGTGTCCGCATCGCCGAAACGGTGCTCGGCCATGACAATCCGCTTGGCGATATGCGCGAGCTCGTATTCCTGCGTCATGGCAATGCCACCATGCATCTGGATCGAATCCTCGGCCACAAGGCGCCCGGCCCGACCAATCAGGTTGCGCGCCGCCGCGATGTTGAGATCGCGCAGGCGGGCGTCGCCCTCAAGATGCCCAGCGGCGTTGATCACCGCCGAGCGCGCCTGTTCCAGCTCGATCAGCAGTTCGGCAACCCGGTGCTGCAGCGCCTGAAACGTGCCGATGGGGCGGCCGAACTGGGTGCGGGTCAGCAGGTACTGGCGGGTGAGTTCCGTCGCGGTCTCCATCGCACCCAGGGTTTCGGCGGCCAAGGCCACTTCGGCGCGCGCCAGAACGTCCGCGATGGCCGCATAGGCACCGCCCGCAGCACCAAGACGCGCAGTCGCTGGAAGGCGCACACCATCCAGATCCACCTCTGCGGCACGACCACCGGCCAAAAGCGCGTAACCGCGCAGCGACAGGCCCGTCGCATCGCGCGGCACCAGGAAGAGGGAAATCCCATCCGTCGCATCCACCGCGCCGCTTTCGCGGGCCGAGACGATCAGATGGTCGGCGGCTTCAGCGTTGACCACAACCGCCTTTTGACCTTTGAGGATGATCTCTGCGCCCTCAACGGTCGCCGTGGTTTCGACGCGCGATGTTTCATAGCGACTGGTCGGCTCACCATGGGCAAAGGCCAGTTGCACTGCGCCGCCAATGACTTCTTCCACCAGCTCCTTTTGGCTGTCATCGCCAAGCGCCGCGATCAGCCCACCGCCCAACAGAGCCGTATCCAGAAGCGGCTCGACCACGCCCGCGCGGCCCAACTCCTCGAACACGGTAGAAATGTCGAAGCCTGCGCCACCAAAGCCGCCGTCCTCTTCGGAAAACAGCGCTCCGATGACGCCCAGCTCTGCCAGTTGGCCCCAGATGTCGGCGGAATAGCCCGCTTCGCTTTCGAGGATCTCGTTGCGTACCGAGGTCGTGTAGCGGTCAGACAGGAAACGGCGCAGGCTGTCCTGCAGCATCTGCCGCTCTTCGGTCAGGTCGAAATTCATGCCCGGCCTCCCATTTTCACTTTTGCGATGATGTTCTTCTGGATCTCGTTGGAGCCGCCAAAGATCGACAGTTTGCGGTTGTTGAAATACTGCGCGGCAACAGGGGCAGTACCTTCGGGGCCGATTGGCGGCTCATTGCCGCCCTCGACCGCTTCGGAGGCAAAGGGCATCGCGTAGACGCCCGCGGCGCGGCGTGCCAGATCATTGATTTCCTGGCGGATTTCCGTCCCCTTCACCTTCAGCATCGAGCTTTCGACGCCCGGCGCCTGCCCCGAGGCAGCGGCCGAGATGATCCGAAGATTGGTGGTGGACATGGCCATCAGATCGATTTCCGCCTGGGCCACGCGGGCCGCGAAATAGGGGTTCTCGATCAGGGGCCGACCCTTGTGCATCTGGCTGCGCGCAAGGCGTTTCACGGTCTCAAGACCCGCCTGGCTAAAGCCGACTCCGGCGATATTGGTGCGCTCGTGCGTAAGCAGATACTTGGCGTAGGTCCAGCCCTTGTTTTCTTCGCCCACCAGGTTTTCGACCGGGACCTTCACGTCGGTGAACCAGACTTCATTCACTTCGTGGGTGCCATCCAGAAGGATGATCGGGCGCACTTCGATACCGGGTGTATCCATATCGATCAGAAGGAAAGAAATCCCCTCCTGCTGCTTGGCATCCGGGTCGGTGCGCACAAGGCAGAAGATCCAGTTGGCATATTGGCCGAGGGTGGTCCAGGTCTTCTGGCCATTGACGATATAGTGGTCCCCCTCGCGCACGGCCTTTGTCTTGAGGCTGGCAAGGTCCGATCCCGCGCCCGGCTCAGAATAGCCCTGGCACCACCAGTGCTCCCCGTTGAGGATCTTCGGCAGGTAATAGTCTTGCTGCTCCTTGGAGCCAAACTTCTGCAGCACAGGAGCCAGCATCGAAAGGCCAAAGGGTACGATGCGCGGCGCATGGGCACGGCAGCATTCTTCCTCAAAGATATGACGCTGAACGGCGTTCCAGCCGCAGCCGCCAAACTCCTTGGGCCAGTTCGGTGCCAGCCAGCCCTGCTCGTTCAGGATGGCATGCCAGCGGTCATGGCCTTCCTTGCCAAGCCCGCGCCCTTCGCGCACGGCATCCGACATTTCCTTGGGCAGTTTTTCCTCCAGGAAGCTGCGCACTTCCTGGCGAAAGGCCTGCTCTTCTGCGGTGTAGCTCAGATCCATTTCTCTCTCTCCTCGTGGCCCGTGGGCGGGGGCATCTGTACGGCCCCCTTGGGGCCGGACAGCGCCCGAAGGTCCCTCGATGGGGCCGCCGGGCGCCGCCTGTTTTCAAGTTGCGGTTCAGTAGATTTCGAACAGGCCGGCCGCGCCCATGCCGCCGCCGACACACATGGTGACAACGCCCAGCTTGGCGCCGCGCCGCTTGCCTTCGCGCAGGATGTGGCCGGTCATGCGGGCGCCGGTCATGCCGAAGGGATGCCCGATGGCGATCGAGCCACCGTTGACGTTGCATTTCTCGTCATCGATCCCCAGCCGGTCGCGGCAATAAAGCGCCTGGCTGGCAAAAGCCTCGTTCAGCTCCCATAGATCGATGTCATCGACCTTGAGCCCGTGACGCTCCAGAAGGCGCGGAACCGCAAAGACCGGACCGATGCCCATCTCGTCGGGCTCACAGCCGGCGACGCAGAAGCCCTTGAAGGCGCCCATGGCCTCAAGTCCGCGTTTCTCGGCCTCCTTGGCCTCCATCAGAACAACAGCGGCGGCCCCATCGGACAGCTGGCTGGCGTTGCCCGCGGTGATGTAGTTGCCCGCACCGCGCACCGGCTCAAGGCTGGCCAGCCCGTCCAGCGTGGTGGAGGGGCGGTTGCATTCATCCCGATCCACCAGCGCCTCTTTCATGGAAATCTCGCCGGTTTCCTTGTCCTTCACAGCCATGGTGGTGGTGACGGGGATGATCTCGTCCTTGAACAGTCCCGCCTCCTGCGCGGCAGCGATACGCTGCTGGCTGCGCAGACCGTAGGCGTCCTGATCCTCGCGGCTGATACCATAGCGCTCGGCGACGATATCGGCGGTTTCGATCATGGTCATATAGACGGCGGGCTTGTGCTCTTTCAGCCAAGCCTCATGGGCCGCGCGCGCCTTGGGCTGCACCATCGAGATGCTTTCCACCCCGCCCGCAACCATCGGGCCGGCCCCTTCGCAGATGATCTGCTGCGCGGCCAGCGCGATGGTCTGCAAACCGGACGAGCAAAAGCGGTTCACGGTCATGCCGGATGCGGTGACCGGCAGGCCTGCCCGCAGGGCGATCTGGCGCGCAATATTGGCACCTGTTTCGCCCTCGGGGGCGCCGCAGCCCATGATGCAGTCTTCCACTTCTGCGCCTTCGATCCCGGCGCGGGCCACAGCCGCCTCGACGGCCGCGCCACCCATGGTCGCGCCATGGGTCATGTTGAAGGATCCCCTGAAGGATTTCGCCAGCCCGGTGCGGGCGGCAGAGACGATAACGACTTCTTTCATATCAGCTGTTTTCCTTGTTCAGATCGTCAAATGTGCGCCCTTCGGCCACCAGCCGCTCCAGCAAAGGCGCGGGCTGCCAGAAGAAGTCGTCTTCCTCGGCGTAGGATTTGATGTTGGCCAGAAGCGTATCCAGCCCCTGCATATCGGCCCATTTCAGAGGCCCGCCGCGATAGCGCGGGAATCCGTAGCCAAAGAGCAGCGTCATATCGACGTCGAGCGGACGGCGCGCGATGCCCTCGCCCACCACCTTGGCGGCTTCATTGACCATGGCCGCCATATAGCGGGTCACGATCTCCTCATCCGAGAACTCTTTCGGGGTGATACCCTTCTCGGCGCGCTCGGCCTCGATCAGTTCGGTGACCTCGGGGTTCGGGGTGCCGCCACGCTTTCCGGCCTCGTAGACGTAATAACCCTTGCCGGTCTTCTGGCCAAAGTTGCCCGCCTCGCAGATCTTGTCCATGTAGCTGCTGTCGCGCTCGCGCGGGTCCATGCCCTCGGCGCGCTTGCGCTTGCGCACGGCCCAGCCGATGTCGAGACCGGCAAGGTCCGCCACCGCAAAGGGCCCCATGGCAAAGCCGAAATCGGTCAGCGCCTTGTCGATCTGATAGGGCGATGCGCCATCCAGCACCATGTGATCGGCGGCCTTGCGATAGGTGGCAAGGATCCGGTTGCCGATGAAACCGTCGCAGACACCGGCCCGCACCGAGATCTTCTTCAGCCGCTTGCCGAGCTCAAAGCCGGTGGCCACCACGTCAAGCGCAGTCTTGTCGGCGACGACGATCTCCAAAAGCTTCATCACATGCGCCGGAGAGAAGAAGTGCAGCCCGATCACATCCTCGGGGCGCGAGGTGCTGGCGGCGATCTCGTTCACATCCAGGTAGGAGGTGTTGGAGGCGAGGATCGCGCCTTTCTTGCAGACCGCGTCCAGCTTGCCAAAGACCTCTTTCTTGACGCCCATCTCTTCGAAGACAGCTTCGATCACCAGATCCACATCGCTGAGCGCGTCGTAATCGGTGGCCAGCGTCAGCGCCTCACCAGTCAGGTGGTCGAACTGCTCCTGGCTGATCTTGCCGCGCTTCAACGCGCCCTGCAGATTGCCAGAGATGCGGCCCTTGGCGGCCTCGGCGGCCTCTGGGGTCATTTCCAGCATGACAACCGGCAGACCGGAGAGCAGCGCCGCCGTGGCAATGCCCGCCCCCATTGTGCCACCGCCGATAACGCCAAGGCTGTTCACCGCGCGCGGCTCGACGCCTTTCAGTTCCGGCAGCTTGCTGACCGCCCGCTCCGAGAAGAAGGCATGGATCATGCCTTGACGCTGGTCCGTGCCCATCAGCTCCATAAAGAGTTCCCGCTCACGCTTCATGCCTTCGTCAAAGGGCAACTCGCAGCAGGCCTGGATGCCACGGATCGCAACCGCAGGCGCCAGAAGGCCACGGCCCTTTTTCAGAACGCTTTCGTAAAGCGCATCGAAATCAACCGCTTCGGGGGCAGGCATTTCGCTGATCGCACGGCGCGGGGCGCCCTGATCCAGCAGCTCTTGCGCGTAAGCAAGACCAATCTCGCGCGGCTCCCCGTCTTCTATGCGATCCAGAATGCCGAGGCTCAAAGCTTCCTTGGCACCGACCTGACGGCCCGAGGTGATCACGTCGACCGAAGCGTCAATGCCAATCAGTCGCGGCAAACGCTGTGTGCCACCGGCCCCCGGCATGACACCGATCAGCACTTCGGGCAAGCCGACCCGGGCGGACGGAACCGCAATGCGGTAATGAGAACCCAGGGCGATCTCAAGACCACCGCCTAGCGCGGTGCCATGCAGGGCAGAAACCACCAAAAGCGGCGAAGCTTCGATCCGGGTGCAGACATCGGGCAGGAAGGGACCCTGCGGCGGCTTGCCGAACTCGCGGATATCGGCGCCGGCGAAATAGGTACGGCCCTCACCGTAGATCAGAACCGCCTTGGCGCCTTCCGATTCGGCGCGCTCGATGCCGTCGACCAGCCCTTGGCGCACATCCAGGCCCAGCGCATTCACCGGCGGATTCTGCGCCTTGAGGACCGCAATATCCCCGACGCGTTCATATCCAATGGCTTGTGTCATTCGTTTTTCCTCTCCTTGGCGGGGCTTTGGGACGCGGCCCGCAAAGCACCCTTTTCCCGTGGGGATCTAGCCACGCTCCCCCCACCTGCGCCAAGAGCTCACTGCACAACTCATGCGAAAACCCGGCGTCATTTTTGAAGCCCAAGATGTTCGGCTCCGGGGGTGGGAGTCAATCCCTGTTTTACTATGCGGAACTATGTTCCACTAATTTGACAGCACCCTATGCCCGCCCCCCTGGCTTGGCAAGCAATATCATTGCGCAAGGCAGGGACGGATGGCATCAAAATACCGCCACGGCCAGAATGGCCGCCCCATATGTAACAAGGGTGCCTGCATGAGCAAGCACCCCGTAACATCTCAAGCAGTATGTTGTGGAAGCAGCCGTTTCGTCAGCCGTTTGGTATCACCCCTTCCGCCACCCAGGCATCGAAAAGCTCCAACACCTTGTCCGAGAATTCCGGATCGTTGATGTGGCACTCAAGCCTGTGCAACTGGGCGGTGTCAGGGCAGGCGGCGGTCATTTCTTCGGAAAAGGCGGCCAATCCTTCGGTATCATGGAGATCGGCGCCGGGGCGGTCCCATTCGTTGCAGCCGCCAGTGGGCAGCAGCACCGCGACCGGCCCCTTGGCCTGCCCCAGCTTGTCGCAGATTGTGCGGGCGACAAGGCGGCGCTCGTCTGCATCGAGTACGGCAGAGGTCAAAAGCCGGTTGTGCGCATGGGCCGGGCGACCTTGCAGCTGCGGCGGGGTGTCCTGCCAGCCGACAAAATCCACCAGATCATAGCACCCCGGCGCGACCAGTTGCGGCGTGCCTGAACGTCCCGCGTTGGTCATCCGGTCGGCCCCCGCAGACAGCCCGCCAAAAAGGTGGTTCGAAACCTCCTGCGGAGCGAAATCCATCACTGCGGCAAAAGCACCTTCGGCAGCAAGGCTCTCAAAAGCGCGCCCGCCCATGCCGGTGGCGTGAAAAACGGCAACCTCATAGCCACGTTCTTCAAGCGCCGGTTTCAGGCTGACCATGTAACGCAGCACCGTCTTGCCAAAGGACGTCATGCCGATGAGGGGCCGGTCGCGTTTGGGTGGCTCGACGGCGCATGCTGCTCCCAAGACCGCACCCGCCGCCTGGCTGAGCGCCGCCTTGCAGACCGAGTTCAGCCCATAAAGCCCCCCGGCCCAGAGGATCATCTGCACATCCGCCGCGATCCGCTCGGGCGGCATCAGCGGCGAGAAGGATACGGTGGAAACGATGTATTTCGGCACGCCCACCGGCAACGCCCCGCAAAGGTCCAGCGCCAGATCGGTACCCATGGTGCCGCCCAGCACAATCACCCCGTCGATGGCCCCCGCGCGGTACAGCTCTAGGGCTTTGGCCGCCGCACCCTGCGCCATGATCTGCATCGCGGTGTTTTCATCACCGCTGTCGATGGCAGCCTGGATCGAACTACCGCCCGCCTCCGCTACCTGATGCTTGCTGATGTCGGTCGGCTGGCTAGGGTCGCCCAGAACGCTCACGTCCATGGTCAGAACGCCGCCACCCTGCCCCCGGATCACATCGGCAAGATAGGCAAGCTCGGCATCCTTGGTGTCATAGGTGCCTGCAATCAGGATGGTCTTGTCGGGCATAGGGTGTCCTTCCGTCAGAGTTGGATCCAGGCGGTTTTCAGATCCACATATTTGTCGAGCGCATGGAGCGATTTGTCATGGCCGTTGCCGGACTGGCCAACGCCGCCAAGGGGCACTGTGTTGTCGGCGCCGCCATAGGTGTTCACATGGACAACACCTGCGCGGATGCCCGCCACCATGCGATGCGCGCGGGACAGGTTCGCCGTCCACACCCCCGAGGCAAGGCCAAACTCGGTGGCATTGGCAAGGCGCAGTGCCTCTTCTTCAGTCTTGAACGGCGTGACCGACAGGACCGGGCCAAAGACCTCTTTCTGGAACAGACTGTGACCTTGGGCGACACCGGTCACAATGGTGGGCGCCATATAGGTGCCGCCGGTCTCTTCTAGTATGCGGTTGCCGCCGGTCACGATCTCTCCGCCCTCGGCCCGCGCCATGTCCATGAACGCGAGGTTCCGGCTGAGCTGATCTTCGGAGTTCACCGCGCCGATATTGTTACTCAGGTCGAGCGGATCACCGACGCGCAAGGCTTCGGCCTCTTCCACCATCATAGCCACGAACTCATCATGGATGGCCTCTTCCACCAAAAGGCGCGATCCCGCGACGCAGACCTGCCCCGAATTGCGGAAAATCCCGGCGGCCGAGACCTTGGCCGCATGGCGCAGATCGGGAGCATCGGCAAAGACGATATTGGGAGATTTGCCGCCCAGCTCCAGATAGCAGCGTTTGAGGTTGGAGCGGGCCGACGCTTCCAAGAGCTTGCGCCCCGTCACGCCAGATCCGGTAAAGGCCAGGACATCCACATCCATGGCTTCGGCCAGCGCCGCGCCCGTTTCCGCGCCCGTTCCGGTCACGACATTCAGCACCCCATCGGGCAGGCCGCAGTCTGCGCAGATCTCGGCCAGTCGCAACAAGGAGAGCGATGCGGTTTCCGCCGGTTTCAGCACCACGGAATTGCCCATCGCCAGCGCAGGCGCCAGTTTCCACGCCCCGATCATCAAGGGGAAGTTCCACGGCACGATGGCGCCCACGACCCCCACCGGCGCACGGTGTACGAGGCCCAGCACATCGGGGGCGGTGGGCGCAACCTCTCCGGCAATCTTGTCCAGCGCCTCGGCATAATAACGGAAGGTGCCCGCCGCCGATCCCGGCTCGGCCTTCAGGGCCATGCCCATCTCGGTGCCATTGTCACGCACGCCCAGAACGGCCAGCGTCAGCGCCTCGGCCTCGATCCTGTCAGCGATCTTATGCAGCACCTTCTTGCGGGACGCAGGCGCCAGACGCGACCAGCGGCCATCTTCGAATGCTGCGCGAGCCGCGGCCACGGCGCGCTCCACATCCGCCTTTGACGCGCCCTCAAGGGTGGTCAGAACAGATCCGTCAATCGGCGAAGTAACTTCGCATGGCGTGCCCGTACCTGCTTGCCACGATCCTTCAAGAAAGAGTTTTTGCGGCGCCACATCAGCCCGCCGAAGCTCATTGATGAGGTTTTGGTCTGCCATTCGGCCTCCTTCAGTTCCTTGCGGTCGCGCATGACGCGAATGATGTGCAGCGCAAGGACCAGTATGATGATAGAAAACAGGATGAACGCCACGGGGCGGTCGATGAAGTCAAAGGGGGTTTTGACCCGCGCCATGGCGGCGCGCAGCTTCACCTCCATGATACCGCCCAGAACCATGCCAAGGATGATCGGCACCGCAGGCAGCGACAGGCGTTTCAGCACATAACCCACCAGCCCAAAGGCCGCCGCCATCACGCAGTCGGTGGCGGAGTTGCGCAAGGAATAGACCCCCACAAAGCTGAGCGTCAGGATACAGACGCCAAGGAAGCGGTTGGGGATCCGCACCACTTGGATCAGGCTGCGCGTTGCAAACAGCAAGAACACCAGCACGAGGACATTGAGAACCAACAGCGCCAGATACAGCGCCACGACGAAATCCATGTCGTTCTGGAACAGCCCCGGCCCCGGCACCACGTTATGGACGTAAAAGACGCTGAGCATCATTGCCGTCAGCGCTTCGCCCGGAATGCCAAGCGCCAGAAGTGGCACCATGGCGGCGGCGGGCACAGCGTTATTGGCGGTCTCGGCGGCGATCAGCCCTTCCGACGATCCGCGCCCGAAATCCTGGGGGCGTTTCGAGCTCTTCTGAGCGTAAGTGTAGGACATGAACTGCGCGGTGAATTCACCGACGCCGGGGATCATCCCCATCACCACGCCAAAACCGGCAGACACCGAGGCAACACGGGGGTGGCGCGACAGCTCGCGCAAGCCCTGGAACATGCCACCGCGCAACCGGGTGAGGCGGATCTTTTCGTCCTCGTCGGTCAGCAGAACAAAAGCCTGAGAGATCGCGAACAGCCCCAGCACCACCACGATCAGATTGATGCCGCCGCCCAGGAAATCCTGCCCGAAGGTGTATCGCTGGGTGTATTTCACCGGCTCCATACCGATGGTGTTGAGGAAGATGCCAAAGCACGCCAGCGCCCCCGCAATCAGCGCCTGCCCGCGGTGGGCCACCACCACCAGGATCAAACCCAGCAGCGCCGCCAGAAAGATCTCGCGGCTGCCGAACATCGGCGCCACCTTGGCCAGCACCGGTGCAAAAAGGATCAGACAGATCACCGAGAAGACCCCGCCAAAGAAGCTGGCGGAATAGGCAAGGCTGAGGGCGCGGCGTGGCTCTCCGCGCGCGGTCATTGGGTAGCCGTCATAGGTGGTCAGCGCATTGACGGCGGTGCCGGGCGTGTTGATCAGGATTGCCGGGATCGCCCCCCCGTACATCGACGAGCCATAGATCCCCAGAAGCACCGTGAGGCCGACGATGGGATCCATCGAGAATGTCGCGGGCAGCAGGATCGCAATCGCCACCGCCGGTCCGACCCCGGGAATGGCACCGATCAAGACGCCGCCCACCGACCCTGCCAGCAAGGCCAGCGCCACGTCCCAGCGCATCAGGATCTCGATTGCAGAAAGGATAAGGTCCATCAGGGATCCCGTCGAATTGAAGGCCTAGAGGTAGAGAATGGCAAAACTGCGCAAGGGACCCGGCAGGTATTCATAGAGCAGCGCGCCCGGAATGCGCACCGACAAGAGACCCTTGAAGACCAGCACCACCACAACGGCAAAGGCCACGCTTATCCACAGCATCCGCGGGCTGCGATAGCCCATGCGCCACGTGAGTAGCGGCACGAACACCAGCGTCACCGGCAGGTAGCCAACAATGGGCACCAACAGGACATAGCCCATGAACCAAAGGACATACTCCAGCGCCTGGCCCCAGCGGCGCGCCTCCCAGCCGTCATGGCGCGTCACCCGCCGCCAGGGCAGCCGGTAGAGATGCAAGCCCCCGAGCAGCACCATGCCGCCAAGCGCCACGCCGGGCCAGAAGCGGGGCTGGGCAAAGAACTTGGTCTTTTTCACCCAAGCGGTCTGATCCCCGATCAGCGCCAGCAGCAGCGCCGATAGCCCGACAAGGGCCAGCGCAAAGATCAGCTGCCCGCGCCGGGGTCCGGGGAAACGGCGTTCGCGTTCTGTGGTCATTGGGAGGGATCTTTTTGTCGCGCGGAAACAAAAGAACGGGACGCCCGAAGGCGCCCCGATCCGGGAGGAGGCGTTATTCGAGGATGGAACCGATGCGATCCATAGTCTCGATGTCATTGGCCACGCGGGCGGCACTGTCATCGGCACCTTGCCAGTAGACCAGCGCGCCGGTTTCCTTGGCGACGGCCTGGGCGCGTTCGCTCATCACGGTATTCTCGGCCACCGCGATGATCTTGTCGCGCACGTCCTGCGGCGTGTCCTTGGTCACGAAGAGACCGTTCCACAGCGCGATATTGAGGCTTTCGTCCAGCTCACCAATCGCAGGGGCATCGGGCACCAGCGGGATGCGTTCATCGGTGATGGAGACCAGCACCTTCACATCATCAAGGCAAGGCAGGATCAGCTGCAGCGTGGTGTTGATCACATCCGCATCGCCCGAGGCCAGCGTGTTACAATCAAGCGCGTCAAAAGCCGCGTCAGAGCCCCACTCGAACCCTGCGTTCTTGGCAAAGGCCTTGGTCACCTGGGTCGGGGTCAGCACATCGCCGAAATGGCCCAGCGCCACATCGTTCTCTTTGGCGTAGGCAGCCAGTTCCTCCATCGAGGAATAGGGCGCATCGCCCGAGGTCGCGATCACGAAAGGATAGGTCAGGAAGATGCCAAGCGGGTCGAACTTTGCCGGGGTCAGCGGCGGGATGTCGATCTGGTGGCCGACAACCGGCACGCCGATCACGAAAGAGCCGATCGTGTAGCCATCAGCGGGCGCATTGGCGACCTCAATCGCGCCCGGGAAGGGACCGCCGCCGCCGCCGGGCTTGTTCACCACGGCTGCCGCAACGCCATATTCCGCCTGGAAGTCCTCGGCGATCATCCGCGTCAGCACATCCTCCAGATCACCCGGAGGCCAGGGCACAATAAAGTTCACCGGCTTTTCCGGATACTCGGCCTGGGCAGAGGCGGCGCTAAGGCCAAGGGCGGCGGCTGCCGCTGCGCCTTTGACGATGGTGGTCAGTTTCATTGCAAGTCTCCCGGTTGCTGTCAGTTGGGGTCGGCTTATTATTGGTTCATTATTCGAACCGTTGGTTTGAATTTAGATTGACAGCCTCCCCGGTTATCTGTCAACAAATTTGAAAGGCCGAGGCGGAAATTCCTTGGCCTTGCCTGATCACACAGCATTTACGGGATCGCCGCGCCACATGGGTACAGTCTCCAAAGCCTTGTCATTGCTGACATATTTCAACCATGGCCGAACCGAGATCGGGCTCAGCGACCTCACGCGCCTGTCGGGGATGAACAAGGCGACCGTTTATCGGCTGATGGGCGAGTTGCAGGAATCAGGCTTTGTCGAACAGGCAGATGGGGACCGCTCCTACCGGCTGGGGCCGCAAGTTCTGCGCCTTGCCGCCCTGCGCGAAGCTGCTGTTCCGATCCTGTCGGTGTCACGCCGGGTGCTGAAGGATCTGAGCGAGGAAACCGGCGAGACCACGCACCTGTCGCTGGTGCAGGGCAGTCAGCTCAACTCGCTCAGCCATGCCTATTCGCCGCGCCATGCCACCCGCGTAATGATGGAGGACGCCGAGGTTCTGACCTATCACGGCACCGCCTCCGGCCTTGCGGTGCTGGCCTTTGCCGAAGCCGATTTTGTCGATGCCATTCTTGCGGGTCCGCTGCACAGCCACACCGCCGCCACCGTCACCGATCCGCAGACGATCCGCACCCATCTTCGCGAGGTTCGAAAAGTCGGCATGGCGCAATCGGTCGGCGGGTTCGAGGCTGAGGTACACTCCCACGCGGTACCGGTCTTTGGGCCAGACGCCAAAGTCATCGGCGCGCTGGCCGTGGCTGCGCCGGTGTCGCGTATGACAAAAGACCAGGCCGCGCTGATCCCCGAAGCCCTGCGCCGCGCGGGCCAGACCCTGACCCACCGCATCGGAGGCGCCGCACCAGCCGATTACCCCAGCGAGGCCGCCGCATGAGCCTGCCAAAGCCGACACCCGCTTTTCGCCCTTCCCCCTTGCCCGCCTTCAATGGCGCTGCAGCCAGGAGCTGATTTCATGAAAGATTCCAACTACCTCAAGGAACATAACGCCAAATCCCTGTGGCACCCGATGGCGCATCCCGCCGACAGCCTTGCCAATCCGCCTACAATCGTGACTGGCGCGTCTGGCGTGCGGATCCGGGACGTGGACGGGCATGAGGTTGTCGATGCGGTCGGGGGCCTGTGGAACGTGAACCTCGGCTTTTCCTGTCAGCCGGTGAAGGATGCCATCGCCGCTCAGCTGGACGTACTGCCCTATTATTCGACCTTCCGCGGCACCACCAACGATCAGGTGATCCAGCTGGCCGAAGAACTGAAGGACTTCTTCGCGCCCGATGGCCTGTCCCGCGCCTTTTTCACCTCTGGCGGCTCGGACTCGGTGGAAACCGCCCTGCGGCTGGCCCGCCAGTACCACAAGATCCGCGGTCATGAGGGGCGCAGCAAGTTCCTCAGCCTCAAGAAGGGTTATCACGGCACCCATATGGGCGGCGCCTCGGTCAACGGGAACGCCAATTTCCGTACCCAGTACGAACCGCTGCTGCCCGGCTGCCACCACATCCCGGCGCCCTATACCTATCGCAACCCCTTCAATGAAACGAACCCCGAGCGTCTGGCCCAGCTTTGTCTGCAGGCGCTGGAGGATGAGATCGCCTTTCAGGGCGCAGGCACCATCGCCGCCTTCATCATGGAACCGATCCTGGGCGCGGGCGGCGTGATCCCGCCACACGAAAGCTTCATGCCCGGTGTGCGCAAGATCTGCTCCAAACACGGGATCCTCCTGATCGCGGATGAGGTGATCACCGCCTTTGGACGCACTGGATCCTGGAGTGGCTCGCGCCACTGGGGGGTTCAGCCCGACCTGATGTGCACGGCCAAGGCGATAACCAATGGCTATTTCCCCTTCGGCGCCGTGATGATTTCAGATGCAGTTGCTGAGGTGTTCGAAGACGACGAGACCGGAAAGGCCGCCATCGGCCACGGCTACACATATTCCGGCCACCCTGTAGGGGCTGCGGCGGCACTTGCCTGCCTTTCGGAGACCAAGCGCCTCAATGTGCCGAAAAACGCTGCACAGCGCGGGACGGAGCTGCATCAGGGCCTTTTGGCCCTGAAGGACAAGTACGGCCTGATTGGCGATGTGCGCGGCGGCCACGGGCTGATGTGCGCGCTGGAGCTGGTGGGCGATCACGTCAGCAAGACCCCGATCGACAAGAAGACCATCGGTGTCCTGCAGGAGACTGCCTATCGCGAGGGCGCCATGGTGCGCGTCTCTGGCCCCAACATCATTCTGTCCCCGCCGCTGGTACTGGACAGCTCGGATGTAGAAGTGATCCTCTCAGCTCTCGATGCAGGATTTGCCGCGACAAGCTGACTTTTCTGCAGCGCGCGGGCGCCTGTGCAGGGCCCTTGGTCCTGCACAGGCCACCAGATACCATGGCGGGCCCGAAGCGCATGCGCTTCGGGCTCGCGCCTTTCGGCGGCGCCGCTGACGCGGCGCGGCATCGCAATATGGTAAGAAAGCAGCTATCGCTGAGGGCAAGGTTTGTGTCAGGCAGGAAGACGTTGAACCCGCAAACCGTCTTGTGCGCCAAATGCACAGCACGTTTGCCGAGGCATATGTATGTGAAAGAGTGTCCAGCCGGGCCGGATGGTCTGATTAGACCTCTGGAACGATGAGCACCAATCCGTCAAGCGCATCAGATGCCTCAATCTGACAGCTAAGCCGCGACGCCTCGCTGCGGGTATCAGCCATATCCAACATCGCATCCTCGAAATCACCGGCAGCACCACAGGCTTCAGCCCAGTCTGGCCCCACGTGGACATGGCAGGTTGCACAGCTGAGCGTGCCGCCACATTCTCCGATTACACCCGGAACGTCATGGGCCAGGGCAGCTTCCATCAGGGACTGGCCTGTCTCGGCGGTGCCGGTGATCTCACGCCCGTCTGGCAATTTCCAGATTACTTTCATGCCTTACACTCCTTCACCGGCAGACGCTCAATAACTCAAACAAAGTGCACATAGAAATCGCGCATCCCGTCGCCTTCCAGATCGCGGGTCTTGCGCACTTCCTTGCGCTTCATGAAAACGTGATTGGCGACCAGCTCGGCCCCGACGGCCTCGGCCAGCACCGTGTCCCGCTCAAGATCCGCAACCGCGCCTTTCAAATCGATCGCGGTGCCTTCTCGCGCGTCGGTCCGGTCAAAGCCGTCGCCGGTTTCCATCGGCGGCAGGGTATATCCCTTTTCAACGCCCAGCAGCGACGCCTGCAAGACCGCCGCCACCGCCGTGTAAGGATTGGCAGAAGCATCCGCCATCCGGTGCTCCAGCCGCGCCTTGGCACCGCCTTCGGAGCTGATCCGCGTGGTCACATTGCGATGATCGCCACCCCAGTTCTGCCAGTAGCCGGACAGGCTGCCGGGTTGCAGCCGCATATAGCTGTTGGCGGTGGGCGCGATCAGCCCGGCCAGCCCCTTGTGGTGGTGCAGCACCCCCGCAAGGCAGCCGCGCGCCAGATCGTTCATGTGATCAGGCCCGCCGCGCGGACCAGAGGACAGCGCATTGCCGCCCGCCTCATCCACGAAGGAATAGTTGATATGCATGCCGGACCCGCCCGCCTCTGCGATGGGTTTGGGCATGAAGGTGAGCACAATGCCGTATTCCAGCGCGATCTCCCGCGCCATCAGACGGAAGAGCACGATATCGTCCACCGCCTTCACCGCATCGTCGAAGGTCAGCGTGTATTCGAACTGCGGGCTGTCGAATTCGGCGGTGATCATATCAAGGCTAAAGCCCATCTCATCCGCCATCGCCCAGATCCGGTCGTTGAAACGCAAGGGATCGGCAAAGGGACCGGTGCCATAGACCACACCGCCGGGCGCATCGTAGGGGATCAGTCGGCCGTTCTCGTCCGCTTGCAGGGCAAAAGCTTCCAGCTCGATCCCCACCTTGGGTTGCAGGCCCTTGGCGGCCCAGGCCGCCACCGCCCGTTTCAGCGCGCCGCGGGGGCATAAGGACAGCGGCTGCCCTTCATCGTCGTAAAGATCGCCCAGCACCACCTTGGTGGAGGCATGCCAGCTGTCGCGAATGTCATCGTGCAGCCATTTCAGCTCCATATCCGGCAGGCCCTGTTTCACCATGGATCCGGGCGCGTCCAAGAGATCCTTATCGTAATGGGTGCCAAAGACCGAGCGGCAGAACCGCGTGGCATCGTCTCCGATCTTGGAGTTGGGGAGGTATTTCCCCCGCATGATGCTGAGGTGATCGCAGAACATCGCGCGCAGGCGGGTCTTCATGGGTAGTCCTTTCCTGTTGGACGGGCCGCAGCATCTTTGGCGTGCCGCTGTACCCTGCATTCCGTGGCGCTGCCCGGGCTTAGGCCCATGCGTCCGATTGATCCCAGCCTATGCCGCCTCGACCCTTACCGGCAATTCCTTGATGCCGCCGACGAAGTTGGAGCGTAGAAATTTGTGCGGCCCCGCCGCCTCGATATGGCTGATCCGCTTCGCAAGCTCCTGAAACAACACGGTGACCTCCAGCCGGGCCAGCCACATGCCAAGGCAGACATGCGGGCCGAACTGCCCGAAAGAAACATGACGATTGGGGCTGCGCATCAGGTTGACGCGGAAAGGATCGTCGAAATAGCTCTCGTCGCGGTTGGCCGAGATGAACCAGTAGAGCACCTTGTCCCCTGCGCGAATGGTCTTGCCGTGCATCTCAACATCGCGGGTCGCAGTGCGGCGGAAGTAAAGCGCCGGCGTCGCCCAGCGGATGATCTCATCCGCGGCAGTCTCCCACACCGTGCCGCCCGCCTGCATCTGCGCCAAAAGCTCAGGCTGATGGCACATCGCCTGAATACCGGCCGCGATGGAATAGCGCGTGGTATCATTGCCCGCCGCCACCAGAAGGCAGAAAAAGTTACGAAATTCGGTCTCGGTGATGGTCGAGCCATCCTTGGCCGGCTCCAGGATCAGGTTCAGCACACCCGAGGTGTCGCCCTTCTTCGCCTTATCCTCCATCAACTCCTTGGCATAGACGTACAGCTCGGCCCCGGCAGGCGAGTTGAAAGGCATCATGCGGAATTCATCCGTGTCCATCTTGTCCAAGACGTGCTTGGTGAAGTCCGGGTCGGTATTGGCGATCAACGCATCGCCCTTTTCCACCAGCCAGGGCAGATCCTCCTCGGGCAGGCCGACGACGCGTCCGAGCATCCGCATCGGCAATTGACGGGCGATTTCCTTGGTGGCGTCAAAGCTGCCCTTGGCCAACGCCTGATCCAGGATCTCGGCACAAAGGCTGCGAATGTCTTCCTCATATTGCGCCATGGTGGTCTTGGAAAACGCCTTGATCAGCTTCATGCGCACCTTGGAGTGCTCCGGCGGGTCGGTCTCCTGAAAGGTCCGGCGCGCCAGATATTCCTCGTAGGACTGATCCTCCATGCGGATCCCGCGCGCGGATGAGAACACCTCGGTGTTCTTGTTCATCGCGGTGATGTCCTCGTAGCGGGTCACCGACCAGTAGTTTTCACCACCCGCGTAATCGGTCCAGTGCAGGGGATCCTCGCGGCGCAGCCGGGCAAAGGTGTTGTGCGGCGCGCCATTGGCAAAGGTGTCGTGGCTGCTGAGATCGGCAAAGCCGTCGTCCTGCGGTGTCCAGATCGTCATGAGGGGCTTCCCGAATGGTTGCTTTGTGTATATTATTGGACGCTATAAATATGTAAATGAAAATCTTACGAGGCAAATCATGCACTTGGCCATTCTGATGACCAACACGGACGAGAGCGACTTTGCCGCGCGCCACCCAAAGGACGGGGAGAAATTCGCCGATCTGGTGCACATGGCCCGCCCCGCCTGGCAGGTCTCGGTCTTTTCGGTAAAGGATGGGGATTTCCCGTCGGACATCGCTGCCTTTGACGGCGCGATGATCACCGGCAGCCCGGCCTCCGTCCGCGATGACCTGCCCTGGATTGCCCCGCTGATGGAGCTGATCCGCGAGATGCACGCCCGCAAACAGCCGCTGTTTGGCGCCTGTTTCGGTCATCAGGCCGTGGCGCTTGCTCTTGGCGGCGCGCTTGACAGCAACCCTTGTGGCTGGGTGCAGGGGCTGACGCTCAATGCCTTGCGGAGCACGCCCGCATGGATGCGGGAGTTGCCCGACCCCCTGCGCCTTTATGGCTCTCATAAGGAGTGCGTGAGTGCCCTGCCGAAGGGAGCCATTCAGACCGCCACCAGCAACGGCATGATCGCGGGCTTCACCATCGGACGCCACATCTGGACGACGCAGCATCACCCCGAGATGAGCCATGACTTCATCACCGCACTGACCAAAGAGATGCAGGGGATGCTGCCGAAAGAGGTCTATGCGCAGGCTATGGAGAGCCTTGCGGATCGCTCGGATCAGGCCCGCTTTGCCGAGGCGCTGGCGCGGTTTTTTGAACAGGGCATCCGCTGAGGGTCAGCCCAAGGCCGCCAGAAGATCCATCACCGTCACCTGATCGAACTGCACGTGGGCGGCCATTTCTGCCTCGGCCGCTGCGCTGTCATGGGCCAGGATCAGCCCGGCCAGCCTGCGATGATCCTTGGCCGATTGCGCGATGGAACCCGGATAGCGGTAGCGCGCACGGTAATAGGCCATCAGCTTGCGCGCATTGGTCTTGATCATCTCCACAAGGAAGGGATTACCGGAGCCAAGCGCGACCACCTCGTGAAAACGCAGGTTCAGCTGGTAATAGCCATCGGGGTCACCATCGCCTTTCTCGACCGCGTGCGCCTCGCAGGCGGCAACGATCCGCTCCAGTTCCTCGGCTTGGGTCTTGGTCATGCGGCGCGCGGCAAGGCCGGCGGCCTGCCCCTCCAGCTTGGCATGAACCTCAAGGATGGCGAGGAACTCTTCCAGCGTCGGCTTGAACAGAACCGCCCCCTTGCGCGGCAGGCGGCGGATCAGCCCGGCGGTTTCCAGCTGGATCAGCACCTCCCGCACCGGCGTGCGCGAGACACCGTGGCGAGTGACAAGTCCGGCCTCGTCCAACACGTCACCAGGGTTGAGGCGACCGGCGTCTATATCGCTCAGGATCGCATTGAGTAACTGCTCGCTCTGCCCGGCCATGGGTGTTACATTCTCCTGCCTTTGTGGCTTGGCGCGCAGGATAGGATGCGCTTCCGCCAGAGGCAACGCCGCGCCAGCGACACACTGGGTTTCAGCAGAGGTCAGACGGCTTGCTTTCGCAGTCCCTCCCGCATCCAAAGGTAAAGCGGAAGGGCAAGAGACAGACCGACCGTGAACCCGGCAGGCAGAACCAACCACCAGCGGTTAAGGCCCAACTCTTTCGCATCGCGCCAGCTCCAGACCCAGAAGACGCAGATCGACAGCAGAACATCGGCAGAAAACCCACCCGCTGCCCCGTTCGCGACCAGCCCCGCCAGAAAGGCCGGGATATCGAGTCCGTTTGCGGCAAAAAAACTGCCAAAGAACAACCAAGGGACCGCCGTCCCGATCACCGCAGCGCCGCCATAAAACATGCGCATGTCAATTCTCCTTCTCAGGGAAGACCTCCCGCACCGCAGGTCCACCCGCAAGGCCGGGATGGCCCTTGGTGACCTTGGGCATCGCACCATCAGGGCATGGTGCAGCGCCGCGCCATGCGCGGCGCCGGGCCCAACTGGCGCAGGTCCATTTGCAAATGGACCGAGACGGGCGGGAGTTCACCCTTTGCGTTTGTCGTTGCGTTTCAGCGGCACCCTATCGATGCCGCCACCGACCGCCAGCCCAAAACACCCGACAGCTGCCCGGGGCTTTCCCGCCCCACTGCATGCGTCGGAGCATTTCCACGCACCTCCCTTTCACGCTCGGCCTTCGCGTGCTTTAACCGCGGCCACAAGCCCCCAGAGCCCAAGAAAGCCTCCCTGATGACGTCAAACGCATCCGCACTGCAGCTTCGCCCAGCGACCGAAGGTGATTGTGCGGCCCTCGCAGCCCTTTCGATCGAGGTCTGGACCGGCACCTACCTGCGCGAAGGGGTGAACGAGACCTTTGCAAGATTCGTCCTCGACGCCTTCTCCACACGCCATTTTGAAGATCTGCTGCAGGACCCCAGGGAAGTCCTCATCGTCTCGCAAAACCGGGTCGGGATCGATGGCTATATCCGCGTCACGGAAAATCGCACCTCTCCCGTGGGCGAACGTGATACAGAGATCTCCACCCTCTACGTACAGCCACGCCATCACGGACACGGCATCGGAGCAGGCTTGCTGCGGGCCGGGCTGGACTATTGCGACACCAATGGCCTTGGCGCCCCCTGGCTCACGACCAATTCAGAAAACACACCCGCCATCGGGTTTTATCACCGGCAGGGTTTTGAAACCGTGGGTGAGACCGTCTTCGAGATCGACGGGGTCGGCTATCCCAACACCGTGCTCCACTACGCAGGATAGATCACCCCTCCAGCGCGTTCTGCAACCGCTCATAGCCGCGCAGGAAATCCTCCTTGAAGGCCTGCACCACCGCCCCTGCCGACATGGCCTGCGTCATCAGGCCAACGCCCTGCCCGACCCAGTAGGTGGCCAGATCCTGTGCGCCCACATCCCCCGCCTGGCTCAACTGATCGATCCGCGCCAGTGCCGGCTCAGAAACGAGCGTCTGCAAGGGCATGGGCAGCGGTTTCGGCGCGCCTTTGCCCTCCCAGGCTTCGGTCCAGCCGCTGACCAGCTGACGCGACGGCTTGCCCGTGCGTGAGCGCGCCCGCACCGTGTCGGCGCTGCTGGCCGCCAGCATCTTTTCCTTCACCACAGGGTTTGTCTCGGCCTCCGCCGTCGTCAGCCAGACCGAGCCGCACCAGGCCCCCGCCGCCCCCATGGCCATTGCCCCCGCCATCTGCGCGCCGCTGGCGATGCCGCCTGCTGCCAAAACCGGCACCGAGGCGCCCATCGCCTCAACCGCCTGCACCACCTCGGGCACCAGCACCATGGTCGCGACCTCGCCGGTGTGCCCGCCGGCCTCTCCGCCAGCGGCGACGATGATATCCACCCCGGCAGCAACCTGCGCACGGGCGTGCTGTGCCGTACCAACCAGCGCCGCCACGGCAACGCCATGGGCCTTGCCCATCTCCAGCATATCGGCAGGCGGTACGCCCAGCGCATTGGCGATCAGCGCGATGGGATGGCGAAAGGCCACCTCCAGACTGCGCCGTGCGCCTGTCGCGCTGATATTGTCGCGAAAGACCAGAAGCTCCTGCCGCCGCGCATCCAGATCGCCGGGATCAAGCCCCTTGTCACGCAACACGGAGGCGGCAAAATCCTTGTGCCCCTCGGGCACCATGGCGAGAATCTGCTCGGCCGGGATATCCTGCCCCTTGGCCTCGAACTTGTTGGGCACGATAAGATCCACGCCATAGGGTCGCCCGTCCACATGATCGTCGATCCAGCTCAGTTCCTCTTCCAGCTGCTCGGGGCTCATCATCGCGGCGCCAAAGACGCCCAGGCCGCCTGCATTGGTGACGGCGGCCACCACGTCGCGGCAATGCGAGAAGGCAAAGAGCGGAAATTCGATGCCAAGCCGTCTGCACAGGTCCGAGTTCATGCTTCACCTCCATCCACGTCAATAGAAGCCAGAAGGTCGCCCGCCTTGACCTGAGCGCCCGCAGTGACTGGCACGTCTGTCACCGTGCCAGCAGCCCCAGTCAGAATTTCATGCTGCATCTTCATTGCCTCGAGCACCGCCACACGCGTGCCCACATCAACACGGTCGCCCACCGCAATGCAGACCTCCAAAAGCGCGCCATGCATGGGCGCGGTGATCTGGCCACCGGCGCCGCCGGCTGCTGACCCGGCGCCCGCCCGCAGGCGCGTGACCTCGAATATGCGCCCGCCACTGGCCACGAACAGCCGCTCGCCCTCCATCACAACATGCCGCAGATCGGCGCGGATGGCATCGAGGCGCAGATCCGTACCCTGCCCGGTCACCTGATGCGACCAATCCCCGTGAGTGACGGTCAACATATCGCCCGCTTCGCTCAGCCGCAGATCATGCTCCGCCTCCCCGGTGGCGATCTTCAGCCGCGCTTGCAGAACGCCTTGTGCCGACCAGCCCAAAAGCTCGGGCGCAACGCCGCTGGCCTTGGCCGCTGCATCCTGGTCGGCGCGGTAGATCAGAGCCGCCGCAAGGGCGATCTCCTTTGTACTCACGGGCACCGCCAGATCAGAAGGCAGGTGATCGGCAATGAAGCCGGTTGTCGCCTGTCCTGCGGAGAATTCCGGGTGAGAGAGAACCTGCAACAGGAAATCGCGATTGCAGGACACACCGAAAAGGGCCAGATCCTTCAGTGCAGCGGTCAATCGCCCCAACGCCTCGGCCCGCGTTGCGCCATGGGCGATGAGTTTGGCCAGCATCGGATCATAGTAGGGAGAGATCTCCTGCCCGCTGACAATCCCGGCATCAACGCGGATGCCCACGCCACTCGGCGCCTGCCACTGGGCGATACGCCCGGCCTGCGGCAGGAAATCCTGCGCGGGGTCTTCGGCGTAAAGGCGCACCTCGATGGCGTGGCCGGTCAGAGTCACTCCCTCTTGCGCCAGCCCAAGAGGCTGACCTTCGGCCACACGGATCTGCAACGCCACAAGATCCAGACCGGTGACCATTTCGGTGACCGGGTGTTCCACCTGCAAGCGGGTGTTCATCTCGAGGAAATAGAAGGTAGCCTCCGCATCCAGCAGAAACTCCACCGTCCCGGCGCCGACATAGCCGATGGCACGGGCGGCCTCGACCGCGGCGGCACCCATACGGGCGCGTAAGTCCTCATCCAGAGCTGGGCTCGGCGCCTCCTCCACCACCTTTTGATGGCGGCGCTGGACAGAACAGTCGCGTTCGCCCAGATGGATGGCATTGCCCTCTTGGTCGGCAAAGATCTGGATTTCCACGTGACGGGGGCGGATCACCGCTTTTTCGAGGATCACCTCATCTGATCCAAAAGCCGACAAGGCCTCGCTTTGTGCAAGGCCCAGCGCTCCCGTGAAATCCTCGGGCCGCTCCACCAGGCGCATGCCACGACCGCCACCCCCCGCGGCGGCCTTGATCATCACCGGATAGCCGATGCGCGCCGCCTCCGCCGCCAAGAGATCCGCCGACTGGTCTTCGCCCTCATAGCCCGGAACGCAAGGCACCCCTGCCGCGATCATGCGCCGCTTGGCAGCGGCCTTGTTGCCCATCAGGGCAATCGCCTCGGCGCCGGGGCCGATGAAGATGAGGCCCGCCTCTGTGCAGGCGCTTGCGAATTCAGCGCTTTCCGACAGGAAGCCATAGCCAGGGTGTACCGCATCCGCGCCGACCTCCCGCGCCGCCGCGATCAGCTTTTCCGCCGAAAGATAGCTGTCGCCGACAGGCCCCGCGCCGATGCAGATGGCCCGGTCGGCAAAAGCCACATGCGGGCTGCCTGCGTCCGCATCGGTGTAAACAGCAATGCAGGTGATGCCCATGGCGCGGGCGGTTTTCATGATACGCAGGGCGATCTCGCCCCGGTTCGCCACAAGGAGTGAGGTGATCTGTGTCATGTCCGCTCTCCCTTCACGCCCGCGCCACGCCAAAGGCATTGGGCCGCAGATCGCGGCTGCGGGCCTCCATGCAAGTTGCAAGGCAAAACCCGATCACCCGGCGGCTGTCGCGCGGGTCGATCATCCCCATGTCGAGCATATGGCCAGAGGTATAAAAGGCGTCCGACTGGCGGTCGAAATGCGCGGTGATCTTGGCCCGCTGGGCGGCCAGGCGTTCCTCATCCACCGGGAAGCCCTTGCGCGCGGCGGTACGGCGGGCGACCTGCTCCATGGTCAGCGCGGCCTGTTCTCCGCCCATCACGCCGGTCATGGCATTGGGCCAGGTGAACAGGAAATCGGCACCAAAGGCATGGCCGCACATGCCATAGTTCCCGGCCCCGAAACTGGCCCCCACATAGAGCGAGATCTTGGGCACCCGCAGGTTGGTCACCGCCTGGATCATCTTGGAGCCATGCTTGATCATGCCACCGCGTTCGTACTCGGTGCCGACCATATAGCCGGTGGTGTTGTTCAGAAAGATGACCGGCGTACCCGCCTGATCCATCGCCTGCAGGAAATGCGTCGCCTTGGTGGCGCCGTCCGGGTCTATGGGACCGTTGTTGGCAAGGATCCCTACAGGCTGCCCCATGATGCGCGCCTGCAGGCAGAGCGTCGCAGGCCCGTAGCCCGGTTTGAAGTCCAAAAGATCCGAGCCATCCACGATCCGAGCCGCGACCTCGCGCATGTCATAGGGTTTGCGGTAATCGACCGGCACCACGCCCGCCAGTTCATCGGGGTCGTATTGCGGCGCGTCATAGTCTGGAACCGGCGCAGCCCCCGAAGGCCAACCCAGCCCCGCAACCACATCACGGGCGATCTCGATCCCATGGGCGTCATCCTCGGCCAGGTATTCCACCAGCCCCGTCACCTCGGCGTGCATCTCGGCGCCGCCCAGATCGGCGTCCTTTGCGACCTCTCCGGTGGCGGCCTGCACCAGCGCGGCACCCGCCAGCATTGCCATGCCATTGCCCTTGACCCCGATCACATAGTCCGACAGCCCCGGCTGGTATGCGCCCCCGGCGGTGGAGGCCCCATGCAGTACCGTGATCACCGGAATGCCCGCCGCCGACAGCCGCGCAAGCCCTGCAAACATGCCGCCGCCATGGGCCCAGAGTTCGACCGTGTAGCGCATCAGATCGGCGCCAGCGCTTTCGACCAGATGGATAAAGGGCAGCTTCTGGCGATGCGCGATCTGGAGCGCCCCCAGCGCCTTATCCACCGATTTCCCGGTCATCGCGCCTGCATTGATCCCCGCATCATCCGCAAAGACCAGACAGCGTACGCCCGAGACATAGCCAATGCCAGTGATGATCGAAGCGCCGGGGACCGAGGTTTCAGGGTCCGGATCGTCCACAAGATAGGACGCCATGTTATAAAGCTCGACAAAGGGCATGCCGGGATCCAGCAGCGCCGAGACCCGCTCACGCGGGGAGAGCTGACCGCGTTTATCAAAGACCGGCCGGCGCTCATCGGATTTGGCCGCCGCGCGGGCCTCAAGCGCGCGCATCCGGTCCACCAGCGCCAGCATATCGGCGCGGTTCGCCTGAAAGGCATCGCTGGCCGGGCTGATCCGGCTTTGAAAGACTGTCATGACACGGCTCCGTCTATCTTATTCATTCTGCTCCCCTGCCTCCAACAGATCAGCATCCACCGCCACCGGGGCGGCCAACAACAGCTGCGCATATCCCTTGGCCTGCGGGTCATTGCGCAGGGAGGAAGTGCCTCCCCCGCCCAGCGCGCCATGGAGCAGGATGTTCATCGAGGCACTCCCCGGCAGGTAGAAGCGTTCGATCTGGCCTTTGGTGAAGTGGCCAAAGATGCGGGCGATGTGATCCTCATCCAGCGCGGCCCAGATCCAGGGCATGAAGTCGGCGCGGCGGGCGAGTATGCCGATATTGGCGATGTCGCCCTTGTCACCGCTGCGCCCAAAGGCCAGGCGCACAAGCGGCACCTCCACCAAGCTCTTGGCCGTCGGTTTAAGGGGCAGCGCGGGGCGCTGGGGTGGCGTCGTCTCAACTGTCGCAGCCGCAAGGATGTCGACCTCTCCAGCCTCATCGCGCAGCGTGACCGTCACCTGATCCTTGGGCGTGAGGTAGGAAAACAGCGCGAGCACCGGGCTGGGCCGAGGCCGTGTGCCTGCAAAGCCCGACAGCCCCGGCGGGGTTGCAAGGCCAAGCCCGGTTGCCTCTTTCATGAACAGCCCCACAGCGCGGGCATCCACGTGGCGCACGGCGATCTTGGTGGCGACCTCGCGCGCGGGGGGGCTTTGGCGCATCGCGCCGAACTGGCTTTCGGCGCCGATCAGTTCGACGCTGACATCGGTGAAGTCCGGCGCGTTCATGGCCTTGAGCTGCGCCCGCGTGCGCGCCAGCGCGGCATCTGCAAAGGCGCGGGCCTTTTCTTCGGCCTCCAAGCCATAGAAGGTGAAGATATGTCCCCCGCGATAGCCATCAGCATAGGTGAGACAGGTCTTGTAGTCATCCGGCACTCCAAGACCCTTTGCCCCCGCCACATGCACCCGGTCGGAGCCAGTATTTTCAAGTTTCACGTCGGAGAAATCGCAGATGACATCAGGCAGGACGTACGTCTGAGGATCGCCGATCTCATAAAGCATCTGCTCGCCGACCGTGCCGCGCGAGACCAGCCCGCCGGTGCCTTCCGGCTTAACAACATCAAAACTGCCATCGGAATGCACCTCGGCAATGGGGTAGCCGATGGTGTCCAGCCCCTCCACCACATCTTGCCAGTCGGTGAAGTTCCCGCCCGTGGCCTGCGGTCCGCATTCGAGGATATGCCCCGCCAGGGACCCGCCCGCGAGCTGGTCCAGATCATACGTCCTCCAGCCGAAATGATGGATGCAGGCGCCAAGGGTGACGGCGCTGTCGACGCAGCGGCCGGTAATGACGATATCCGCGCCCCGATCCAAAGCGGCAGCAATGGGAAAGGCGCCAAGGTAGGCGTTGATACTTGCGATCCTGTCCTTGGGCGGAAAGGGCGCGCCCGTAAACATCTCGACCGGAGCCTTGGCTGCAATCTCTTCTGACCTTGCCGTCAGGTCGTCTCCTTCAATGACCGCGACCTTCAAGCTTAGCCCCTGCCGCACGATCTCTTCGCGCAGGGCAGCGGCGCAGGCTCCGGGATTGACCCCGCCAGCGTTGGAGATGATGCGCACGCCCTGCGCCGCGATCTCGGCCAGGTTCGGCGCCATGGCACCGCTCACGAAATCACTGGCATAGCCGGCGGAGGGATCCTTGGCTCGGGCGCGGGCCAGGATCGCCATGGTGATCTCGGCCAGGTAGTCATAGACGATGACATCCAGCCCACCCGCCGCCAAAAGCTGCGGGGTCGCAAGGGACGCATCGCCCCAAAAGCCGCTGGCACCACCGACGCGCAGGCTCCTCACCATCTCTCCTCCCTCGATGTAACGCCTTCTGCGGGCTCCTCCACTCCGCAACAGACCGATCGTTCTGTTTTAGCCTGCCTGAAATCCGACCTCCCCCGCAACTGAAATTCGGAGACCAGCAGGAAGGACGTGAGGTCACTCTGCCAAACAATACGTTACACAATTCATCATATATTTCACTTCTCGTTACATTTTACTTGCCGCGAATCGATGCTTTAATGTACATCGACTACACGGTCGGCTAATTTTTGACCCCTTAGGAGACATGAAGCCCCATGGATGCATTCATCTGCGATGCCACCCGGACCCCGATTGGCCGCTACGGCGGCGCCCTTTCCCAGGTCCGCACCGACGATCTGGCCGCAGCGCCCATTGCCTCACTTGTTGCGCGCAACCCAAATGTGGACTGGGCCAGCATTGATGACGTGATCTTTGGCGATGCCAACCAGGCTGGCGAAAGCAACCGCAACGTGGCGCGCATGGCGGCCCTGCTGGCGGGTCTGCCGGTGGACGTGCCCGGCACCACCATCAACCGTCTCTGTGCATCCGGCATGGATGCGGTGGGCATGGCCAGCCGCGGGATCCGTGCGGGCGATTATGACATGGCCATCGCGGGCGGCGTCGAAAGCATGAGCCGCGCGCCCTTCGTGATGCCCAAGGCAACCTCGGCCTTCACCCGAGCCAATGCGGTTTATGACACCACCATCGGCTGGCGCTTCGTGAACAAGAAGATGCACGAGATGTACGGCACGGACTCAATGCCGCAGACCGCTGACAACGTGGCCGAAGACTATGACGTCTCTCGCGCGGATCAGGACGCCTTTGCCGCCCGGAGCCAGGCCCGCTGGGCCGCCGCGCATGAGGCAGGCGTCTTTGCCGAGGAGATCACCCCGGTCACCATCCCCCAGCGCAAGGGCGATCCGCTGGTCGTGGAAACCGACGAACACCCCCGCCCCGGCACCGATGCGGAAAAGCTGGCCAAGCTGAAGGGCGTCAACGGCCCCGACAAGACCGTGACCGCAGGCAATGCCTCCGGCGTCAACGACGGCGCCGCCGCCATCCTGATGGCGAATGAGGCCGCTGCCGCAAAGAATGGCCTCAAACCCATGGCGCGTATCGTCGGCATGGCGGCCGCCGGGGTCGAGCCGCGCGTGATGGGCATCGGCCCTGTGCCCGCGACGCAAAAGGTTCTGGCCCGCACCGGCCTTACCATCGACCAGATGGATGTGATCGAGCTGAACGAGGCCTTTGCCTCGCAGGGGCTTGCCACCCTGCGCGCCCTTGGCGTGGCGGATGATGCGCCCCATGTGAACCCCAATGGCGGCGCCATCGCCATCGGTCACCCGCTTGGCATGTCGGGCGCACGGCTTGTGCTGACAGCAGCCTATCAACTGCAACGCACCGGCGGGCGCTATGCGCTCTGCACCATGTGCGTTGGTGTCGGACAGGGCACCGCCCTGATCCTGGAACGAGTATAACGGAGGAGACGCGCTATGTATGCTCAGATGGTAAAATCCGAGGCAACGCAGGACGATCCCGAAAAGCTGGCCGCCTTTCAGGCGCGCATTGATCGGGGCGAAAAGATCGAGCCCAAGGACTGGATGCCCGAAGGCTATCGCAAGACCCTGATCCGCCAGATCGGCCAGCACGCGCATTCGGAAATCGTCGGCCAGCTCCCCGAGGGCAACTGGATCACCCGCGCACCCACGCTGGAGCGCAAGGCGATCCTGCTGGCCAAGGTGCAGGATGAGGCGGGCCATGGTCTGTACCTCTACTGCGCGGCAGAAACTTTGGGCGTGTCCCGCGATGAGCTGACCGAGATGCTGCTCGATGGCCGCATGAAGTATTCCTCGATCTTCAACTACCCGACCCTGAACTGGGCCGATATCGGCGCCGTGGGCTGGCTGGTTGACGGCGCTGCGATCATGAACCAGGTGCCGCTGCAACGGACGTCGTTCGGCCCCTACAGCCGCGCCATGATCCGCATCTGCAAGGAAGAAAGCTTCCACCAGCGTCAGGGCTATGACGCCATCCGCAAGATGGCCGAAGGCACGCCCGAGCAGAAGAAGATGGCACAGGACGCGCTGAACCGCCTGTGGTTCCCATCGCTGATGATGTTCGGCCCCTCGGACAAGGACTCGGTCCACTCGGCGCAGTCGATGGCCTGGAAGATCAAGATGAACACCAATGACGAGCTGCGTCAGAAGTTCGTCGACCAGACCGTGCCTCAGATCGAATTCCTGGGCCTCGACCTGCCCGATCCGAACATCAAGTGGAACGAGGAACGCGGTCACTACGATTACACCGATCCCGACTGGTCGGAGTTCTTCGACGTGATCCAGGGCAACGGCCCCTGCAACACCGATCGTCTGGCGGCCCGCAACACCGCCTGGGACGACGGCGCATGGGTGCGCGACGGTCTTTTGGCCCACGCCCAGAAGAAGGCCGCGCGCAAGCACGCCGCCGAATAAGCGATCCAAGCCTTACCCGCCCCCTGCCCGCGCCCGAAGCGAGATGCGCGGCAGGGTGGCCCCTCAGCCAGGAGGAACTCCCCATGAAAAACGAATGGCCCCTTTGGGAAATCTTCATCCGCGGCCAGCACGGCATGAGCCACCGCCATGTCGGCTCCTTGCATGCGCCGGACGCCGAGATGGCGATCAAGAACGCCCGCGACGTCTACACCCGTCGCAACGAAGGCGTGTCGATCTGGGTGGTCGAAGCCAACCACATCGCGGCCTCCTCCCCCGGCGACAAGGGCCCGCTCTATGAGCCGTCCGAGTCAAAGGTCTACCGTCACCCGACCTTCTTTGACATCCCCGAAGAAGTGGGGGCAATGTGATGACCCGCGATGAGGCGTTTACCCAGTTCCTTTTACGGATGGGCGACAACACCCTGATCCTGGGCCACCGCGTCAGCGAATGGTGCGGCCATGCCCCGGTTCTGGAAGAAGACATTGCGCTGGCCAATACCGCGCTGGACCTCATCGGCCAGACCCAGATGTGGCTTGGCCTCGCGGGCGAAGTGCAGGGCGAAGGCAAATCGGCAGATGATCTCGCCTTCCTGCGCGACGTCTGGGATTTCCGCAATCTGCTGCTGGTCGAAGTGCCGAACGGCGACTTTGGCCGCACCCTGATGCGCCAGTGCCTGTTCGATGCCTGGCACTCGATCCAGCTGGGTCATTTGATGAAATCGAGCGACGAACGGGTTGCCGCGATTGCCGCCAAGGCCAGCAAGGAAGTCGCTTATCACCTGGAACGCTCGGCCGATACGGTTGTGGGTCTGGGCGATGGCACCGAGGAAAGCCACCGCCGCATGCAGGAGGCGCTGGATTACCTCTGGCCCTATGTGGGCGAGATGTTCCAGTCCGACGAGGTGGATGCCGAGATGGTCAAGGCGGGCATCGCCCCCGATCCAGCATCCCTGCGCGCCGATTTCGATGCGCTGATCGGCCGGATCATGGGCGAAGCAACGCTGACCATCCCCGACAGCGCCTTCGGCCACAAGGGCGGGCGTACAGGCCAGATGCACACCGAACATCTGGGCCATCTTCTGACACAGATGCAGTGGCTGCAGCGCGCCTATCCCGGCGCCAAGTGGTAACACGCACCGGGGCCTTGCCCCATTGGTTGGGGCCATGGCCCCGACCATCGCTTCGGACGGGCCTTGCCCGACCATTCGGGCTGCCAGGCTAGAACATCCGGTCCAGAACATGAGGACATCCACATGAGCCAAACTGTAGACAAGCCAAGCGTGGAACAGATCTGGGAATGGCTGGACGCCGTGCCCGATCCGGAAATCCCGGTGATCTCCCTGGTGGATCTCGGCATCATTCGCGGCGTTGCCTGGGATGGCGACACGCTGGAAGTGGCCGTCACCCCCACTTATTCGGGCTGCCCGGCCACGGCGGTGATCAACATGGATATCGAGACCGCCCTGCGCGATCACGGAGTGGAAAACATCCGCCTCAAGACCCAGATCGCGCCGCCCTGGACCACCGACTGGCTGTCGCAAAAAGGCCGCGCCAAGCTGGAAGAATACGGGATCGCCCCGCCGCAACCTGCGGGCGGCCCCGAGAAATGCCCGCATTGCGGCAGCAAGAACGTCACATTGGTCAGCCAGTTCGGCTCGACCCCGTGCAAGGCACACTGGCGCTGCCAGGACTGCCTCGAACCCTTTGATTATTTCAAGTGCATCTGAGGAGACCTCCATGGCGCGCTTCCACGATCTAGAAGTCACTGATGTCCGCAAGACGATCCGCGATGCGGTTGTCGTCTCCCTGAAGCCCGTCAATGGCGCGGCAGCGGAGTTCGATTTCACCCAGGGCCAGTACCTGACCTTCCGCCGCGATTTCGACGGCGAGGAGCTACGCCGCAGCTACTCGATCTGCGCCGGAAAGGACGAGGGCATCCTTCAGGTGGGCATCAAGCGCGTCGACGGCGGCGCCTTTTCGACCTGGGCCAACACCGAGCTGAAAGCGGGCGATACCCTGCAGGCGATGGCCCCCATGGGCACCTTCTTCACCCCGCTCGATGCGGCGGCTGAGAAGTCCTACCTCGGCTTTGCCGGCGGATCCGGCATCACCCCTGTGCTGTCGATCCTCAAGACCACACTGGCGGCGGAGCCGAACTCCACCTTCACGCTGGTCTATGCCAACAAGGGTGTGAACACGATCATGTTCCGCGAGGAGCTGGAGGATCTGAAGAACCTCTACATGGGGCGCTTCAACGTCATCCACATCCTGGAAAGCGACGCGCAGGAGATCGACCTTTTCACCGGCCTTGTGACCGAGGAGAAATGCGCCCAGCTGTTCGAGCATTGGATCGATATCAAGAACGTCGACACCGCCTTTATCTGCGGTCCGGAGCCGATGATGTTGGGCATCGCCGCCGCCCTGCGCACCGCGGGCCTGAGCGATGATCAGATTAAGTTTGAACTCTTCGCCAGCGCCCAGCCGGGTCGCGCCAAGCGCAAGGCATCTGCGGCGGATGCGGCCAGCGGCGCCAATCAGACCTCTGCCGCCATCACGCTGGACGGTGCGACCCAGACGATCCAGATGGGCAAGGACACCACGATCCTGGATGCCGCGCTGGAGAATGCAATGGATGCGCCCTATGCCTGCAAGGCCGGGGTCTGCTCCACTTGCCGCTGCAAGGTGCTGGAGGGCGAGGTCGAAATGGTCACCAACCACGCGCTTGAGGATTACGAGGTCGAAAAGGGCTATGTGCTGTCCTGCCAGGCCTATCCGGTCACCGACAAGGTGGTCGTGGATTACGATCAGTAACAGATTTCACGGCGCGCCCTTCGGGGCGCGTCTTTTATTTTGCGGCCCATGATGCATTGGGCCGATCATGAGGGAGGACATCCATGGCCGAGGATATGAGCATCGCAAGCTATCTTGCGCAGGGCGGCAAGCTGACCAACCCATCCAACGTGCCGCCGCGCTACCGCGCCGAGCTCTTGAAATTGATGGCCACTTTCGTGGACAGCGAACTTGCCGGTGCGGCAGGTTTTGCCGATATCATCAATGAAGGCCCCGGCATCAAAGCACGCATCGCTGCCGCCAAGATCGTGCTGGAAAAAACCGACAACGCCGACAAGGTGCTGCAGATCATGGGAGACTTTGGCGCCGATACCGAGGCTTACGCCGATCATCACCCCTGGACCGCGCGGCTGGAGCGCAGCGCCGATATCGGCCAGAGCCGCAGCAAGCACGACATGCGCCTTGCCGTCTTCAACTATCCGCTGGAAGGCTGGACAGATGCGGTGGTGATGAACCTGCTGATGGGTCGGGCCGTTACGGTGCAACTCGGGGAACTCTCGCGCGTCTCATACCAGCCGCTGGCCGAAGCGTTTCGCGCCATCCTTCCCATCGAAGCGCGCCATGCGGAACTGGCCGAAGAAGGGCTGACCCAACTGGTTCAGCATGGCGAAGCACCGCAGGCGCAAGAGTCGGTGAATTACTGGTGGCCGCGTGTTGCAGCCTCTTTTGGCGCCGAAGGCTCAGAGAAGTTCGAAGGCCTCGCGGCCATGGGCCTGCGCCACACCCAGAATGCAGATCTGCGCAGCCAATGGGAAAAGGACGCCGGTGCGATCCTCAAGGGTCTGAGCCTCGCGGCCATGAGCTGAAGCCTGGAACCGGGCGTCTCCCGCCTGGACTTGGACGCATCACAGATGCGCCCCGCCCCGTTGGGCGTGGCGCGCCTTGCGGCGCGTGGGAGCAGGACACAGCCCACTGTGCCATTTGTTTCGCACGCGAAACAGCCTGACGGGGCCTTATATGTGCGCGCGCCAAACGTGCAACGCCGTAGAGGCTTTGCACGGGCCGATGTGCACCAAAGCGCGTTTGTGGATCTGGACCTTGCCGTGCCAGACTCATAGGGTCCGGTCAAAGTAAGGTATTTCGAAAGGCCCGGACCCATGGCAGCTGGCAGCACTATCCACACCTATTTCAACGGCGCCTGGCACGACGGCGATGTGCCGATCATGAAGGCGGCCGATCACGCCTCCTGGCTGGGTTCTTCGATCTTTGACGGGGCACGACTGTTTGACGGCATGACGCCGGATCTGGATCTCCATTGCGCGCGGGCCAATGCCTCGGCCTCGGCGCTGATGATGCAGCCTACCCTGTCGGTCGAAGAAATGGTGGAGATCACCCGCGAGGGTCTGAAACGCTTTGCCCCCGGCGCCGCCGTCTATATCCGCCCGATGTACTGGGCGACCGATGGCGATGCGACCATGATCGCGCCCAAGCCAGAAAGCACCCAGTTTGCCCTGTGTCTCGAAGAGATCCCGATGGCCCCGGCCGAAGCCAGCGCCACCCTGACCCGCACGCGCTTCCGCCGCCCGGTGCTGGAAAGCGCCGTGGTCAACGCCAAGGCCGGCTGCCTATATCCAAACAACGCCCGCATGCTGCGCGAGGCGCGGGCCAAGGGCTTCACCAATGCGCTGGTGCAGGACGCGATGGGCAATGTGGCGGAAACCGCCACTGCCAACATCTTTATGGTGCGCGATGGCGAAGTGTTCACGCCGATCGCCAACGGGACCTTCCTGGCCGGCATCACCCGCGCCCGCCACATCAAGAACCTGAAGGCCGATGGCGTGACGGTGCATGAGACCGTGCTGACCTTCAAGGATTTCGAGGAGGCGGACGAGGTCTTCATGTCCGGGAACATGAGCAAGGTCACCCCGGTCACAGCCTTTGACGAGCGGCAGTACCAGGTCGGCCCCGTGGCCCGCCGCGTGCGCGAGATGTACTGGGACTGGGCCGCCACGCATGGATGAAGCGCGACGCAGCCTCCTGACCCTT
Source organism: Phycobacter azelaicus (assembly GCF_014884385.1). Lineage (NCBI taxonomy): Bacteria > Pseudomonadati > Pseudomonadota > Alphaproteobacteria > Rhodobacterales > Roseobacteraceae > Phycobacter > Phycobacter azelaicus. The sequence goes on along the minus strand of NZ_WKFH01000003.1, from coordinate 1,960,940 downwards.
GCCGTCGGCGGAGTCGGAGCGCTGCTCGCATCATTGATCCACATGCCCATGGCTTTGCTCGCAGGACCTGCCATTGCCGTATCTGCTGCAAGCCTGTGGGGGGCGCCGATGGGCATCGCCCCCCGCCTGCGCAACGGAGGTTTCCTGGTGATGGGGCTCAGCATCGGCTCCATGGTCAGCCCCGACAGTTTCGATGCCGTGATGCGCTGGCCGGTGGCTTTTGGCCTTTTGGCGCTGCTCACCATCGCCACCCCAATCGCAGGACGCAGCCTTGTACCGCGCCTTTTGCCATTCGAGCGGCACGAGTCCTTCCTCGCCTCGGCGCCGGGCCACCTGAGCCTGGTGATCGCCCTTGCAGACAGCCTGTCCCTGTCGCTGACCAGGCCGGTGGTCCTGGCTTCGATCCGGCTTATGGCGCTAACACTGCTCGTTCCGTTGGGAGCCGCCATGGCGGGACTGGAGATCGGCATGGGATTGCCAAGCAGCTCTGTCGTAGCTCCGTGGATCTGGATCGCAGCGCAAATCGCGCTCGCGATGGCCGTATCACCTTTCCTCGCCCTGATGAAACTGCCCGCCCCGACGCTGATCGCAGGGATCACCGTAGCCGCTGGCGCGCATCTTGGCGGCTGGACCGAGGGTGGTCTGCCGGGATGGGGCGCGCAAGGTGCACTGATCCTGATGGGTAGCCTGATCGGCACGCGGTTTACCGGCATGACATGGGGAGAGCTGCGCGACAGCCTGCTGGCAGGCGGCGTGATCGTGCTGCTGACATGCGGGCTGGCTGCTGCAGTAGCGGTGCCGGCGGCCCATCTTTCGGGCCTGCCGCTGTTGGATGTGCTGCTCGGCTTCTCTCCGGGCGGGCTGGAAACCATGATCATCCTGGGCGCCGCCCTTGGCGCCGACCCGACCTTTGTGGCAGCGGCGCACCTCTTTCGCCTGTTGGTGCTGGCAGTGGTGCTGATGCTTTATGCAACCCGCGTCGCCAAACAGTTGCATCGCAAAAGCGATGGACAGGGGACGGCCCCTCGGGCAGATTGACTGGAAGTGTGGAGGGATGAGATGCGCAAATTCCTGGTTGTGCTGGATGACAGTCGCGAATGTCTGAACGCCATGCGTTTTGCCGCCATGCGGGCGGCAAGCACGGGCGGTGGTGTGGCGATCCTGTCGATCATCCCACCCGATGAGTTCAATCATTGGATCGGCGTCGGCGAGGTCATGCGCGAAGAGGCCCGCGAACGCATTCATGCTCATTTCGAGGTCTTTGCCAAATGGATGCGTGACCGGCAGGGCGTCGATCCTGAGTTGATTATTCGCGAGGGCGAAGCCGTGCCCGAGATTTTGGCCCAGATTGATGCAGACCCCGAAATCGGCGTTCTGGTTCTAGGCGCAGGAACTGACCGCAAGGGTCCGGGACCGCTTGTGAACCAGTTGAGCAAGACCTCGGGCAGCCTGCCCGTGCCGATCACCATCGTGCCCGGGGATCTCTCCAAGGACCGGCTGGAAGCGATCACCTGACATCGGGGCGAATCCCTTTGATTACCTGCGCCCAAAGATCGTGTTTGCTGGCGCAGACGGGCCTTGCACATTTTAGAACCATTCCAAACCTTGACTTGTCGGTGCGCGGCGCGCATATCTGGCTCAGTTAAACGGAGGCCTCAGATGTTCATTCAGACCGAATCCACGCCGAACCCGGCGACGCTGAAATTCCTTCCGGGACAGACCGTTCTGGAGGCAGGAACAGCCGATTTCGCAACTGCCGAGGCAGCTGAGACCTCTCCTCTGGCCTCTCGGATCTTTGCGGTGAAGGGCGTGAATGGGGTTTTCTTCGGCAATGACTTTGTCACCGTGACCAAAGCGGATGATGTCGAATGGGACCACATCAAGCCCGCGATCCTGGGCGCCGTGATGGAGCATTACCAGTCCGGCCAGCCGGTCATCAACGCGGGAGGTGAGCAGGCATCCGGACATGCTGAACACTCCGGTGAACACGGTGAAGTTGTAAGCCAGATCAAAGAACTGCTCGACAGCCGCGTACGCCCTGCCGTGGCGCAGGACGGCGGCGACATCACCTTCCACGGGTTTGAGCGCGGCGTCGTTTACCTGCACATGCAAGGCGCCTGCGCCGGCTGCCCGTCCTCGACGCTGACACTGAAAATGGGCATCGAGAACCTGCTGCGCCACTATATCCCGGAAGTGACCGAAGTGCGCCCTGTCGCCGTATAAGCCGCACCGGCGGCGAGTCGCCTTCTGAGCGACAGGAAAGGATGAGGGATGACTGCCGAGCCACTTGTTCTGGGCTTTGACACATCGGCCGCGCATTGCGCGGCCGCTTTGCTGCGGGGGGACTCGGTCCTGGCAGAGGCTCTGGAGCCGATGGCGCGCGGTCAGGCGGAACGTCTGTTGCCGCTGCTGGAAGAGGTCCTGGCGTCAGCAGGGTGTACATGGGCGCAGTTGGACGCCATCGGCGTCGGTATCGGCCCCGGCAATTTCACCGGTATCCGCATCGCCGTCTCCGCCGCACGCGGCCTCGCGCTGGGGCTTGAGATTCCGACCGTTGGCGTCGATGGGTTTGAAGCGCGCGCCACCAAGGACACCTTGCCCGCAATCCCCGCGCCGCGCGATCAGGTCTATGCCGCCCTGCCCGATCAGGCACCGCGTCTGATGCCCCGCCAGGAGGCCGAAGACGCCGCGCGCGGTGCCGGGCTGGCCTTCGCGCCCGAAGCCTCGCCTGCAGGACTGGCCGAAGCCATTGCGCGCATTGCCGCGGCTAGGATGGGCGAAGACCTTGCGCCGCCTGCCCCGCTCTACTTGCGCGCGGCCGATGCCGCACCCTCACGCGATGTGCCGCCACAGCTGATCGATGGTTGAACTGCCAACGCCAGATCAGATGGCAACCACCCACGCAGCGGCATTTACACATTCACGTTCGTGGAGCGCAGATGAATTTGCAGCGCTTCTGGAGAGCCCCCTCACCCTTGCCGTCGGGGATGCGCGCAGCTTTGCGCTGGTGCGGATCATTGCCCAAGAGGCCGAACTCCTGACCATCGCCACTCATCCTGATCATCAGCGACAGGGCCTTGCGCGCCGGATCATGGAGACCTGGCAAAGGGAGGCCACCGCGCGCGGCGCAGCCGAAGCCTTTCTTGAGGTCGCAGCCGACAACATGCCCGCACAGGCTCTGTACCAGAGTTACGGATTCGCAGAATGCGGCCGCCGCGCCGGATACTACACGCGCAAAGGCGCGCCGGCGGTGGATGCCGTGCTTATGCAGCGCACCTTACGTTAGGCCATCTGCCCGGATTTCCACCGATTGGTCAAAAAGCGGTTGACCCTGTCCTAGCCCTGCGGGCTAAATTGCCGCACCTAGACCCTGTTCCCGGACAACCTATATGCCGGGTGGCCGGGCACCGGCCTTAACAATTAAAAACAACTTGGGAGTATCCACATGAGCCTGATGAAATCCCTGATGGGCGCATCGGCGGCACTGGCACTGACCGCAGGCGCGGCGCTGGCCGAACCGGCGCTGATCTTTGACCTTGGCGGCAAATTCGACAAATCCTTCAACGAAGCGGCCTTCAACGGCGCCAAACGCTGGGCCGAAGAAACCGGCAACAGCTTCCGCGAGATCGAGCTGCAGTCCGAAGCCCAACGCGAGCAGGCCCTGCGCCGCTTTGCCGAAGCAGGCTCCAACCCGATCGTGATGGCGGGCTTTGCCTTTGCCGATGCGCTGGGTCAGGTCGCTGCCGATTACCCGGACACAAAGTTCACCATCATCGATATGGTCGTCGATCAGCCCAACGTGCGCTCGGTTGTCTTCAACGAGCATGAAGGCTCCTACCTGGTCGGCATGATGGCGGCTGAAGCATCGAAATCCGGCACCGTCGGTTTCATCGGCGGCATGGACATCCCGCTGATCCGCAAATTCGCCTGCGGCTATGCCCAGGGCGTGATGGCCGCCAACCCCGACGCCAAGGTCATCGCCAACATGACCGGCACCACCCCGGCGGCCTGGAACGATCCGGTGAAGGGATCCGAGCTGACCAAGGCGCAGATCAGCCAGGGCGCTGATGTTGTCTATGCGGCCGCAGGCGGCACAGGCGTGGGCGTTCTGCAGACCGCTGCCGATGAAGACATCCTGTCGATCGGCGTGGACAGCAACCAGAACCACCTGCACCCCGGCAAGGTTCTGACCTCGATGATGAAACGTGTCGACAATGCTGTCTACGAAGCCTTCAGCGATGGTCCCGACATGGAAACCGGCTTCTCGGTCATGGGGCTGGCCAATGGCGGTGTGGGCTATGCGCTGGACGACAACAACGCGCCGCTGGTCTCTGCCGAAATGCAGGCCATGGTGGACGAGGCCGCGGCCAAGATCGCCTCGGGCGAGCTGAAAGTTCATGACTACATGTCCGACGACAGCTGCCCGGCGCTGACGTTCTGATCAGTCCGTGCCCCGGCCCCGCGCGCTGCGCGGGATCGGGGTCAGTTCTGCCCGGAGGCTGCCTTGAACGCCGCCTCCGGGTTTGGTTTTTATGACCCCTTCGGCAAAGCGCTCTGCCGATACCGTGGATCTCTGGCCTGCCGGTGCACTCCACGAGACTGTTGAGGAGCCAGAATGACGGCACCAGCGATTGAACTCAAAGGCATTTCCAAGGCCTTTGGCCCGGTCCAGGCAAACAAGGACATCTCCATCAGCGTCGCCCCCGGCACGATCCACGGAATCATCGGTGAAAACGGTGCGGGCAAATCCACGCTGATGAGTATTCTTTACGGGTTTTACAAAGCCGACAGCGGAGAGATCTGGATCAACGGCAAGAAGACCGAGATCCCCGACAGCCAGGCCGCCATTGCCGCCGGCATCGGCATGGTGTTTCAGCATTTCAAACTGGTCGAAAACTTCACCGTGCTGGAAAACATCGTACTGGGCGCAGAGGACAGCGGCCTTCTGATGCCCTCGCTGCGGCGTGCCCGCAAAGAGCTGAAGGCGCTGGAAGAGGAATACGAGCTGTTCGTGGATCCCGACAAGCGCATCGACGAGATCGGCGTCGGCATGCAGCAGCGGGTCGAGATCCTGAAGGCGCTATACCGCAAGGCCGAGATCCTGATCCTGGACGAGCCCACCGGCGTGCTGACTCCGGCTGAGGCCGACCAGCTGTTCCGCATCCTTGACCGCCTGCGCGCCGAAGGAAAGACCATCATCCTGATCACGCACAAGCTACGCGAAATTATGGAGGCGACCGATACCGTCAGCGTCATGCGACGCGGCGAGATGACCGCGACCGTGAAGACCTCCGAAACCAACCCCGAGCATTTGGCCGAACTGATGGTGGGCCGCAAGGTGCTGTTGCGCGTCGATAAGGTGCCCGCCCAGCCCGGCAAGCCGATTTTGGAAGTCGAGAACCTCCGCGTGGTTGACGAGGCAGGCGTGGAGCGCGTCAAAGGCATCGACCTCAACGTGCGCGCCGGAGAGATCCTCGGCATCGCGGGCGTTGCGGGCAACGGTCAGTCCGAACTGCTGGAGGTGCTGGGCGGCATGCGCCCCGGCACCGGCACCATTCATCTCAATGGCCAGCCCCTGCCCCTGTCGGGCGCGGGATCGGACGGGCGCGCACGCCGCACCGCCCATGTGGCCCATGTGCCCGAGGACCGCCAGCGCGAGGGCCTGATCATGGACTTCCACGCCTGGGAAAACGTCGCCTTCGGCTATCATCACGCGCCGGAATACCAACGCGGCCTGTTGATGGACAACGCGGCCCTGCGCGCCGATACCGCCGCCAAGATGGAAAAGTTCGACGTCCGCCCGCCCGATCCCTGGCTTGCCGCCAAGAATTTCTCGGGCGGCAACCAGCAGAAGATCGTGGTTGCGCGTGAGATCGAGCGCAACCCGGATCTGTTGCTGGTCGGCCAGCCCACACGCGGCGTGGACATTGGCGCCATCGAATTCATTCACAAGCAGATCGTGGCCTTACGCGATCAGGGCAAGGCGATCCTGCTGGTCTCGGTCGAGCTGGAAGAGATCCTGTCCTTGTCTGACCGGGTCGCGGTGATGTTTGACGGCATGATCATGGGCGAACGTCCCGCAGATCAAACTGATGAGAAGGAACTGGGCCTGTTGATGGCCGGTGTCGCGGGGGAGGCCGCGTAAATGGACAAGATGCCGAAATGGGCCGACGTGGTCCTGATTCCGCTGATCAGCCTGCTGCTGGCGGCGATCCTCTCTGCCCTGGTGATCCTCGCCATCGGCGAAGACCCGGTCGCCGCCGTCAAGATGATGGTAACCGGCGCTTTGGGCTCCACCTATGGCTGGGGCTATACGCTTTATTACGCAACGAACTTCCTGTTCACCGGCCTTGCCGTCGCGGTGGCCTTCCATGCCCGCATGTTCAATATCGGCGGCGAAGGTCAGGCGATGCTGGGCGGCCTCGGTGTTGCCTTGGTATGCCTCTACATTCCCTGGCCGCACTGGTCGATCGCCCTGGTCTTTGCCACCCTCGGCGCGGCGCTGTTTGGCGCAGCATGGGCCGCAATCCCAGCCTATCTGCAGGCCAAGCGCGGCAGCCATATCGTGATCACCACCATCATGTTCAACTTTATCGCCGCTGCGGTGCTGAACTATGTTCTGGTCAATGTACTGAAGCCCGCAGGTGCCATGGACCCGGCCACGGCGCGCTTTGCCGAAGCCGTGCACCTGCCCAGCTTGCATGAGCTGCTGGCGCCCTTTGGAATTGCTTTTTCGAAATCCGCCCCGGCCAACGTCAGCCTTCTGGTCGCCGTCGCCGCCTGTTTTGCCGTGTGGCTGCTAATCTGGCGCACTCGTCTGGGCTATGAGATCCGCGCTTATGGCCATTCGGAGCCCGGCGCGCTTTATGCCGGGATTTCACCGGTGAAGATCACCATGATCGCCATGCTGATTTCTGGTGGTCTGGCTGGCATGATGGCGATCAACAACGTCATGGGCGAGGCCGAGCGTCTGGTGCTGAACTCCACCGAGGGCGCCGGTTTCATCGGCATCGCCGTGGCCCTAATGGGCCGCAGCCATCCCTTTGGCGTCTTCCTGGCCGCGATCCTCTTTGGCTTCCTCTATCAGGGCGGCGCGGAACTGGCGCTCTGGACCTCGATCCCGCGCGAATTGATCGTGGTGATCCAGGCCTTGGTGATCCTCTTTACCGGGGCGCTCGACAATATGGTGCGGATGCCGCTTGAAAAGCTCTTCCTTGCCTTTCGGAAGGAGAAAGCCTGATGGACGCCCTGACGATCATCCAGGTGCTGGACAGCACCATCCGTCTGGCAACGCCGCTGCTGCTGGCCTGTCTGGCCGGGCTTTATTCCGAGCGCGCGGGCATCTTCGACATCGGCCTTGAGGGCAAGATGCTGATGGCGGCCTTCTTCTCTGCCGCTGTCGCTGCGCTGACCGGCAATGTCTGGCTGGGGCTCCTGTCGGGCATCGCCTCATCGCTGGTATTGGCGGGGCTGCACGGGGTGGCCTCGATCACCTTCCGGGGCAATCAGCTGATCTCGGGCGTTGCCATCAACTTCTTGGCCGCCGGCATGACCGTGCTGATCGCGCAGGACTGGTTCCAGCAAGGCGGGCGCACGCCCTCGCTGCTGGCCGAGGGGCGCTTTGGCGGGATCGAGCTGCCCTTTGCCATCGGCCCCAGCGATGCGGCAGAGGCGGGACGCCCCCTGTCCGAGCTGATCGCCGAGGCAGGCATGATCCAGCAGATCTATTCCGAACTGCTCTCGGGCCATTCGATCCTGGTCTATGCCGCTTTCCTCTGCGTGCCGCTCACCTGGTGGGTTTTGTTTCGCACCCGCTTCGGCCTGCGCCTGCGCGCGGTGGGGGAAAACCCGGCGGCCGTGGATACAGCCGGGGTGTCGGTCGTCGGCCTGCGCTTTGCCGCGGTGGCGATCTGCGGGCTGTTGTGCGGCATCGCAGGCGCCTATCTGGCAACCGCCCTGCAGGCCGGTTTCGTCAAGGACATGACCGCCGGGCGCGGCTTCATCGCGCTGGCCGCGCTGATCTTTGCCAAGTGGCGCCCCTGGCACGCGATGGGAGCCTGTCTGTTGTTCGGCCTGTTGCAAGCCGTTGCGCTGCGCTTCCAGAACATCGAGCTTGGCACAATCACCATCCCGGTGCAGGCGATGGACGCCCTGCCCTACATCCTGACCGTGGTGATCCTGGCCGGTTTTGTCGGCAAGGCGATCCCGCCGCGCGCGGGTGGAGAGCCCTACGTCAAGGAGCGCTGATCACAGCTTGATTTTTCGACCTTGAAACCGCCCGGATCCGCACCGGGCGGTTTTCCTTTTGGCGCAGTCGGCTCACCTGCGGTTGCGTGAGACCCAGACCTTTCAATGCGCCCTCATCCTTCACCGTTTTCAGTGCCATAGGTCCAGATCGCTCCGGTTTATCGGTCCTGAATGCTGCGGGGCGGCATCGCCAGTTGATTTTGCCACGGCAAAGCGGTCTAACTGAATCATGCAGATCTACCTTCCCATCGCCGAAGTCTCGGTCAACGCCTTCCTTCTTCTGGGCCTTGGAGGAATGGTTGGCATCTTATCCGGCATGTTCGGCGTTGGCGGTGGCTTCCTGATGACGCCGCTTCTGTTTTTTATCGGTATTCCCCCGGCGGTGGCCGTTGCAACCGAAGCGAACCAGATCGTAGCCTCCTCCTTTTCCGGCGTGCTGGCCCATTTTCGAAGGCGTACCGTAGACATAAAGATGGGGCTTGTCTTGCAAGCGGGCGGTCTCATTGGCGCGGCCCTCGGCGTTGTCGTCTTCAACCATCTCAAAGAGCTTGGTCAGGTCGATCTACTGGTCAAGCTTTGCTATGTCGTCTTTCTTGGCGTTGTGGGCGGGCTGATGTTCATCGAAAGCCTCAATGCCCTGCGCAAATCCCGCAAGCCGGGCGCAGGCGCGCCGGTACGGCGCCAGCGCGGCTGGGTGCATGCTTTACCCTTCAAGATGCGGTTCCGAACCTCCGGGCTTTATATCTCGGTCATCCCCCCGATCATGGTTGGTGTCGTTGTCGGCATTCTGGCCGCCATCATGGGGGTCGGCGGTGGATTTATCATGGTGCCTGCCATGATCTACATCCTCGGAATGCCAACCAAGGTCGTTGTCGGCACTTCGCTCTTCCAGATTATCCTCGTCACCGGCTTTACCACCATGCTGCATGCGACCACCAACTACACGGTGGACATCGTGCTGGCGGTGCTGCTGCTGGTGGGCGGCGTGATTGGCGCCCAGATCGGCACCCGCATCGGCACCTACCTCAAGGCCGAGCAACTGAGAATTCTCTTGGCGATCATGGTCCTTGCAGTCTGCGGCAAGCTGGGTCTCGACCTTCTCATCATGCCGGACGAGTTGTTCTCGCTTGGCGTTGCGGGGGGGCATTGATGCGCGGCCTGCTGTCAGCCCTGCTCTGCACGCTCTTTGCTGCAACGGCACTTTCCGCCGCCGAAGCGCGCGAAGAGGTCGTGCTCGGCCTCAGCCAGAACCGCGTTGCGATCACCGCCGATTTTGACGGCTCAGAAATTTTGATCTTCGGCGCGGTAAAGCGCGAAACCCCCATCCCCGACACCGATCCGCTTGAAGTGATCGTGACGGTGGCCGGCCCTGCCTCTCCGGTGACCGTGCGCCGCAAGGAGAAAAAGTTGGGCATCTGGGTCAACGCCGACAGCGTGCTGGTGGATTCTGCGCCCAGTTTCTACGCCGTGGCCACTAGTGGCCCCTTCGAGGACGTGCTCAGCGATACCGAGGATCTGCGCCACCGCGTTTCGGTCGAGCGCGCGATCCGATCGGTCGGGGCGGCGATGAACATCCGCGGCGCGCAGGACTTCGCCGACGCTGTGGTGCGGATCCGCCAGGACGAAGGGCTTTATTCGCTGCGACCCAGTACCGTTGCCGTGGATCAGCAGACCCTGTTCCGCACCGCGATCGACATGCCTGCGAACCTCACCGAAGGTGCCTACACGACCCGCGTCCTGCTGACCCGTGGTGGCCAGGTCGTGTCCGCCTACGAGACCGTGATCGACGTGCGCAAAGTCGGCCTCGAGCGGTTCCTTTATGCGCTGTCTCGCGAACAGCCCTTCATCTACGGGATCATGTCGCTGGTGATCGCCGTCCTCGCAGGCTGGGGCGCCTCGGCGGCCTTCCAGCTTCTGCGGGACAGGTAGGCGAACGGTGCCGTGCCTGCACGTCGGGTGTCATGACGGACCCCAGATGAGATTTCATCCAAGGACCAAGGTGTATCGCGCAATGGGACAGATTGCATGATCGCCTATGTGACCGTGGGTGCTGATGACATTCCGCGCGCCAAACAGTTCTATTCTGCCTTCCTGCCCGCCCTTGGCTATGAGCTGTCGGAGGGAAGCGAGGGCCTAAGCTATGCCTTGCCGGTTGAGCCGGGGCAGTCGCCCACTCAGCCTGATTTCTACGTCAAACCTCCCTTCGATAGCGAAGCGGCCTCGGCTGGAAACGGGGCGATGGTGGCGTTCGAGGCGCGCAGCCAGGACCAGGTCCGCACCCTTCATGCCGCTGCCTTGGCCGCAGGCGGCACCGACGAAGGGCAACCGGGCTTTCGCGCTGCCTATGGACCCAGTTTCTTTGTCGGCTACCTGCGCGACCCGCAAGGCAACAAGATCGCATTGTTCTCCTGCAACCCGGCCGAGCCAGGACGGGATGGGTAACCCCTCGGTCACGGGTGAAATGATCATTACCTCTCGAAACCCGCGCCGCGCCCCGCGCGGTGCCGGGCCCAACGGGATGAGGGCTGCGCAAGCAGCTTGAAGACGGGCGGGAGCGCCCCGCCCTACCGTCCTCAACCCCGGCCGATATAGGGCATCTTGGTGGCCATCACCGTCATGAACTGCACGTTGGCCTCCAGCGGCAGTTCGGCCATGTGCAGGACCGAGCGCGCCGCGTCCTCTACCGCGAAGGTCTGCATCGCCTCGCCTTCGGGATTGGCCATGGAATGGCGATGGCTCAGGTCCTCTACCATCGGCGTGCGCGCATTGCCGATATCGATCTGCCCGCAGGCGATGTCAAAGGGGCGCCCGTCCAGCGACAGGCTGCGGGTGAGGCCGGTGATCGCCGCCTTGGTTGCCGAATAGGGCACCGAGCCGGGGCGCGGCACATGGGCGGCGATGGAGCCGTTGTTGATGATCCGCCCGCCCTGAGGCGCCTGATGGCGCATCTGCCGGAAGGCTGCCCGTGCCGCCAAGAACATGCCGGTGAGATTCACGTTCACTGCGGCGTGCCAGTCTTCCAGCGCGATTTCGTCGATGGTGCCGGGGGGCGTGAAGATACCCGCGTTGTTGAACAGCACATCCAGCCGCCCCGCCTGCATGGCAAAGCTGTTCACCGCGTGGTCCACAGCCGTGGCATCGGTCACATCAGCGGGCAGCACATAGGCGCGGTCATGGCCCAGCGCCACATCGGCCAGCTTGTCGGCACGGCGTGCAAGCAGCCCCACGGACCAGCCCTGCGCCAGGAACAGCTCCGCCACCGCCTTGCCAATGCCCGAGCTGGCACCCGTGATCAGAATCGTCTTTCGGCTCATATCGCGGCTTCCTCCTCTGCCTCTAGTGTCAATGCGGCCACGGGGGCGGCACGCAGATCGTCCACGCGCAGCGGCCCCGAAGGTTTGGCCAGCCGGTTGCGCACCACCCAGATCAGCCGCTCCTGCGCACGGGTGATCGCCACATAGGCCAGGCGCTTCCACAGGGGTTGTCCGGCCTCGACGCGCCCCATGCGAGCGGCGGCGTATATGTCGGGAGCAAAGACCTGCGCGGTTTCCCACTGCGACCCTTGGGCCTTGTGAATGGTCACCGCCGCGCCGTGAAGGAAGGTCGCCCCCATCCGCGCAGCATAGGGAATGAAGGGCTCTTCCTCGTCCGGTTTCTCGATCTTCACGATGGAGGCGGCGGAGACCTGCGGATCCTCAGCACCCATCACATGCAGGCGCGAGAAACCGGGCTTGCGGCCGGGGCCGAGGTAGATCACCTGCGCGCCCTTGATCAGGCCGCGCGCCTCGAGGTCCAGCCGTTTCTTGCGGTGTTTCAGCGGCAGTTCGATCCCGTCGCAGATCAGCGGCTCGCCCTCGATCAGCGCATCCTCGGGGGCGCCATGCACGCTGCGAAAAGCGTTGATCAGACGAATGCGTGTCGCGTTGCGCCAGACCAGAACGGGCGAGCGCGCCATCAGGTCCACCTCGACACGCTGTCCCCAGACCACGCGGGGGTCGCGGCGGGCGGTGTCTTCGACCATGCGTTCAAAATCCTCAAACCCCAGCTCTGGATCCGCCAAGGCATGGGCGAGGTCGAGGATCGGGTTGTCGGCCTCCTGCCGGTGAATGCGGCTGAGCACCTGCTTGCGCGGCTCTGGCAGACCATCGAACACCATGGCGCCCGACTGGTTCACCGGCGCCAGCTGGGCCGGATCGCCAAACAGCAGGAGAGTCGGGAAAATCTCTTTCAGGTCCTCAAACTGGCGATCATCCAGCATCGAGGCCTCATCGACGAAACCGATGTCTAGGGGCTCCTCACGGCGCTTCCATCCGGTGATGAAATCGGATCCGCGCAGGCCTGCGGCGGCCAGGGCGCCGGGGATCGATTTGTTGCGCTCGTAAAAAGCGGCGGCGCGGGCAAGAGCCTCGGGCGTCAGGCCCTCGATCTCGGGCTCGTCACCATTGCCGGCCAGCCATTCCGCGATGCGCTCATATTCAGGATCATAGACGGGGGTATAGAGGATCCGGTGGATCGTGGTCGCGGGCACCCCGCGCAGGCGCAAGACGCTGGCGGCCTTGTTCGTCGGGGCAAGGATCGCAAGCGTGCGCTTTCCGTTCTTCTTACGGCTTTCATAGTCGCCCGAAACCACCTCGACACCGGCCTGCTCCAGCGCTTTGTAGAGTTCAGCCAAAAGCAGCGTCTTGCCCGATCCGGCCTTGCCAATGACCGCCATCACGCCCGCATCGCCGCGCGGCGGGTGCAAGAGACCATCGTCCAGATCGACACCGGCCTCGCGCAAAAGCTGGGTCACGCTGTCATAGGCCGTGGCCTGGTCATCAGAGAACTGGATAAGAGGCTGTGTCATGGCGCGACACTACAGCCGGTGGGTCGGCTGCACCAGCGGCAACCGACCCGGGAACAAGCAGGGATTATTTACTAGGAACGCAAATCAACCGGTCATCGCCATCGGTGCGACAGGTCCGGCATCGCCAAAGGCGCGTTCGAACCAAAGCCGAGAAAGCTCGGGCGCGATGCCCGCACGTTTGGCCACCAGATCGTAGCTTTCGGGCGTGAACTCCCAAAGGCCGACGTTGATCTGATCACGCCCTTCACCTTCGGTGCCCAGTACCTCAGGGCTGGAGCCGATGGCGCGATAGATGCGCACCATGCGCTTGTCGAAGACACCCACGAAATGACGCACACCAAAATTGCGCATTATCTCGCCACCGCCCAGCATCAAGGCGCCGGCAACGCGGGAAGGTGCGTTACGCGACAGGCAGAACCGCGTGCACTCCCAGATCAGCGGGCTGACAATGGGCGCCCCGCCGGTCAGATGGCCAAAGATTTCATTCACCATGACGCGTCCCGTGGTGGGAAGAAACCGCATCGAACCACCATGGCTGCCATCGGGCATTTCCCAGATCACATAAAGCGGATCCAGCGCGTCATATTGGTCTCGCTCTTCGCCCTTGGAATCAACATTGACCTCCCAGCCCAGCCGAGTGCGGAATTGGTCAGCGCGATCCGTGAACATGGAGTGGGCCAGTTCCGGGTATTTGTGAAGGTCGTGTCCGTAGATGTATCGAAGCATTTGCATTGTCCCCTTTAGCTTGAAATGCAGGGACAGAATACGGCCTGAAAGTGAAGAACCAAAGACTTTAGATAAATTGAAGAGGCTAAATTCTATTTTTTATTCAATCACTTAAACGACAATCAGGCCGCAACTAAGGGCCCGCGCAATTGCATGCGTGGTGTTCAGCGCGCCAAGCTTGAAACGTGCGCTTTCGATGTAAACGCGCAACGTATGTTCGGAAATCGACAAGGTTTGTGCGACTTGCGCACGGCTGTAACCAATAGCCAACAACGTCAGTGCGTCGATTTCACGCGGCGATAGTGTCTGTGCTTTTTCAGGTCCACGGTCCGGTTCGAATTCCAGCGCTTTTCGATTGAAATAGTGCGCCATGAGAATCAGTTCCCGGCTATGGCTCTCTGTGAATTCAGCCCATTCTTCATCCTCGCAATTGTGATTGACGGTAAACAGGGCGAATTGCCCGTTTGGTCCCCGAATCGGAATTGAATACCCCTGATTGCCGACCCCATGGGCCAGTGCGTCTTTCAGGAATATGCGTGCAGTTTTTGTAGACCAGTCGAGCCGTTTCCAGTCGACGGGATGAAACCTCTGATAGCAGCCGATAATGACCGGGTCCGTGCGCAGATATCCTTGCTCAAGGTAGTGCTGGACCCAGGCCTCATCATAGGTGCCGCAGCCATATTGCTCTCCGGCACTGTCGACCCAGTGATATACGATATGATCGACACCGAAGGCATCCCGCACGCGCTCGGTGATCTCTTGCAGACCATCAAGACTCGTTGTGGCATCCAAATCCTCCAGAATGCCGTCGAGATCTACCTTCTTCCCCATAGGATCGCGCACCGTTGTCGTCTGCTCTTGGCGAGATCTCTGCGTAAGCGATATCCAGTGCGATATCCAGCTGGTCGCTCAGTCTCCCCAGACCTTTTGCAGCGGCAACCTCCCTGAGGTCAACGAGAACGTCCAAAATCCATCCGTTTTCTCCCATAGCGGCCCCCTGAGCCTATCCAGTTCCGGCCACCATCATAATTTCTTTGTAAAATTGGTCCTATTCGCAGCTTTTTCTTCCCCCGAAATGGTGAGGGTTCGGCGGATAAGTTGCTGATTTTGCGTTTTCGGCATCTTCACAGACAAAAAAGAGCGAACCATTTGAAATGATTCGCTCTTGCTTTTTTTTGTAGGTCTGGCCGGTTGGCCTGCGGATTACTTGCCCGCTTCAAGAACCTCGGCCAGGGTGCGCATGCCTGTCTTGGGGGCCTGCACCAGCACCGACATATTGCCCGGCAGATGCTCGTTGCGCAGCATCTTCATGTGCGCTTCGGGCAGGTCGTTCCACGCAAAAACCTCGGACATGCAGGGGTCAAGACGCCGCTCGATCATCAGCTTGTTGGCCGCTGAGGCCTGCTTCAGATGGGCAAAATGCGATCCCTGCAAACGCTTCTGGTGCATCCACATGTAGCGCACATCGAAGGTACAGTTGAAGCCGGAGGTGCCCGCGCAGATCACGACCATGCCGCCCTTCTTCACCACGAAGGTGGAGACCGGGAAGGTCGCCTCACCGGGGTGTTCAAAGACCATGTCCACGTTCACACCCTTGCCGGTGATGTCCCAGATCGCCTTGCCGAACTTGCGGGCTTCCTTGAACCAGTTGGCGTATTCCGGCGTGTTGACTGTAGGCAGCTGGCCCCAGCAGTTGAAATCCTTGCGGTTCAGAACGCCCTTGGCGCCCAGTCCCATCACAAAGTCACGCTTGCTTTCGTCGGAGATCACGCCGATCGCATTGGCGCCCGCAGTGTTGATCAGCTGGATCGCATAGGAGCCGAGACCGCCCGATGCGCCCCAGACCAGAACGTTCTGGCCCGGCTTCAGGTCGTGCGGCTCATGGCCGAACAGCATTCGGTAGGCGGTGGCCAGCGTCAGCGTGTAGCAGGCAGCCTCTTCCCAGCTCAGGTGCTTGGGGCGCGGCATCAGCTGCTGAGCCTGCACATTGGTGAACTGGGCAAAGGAGCCATCGGGGGTCTCGTAACCCCAGATCCGCTGGCTGGGGGAGTACATCGGATCGCCACCGTTGCATTCCTCGTCGTCGCCGTCGTCCTGGTTGCAGTGGATCACGACCTCGTCGCCCACCTTCCAGCGCGTGACCTTGTCACCCACGGCCCAGACGATGCCCGACGCATCGGAACCGGCGATGTGATACGGCGCCTTGTGGCCATCGAATGGCGAGATCGGCTGGCCAAGGGCCGCCCAGACACCGTTGTAGTTGACGCCTGCCGCCATCACCAGAACCAGCACCTCGTGGCTGTCCAGCTCGGGCACGTCCACCACTTCTTCGACCATGGCGGTGTTCGGCTCGCCGTGACGCTCCTTGCGGATGGTCCAGGCGTACATTTTCTTGGGGACGTAACCCATCGGGGGGATTTCGCCCATCTCATAGAGATCCTTCTCGGGCGCCTCGTAGGACAGAACGTCGGTCTGCTTGTCCAGAGCCATGATGGCCTCCTTCGTATGAAACATTTCGCCGCAATGCAGAATCGCGGGCCTACCTAGGGAATAGAAACGGGAAGGTAATAATGCAACCCCATTTGATGTCGTTTTGTAATTTTATGACCTTGCAGGTGCAGAAAAATCCTTAGCGGGTGCAGCATCAGCGGTCAGGGAGGCTGCCGGAACCAGGTGGCGGATCGAGTTGGCATAGTAGGTCAAAAGATCCCGTTTTGCCGGAACAGGTATATATCGGCCACGCTCGGCCCGAATGATTCCGCGCTGGATCAGGATCCGCAGGGCCGCCTCAACCGCATAGGCATGGCTGTGACGCGGCACATGGACATGCGCCATGGGAATACGCTTCAGCAAAGAACCCAGCCGCTGCTCCAATGCACTGCGCGACATCGCCCCTTCGGACAAAAGCAGCCGGGCAACCGCAGGAACAGGCAAGACCGGCACGATTTCCCCAATCCGCTCCATCAGTTCCTGCGACAAAGGCGCAGGCAGATCTTCGGCGCCCTGCCCGTTCTCAGGCTGCGCAGCCGTGAACTCCGCAAGGCTGAGGGGGCGACCAAAGTTCACCGCCGCATAGCCGAAGCGGTGATAGCGCCCAGTCATCCAAAGCCACAGCTGCCGCAGCATGCGCGCCATGACGACCCCTATGCGGGCCTTGAAGCGTCGCTCACCCGCGCGCCCGGCAGAGGTCAGGATCTTATCCTCCAGCACCCAGTCATAGTTCAGCCCAACGGGCACAAATACCACATCCCGGCTGGGACCTGCCGCGTCCTGCGCCGCCACGATATACTTTAGCAATCCCATGCGCGGCGGCGCCAGCGCCCCATCGAGGCTCAGCCCCCCTTCGGGAAACATCGCCTGCGTTGCGCCCCCTTGGGTGGCAAGGCGCACATAGGTAGCCAGCACCCGGCGATAAAGCTCATTGCGGGATTTGCGGCGGATGAAATAAGCGCCCATGGCCCGGATCAGCCGCGACAAAGGCCAGACCCGCGCCCACTCCCCCACCGCATAGGACAGCGCCGAGCGCCGCGCCGCCAGATAGGTGATCAGCACGTAGTCCATATTGCTGCGGTGGTTCATCACAAAAACCAGCGTTGCCTCCGGGTCGATACGGCGCAGGGCCTCTTCGTCCTGATGACCAAGGCGCACCCTGTAGATCGCATTCGAAAGCCAGCGCGTCACGCGAATGGCAAAGCTGAAATAGGTGAAGGCGGAAAAGGACGGCACGATCTCACGCGCATAGCGGAGTGCCTCTTCAAAGGCGACATTGTCGGGAATGCCTTCCGCCGCCGCGTGATCGGCCACCGCCTGCGCCACCTGCGGATCATAGATCAGCCGCTGGATCATGTCATAGCGCCGCGCCAGGCGAAACGGCTCGATCGGGCGTTCCAGCCGCCGGTTGAGCCGCGCCACCGCCCGCTCCAGCCGCCGCCGGAAGAACCAGCGCACCGAGGGAAACAGGAAATGCGAAGCAAAGGTGACCGCCGCAAACAGCAGGATCAGCGCAAAGAGCCAAATCGGGATCTCGACGGTGTCTGTCATGGTCAAGACTGTGGCAGCAAAGCCGGGTCCGGGCAATTGTGACGCAGGATAACAACCCGCACAGGGCTTCGCCGCAACGCAGCGAATTGACATGGATCTATTATTCCGCTTTACATCGCCTCAGCGAAATAAAATTACCGAACCTAGAATCGTGAGGCCCGCCCATGTCGCAGACGCAGAATGACCGCAAAGCCGACCGCCCCTGGCTGATCCGCACCTATGCCGGCCACTCCACCGCCAAAGCCTCAAACGCGCTGTACCGTTCCAATCTCGCCAAAGGGCAGACCGGCTTGTCCGTCGCTTTCGATCTGCCGACCCAGACCGGCTATGACAGCGATCATGTGCTGGCGCGCGGCGAAGTGGGCAAGGTGGGTGTTCCCGTCTGCCATCTGGGCGACATGCGCACCCTGTTCGACCAGATCCCGCTGGAGCAGATGAACACCTCGATGACGATCAACGCGACCGCGCCCTGGCTGCTCTCGCTTTACATCGCCGTGGCCGAGGAACAGGGCGCCGATGTCAGCAAGCTGCAGGGCACCGTGCAGAACGATCTGATCAAGGAATACCTCAGCCGCGGCACCTATATCTGCCCGCCCAAGCCGAGCCTCAAGATGATCGCGGATGTGGCCGAATACTGCTACACCAACGTGCCCAAATGGAACCCGATGAACGTCTGCTCCTACCACCTGCAAGAGGCCGGTGCGACACCCGAGCAGGAGCTGGCCTTTGCCCTGGCCACAGCGCAGGCGGTTCTGGACGAACTGCGCCCGCGCATTGACCCTGCGGATTTCCCGGCGCTGGTGGGGCGGATCTCTTTCTTCGTGAACGCGGGCATCCGCTTTGTCACCGAGATGTGCAAGATGCGCGCCTTCGTCGATCTCTGGGATGAGATCTGCGAAAAGCGCTATGGTGTGGACAACCCGAAATTCCGCCGCTTCCGCTATGGCGTGCAGGTGAACTCCCTTGGCCTGACCGAGCAGCAGCCGGAAAACAACGTCTACCGCATCCTGATCGAGATGCTGGCGGTGACCCTGTCGAAAAAGGCGCGCGCCCGCGCGGTGCAGCTCCCTGCCTGGAACGAAGCCTTGGGCCTGCCCCGCCCCTGGGATCAGCAATGGTCAATGCGCATGCAGCAAATCCTGGCCTATGAGACCGACCTTCTGGAATACGAAGACCTGTTTGACGGCAATCCGGCAGTGGATCGCAAGGTCGAAGAGCTGAAAGAAGGCGCCCGCGCCGAGCTGGCGAACCTGGATTCCATGGGAGGCGCCGTCGCCTCGATCGAGTACATGAAATCGCGGCTGGTGGATTCCAACGCCGAACGCCTCAACCGGATCGAGCGCAATGAGACCGTCGTGGTTGGCGTCAACCGCTGGACCGAAGGCGAGCCTTCACCACTGCAGACCGAAGATGGCGGCATCATGGTTGTCGACCCGGCAGTAGAACAGCAACAGATAGGGCGCCTTAACGACTGGCGCGCGCAGCGCGACAACGCAGCAGTCCAGAAAGCACTGGCCGATCTCCGTGACGCTGCCAAGAACGGCAGCAATATCATGGAGCCTTCGATCGCAGCCGCGAAGGCAGGTGTAACAACCGGCGAGTGGGCTGAGGAGATGCGCAAGGTCCATGGCACCTATCGCGGCCCGACCGGCGTGTCCGGCTCCCCCTCGAACAAGACAGAAGGCCTTGACGATTTGCGGGAGGCTGTGAATGCGGTCAGCGACCAGCTGGGCCGTCGCCTGAAATTCGTGGTCGGCAAGCCGGGTCTCGATGGTCATTCGAATGGCGCCGAACAGATCGCTTTCCGCGCGCGAGACTGTGGCATGGACATCACCTATGATGGCATCCGCATGACCCCGCAGGAACTTGTGGAACAAGCCCAAAAAGACGATGCACATGTGATTGGCTTGTCAATCCTGTCAGGGAGCCACCTGCCCCTGGTAGAGGACATGATGACCCTGATGCAGAATGCCGGACTGGG
This sequence comes from Phycobacter azelaicus, assembly GCF_014884385.1. Taxonomy (NCBI): domain Bacteria; kingdom Pseudomonadati; phylum Pseudomonadota; class Alphaproteobacteria; order Rhodobacterales; family Roseobacteraceae; genus Phycobacter; species Phycobacter azelaicus. The sequence continues at coordinate 1,941,099 of NZ_WKFH01000003.1, read as the reverse complement.
CCATATTCCTGTAGTCGTCGGGGGAATCATCCCCGACGATGATGCCGAGCGGCTCAAGAAAATGGGTGTGGCACGGGTTTACACCCCTAAAGACTTTGAACTGAATTCAATTATGGGGGACATCGTTGAATTGGCAAAACCACCTCAAATTGCATGAGGGCCGTAAAGCCAGGGGAATTTTTTATAAAAGTGTAAAAAATAGGCTAATAATCTCATCAACACTCCGGCATATAGGAAAGCCAGGAATAACCTGAGTGGCCCTATATAGCCGGAGTGTCAAAATGAGTATTGATCTTTCTTCCATGTCGCGCAGCGAATTGATTGAGCTGAAAGCAGAAGTGGAAGCAGCCATTAAATCGGCCGAAGTACGCGAACGTCAGGAAGCGCTGAAAGCAGCTGAAGAAGCGGCAGCGAAGTATGGCTTTTCTCTGGAAGAGATCGCCGCAGCCTCCCGCACAGGCGGCAAAAAGCAAAAAGCCGCGGCAAAGTACCGTAATCCCAACAATCCCGAAGAAACCTGGAGCGGACGTGGTCGCAAACCCCATTGGGTACATGCGGCGCTGACAGCCGGAATGGACATTTCCGACCTTGAAATCTGACATGTTTCGGCTTGGAGAGCGTCAATGACAATCCATATCGGTGCCGAAAAGAGCGATATCGCCGAAACGGTACTCATGCCCGGCGACCCTTATCGCGCAAAATGGGCTGCAGAGACGTTTTTGCGGGATGCGCGCCTTGTAAATGAAGTGCGCGGAATGCTGGGCTATACCGGCACCTGGAATGGCAACCCGGTTACAATTCAGGGCAGCGGCATGGGAATGCCCTCGCTTTCGATTTATGCCAATGAATTGATCCGGGATTTTGGCGCAAAAACGCTGATCCGGATCGGTTCTTGCGGCGGCATGCAGAAATCAGTGGCCGTGCGCGATGTCATTCTTGCAATGACCGCGACCACCGCAGGCTCACCTTCGGCGACGATGTTCAAAGAGGTGAATTACGCGCCCTGCGCGGATTGGTCCCTTTTGAAAGCCGCATCCGAAGCGGCAGGCAAACGCGATGTCGCAACTCATGTCGGCGGCATTTATTCCTCCGATACCTTTTACGACGAGCGGCCCGACCTGAACGAACAGATGGTCCGCCACGGAATTCTGGGTGTCGAAATGGAAGCCGCCGAGCTATATACTCTGGCTGCCCGCTATGGCTGCCGGGCACTGGCGGTGCTGACTGTCTCCGACCACCTCTTGACCGGAGAGGCCCTGCCCTCGGACCAGCGTGAACGCAGCTTTGGCGACATGGTGGAAATCGCGCTGGAAGCCGCTTTCAGCTGACCCCGGCCGACAGACCACTATCACAATACAGAGCGGGCAGCGGAAACACTCCGTTGCCCGTTTTTGCATTGGCTGCAACCTGCGGTGACGCAGCGCGCGTCCGCGCGCTGCCGGGCCCAAGGCTTTGTGCGGCCCCAAAGGGCCACGCAAAGGCGCGGGAGCACCCCGGTGCCGCGCCTCTCACCGGCCGTGGCTGCGGTCGTATCCGTTTGGCGCGGGTCTGTTCCAACCTTCCAGATCGCCGTCGGCCGGGGCAAAGATCTCCACCAACAGCGGATGACAAGCGGCGGTGTCGCTGGAGTGCTCGGACGAGCAATCCCCTCCAGGGCATGCACTCAGCGCGCCCAGGATGTCGATTTCAGCAAAGAATTCCAGATAGTCGCCGGGGCGCACCGGGCTGGCCTTCATGAAATACTGCCCTGTATCACGGGTGAACCCCGTGCACATGAAGACGTTGAGCACATCGTGCACATGGGGTTCCGCCTCGTCCAAGCTCACTCCCAGGTGATCGGCCAGCGCCCGCGTCAGGTTTGAATGGCAGCAGTGATGATACTGGCTGCCTGCCAATAGGTTGCCGGTATAGGGATCACAGCGGGTGCCGATCACATCGTGAACCGAACCGCCGAATTCATCCATCCCGTACCAGTCCAGCGTATCGTCGATGATGGTCGCCATGGGGCGCAAATGCGGAAAGCTCGACCACATCCGCTCGCCGGTGGTCAGGTGGGTGCCATGCAGCGCGCGGCTCTTGCCGGAGTAGAACCGCTCCGACAAATCCTTGAGGTTCCACAGGTTCAGATCCCCCACCTGCGCCCCTTCGACCGAGGAAATGCGAAAGAAATGCCCGGCCGGTACCTCGAAACAGGCAGCATCACGGGGCGGGACCAGCACCTCGCCGGTCTTTTCAGCGCCCTGCCGCGCTGCCCGGTACAAGGACAGGTCCGGCACCGGCAGGGTCTCGTTCGGGTAGCAGATCACTGGCCTGATGGCCTTGCGGTTTTCCGCGTCCGGGGGCGCGGGATGTTGGGCAACATCAAATGTCATGCTCTGCTCCAATTCTTCTGACGGCAGCGCCTGAGACCCCTCGCGTGGGGGCGAAAACGCTCTCCCATGGGGGAGGGGTTGGCGCTATCCGGCCTCTGACCGGATTTCAATGCCGCAAACAATCCTGGGACCATAAAAAAAACCAAAGGCGCCCGGGCACAAGTCCCGAACGCCTTTGCTGTCTTCAAATTTTGCTGAGCCGTGCCACTCAGATCACCACCACATCCAGCGGCGGAAAGCCGTTGAACCCGACCGAAGCATAGGTCGAAGTATAGGCGCCGCAGGCATGGATCACCACGCGGTCACCGCCCCTAAGGCCCAGAGGGAGCTGGTAGGGCTGCTTTTCATAAAGCACATCGGCGCTGTCACACGACGGGCCGGCCAGAACGCAGGGGCCGGTGGTCTCGTGATCCCGGTCGGTGGTGATGCGGTAGCGGATCGCCTCATCCATGGTTTCGGCCAGCCCTGAGAATTTGCCGATATCGAGGTATACCCAACGGTGTAGATCATCCTCGTGCTTTTTGGAGACCAGCAGCACCTCGGCCACGATGGCACCGGCCTCGGCCACAAGGCCACGGCCCGGCTCTGCCATCACCTCAACCGCATCGGGAAAACGGGCGTTCACCTGCATCATCACGGCGCGGGCGTAGTCGGTCGGTCCCATCACGGTATTGACATAAGACGCCGGAAAACCACCGCCGATGTTCAAAAGGCGCATGGAGTGGCCTGCTTCCTTGGCCGCTTCCCAGACCGCATGAACCTGATCCAGCGTCGCGCCCCACATCATCGGATCGCGGGTTTGCGAGCCGACGTGGAAGGACAGCCCATCGGCGACAAGGCCCAGATCGCGGGCGCGCGCCATCAGCAACAGCGCCATTTCGGGGGTGCAGCCGAACTTGCGGCTGAGCGGCCAGTCAGCGCCGGTTGCATCAACCAACAGGCGGATGCAGACATGGGCGCCGGGGGCGTGTTCTGCCAGTTTCTCCAACTCCTCCACCGCGTCGGCCGCAAAGTGGCGAATGCCGATCTCATGAGCAAAGGCGATGTCGGCAGGGCGTTTGATGGTGTTGCCAAAGGTGATCTGATGCGGCGCAGCTCCGGCGGCCAGGCACATTTCGATCTCGGCACGGCTGGCGGCATCAAAGTTCGCCCCCGAACGCACCAGACGGCGTAGCAGGGCAGCTTCGGGGTTGGCCTTCACCGCATAATGGATGCGCGCCCGGCCCAGACCACGGGCCAGAGACTCGTACTGGCGTGTCACGGCTGCGCCGTCGATCACCAGGGTCGGACGTGCGAAACCGGTGTTCGCGATATACTCGATGTGGCGTGCTGGGGGTACGACTTCACAATCGCGGGCGATTTGCCCGGTGACGTTTGCGTTCATGGTCATCTCCAAAAGACCCGGCCATATATGACCGCTCACTTCAATCAGAGACGTTACCGTCGCTACGTAACCCTAGGGCTGTTAGCCCTTTCGACAGAGGCGCGTGCGTTGGCGTCTTGAACGCGCATATCGGGCAAAGTTTCGAGTCGTGCAAGAGGTTTTCTGCACCCGGACTCATCTTTTTTTACCACCGCAAAACGGGAGGCTCCCGCGCCTTCCTGGGTGCATCAAAGATGCCCCCGTCCGCCTTGGGCGTAGCGCCGCGCTTTGCGCGGCGCTACGCCCAACCGCGACCGGCAGCCTGTGGCTGTCATGGAGTGGGCGGGAGACCCTCGTCAGCGCCCTGCCCTGCCTGATCGTGCAGGGTTCAAACAGTGGCGCGGTTGCGCCTCGCCGGGCTGCACGGCACCGCAATAGGTGCAGCGCCACTGGCGCTTGCTGCGCTCGGCGCGCCAACGGCAATTGCGGCTCAGCGTGGATGTGCTGCGGCGCCAGATGAAATAGGCAAAAACACCGGCCAGAAGGATCAGAAGCAGAATAGGCATGCGCGCTGTCTAACGGCAGCGCGCAGCTGTATCAATGGAAGGAGACCTGGCCTTGCTGCCGGTTGTCAGGCGGCCTCGTAATACGGAGCATAGCCGAGCGTCGGTTGCTCCTTCACCGGCTGAGGCAGCGGTGTTGGCATGTAATAGGCCCAAGCCTGTTCCAGATCCTGCAAAGCGGCGGCGGCTTTTTCTTCGGTTCTTTTGGCAGCGTGAGTGACGACGTTTGTCATGGAAACATTTCCTTTCTTCAGGATGCTTCCTCCCTTGCCGATGAAGATAGTCCCGCCCGGATGTCCTTTGCAGGGGGACTTATCGCAGTCTCGCCATGCGAAAAATGCAGGGCTCGGGAAAGCCTTGCCGCCAAACAAAAAAACCGCCGCGGCGGGATACCCGTCGCGGCGGCAACTCTGGCAGATCCGATCCCGGATCAGACGGCGCGTTCGACCATCATCTGCTTGATGTGGGAGATCGCCTTGGCCGGGTTCAGACCCTTGGGGCAGGTCTTGGCGCAGTTCATGATGCTGTGGCAGCGATAGAGCTTGAACGGGTCTTCGAGCTGATCCAGACGCTCGCCCGTGGCCTCGTCCCGGCTGTCGATGATCCAGCGGTAGGCGTGCAGCAGCGCGGCGGGGCCGAGGTACCGGTCACCGTTCCACCAGTAGCTTGGGCAGGAGGTAGAGCAGCTGGCGCACATCACGCATTCATAAAGACCGTCCAGTTTCTTGCGGTCCTCAATGGACTGTTTCCACTCTTTCGCGGGGCGGTTGGTCTTGGTTTCGAGCCAGGGCATGATCGAAGCATGCTGGGCATAGAAGTGGGTGAGATCCGGAATGAGGTCCTTCACCACCGGCATATGCGGCAGCGGGTAGATCTTCACGTCGCCCTTGATCTCATCCAGGCCGTAGATACAGGCCAGCGTGTTGATCCCGTCGATGTTCATCGCGCAGGAGCCACAGATGCCTTCGCGGCAGGAGCGGCGGAAGGTCAGCGTCGGGTCAATCTCGTTCTTGATCTTGATCAGCGCGTCCAGAACCATGGGACCGCATTTGTCCATGTCCAGGAAATAGGTGTCCACCTGCGGGTTCTTGCCGTCATCCGGGTTCCAGCGATAGATCTGGAACTTGCGGACGTTGGTTGCGCCTTCAGGCTTGGGCCACGTCTTACCCGTGGTGATCTTGGAGTTTTTCGGAAGTGCGAATTCGACCATAGATCTGTCTCCTTGCTTAGCCGCCCATCGTCAGGGACCGAAGCGGTGCCTGCAGACAGGAGATCGGATGAACCGGCGACGGGGAAATGCCCTGCCGGAAAGCGAGTGCTGCGCCCAAGGGGGCGCTTGCGTTCATTGGAGCGGGGGCCATCATGCCAGCCCTCCGCGCATCATTGGGGTTTGGGCCGCGACACCGGCCAGTAGCGCCGCATCCGTTGGGAATAGCCGCGACAGCCGGTCGGTCAGCGCCTCGTCACGCGCGGCTAGGTGCAGAACCGACTGGTATTCGGCGTCCGTCGCCATCTGCCGCCAGCGCTGATCGGTCTGAAGATCCTCGGCGCCCTTGGCGTCCTTCTGGAAGGACGAGCCACCGCCATAGGGTTGCACCGCACCAAGGCCGTTGTCCTGCGCCTTCAGGCCCAGTTCGGCCAGCAGATCCGCGCGATAAGCCTCGTCGCGGCACCAGCGATCATAAGAGATGCAGGTGACGGCCAGTTCCTTGGCCATCTCCACCATGCCCAAAAGGCGAGTGTACGTGTCCATGGCGCGCAGCAGGATGGCATTGCGGCGCACCAGGCTGTAGCTGGGATTGCCCTGCATCTTCTTCAGAAGCGAGGCCGCCCAGTTGAGGAAACTGCGATAGATCAGCACGTTGCGGCTCAGAGCGCTTTCATCAAAGCCGCCCGACACCTGCCGCTCGCCGGTGAACTCCGCCGGCGACGTATCCTCATAGGACATCACCAGCAGCGCGCCGTCACCCGCTTCGCCCGTCACCGATGCCATATTCCGCATCGCTTTATGCTGTGGAGCATGGGTGCCATTGACCTCGATCCCCCGAAAGCTGCGGAACGGATCCTGTCCGGGCTTGCAGTTGTTGAGAAAGACGGAGCGCCCACCGGGGGCATTGCGCTGCATCCACCCCACGATGGCATGGTTGCCCGAACGGCGCATACCAAAAAGGCGCAGGGCAACACCGGGAACGATCCCAAGGGGCTTCCATGCACTGTGGGCCTGTTGCGTCGCGAAAGACATCAGATGCCCTCCACCTTGCAGGCCCACATATCCCCACGCGCAAGCAGTCGCCCCTCCATCAGGAGAGGCGCTGCAGCACGCGAATGATATGTGGCATGACCCATCGCGTCTTCGGCCTTAGAAGGTCCGCGCCTTGGGCGCGATGCGCTTGAGGCTGATGCCACCTTCGTCCTCGGTGGTGAGCGGATCGACGATCACCGGACGATAGCTGAGGTCCACCTTGTTGCCTTCGACGCGGGCAACCGAGTGGACACGCCAGTTTTCGTCGTCACGGGTGGTGAAATCCTCATGCGCATGGGCACCGCGGCTTTCCTTGCGGGCTTCGGCGCCGACGATCGTGGCCAACGCGTTCGGCATCAGGTTGGTCAGCTCCAGCGTTTCCATCAGGTCAGAGTTCCACACCAGCGAACGATCGGTGACCTTGACGTCATCCATTTTCGCGGCAATTGCGGTCATCTTCTCGACACCTTCGGCCATGGTCTCCGAGGTGCGGAAGACTGCCGCATCGGATTGCATAGTACGCTGCATTTCCAGACGCAGATCGGCGGTCGGGATGCCGCCATTGGCGTTGCGCAGCCCGTCAAAGCGGTCAAACGCCTTGTCGATCTGGGACTGGTTCAGCTCGGGGTTCGAGGTCTCGGGGTTCACCACCTTGCCCGCACGGATCGCAGCGGCGCGACCGAAGACCACAAGGTCAATGAGCGAGTTGGAGCCCAGACGGTTGGCACCGTGCACCGAGGCACAGCCCGCTTCGCCCACGGCCATCAGACCCGGCACCACGGCGGTGGGATCTTCGGCGGTGGGGTTCAGCACTTCGCCCCAATAGTTGGTGGGAATGCCGCCCATGTTGTAATGCACCGTCGGCAGAACCGGGATCGGCTCTTTGGTGACATCGACACCGGCAAAGATCTTGGCGCTTTCCGAGATGCCCGGCAGGCGTTCGGCCAGGGCTTCGGGCGGCAGGTGCGACAGGTTCAGGTGAATGTGATCGCCATGTTCACCCACACCGCGCCCTTCGCGGATTTCCATGGTCATGGAGCGGGAGACATAGTCGCGCGGGGCGAGGTCTTTATACTGGGGCGCATAACGCTCCATAAAACGTTCGCCTTCGGAGTTGGTCAGATAGCCGCCTTCGCCGCGCGCGCCTTCGGTGATCAGGCAGCCCGAGCCGTAGATGCCGGTCGGGTGGAACTGCACGAACTCCATGTCCTGCAGCGGCAGGCCTGCACGAGCCACCATGCCACCACCGTCGCCGGTGCAGGTGTGGGCCGAAGTGGCGCTGAAGTAGGCACGGCCGTAACCGCCGGTGGCCAGCACGACCATCTTGGCGTTGAAGACATGCATGGTGCCATCGTCGAGCTTCCAGCAGACAACGCCCTGGCACTGCCCGTCTTCGGACATGATGAGGTCGATGGCAAAATACTCGATGTAGAACTCGGCGTTGTTCTTGAGGCTCTGACCATAAAGCGTGTGCAGGATGGCGTGGCCGGTGCGGTCGGCCGCGGCGCAGGTGCGCTGAACGGCGGGACCTTCACCGAATTCGGTAGTGTGACCACCAAAGGGACGCTGGTAGATCTTGCCTTCCTCGGTACGGGAGAAGGGCACGCCGTAATGCTCCAGCTCGTAAACCGCCTTGGGCGCTTCACGGGCGAGGTATTCCATCGCGTCGGTGTCACCCAGCCAGTCCGAGCCCTTGACGGTGTCATACATGTGCCACTGCCAGTGGTCCGGGCCCATGTTGGACAGCGAGGCGGCGATACCGCCCTGCGCCGCAACGGTGTGCGAGCGGGTCGGGAAAACCTTGGTCACGCAGGCGGTCCGCAGACCCTGTTCGGCCATGCCGAGGGTGGCGCGCAGACCGGCACCACCGGCACCCACCACGACCACGTCATATTCGTGTGTTTCGTATTCGTAAGCAGCCATTGGAAACCTCGGGGATTAAAGGGCCAGGCGGACGAGGGCATAAACCCCGGTCACGGCGACGGCATAGGACAGGCAGGTCATCAGGATGATCGCCAGACGGCCCTTGAAGCCGTGGACGTAATCCTCAAGCATGATCTGCGCACCCGATTTGAAGTGCATCATGCCAACCCAGATGGTCAGCGCGGCGACGATCGCCGGGAAGGGACGCGCGTAATAAGCGGTGATATCCTCATAGGATCCGCCCAGCGCCGAGCCGAAGGTGAAGATGAACAGCGGCACCAGGATCAGCAGGGCAACCGAGCTGACCTGCATCGACCAGTGATGCTCGGTTCCGGATTTGGCCGCGCCCATGCCAATGGCGCGCTTGCGGTCGGTCAGATAACGCATAGCTTTATCTCCCCTGGCTTAGACGATGATAAGGGTGATGGCGGTCAGGACGACCGAGCCGATGATGACGATCCAACCCAGCTTCTGCGCGGGCTCCAGGTCCATCATCCTGCCGTTGTCCCAGATCAGGTGACGCACACCTGCCAGAAGGTGATACCACATGCCCAGAACCGACAAGCTGAGGACCAGATCCCCGAACCAGCTGGTCAGCACCGCGTTGGCAATTGCAAAGTATTCAGCAGAGGTCGCCGCAGCGAGGAACCACCAGACAACCAGCAGCGCGGTCACGATCAGGGCATTGCCTGTGATCCGCGTCAGGATCGAGGTGACAGAGGTGATCTGCGGGCGGTAGATCGACAGATGCGGCGAAAGCGGGCGATTGCCCCGATTTACATCGGCCATGTTGGCTCCTTTCCGGTTAGCTGACCACGTTTTAGCGGTTTTTTGCGCGCTGTCACGCAAACGAGTGGTAAAAATCGCGCCATATTTACACTGCGGTGCAGAAAAGCCGAGGTTTGTGATCACACCGCTTGGATAAGTGATCACAAAACCGCAGATGCCTAAAAATATACAGAATCACGTTTCCGGACCCTTTGGTCCGCTTTGCCGTCAAAATGACCGCAATCTACACAGCGTTCGGCTGTGCGGCGCCCCTCCCCCCACATGGCAAAGGGCGTCGAACATTGGCAGGTCACTTGGGCATCAAGGCCCAATAATCAAGATCCAAGAGAACGTCGGACAGGTATTTGCCGTCTTCGCCCTTCAGCGCGAAAGGTTCGCCGCCGCTGGTGGCGACCAGGCGCAGGCGGATGGCGCCAACGCCGGGGGCCTCGGTATCGGCCTTGTCCAGCACCTCGGACCAGGCGCGGATGGTGGTGCCCGACAGGCACGGGTTCGCATGCGCACCGCCGTTGAGACCGACGATCATCTGCGCATTTGCCAGACCGTTGAACGAGAGTGCCCGCGCCATGGAGATCACGTGACCGCCATAAATCAGCCGGGTGCCGTCGGGGCGCGCGGTGGCGTCGAAATGCACCTTGGCGGTGTTCTGCCACAGGCGGGTGGCCAGCATATGCTCAGCCTCTTCGACGGTGACGCCATCGACATGGTCGATGGTCTCGCCCACCTCGTAATCACCCCAGCGGTGGGGTTCACCGGCGAGAGTGAAGTCGTAACCGCTGAAATCAAGACCGCCGGGGATTTTCAGATCCGAGGCCGGGATCACCTTGCTGAGTTCGGGGATCACGGTTTCCGGCGCAGGCGCATCGAGGTTGTTCTTGCGCACCATCACCCAGCGCACGTACTCCATCACGACCTCGTCGTTCTGGTTCAGCCCACGGGTGCGCACGTAAACGACCCCCGATTTGCCGTTGGAGTTCTGCTTGACGCCGATCACCTCGGATTCCGAACGCAGCGTGTCCCCCTCATAGACCGGCAAGAGCCAGCGCCCCTCGGCATAGCCAAGGTTCGCGACGGCATTGAGCGAGATATCCGGCACCGTCTTGCCAAAGACGATGTGGAAGGCTGCCAGATCATCGATGGGCGAGCCGGGCAGACCACAGCCGCGTGCAAATTCATCCGAGGAATAAAGCGCGTGCCGCGCCGGATAGAGCGCATGATAGAGCGCCCGCTCGCCCCCCGAAACGGTGCGCGGCACCGCGTGGGCGATCACATCCCCCACCTTGTAGTCTTCGAAAAAGCGTCCCGGATTGGTTTTCGCAGCTGTGGTCTTTGCCATCAGTGCTCTCCTAGTTTTGTGTCAGGTGTGTAGGTGCCTTCCACCTCTTTCACCACGGATTGACCGCAACGCATGATGCCCTTGACCGGGTCAAAGGTCTGGGTGGGGGAGCCATAAAGCTCCCATCCCTTGTTCAGCGCATCAGTCACCTTGTGACAAAAGGCAGAGGTGTCGTCTTCACTCAGGAAACGATAGAGTTTCATGGCTCAGTTATCCCGGAAATGGTGAGGGGCCGATCAGCCCGTGGATGTAGCCGATCACACCCAGAAGGATGATCGAGCCGACAAAAAACATGCCGTCCTTGGCGATGCTGCCTTTGGGGCCGGGGGTCCAGTTGGGTTCAGCCTTGTTGATCAGCATGATTTGAACCGGCACATAAAGCAGCAAGCCGCCGAACAGCACGATCGAGGCCAGATCCCCATTGACCAGAAGATGCGCAAGCGCCCAAAGCGCAAAACCCGTCAGCATCGGGTGGCGCATCCCCGACAGAAGCGCGCCTTTCTTCGGGGCCGGTGACATCATGTAGATCGCAATCAGAACCAGCAGGTTGTTGATATGCACCATGAAGGTTGGCGGCGCCCAGACGTAAATGAACTCGGTGGCGCGATAGCCCAGCACCATAAGAACGATGCCAAGCACAATACCCAGTGCAACGATGCCCTTGCCCTTGTCCCCAAGGGACGCCCGAGACGCGGGGGCGAGGCGCTTGAACATATGCGCCCCCCACCACAACAGGATGCCTAGGACCAGAAGTGCCATATCAGTCTCCTAACAGATGTTAACTCCGTTAACTCCTAGGCTGAAATGGCTGCGATTGCATCCGCTTTTGCAAGAATCTCCCGCGCCGTCACAACGTGCAGGTTCTCGACGATCTTGCCATCGACAACCGCAACGCCCTGTCCCGAGGCTTCGACCTCTTCAAAGGCAGCGATCTGGCGGCGGGCAAGGTCGATCTCGGCGTCCGACGGCGCAAATGCGGTATTGGTCACATCGACCTGCGCCGGGTGAATCAACGTCTTGCCGTCAAAGCCCATATCACGGCCCTGATCGCATTCCACTTTCAGCCCTTCGTCGTCCTTGAAGGCATTGTATACGCCATCGACGATGATCTTGCCTTCCGCCTTGGCGGCCAGCAGGCACAGGCCCAGCCCGGCCATCATCGGCAACCGGTCGGGGCGAAAGCGGGTCTGCAGCTCTTTGGCCAGGTCGTTGGTGCCCATCACCATGCCCTGCAGTTTCGGATGGGCCGCGATCGCCGCCGCATTCAGCATGCCGCGCGGGGTTTCCATCATCGCCCAGAGCGGCTTGTCGCCGGTGAGTTCGGCCAGGGCGTCCAGATCGGCAGGGGAAGAGACCTTGGGCAGAAGGATCGCATCACAGTCCATCTTTGCGGCGGCCTCCGCATCAGCGCGGCCCCACTGGGTATCAAGCCCGTTGATCCGCACGATCCGCACGCGAGCGCCATAGCCACCGGTGGCCAATGCCTCGGCCAGGGTGCCGCGCGCGTTCTCCTTTTCCTCGACCGATACGGCATCTTCCAGATCAAAGATCACCGCATCCACCGGCAGGGTCCGGGCCTTTTCCAGCGCCCGCGGTTTTGAGCCGGGAATGTAAAGAACCGAACGATAGGGACGAGTGCGCGGGTCCATTTAGAGCCTCCAAGTCATTTTGTTGCGCAAACCGGTATAGATTCGACCAGAAACTTTCAAGAGGTTTCCTGCTGCAGCGCAGAAACGCACAAAAAGGCAGCCCGAATCGCAAAATTTTCACAAAGAATCGCCTTGAAATCTCAGCCGAATCATGAGTGTGCACAGCATTAACCACTTGTCAGCACCTATTTGGCACAGTTTTTCTATCGAGCAGTCGATCCGGAACAGCCAAGACTCTGACTGACCGGGGGCCAGGACGGTCCATACAAACGCCACCGATCCATTCGATCCTTGGCAAGGCTCTGGGCCAAAGGCCCGCATAACGATTACGTCAATCAAACCGGCCCACAAAAGGGACTTCGGACAGGTGCAGCTTGCTGCCTCTGAACAGGTCTGGCCGTTCGGGAAAGGGTAAAACCCATGAAGAAGACGATGTTCAAAGCTACAGTAGGTCTGGCCGTTCTGGCACTGACCGCAACCCAGTCCTTCGCACAGGGCCGCAACTGCGCCCCGCGGGAAGTCGTGGTGGAGCGACTGGCAGAGAAATACGGCGAAAGCCGCCAGAGCATTGGCCTTGGCGGCCAGGGCATGGTGATGGAAACCTTCGCTTCGACAGAATCAGGCACCTGGACGATCACCGTTACAATGCCCAATGGACTGACCTGCCTGATGGCCTCTGGCCAGTCGTATGAGGCTCTGGCAGAGGCCCTGCCCAGCACGGACAACGACGCCTGATCAGAGCGACCCTGATCGCACCCTGACCGAACGTCTGGAGTGGACCGCCCACGTGGCGGCCCTTTCCAAGGCGATCATGTCAGACCGTCCCAGATCAGTTTCACTCCGGTCAACGTCAGCAGGACATAGGCCACGGCAAAGAACAGCCGTTCGGGTATGCTATGGTGCAGCCGCACACCCAACCATGTGCCCAAAAGGGCGAAAGGCGCCAGCAGCAGGTCCAGCCTAAGGGTTTCGATGCTGAACAAACCAAGGCCTGCATAGGGTATGGCCTTTGCGAGATTGAGTACCCAGAACACCAGAACCGTGGTGGCCTGGTATTCGGTTTTTGATGGCTTCTTGCTCAGCAGATAAACGGCCACCGGTGGCCCGCCCGCATGGCTGACAAAGCTTGTGAACCCACCGACACCCCCGGCAAGCGCCCCTGCCCAGCCTGGCAACACACGGCCCGCCTGCAAGGAAAAGCCAAGGTGCCCCCGCATCTGCCAAATCACAAAGGCGACAGAGAGCGTGCCGATCATTAGCCGCATTGCATCTGCATCAAGAGCCGAAAAAAGCCAGGCCCCGAGAGCAACGCCGGGAATGCCGCCAAGGATCAGCACTGCAGCTTCCTTGCTGCTCCAACGCCGCCAATAGGGCCGCAGCGCAGCAACATCGATCAGCATCAAAAGCGGCAACATCAGCGCAAGCGCCTGACCTGGCTCAATAATAAGGGCCAGAATCGACGCGCTGGCAAAGGCCGCCCCCGACCCGAAGCCTCCTTTCGACACCCCCGCGAAAACCACCGCAGGTACCGCAAAAGCGAAAAACACAAGGTCGGCTTCGAGACTCTGCACGCTGTGGAACTCCCTTAATTCAAAACCATTTTTCCCGGGTTCGAAAACACAAACAAGGCGCATTCCGGTCGCGCTGCAGTGCAGAACACTTGCGCGAAGCCCCGCAAAGGCTTAGGCATCGCTGCAAATTCAACCGGACCGGAGAGAAATCCCATGGCACGACCCAAAATCGCCCTTATCGGCGCAGGTCAGATCGGTGGCACCCTTGCCCATCTTGCAGCTCTGAAAGAACTCGGCGACGTCGTTCTGTTCGACATTGCCGAAGGCACCCCGGAAGGCAAGGCGCTGGACATCGCGGAATCCGGCCCCTCCGAAGGCTTTGACGCCTCGCTGAAAGGCACCCAGGATTATGCCGATATCGCGGGCGCAGACGTCTGCATCGTGACTGCAGGCGTGCCGCGCAAGCCGGGCATGAGCCGCGACGACCTTCTGGGCATCAACCTGAAAGTCATGAAATCCGTTGGCGAAGGCATCCGCGACAACGCCCCCGACGCCTTTGTCATCTGCATCACCAACCCGCTGGACGCGATGGTCTGGGCGCTGCAGAAATTCTCGGGCCTGCCCGCGCACAAGGTCTGCGGCATGGCCGGCGTTCTGGACTCCGCCCGCTTCCGCCACTTCCTGGCCGAAGAATTCAACGTCTCCATGAAAGACGTCACCGCCTTCGTTCTGGGCGGCCACGGCGACACCATGGTGCCTTCGGTGCGCTACTCCACCGTTGCCGGTATCCCGCTGCCCGACCTGGTTGAAATGGGCTGGACCACGCAGGAAAAGATGGACGCCATCGTTCAGCGCACCCGTGACGGTGGCGCCGAGATCGTGGGCCTCTTGAAAACAGGTTCCGCCTTCTATGCGCCGGCGACCTCGGCGATCGAAATGGCCGAAGCTTACCTGAAAGACCAGAAGCGCGTCCTGCCCTGCGCCGCCTATTGCGACGGCGACCTCGGCGTCAAGGACATGTATGTGGGCGTGCCCACCGTGATCGGCGCAGGCGGCATCGAGAAGATCGTCAACATCAAGCTGAACAAGGCCGAGCAGGAGATGTTCGACACCTCCGTCAAGGCCGTTCAGGGCCTGGTCGAAGCCTGCAAGGGCATCGACGCCTCGCTGGCGTAAACCCAGCCTCAGGCGATTTGCAAAAGGGTCCGGTCCTCCGGGCCCTTTTTCTTTGGTCATGTCAGCAGATTTTGCTCGTCAGCTGTGCGGGACATCGCTGCCGTTGAACGTTGAACAGCCGCCAAAAGACTTGGCTACCTCTTGCCCACTTCGTTATGAGAAACCTCAGATACTCATCTTCTGAGGCCCCAATGGTACGATGCAAGACGAAGTTCAGATACTGGATGAATTTGGCGCGGTCTTGAAGGTATACACTGTACCCCAAGGCAAAACTCAGTTTGAGGGCGTTTCCTGGAACGGTGCGTACCTGTATGGAGCGCAACTTGGAGGTGCTAGCTTCAAGAATGCAGATTTGTACTGGGCGGGCCTTTTTATGGCGCATCTGGATGGCGCAAATTTTGAAAACGCCAACCTTCGGGGTGTTGACCTAACACAAGCCTCTTGTGTTGGCGCGAATTTTCGCGGGGCTGATCTTGGCAAAGACAGTCTCGGTGGCCGCTCGCAACTACAAGGCGCCGACTTTACAGGAGCAATACTGAATCAAGCCACGCTTGATGGTGCAGAATATGACAAGGAAACCAAGTTTCCCAAAGGCTTTGATCCGACATCCCATGGTATGAAAAGAACCTAATTGTTGAGAACTAATGGGCACAAAGAGGACCATTGGTTCTCAGTCATGACCTTTTCTTTCGCGCTCAGCCTTTGACCAGCGCCAAGGCAATCACCCGCTGCATTTCCGCCAGGTACTCCTCGGCGCTCCAGCCACTGTCCAACACGCAGGCCGCCCAACTGTCCATGTTCAAAAGCGCGAGATACAGATCCGCCGCCCGCTCCGCCGTCAAATGATCGAGCAGATCCCCGTCGGCCTGTAGGGCATCCACTGCCGCCCGGCAGCCTTCCTTCATGGCGCCCATGCGGTTGGCCCAGGCGGATTTGGCCTCTTCATCGCCCTGCCCCATCGCCATCAGCGCCTGTTTCAGCGGGTAGATCTCCGGGTAGAACTCCAGCATCGCGCGGGTGTAGGCCTCAAGACGGCTTTTGCCGTCCGGCGCGGTGCGGCTGGGGGCCAGCCGGGCGTCGATCTTTAGCCCATCCCCGAAATGCAGGATCGCCGCGATCAGCATCTCCGAGCGGTTTGCGAAATGATCATAGACCGTCTGCCGGGTGACCCCTGCGGCGCGGGCCACATCGATCATCCGCAAGGGGGAACCTTCGGGCGCCAGCAGCAATTCCAGCACCGTTTCGAGCAGCAGATGGCGGGTTTGCGAGCGCTTATTTGACATAGTGTAAGATTTTCCTTGACGCAGTGTAAGATTTTGCGGCATCAAATCAGCAACCTTACACAGTGTAAAGTGAGTCATGTCATGTCCCATCTTGTGAAACCCTATCTTTTCCTTTCCGCCGCCGTGCTTTTGCTTGTCGGAGCCTTTCTCAGCTTTGCGCCAGAGGTGCTCTATGCCAGCTCGGGACAGGACCTGCCCGCTGCCGTGATGATCCGCTCGGACCTGCGCGCGGGCGGCATGTTGCTGCTGTTGTCCGGGCTTTTTGTCGGCGCGGCGACCCTTAACCCGCGCTCCGCGCGCCCCGCGCTGCAGCTTTCGGCCCTGGTCTATCTCGGTTACGGGCTGGGGCGGATCGCAAGCCTCGCCTTTGACGGCACTCCCGACACGACGCTGGTTGCGGTTACGGGGGTCGAATGGCTTTTGGGCCTTGCAGCCGTGGCCCTGCTGTGGCGCGGCCTCCCCGCTGACCCAAAGCAACGTGTCCAGACAGCGTGAGAGGCCGATCCGCGCGCCTGAATAAATCATGCGCAGATCGAGGGGGCGACATGTTGTCAGCCCCCTTTTTCATTGACAGGCAACCGACACAGGCCGCCATCCCTCAAGTTTGCTGACAAATTTAGCGGTTGTACGAATCACGCAGCCTTTGGGCACTTTTGTGATCACAGCCCTCAAACGTGTGATCACAAAACCGAAAAATCTTCATCATTTCCCCGACGTGCGTGAGAAAACCCTTTAATCCTTTGTCCTATGACGGCGTTATACCAAAGACAAAATTAGCCAGACGGGACAGTTTCTCATGAACATCCACGAATATCAGGCCAAGGCCCTTTTGCGCAGCTATGGCGCTCCGGTATCGGACGGGCGTGTTGTGCTGAAAGCAGACGAAGCCAAAACCGCCGCAGGTGAGCTTGACGGCCCGCTTTGGGTTGTCAAGGCGCAGATCCACGCAGGTGGCCGCGGCAAGGGCTCCTTCAAGGAAGCCGACGCCGGTGAAAAAGGCGGCGTGCGCCTGACCAAATCGGTGGAGGAAGCCGCCGAGGAAGCCAAGAAGATGCTGGGCCGCACCCTTGTGACCCACCAGACCGGCCCGGCGGGCAAGCAGGTCAACCGCATCTACATCGAGGCCGGCTCCGGCATCGAGACTGAACTCTACCTGGCGCTTCTGGTGGATCGCCAGACCTCGCGCATTTCCTTTGTCTGCTCCACCGAGGGCGGCATGGACATCGAAGAAGTCGCGGCAGCCACCCCGGAAAAGATCCTGTCCTTCTCGGTTGACCCCGCAACCGGCTATCAGGCCTTCCACGGCCGCCGCATCGCGTTTTCGCTGGGCCTCAAGGGCGCGCAGGTCAAGCAGTGCGTGCAGCTGATGGGTCAGCTCTACAAGGCCTTCGTCGAAAAAGACATGGAGATGCTGGAGATCAACCCGCTGATCATCTCTGACGACGGCAACCTCAAGGTGCTGGACGCCAAGGTCGGTTTCGACGGCAACGCGGTCTACCGCCACGCCGATATCGCCGAGCTGCGCGACACCACCGAGGAAGACCCCAAAGAGCTCGAAGCCTCCAAGTACGACCTGAACTACATCGCGCTGGACGGTGAGATCGGCTGCATGGTGAACGGTGCGGGTCTGGCGATGGCCACCATGGACATCATCAAGCTGTATGGCGCTGAGCCTGCGAACTTCCTTGATGTGGGTGGCGGCGCCACCAAGGAGAAAGTGACCGAGGCCTTCAAGATCATCACCTCTGACCCCAACGTCAAAGGCATCCTGGTGAACATCTTCGGCGGCATCATGCGCTGCGACGTCATCGCCGAGGGCGTTGTCGCTGCGGTGAAGGAAGTCGGCCTCAAGGTTCCGCTGGTCGTGCGTCTGGAAGGCACCAACGTCGAAGCGGGCAAGGAGATCATCAACACCTCCGGCCTTGACGTGATCGCGGCAGACAACCTGTCCGACGGCGCCGAGAAGATCGTGAAAGCCGTCAAAGGCTAATCCTTGGGGTGGGTGACAACCCACCTTTCCCCAAAGCTCAGAATTCTAAGGAGAACGCCAAATGGCAGTCCTCATCGACGAAAACACCAAGGTCATCTGTCAGGGCTTCACCGGCTCGCAGGGCACCTTTCACTCTGAACAGGCCATCGCCTATGGCACCAAGATGGTCGGCGGCGTGACCCCCGGCAAGGGTGGTCAGACCCACCTTGACCTGCCGGTCTTCAATTCGGTCCACGAAGCCAAGCATGTGACCGAAGCCAACGCATCCGTCATCTACGTGCCGCCCCCCTTTGCAGCGGACTCGATCCTTGAAGCCATCGATGCCGAGATGGAACTGATCGTCTGCATCACCGAAGGCATCCCGGTTCTGGACATGATGAAGGTGCAGCGCGCGCTGGAAGGCTCTGCATCGCGCCTCATCGGCCCGAACTGCCCCGGTGTCATCACGCCCGACGCCTGCAAGATCGGCATCATGCCCGGCCACATTCACAAACGCGGGAGCGTGGGTGTTGTGAGCCGGTCCGGCACCCTTACATATGAAGCCGTGAAACAGACCTCCGATATCGGCCTTGGCCAGTCCTCTGCGGTTGGCATCGGCGGTGACCCCATCAAGGGCACCGAGCATATCGACGTGCTCGACATGTTCCTGGACGATGACGAGACCACCTCGATCATCATGATCGGTGAGATCGGCGGCTCTGCCGAAGAGGAAGCAGCCGCCTTCCTCGCCGAGCAGAAGAAAAAGGGCCGCTGGAAGCCGACCGCTGGCTTCATCGCGGGCCGCACCGCCCCTCCGGGCCGCCGCATGGGCCACGCGGGCGCGATTGTCGCCGGCGGCAAGGGCGGCGCCGAGGACAAGATCGAAGCCATGAAATCGGCCGGTATCGTGGTCGCCGACAGCCCCGCGGGCCTCGGTGAAGCGGTGCTGAAAGCGATCGAGCTGGGCTAAGATGCCTACGGCTGATCATATCAGCCACGGGCAGCGCCCGACCTTCCCTTGCGGATGGTCGGGCGCTGCGCCGCATTTGCGCTCGGCGGTGTTTTTCTCACCTTCCCTCACCTTCCACCCGGACTGTGTTGCAAAGGCGGCCCCTTGGGCGGCTTTTGCAGCAGAGTCCCGCCCCGGTTTCACCTTTCGGAAACCTCCAAGCGCCAGTCTGCCCCGAATGACCGAAGGTCACGATGTAAACGGTCCGAACCCACAAGAGGCACCCAAATGACCGAACAAAGCCCCAACGATCTCTTCCATGCGTCCTCCTTCATGCAGGGACACAATGCGGAGTATCTGGAGCAGCTTTACGCCCAGTATGCCAATGACCCCAGCGCGGTGGATGCCGCCTGGGCCGAGTTCTTCCGCCAGATGGGCGATGCAGACCTTGACGTAAAGGCCGAGGCCGCAGGCCCCTCCTGGGCGCGGGGCGACTGGCCGCCAGCGCCGAATGACGATCTGACCGCCGCCCTGACCGGCGAATGGCCCGCGCCGGTGGAAACCAAGGCCGCAGGCAAGAAGATCGCCGAAAAGGCCGCGAAGGCCGGTGTCGAGGTCTCGGACGAGCAAATCCAGCGCGCGGTGCTGGACTCGGTCCGCGCCCTGATGCTGATCCGCGCCTATCGGATCCGGGGCCATCTGGCCGCTGATCTGGACCCGCTGGGCATGCGCGCCGACACGCCGCATCCCGAGCTGGACCCAAAGACCTACGGCTTCATGGATGCCGATATGGATCGCCCGATCTTCATCGACAACGTTCTGGGGCTTCAGGTCGCCTCGATGCGGCAGATCGTGGACATCGTGAAGCGCACCTATTGCGGCACCTTCGCACTGCAGTACATGCACATTTCCGATCCCGAACAGTCCTCCTGGCTGAAGGAACGGATCGAGGGCTTTGGCAAAGAAATCCAGTTCACCCGCGAGGGCCGCAAGGCGATCCTGAACAAGATGGTCGAGGCCGAAGGGTTCGAGAAATTCCTGCATGTCAAATACATGGGCACCAAACGCTTTGGCCTTGATGGCGGCGAAAGCCTGATCCCGGCGATGGAGCAGATCATCAAGCGCGGCGGCAACCTCGGTGTCGAAGAAATCGTCATCGGCATGCCGCACCGGGGCCGTCTGTCGGTTCTGGCCAATGTGATGCAAAAACCCTACCGCGCCATCTTCAACGAATTTCAGGGCGGCAGCTTCAAGCCCGAAGACGTGGATGGATCGGGCGATGTGAAATATCACCTTGGCGCGTCCTCCGACCGTGAATTCGACGGCAACGAGGTGCACCTGTCGCTGACCGCCAACCCCTCGCACCTGGAGGCGGTGAACCCGGTTGTGCTGGGCAAGGTCCGCGCCAAGCAGGACCAGAAAAATGACGCCAGCCGCACCAAGGTTCTGCCGATCCTGCTGCACGGCGATGCGGCCTTTGCCGGCCAGGGCGTCGTGGCGGAGTGTTTCGCCCTGTCGGGTCTGCGCGGTCACAAGACCGGCGGCACCATCCATATCGTGGTGAACAACCAGATCGGTTTCACCACCGCGCCGCATTTCTCGCGCTCCTCGCCCTATCCCACCGACAACGCTCTGGTGGTTGAGGCACCGATCTTCCATGTCAACGGCGACGATCCCGAAGCGGTGGTGCACGCGGCCAAGGTCGCGACCGAGTTCCGCCAGAAGTTCGGCAAGGACGTGGTCATCGACATGTTCTGCTACCGCCGGTTTGGTCACAACGAGGGCGATGAGCCCATGTTCACCAACCCGCTCATGTACAAGAACATCAAGAGCCACAAGACCACGCTCAGCCTTTACACCGAGCGTCTGGTCAAGGACGGCCTGATCCCCGAGGGTGAAATCGAGGACATGAAGGCCGCCTTCCAGGCCAAGCTGAACGAAGAGTTCGAGGCCGGAAAGGACTTCAAACCCAACAAGGCCGACTGGCTGGACGGGCGCTGGTCGCATCTGGACAAGCAGAAAGAAGACTACCAGCGCGGCCAGACCGCCATCGCCCCCGAAACCTTTGAAGAGGTCGGCGCGGCCCTCACGCGCCTGCCCGAAGGCTTCCCGGTCCACAAGACCATTGGCCGGTTCCTCGATACCCGCGCCAAGATGTTCGAAAACGGCAGCGGCATCGACTGGGCCACCGGTGAGGCCCTGGCCTTCGGCTCGCTTCTGACCGAAGGCTACCCGGTGCGTCTGGCCGGTCAGGACAGCACGCGCGGCACCTTCTCGCAGCGCCACTCCGGCATCGTCAATCAGGACACCGAGGAACGCTACTACCCGCTCAACAACATCCGCGCGGGCCAGTCGCAGTACGAGGTGATCGACTCCGCCCTGTCGGAATATGCGGTTCTGGGCTTTGAATACGGCTATTCGCTGGCCGAACCCAACGCGCTGACGCTCTGGGAGGCCCAGTTCGGCGATTTTGCCAACGGCGCGCAGATCATGTTCGACCAGTTCATTTCCTCGGGTGAAAGCAAATGGCTGCGGATGTCGGGCCTTGTCTGCCTTCTGCCCCACGGGTTCGAAGGCCAGGGACCTGAGCACTCCTCGGCGCGTCTGGAACGCTTCCTGCAGATGTGCGGCCAGGACAACTGGATCGTTGCCAACTGCACGACGCCTGCGAACTATTTCCACATCCTGCGCCGTCAGCTGCACCGCACCTTCCGCAAACCGCTGATCCTGGTGACCCCGAAATCCCTGCTGCGCCACAAGCTGGCCGTCAGCAAGACCGAGGAATTCACCACCGGGTCGAGCTTCCACCGGGTGCTGTGGGATGATGCGCAGCACGGCAATTCGGACACCAAGCTGGTCGCGGATGACAAGATCAAGCGCGTCGTCCTGTGCTCGGGCAAGGTCTACTACGACCTCCTGGAAGAGCGCGACGCCCGCGGCATTGATGACATCTACCTGATGCGGATCGAACAATATTACCCCTTCCCGGCGATCAGCCTGGTGAAGGAGCTCGAACGCTTCAAGGATGCCGAGGTCGTCTGGTGCCAGGAAGAGCCCAAGAACCAAGGCGCCTGGACCTTCATCGAACCCAACATCGAATGGGTGCTGACCCGCATCGGCGCCAAGCATACCCGGCCCACATATGTCGGCCGCGCCACATCGGCCTCGCCCGCGACGGGCCTGGCCAGCCAACACAAAGCACAGCAAGAGGCGCTTGTGAACGAAGCGCTGAGCATCTGAGGAAGAGACACATGACCACTGAAGTGCGCGTACCCACCCTGGGTGAATCCGTCACCGAAGCCACCGTGGCCACCTGGTTCAAAAAGCCCGGCGATGCGGTTGCCGTGGATGAAATGCTTTGCGAGCTGGAGACCGACAAGGTCACCGTCGAAGTGCCCGCCCCCGCCGCCGGCACCCTGGGCGAAATCGTCGCCAGCGAAGGCGATACCGTGGGCGTCGATGCGCTCCTCGCCACAATCGCCGAGGCAGGCGCCGCAGCCGCGGCAGCGAGTCCGGCGCCTGCCGCACCCGCTGCCGCGGCTGCGCCCGCAGGCGATGCAGGCGGCTCCACCGATGTGATGGTGCCCACCCTGGGTGAATCCGTGTCTGAGGCGACCGTCTCCACCTGGTTCAAGAAGGTCGGCGACGCGGTCGCGCAGGACGAAATGCTCTGTGAGCTGGAAACCGATAAGGTTTCGGTCGAGGTGCCCGCCCCCGTCGCTGGCGTTCTGGCCGAAATCACCGCGCCTGAAGGCACCACGGTTGATGCCTCGGCGAAACTCGGCGTGATCTCGGGCTCTGGCGCAGCCGCCGCCGCCGAGCCTGCCACCGACACAGGCGCCAGCCAATACAGCACGCCTCCAGCAGGCGATGGCGGCCCCGGCAAGGATATCGCCAACGCACCCTCGGCGGAAAAGGCCATGGCCGAAGCCGGGATCTCTGCCGCGAACGTTCAAGGCACCGGCCGCGATGGCCGCATCATGAAGGATGACGTCGCCCGCGCCGTGGCGGCTGCCGCCTCTGCCCCCGCACCGGCCCCTGCACCGGCCGCCCCGCGTGCGCCGGTCGCAGCTGACGATGCCGCGCGCGAAGAGCGGGTCAAGATGACCCGCCTGCGCCAGACCATTGCCAAGCGCCTGAAAGACAGTCAGAACACCGCCGCCATGCTGACCACCTACAACGAGGTGGACATGACCGAGGTGATGGCCCTGCGCAAACAGTACAAGGACGAGTTCGAAAAGAAGCACGGCGTGCGCCTGGGCTTCATGTCCTTCTTCACCAAGGCCTGCTGCCATGCGCTGAAAGAGGTTCCCGAGGTCAACGCCGAGATCGACGGCACCGACATCGTCTACAAGAACTTCGTGCATATGGGCGTTGCCGCCGGCACGCCGACCGGCCTTGTGGTTCCGGTCATCCGCGATGCGGACTCGATGTCCTTTGCCGAGATCGAAAAGGCCATCGCCGAAAAGGGCAAGCGCGCTCGTGACGGCAAGCTGTCCATGGCGGAGATGCAGGGCGGCACCTTCACCATCTCCAACGGGGGGGTCTATGGCTCCTTGATGTCCTCGCCCATCCTGAACCCGCCGCAGTCGGGTATCTTGGGTATGCACAAGATCCAGGACCGCCCGATGGCCATCAACGGTGAAGTGGTAATCCGCCCGATGATGTATCTGGCGCTCAGCTATGACCACCGCATCGTCGATGGCAAAGGCGCTGTGACCTTCCTGGTGGGTGTCAAGGAAGCGCTGGAAGATCCCCGTCGTCTGCTGATGGATCTGTAATAAGAACAGCGGCGCACCCCTATTTGGCGGGGTGCGCTTAGCGTTTCGAGGGACAGAGATGAACCTGGCCATCACTGCAGTTCAGTGGATGATCGCGTTGGCAGCGGCCGTGCTATGCGTACAGATATTCGCTTACGCTGCGACCAGCCCCTCTCTTCTCGAACTCCTTGCGCTCTCTGCCATCCTCGCTGCCTTTTACATCCTGCCCTTGGTCTTTTTCCTCCACAGCCTCAATAAAGAGATCAAATGGGGCATCTACCTGTTCGCCATTTACTGCATCTATTTGTTCGTAAGCACGGTCATGGACGGATTTACGGTTGAGAACCTGATCCACTTCCCGAGTGCAATCCTGGCCTTTGTGGCGTTCTGCGGGATTTTTCACTGGAAACGTGACCGCAAGATACTGGAGCAGCAATGACGCATCATCCACCAGATAGGGCAGCGCCCGACCCTGGGTGGGTGCGAAAGCGCCCTCCCCTTTGCTGGAGGCAAACCTCCGGTTTGACGGGGAGGGTCGGGCGCTGCCCGGCGTTGCCGAGCAATGAAAGAGGCCAAGAATGACCCCTGAACTCACCGCCCTCACACTCGCCGCGCTGCTGCAGGTTCTGCAGTTCTTCGCCTATTCCATCACCGCCAACCGGCAGGTGGGCCCCAAGGTCGCCATGGGGCCGCGCGATACGCCGGTGCAGCTGACCGGCATCGCGGGTCGTCTGCAACGGGCGCTGAACAATCACTTCGAAGGGCTGATCCTCTTTACGATCGCCTGCGTGGTGGTGACGCTTGGCGGCCAGTCCACGGAATTCACCGCCGCCTGCGGCTGGGTCTATGTGCTGGCGCGGGTTCTGTATGTGCCCGCCTATGCATTTGGCCTGACACCCTGGCGGTCGGTCGTCTGGTCGGTCGGCTTTCTCGCCACCGTCCTGATGCTACTCGCGGCGCTGATCTGATGGTCTGCGCCCGGCCTCATATCCCCGAACACGGGCCAGGGCCGTGCACAGGCGGTGTACGCCCGGTGCACGAGGGGTGCACGGATGTCACCCCCGGTTTTCTCCCTGGCCCCTCTCTCATTTCCAACGAAAGGACCTCCCATGGCTTCCTATGACGTGATCATCATCGGCGCAGGCCCCGGCGGCTATGTCAGCGCCATCCGCTGCGCCCAACTGGGTCTAAAGACCGCCATCGTCGAAGGGCGCGACACCCTTGGCGGCACCTGCCTAAATGTGGGCTGTATCCCCTCCAAGGCGCTCTTGCACGCGACCCATTCCCTGCATGAGGCAGAGCATAATTTTGCCAAGATGGGCCTCAAAGGAAAAAGCCCCTCCGTCGACTGGGACCAGATGAAGGCCTACAAGGACGAGGTCATCGGCCAGAATACTGGCGGCGTCGAATTCCTGATGAAAAAGAACAAGATAGACTGGCTGAAAGGCTGGGCCTCGATCCCCGCTGCCGGTCAGGTCAAGGTCGGTGACGATGTGCATGAGACCAAGAATATCGTGATCGCCTCTGGCTCGGTGCCCTCCTCGTTGCCCGGTGTCGAGGTCGACAACGACAAGGGCATCGTGGTGGATAGCACCGGCGCGCTGGAGCTGCCCAAGGTGCCGAAGAAAATGGTCGTCATCGGTGCTGGCGTCATCGGGCTTGAGCTTGGCTCGGTATATGCCCGCCTTGGCGCCGAGGTCACGGTTGTCGAGTACATGGACGCGGTCTGCCCCGGCATGGACAAGGACGTACAGCGCACCTTCAAGCGTATCCTTGAAAAACAAGGCCTTAACTTCATCATGGGCGCCGCCGTGCAGGGCGTCGAAACCACCAAAACCAAGGCCAAGGTGACCTACCAGTCCAAGAAAGGCGGCGATGCAGAGGTGCTGGACGCCGATGTGGTGCTGGTCGCCACGGGCCGCAAACCCTATGCTGAGGGGCTTGGCCTGGATGCGCTGGGGGTGAAACTGACCGAACGCGGCCAGATCGCCACCGACGCACACTGGGCCACCAATGTCAAAGGCATCTATGCCATCGGTGACGTGATCGAAGGCCCGATGCTGGCGCACAAGGCCGAGGACGAAGGCATGGCCGTGGCCGAGGTGATCGCAGGCAAGCATGGCCACGTGAACTATGGCGTGATCCCCGGCGTTGTCTACACCACGCCTGAGGTTGCCACCGTCGGCGCCACCGAGGACGCGCTCAAGGCTGAGGGCCGCAAGATCAAGGTCGGCAAGTTCAACTTCATGGGCAACGGCCGCGCCAAGGCCGTGCATCAGGGCGAAGGTTTTGTAAAACTGATCGCGGACAAGGAAACCGACCGCATCCTGGGCGCAGCCATAATCGGCCCCGGCGCCGGTGATCTGATCCACGAGGTCTGCGTTGCCATGGAGTTCGGCGCATCAGCCGAGGATCTGGCCCTCACCTGCCACGCGCACCCGACCTATTCCGAAGCTGTGCGCGAAGCTGCCCTTGCCTGCGGCGACGGCGCGATCCACAGCTGATTGCCAGATTATCTAATGCGGAATGGGGGCGTCTTCATCGGCGCCCCCTTTTTTGTATCAGCTCAAAGGAATGATCCGCTACCACATGGTCTTTGCGGCCCGTGCACCCCAGGCATCGTCATAGGGTTTGCCGCCTTCCTCGCCACCCGTCTGCTCGGCGAGAATCTCTCCCATGCTGGGCAGGCCTTCGCTCTGGTCGCCTGCGGTCCAGGTTCCCGCCCGCATCAGGGCGCGGGCGCATTGGCTGTAGATCTCGTCGATGGCGATCACCAGCACCGTAGCAGGCTGTTTGCCCTGCCGGTCGAACCGGGCACGCAGGGCTTCATCAGCGGTGATCCGCGCCTGACCATTGAGACGCACAACGTTGTTTGAACCGGGCACGAAGAACATAAGCGACACTCGCGGATCACGCACGATATTGCGCAGGGAATCGATCCGCTGGTTGCCGCGCCAATCGGGCAGCGCAAGGGTGCCGGGGTCCAGTTCCAGAACACAGGGGCCATTGTCGCCGCGCGGGCTTGCGTCGGTACCTTCCGGGCCAACGGTGGACAGAACGCAGAGCCGCGAAGCCATGATCCACTTGCGATAAAGCGGCGTCATCCGCCGCGCCACCTTTCTTAAAGAAGGCGCTCCAGGTGTCCCGTAAAGCGCCTCAAGATCTTCAAGTTTTTCTATGTACTCCATCCGGATCAAACCCCGCTTCGCGCATCAATGCATCGGATCGCTCTTCGACCCGTTCTTCCAATACCTTCATGAACTCCTGCCGCGCCATGCCCGGCTCAATCGGATCGAGAAACTCCACAATAGCGACACCGGGGCGGCGCATGATTCCCTTGCGGGGCCACAGAACGCCGACATTGGTGGCCACCGGCACGCAGGTCTGATCCAGCTGTTCATAAAGAACGCCGGTGCCGACCTTGTATTCGGTCTTCACGCCGGGTGCGACGCGGGTGCCCTGCGAATAGATCACCAGTTGCCCGGCTTCCTGGCGACCGGCATGGACATCTTCCACCATCTTCTGAATCGCAGCGCCCCGCTTGCCCCGATCTACCGCCACGCAGTCCAAGAGCTTGGCGTATTGGCCGATCACCGGCGTGCGCAGGATTTCCTTCTTCATGATGAACTTGGCCGTAGGCAGTGCGGTGAAGATCATCATGATGTCCAGAAACGACTGATGCTTGGCCGCAATCAGCGCCTCACCTTCGGGCGGCGTGCCGCGCACCTCGCAGCGGATGCCGACCATCCAGCGCGCGCTCCAGAATACCCAGCGCGAATAAGTCTTGCAGCAGACACGGGCGCCACGCTTGCTGAAGATCGCCCATGGTGCAAAAGCAAGGCCGATGAGGGGCATCATCAAATAGATCTGCCCTACAAAGAGCAGAGAACGCAGCCATTGAATTGCGTCTTTCACGTCAGATCTCCCAGGCGTTTCTTGGCGGCGCGGCTGGTGGCGATATAGGCGACCAGCGCCCCGAGAAGCGGAATGGCCAGCGGTAAAAGCCAGCCAAAGCCCTGAAAACCAAGACCAGTCAGGAATCCGCCCTCATCCGAGGCAGCAGGCATCAGCCAGACCCCGAGCATGCCAAATCCCATGCCAACCGCAGCGCCGCTCAAGGCCCGCAGGGTAAAGCGGCGGATGAAGGCCTGCGCGATATAGCCGTCCTGCGCGCCAACAAGGCGAAGAACTTCGATAACCTGGGCATTGGCCGCAAGGGCAGCGTTGGCGGCCAGGGTGATCATCGCCCCCATAGCACCTGCGATCAGCAGGATCGAGACCACCGCCAAAAGCCGCAGGGAGCGCGCCGCATCCACCAGTGGTTCGCGCCAGCGGGTGTGATCGTCCAGCACCGCCCCCGGCACCTCGGCCTGAAGACGCAGGCGCAGGCCCGTCGCATCATAGCCCGGGTCATCCTCGATCACCTCGATCAGCTGCGGCACGGGCAAGGCGTCCAGCGGCAGGGCTGCTCCGAACCATGGCGCCAGCAAGGCGGCCTGTTCCTCGGCCGTGAAGGCCCGGGCCGAGGCCACTCCCGGCGTCTGGCGCAGGATCTTGAGCGCCGCCTCGGTCTGTGCGGTGCGCTGTTCGGCTGGCGCATTGATACGCAGGGTGGCCGCACGGGCCAGTTCATCGGCCCAGCGATCTGCGAGCCGCCCTGAGGCAAGCGACAGTGCCAGCGCAAAGACCGCAAGGAAGGCCATGGCACCGGCAGCAAATAGCGTCAGCTGCGCGGTGAACCCACTGGGGGGCACCACCCTGTCCGCCTGGGCATCCCCGATGATCAGCGCCCGCAGGCGCCCGCCAAGACTGTCCGTGCTCATAGGTCCGCCCCCGCAAGATGCAGCTGCCTGTCCCAGATCCTGAGCACCCGCGCCTGTACCTGGTTCTTGGCGGCGCGAATCAGCGACAGATCATGGGTCGCCACCAGGATGGTCTTGCCCATACGGTTAAGCTCCACCAAAAGCTGCAGCAGGCGTTGGGACATTTCCCAATCGACATTGCCGGTCGGCTCGTCAGCGATGATCACGTCAGGCGACAGAATGACCGAGCGCGCCAGAGCCGCACGCTGGCGTTCCCCGCCCGACAGTTCCGGCGGCAGGGCATCGGACCGATCCGCAAGACCGACCCAGTTCAAAAGCTCGCGTAGGTTTGCCTCTTCCTGCGCCAGATCGCGCCCCGAAACGGTCAACGGGAGGGCAATATTCTCGATGACCGGAAGATGATCCAGAAACCGGCAATCCTGGTGCACAACGCCAACGCGGCGCCGGAGCAGAGCCATCTGATCCCGGTCAAGCCCCTTGACGTCCATGTTGAAGGCACGCACCCGCCCTGAGGTTGGCGTCAGGGCCCCGTAGCACAGCTTCATGAGTGTGGTCTTGCCCGCCCCGGATGGCCCGGTGAGGAAATGGAAGGAGCCCGGTGCCAGTTTCACCGACACACCGCTCAGCAGCTCTCCGCCGCCATAATTGTAGCCCAGATTGTCCAGCTCGATCACGGCGGCCCCCAGCTTTTGCCCGCTCGTTTTGCCCCAGAGCACCGCCAGTTTCAATGGTCCGTGGCGCTTTGGCTGCGTCCCTTCGATCTCCAAGACTTTGGCCAGATTGCAATTGCCCCTTTCTTGAGACCCCGGAACTGCATATGATCGTTTGGAAATAATGCCATATGGCTTCCGGCGGGTTCCGGAGCCAAGGAGTCCCTGAATGCGCCTGACATGTCCGAATTGCGCCGCCCAGTACGAAGTGCCGGATGACGTCATTCCGGACGAGGGACGGGATGTGCAATGTTCGAACTGCGGCACCACATGGTTTGAAGGCGGAAGCGAAACTGCGCAGACACAAGCGACAGCGGAGCCTGCCGCCGCCGAGCCTGAAGGCGAGGCTCCGCTGGCCCAAGAAGGCCAATCAGAACAGGTCTCGTCCCAACCGCAAACAGAGGACGAAGACGCAACACCTGACCGCGAGCCAGACGCCGAGCCAGCGCCTGAACTGGCCGAACCAGAACCACAGCTCGAGGCTACTGCCCGCCCGCAACGTGGCCTTGATCCGGCCCTGTCGGATATTCTGCGCGAAGAGGCAGAGCGCGAGGCGAGCCTGCGCGCCGCGGCGGCCGCCTCTGCTGCTGCCCAGGGGCTCGAGAGTCAGCCGAACCTTGGCCTTGACGATCTGTCCGAAAGCGAAAGCGCCCTGCGGGCGCGCCAGGTCAAAGATCGCATGGCGCGGCTTCAGGGGCAGGATCCCCGGCAACTCGCAGCCGAGGAAAGCGGTCAGCGGCGCGATATGCTGCCTGATATCGAAGAGATCAATTCAACCCTGCGCGCAGGTGACACAGTTGCTGCCGCTCAGTCTGAAACTGAAGAGGTCGAACCCCCGCGCAAAAACGGGTTTGCCCGCGGGTTTGCCCTGACGATCCTGCTGTTTCTGCTGCTCCTGATGATCTACACCAACGCAGGGCAAATCGCTCAAACCATGCCGCAGGCGGATCCCTATCTCAGCGCCTTTGTCACTTGGGTCGATCAGGCGCGTATTTGGCTGGATGCACAGGTCAAGGCCCTACAGGCGCCGCAGCTCTGATCTGGAGCACGCCCCTATCCTCCCAGCACGCTTTTTTTCTACCGCTACAGCCTAGAACCTGTCGAAAAGTCGCTGAAGATAGCCGCGTTCTTCCTCGCTACGGCTTCGATCCTCCGAGCGGCGGCGGATTTCTTCTAGCAGTTGCCACGCACGCCCATGTGCCGAGCCTTGATCCGGAACGGCGCCGGTCCGCCCCTCGTCAATGCCGGTGCTGCGCCCGAGCGGGTCAATTCCGCTTGCTGAGGCATTCGGCTGGGCTTCGCCCTGTCCCTGATTCTGACCCGGCTGCTGACGCTGTGCCATAGCCTCACCAAGAGACCGCATGCCTTCGCGCAGAGCCTCCATCGCGTCGGACTGCTGGTCGATTGCCTCAGCCAGATCACCCTGACGCAGAGCCTCTTCGGCGCCTTCCATGGCGCGGCCTGCGCGATCCAGCGCATCGCGGGCATCGCGGCCCTCTTCGCCGCCAAATGGCAGCGCACCTTGTTGGCGCTCCAGTTCATTGCGCAAGGCCTGCTGGCGATCGGCAAGGCTTTGACCATCCTCTCCCCGCTCGGAGCCGCCCTGTCCCTGCCCAGACGGATCTCCCGCCTGCCCGGAACCACCTGACCCTTCATGGCTCTGACCACGGCCTTGTCCGCCGTTGCGCCCCTCGTTGCCCTGGCTTTCGCCGCGCTGAGCGTCGCCGTTGAACTGCTCCTGCAAGTCACGGAACGCCTGATCCGACAAGCCTTGCTGTTCGCGCAAGGTCTCCGCCAGACCCTCCATAGCCTCGCGACCCTCACTGCCACCGCCTTGGCCCTGTTGGCCCTGGGCCATGCGCATGTTTTGCATCATCTGCTGGAATTCGCGCAGGGCTTGTTCGGCCTCGGCCATGCGGCCCTGTTCCATCAGTTCCTGAATACGGTCCATCATTGCCTGCAGATCATCCTGGCTGAGCTGCATCGTGTTTTCGGACATCTCGCCCGACTCGCCCATTTCGCCGTCCTGCTGGGCCTGCCGCTGCAATTGGCGCAGGTAATCATCCGTTGCCTCGCGCAACTCCTGCATCAGGCGCGCAATTTCCTGATCACTGGCGCCTTCACGCATCGCCTGGCTGAGGCGTTCCTGGGCGCGGCGCATCCGTTCCAGCGCGTCGCCCACATCGCCCTCTTCCAGTGTTACGGCCAGGTCCCACAGGGCCTCGGCTATCTCGTCCTGCTGGGGAGGTGTCAAGCCTGCCGCCACATAGCTTTCGAGCCGCCGCAGGATGCCGCGCAGGCGCAGATAGCTACCCGCATCGCGGAACACCTCATCAGGGCGATGGGACAGGGCACGCAAGATCTGGACCACCCGCGCACCGTTCGTCCGGGCCCACAGAAGATCGCGACGCTGCTCGGCCACGGAGGCCGCAAGCGGATCAAAAAAGCGCCGCGCCGTCAGCGCTCCGCCAAAGGGTGCCGAACTGCCGCTTTGGGCCGCCGCGTCACGGGCCGTGAAGGTGAAGGTCACCGGCATGTTGGCCCACGGATGCTGGGCAAAATCCTCGATCAGGTTTTCGGTAAAGTCCTGGCGGCTTCCAGTCAATGGCAGCGGCAGGTCAAGGAGGATATCCTCGCGTGGGTCTGGATCGGCGCTCAGGCCATGCTGACGCTCAAGCGCCAGAAGATCGAGGGAAATTCGCACGGTCCCCCCGATGACTCCGTAATCGTCCTGCGCTGCATACGGCAGGGACAAGGCGCCGTCAGATCCCATCTCGGGCGGGCCTGCCACCGCGATCACCGGGGGCGCATCCGGGGCGAGGGTCACATCCCAACTGCGTCCGCCCTGCCCTTCGATGGCCAGCCTGCCGCCTTTGGCAACATCGAACTCCTGTTCGGGGTCCGTCGCCGGGGGCACCTCGCCAGTTCTGGCCGAGAGGGTCTCATCGAGGCTGAGCGCGCCGATCTCTCCATAAAACCGCAGCGTGATCCGGCTGCCTTCGGGCAGGGTCAAAGCGCCTTCAGGCTGGTCGTTCAGATAAAGAACCGGCAAGCCAGTGTAGCGGGGCGGCGCAATCCAGCCTTCCCAGGTCGGGCCGCTCATGGCAGAGGCCGCGCCGGGGGTCATGCTGGACAGACTCCCCACCCGCCACAGGGAGCCAAAGACCAGCGCAACAACCAGTGCAAGCAGCGCCATGTAGCGCAGCGCGAAGGGATCCGCCGCAGCAATTCTGAGATTCGGGGCCGGAGCGCGGGCATCGGCAGCTGCCGCCGCCATCCTGCTCTGGTGGGCCTGCCACAAGGCAATTGAGGCCGGATCCGAGGCGCCAATCGCCTGCGCATCCAACAAAGCGCTGACAGGCCGACCCGGCAGGGTCGCATCCAGACGGATCAGGGCATCGCTCTGGCTCGGCCAGGAAAACCGCCGCAGGCCCCAGATCAGCGCCGCGCAGAGCCCAAGCAGGCTGAGTACAGCCCCGGACCACACCAGTTCCACCGGCATTTCATCTTGCAGCCCCAGCATCACCACAGCGAGAACCGCCATAAGCACCGAGGCCGCGGGCCAGAAGGCGCGCAACAGCTGTTCTGCGACCAGGCCGACGCGCGTCAGCCGCAGAGGCCAGCGCAACGGTGTCAGGCGTGGATCAGAGTTTGCGAATGCAGAGTCATGTGCGGCCATAAGGGCAATGCCTCATTCTCACCCATGCGGGCGCGGTTGCGGAGCAGCCCCAACCGCAAACATCCCGCTGCAGCGGTCAGAGCCATTCTGGGATGGTATCGCGGTTTATCATTTCGTCAAAGGTCGGACGTCGGCGGATAACCGCAAATTGATCCCCATGCACCAGAACCTCGGGGATCAGAGGTCGGGAATTATACTCGCTTGCCATGACCGCGCCGTAGGCGCCGGCGCTGCGAAAGGCAATCAGATCCCCAGCGTTCAGCGGCGGCATCTCGCGCTGCTTGGCAAAGGTATCACCTGTCTCGCAAACCGGGCCGACGATATCATAGGGCTGGCTCTCGATGCCGGGCGCAGGCTCGATCACCGGAACGATGTCGTGATGCGCCTCATACATGGCGGGGCGGATCAGGTCGTTCATGGCGCCATCAACAATCAGAAAGTCACGCCCCTCGCCGGACTTGACGTAGATGACCTTGCTGACCATCAGTCCGGCATTGCCAGCGATAAGGCGGCCCGGTTCGATCTCGATCTCGCAGCCAAGGTGGCCAAGGGTCTGCTTGATCAGCGCGCCATATTCAACCGGCAGCGGCGGTGCTTCATTGGAGCGGGTGTAGGGGATGCCTAGACCGCCGCCCAGATCGAGGCGGCGAATGTCATGACCTTCGGCGCGCAGGGTCTCTGTCAGTTCTGCCACCTTGCGATAAGCCGCCTCAAACGGGGCCAGTTCGGTCAGCTGTGAGCCGATGTGCACGTCGATCCCGATCACCTCAAGTCCTGGAAGGCTGGCGGCATGGGCATAGACCTCGCTGGCCCGCGAGATCGGAATTCCGAACTTGTTTTCAGACTTTCCGGTGGCGATCTTGGCGTGTGTCTTGGCGTCCACATCCGGGTTGATGCGGATGGTGATGGGCGCGCGGGTGCCCAGCTCAAGCGCGACGGCGTTGATCACCTCCATCTCGGGCTCGGATTCCACGTTGAACTGGCGGATCCCGCCGGATAGCGCGCAGCGGATTTCATCCGCCGTCTTGCCCACCCCGGAAAAGACGATGCGATCCCCCGGCACGCCCGCGGCCCTGGCGCGCAGGTATTCACCCTGGCTGACCACATCCATGCCCGCCCCTGCCTGCGCCAGCGTCCTGAGGATGGCCTGATTGCTGGCCGCCTTCATCGCGTAGCAGACCAGATGATCGGTGCCCTCCAGCGCCTCATCGAACAGGCGGAAGTGCCGCAGCAGTGTAGCGGTGGAGTAGACGTAGAAAGGCGTGCCCACGGCGGCTGCAATTTCGGCCACCGGCACGTCCTCGGCACAGAGCGCGCCATCGCGATAAAGAAAATGATCCATGACTTGGCGATTAGACCAAAAGAGGGCGGCGGATCAATGGAATTGTCGCCTGGGTCACGGCCTCGGCTCAGCCCTTGAGCCCGGATGCAATCAGTGTCAGCGCCGCTTCTCGCCGCGCAACGGCAAGGGGCTCGTCCGGGGCAAAGACCGTCAGGTGCAGAAAAAGGCCGTCCAGCATGGCAATCACGGCCCGCGCCAATGCCACCGGATCACGATCGCAGCGGATCTGCCCTGTCGACGCCAGCTTCTCGAACTGACGCCCCCAATGCCCGGCAAGCCAGTCGAAAAAACCGCCAATGATCTGCTCTGCGCGCGGATCGGTGAACCCCGGCCCCAGGATCTCAAAGACCAATGCGGTCATTTCGCGCTGCTCAAGGCCGACAGTGCTGTGAAGTATGGCCAGATACGCCTCAAGGCTAGGCGGCACAGGCTGCACTGTGATCTCTTCCCGGATCTGATCAAAGTAGGACTGCACCAAGGTCAGGATGAGTTCATCTTTACTGGAGAAGTAAAGATACAACGTGCCCTTGGCCAATCCGGCGGCCCGCGCAACATCTGTCATCTTGGTGGCATGATAGCCCTTCTGCGCAAAGCACATCATGGCTGCCTGAAGGATCTGCGCCCGCATCTTGTCCTTGTCGACTATCTTGGGCACGGCCAGTCCTTCCAGCGAAAATGCACGCTCTGCATATCAGGGTTGAGCCAACCGGACAGTTAAATGACTTGCGGGTCAGCAAAGCAAACCCTAAGTACGCCCCATCAAAATTGATCAATTGGTCAAAAGTGGATTTACAGCAATGGCACAGGATATCAAGACGGCATTTGTAGCCGGTGCAACAGGCTATCTGGGGCGCCGGATCGTCGCCGAGCTGCTGTCACGGGGCTATGAGGTAAAGGCGCTGGTGCGCCCCGGATCGGACACCTCGGGACTGCCCGGGAGCGTTGAGCAGATCGAAGCTGAGGCCACGGCTCCAGCCACTCTGGACGGTATCATGCAAGGCGTGGATATGGTGATCTCGGCCCTGGGCCTGACCCGCCAGACGGACCGGCTCAGCTATATGGATGTGGACTATCAGGCTAATCTCAACCTGCTGCGAGAGGCCGTTGAGGCCGGGGTCAAGCGTTTTGCCTATGTGCACGTCCTCACGCGCGGCACCCCGGCTTCGGACCTAGTCGCGGCCAAGGCGCGGTTCGTCGCCACGTTGCAGACCGCGCCGCTGGAGACCTGCGTGATCCGTCCAAACGGCTTTTTCTCTGACATGGAAGCAATCCTCGAGATGGCCAAACGAGGGCGCGTGTGGCTGATCGGCAATGGGTCGGTGCGTATCAATCCCATCGACGGGAGCGACCTGGCAGCGGCCATTCTTGACGGTCTCGAGGCGGATGCCAAAGACATTGAGATCGGCGGGCCTCAGATCCTCAGCCTTGATCAGATCGCCGACCTTGCGTTTCTTGCCCTCGATCGCCGTTCAAAGATAACCCACCTTCCCCTGTGGGTGGGTCGCGCGGCGCTCTCGTTCATGAAAAGATTCGCCCCCCGGCACATCTGGGGGCCTTTTGAGTTCTTCCTCACATCCTGCCGAGAGGATGCCATCGGCCCTTGCCACGGGGAGCGTTCGCTCAGCCATCACTTCAAGTCACTTTGTTCTGACTCCGCGTCGGCGGATATGGCCGCCGTTACCTCCCGATAGATACCCCGACCCGCGCGGTACCCGACACCGTGATCCCGGTTGTAGAGTGGACCGACCCTGATGGCCGCGGCGCGGAATTATACCCCAGCGGTTCGCAGGCTGCGAGAACACCAAAAGCCAAAACGAGGGCCAGGCGCGCTGCGTATTGCTTGGGCTGGCGCGTCTCTACCGGGTGGCCTTTCGCCACCTGTCGGCAAACCGAAGTATGCCGATGCAAAGCATGTGGAACAAACGGCACCGCGTCTAGAAGCCCAGAAGGATGTTAAATGGGCCTTTCTGAACGCCAACGCTGCCGCCCGCATGAACGCCACTGTTTGACACCGACACCCCTGCATTGAGCGCGGGGCGCACGGGTTCTCCATCCACACCGCAGGCGGCAAGGGTCGTCGCGGCGAACAGACCGAGAAGGGAAAGGCGCATTGGGATCAATCCTCTGAATATGTGCTTGGAGTATGGGCGGCGCGGACCGCAATCACAAGCGCCGCGCCGCATATGCTGTGGCAGGAACTTGCTGACAGCGGTAGTCAGCCTGCCAGCGCCTCGGTCCAACGCGCGATCTGCGCTCGCACCTGTGCAGGCGCAGTTCCGCCGTAGGACATGCGCGAATTGACCGAATTCTCGACGCCCAAAACGGTGAAGATATCCTCGGTGATCCCGGCGTGGACGCCCTGCATGTCCTCAAGGCTCAGATCCGGCAGATCGCAGCCACGGCTTTCGGCCATGGCAACGAGGGTGCCGGTCACATGGTGAGCATCGCGGAAGGGCACCTTCAGCACCCGAACCAGCCAGTCGGCAAGATCCGTCGCGGTCGAGAAACCCGATCCGGCAGCCGCCGCGAGCGACTCGCGGTTGGCGGTCATGTCTTTCACCATGCCCTCCATTGCCGCCAGGGCCAGCATCCAGTTGTCGGCGGCGTCAAAGACCTGCTCCTTGTCTTCCTGCATGTCCTTGGAATAGGCCAGCGGCAGGCCTTTCATCACCATCATCAGCGCGGTGTTGGCGCCGTAGATGCGGCCCACCTTGGCACGGATCAGCTCGGCCGCGTCGGGGTTTTTCTTCTGCGGCATGATGGAGGAGCCGGTCGAGAAGCGGTCGGACAGGGTCACGAAGCGGAACTGTGCCGAGGACCAGATCACCAATTCTTCGGCAAAGCGGGACAGATGCACCGCGCAGATCGAGGCAACGCTGAGGAATTCCAGCGCAAAGTCGCGGTCCGATACGGCATCGAGCGAGTTCGCGGCAGGACGGTCAAAGCCCAGCGCCTGTGCCGTCATATCGCGATCGATGGGGAAGGAGGTGCCCGCCAGCGCCGCTGCCCCCAGGGGGCTTTCGTTCATCCGGGCGCGGGCATCACGCACGCGCGACAGATCGCGGCCAAACATTTCCACATAGGCCATCATATGATGGCCCCAGGTCACGGGCTGCGCCGTCTGAAGGTGGGTGAAACCGGGCATCACCCAGTCCGCGCCCGCCTCGGCCTGTGATAGAAGGGCGCGGATCAGAGCCAGAAGGCCGCTTTCGGCCGCATCGAACTGATCGCGCACCCAGAGTTTGAAATCGGTCGCCACCTGATCGTTGCGGCTGCGGCCCGTGTGTAAACGCCCCGCAGGCTCTCCGATGATTTCTTTCAGGCGCGCCTCCACGTTCATGTGGATGTCTTCGAGCGCGGTCGAGAACTGGAAGCTGCCGCTTTCAATCTCTGACAAGACCGTGAGCAGACCTTCCTGAATGGCCTCGGCGTCGTTATCCGTAATGACGCCTGTTGCGGCCAGCATCGCTGCATGGGCCCTTGAGCCCGCGATGTCCTGGGCCGCCATACGCTTGTCAAACCCGATCGAGGCATTAATTGCCTCCATGATCGCGTCAGGGCCAGCGGCAAAGCGGCCGCCCCACATCTGGTTTGAGGATTGATCTGTCATGGCTGAACCCCGGAGATAACATGCGTCTGTTTCGTCACCTCACCCTTTATATGGCCCTGAGCTTGGGTGCAAATGCCGCCGTCGCCGCCGATGTCGCAACGCTGGAATCCTTGCGCGCGGACAGCCTGAAACGCCTCGTCGTCCACAGCGAACCCCGGCCCGTGTCGGATGCCGAGTTCTTTCTGGAGGACGAGGGCGGAACGGCCAAATTGGCCGATTACAAGGGCAAGATCGTGCTCCTGAACTTCTGGGCCACTTGGTGCGCGCCCTGTCGCAAGGAAATGCCGCAGATCGCCGAGCTGCAGGAGGAATTCGGCGGTGACGATTTCGAGGTCCTGACCATCGCCACCGGACGCAACACGCCTGCGGGCATCGTCAAGTTCTTCGAGGAAAACGGCATCACCAACCTGCCCCGCCACACCGACCCCAAACAGGCGCTGGCCCGCACCATGGCAGTGATCGGCCTGCCCATCACCGTTTTGATCAACCGCGAAGGCGAGGAGGTCGCGCGCCTTCTGGGGGATGCGGAGTGGAATTCTGACAGTGCCAAGGCAATTGTAAAGGCTTTGATCGACAGCGAAGCAACCAACTGAGGAGAACAGCCTCAACTACAAGGTTGCCA
This sequence comes from Phycobacter azelaicus, assembly GCF_014884385.1. Lineage (NCBI taxonomy): Bacteria > Pseudomonadati > Pseudomonadota > Alphaproteobacteria > Rhodobacterales > Roseobacteraceae > Phycobacter > Phycobacter azelaicus. Next base: position 1,902,428 of record NZ_WKFH01000003.1, on the reverse strand, counting down.
GCGGCGAAAGCGATACCGTAGCCTTCCGAGACATGAATAACGGGGAGGCAGCCATGCCAAGCAGACCAACGGGCGAAAACCTGGAGCAAATGCTGGTACGTGTCATGGGTCGGCGGCCCGGACGTGGTCAGTTCCCCGGTCTAGGCGGGTATCCTGGCAGGATTCCCGGGAACTGGCCCGGCTCTCCACCTTCGGTAGGGTCTGACCCACACCCCTTCTTTCCACCGTTATCCCCGCCAATCTGGCCACCGGCGCCCATCCCGGTTGCACCTCCGACCCCGGTGGGGCCCACGCCCAGTCCGCCACGGGGTCCCATTCCGATCAACCCGCCTCCGCGTGGGCCCATTCCGGTTCCTTCGCCACCCGGGCCGATTCCGGTACCACCACCTCCGGGACCAATCCCAGTGCCACCTCCTCCGGGACCGATCCCGGTTAACCCGCCGGTCGGGCCCAATCCGCCCACACCGCCGCCGCCACCTCAGCCTCCGGCACCTCCTCCTACGCCTGCGCCTCCTGCGCCCCCGACGCCGACGCCCACACCGCCGCCAAGTCCACCGGATCCGCCAATACCCGGCGATGATGTTCGCTTTGGGGGGCTCGACAGCCCGGAAGAGGCCATCGCGGCGCTCCATGCGGCGAACACTCGTTTTGATGAACCGGAGTACGAATGGATCTTCAAGGCCCGTGCTTTGCAGCCACAGAAGCTGCGCCCGCTGGACCACGTCTTTGTCGAAGACTTCCTGACCGATGCGGAGTGCGACTGGATCATCGAACGCCATCAGAAACTTGCACTGGATGAAAGCCGCATGTCTTGGGGTGAGCGGGATGAGCATCGCCGCAGTACTGACCTCTACTGGCTCCAGCCGGACGAGGTGAGCTATCCTCTGTTCCAGAAAGTTGCGGCCCTGGTTGCCGAAGTAAACGACAAAGAGTTTCGCTATGATCTTTTCGGCTATATCCGCCCGATGCAGCTTGGACGCTACTCCATGACGCAGGGCTATGACTGGCATCAGGACATAGGGCCCGCAGCGACATCCAAACGCAAACTGTCAGTTTGTATCCAACTGAGCAATCCCGCCGAATACGAAGGCGGGCATCTCGAGCTCTTCCGCGCCGAAAGCGACGCTCTTGCCCTGCCCCGAAAACGTGGATCTGTTGCGGTATTCCCATCTTGGGTGCTTCATAGGGTCACGCCGGTTACAGCCGGAACGCGCTGGAGTCTTGTCAGTTGGGTCGAGGGCCCACCTCTCCGCTAGCGGAGGAGCCTTGCAACACGCCTTCCCCTACGCAACCTTTGACAGGTCCCTGCTGACAGTTTCATTCTGCCCACAGGGAGGACGACATGCCACTGGAAATACTGCTGATCATGGTTGTCGGCGGGGTCAGCCTCGTTGCGCTGATCTTGCATTTGACCGGCCGCTCGGCCCAAACCGTTCTGTCAGCCGAGGATGCACGCGTGGCCTGGCACCGGCATTTCCCCGATGACGAAGTGCGTCAGGTGATGGTCTCGGAAGATCGCCATGCGGCGCTGGTCCAGACGTCTGTGGCGACCGGCCTGCTGTGGTCCTTCGGCGCCGACACCGTGGCGCGTCATCTCATTGATTTTGACGTGATGGAGACCAAAGACGGGCTGCGGCTGGAGTTTCATGACTTCGGCACGCCTGGTGTTTCCCTGACCCTTGCGCCGCCCGAGCGCGCGCGCTGGCAACAGCTTATGACATCCCCCTGACGGAGCCCCACCATGAGTGATCCGATCTCATACCCTGACGTTACCCAATATGCGGTGCCCTTCTTCATTGCCGCGATCCTGGCCGAGTTCATCTGGATTGCCATCAAGGGGCGCGGCGGGCGTTACGAGACGCGCGATGCGCTCACCTCGCTGATTATGGGGGCAGGCAGTGTGGCCTCGGGGATCCTTCTGGGGTTCATCGCATGGGGATTCTTCATGCTCTTGTGGCGGGTCACCCCGCTGGACATGGGCACATCGATCTGGGCGATCCTCGCCTGTTTTGTGCTGGATGATCTGCGGTACTACTGGGTGCATCGCTTTGGCCACAGGGTGCGCTGGGTCTGGGCCAGCCATGTGAACCATCACTCAAGTCAGCACTATAACCTGACAACCGCCTTGCGGCAGACCTGGACCGGCACCTTCACCTTCATGATGGTGGTCCGCGCGCCTTTGGTGCTGATGGGCTTTCACCCGGCGCTGGTGCTGTTCGTAGGCGGCATCAACCTTGTCTACCAGTTCTGGATCCATACCGAGGCAATCGGCAAGATGCCCCGCTGGTTCGAGGCCGTGATGAACACGCCCAGCCACCACCGTGCGCACCACGGGCGCAACCCGCGTTATCTGGATTGCAACTATGCCGGCGTCTTCATCATCTGGGACAAGATTTTCGGAACCTTCGTCCCCGAGCAGGAGAATGACCGCGTGGATTACGGGCTTGTGCATAATATTGGCACCTTCAACCCGCTGCGCGTCGCCTTTCATGAATGGGTCGGCATCTTTCGTGATATGGCCCAGCCGGGCCTCTCCCTGAAACAGCGCCTGCTCTACGCGGTTGCCCCGCCCGGCTACAGCCACGACGGAAGCCGAGATACCAGCGAAGAGATCAAGGCCAAGCACCTGGCCCGCAATCCACAGGACAGGGGCACACCGGGCTTTGAAACACCTGCCGACGCCTCCTGACCCAATACCGCCCGGAGCACCTGTGTCCACGCAGGCAATTTCAATAAAATTGGAACCTTAAACCTCAGTTCACCCTTTTGCCCGACAGTGAGAACCAACGCATAGTTTACATGCTTTTGCACAGGACAAGCCGAGGGAATCACGGTGAACAAAAGACGCTGGAAAAAGGCGGACATGCCGGAAGGTGCCGAGAACCCGCTGAGCGCGGCCGTCGCATCGCGCGACCGCTCGACCCTCGACATGGTCGCGGAGGCGGTGAAACACGATCAAACCATGTTGGCCTTCCAACCGGTGATGCAGGCCATGCCGCCCCACCAAACAGCATTCTACGAAGGCTATATCCGGGTTCTGGACCCAACCGGCCGCGTCATACCCGCACGCGAATTCATGGGGGTCGTGGAAGAGACCGAAATCGGGCGCGCCCTTGACTGCCTGGCCCTGCAGCACGGCCTGAGGGCCCTGGCGAAATCACCGCAGATCCGCCTTTCGGTTAACATGTCAGCCCGCTCCATCGGCTATGGACGCTGGATGGATGTGCTGAACCGCTTCCTGAAAAAGGATGAAACCATCGGCGAGCGGTTGATCCTTGAAATCTCGGAGGCTTCGGCAATTGCCACTCCGGAGTTGGTCATCGACTTCATGCAGCGGATGCAAAAGCACGGCATCGCCTTTGCGCTCGACAACTTTGGCGCCGGCACGACAGCTATCGGCCACTTCCGCAACTTCTTTTTCGATGCGGTCAAGATCGACGGGCAATTCATTCGCGGCATCAGCGAGAACGCCGACAATCAGGCGGTTACATGCGCGCTGGTTGGGATCGCCAAACAGTTCGATATGCTGGTGGTGGCCGAGTCGGTCGAATCCGAGGTCGATGCGCAATTTCTGGTGTCCATCGGTGTGGACTGCATGCAAGGCTTCCTCTTTGGAGCGCCCACGGTCAGCCCCCCCTGGCTGGAAGAGCTGAAAGAGCGCAGCCGCGCCTGAATACGGGGCAGCCTTCTCGCTCCAGCTTCAAAGCCACCAAACGGTGGCTTTTTGCATGTCTGACGGTTGACTTCCCTTCAACCCCTGAGACACCCTGTCGATTGCTGCAGGTGCAGCAATACGCTATGCCTGCCCGGGACTAAGGGAGGGAAGGTCGCTATCGCGGTGTTTTGATTTCAACGTTATCCGCGCTGGCAGGACTGTCCCACGTACATTTGATGGCAGAGGACCCATATCAATGACCAATGTTGTAATCGCATCCGCCGCGCGGACCGCCGTGGGAAGCTTTGGCGGCGCATTCGCCAATACCCCGGCCCACGATCTGGGGGCTGCAGTATTGGAAGCCGTCGTCGCCCGTGCCGGTGTGGACAAGAGCGAGATTTCGGAAACTATTCTCGGGCAGGTACTGACTGCGGCTCAGGGCCAGAACCCTGCCCGCCAGGCTCACATCAACGCCGGCCTACCGATCGAAAGCGCTGCCTGGGGTATCAACCAGGTCTGCGGCTCGGGCCTGCGCGCCGTCGCCCTTGGCGCTCAGCACATCCAGTTGGGGGACGCCTCCATCGTCTGTGCAGGTGGTCAGGAGAACATGACCCTCAGCCCCCATGCGGCCCACCTGCGCGCCGGCCACAAGATGGGCGACATGAAATACATCGACACCATGATCCGCGATGGTCTGTGGGACGCCTTCAACGGCTATCACATGGGTCAGACCGCCGAGAATGTCGCCGAAAAGTGGCAGATCTCCCGCGATCAGCAAGACGAATTCGCCGTCGCCAGCCAAAACAAGGCCGAAGCGGCACAGAAGGCTGGCAAATTCGCCGACGAGATCACCCCCTTCACCGTGAAGACCCGCAAAGGCGACATCGTGGTGGACAGCGATGAATACATCCGCCACGGCGCCACCATCGAAGCGATGCAGAAACTGCGCCCGGCCTTCACCAAGGACGGCTCGGTCACCGCAGCCAACGCTTCGGGTCTCAACGACGGCGCCGCCGCCACCCTTCTGATGAGCGCGGATGAAGCCGAGAAGCGCGGCATCGAGCCGCTGGCGCGGATCGCCTCTTACGCGACCGCCGGTCTCGATCCCTCGATCATGGGTGTCGGCCCAATCTACGCGTCGCGCAAGGCGCTGGAAAAGGCCGGCTGGAGCGCATCGGACCTGGATCTGGTCGAAGCCAATGAAGCCTTTGCAGCGCAGGCCTGCGCCGTGAACAAGGAAATGGGCTGGGATCCCGAGATCGTCAACGTCAACGGCGGCGCCATCGCCATCGGCCACCCCATCGGCGCCTCGGGCTGCCGGGTGCTGAACACACTTCTGTTCGAGATGAAGCGGCGGGGCGCAAAGAAGGGCCTCGCGACCCTCTGCATCGGCGGCGGCATGGGCGTCGCCATGTGCGTGGAGCGCCCGTAATTGCAGCGCAAAACCTGACATAACAAAGGGCGTCACTGTGGCGCCCTTTTCTTTTATGCTTCAGAGGTTTGTAGGGGTGCGACAATTTATGCGGCACCGCAGCAAAAATTTGCCGCGAAATATTGTTGCGCATAATCGGCCTCACATGTAGCAAGATTACCAAGCAAATGAATCACTGGAGGAAAACTCAATGGCACGTACTGCACTCGTCACCGGCGGCTCCCGCGGCATCGGCGCAGCAATTTCCAAGGCGCTGAAAGCCCAAGGCTATAACGTCGCGGCCACCTATGCCGGCAATGACGAAGCCGCGGCCAAGTTCACCGAAGAAACCGGCATCCAGACCTACAAGTGGAACGTTGGCGACTACGATGAAAGCAAGGCCGGCATCGAAAAGGTCGAAGCAGATCTGGGCCCAATCGATGTGGTCGTCGCCAATGCTGGCATCACCCGCGATGCGCCCTTTCACAAGATGACCCCCGAGCAGTGGCACCAGGTGATCGACACAAACCTCACCGGCGTGTTCAACACCATTCACCCGGTGTGGCCCGGCATGCGCGAGCGCAAGTTCGGCCGCATCATCGTGATCTCCTCGATCAACGGGCAGAAAGGACAGTTCGCCCAGGTGAACTATGCCGCAACAAAGGCCGGCGATCTGGGCATCGTGAAGTCCCTAGCGCAGGAAGGCGCCCGTGCAGGCATCACTGCAAACGCGATCTGCCCCGGCTACATTGCCACCGAAATGGTGATGGCGGTGCCGGAAAAGGTTCGCGAATCGATCATCGGCCAGATCCCGACCGGACGTCTGGGCGAGCCCGAGGAAATCGCGCGCTGCGTGACCTTCCTGGCCTCTGACGATGCAGGATTTATCAACGGCTCGACCATTTCGGCCAACGGCGGTCAGTTCTTCGTCTGATCCCAGGCCGCAGGTGCCAAAAAGAACAAGGGCCGGTCCATCAGGACCGGCCCTTTTCAAATCCCGTAAGGACATGCGCGCTATGCCCAGCGGGAAACTCCAGCGTGAACCAAGCTGGGTTTGCTGCGGCGAAACAGCCGCGCCCAGAAGGACTTCAGAACCTGACCGCGTTCCGCGTGGGCGCGCTGCATGGCCAGTTTGATATCTGCGTTGGCTGTATATTCCATCTTGCAAACCTCCGTTTCGGATCAACATCGTTAACCTGATCTGAATATGAGCTACCGGAAGACAGCTTACAAACGAGACTTTTCATCCGTTCAGTTAAGTATTACTTATGTGGCTATGCCAGATCGTCTGCCTCCCTTGACCGCCCTGCGTGCCTTTGATGCCGCTGCCCGCCACATGTCTTTTGCCAAGGCGGCAGAGGAATTGAACGTGACGCCCGCCGCACTGTCCTTCCAGATCAAATCGCTCGAAGAGCATTTGGGCGAGCCGCTGTTCCGCCGCCTCAACCGCGCGGTCGAACTGACAGAGGCCGGACGCACCCTGGCCCCAGGCGCCGCCGAAGGCTTTGAAATACTGGGCGATGCCTGGCGTGCAACCCGCCGTCTGCAGGACAACAGCACCCTCACCGTGACAGCCGGCCCAGCTTTTACGGCAAAATGGTTGGCGCCCAGGCTCTATGAGTTCGCCCGCGCCCATCCTGAAATTGATCTTCGCTTCTCCGCCACCCTCCGGATGATGGACTTTGACCGCGACGAGGTGGACGTGGCGATCCGCTTCGGCCTCGGTCCCGACGAAGGGCTGTGGTCCCTGCCGCTGCGCAATGAATGGCTGACGCCGGTCATGACGCCGGAGCTGGCGGAAAAATACACCACGCCGGAAAGCCTGACAGAGGCGCCGCTCCTGTTCGACGAATCCCTGCACTTCATCACGCCGCCCTGTGACTGGCCCGCCTGGTTCGCCAGCCAGGGTATTGATTTCGCCCCTTCCCACGGTGCCCACTTCTCGCAGGCGGACCACGCGGTTGACGCGGCCCTAGCAGGCGTTGGTGTCGCCCTTGGACGCAGGGCTGTCATTGTTACCGACCTCCATGCAGGCCGCCTGGTGGCACCTTTCAAGACGGCCATCGGGATCCAGGGCCGGTTTCGCTTTGTCTGCGCGAAGGGCACCGAGGATCGCCCCCAGATCAAGGCATTTCGCGATTGGTTCATGGGAGAGATTGAAAAAACTTCTTATGTGTCGGAAGGTTTCGAGATTATCCCCGTGGAAGAGATCTCCCTGAAATGACTGCCAGCCCCCCCGATGCCCGCGCGCAAGGCCGGGCCACCGCGATTGGATTTGTGGCGGTTCTCTTGTGGGCACTGCTGGCCCTTTTCACCGTCGGCACGGCGCCTGCACCTCCCCTCCTGCTGAATGCGATCTGCTTTTCCATCGGCGGCTCCATCGGCCTTGCCTGGACCTTGCTGAGCGGCGGGTTGCAAGAACTGCGCTACGTGCCTTTGCGCGTCTACCTTTTTGGCACATTGGGGCTTTTTGGCTATCACGCCCTTTATTTCTCGGCACTGCGGCTCGCCCCCGCTGCCGAGGCAGGGCTGATCGCTTATCTTTGGCCGCTGCTGATCGTCCTGTTCTCCGGCCTCTTGCCAGGTGAGCGTCTGCGTCTGGGGCATCTGATCGGGGCGCTGTTGGCCTTTGCCGGGGCGGCCACGATCCTTGGGGGCGGTGCAACCGGTATCGACACGCAGTATTTGCCGGGCTACGGGCTTGCCTTTCTTTGCGCTCTCACCTGGTCCAGCTACTCTGTCCTGTCTCGTCGTTTGGGCAATGCGCCAACGGCCTCTGTCGCCGTCTTTTGCCTAGCGACTGCGGTCTTATCGTGGGGCATGCATTTTGCGCTGGAAGAAACGGTCTGGCCGGATGGCGCCATCGGTTGGCTCTCCGCCATCGGGCTCGGGCTCGGGCCGGTTGGGCTGGCCTTCTACGTCTGGGATATTGGTGTCAAGAAGGGGGACATCCAGCTTTTGGGCACCAGCTCTTATGCGGCGCCGCTTCTCTCGACGGTGATCCTCGTTGTCTGTGGGGTCGCCGCCCCGACATGGTCCCTGGCCATCGCAGCCCTGCTGATCACCGCCGGCGCCGCGCTGGCCGCACGCAGCAGCGCAAAAGCCTAGCCCACCTGACGCTATGGAGTACAAAAGGGCTGCCGAGGTTCGGCAGCCCGGTCTTGGGTCATTCCGAGGTATGTGGCAGCGCACACAGGCGCCGCCTTTGGTAATATTCCCCGGTTCATTACCGGGACGGATGGCTCAGTGGGCCAGTTCAGCGACCGAAAGTCGTTCGATCTCTTCCTTGAGTTTGAGTTTCTGCTTTTTCATGGCCGCGACTTGAAGACCGTCAGCGCCGGGTGCGCGTTGGGCTTGTTCAACTTCCATGCTGAGGTGCTCGTGCTTCTTCTTCAGTTCAGTCAGATGCGAGCTTAGGCTCATGCCGTTCCTCCTTTTTGAGCAAGATACGTCCTGCACGGTGCAAGACAATTTGAGTGGAGCACAAGAAATCGAATCTGTCACGCTGCAGACGCACGGTTTTGTCATCAAATTGTCGCATCAGCCAAAGACCGCCAAAATCGGCACCGAACATCGGCAATAAAGGCGCAACGCAGGCGCAAAACGGTCGGCATATGCTTGAAAGCCGTGGGTCACATACCCACATTCGCGCGGCTGCGAAATCCCGGATCACAGGTGTCAGAGCCGCATTTTCGCTCAATCACCGCGCTGATGGCCAGGGGAGCGGCGCGCCGTGCCGCAAGACAGCAGAGATCTCGGAGGTGTAACTCTCCCCGTCCCGCTCGTGGCGCACCCCTTCGTGCAGGACAAGCGGCGCATGAAGGCGGAAGGCTGCTTTGCCTCCCTTGCGCGCGCGCAGGATCACCAGTTCTGCCGCCCGCTCCTGCCGCGGGGCAAGGGGCAGCACTTCGATCGAGCCGAGCCGCCCGTCACAGGCCTTCAGCATGTCCGCCAGCCGGTCCGCCCGCTGGATCATGTGGAGGTAGCCGCGCGGGGCCAGCCGTTTGGCGGCAATAGCGATCCATTCCTCCAAAGGCGTCTCCTCTCCCAGCGCAACTCGACGCCCTGCATCCTCGGCCTGACTATGGGCGCCTGCGCGATAATAGGGCGGGTTGGCAATGACATGGGCAAACTGGCGCTGTCGCAAGTCAGCGGGGAGCGCTGACAAATCCGCCTCGAAGATCTCAAGCTCCTGCGCGTTTAGCGCGGCATTGCGACGCGCCAGGTCTGCGTAGGCGCCCTGCACTTCCACTCCGGTCAAGGACAGGTTCTTGATGCGCGCACCAAGACACAAGAGCGCCTGCCCTGCGCCGCAGCCCAGTTCGAGCACGCTGTCGCCGTGATCTGCCTCTACGCTGGCTGCAAGAAGAACCGGATCCACACCAGCGCGGTAACCTCTTAAGGGCTGCAAAAGCCGCACCCGCCCTCCCAGAAAGTCGTTGCAGGTCAGATCGCTATCAGTAAACGCGCTCATCGTCCCAATGGGATCTGGTTGTCCAGCAGAACCTTCAGCGCCGGGTCGTAATCATCCGGATGGACCAGCAGCCTTTGCGGGATCGCCCCGATCCCTCCAGTGAGGACGCTCATATTTACGTCCACATGAAAGCAGTCTATATCCTCACCCTCAAGAAGGGCGGAGGCAAAGGCCAGGACGGTTGGATCGGTGCTGCGCAGAAGTTCCTTCATGGGGATGGATCTAAGAGCAAGGGCACTACCTTGTCGAGCGTGAAAGCCGAGAATGCAATGGACCAAGTGACAATGCAAAAGCCGCATGAGATGCTGGCAGCCACCCTCAGCGAGGAAATGGCGGCGGTAAACAGTCTGATCCGTACACGCATGGCGTCTGAGCATGCGCCCCGCATCCCCGAGGTGACCGCGCATCTGGTCGAGGCAGGCGGCAAACGCCTGCGGCCCATGCTGACACTGGCTGCCGCGCGCCTGTGTGGCTACGAGGGCGACAACCATGTAAAGCTTGCCGCCACGGTGGAATTCATTCACACGGCAACATTGCTGCACGATGACGTGGTCGATGAAAGCGGCCAGCGTCGGGGCCGCCCGACGGCCAACCTTCTGTGGGACAACAAAAGCTCGGTTTTGGTTGGGGACTATCTCTTTGCCCGCAGCTTCCAGTTGATGGTCGAAACGGGATCGCTGCGCGTGCTGGACATCCTTGCCAATGCGTCGGCCACCATCGCAGAGGGCGAAGTGTTGCAGATGACTGCAGCAACCGACCTCAAGACCGATGAGGCCATCTATCTACAAGTGGTGCGCGGTAAAACCGCCGCGCTGTTCTCCGCAGCAACCGAGGTTGGTGGCGTGATCGCCGGTGTCGAAGAGGCCAAGGTCAAGGCGCTTTTCGACTACGGGGATGCACTGGGGATCGCCTTCCAGATCGCCGATGACCTTCTGGATTATCAGGGGGACAGCAAGGCCACAGGCAAGAACGTCGGGGATGATTTCCGCGAGCGCAAGCTGACCCTGCCCGTGATCAAGGCGGTCGCGCAGGCAACAGATGAGGAACGCGCTTTCTGGACCCGGACGATAGAAAAGGGCCGCCAGCAAGACGGCGATCTGGAGCATGCTCTTGAGCTGATGAACAAATACGGCACGCTCGACGCGACGCGTCGCGATGCAATTGCCTGGGCCGACAAGGCAAAAGCGGCGCTCAGCTCCCTCCCGGATCAACCGATCCGCAAGATGCTATATAACCTTGCCGACTACGTCGTAGCCCGCCTGCATTAAGCCCGAACGCCCCGGTCCAACACAAAACAGCAGGCTTTCACGCGCCCGCAGGCGCAGATGTTTGCGCCGCCGCAGGCGCGGGAGCACGCGGCGACGGACAGTTTCAGATCACTCGGCCCAAAGCGGCCCACCAGTTCGGATAGACATTGCGCAGGCGCTCGCGGGCCAACCGGGCCTGCGCACTGCCAACGGGAAACAACCCAAAGCAGGTGGCCCCCGAGCCGGACATGGCCGCAAGCAATGCGCCAGACCTGCGCAGCTCTTCCAGCACCGTTGCAATCACAGGATGCTGCTCCACGGCGGGCAGTTGCAGATCATTGCGCTGCGAGGACAGCCACTGCGCCAGGTCCTCTGCCGTGTTCCATCGCGGCAGTTCCTTTGGCATCGGCGCATTCTGTGGTGAGGTCAGAGCGCGGAACACCGCCGGAGTGGAAACCGAAACGCCGGGATTGACCAAAAGGATCTCACAGGGCGGCAGATCAGGTGCAGGGGAGAGGTTCTCGCCAATTCCCTCCATCCGCCAGCTCCCGGGCGCCATACAAACAGGCACATCGGCGCCTAAGGACAGCAATTCCGCAGGCTCCGGCAGGTCGGCATTCCAAAGCTGTGAGAGCGCGCGCAAGGTCGCCGCCGCATCAGAGGATCCACCACCAATACCGGCCGCGGCAGGCAGGTGCTTCTCCAGCGTGATCTCTGCGCCCTGCCCCTTGCGCCGCATCAACTCTGCGGCACGCAGAACAAGATTGCTTGCATCCGTCGGCACGCCGTCTGACCTTGGCCCCGTGACTTGCATCGACAGCTCCGGCGCCGAACGCACCCCGATCACATCCCCCACATCGCAAAACGCCACCAGAGAATCCAAAAGGTGATAGCCATCGGCGCGGCGGCCAGTCACATGCAGGGTCAGGTTGATCTTGGCCGGGGCAAATGCCTCAACCGCCATTGGCAACCTTCAGGGGCTCCGCGCCTTCCTCCGCCAGAACCACGTCCAGTCCGACCTCCAGCTTGCGACGGATGCGGTCCGGATCGGCCTCACCGTCCCCCTCGCCCGCACGAATGAAGGAGAGCGCACGCTTCCACTGGAATTCTGCCTCGCGCTTGCGACCCACCGCCCAGAAGACATCGCCGAGGTGATCGTTGACCACCGGGTCCACTGGCATCAACTCGACCGCACGCTCCATATGGCCAACAGCCTCATCATAACGGCCGAGGCGGTACAGCACCCAGCCAAGGGAGTCGACGATGTATCCGGAATCGGGGCGCGCCGCGACGGCGCGTTCGATCATGTCCAGCGCCTCATCGAGGTTCTTGCGCTTTTCGACAAGAGAGTACCCGAGGTAGTTCAAGACCTGCGGACGGTCCGGCTCCAGCGCAAGGGACGCGCGGAAGTCGGCCTCTGCCTTGTCCCAGATGTCAAGGCGTTCATGGCAAATCCCGCGGGCATAATAGAGGAACCAGCGGCTGCTTGCGTCCTCGGGCGTCAGCGCCAAGGCCTTGTCATAGGCCTTTACTGCACCGGCATAATCCTCCTGCTGCCGCAACAGGTCGCCAAGGCTGATGTGAACCTGCGGCAGATCGGGATAGGTCTCGGCCAGCTGGTTCAGGACTTCCGCCGAGGCATCCGGTTTTGCCGACCGGCGCAACGCCTCGGCCCGGCCCATCTCGGCTGCGTAATAGTCCGGATGATCACGCGGCACCTTCTTGTAGGTCGCAATCGACAGCGGGAAGCGGCCAAGATCGTCCAGCAATTCGGCGCTCAGCAGAACCGCATCTACATGAGAGGGGTTCAGTGCTGCCGCCATCCGCGCATACATCAGCACATAGTCGCCCGGCTGCTGACCATTCAGCGCCGAGCCCATGGTGAAAAAGACTTCGGCAATGCCCTCAACCGGAGTGGACGCGATGGAAAAGCCGAGCGGCTCCCCGGCGACGAGGCGGCTGCGGATATCCGCGATGGCTGGATCGAAGGCAGTGCCGAAGGCGCCGTTCAGAACCTCAAGCGCCTTTTCGTTCTCGCCCAGCTGCGACAGGATCTGCAGCCGCGCCAGAACGGACTGGCGTGACAGGCGCGTCAGTTGTTCGCCGTCTGCTGCAAACATCTCTTCAGCCCCCTTGTAGTCGCCGACCGAAGCCAGGGCGAGGGCCTGATGGTAAAGCACATAGGGACGCAGGTTCTGGTCCTTGGCGAGGGTATCAAAACTCTGCATAGCGGCAGAGACTGCACCTTCGCCCATATGGGCCCAGGCTGTCAGAAGACCATCCACCAGCGGGTGAATGTCACGGATCGACAGATCACGCGACAGGATGTCGACAAAGGCACCACGCTGCGCGAAATCGGCGATCATGACCATATTGGCGGCCTGACTGCGCAGCTCCATCTGCCACAGGCGCTGTGCCACCGGAATCGCCTGCTTGATCTGACCCTGGGCCAGTTGGGCGAATACCACATTCTCCATCAGCACCGGATTGCTCGGATCGCGCACCAAAGCACGGGTGTAATACTCCGCTTGGGCGGAAAAGTCGCTTTCATAGGTCGCGGCACGTCCGGCCAGATAGGCCCCGGCCAAGCCATCAGCCTGCACGGGCGCTGGGATTACGAAAGGCACCGTCAGCGAGACTGCGAGCGCAATGAGCGCCTTGGATGACAGGGTGCGAAGAGTTTGAACAGGCACAGAGACCTCCCCCAAGGGTGATGGATGGCTTCAGATGAAGCGTTGCCAAAAGGTAGTCCGCAGGCGCCCGACACGCAATGGGGCGCCCCGAAGGGCGCCCCACTTTTGCGGTATTTGTTGCAGGACTGGTAAAAACCCGCCCAAAGAGAGCAGGATTTACCCACCATGCCTTACATGTTGGGATAGTTCGGGCCGTCGCCGCCCTGCGGTGTGGTCCACGTGATGTTCTGGCTCGGGTCCTTGATGTCGCAGGTCTTGCAGTGCACGCAATTCTGGAAGTTGACCACGAACTCGGGCTTGCCATCCTTCTCCAGCACCTCATAGACGCCCGCCGGGCAGTAACGCTGCGCCGGTTCGTCGTACTTGGGCAGGTTGACCGAGATCGGCGTTTCCGCATTGCCAAGGCGTAGGTGGCAGGGCTGGCTTTCCTCGTGGTTTGTCATCGCAAAGGAGACGTTGGTCAGACGGTCAAACGACAGGGTGCCATCGGGTTTCGGATAGTCGATAGGCTGATGTTTGCTGGCCTCTTCGGTGGCTTCGGCGTCGTTCTTGCCGTGACCGAGGGTGCCAAAGACGGACAGACCGAGAATGTTGTTCGTCCACATGTCCAGACCGCCCAGAACGAGGGAGGCAGTCAGCCCCCACTTCGACCACATCGGCTTGACGTTGCGCACCATCTTGAGGTCCTTGCCGATGGCGCCTTCGCGCACCGAGGTCTCATAGGCGGCAAGTTCGTCACCGGACCGCTCGGCCTTGATGGCGTCATAGGCAGCCTCGGCTGCGGCTTTGCCCGACAGCATGGCGTTGTGGTTGCCCTTGATGCGCGGCACGTTGACCATGCCCGCAGCGCAGCCCAGAAGCGCAACACCGGGCGCCACGAGCTTCGGCATCGACTGCCAGCCGCCCTCGGTGATGGCACGGGCGCCATAGGCGACGCGCTTGCCGCCTTTCAGCAGCTCGGCGACCATCGGGTGATGCTTGAACCGCTGGAATTCCATGTAGGGGTAAAGGTGCGGGTTCTTGTAGTTCAGGTGCACCACGAAGCCCACGTAAACCTGGTTATTCTCCAGGTGGTAGATGAAGGAGCCGCCGCCCGCGTTGGAATTCAGCGGCCAGCCCATGGTGTGGGTAACAGTGCCTTCCTTGTGCTTGGCCGGGTCGATCTCCCAGATCTCTTTCATGCCGACGCCATATTTCTGCGGCTCCTTGCCATCGGACAGACCGTATTTTGCGATCACTTCCTTGGACAACGACCCGCGCACGCCTTCGGACAGGAAGACATATTTGCCGTGCAGTTCCATACCCGGCTCGGTGTTGGGACCGTAGGATCCATCGGGTTCAAGGCCAAAGACACCGGCGACAACACCTTTGACCTCACCACTGTCGCCATAGATCAGTTCGGAACAGGACATGCCCGGGAAAATCTCGACGCCCAATTCCTCGGCCTGCTCAGCCATCCAGCGGCAGACATTGCCCATGGAGACGATGTAGTTGCCGTGATTGTTCATCAGCGGGGGCATCGGGAAGTTGGGGATCCGAACCTCGCCCGCTTCGCCCATCATGTAGAAGTTGTCTTCGGTGACCGGCGTGTTGAGCGGCGCGCCCTTTTCCTTCCAGTCGGGGATCAGCGCGTCCAGGCCGCAGGGATCCAGAACCGCGCCCGACAGAATATGCGCGCCCACTTCAGAGCCTTTTTCCAGCACCACGACATCCAGGTCGCTGTCCAGCTGTTTCAGACGGATCGCCGCCGACAGGCCAGCAGGGCCGGCTCCGACGATCACAACGTCATATTCCATCGCTTCGCGTTCAATCTCGGCCATAGATGATGTGCTCCTTGGCTATCGTTCGTGTCTGTCCGCACCGGACAGATGGTCCTGGGCGCAATTTTCTTTCGCGGTTGCTTAGCGGCTGCAGAAAGGCAAGGTCAATGGATACTCTGCGTTACATTCCCGCAGAAGAGCGTTTTGCGCGCATTTCATACCCATTTCACCCCTTCTCCCCCTCATTTTGAGCCTCCGGTCCAGCCTCGGGGCTGTCTCCCAACAGGTAGCGCGGGCCAGAGCCCTTCTCAGCCGCCTTATCCTGCGGATTATATAGCGCACATCTGGGCAGGGACAGGCAGCCACAGCCGATGCAGCCGTCCAAATTGTCGCGCAGCTTTAAAAGGGTCTCGATTCGCCGGTCGAGATGCTCGCGGAAATCCCCCGAGATCGCCGCCCAGTCCTCTTGTGTGGGGGTGCGCCCCCCCGGCAGGCTTTTGAGGAAACCCCGAATTTCCGGCAGGGAGAACCCGAACTGCTGCGCAATCATCACAAAGCTGAGCCGCCTCAGGTCCGAGCGATGAAACCGCCGCTGCCCGCCTGCATTGCGCCAGGGCTCCACCAGCCCCTGCGCCTCGTAGTAGCGGATGGCGGAAACGGCGAGCCCCGTGCGCTCTGCCAGATAGCCAATCGAAACCCCTGCCGTGCGTGCCATATCGAACGTCTCCTTCATGCAGAAAAAGCTTGATCTAAAGTTAGGTTGAGAAATTACACCAGAGTCAGATGAGATCAAAGGAGATTCGAAATGACAGCCATTCTTGAACATGCGAACGTCTGCGTCGCCGACCCTCATGCCACCGCAGCCTGGATGGAAAAAGTCTTTGGCTGGCACATCCGCTGGGAGGGCCCCGCCATACATGGCGGCTATTCCGTGCATGTGGGCAACAAAGACAGCTACATGGCACTTTACTCACCGCCCGAGGACATCAAGGACACTTTGCCCCGATACGCCAACAAGGGTGCGCTCAACCATCTGGCCCTGATCGTCGATGACCTTGACCGCGCCGAAGCAGCCGTCAAGGAGGCGGGCTTCAGACCGATCAACCACGCCGATTACGAACCCGGCCGGAGGTTCTATTTCCTGGACAATGAAGGAGTGGAATATGAGCTTGTTCAATACGATTGATATGATGCGCCTGGCCCAGAGCCAGGACAGGTACAAGGTCCGCCGCGACCGGGATCAGCAGAGTTTCTGGCGCATAGAGCGGCATTCTCCGGTCTGTGATCCGCTGCCGCCTCGGAAAGGCGCCAATCGATAGAAACTGCCACAAGCCGCGAGGTTCGCAGCAAAACTCTGCCCGCCGCGTCTGCTCCCTCTTGCATTTGGTCCCGTGATTGGGTCAGGTAATTGGCAACCCGAGCCTACGCCCCGCCGCCCCTGCGGCGGGGCTGCGACGTTCATAAGACAACAACCATAAGCAAAGAACGACCAGACGAAAGCGGACCAGACAATGGAAAAGATCCCGATGACCCCAAAGGGCTTTCAGGCCCTGGAAGCGGAACTGAAAAACCTGAAATCCGTAGAACGCCCGGCCATCATTCAGGCCATCGCCGAAGCGCGCGAGCTTGGCGACTTGTCAGAGAACGCTGAGTATCACTCAGCCCGCGAAAAACAGTCTTTCATTGAGGGCCGGATCAAAGAGCTGGAAGGACTGCTGAGCCTTGCCGATGTGATCGACCCCTCCAAGCTGTCCGGCTCGGTCAAGTTCGGCGCACGGGTCACAGTGGTGGACGAAGATACCGATGAGGAAAAGACCTGGCAAATCGTCGGCGAACACGAAGCCAATATCGAAGCAGGCCTTTTGAACATCAAATCTCCCATTGCCCGGGCCTTGATTGGCAAGGAAGAAGGCGACAGTGTGGAGGTGCGCACCCCAGGTGGAGAGCGCGCATATGAAATTTTGAAGATCGTCTATTCGTGAACAAGGGGATTTCCGCCCGCCATGACCGCTTCGGAACCCAGTAAAAAGCCTATGACCGGCCAACCGTTTGGCACGCTAGAGCGCCCGACATCTCCGGCGCTGGGCGGCGCGGAAACCGTTGCGATCCTTCTGGGCGCCCTCTGGGCACTCGGCGTGCTTGCAGCCTTTCTGCTGGTTCCGTCCGAGGGTGAAGGCTCAGGCGACTGGGGCGACTGGGTATTGAATGCGCTGGCGGTGTTCCTTCCCTTGGCCCTGCTTTGGGTCGGTGCCGTGGTGCTTCGCTCAGTTCGGATCATCCAGGGAGAAACTCAGCGCCTGCAGGCGGCGGTTGACGGGCTGCGGCACAGCTATCTGACCCACGCTCAGCAGGCCTCTGCCGTGGCAGAGCCTTCCGTGGCCAAGAAGCTGGAAGAAATTGCCGAAGCCACGCGTAAAACGGAAAGTGCGCTTGCCACCTTCCAAAGCAGCCGCCGCACGGCACCGCGCCCTGCGATCCCTGCCGAGGCGGCGCAAATGGCCGCAGCCGATCAGGGCACGCTGGCCCTTGGCACACCATCGGAAGAGATAAGCCCACCGCTGGCGATGGACCAATTCATTCGCGCACTCAACTTCCCGGAAACCGCCGAGGACGAAGAAGGCTTCTCCGCCCTGCGCGCGGCGCTCAAGGATCGCAAGGCCGCGCAGGTCATCCAGGCGGCACAGGATGTTCTGACCCTGCTCAGCCAGGACGGGATCTATATGGACGACCTGCGGCCCGACATGGCCCGCCCCGAGATCTGGCGTCAATTTGCGCAAGGCGCGCGTGGTCGCGCTGTGGCGGCCCTTGGCGGCATTCGCGATCGAACCTCGCTCGCGCTGACCGCCGCGCGGATGAAACAGGATCCGATTTTCCGCGATGCCGCGCATCACTTCCTGCGCCGCTTTGATCAGATGTTCGCAGAATTCGAAACCGAGGCGAGCGACAGTGAGATCTCGGCCCTCGGAGACACCCGCACCGCCCGTGCGTTCATGCTCGTGGGCCGTGTCGCAGGCACCTTCGACTAAAGCAGCTACACCTTCACCAAAAAGCGGTGTGCTCCCGCCTGGATCGCAGCAATCAACAGATTGCCGCTCTCCCGTTGGGCTCAGCGCCGCGCGGGGCGCGGCGCGGCTGCCCCCCACGCCCTGCATCGCAGGGCGCCCGGCCCAACCATGAAGGTCATTGCCTGCAATGACACCGAATGGGCGGGAGCACATCGCTCCGTTTTCAACGGTCTCTACAGAGTGAAACTGCCATAGGGGAGGAAACGCACCGGGTCACCGGGCTGGATATGCGCAGCGCCATCGCCAAGCTCCACCAGCCCTTCAGCCCAGCTAAGGCCACTGATCCGCCCCGAACCCTCGGATTTGAACACCTGGGCATGCCCGTCTCGGATGCGGGCGCGCAGGTACTCCCTCCGCCCCGGCTTTTTCCTTTTCTCAAAGGCTGCAGGCACTTCGAAGCTTTGCGGCTCCTTCCAGCCTGTGCCAGCCAGAACCCCCATGGCGGGGCGGGCAAAGATCAATGTGCAGACAAGAGCGGCAACCGGATTGCCCGGCAATCCAAAGACCGGCACCCCCTGCCAAAGCCCAAGCGCCAGGGGCCGCCCGGGTTTCAGGGCGATGCGCCATTCCTGCATGGCGCCCGCCTCGCGCAACAGGGCCGAGACGTGATCCTCATCCCCCGCAGAGGCGCCGCCACTGGTCAGCATCACATCCACTTGCCCCGCCGCCTCATCCAGACGCGCACGCAGGGCGGCGCGGTCATCGCCGACGCGCCCCAGGTCCACTGGCACCACTCCGATCTGACGCAATAGGGCCAAAAGCATCGGACGGTTGGCATCATAAATCTGGCCAAGCCCCGCAGGCGCGCCCGCTTCGCGCAGCTCATCCCCGGTAGACAGCACTCCCACCCTGAGCGCCTTGCGCAAGGGCAATTCCGCAATGCCGGTCGCCGCCGCTAGCGCAAGATCGGCGGGTGTCACGACACGTCCCGCAGGTAGGATCACATCGCCCTGCGTCACATCCTCTCCGGCGCGGCGGGTGTTGGCGCCCTGCTTCAAGGGCCCGTGAAAGGCGATCTGGCGTCCATCGGTGGTCACGTCCTCTTCCAGGATCACTGTATCGACCCCCTCAGGCAAAGCAGCGCCGGTCAGGATACGGATCGCCTTGCCCGGCGGCACCTCACCCACAAAAGGCACACCGGCCGCAGCGCGGCCTTCCACAAGGTCCATCACCTGAGACCCCTCGGGTGCGGGGCCTTGAAAGCCATAGCCATCCACGGCAGTGTTTGGTTGCGGCGGATTAGAACGCCGCGCAACGACATCGCTTGCCAGCACCCGGCCCACCGCCTGATCCAACAGCACCGTCTCGATCCCGGTCACCGGCGCCAACCGGTCACGGAGCAACGCCAGTGCGTCCGCTACCGGGGTCCAGTTCACACCCGCAGGCAGGGCAAAGCAATCATCCCGCAAGGGCGGCGGTTTCAGGGTCATATCGGCAACACTCCCAGGATCCAGCCCTCTTCCGGGGCGGTGACATCAAGCATTCGGCTCAGTTCTGCCACAGGGCGACGGGCAAGTTCCAGTGCCACCTGCTGCACCTGCCAGGCATCCTTGATCATTCCTGCCGGCGGCTGATCCACCGTCAAAGATGGCCAGATCTCCACCAAAGCAATCGGCTTGTTCAGGGTCTCGAACGGCCAAGCCGCAACATTGGGTGCAAAGCGATGGCGCAGGCGGGACAGCACAGGCAGACCCATCATCAACTGTCCGCCAACAGAGCCTGCACCGGCCATTTGCCAGCAGGTAAATGTGCCCCGCGCCAGAGCTTCGACCGCGCGCCGCTCGGCAAAGGGGTTCCGGTATCCAAGCTTGTTCCGCGGCAGCCCGTCTATGTCGCGCTTGAGCCCATTGCCCCAGAACGGGCCCTGACCGCCAAACTGGCGATTGATCGATCCGGCCAGGTCAAAGCGGTTGTTGGCCTTTGGCGTATCCTCGACACGCGCCGCGAACCATTCCCACAAGGTCAGAGGATCGCCCTGCCCCGTCAGTTCAGCTGCAAATCCCGCCGGATAGCCAAAAGGGAAGTCAAAGCCGATGCAAAGCCGTCGACCCAAGCTGAGGGCCTCTTCGACCTGAGCGCAGAGCCAGTCTTCAACCCGGACACGATTGCGAAAATAGTGCGGCTCACGCGCACCATCGCGATCCGCGAGACAGGCCCAGATCGCATCGCGGCGCGGGCGGGGTCCGGTGTCGTTGCCGCCGGACCAATCCACCATCACGAAGGTATCGAACCCTCTCACAAGCCCAGTTCGGTCGCGATGAAATCGGCGATGGCCTTGGTGTCATCCAGGTCAAAGACCGGCCGGTCCAGATCCAGCGGGATGTCACTGGCCACCGCCCGGATACTGCTGTCGCCCGAGGCGATCAGCGGATTTCCGGCACTGGTGCGATAGGCTTCGATCTTTGGATGGGCTTCACGCTTGAAGCCTTCGACCAGCACCAGATCCACCGGGCGCATCCGGGAGAGCAGTTCGGTAAAGGACGGCTCCGGCGCGCCGCGCAGCTCTTGCATGATGGCAACCCGGTTGGGCGAAGCCAGCAGCACCTCCGAGGCGCCCGCCTCGCGGTGGCGGTGACTGTCGGTGCCGGGCTGGTCCACATCGGTGCTGTGGTGCGCATGTTTCAGGGTGGAAATCGTCAGGCCACGGGCGCAGAACTCGGCCACCAGGCGCTCCATCAGGCCCGTTTTTCCGGCATTTTTCCAGCCGGTCACTCCGTATATCTTCATCTCAGCAGTCTTTCCGCACGCGCCAGATCCTCGGGCGTGTTCACGTTGAAAAAGGGATCAAAGTGGGTGGCGTCAAACAGCGCCTCGCGGCCCGCGTGCGCATCGGTCCATAGCACCACCTTGCGCAGGCCATCATTGAGCGCCGCGCGCAGATCATCGCGCAGGGCCACCGGCCAGAGGCCAAATGTGGGATGGCGGTTCACACGGCTGCGCCCGCCGGATTTCAGCTCATCCCCGGTGCGGGGCGTTGTTGCCAGCACCAGAGGGTGCACTTGCCCCGCAGAGGCCGCGACCAGCCGGTCGACCAGATCAGTCGGGAAGAAAGGCGTATCGGCGGCGGCGGTCACGATGGCGTCTGCACCTTGTTCCGCAGCCCAGTCGAGCCCCGCCAGAACACCTGCCAGCGGTCCGGCAAAACCTTCGATGCTGTCGGCCACCACCGGCAGGCCAAGATCAGAAAAGCGGTCCGGGTCGCCATTGGCATTGAGCGCAAGGCCCGCCACCTGCGGCGACAGCCGGTCGATGACGCGGGACAAAAGGCTTTGCCCGCCGATGTTCAAGAGCCCCTTGTCACCACCGCCCATGCGCGTGGCCAGACCGCCCGCAAGGATCACGCCGAGAGGTTTGGTCATGCTCGGCCTCCCTCGACATCGTACGGTTTGCTCAACACGACTGCTGCCAGAAATAAGGTGAAAAGATAAGCGAACCCCTCAAACCCCATCATGAAAAAGACAAATGCAAAAAAGCCTACATGGCTAGCCATAAACGCTAACCTGCAGGTTTTCACCTTACTGCGCAGCGCTTCGGATCCGCCGCGTATCCCTCGAAAAAGCACCCTACGGGAGGCTGAGCGGTCCCAGAACGATACACCCAGTTCCATGGCGATTGGTTGCCAATAGAGGAACCAAACAAAAAAATGTAACGCAACCCATATAAACAATGGGGCAAAAAACAACGGGAACGGCCCCAACAGATCCAAAATCAGTTCGTTCATAGGCGCCATCCACTATTCCCCATAGAGACGCTTGATACCCGCACTATCGCCATTATCCCGCGCTCTTTCTGCGATGTTTCTTGTCTTCCTGCGGCATGGATGCGGGATCCACGTCGCGCTCCAGACGGTCCTCTCCCGACAGGCAAATGAACCGCTGCCCGCGCATCCGGCCAATCAGGGTCAGGCCGACCTCGCGGGCGATCTCTACCCCCCAGGCGGTGAAGCCCGAACGCGAAACCAGCACCGGGATGCCCATCATCGCCGTCTTGATCACCATCTCCGAGGTCAGCCGCCCGGTGGTGTAGAGGATCTTGTCCGATGGATCGCTCCCGGTGGAGAGCATCCAACCCGCGATCTTGTCCACTGCGTTGTGGCGGCCCACGTCCTCCATGTAGACCAGAGGGCGTTCCTGATGGCACAGCACAGTGCCGTGGATCGCGCCCGCCTCCAGATAGAGGGAGGGCGTGCGGTTGATCTTGTGGGCCAGCGCATAAAGCCACGATGTGCGCACCGGCGTGGCAGGCAGGCGCACGTCCTCAAGCCCCTCCATCATGTCGCCAAAGACGGTGCCCACGGCGCAGCCCGAGGTGCGGGTCTTTTTCTGCAGCTTTTCCTCGTAACTGGTTTCCACCTCGGTGCGCACCACGGCGGTTTCCAGCTCTTCGTCGTAGTCGACGCCGGTGATGACATCATCGTCGCGCAGCATGCCCTGGTTGCGCAGGAACCCCAGCGCCAGGTATTCCGGGTAGTCCCCGATGGTCATGGCGGTGACGATCTCCTGCCGGTTCAGGTAAATGGTCAAGGGGCGTTCCTCGACCACGGAAATCTCACTGGTGGCACCCGTATGATCGACGCCCGTCACGGCGCGGGTCAGCCGCCCGTTCTGCGGCGCGGGCGCTATGATATACTCTGCGTGATCTTCCGCTTTTGCCAATTGCAAACCTCCCCAATCCCCCATAGGCCAGTGGCGCAACCCCATGGTGCGGCTCAACTTAGGACGGGCAAATGGCGATAACCACCACGAAATCGGCCTTTTGGAGAGGCGTGCGGGACGGCGCGCCGTTTCTTCTGGTCTCGGGACCTTTTGGGCTGTTGTTCGGCGTGCTAGCAGCCGAGGCGGGACTGATTGTCCCCGAGGCTCTGACCTTCTCGCTTGCTGTATTCGCCGGATCGGCTCAGTTCACCGCCCTTCAACTGATGCAGGAAAGTGCACCGATTCTCATCGTGCTGATCTCGGCCCTTGCGGTGAACCTGCGGGTGGCGATGTACTCGGCCTCTCTCACCCCCTATCTGGGGTCGGCTCCGCTGTGGCAGCGGGCCATTGCCGCCTATTTCACGGTGGACCAGTCCTACGCCCTGTCGATCGTGAAATTCGAAAGCGAACCCGAGATGTCGGTGCCGGAACGTATGGCCTATTTCTTTGGCACCAACGGGCTGGTGGCGCCGGGCTGGATGGCGGCGACCGTGACCGGCGCGATGATCGGCGCGCAGGTTCCGGACAGCTGGGGACTGGATTTCGTGCTGCCGCTCGCGTTTCTGGCGATGATCGGACCGATGCTGCGTACCCCCGCCCATGTTGTGGCCTGTTTCGTGGCCGTTGTCACCGCCCTGCCCGCCGCCGCGCTGCCTTATAACCTTGGCCTGATCGTTGCGGGCCTTGCAGGAATGATGGCAGGGGCCAGGGCCGAGGTCTGGTTTGAGCGGCGCAGAAGGGAGACCAGCCAATGAGTGAAATAGATCCCGTGACCCTGTGGACCGCGATCATTGGCCTCGCGGTCGGCAGCTACCTGTTGCGCTTTGCCTTCATCGGACTTGTCGGCGGGCGCGCCATGCCGGACTGGCTGATGCGGCACCTGCGCTATACCGCCGTTGCCATCATCCCCGCACTGGTCACCCCTCTGGTGGCCTGGCCTGCGCCCACGGGCGGCACACCCAGCTTGCCCCATGTGGCGGTTGCGGCGCTGACGCTGGCTGTTGGATACATCACCCGGAACGTGCTGTTTGCCATGGGCACCGGAGCGGCGTCCTTTGTCCTGCTGCTGTATTTTGGGGGCTAAACGAGACCGGAAAAGGCCTTATTCACCGTTCAGGATCGCATTGTTACGCGCGAGGCCCACCTGCAGATCGGCGCTGTCGTTCTCGTAATAGCGCGTCTCGGTCACACCCGGAACCTGAGCGATCTGCTCTGCCAGTTTCACGGGGTAGAAGGTGACCTTGATATCCTCAAAGCCGGGGATTTTCTTCAGCACCGATGCGGTGGCATTGGCGCAATAGGCACCCGGCACCCGACCATTGCTGACGACAAGCTCATAGGCAAGCTGTGCCTGCTCAGGCGTAACTGGAATTTCCTGTACCAGAACGTGATGGGTGCTGCGGGCGTGCGAGCCGCGGTAGGCCTTTTCCACCGCTGGGGTGATCCCGTACAGCACATCGTTCCGCTCGGGAACGACGTCGGCATAGAAAGAGCCTGCGGGATCAAAGATCACGCGTTCAGACGCATTGACCATCAGCGAAGTGTGCCCGCCCTGCCCGGTGCGGTTGTTGACCATCGTATAAAGGGTCAGCTTGGGAGGGCCGTCGTGACGGTATGCAACCCTTTCAAGGGTTGCATGATCTGCATTGGGCTGAGGCTGCGCGCCGCAGCCCGACAGCACCATGCTTCCTCCTGCGAGTGACGCCAAAAGCGCCAGTCGCAGCACTGGTTTACTCATCACACAGACCGCAGATCAGGTCGCGAAAACCGCAAGGAAGACTGCAAGAAAGGCCAGGAAAATGCAGAAGCGCACGGTAAACTTGATGAACCCTGCGTAGGTCTGCTCCTGAACGGTGATGTCCATGGATCCGGGTTTATGCTCAGCCATGTGTCGATATCCTATTCGCGTGTGTTTTGCCCGTGGATACTGGAATTCCCGCGCCCTGTCACGACGTCAATAGGGCGCATCCATGCGAAAATCGCGCCTCCTGCGGCGCATTTGCCATGCTGACGCGCTGGTGCGGGGCGTATCGATGCGCGGATCTTACCCCTCCGAATCGCGGCCCTCTTCCAGATCGCGGGCCAGACGGAAACCTATCCGGGTGGCAGGGGTTTCGGGCTGCGCCTTGGGCAGGGCCCGCAGCATCACGTTCAGCTGGGTGACGTGCTGCACAAGCTGGGTACGGGTGCCTGAGCTGTCCGAACCATAGAAGGTCACGATATCAGGGTCGAAATAACCCATGCCTTCGATGCGCATGACACCGGCATCGCCCCCGGCAAAGCCCATAGCGACCTCTTGTTCGCTGTCGAGCTGTTCTTCGAAGTTCTGAATATAGAGGATCATCCGCTCATAGGCCCAGCGGGCGGGGCTTTTGGCCTCGGCAGGTTTCTGCATGGCCTTTGGCAGGACCGGGCCGGTCTGACCGGGTTTGGGATCGCAGTGGACCTCGTGCACCTGAGGCAGGATTGCCGCCTCGGCGATTTCAGCGCTGGTCTCGATACTGCTGTGGATCTTGTCGCTCATATGTCGCCACCCTTTCGCGGCCTCGCATGCCTGTCTCGATGCCGGTTACTTGCGCTGATAGAGCCAGGCGCCATCCTCGCGCTGGATGCGGCTAACCTGGTCCGTGTGGTAGAGATGATTGACATGCGCCACGGCTTCAACCAGCGCAAGACCGTACTCACCGGCGCCGATGGTCCGCTTGAACAGGGGAGAGAAGCACTCTGCCGCCGTGCGCGGAGTATCGAGGTGCTCCATCAGCCGTTCAAGCGCACCGTGGTGGTTATCGATCAGCTGCCGCATGCGCAGCGGCAGGCGCGAAAACGGCAGCTTGTGCCCGCCCAGCGCCAGATGGTCGTGGCGCGCCAGCGGCGCCAGCCGCTCGCAGGCCTCAAGCCATTCGCCAAGCGGGTCTGCCATGGGCTCAGTCGCATAGACGCCGATGTTGGGGCTGATCGAAGACAGGATTTGATCGCCGGTGATCACCAGATTGTCGTCGCGGCTCCAGAAGGTCGCATGCTCGGGCGAGTGCCCGTTTCCCATGTGCACATCCCAGTCGCGCCCGCCCATGCGAAACACGTCATCCTGCTTGATCCGGGTAAAGCCCAGCGGCATCGGATAGACCGTGTCGGAAAAATTGAAGGGTCGCTCGGCGACGCGCTGATCGTAGATATCCCTGTCCATACCGGCACTGCGATAATACGCGAGGGTTTCCTCGGGCCAGGTTTCCTGCACATCCAGCGTCAGCATGCGGGAAAACAACCAGGCGGTACGGGTGGTAACCAGTTCGGCGCCATATTCGGACTGAAACCAGCCCGCAAGGCCGATGTGGTCGGGATGGTGGTGCGTCGCGACCACGCGGGAAACCGGCTTGCCCTTCAGCGGGCCCGCCATCAGCGCCTCCCAGATGCCGCGACTTTTCTTCGTGTTGAAACCGGTATCGACCACCGTCCAGCTGTCGCCCTCGTCAAAGGCATAGACATTGACGTGGTCGAGCTTCATCGGCAGCGGCTGGCGCATCCAAAGGACACCCTCGGCCACCTCGATCGCGTCGCCGGTTGCGGGCGGCTCTTCCCAGGGGGTGCGCGGGCCGACTTCGGGAACAGAGGCCATCAGTGCGCCAACTCTTCAAGGGTGAGTGCCATCACCCCTTCGACGCCTTCCTGCGCGTGCTGCAACAGGCCCGCATGTTCGGGCAGCATCCGCTTGATGTAGAAGCGCGCCAGTTTTTCGCGCGCGCCGCCCTGATCCGCCATGGCCGCGGCGAGGTGATAGTGACCGCCCAGCACGCGGGCAAAGGCGCGCAGATAAGGCACCGCCCCGGCAAAGCGGTTCTGCAGGTCTTCTTGTGCCACCAGCCAGTCAGTCGCCTCGCGCAGGCTTTCGCAAGCCTGCCAGACCGCCTCGGCCATGTTGGGATAGACCGGGCGGGCGCGTTCCGCCTGCTCTTCAATCTCGTCCATCAGCCGGTTGGCCATATCGCCGCCGTCCATCATTTTGCGGGCCACGAGGTCCATGGCCTGAATGCCATTGGTGCCCTCGTAGATCGCACTCACCCGCACGTCGCGGCAGAACTGCGCGGCGCCTGTTTCCTCAATGAAACCCATGCCGCCGTGCACCTGCACACCGGTTTCCGACACACGGATCCCGACATCCGTTCCAAATGCCTTGGCAATCGGTGTCAGGAAGGCCGCACGGGCCTTGCAGAGCGGCTCTTCGGTTGCAGTGGCCATGTCGATGGCATGGGCGCAGGCCAGAAGGATCGCGCGGGCCGCAAAGACATCGGCCTTCATCTCCATCAGCATGCGGCGCACATCCGCATGATCTGCGATGACCCCCGACGGGGTCTTGCCCTGTTTGCGCTCCAGCGCATAGGCCAGCGCCTTTTGATAGGCTGCCTCGGCCACACCGACACCCTGTGCGCCAACCCCAAGACGCGCATTGTTCATCATGGTAAACATGGCCGCCATGCCGCCATGTTCCTCGCCCACCAGCCAGCCGGTGGCCCCGTCATACTGCATCACGCAGGTCGGGCTGCCGTGAAGACCCAGCTTGTGCTCAAGGCTGACCACCTTGAGACTGTTTGCCGGACCCGCTTCGCCATTTTCATCCGGCAGGAACTTGGGCACCAGGAACAGCGAGATCCCCTTGGTGCCCGCCCCCCCGTCCGGCAGGCGCGCCAGAACCAGATGGCAGACATTCCCGGTGAAATCATTGTCCCCCCAGGAGATGTAGATTTTCTGTCCGGAGATCGCATAGGTTCCGTCACCGTTGGACACCGCCTTGGAGCTGAGCGCGCCCACATCCGATCCGGCCTGCGGCTCGGTCAGATTCATGGTCGCGCTCCATTCGCCCGAGATCAGTTTCGGCAAGTAGAGCGCTTTCAGCGTATCGCTTGCATGATGCTCCAGCGCTTCGATCTGACCCTGATTCATCAGCGGCGCGAGCTGCAAAGACAGGCAAGCGCCCGACATCATTTCATTCACCGCCGAGGTAAGGGTCATCGGCAGCCCCATACCACCCTGTTCCTGAAGCGCGCTCATGCCAAGCCAGCCGCCCTCGGCAATCGCTTTCCAGCCTTCCGCGAACCCCGGCGACGTCCGCACCACGCCGTTTTCCAGCCGCGCCGGGTTCAGGTCCCCTGGTCGCTGCAGCGGCACCATCACCTCGTCACACATCTTTCCCGCTTCGGTAAGGATCGCCGAGACCATGTCGTCCGACGCCTCGGCAAATCGCTCGGTCGCTGCGATCTGATCGAAGTCCAGAATGTGGCTGAGCAGGAATTCATACTCGCTAACGGGGGAACGGAAGGTCATTGGCGTCCTCTTGGGGTCCTTTGGGGGCTCTCGTCTGCGCACCAGTCTTAACCCGGACTTGGCAACACATGCGAGGCCCCTTATATCTCGCGGCCTGCTCGATTACCTATCCACTCGCCCTTTTCAATCAACCAAAACGCCGCGTCACCGATCATGAGTAGCCAAATCACGGAAATCCTGAGCCCCAACGATCAGGATTTGATCCACGCCGCCGACCTTCTTAAAGCGGGTAAACTCGTGTCCTTTCCGACCGAGACTGTCTATGGTTTGGGCGCCGATGCGCGAAACGGCACGGCGGTGGCCGCGGTCTACGAGGCCAAAGGCAGGCCCAGTTTCAACCCGCTGATCGCCCATGTGCATTCGACAAAGGCCGCACAGCAGCTGGTGCAGTGGAATGATCTGGCCGACCGGCTGGCCAAGGCCTTCTGGCCCGGGCCGCTCACCCTCGTCCTGCCCCTACGCGAAGGCCACAGGGTGTCGGGCTTGGTGACAGCGGGGCTTTCGACACTGGCGGTCCGGGTTCCTGCGCATCCCACCGCCCTGCGCCTGCTTGAATATGTGGGCGGGCCGGTTGCCGCGCCCTCGGCCAACCCGTCGGGGCGGATCAGCCCCACGACAGCCGCCCATGTTCTGGCCGGGCTGAATGGCAGGATCGCAGCGGTCGTGGACGATGGACCCTGTGCCGTTGGCGTGGAATCCACGATCCTGGGCCTTTCGGGGCCAGAGGTGATCCTGTTACGCCCCGGCGGATTGGCGGCCGAAGAGATCGAGTCCGTCCTTGGACAATCCCTCATGCAGCGCGATGACGCCGGTCCTCTCACCGCACCGGGACAATTGCTGTCGCACTACGCTCCGCAGGCCAGCGTCCGCCTGAACGCCAGTACCGCAACAGAGGGCGAGCTGCTGCTGGGGTTCGGCCCGATGGGATGCGACCTCAATCTCTCCGAGACCGCCGACCTGGCCGAGGCGGCTGCCAACCTCTTTGACCACCTGCACCGGTTGGACGCCATGGGCAGGCCAATCGCGGTGGCGCCAGTTCCGGACCGCGGGCTGGGTGTTGCGATCAACGACCGGCTGCAGCGCGCGGCGGCTCCGCGCAATGGAGCAGACGCCCCCTGAGACCGGCGCGCTCCCGCCCCTTCCCGGATATATTCACATATCCCCGTTCAGGGTTGGGCCCGGCGCCGCGCTGACGCGCGGCGCAACAGCGCCAAGCGGAGACCATCTCTTTTCGCGCCCCATGCATTCACATATTCGCTAGTCTCTATTCATATGGCCAGCCGCAGTCTATCCTGTCCAAACGATAGGGAGGAACATCATGAAACATATCATCACTGCAGCGGCCCTCGCCGCCACTCTTGGCGTCGGCGCTGCAAGCCAGGCTCTGGCCGAGGGCAAAACCCATTACGTCGCGGTTCATGTGAACCAGAACGACCCAAAAGTCATGAACATGGCGCTAAACAATGTGCAAAACCTCACACGTTACTACGAGGCGCAAGGTGATGCGGCCGTTGTTGAAGTGGTCGCCTATGGCCCTGGCCTCAACATGCTCATTCCCGGGAAAAGCCCGGTGGCGGATCGGATCTCGGCAATGAGCCTTGAGAACGAGCAGCTCTCCTTTTCAGCCTGCGGCAATACCCATCGCAAGATGAGCGAGAAAGCAGGTAAAAACGTAGCGCTTATGGAGGAAGCCGCAATTGTGCCTTCCGGCGTGGTGCGCCTGGTGGAGTTGCAGGAGCAGGGCTTCTCATACGTGCGCCCCTGACACGATCAAGCGTTTCATGTTCTCCGCATCGCGGGCTGCAGAACGCAACCGCGCCGCGCATCAGCGCGGCGCCACGCCCAAGCCTTTTGCGCGCATCTCTGAT
This sequence comes from Phycobacter azelaicus, assembly GCF_014884385.1. Lineage (NCBI taxonomy): Bacteria > Pseudomonadati > Pseudomonadota > Alphaproteobacteria > Rhodobacterales > Roseobacteraceae > Phycobacter > Phycobacter azelaicus. Next base: position 1,872,245 of record NZ_WKFH01000003.1, on the reverse strand, counting down.
ACGCCCCAAAGGCGCGGGAGCCCGCCCTAGGTACACACTGTTTCGGATACCAAGAGCCTCTCAGGCTGTCCCCGCGCTGGCCGAGAGAGACACCGGATCGACCCCAAGTGACCGGAGTGCCGCTTCCCACTTGTCAAGGTCTGCCATATCGAAAATTAGATCGGAAGTGGCCTCGGCCGTCAGCCAGCCATTCGCCACAATTTCGCTTTCGAGCTGCCCTGGCCCCCAGCCGGCATAGCCAAGCATGATAGCTGTCTTAGCCGGTCCGCTGCCTTCGGCGATATCCTCGAGAATATCCAGCGTGGCGGTCATGGCAAAGCCGCCGGGAACAGCAAGCGAATTCACTCGGGATGCATATTCGTCAGAATGAAGAACGAACCCGCGCTGGGTTTCCACTGGCCCCCCGAAACGCACCGGCAAAGCCGCCGCATCGGTGCCTGCCACGATCTCAAGCTGGTCAAGCAAGCTGCCAAGCTGAACCCCTGGGGCGGTCTTGTTTACGATCAGACCCATAGCCCCCTCTTCGCTGTGGGAGCACAGAAACACAACCGAGTGTTCAAACCGCGGATCGCCGATACCGGGCATAGCGATCAAGAGTTTACCTGTCAGATCCATATCGCGTTCTTTTCGCCGTTCTTTCTGTCCGCTCTGCGCAGTGGCCACTCAAAAGGCCGCAGCGTAACGCCAGCATGCAACCCCGGCGCACCCGAAGCAAGGGCAAGGGCTTCAATCGCAAGATCCACGCGACTGCCACCGGGAAATTGTTTGCTTTCTGACCGGAACGTGACTTGGCATTTACCCTTCTGATGCGCATGTATGGTCTAATGACGCACATGCAACCCGACCAAACGCCCGAATACCACACCAGCGCCAAGGTGCCGCCGTCTCGACCGCCAGCGCGGAGGCTCAAGCGCCACCTGTCTCTGCCGCTCGCTGCAGTCATCGCCGCGGGCCTTGCGACACTTGCTCCGCACGCTCGGGCCGCAGAGGGGCTTGGCCCTACCGATCTTGTACAGATCGAAGTGCTTGACGGTGGTCTGACCAGTCGCGGCACCTACCTGGGCGCGCTAAGGCTGACCCTCTCGCAGGGATGGAAAACCTACTGGCGCGCGCCGGGGGATGCCGGCATACCGCCCAGCTTTACCTGGCGGGGCTCGCGCAACGTGGGCGCGGTGTCGATGACGTGGCCAACCCCTGAAGTTTTCCTGACATCGGGCTTTCGCACCATTGGCTATCACGACCAACTGGTACTGCCGATTGAAATTGCACCGGAGCGCCCCGGCGCACCTGTGCGGCTGAAAGGCAGAATGGAACTGGGCATCTGCAAAGATGTCTGCGTTCCCTCCGAATTGCGCTTTGATCACCACCTGAACCCGGACGCAGGCCGCAATCCGGCCATCATCGCCGCGCTGGCCTCGCGCCCCTATTCCGCTTCCGAAGCGGGTGTCTCCTCCGCGACCTGTAGCCTGCGCCCCGGCCGCTACGGAATCAAGGTTGAGGCCCGCATCAAGATGCCCAGCGCCGGCGGAGAAGAAGTCGCTGTGATAGAGCCCGGAACCCCTCACATGATGGCCGGCGAAACCCACACAGAGCGCCGCGGCGGGATGCTTCTTGCCAGCACCGAGTTCCTGCCCGCCACCCAAGGGACCCCAGCCGCAATTGATCGCTCTCATGTGCGCATCACGGTGCTGGGCCGCAGCCATGCTGTAGATATTCGAGGCTGCGACGCCGGATGAGGCGCCCAACGCTTGGCGCGCTTGCCGTGGTGTGCCACCGGATTGCCGGTCAGGACAACGTCATATTGGTCCAACGGCGCAACGCACCGAATGCGGGCTGGTGGGGATTTCCCGGCGGCCACGTGGAATGGGGCGAAACCGCGCTGGAGGCCGCCGCCCGCGAGCTGCGGGAGGAAACCGGCGTTCATGCCCGCCCGCTGGAGTATCTCACCAACGTGGACGTACTGCTGCCCGATCGCAGCGCTACAGGCCTTTCCCATCACTACCTGCTCACCGCGGTTCTTTGCGACTTCATCGAAGGCTCGCCCAGCCCCGACGATGATGCGCTGCAGGCCGATTGGGTTCAGGTGGACGCGCTGCTGCAGGACACCGGCCTGCAGCTGATCGATCAGGTGGCCGAGGTCGCGCTGTTGGCCCGCGCCCGCTGGCGCGCACTGAAAGCATGAGTAAGCGCGCCGATTACATAGGTCAGCAAGATCAATACCACAGAGCCGATGAGGAATATGGCCAAGCCCGCCCGGACCGGGTCCATGGCCACAAGGGGCGGAGCAACCTGCTGTAACCCTTCGCGTAGAGCCGGATGCAAGGCACCCGTCGCCATAGCCCAACCCATGGTCAATCCCAGCCAGCCCAGATGGGCAAAACCAGAGACCCCGATCAGCCACCGCAGCACGCGCGTATGCGCTCTCCCGCGCGAGCGCAACGCCCGCCGCAAAGACGTCAGGGGCCGCGATGCGTCCCGCTGAATGGCGACCAAGGCTGGCACCACAAGCAGCACGAGGAACATCCCAAAGCCAAGCCCATAGACCAGGGTAATCACTGTCGGTTTCAGGAACTGCGCCTGCTGCGAGCCTTCATACATCAGCGGCGCCAGCCCCAGCACCGTGGTCAGGGTGGTCAGCATCACCGGCCGCAAACGATCCGCCGCCCCGTCGATGATGGAGGGGACAAGCCCACGCTCCTTGGCGTATTCGTCGATGGTGGTCACAAGCACGATCGAGTCGTTGATGATGATCCCTGTCATCCCCAAAAGACCAACGACCGTGAACATGCTGAGTGGCACCTCCCAGATGTAATGGCCCCAAATCGTCCCAACGAGACCGAACGGAATGATCGCCATCACCACTATCGGACGCGTCCAGCTGGCAAATATCCATGCCAGCACAAGATAGATACCCGTCAGGCACAGGATCAGCCCAGTGCCTGCTTCGGCCAGGAAGGTATCCTCCTGCTCGCTCAGGCCCGACAGGCGCCATTCCACCTGCCGCTCGCTGGCGATCCTGGGCAGGATTTCATCTTCCAAAGCCTTGATAACCGCCTCGGCGCGGGCCGGATCGTCCTCGGAAATGTCGCCCGTGACACTGATGACCCGGATGCCGTTCTCCCGCCGCACGGTGGAAAAGCCACTGCGCTGACTAACAGAGACGATATCAGCAAGCGGCACATAGCTGCCGTTCGGTGCACGCATCAGGGTGCGTTCCAGGAAATCCGCCGTCAGCTCTCCCTCGGGCAGTTCCACGCGCACCGTGGCGCTGCGCGGCCCATCTGGGTAGGTGGCTGCCTCGATCCCATTCAGCCGCGCGCGCAGGGCACGTCCGAGGCTATCGATGGTGAAATTCAAAGCCTGCCCCTGCGGGGTCAGTTCCAGGATCACTTCTTCCTTGTCATAGGCCAGGTTGTCCTGCACTGCAGAGACTTCGGGGAAGCGCAGGACCGCCGCCTTCAGATCCTCGGAGGCTGCCTTGAGCGTCTGCACATCAGCGCCGTAGAACTGGACGTCCAGCGCATCGCCTCCCGGCCCCGAGCGCCAGCTACGGAAGGAAATTGTCTCGACAAGGGGGTGACGCTCTACCCGCTCCTGCAACTCGGCCACAAAGGCAAAGCTCGAGTAATCCCTGAGGTCCGCGTCGATCAGTTCGATCGATATGCCGCCCAGCAGATCCTTATCCTTTGCCTCAACACCCGAAAGGCCGCGACCGGCGTTGCCGCCCACTTCGGCCATAACAAACTCAAGCGGGTTGCGATCGTAACGTTCCGCGTATTCCGCGCCCAGCGCCTCTGTCGCGCGCTGCATCTCCCGCATCATCGCCAGCGTATCCTCGCGGCTTGCCCCCTCGGCCATCGCAAAATTGCCGGTGACCGATCCGCGTTCGGGCGCATTGAAGAATCGCCATTTCACATCCCCACCGATGAAGAGCACCATTTGGCTGGCCAAAATGACGACCGCCCCGGCGATAACCACGTATCGCGCCTTAACCACCAGCACCATCAACGGGCGGAACAGCGTATCACGCACCCAGCGAAAGCCCTGGTTCACCACCCGGTTCGGCCAGTCGTACCAATGGCGTTTCTGAGCGTGTACCAAGGCATGGGCCATGTGGTTCGGCAGGATCAGGAAACACTCCACCAAAGAGGCCGCCAGCACCATGATCACCGTGAAGGGAATGTCGCGGATCAGATCCCCAAAACGTCCGCCGACAAGTGTCAGCCCGAAAAAAGCGATGATCGTGGTCAGCGTTGCAGCAAACACCGGCATCGCCATGCGACGCGCAGCATTCTCGGCCGCCTGCATCGGCGTTTCCCCCAGTCGGCGCACCCGGAAATCGGCGTGCTCTCCGACGACAATCGCGTCATCCACCACGATGCCGAGCGTGATGATCAGCCCAAAGAGTGAGACCATGTTGATGGTCAGCCCCGCCGCATACATCAGCGCAACGGCCGCAAACATCGCCGCCGGTATGCCAGCCGCCACCCAGAAGGCGATGCGCACATTCAGGAACAGGAACAAGAGCACCAAAACAAGGCCCAGTCCCATCAGACCGTTATCGACCAGAATGTTTAGACGATCCGAGATCGCCTCGGCGCGGGTGCGGATCAGATCGGCGCTGACACCTTGCGGCAGGCTCTGCTGCATTTCGGCGACGACCTTTTCCACCGTGTGCTGAATACCGATGGCATCGCCTTGATCCGAGCGGTCCACCCGGATCGACATGGCTGGATGCTCCCCCACGAAATAGGAGCGCGCGCGGTCCACCCCCTCGACCCGGACCCGCGCTACATCGCCAATGGTGAGCACAGATCCATCCGCGTTGGTGCGCAGGACGATTCCGGCGATCTCATCGGGGTTGCGTTTTTCGCGCCCGGTACGCACGCGCGCATTGGCGCCGCTGACATCGCCCGCCGGATCGGCAGTGACCTCGGAGGCAATGGCAGACGCGATATCGGACATGCTGATATCATGGGTGATGAGCGAGGCCGAGGGCACCTCGACAATGGTTTCAGGCGCGGCAACGCCCCGGATCGTGGTGCGGGTGACGCCCACCTCGAAAAGCCGAACGATCAACTCATCAGCAAATAGACCAAGTTGCTCGGGGCCGATGTCACCGGTGATCACTACATCGGTCACACGATCGCGCCAGGCCCCCCGTTTAACGGTCGGCTCTTCGGCCTCTTCCGGCAGGGTCGTGACAAGGCTGACCGCGGTCTGCACATCATCGGCAGCGCGCGACATGTCCCAGCCGGGCTCGAACTCCAGCGTGATACTCGCAAGCCCCTCACGCGAGGTGGCGCTGCTTTCCTCGACTCCGTCGACCGCCAGCAACGCCGGCTCCAGCGCCTGCACAATGGCGCTGTCCACATCCTCAGGGCCGGCGCCGTCCCATTGGACCCGCACGTTGACGTTCTCGATGATCACGTCCGGGAAAAACTGCGCCCGCATGTTGGGGATCGCCGCCGCGCCCAGCACCAACAGGATCACAAGCAGCAGGTTCGCAGCCGTGCGGTGGCGGGTGAAATAGCTCAGCAGACCGCCCGCAGGCCGCGACAGATCACGCATGGATCAGCCCCCCATCCGGGTTTCGATACGGGTGACCAATTGGGCGGGAACGGCGCGTTCGGACAGCTGAGCCAGAAGCCGTTTGCGTGCCTCCTCCGGCATGCGGCTGTTGCCCTCGACAAAGGCCACCAGCTTGGCGCGGCGGTCTTCGGTCAACTCGATCAGGTCCGGTTCGGCTGGGGCGATCTGCGCATTGGCATCCAGCCGCAGGGGGCGTACCCGGATCCCAGCGCCCAGGAGCGGCGTGCGCGCGGTGACAACCTCGCGCCCCGCAAGCCCCGCACCGCGGATCAGTACATCGTCCCCCTGACGACGCACCAATTCGACTGGCAACGCCTCAAGGCGATCCTCTTCACCTAACACGAGAACCGTGCCATCACTGCCCAGCGCCGAAGCGGCGATGCGCACCACCCGTTCCACCGGTGGTTCCGTGACGGAAACTGTAACAAAATCGCCCGGCTTGAAACCCGGCGCAGCATCAAGACGGGCATAGACCAGACGTCCCGTCTGCCCGTCACCAGCAGCGCCGCTCACGCGGGACAGCGTCCCCGTGGCCGACAGTGCCGCGCCCGACGCATCCAGCATCACCCGTACCGGCGCCGGGATCAGGCGGCCTGCCTCATCCAGAAGCCGCGCATATTGAGAGGTCGAAACGCGAAACGCGGCCTCCAGCCGGTCGGGATCCACCAGTTCGGCGAGTTTTTCGTTTGCAGAGACAAGACGGCCTTCCACCAGACTCACTGATTGCAGCGTCCCGCCAAAGGCCGCCGTGATGGAAGTGTCGGCCAGATCGCGGCGCGCGGTTTCCAGTGCGATCTCGGCGCGGGCCACGCGGGTCTTGGCCTGATCGACGCGCGCCTCGGCCTGTGACACCGCCTGCCTGCGCGAAATCACCGCCTGGCGCGCCTGCGCCGCCGCGAGGGCTGCGGTTTCAACGGTGGCTGCGGTTCCAACGCCGCGCTCTTCCAGATCGAGTTGACGCTGATAGGCCTTTAGGCGCAACTGGGCTTGATCCTGTGCGGCATCCAGTTCATCCCCGGCCAAGACCATCGCCCGCCCCGCATCACGTTCCTCGGCTTCAGCATCCATCATATCCGCCTCTGCCCGGTCCAGCGCGGCCTGGGCATCTGCGGGGTCGATCTGAACCAGTAGAGCGCCCTCTTCCACGCGCCCGCCCTCTTCAAAGTGGTCGGACAAATGGGTTACCCGCCCGCCCAGCGCGGTGCGCAGTTCCAGCGTGCGACGGCTTTCGATACGGCCAAAGGCGATGAGTTCGGGCGCGATGGTCTGCTCATCCGCTGTAACAACCCGCACCGCAAAAACGCGTTCACGCGCAGGCGGGGTGCGCGGCTCTGCGTTCATCCGCGCATCAATGGCACCACGCACGATCCACCCCGCATAGGCCAGCAGCGCCAGCGTCAACGCCATCAGAAGCAGACCTATCAAACTATGCCGCAGAAACCGCATGTCATTTCCTTCCGGTGGCAAATGCTGCCGACAATTCCAGTGAAAACACTCAGGCAAGCGCAATCGCCCACCTGAAAAGATAGCAACTGTACAAATCCTTTACGAGGTTACACGCCCGCGCGGATCACTTCCGTCGCAAATGTTCGTCCAATCGCGGCATTATTTCCACGAAGTTGCAAGGACGGTGACGGAAATCAAGCTGTTTGCCCAGGATTTCATCCCAGCCGTCCTTGCAGGCGCCGGGGCTGCCGGGCAGCGCGAACAGATATGTTCCCCCCGCGACGCCACCCGTGGCCCGCGACTGCACCGCCGAGGTGCCGATCTTCTGCATCGAGATAAGGGTGAACACCGTGCCAAAGGCGTCGATCTCTTTTTCATAGACATCGCGGTGCGCCTCGACCGTGACATCGCGGCCCGTAAGGCCGGTGCCGCCGGTGGAAATCACCACATCGACCTCCGGGTCGGCCACCCAGGCGCGCAGCTGATCGGCAATCTGGTCACGCTCATCGGGCAGGATCTTGCGGTCTGCCAGCACATGGCCTGCCCCGGTCAGACGGTCCACCAGCACCTGTCCCGAACGGTCTTCCTCCAGCGCGCGGCTGTCGGAGACAGTCAGAATGGCGATGCGGACGGGGATGAACTCCTTGCTCTCATCGATACGGGACATGCCTAATGAACCTCATGCTTTTTCAAGAATGGCGAGCCTCAGGGCAAGACCCGCAAAGATACCGCCGGAGATGCGCCCCAGCCAGCGCCCCGCCACCGGATTGGCGATCAGGCGTCGCCCCGCCTGCCCTGCAAAGATCCCGACCAGGCCGTTGATCACGAAACCGCCAATGGACAGGATCGCACCGAAGATCAGGAACTGAATCAGGACCGGACCGGCCTCGGGCACCACAAACTGCGGGATGAAGGCCAGCACGAAGAGGATCACCTTGGGGTTGGTCAGGTTCACGACGAAGCCAGACCGAAAGGCGCGCGCGGCAGGTATGGCAGGCGCTTCGCCCGCAACCGGTCCGCTGCGGAAGGTGGTCCAGGCGAGATATAACAAATAAGCGACCCCGACCCAGCGGATCACGTCGAACAATCCCGGCACCGCCGCCACTGCCGCGCCAAGTCCCAGGCCAGCCAGCACCACATGCACGAAACATCCCGCCGTGATGCCCGCACTGGCCGCCACCGCCGCGCCGCGCCCGGATCGCAGGCCTTGGCCAAGGCAAAACATCATGTCCGCTCCCGGCGTCAAGTTCAGCGCCAGCGCCGCGGGGACAAAGGCCAGAAGGGTCAGCGGATCAATCATTGCTCACCTCAAAGAAATTGGCCATCGGACCAAGGTTCGCACAGTCAGTCCGCCCGATCTGCCCCCTTGCGCCCCAGGCCTCATGCACGTGACCAAAGAGAGACAATTTCGGCTGAAGGCGTTCAATAGCCGCGCGGATCGCGGTGGAGCCAACCGAGAGGCCCGTTGATGTCAAATCGCCTAGCCCCTTTGGCGGGGAATGGGTGACCAGAACATCTGCCCTCTCGCAGGGCTCCAGCAGTGCCTCGGCATCCTCCTCGGAGAGATCCCAGGACCAGGCGCCAAAGGGTGTTTCCGGCACACCGCCGCCCAGCCCCCAGAAGGTGACGCCCTCAATCGTAACGCCATTCCCATGCAGCACATGGGCGTTTGCTGGGGCGGCGGCGCGCAGCTCATCGGCGCTTTCGGCATTGCCTGCCACCATCACCATCGGCGCGGTGATATCCGAGAGCAGCTCCATCGCCTCTGCCAGCCCCTGCCGCGCGTTGCAGAAATCCCCTGCCCCGACCACGAGGTCGGCCTCCGCACTGGCCACAACCAAATCGGCAGCGCGGGCTCGGGCCAGGTGCAGGTCGGAGAAGGCAAGAAGCTTCATTGCTGAAATCTCATCACAGGGCCCCCAGCCGCGCCTTCAGTTCCAGCAGGTCACCCCAGGCGGCGCGTTTTTGGACGGGCTGGCGGAGCAGATAGGCCGGGTGGAACATCGGAATGACCGGCTTGCCCCAGACCTGATCCCACTGCCCTCGCAGCCGGGTGATGCCGCGTTTGCCCAAGACCGCCTGACAGCTGATATTGCCCATCAAGACCAGCACCTCCGGCTCGGCCAGCTCTACATGGCGTTTCAGGAAAGGCACCATCATCGCCACCTCTGCGGGCAGCGGATCGCGGTTCTGCGGCGGCCGCCAGGGCAGGACATTGGTGATATAGACGTTCTTGTCCCTGTCCAGATCGATAGCGCCCAGCATCTTGTCCAACAACTGTCCGGCGCGCCCCACAAAGGGACGCCCCTCGCGGTCCTCGTCCCGGCCCGGGGCCTCTCCGATGATCATCACCCGCGCGCCTGCCTGACCGTCAGAAAACACAAGGTTGCGCGCACCACGCTTCAGCTCGCAGTGTTCAAAAGCACCAATCGCCTCACGCAGGGCTGGCAGGGCGGTTGCCGCGCGGGCAGCTTTTTGGGCGACCTCGACCGGGTCCACTTCAGGCGGGCGCTGGATGTGACCGGGCTTCACCGCTTCGGGCTGCGCATCGCGGGCGGCTTTGCGCGCCTGCTGCTCCAGCTCGTAGCGGTTCACAGGGGTTTCGCACAGGGCCTCGGTCGCGCCCAGTTCGATCTGCCAGGCCAAGAGGGCCCGGGCGCTGTGATAATCCAATGCCGATTCCATGGCGCAAAACTACTCTGCCCACGCGCCAAGCGGAACCACAGACTTGCGCAGCGGGACAAGAGGTATCACTCCACTCCCCAGACAGCGACACCACAGCGCCTTGCCCGGCCCCGCTGCCCCGCCTATAAGGGCGCGCAAACAGCGCGGAGCCCGTCTCATGTCCCATGCTTCCCCAGCCCCCACCGGACCCAGCTTTGCAGCCCGTCACCTGTTGGGGATCGAGCACCTGAAACCCCATGAGATCACCGAGATCCTGGATCTGGCCGACACTTACGTGGACCTGAACCGGCGCCCGGAAAAGCATTCGGACGTGCTGGCGGGTCTTACCCAGATCAACATGTTCTTTGAAAACTCCACCCGCACACAAGCCAGCTTCGAGCTGGCCGGCAAGCGCCTGGGCGCGGATGTGATGAATATGGCGATGCAGGCCTCCAGCATCAAAAAGGGCGAGACGCTGATCGACACGGCGATGACCCTGAACGCGATGCATCCCGATCTGCTGGTGGTGCGTCACCCTCATTCGGGCGCGGTGGATCTTCTGGCGCAAAAGGTGAACTGCGCGGTTCTGAACGCGGGCGACGGGCGGCACGAGCACCCGACGCAGGCGCTTTTGGATGCGCTGACCATCCGGCGCGCCACAGGGCGGCTGCACCGGCTGAACATCGCGATCTGCGGCGACATCGCCCATTCCCGCGTGGCGCGCTCGAACCTGATCCTTTTGGGAAAGATGGAAAACCGCATTCGCCTGATCGGCCCGCCCACATTGGTGCCAGGCCATTTCGCTGAATTCGGCGCCGAGATCTATGACGACATGCGCGAGGGGCTGCAGGACGTGGACGTCGTCATGATGCTGCGCCTTCAGAAGGAACGCATGGACGGGGGCTTCATCCCTTCGGAGCGCGAATACTACCACCGCTATGGGCTCGACGCCGAGAAACTGGCGCTGGCCAAACCAGACGCTATCGTCATGCACCCTGGCCCGATGAACCGCGGGGTCGAGATTGACGGCACCATCGCCGACGACATCAACCGATCCGTCATTCAGGAACAGGTCGAGATGGGCGTTGCCGTGCGCATGGCAGCAATGGACCTTCTGGCCCGAAACCTGCGCGCCGATCGGATGGAAAAGGCGGGCTGATCCTGATGGAGGGCGTCATCCATATCCCGGCAGGAGAGTACGGAGCAATCCGTCTGTTCCGGCTTGACATGCGCCCCGAACAGGCTGCCTTCCTGAAAGAGCCTGAGGCCCTCGCACAGGTGCTCGGCATTGATGCCATCGACATGGAGCAGGTCGATATCTTCCCGATCCGGGATCTGGAGGAGATCGGCCTTGCCGGGTACCTGACCGAGGGCATGGGCGTGCCCGAGGATCAGATCGCTCAGGACCGCGAACGCCTCGCGGCGCTGGAAGGTCACGTCATGGTGATCCGCTCGCGCGCCTTTGGCGGACGCGAGATGCGCCTGACACCCGCCGATCAGATCCAGCTGATCGCCACCTACGGCACCCCCAGCGCCACATGGACCGCCCCGCCGATCGAGACCGAAAGCGCCAAACCCTATTCCGCGCCGAAACTGCCCCCGCGCAAGGCCCGTGCCGAGGCGCGTCGTATTGGCGCCACGCTCTTTGCCTTGGTCATGGGGCTGATCTTTCTTGTTCTCTATCTGCTGGTGAGCTGACATGCCCAAGACCGAGAACGAGATCACCTTCACCCCCGACCGCAGCGCCTATATCCGCGCCCATGCCTGGATGGCCGCCTTTGCCATGGCGGCGGGCATGGGGGTCCTCTGGGCCGCAGGCAACCCGCACATCTGGACCGGCGCCATCGGGGGGCTTGCCGCCATCGCCCTGCGCGGCTGGTATCTGGCGAGCGAGGAACTGGCCGTGGTCTGGACGATTTCCGGCGGCGTTCTGACCGGCCCCGCAGAACGCAGCGTACCCCTGCATGACATCGAGACCATCCGTTCCATGGGCGGCTATGTGCAGGTGATCACCAAGGGCGGCGACAAACACCTGATCAAATACCAGGCTGACCCGGGCCATACCCTCGCGACCATTAGGGGCGCAATGCCATGACCGATGCGCGAGGCTGGGATGGTCTTCTGGATGCGGATGAGCATGTCCTTTGGCAGGGCCGCCCCGACCCTGGTTTCACTGTGACAGGACAAATGATTGCCTACACAATTTTTGGAATGATCGTCACCGCCTTTGGACTGTTCTGGACCGTAGGCGCCATGTCCTTTGCTGTTCTGCTTGGGATTACCGGCCTTTTCCCGCTCGGCGTCGGACTTTACCTGATTGGCGCTGGACTGTTCTGGCCCTCATATTCCCGTCGTCGCACCTGGTACAGCCTGACCAACCGCCGCGCATTTATTGCCACAGAGCTACCGTTTGTCGGCCGGGGCTTGCGCTTCTGGGACATCGGCAGCGATACCACGATCGAGTTCGAGGAAAGCAAATACTCTACCATCTGGTTTCACGAGGAAACACTGGGTAAGGGCGACAACGCATATACCAAACGTGCGGGCTTTGAACGGATCAGCAACGGGCGAGAGGTGCTCGCCCTGATGCGTCAGATACAGGCCGGAGCGGACAGCATGGAGACACCGGAAACATGACCACTCTTTTCATCAACGCCCGCCTGATCGATCCCGAGGCCGGAACGGATGCGCCGGGGGGTGTTCTTGTGGCGGACGGTCAGATTGCTGAAATCCTGCCCGAGCGCACGGATCCTGCGCAGCTGTTTCGCGCGCGAAACATTGACCCTGCAAAGGCAGACGTGGTGGATTGCGGTGGCAAATGCCTTGCCCCCGGCATCGTCGATATCGGCGTCAAAGTCTGCGAGCCCGGCGAGCGGCACAAGGAAAGCTACAAGACCGCAGGTCTGGCTGCGGCGGCGGGCGGCGTCACCACCATGGTCACCCGCCCCGACACAATGCCCGCCATCGACAGCCCAGAAACGCTGGAGTTCGTCACCCGCCGCGCCCAGGCCGACGCGCCGGTGAATGTGCTGCCCATGGCTGCCCTGACCAAGAGGCGCGAGGGGCGCGAGATGACCGAGATCGGCTTTTTGATGGATGCCGGGGCGGTTGCCTTTTCCGACTGCGATCACGTGGTGGCCAATACCAAGGTGTTCTCCCGCGCGCTGACCTATGCCAAAAGCTGCGGCGCGCTGGTGATCGCCCACCCGCAAGAGCCGATCCTGAGCGCAGGCGCCGCCGCGACCAGCAGCAAGTTCGCCACCCTGCGCGGCCTTCCCGCCGTTTCCCCGATGGCCGAACGCATGGGCCTGGACCGCGACATTGCACTGCTTGAAATGACCGGCGCACGCTATCACGCCGATCAGATCACCACCGCCCGCGCCCTGCCCGCGCTGGAGCGCGCCAAGGCCAATGGGCTCGATATCACTGCGGGCACCTCGATCCACCACCTGACGCTGAACGAGCTGGACGTGGCCGACTACCGTACCTTCTTCAAGGTGAAACCGCCGCTTCGGTCCGAAGAGGACCGGCTGGCGGTGATCGATGCGGTACGCACGGGTCTGATCGATACGATTTCCTCGATGCACACGCCGCAGGACGAGGAAAGCAAGCGCCTGCCGTTCGAGGAGGCCGCCGCCGGCGCCGTGGCGCTGGAAACACTGCTTCCCGCTGCCCTGCGCCTCTATCATGCCGAGCTTTTGGATCTGCCGACCCTGTTCCGGGCCATGTCCCTGAACCCAGCCAAGCGTCTTGGCCTGCCGTCGGGTCGGCTGGCTGCAGGCGCACCGGCGGACCTGATCCTGTTCGATGCGGATGTTCCTTTTGTGTTGGATCGCTATAGGCTGAAGTCAAAATCGCAGAATACCCCCTTTGACGGGCAGCGCATGCAGGGCAGAGTGCTGGTAACCTATGTGGCAGGCAAGCCCGTGTTCCGGAGAGACTGATGCCTGAATTCGAAACTTCCTTTGTGCAGCTTCTGCTGTGGGCCGTTGTTGGCTATGGGCTGGGCTCGATCCCCTTTGGCCTGGTGCTGACCCGCCTCATGGGGCTGGGCAACCTGCGCGAAATCGGCTCAGGCAATATTGGCACCACCAATGTGCTGCGCACAGGATCGAAAGTGGCGGCCCTGCTGACACTTTTGCTGGATGGTGGCAAAGGCGCAGCCGCCGTGGTGATCGCGCGCCTGATGGCCGGAGAGGACGCGGCGCAGCTCGCGGGGCTTGCGGCCTTCTTGGGTCATTGTTTTCCGGTGTGGCTCAGCTTCAAGGGCGGCAAGGGCGTTGCCACGTTCCTGGGTCTGATGCTTGCGCTGGCATGGCCGGTGGGCGTAGCAGCCTGCCTGACATGGCTGGCAGGCGCCGCGATCACACGCATGTCCTCAGCTTCTGCACTGTTGTCGGCGCTGGCTGCGCCCGTCTGGGCAGTCTTGCTGGGTCATCCACAGATCGTTGCACTGACTATCGCGCTGACCGTGATCGTAATCTGGCGCCATTCCGAAAACATCGCCCGTCTACGGGCCGGAACCGAGCCCAAAATCGGACAAAAGTAGAACCGACATGTGTCGCTTTCTACGCAGCCGACTGCGGCGTCTGATGCGGCGTTCCCACCCGGTTGCGACCTTGGTTTTTAGCCAGGTACAGGGCCTCATCCGCTTTGCGCAAAACCTCGACCAGAGGTTTCTCGCCGTCGGCATAGCCAAGCCCGATTGAGATCGTGCATCGCAGATCCTGCCCTGACACGCTAACCGTCTGGTTCTCGACGGCCCGGCGGATCTGTTCTGCGCGGCCCATCGCCTCATCCAGATCCTTTTGCGGCAGGCAGACAACGAACTCCTCGCCCCCATATCGCGCCGCTAGACCGTCCTGGCGCACATGGGTTTCGATCACCTCAGCCACCCGCCGGATCACCTCGTCGCCGACAAGATGGCCGTAGGTATCATTCACCTGCTTGAAAAAATCTATATCAAGCATCAGCACACTGCCCTTGAAGTCGCTGCTCATCTCGTCAAGGCGGCGCATGAAATGGCTGCGGCTCAGGAGGTTGGTCATCTGGTCATGGGCCAAAAGGTGTTCGAGCTGCTGGTTCAGGCGATGGATCTCCAGCATGCGGTTGGCAGACCATAGCGTGACAGGCGGCGCAATCAGCAAGGGCACCAGAATGGATGGCTGCAATGACTGAGTTATCAGCTCACCGCCCTGCATGATCCAGGTCAACAGAATAGAAGCCAGCACCGCGCCCCCGGTGATGGCGACCACAAACCTCCACTTCTCGGCAGTTGTGCGAACTTTCAGCATGGCAACCCTTAATGATACATATGAAACAGACCTTAGCCGGTCGAGGTTAAGGTTCTCTGCTCTGCGTGCCCGATTTTATGCCGAATTGCAGTCAATTCTGGCCGGTTTTCGCTGCGGCGCACAACAGTTGGCAACCAATGCAAGGCGGCTGTCATTGCCCGTGCCCGATGCCATCTTCACAAACGCCGCGCGCCATTGTGATGTGCATTTCCGAACAGTCCAGGCGGCCACACGGCGCAGTCAAAATGAGTTGTTTTGAACGTGATCACCTTCGTCTCCACATGGGTGCTGTGACAGCCGCAACGGGTTGCACACAGTTACACGACCCATGGGCCAACACGCGGGAGCATTACATCCCCGGCCCCCTTTGAAAGGATGAAACCATGAATAAATTCAAGACTGTTTTGAGCGGTGTCGCACTGTCGGTCGCCCTGGCGACTTCGGCCATGGCGGCAGGCGTGGAACTCAACGCTTCCTCGACCGGCCTGGCTCTGCAGGGCTATGACCCGGTCGCCTATTTCACCGTGGGTGAGCCGACCCCCGGCAATTGGAAAATTACCTCGGTGCACAATGAAGCGCTGTACCGTTTCGCATCCGAAGAAAACAAGGTGGCCTTTGAAAAGAACCCCGAAGCCTACCTGCCCGAATACGGCGGATACTGCGCCTTTGGTGCGGCCATGGGCTTCAAGTTCGACGGCGATCCGACCCTGTGGAAAATCGTCGACGACAAGCTCTATCTGAACCTCGCCGAAGACATCCAGAAGCGCTGGGAAGGCGATATCGCCGGCTTCATCGAAAAGGCCGATACCAACTGGACCGACATCGCCGACAAGGATCCGGCAGCGCTGCAAAACCAGTAAGCGCCACACAACAAAGCGACCTCACTCACGGACGCAAGATGCGGCGGCGGGATATCCTGCCGCCGTTTTCTGTTGACACGACTCGCAATCCTGTTGTTTCTGAAATTACAGAATTTTCAGGAGAAATCGAATGCACCTCACCCCCGCCATGCAGAACTTCATCCTTCACTGGGGAGAGATGGGCTCCAAATGGGGTGTGAACCGCTCTGTCGCGCAGATCCACGCGCTCTTGCATATCTCGCCCGATGCGATGACCGCCGAGGAGATCTGCGAGACGCTGAACCTTGCGCGCTCCAATGTCTCCAACGGCCTCAAGGAGTTGCAGTCGCAGGGGCTGGTCAAATCCTCCCGTCAGCTGGGCGACCGGCGCGATCATTTCACTTCGATCCGCGACATGTTTGATCTTGTGGATGCCGTGGTCGCCGCCCGGCGCGAACGTGAATTCGCCCCCACCCTACGCGCCCTCGAAGAGGTCATGGCCGAGGCCGAAGAGGACCACACCCCCAAGGTCATCAAGGCACGCATGGGCGAAACCCTGCGCGTGATGCAGATGTTTGATGACTGGTACATGGACTTCTCCCGCCTGCCCCGCGCGGTGCATTTGGCGGTGCTGAAGATGGGATCGAAACTGGTGCGCTTCCTGCCCGGCGGAAAATCCGACTAGGCCCATTCAAAAAAATTTGCCCAGAGCTTTCACAAATAACAGAAATATCTGCCGATACAAAAAACACTGAACCCGAAGTCGTGGCAAAGCGCCACCTGGTGGACCCCGTCGCCTTTTTCATCGCCATGATCGCTGGGCCGGGAGTGATTGCCCTTCTTGGATGGTCCACCATGTTCATTCGGTTTGCCACCCTCATGGGCGGGCCGGTCTTTCTGGTCGTCGGCATACCGGTGATGCTGAACTACATGCGCCGCCATCGCGTCGCGCCATATGACTGGGTCTGGCTCGCATTGCTGGCCCATGTGGTCGTGTTCCTGCCTCTCACTCTCCTTGGCGCGGCCAGCGGTGGAAGAACCGGCGGCTTGGCAATCTTCCTTTTCTTCGGCTGTTTTTTCGCTCCGCTTTGGGGCGGGATCGGCGGTTTCCGCTACGCCGTTCTCGAACGCGATTTCTACAAACAAACCCTCTAACCCGAAAGGACCCCCAACATGCTGTTTCAAATCGCAACCTACCTTGCCCTCGCCCTTCTAATGGTCACCGCGATGACCCTGATGATCCTCAAGATTTCCAGCATCTTAGGCGACTGTCCGCAGTCTGGCCGCGCCGCGCGGGCGGCAGGGGTCACCATCGCCACTGGCTATGCCATGATCGCCCTTGGCGGGGTCGGGCTGATCGGCGCCGCACTGCCGCTGCTTGCATTAGGAAGCCGGGGCCTGCTGCCTGCGATGGGCTCCGCGAGCCTTTTGCCCGCGCTCGGTTTTGCGGCGATCTGCCTTGGCCTTGGCTTCACCCACGCCGTCGCCACTCTGCGCGCCGTGGTCCGCGAGGCGGTGGATGCGGCTCAGCCCCCTGCCCCGCAGCCCCCTGCCCCAAGCCCCGCATAAATCCGAAGAAAGGAGAAAGACATGCACCCGCGCGAGACCGCTCCGTCCCAAGTGCAGTGGCAAGACCTGTCAAACCTGCGCCCATGGCAAAAGATGGTGGAGCTCACCCTGCCGCTGCCATGGCTGGCGCTGTCCTGGGCGCTTTATGCTTCGCCGATCTGGCCCTTGGGGGCGGTCGCCAGCTTCATGTTCTTTCTCTGCGCCCTGCGTCTGAACCATGAGGCGATCCATGGCAATCTCGGCCTGCCTCGGCGGTTTGACATTGCACTGCTGCACCTCCTCAGCGCGGTCATGATGGGCTGCAACTCCTCCGTCGCCTGGAGCCACATGCAGCACCATCGCCACGCCATGGGACCCGGCGACCTGGAAGGGCATTGCGGGCACATGAACGCAGGCGAGGTCCTGCTCTATGGCCCGCGCTTTCCGCTCGACCTGATCCGTCACTGCTGGCAGGGCGGCGGTCGCAAGCGGCAGCGGCGGATGCTGCGGGACGGTCTGTGCGTTGCTGTGACCGTTGGAGCTATCGTATTGAGCGGTGTGGATTTCCTGCTTCTGCATCTGGCGGCCATGGCAGTTGCGCAATGTCTGACAGCCTTCTTTGCGGTGTGGATCACCCATCAGGGCACGGCCCATAGCGGACTTGCCGGGCGCAGCCAGCGCGGCATTCTGGCCCGGCTCGCCTATCTGATGTTCTATCACCGCGAGCATCACCTCTTTCCCAAGGTGCCGGTCAGCCGCTTGCCGGACCTCGCCGCGCGGCTGGATGCCGACGTGCCCGGCTATGCCAAGGCCCGCCAGCCCGTGGTCCCCTGGCTGGATTCTGGGGCCTAGATGTCGCGCACGCCCCGCAACGCACATCCCGCCAACAAGCGCCGCCGTTTGCCGTTTTGCGAAACTGAACCATGTCAATGCCAGGAGCAAAATGCCCCGTATTCGCACCTCTGGGAGATCCGCCGCATGATCCGACTGCTTGTTATATTTCTGGCCCTGCCCATGATGGCAGCAGCCAATGACTGGGACGCGCTCAAGGCTCCGGGAGCCATGGCAATCATGCGCCACGCGCTGGCACCGGGTACTGGCGATCCGGGGGCTTTCGTGCTGGACGATTGCAGTACCCAGCGAAACCTCGACGCCCGCGGGCGCAAACAGGCCGAACAGACCGGCGCCGCGCTCAAAGCCATGGGTATCACCTTCGATGCCATACTCACCAGCCAGTGGTGCCGTACCCGTGAAACCGCTCGCCTCCTTGACCTTGGACCAGTGACAGATGCACCAGCGCTTAACTCCTTCTTTCAGGACTTCTCCACCCGGGACAGCCAGACACGTGAGGCGCTGGATCTGCTCAAGGAAGCCGAGGGCAGTCTGATGCTGGTCACACATCAGGTGAACATATCTGCTCTTACGGGGCGCAGCACACGATCTGGAGAGATCCTCGTGTTTCGCCTGACCGAAGCCGGAGAGGTAGAGGTGACCGGCAGCATCCTGATCGCGCCCTGACCCCGCCGCCAAATGGGCCAACGACCGAAAGGCGCCGCTTGAGGGCCATCGGCAAGAAAAAGGGGCGTCTCAGCGGCGCCCCCTTCCCATCATCCATCTTTTTGGATCAGTAACTGTATTCGGCGTAGATACGCGTCAGATCGCCGTTCCAGTCGCCATGGTAATGCTCCAAGAGCTCATCCGCTGGGACCTTACCGCTATCGATGCTTTCCTTCAGCGCGTTGAGGAAATGCGTCTCGTCCGGGACCATGCCACCTGCACCGGCCCGCGCGCGCGCCTTCAGGCCCGCCTCGGAGATCTCCAGCACCTGCCGAGCCAGATCGTGCATCTTGATCGCGCCAACCTCGGCCTGCAGCGCCTGTTCGGCCGCGCCCACACGCAGGGCTTCGCGGGTCTCCGCGTCCCAACCCTTCACCAGATCCCAGGCCGCATCGAGACTGCTTTGATCGTACATCAAGCCAACCCAGAAGGCAGGCAGCGCACAAAGCCTGCGCCAGGGGCCGCCATCGGCGCCGCGCATCTCCATATATTTCTTGATCCGCGCCTCGGGAAAGGCGGTGGTCAGGTGATCGGCCCAATCGCTGAGCGTCGGGATTTCGCCGGGCAGTGCAGGCAGTTCCCCCTTCAGGAAATCCCGGAAGGACTGGCCCAGCGCGTTGATGTACTGACCGTCGCGATAAACGAAATACATCGGCACATCGAGCGCGTACTGAACGTAGCGTTCAAACCCCATGCCCTCTTCAAAGACGAAAGGCAGCATACCAGTGCGCGCATCATCAAGGTGACGCCAGATGGTGCTGCGCCAGGATTTCTGACCGTTGGGCTTGCCTTCAAAGAAGGGCGAATTTGCGAACAAAGCCGTTGCCACCGGCTGCAGCGCCAGCGCCACGCGCAGTTTCTGCACCATGTCGGCCTCAGACGCGAAATCGAGGTTCACCTGTACGGTGGTGGTGCGGCGCATCATGGCGCGGCCCATGGTGCCGACTTTGGTCATGTAGTCGTTCATCAGCCGGTAACGCCCCTTGGGCATCAGTGGCATTTCCTCGTGGCTCCAGATCGGCGCAGCGCCCAGACCGATGAAACCCACACCGATCTTGTCGGCGATTTCCTTCACCTCACGCAGGTGGGCGTTCACCTCGTCGCAGGTCTCGTGAATGGTCTCAAGCGGAGCGCCCGACAGCTCCAGCGCGCCGCCCGGCTCAAGGCTGACGTTGGCGCCATCCTTGGTCAGACCGATGAGATTCCCACCCTCGGTCACAGGCGCCCAGCCATAGCGATCACGCAACCCTTCCAGCACCGCCAGGATCGAGCGCTGCCCCTCATAGGGCAGTGGTTTCAGCGTATCCTTGCAATAGCCGAACTTCTCGTGCTCGGTGCCGATACGCCAGTCGGCGCTGGGTTTGCAGCCGGAGGCCAGGTATTCGGCCATCTGTTCGTGGCGTTCAATCGGTCCGCCGCCGGACTGGGGAATGGACATGCCGGACACTCCGTCCTGTTGTTTCGCTCGTTTCGGCGGTCAGGAGTGGGGGGAAAAGCCGCCGGTGTCAATGCAGCCTTTGGTCTATAGGGCGACTGGGACGACGCTCCCAGATCACGACCTGGTGAGCGCCCGCCTTGCGCAATTCACTCAGCATCCGCTCGGTCTTAAGGCCCGGCAGGGAGGCAAAGACATCGAACAGCGCCTCGTGCCCTTCGGCATTCACAGGTATCGCCAGCGGTGCCTGTCCGGGTTGTTCCAACACCCAATGGGGCGGTTTGGAGGTGTGATCGAGCCGCAGCCGCTCGATTTCCGAACGCGCCACTGCGCCGCCTGTCAGCGGGCCGAAATAGGCGATCTGCCCTTCATCCACCTGCACGACACCCGGCCCCCCGGCACCGAGGCGAAAGCGCAGGCGCTGTGCGCCGATCACCGCAAGCACCAGCCCCACAAGGATCAGCGCCCAGCCGGTGACCGCTGTGAACCCATAGGATGTGTAGGCCCATTTCAGACCGATCAGCAGCATCAACGTCGCCACGATCAACTCGCGCCAGCGCCACAGAGTGGCCCGCGCCTCGGGTCGGATAAAACTCATGGCAAGCTCCTCATTCACTGCGCGGGGGATAAAACAGGGCCAGGCCGATCCCAAGCACGACAACAAAGACATGAGGCAGGAAGACGCTGGGATAATGAAGCACAGTCAGGAAATGCCAGCTGCGGTAGACTGCCTCCCATTGCTGGAAAATCATAGGACCATCCATACCTGCGGTGCAGGCCCAGTTCTGCTCCAACCCCTCCAACATCTGCAGATAGACCAATTGGTAGCTTTTCCAGAATGCATCGAGCAGCCAGAACACCCCCGCCGCAGCGGCTGACATCCAGACCACCATACGCCCCTGAGTACCGACTTTTTCGGAGTAGGCAGCGGCAATCGCAGCGAGGGAGAGGGTGACCGACCAGCCTTTCAGAACTAGCGATTGATCGTTGTAGGCCTCATAAACCCCGAATAGCATCTCATATTCAGACCAGAGCTGATCACACATGGCGAAAATACCCCCTGACCTGAGATCGCACTGTCCCCTGCCGCAACATGGCACGCTCTAGTCGTGACATAAGCTTCATGGCACCTCCAGTCCCGGAGCAAACCGCATCATAGTAGACGATCCGGCAGGACGCGCATCCGTTGCCCCTTGAGCCAGGCGGCGTGTAGACCCCGCCAACCTGCACCACGTCAGACATCTGGGCATTGAAGCCACACATGGCAAACGCCCGTCCCGCAATCATGAGCAACCGGTGGCTGCCTCTTTCCACATAACCGTCCACGTCACGCTGTGCCTCTGTGGCGCAGTTTTCATCTGCCGTGCCCAAAATCTCGGCGTGATACGCAGCGCGCCACCCCAGAACCAGATCGCGCAGGTTGCCTAAAAGAAACATCGAGCTTTGCACATGGCGGCGCAGCAGGGCGTCGATGTGCGGCAAATCCGCCTTGGTTGCTATGCGCCAGACCATCTCAATGCGCTCCTATCCCCAATCCCCAAGTGCCTGCTGCCACAGGGTCATCGCCGCGACCGCTGCGGTGTCTGCGCGCAGGATGCGCGGACCCAGGCTGACCACATGGGATTGAGGCAGGGCATGAAGGCGTTTGCGTTCCCCTTCGGAAAACCCGCCTTCGGGACCGATCAGGATGGCCCAGGGCGCGCCTTTGTGGTGTTCGGCAGCCAGTTGCAATGCGTTGCCCACCTCGGCTTCGTCGCAGAACATAAGTTGGCGTTCAGGGGGCCAATGGTCCAGCAGGCGCGACAGTTTCTGCAGATCGGCCACCTCGGGCACATAGGTGCCACCGCATTGCTCGGCCGCCTCTACTGCATGGGCCTGCAGCCGGTCCTGGCGGATGCGCTCGGAGTTGGTGAACTCTGTCTGCACCGGCAGGATACACGCGGCGCCCATCTCGGCGGCCTTTTCCACGATGAAATCGGTGCGCGCCTTCTTGATCGGCGCGAACAGCAGCCACAGGTCGGGCGGCATCTGCAAGGGGCGGGTCTGCTCTTGGCAGATCAACACGCCGCTGCGTTTGCTGGCCTCGACCACCTCGGCCAGCCATTCGCCATCACGCCCGTTGAACAGCGCCACTTTGGAACCCACGGCCAGTCGCATCACCCCAAAAAGGTAATGTGCCTGATCCCGCTCCACAGGAATGGTTTGCTCTGCCCCCAAGGGGTGCTCTACATACAATCTGATCTTCGCACTCATGAGGTCCTACATATGCAAGGGCAATCGCCAACACCAGACGGTCAGGTCGCGGATGCGGTCAAGGGAAATTGGGTCGACACCCATGCGCCCGCCTGGTCCCGCCCCTATCTGCGTCTCAGCCGGGCGGATCGGCCCATCGGCACCTGGCTGTTGCTGATCCCCTGCTGGTGGGGTCTTGCGCTGGCGATTCTCTGGGACCGCACGCCGGTCTGGCAGGATGTATGGATCTTTGTCGCCTGTGGCTTTGGCGCCTGGCTGATGCGCGGGGCGGGCTGCACCTGGAACGACATCACCGACCGCAACTTCGATGGCGCGGTCGAACGCACAAGGTCGCGACCGATCCCATCGGGGCAGGTCACGGTAAAGGGCGCCGTGCTTTGGATGGTGCTGCAGGCACTTATTGCATTTGCCATCCTTCTGACCTTCAACTGGGCCGCCATCGCCATGGGCATCCTTGCGCTGCTGCCGGTTGCGGTCTACCCCTTTGCCAAGCGGTTCACCTGGTGGCCGCAGATCTTTTTGGGACTGGCCTTCAACTGGGGCGCCATGCTGGCCTGGGTGGCCCATACCGGATCGCTCGCCTGGCCGCCGGTGATCCTCTACCTTGCCGGGATCGCCTGGACGCTGTTCTATGACACCATCTATGCCCATCAGGACACCGAGGATGACGCTCTGATCGGGGTAAAGTCCACCGCGCGCCTGTTCGGAGAGAATAGCCCGCGCTGGCTGCGCCGCTTTATCGTGGCAACCGTCAGCCTGATGGCATTGGCCGTCGTGCTGGCCGCGCGCGAGGACGCCAGCCTTGTCACACTTCTGATTGCACTGGCCGGACCTTGGGCGATGGGATGGCACATGACATGGCAACTGCGGGCATTCGATGCAGAAAACAGCCCCCGGCTGTTGCAACTGTTCCGGCTCAACCGAGATACCGGCTTGATTCCGCTTATCTTCTTTGCCGCAGCCAGTTTCGTGTGATTGAACCGCACCCTTTGGCGCTGTAAGACAATGCCCATCCACTGCGGAGAATGCCTATCTTATGCGCCTGTCATCGCTCCTGATCCCGACTCTGTCCTTCGCTGCCGCGGCAGGGCTGAGCTTGGTGGCCGCCAGTTTCGCCGTGACCGCCATTGAGCGCGGCAGCGAACGGGAGGTGCGCCGGACCCTGGACGTTTCCGGCATGCACTGGGCCGAGGTGACAGCAGACGGGCTACGCGTGACCCTGCAGGGCACCGCACCAGATGAGGCAACGCGATTTGCGGCCATTTCCCTGGTAGGCGGTGTCGTCGATGCTGCCCGGGTGATCGACGATATCACCGTCCCCCCGGCCGAAGGTCTGGCACCGCCCAGGTTTTCCGCAGAGATTTTGCGCAATGACCGCGGGATCTCGATCAGCGGGTTGATCCCTCTTTCTGCCTCGCGCGACGACATCACCGATCAGTTGCAGGGGATCGCACGCAAAAGCCGCAAGAAGGTGACGGACCTGCTGGAAGCCGGTGATTACCCTGCGCCGCAGGATTGGGACCCAGCCATGGCGTTCGCACTCGAGGCGCTTGACCTGCTGCCAAGGGCCAAGATCTCGGTTCAGGCGGGGTCTGTCTCGATCACGGCCATTGCCGACAGCGCGGAAGAGCGCAGCGCCTTTGAAAGCCGATTGACCCGCATGGCGCCGCCGCAGATCCGCATCAGCCTCGATATTGCCGCGCCTCGCCCCGTCATCACCCCGTTTACCCTGCGGTTCCTCATTTCCGAAGGCGGCGCGCGCTTTGATGCCTGCTCTGCCGAAAGCGAAGAAAGCCAGGCCCGCATCCTCTCTGCTGCACGCGCGGCCGGGTTGGAAGGCGAAGCAAACTGCGTGATCGGCATGGGCGTTCCATCGCCAAACTGGGCCGATGCCGCCGAGCTGAGCATCCAAAGCCTTGCCGCCATTGGCCAGGGATCGGTGACCATTGCCAATGCCGATATCACGCTGATCGCAGCCGAAGGCACGGCCGACTCGTTGTTTGATACGGTCGTGGGTGAGCTGGAAACCGCCCTGCCCGAGGTTTTTGCACTGCATGCGGTGCTGCCCACGCCGAAAGCCGATGCGGCGGCAGGCCCGCCCGAGTTCACCGCGACGCTCAGCCCCGAGGGACAAGTACAGCTGCGTGGGCGGATCAATGACGCCGCCACCCGCACAATCGCCGACAGCTATGCCAAGGCGCGGTTCGGCTTTGACAGTGTCTACACCGCGGCGCGCATTGTCGACGGCTTGCCCGCAGAATGGCCGGTGCGGGTGCTGGCAGGGCTTGAGGCGTTGTCCTACCTGCAACGCGGCGCTGTGACCGTAACCCCCGACAGTCTGGTCTTGCGCGGGATGAGCTACAACAAGGATGCACCAGCGGATATCGCCCGGTTCCTGTCAGCCAAGCTGGGTGAAGCGGAAAGCTACGATCTTGATATCACCTATGAAGAGCCGCCCGCCCCTGAAGACCAGCCCATGGCCCCTGAGCTGTGTCAAGCGCAACTGATCGGTGTGCAGCTGGATGCTGGAAAGATCACCTTTGAGCCCGGCTCTGCCACCGTCGAGGCCGCCAGCGGCGTGATCCTCGACAAGATTGCAGCTATTCTCGAAGATTGCGGTCCGATCCGGCTTGAGATTCAGGGGCACACCGACAGCCAGGGCCGCGAGGAGATGAACCAGAACCTCAGCCAGGCGCGGGCGCAATCGGTTCTGAATGAATTGAGGGCGCGGCGCATCCTGACCTCGACCTACGTGGCGCGCGGCTATGGCGAAAGCACGCCCATCGCCTCCAACGACACCGAAGAGGGCCGCGAGGCAAACCGACGGATCGAATTCAAACTGATGCTGCCCGGCACCGGGATCGGGGCGGATGGCAAGCTTGATGCCGATCCCGCAGAGACAGCCAGCGAAGAGAGCGCAACCGAGTTGGCTCCTGAGCCAGAAGCACCAGAGGAACCCGCTCAGACAGATGACAGCGCACAGGAGACATCGGACCAATGAACAGAACCGAGTTCATAATCACCACAGCCATCATCCTGTTTGCTGCCTTTGCGATGGGCTGGTTCGCAAATTGGCTGGTGCATCGCTTTACCCGCGTGCGCCAAAGTGACGTAGCTGACCTCGACCGGATGAGCCAGGAGCTGCACGAAGCCGAGGAAACCCGCGATCAGGCGATCACCTACCTGCAGCAGCGCGAAGCTGAACTGACCAACCAGCTGACCCAGACCGAAGCAGAGCTGAACGCAGCAATGGAAGGGCTGCGTGATGCCCGGCGCGAGGCCGAAGAACTGCGGGCGCAGCTGGGGCGCTGACGCGCGCGCCGCCTTTCTTGGCGAAAAAGGGCGAGGCTTGGATTGAAAGCCCGGAAACCACAACGGGCCTGTTCTGACGCCCGGCGCATGTTGCCAATACTGCAGAGAAACTGGACACCTTGCTGTCGTTTTCCAACTGCCAACATCATTGGCGTTCGATGTTTCAGTACCTTCAGCTCGCACTGCACTTGTCGTGGCAATCCGAAAGGCGGCGGGCTCAGGCAGAAGACCGGGCCTGCCGCCGATTTACGACGCCATTCGCACCTCTGATCCGTCCCCCTGATCCGGGATTGCGGCTTGCTCCTGTGACATGCCCATCGAGGTCGTATTGAACTTCGCCATCAAGTCGCTCAGCCGCTGAGCATCGGAGCTGAGCAATTGACCTGCAGCACTTGTCTCCTCGACCATCGCCGCATTCTGTTGCGTGACCTGATCAAGAAGCGAAACCGCCGTGTTGGTTTCAGTCAGGCCAGTTGCCTGCTCATCCGTGGAGGCCGCAATGCCACTCACGAGGCTGGAGATCGCAGCAACACGCTCCACGATGCTTTGCAGGGCATCCCCCGTGCGACTGACCAAGTCCACCCCGGCTTCAACCTGACCGGTACTTGTGGATATGAGTTCCTTGATCTCGCGCGCCGCATCTGTAGTCCGTTGCGAAAGCCCGCGAACTTCCGAGGCAACCACAGCAAAACCGCGACCAGCTTCGCCTGCCCGTGCCGCTTCGACACCGGCATTCAGCGCCAGCAGATTGGTCTGGAAGGCAATATCATCAATGACACCAATGATCTGCGAGATCTGAGACGAGCTGGCTTCGATGTCCTTCATGGCTTTTACTGCCTTTTCGACTACGACACCGCTTTCACTTGCCTTGTTGCGCGCATCCAGCGTGGTTGCCTCGGCCTCTTTTGTACCATCGGCCGAAGAGCGCACACTAACTGTGAGTTGCTCAAGAGCAGCTGCGGTTTCTTCCAAAGTCGCAGCCTGGCTTTCCGTGCGATGGGATAGGTCGTCTGCCGCCTGGCTGATCTCCGAAGAGCCCCGCCTGATCGACCCGGCAACATCGCTGACTTCCTCGACGGTGCCCTTCAGTGTTTCAGCCGTTCTGTTGAAGTCCGCCTTGAGCTGCTGATACCCTTCGGCGAGCTCCGCATCGATCCGGTAGACCAGATTGCCTTGCGCGAGCTCGGACAGCCCGCGGCCGATGGCGTCAACCGCAGCGGCCTGTTTGGCTTGGTTTTCCGCCCGCTCGTTCTCCGCGATACGTTCCAGTTCTTCCTTTTCAACCAACCCGTCGCGGAACACTGTAAGCGCTCGCGCAATTCGCACGATCTCATCGCTGGAGCGGTCAAAGCCGGTTACCGGGCTCATATCGCCCTGCGACAGGCGCTCGGTTGTTCGGCTGATGGCATTGAGTGGGCGCACGATCAGGAGATGGCTGAGCCCAAGGGTCAACAGGACCAGCGCCGCGGCACCAACGCCCACAAGCTCAAGGTTGCCTTTGACCTCTGCGGCATCGTCCGAAATACTGACGGCCTTCTCGTAGATCATGCTTTGGCTTTCAGCCCCGCGAACCGAGGCCTTGCCTGCAATCATCAGCACCGCTTCAACACTGGCCTGAACCGCAGCCGCTGCGTTTTGCTGCGCCCGCAGCGATTTCATCCGGAAAGACGCAAGGCCTGTTTCCGAAGCCGCCAAAGCGGCCGCGCTGGTGATTTGCTCGGCCAGAATGCCGTCACTGAACTCCAGATACTTGGCAAGTCCTGTTGCGGCTCCCAACATGGCTTTTTCTGCGGATTGGACTTGCTCAACAGTCTGTGCACCAACGATTTTCAACCCCTCAACCTGATACGCGCTCAGCCGGGAATTGATCTCGAGGAGCGTGTTCATGAAGTCGACTTCATTGTCGAGCAGGCTTTGAATGGCGTCACGGTTTCCGGTCGCCGCGTCATCTGCTGCGATCGTCAACTCAAACACCATGTCATCCACCGCAGAGGCCAAAAGCGCATCCGCCTCTTGTCTGCTGGACAGAATGGAGGCCTGGTCAAACGCTGCACCGGACGTGCCCGCATTGATCGCAGTCAACATGGTTTCGGCAACCACGACCAGGTCTTCTCCGATCATGCTTCCCACGTCAGTGCCCTCAATGCCCGACATGGAGACCTGCAGTCGATCATAAGACGAGGTGGCAAGATCACCCAAGATTGAAAGCATCGACCTGTCAGTTTCTGTGGCCATGGCCAATGTGATGCCAGACATCAAATTGATCTCGGCGCGGATTTCAAGCAGCGCCTGCAGGATTGCGAATTTGTTCTCAGCAAGATCGAGAAGCGTCTCATCGACCATGCTCATCGTATCATCCCCTTTCACGGAGATGTTGAAATAGGCGTCATCCGCGAGCTGAAGCAGAAGGGATTGCGTATCGGAAACGAGGGCCTGTAGTTCCTGTGTCATGACCTTGACGCGCGCGGAATTCTCGAACGCATTCGAACGGGCCGAAATCGCCGTGTTCAGTGTTTCGGCCACACGGGCCATCTCTTGTTCGAACGATCCGCGCATGTCTTCAGGAAGTTCACCGATCTCGGACTGCAATCCAGATGCCGCAGAGTCGACCTCGGCTGCTGCACTATCAAGGGCGGCGGCGTCCTCAGCGATCAACACAGAAATCATTGCGTCTTTTGTTTTGCCCGCGGCTGTGATTAGGGCGTTGCTTTGCTCCAGCTGGGGCAAGTCACGGTTGGTCATCTCTTGTACAGACCGAGAAACAAAATCAAACGATTGGTAGGTGAAATACCCAGCAGTACCGGCAAGTGCAGCAAGTGAAAGCAGTATAAAGGTAACTTTCCCTCGTATGCTGGAAAGAGGGTTCAGACGACGCAGCAGATTTGGTTCAGTTTTGCGAATCATTAAGGCACCCGTTTAGTACTGTATTGGCGACCAGCTCAGCCCGCGGCGAAGCTGCACTTTGACGAATAGGCTGAGGGCACGGATACCCGTGCCCTCCGGATTCAGTATCAGGAGCCACCACCTGCAACGATGGGCTCAAAGCCACCGTCAGCGGTGATCCGGGTAAGGAAGACATCATCCATTCCCTGATTGTCATCGCGACCGAATTGCATGGCGAGACCGCCAAGGTCCACGGTGTTGAGATCGGCCATTGCAGCCAGGAAATTCTCACGGGTCAGTTCCTGGCCCGCGGCCTGAAGGCCTTCGATGGCAAGGCGACCAACGATGTAGCCTTCCAGCGAAACGAAACCGGGCTGCGCCTCTGCATCAACGGCTCTCAGAGCCTCGGTGTACTGGGCCACAACAGGGATGGAAACGTCCCATGGGAAAGGAACAACCTGACTGATGATCACGCCTTCACCTGCATCGCCAAGCTCACGCGAAAGGGCATCCGAGCCCACGAACGAGATGTTCACGAAGGTGGACTCCATCTTCATCTTGCGCGCCAGCTTGATGAACTCAGCGACGGGTTTATAGGCGCCAACCATCACGACAGCATCGGGTTTTGCCTTGCGAATGGCCAGCAGAGCCTTTTTCACGGCGGTCGTGTTGCGGGTGTAAGTGCCTTCGGCCGCCAGAGACATGCCACGCTTTTCCAGGGCTGCATTGACGCCATTGAGACCCACACGGCCAAAACCGTCGTCCTGATACAACAGGGCGATCGAACTCATACCCTGCTGATCAACCAGATAATTGATCCACGCCTCGGTTTCGGCGGAATAGGTCGCGCGAACATTAAAGACATTTCCAAGGCTCGCATCCCGCAGGAAGCCTGCGCCGGTAAAGGGGCCGATAAATGGCATGCCTGCCTCGGTTGCAATCGGCTGTGTCGCCGAAGAGGTCGGAGTGCCCACCGGACCAATAAGACCGATGTGATTGTTGCCCTCGACAACCTCCTTGACCAGCCCGGCAGAGCGGTCGGGCTCATAGCCATCATCCATGCTATCCAGTTTCAGCATGCGACCATGCACGCCTCCGGCGGCATTGGCCTCTTCAAAGGCAGCGGTAATGCCCAGTCGCATACCCGTTCCCAGCGCTGCGGCGGGACCTTCAAAGGCGGCAACCTGCGCAAAAGTGACACTATTGGGGGTAACGCCCTGCTCAGCTGACGCGAATAGGGGAGCCGCTATAAGCGCAACCGCCGACAGCATAAGTTTCTTAGATAGCATGATTGGACCTCCGTTGGACTGACATACACAGGCCCAAATGCTGCATGAGAATAGTTAAAAAGAGGAGAAGCACATAATATGTGCATACTTTTTTGGATTTAGTTTACATAAAAATGGGCTCGTTCCGGCCTGCCCAGTAGGGGTATTGACGGACACGCACGCCCCCATGTTCGGTGATTTTGGATAAACTCTGGCTCAGGAATTCTGAAGCCGAACCAAGGACTACACCGTGATTTCAGATTTCATTGTTCTGGCGATTTTGAGCCAGGACACGAACAGATCTCTTGGCTGGTAGCCCTGCTCTTCCTTTGGCCAGACGAAATAATAGGAACCGATGCTGATCTTGCTTTCTGGCCAGAGGGGAACCAGCCGCAATTCTTCAACTTCCCGCTCAATCAGATAAGTCGGAACCAACGCCGCGCCCATGCCGTGAAGGGCCGCCTGGATCATGGACGCGAATTGATCAAACAGCATGCCAACCGGCCCATGCAGGTCATACCCGACCGCCCGGGCCCATTTCTCCCAGGCATCAGGCCGGGTATCAAGGTGCAGCAGCGGCAGGGAAAACACCTCCGAAAGGGGTTTGCCGCGCATCGTCTCGGCCAGTTTGGGAGAGGCAACAGGCACGACAAATTCCTGCATCAACTCTTGAAAACAGACATCTGGCCAGTCGCGTTCGCCAAAATGGATGGCACCGTGAAACGGATCTGCATTGAAATCAAACGGCCTCAGCCGGGTGCTGAGATTGACCGTCACTTCGGGATGGCGGGCGACAAAGTCGGGCAGCTTAGGGGCAAGCCAGCGCACGCCACAGGCCGGCAGCATCGCAATATTGAGCTGCCCACCATCGGGGTTTGCCTTCAGCCGCAGACTGGCGGTGCCGATCTTGTCGAGCGCACTGCGGATCTGGGCGCAATAGTCGAGCGCGGCAGGAGTGAGGCTGATGCTCTTTTTATCCCGGATAAACAGCGTCGTTCCAAGATACTCCTCAATAACCTTGAGCTGTCGGCTCACGGCACTCTGGGACACCCCAAGTTCATGCCCGGTTTCGGTGACACTACCTGTGCGCTCGAATGACTCGAGCGCCCGCAAGGCCGTCATCGGCGGAAGAAAGCGCTTGGGATGCGGCATAGGTATGATCTTTTTGCATGAGATAGAAGATAAATGCGTTTCTCATGTCTGGACGTGCCGTGTCAAATGCGTCGTACGACTGGAGATCTAAATGCTAAAAAATTCTGACCGCCTTGATGGAATCGCGCTTTCGGAGATCGTTGCGATCTCGGAAGGCGCTGCTCGCATGCGCGCCGACGGTCATGATGTTTTGGCATTAAGCACAGGGGAGCCGGACTTTCCAACGCCGCCTCATGTCTGCAATGCGGCCCACGAGGCGATGCAAGCGGGCCAGACCCGCTACGCCCCTACCGCGGGCACAGCCCAATTGCGCGGCGCGATTGCAGATAGCGCAGGCGTCGAAGCCAAAAATGTCATTGTGTCCACCGGGGCCAAGCAGGTGCTTGCAAATCTATTCCTGGCCACGCTCAACAGCGATGACGAGGTCATCGTACCCGCGCCCTATTGGACCAGTTATTCTGACATCATCTCGATGTCCGGGGGCAGAACGGTGCTGTTGCATTGCGGGGCAGAGGCCGGTTTCAAAATGACGCCTGAGCAGCTTGAAGCTGCGATCACGCCGCGCACCCGTTGGCTGCTTTTGAACTCTCCCTCCAATCCCTCCGGCGCTGTCTACTCCAAAGAGGAACTGGCGGCTTTGGGGCAGGTGCTGGAACGTTACCCCCACATCTGGATCGCCTCGGATGAGATTTATGGTCTGATTTGCTATAGGTCTTTTGCGTCTTTCCGGCACGCCTGCCCCGCACTTGCCGATCGCACGCTTGTCATCAACGGCGTCTCAAAGGCCCATGCAATGACCGGCTGGCGGGTCGGCTGGGGCATTGGACCTGCCGAGCTGATCAAGGCAATGACCGCAGTACAGGGGCAAATCACCTCTGGTGCCTGCTCCATCTCGCAGGCCGCCGCCCATGCGGCCCTGACTGGAGACCAACGCCACATTGCAAGCCGCGCCGCTGAGTTTCGCGCCCGCCGGGATATGGTGGTGAGCGCCCTCAACGAAATTCCCGGCATCACATGTGCGGCCCCGGACGGGGCGTTTTATGTCTTCCCCTCCTGTCAGGGCATCCTGGGGTGCCAAACCCCAGACGGCAAACTGCTCGAGACCGACGCCGATTTCTGCGCCTATGTTCTGGCCTTCACAGGTCTTGCCATTGTTCCCGGCCGCGCCTTTGGCCTGCCCGGGCATTTCCGCCTTTCTTATGCCTATGCCCGCCGTGACCTCCAGGACGGGTGCCTGCGCCTGAAACGGGCTGTCGCGGCCCTGAACATCTCCTAAAGGACCCTTCCCATGACCTATCAAGATATCCTGACGGCCTGCGGGCTGACGCCTGCCGAAACCACCGGTGGAGCCCTCACCGTGACGACACCCGTCGACGGCAGCGAGATCGCATACGTACCCATGCACAGCGTGCGTGAGGCAGAGGCAGCGATCACAAAGGCCGTTGAAGCCTTCCGCATCTGGCGCAAGGTGCCCGCACCGCGCCGCGGTGAGCTGGTCCGCATTCTGGGAGAGGAGCTGCGGCAGGAAAAAGAAAACCTTGGCCGTCTCATCACGCTCGAATGCGGCAAAATCTACCAGGAAGGCCTTGGCGAAGTACAGGAGATGATCGACATCTGCGACTTTGCCGTGGGGCTCTCGCGTCAGCTTTATGGCCTCACGATAGCCTCAGAACGCCCCGGCCATTCAATGCGCGAAACCTGGCATCCGCTTGGCGTCTGCGGTATTATCACAGCTTTCAATTTTCCGGCCGCGCCCTGGTGCTGGA
Organism: Phycobacter azelaicus; assembly: GCF_014884385.1. NCBI lineage: Bacteria > Pseudomonadati > Pseudomonadota > Alphaproteobacteria > Rhodobacterales > Roseobacteraceae > Phycobacter > Phycobacter azelaicus. Next base: position 1,839,236 of record NZ_WKFH01000003.1, on the reverse strand, counting down.
ATGCGGCGCTTGCCCTCGTGTGCGGCGACCCTGTCATCGCCAAACCTTCTGAAAAGACGCCGCTCACACAGCTGGCCATTCAAAGGATCTGCGAGCGGGCGATGGCGCGCTTTGGCGCGGATGCTCCCGATGGGCTGATCCAGACCCTGATCGGTGAGCGTGATCTGGGCGAGGTGCTGACAGCCTCGCGCGATGTGGCGCTGATATCGGCCACCGGCTCGGTTCCGATGGGCAAGGCGGTTGCCGCTGACATGTCCAAACGTCTCGGCAAGACAATCCTCGAACTTGGCGGCAACAACGCCATGATCGTGGCGCCCTCTGCGGATCTCGAAATGGCGGTGCGCGCGATCGTCTTTTCCGCCGTCGGTACCGCAGGTCAGCGCTGCACATCACTACGCCGCCTGATCGTGCATGAAGATGTCTATGACCAACTGATCCCCCGCCTGACCAAGGTCTACGCGGGCCTGTCGATTGGCAACCCGCTGGAGGACGACACACTGGTTGGTCCCCTGATCGACAAGGGCGCGATGACGGCGATGGACAAGGCTTTGACACAGGCGAGAGGCGAAGGCGGTATCATCCACGGCGGCGGGCAGGCTCTGGCTGATCAGCACCCCGATGCAGCCTATGTCCACCCAGCCATTGTCGAAATGCCCGCCCAATCGGCAATCATGCACACCGAAACCTTCGCGCCGATCCTCTACGTGGTGAAGTACACCGATCTGGATGAGGCCATTGCGATGCAGAATGCAGTGCCGCAGGGGCTGTCCTCCTGCATCTTTTCTAACGATGTACGCGAAACCGAGTACTTCCTGTCGGCACAAGGTTCTGACTGTGGGATTGCCAATGTGAACATCGGCCCGTCCGGCGCTGAAATCGGCGGGGCCTTTGGCGGTGAAAAGGAAACCGGCGGCGGACGCGAAAGCGGTTCGGACGCCTGGCGTGCCTACATGCGGCGGCAGACAAGCACGGTGAACTACTCGCGCGAGCTACCGCTGGCACAGGGCATTTCCTTCGAGATTTGACCATGGAGCCGCGTCTCAACAGTCTTTGGTCAACCACGGCCCCTGACCGACCTCGGTGGTCACCTCTTGCCAAGGCGATCACTGCGGATGTGGTCGTGATCGGCGGCGGGTTCACCGGCGTCTCTGCCGCCTATCATCTGGCTGCACGGGGCGCGTCGGTTGTACTGCTTGAGGCTCGCACCATAGGCTTTGGCGGCTCGGGTCGCAACGTCGGACTGGTGAACGCCGGGCTTTGGACGCCGCCGGAACAGGTGGAAGAGAAGCTCGGCAAAGAGGCCGGCGCGCGATTGAATGCAGCTTTGGCCGAGGGGCCGTCGACCGTCTTTGATCTGATCGAACAGCACCAGATCCGCTGCGAAGCGATCCGTCACGGCACGCTACACTGTGCACATTCTGCCGCGGGTTTGCAGGATCTTAAGGCGCGCTATGCGCAGCAGATGGCGCGGGGCGCGCCGGTCAGACTGTTGGATGCGGTTGAAACGGCACGGCGCACCGGGAGCAATGCCTATCATGGCGCACTGTGGGATGGGCGCGCCGGAACGATCCAGCCGCTGGCTTATGTGCAGGGTCTGGCGCGCGCCGCGGAACGGCTTGGCGCACAAATCTACGAAGACTCAAATGCACTGGACATCCGCGAAGATGGCCAGCACTGGAGGATACGCACGGCCCAAGGTGGGGTCCGCGCAGCAAAGCTGATCCAGGCGACCAATGCCTATGGCAAGGATGGGGCTGAGCCAAACGCCATCGTACCTGCCCATTACTTTCAACTGGCCACTGCCCCCCTGCCCACCGAGCTGCGCCAGAGCATTCTGGAAGGTGGAGAGGGATGCTGGGACACCGCCCTCATCATGTCGTCTTTCCGGCTAGATCAGGCAGGGCGCATGATCTTCGGGAGCCTTGGCAATCTGGAAGGCGCAGGCGCGACAGTGCACCGCGCTTGGGCCGCACGCAAACTGACACGGCTCTTTCCGCAGGTGAAGGGCATCCCCTTTGAATGCGAATGGACCGGGCGCATTGCCATGACGAGCACCTATCTGCCCCGCATCCAGCGACGCGGTGATAATGGCATATCTATCTTCGGCTACAGCGGTCGCGGCATCGGTCCCGGCACATTGTTTGGCAAAGCGGCAGCCGATTGGGCGTTGGGAGACGGCGATTTGCCCCTTGAAATCACGGGCGCACAGCCCGAAAAACACGCCGCGCTGAGAGGGCTTTACTACGAGGTCGGCGCGGCATTGACCCATTTCACAAACGGGCGGCTTTGACCGCCAAAGGACACGGACACATGAAAGTATCTCCCAGCAAGATCCGCGCTGATTTCTCTGCCGCCATGTCGGCCATGTACCGAGAGGAAGTGCCCGCATACGGCGATTTGGTCGAAATCGTGGAAGGTGTGAACAAGGATGTTTTGGCGCAACCGGACAATGCACTGGCGCTAACCCCCGGCGAGGACACATCGCGCATCAGCGCCGAGCGCCATGGAGCGATCCGCCTGGGCACCGCGCAGGAACTGGCCATGATGGGCCGGGTCTTTGCCGTGATGGGGATGGAGCCGGTCGGCTATTATGACTTGTCGGTCGCTTCGGTTCCGGTGCATTCGACCGCCTTCCGCCCCGTGGGGCGCGATGCGCTGGCCGAAAATCCGTTCCGGGTGTTCACCTCGCTTTTGCGACTGGAGTTGATTGAAGACGAAGCCCTGCGGGAAAAGGCGGTCGAGACACTGGCGCGGCGACAGATCTTCACCGAAGGCACAATCGCCCTCACCGAAAAGGCCGAAGCACAGGGTGGGCTTGAAGACGAAGACGCCAAACGTTTTGTAGCCGAGGTGCTGGAAACCTTCCGCTGGCACCCGGAGGCCTGCGTGGACAGCGACACCTTTGAGGATCTGATCAAGGCGCACCGGCTGATTGCCGATGTGGTCTCCTTCAAGGGGCCACACATCAATCACCTGACACCGCGCACGCTGGACATCGACGCCGCACAGGCCGCAATGTTGGCCAAGGGTCTGCCCGCCAAGGCGATCGTCGAAGGCCCCCCGCGCCGTACATGCCCGATCCTGTTGCGCCAGACGGCCTTCAAGGCACTGAACGAAGCGGTACGGTTTCCCTGTGCAGATGGCTGGCAAGAGGGGCATCACACTGCCCGCTTTGGTGAGATTGAACAGCGCGGCGTGGCGCTGACACCAACGGGGCGAGCACTTTATGACCGGCTTTTGGCTGAGGTCCGCTCAGAGATACTGCCCGCTGCAGATGGCTCCAACGCGGCTGAGTATGTGGCAAAACTGGAAGAGGTCTTCGCTGCGTTCCCCGACACCTGGCGCGAGCTGCATGATCAGGGACTGGCCTATTTCAAGTATGCCGTCGGCGATGGTGAAGCGCAGGGGATGGATGTGGCAACCCTGCTCGACGCAGGCGCCTTGACCCTCAGCCCCATCATCTATGAGGATTTCCTTCCGGTGAGCGCGGCAGGCATCTTCCAATCCAACCTTGGAGATGACGCGCGTAGCGACCGGCAAGAAGCCTCCAGCAGAGCTGTACTCGAGGCCGCTTTGGGCAAAACAGTCGCCGATGAATTCGCCCTTTACGAGGCGATGCAGGCCGCCTCTCTGGAGGCCAGCCTTGAGCAATTGAACGCGAACGCCGCATGAGCCTGACTGCAGAAATCAAAACCCTGTCAGATCCCGGGGACATGGCAGGGTACCTGCAAGGCGTGCGCGGTGAGGCAGGCAAAAGCCCAGTGGTGTTCTTGCCGGAAACAACTGCCCAGGTCGCCGAATGCCTGCGGTACTGCGCACAAGAAAACCTACCCTACGTGCCCCAGTCCGGCAACACCGGGCTGGTTGGGGCCTCTGTGCCCGACGACAGTGGCACCACGGCGGTTCTCAGCCTGTCGCGCCTGCGGGAGACCTTTGATCTAGATCTGGCAAACCGATCCTTACGGGTCAGCGCCGGCTTCAGACTTTCCGAGGTCAACGACCGGTTGGCCGAACATGGGCTGTGCTTCCCGATCGACCTTGGCTCGGATCCGATGATTGGTGGTATGGTTGCCACCAATACCGGGGGCGGTCGCTTCCTGCGCTACGGCGATGTGCGGCGCAATGTCCTTGGCCTGACTGTCGCGCTCGAGGGCGGAGAGGTGCTCGAGCTGGGCTCGCCTGTGCGCAAGGACAACACCGGACCAGACTGGAAGCAGATACATATCGGCACCTCCGGCTGGTTTGGCACGGTGACCGAGGCAATCCTGAACCTGGAGCCAGTCGTGACTGAACAGGCAACCGCCATTGTGGTGCCTGCCAGTGATGATGCGATGCTGACCCTGTTGCGCCACCTTGAAACCCGGGTCGGTCCGCTCCTTTCGGCGTTCGAGTTCATGTCGCGCGCCGCGATGGTACATACATTTGCCCATGCAAGCGCCTTGAAAAACCCGTTCCCGCGCGGTGAAATTCCCGCAACAGCGCTTCTCATTGAACTGTCGCGCCCAACCAGGGCGCCTTGGGACACCCCGCTTGATGAAGTTCTTGAGGCAGTCCTGGCCGAAGCCTGGCACCTGACCGAGGCGCCGATTGCTGATGCACTGTTTGGGCGCCCCGAAGAGATCTGGTCACTGCGCCATGCGTTGTCGGAAGGTGTGAAATCGGCCGGACCTCTGATCGCTTTTGATCTGGGTTTCACACGGGACAAGGTCATCGCCTTCCGAACGGAAATGACCCAGCGGTTGGCGAAGGACTTCCCGATGATCGAAGTCTGCGACTTTGGCCATCTGGGAGACGGAGGGCTGCACTTCAACCTAGTGAAGACCGATGGCCCCATAGCGCCTGGCTTTGAACGCATACTGCGCGATTATGTCGTTCGGTATGTGGTAGATGACTATGACGGCTCCTTTAGTGCCGAGCACGGAATTGGCCCCAAGAACCTGCGGTACTATGAGGCGCATTCAACGATGCCATCCCGACTTCTGGAGCTCCAGCTGGACCTGTTCCGGCGCAAGAATGGTGCTTGAGATCGCCTATGCTTGCAAGTTGCAAAATCCGTGAAGCCTCGTGGCACCGACTGCACCAGCGCTCGACCTTTTTCCAGGCCGGGCGTTTTTTGGTTTCTGATCGGGATGGCTGACAGTGCTGACAGCACTGACGTTGAACAGGCGTTGTGCTTGTAGTGAGGCCTCGCCGGAGGGAGGGCTGGCAGCGGGTTTTGGTGTTTTCGGCGCCTGCTTTATGATGCTGTTGTTTGCTGCGGGGCGTAGCACCGCTGTAGCACTGCTCAAATGTTACAAACGCCGGAAGCCACCCGGTTGTGGCGTTAAGTATCTTATTTTGTTCGGATATTTGGTTGCGGGAGCAGGATTTGAACCTGCGACCTTCAGGTTATGAGCCTGACGAGCTACCTGGCTGCTCCATCCCGCGGCAGTTTGTCTGTCCTACCGCTTTGCTACTTGAGGACTTTGTTTTGTCGTTGAACCGATGTTTTTTCGGATCAAGTAGCGTGCGTTTTTTTTCGGTTAGAGAGTTTTTTGTTTTGGTATTTACTAGGTTTGGCGGTGACCTACTCTCCCAGGGCTTAAGCCCAAGTACCATTGGCGCGACGGCACTTAACTTCCGGGTTCGGGATGGGACCGGGTGTTTTGCTCGTGCTATGACCACCAAACCGAGTAAATACCAAAAGCCTTCGGCTTTTGGTATTGGCGGCAGGCAGGGTATTTGCAAAGCAAATGCCCGTTGCCGCACCCCCGTTATGTCACGGGGCGGTTTTCCAAAAGCGGAAGGTCAATCAACGTGTTGTCCAAGTGTTTGTGTATGCGTTTTTGGTTTTTGGCTGTCTTTTACTGGATCAGATCAAGCCAATCGGGCGATTAGTACCGGTCAACTGAATGCATTGCTGCACTTACATCTCCGGCCTATTGACGTGGTGGTCTTCCACGGCCCTCAGGGATACCTTGTTTTGAGGGGGGCTTCCCGCTTAGATGCCTTCAGCGGTTATCCTGTCCGATCATAGCTACCCTGCACTACCGTTGGCACGATAACAGGTCCACCAGTGGATCGTTCACCCCGGTCCTCTCGTACTAGGGGCAACTCCTCTCAAGTATCCTACACCCACGGCAGATAGGGACCGAACTGTCTCACGACGTTCTAAACCCAGCTCACGTACCTCTTTAAACGGCGAACAGCCGTACCCTTGGGACCTGCTCCAGCCCCAGGATGAGATGAGCCGACATCGAGGTGCCAAACACTGCCGTCGATATGGACTCTTGGGCAGTATCAGCCTGTTATCCCCGGCGTACCTTTTATCCGTTGAGCGATGGCCCTTCCACTCGGGACCACCGGATCACTATGGCCGACTTTCGTCTCTGCTCGACTTGTCAGTCTCGCAGTCAGGCTGGCTTCTGCCATTGCACTCAACGAGCGATTTCCGACCGCTCTGAGCCAACCTTCGCGCGCCTCCGTTACGCTTTAGGAGGCGACCGCCCCAGTCAAACTACCCGCCACGCAGGGTCCCGGATCCGGATAACGGACCGCGGTTAGACATCAAGAGTGCGAAGGGTGGTATCTCAAGGGAGGCTCCACCGGAACTGGCGTTCCGGTTTCGATGCCTACCACCTATCCTGCACATCACAATCCTGATGCCAGTGCGAAGCTGTAGTAAAGGTGCACGGGGTCTTTCCGTCTAACCGCGGGAAGCCTGCATCTTGACAGGCAATTCAATTTCGCTGAGTCGATGTTGGAGACAGCGGGGAAGTCGTTACGCCATTCGTGCAGGTCGGAACTTACCCGACAAGGAATTTCGCTACCTTAGGACCGTTATAGTTACGGCCGCCGTTTACCTGGGCTTCAATTCGGAGCTCTCACCCCTCCTTTTAACCTTCAGGCACCGGGCAGGCGTCAGACCCTATACGTCGTCTTGCGACTTCGCAGAGCCCTGTGTTTTTAATAAACAGTCGCCACCCCCTGGTTTGTGCCCCCGGATCCAAGTTGCCTTGAACCCGGGCCTCCTTCTCGCGAACTTACGGAGGTATTTTGCCGAGTTCCTTCAACATCGTTCTCTCAAGCGCCTTGGTATTCTCTACCAGTCCACCTGTGTCGGTTTAGGGTACGGTCTGATGGAGGGCTATTTCCAGGGACTGCTCAGCAGCCCAACCAATCCGATAAGGCTGAACTACAGTCGCAATCCGTCACATCCTCCTGGCCCAGGAATATTAACCTGGTTCCCATCGCCTACGCCTTTCGGCCTCGGCTTAGGGGCCGGCTTACCCTGCTCAGATTAGCTTTAAGCAGGAACCCTTGGACTTTCGGCGAGAGTGTCTCTCACACTCTTTGTCGCTACTCATGTCATCATTCTCGCTAGTGATCTCTCCACGGGATCGCTCACGCGCCCGCTTCATCGAAAGCCTCTTGTCTCCAATCTTCCCGAAGGAAGTAAGGAGACATGAGACTATGTCACACTACGCTCTGCTACCATGCACAAAGTGCATCCTCGGCTTCGGCTCATGGCTTGAGCCCCGTTACATCTTCGCCGCAGGACAACTTATTTAGACCAGTGAGCTGTTACGCTATCTTTAAAGGATGGCTGCTTCTAAGCCAACCTCCTGGTTGTTTTGGTCGTCCCACCTGCTTTCCCACTTAGCCATGAATTAGGGGCCTTAGCCGGAGGTCAGGGTTGTTTCCCTCTCCACTACGGACGTTAGCATCCGCAGTGTGTCTGCCATCTAGTACTCCCGGGTATTCGGAGTTTGGTTAGGATCAGTAAGCCTGTGGGGCCCCATTACCCATCCAGTGCTCTACCCCCCGGGGTATTCGGATGACGCTCTACCTAAATAGATTTCGCAGAGAACCAGCTATCTCCGAGTTTGATTGGCCTTTCACCCCTAGGCACAACTCATCCCGACCTTTTTCAACAGGTGTGGGTTCGGCCCTCCAGTAAGTGTTACCTTACCTTCAGCCTGGTCATGCCTAGATCACTCGGTTTCGGGTCTGATCCCACGAACTCATGCGCCCTATTAAGACTCGCTTTCGCTGCGCCTACACCTAACGGCTTAAGCTTGCTCGTGAGACCAAGTCGATGACCCATTATACAAAAGGTACGCTGTCAGCCCTCAAGGGGCCTCCAACTGATTGTAGGCGTTCGGTTTCAGGTACTGTTTCACTCCCCTCGTCGGGGTGCTTTTCACCTTTCCCTCACGGTACTGGTTCGCTATCGGTCAGTAAGGAGTACTTAGCCTTCGAAGGTGGTCCTCCGATCTTCAGACAGGATTTCACGTGTCCCGCCCTACTTAATACGTCCGTCAAAGCTTCCTATACGGGGCTGTCACCCGCTATGGCCACGCTTCCCAACGTGTTCTAGTCACTCATCCGGCTCGGCTGGTCCCCGTTCGCTCGCCGCTACTAGGGGAGTATCAATTGATGTCCTTTCCTCCGGGTACTTAGATGTTTCAGTTCCCCGGGTTTGCTCTTAAAACCCTATGTATTCAGGTCTTAAGTACCTGGTTCAGCAAGATATTGAGTACCGAAGTAACAATATCGAACTGTCAGGTGGGTTCCCCCATTCGGAAATCCGTGTATCAAAGCCTATTCTCGGCTCCACACAGCTTATCGCAGAGTATCACGTCCTTCATCGCCTCTTACTGCCAAGGCATTCACCAAACGCCCTTCTCGCGCTTGATCTGATCCAGAAAGAGACAGCCATGCCCGAAGGCATTTCGTCGTGATGCGGAAGCTGGTTATCAACCACATCTTCTGTTTCTGAACCAAAAAGCATACTTTCCCGCGCTTTCTTAATGTCCTACCGCTTCGCTACTTGAGGACCTGAGGCCCTAAGAGCTGGCGGAGCGTTCAGGATGTCGGTCCTGAACCTTAAGAAAGCACAATGCATGATCGGGTAGATCATGCGGGTTAGTGTACTTGACTTGGACAACTACTGTCGTTTCAGGCAGGCAAACATCCGGGCGTCTGAGGAAACATGACGGATCCGGTTGCTGTCGGCAAAGCAAGCTCTGCGTCACCTATCTGAGGTCTGTCCCACACTCGGGACGACCAACAGTGTTGTTGATATTTCTCTCTAAACGATGTCAATTCGCTGCATTTTCAGGGAAAATGTCAGCAGCTGCACTTTCATCGAAAGTGTCAGCAAGTCCGATTGGACGTTTGAACGCTTCCGCAGAAGCCCTCAAAGGTCAAATCGAACCCTTTGTTCTGTTGGATGACTTGGTTGATATAGCGGC